>JBBACR010000001.1:0-472 GCA_041656875.1 Candidatus Pacearchaeota archaeon
ATATCTGTTTTGCATGTCATTGTTCATTCGGAAAACTTCTTGTTTGTTCGTATTTAATTCAAAACTATACATTTTCCGTTAACATCGTCATTAAAGTATACTTAAGGTAGGAGATCTGTTTAACAGATCTCCGGAGATCTGTTTTGCACGTCTTTTATGAATCTTATTTTCGGTATACAATGCGAGATATCTCCGGCTGATTACTTAGATACTGTATGTATCTTTTAGATGGCGCTAGAAGTGTTTATTTAGTTGAAATGTAGTGGATCTTGATTGCAAAACGGTAATTGAAGTTAGAATTCTCAAGTGTGGTTAGTTACCCATGGTGTTATAATAGATGTATTGTATGGAACATGATTGTATGGAACATGATTGTATGGAACATGATTGTATGGAACATGATTGTATGGAACATGATTGTATGGAACATGATTGTATGGAACATGATTGTATGGAACATGATTGTATGGAA
>JBBACR010000001.1:482-421255 GCA_041656875.1 Candidatus Pacearchaeota archaeon
TATGGAACATGATTGTATGGAACATGATTGTATGGAACATGATTGTATGGAACATGATTGTATGGAACATGATTGTATGGAACATGATTGTATGGAACATGATTGTATGGAACATGATTGTATGGAACATGATTGTATGGAAGATTGTATTGTGGATATATGTATAGATATGTTATTGATTGTATTGTAGAAAAACTGAATAAACTATATGTTGTATTGTATTGTGGATAATGTGTAGTTTGTTATATTGTGGAATATTTGAATAGTATGCTGCAGTTTTTAAGGTTCTAGAAGAAAATCTACAAGACTAGAAGAATCTAGAGATGGTTTAGTATCTCTAGATTGCTATATTGAATATTAAACTGTAACTGAATGGGTATGAAATGTTATTCTGTGGTTACAGTTTTCCACCAATGATAAGAAATGCTACGGGGAACGAAGATGAATTTTCTATAAACAGGTTATAAACTGTAATTAATCCCAATCATCGTTAGGTTCGAATACGCAGATGTCGAATGATTGCGTACGTATAATCCATTTGATTGGATTGTAATAACCGTAGTACCAATAGCCTGATTCGCCTTTATATTTAGTTGAGTAGTTATCTCTAACAGTATAGACTAGTAGTTCGTGTTGGAATTTAAAAGTGAATACGAACACGATGATAAGCCAAGAAAGACAGAATGGTACGGACAGTGTGTACCATAAAAGTCGAACAAGCAGGAATAGAATATTCAGCAAGTTAATAGGTTTAATAGATGTGATTGACACTTTTGCTGGTTCAATTTGCGTTATAGCAAAACGGCCATCGTATCCTTCATCAGACGAGTATTTATCGCATTGTGGGTAGGCAGACATAGTTGTAATCTTTAGTAATTAATATCAGTAATAACAGTTGGCAGAATTTTGTTAATTGTAATTTTGTTTGCAACACCAAGATCTGTTTCATCGTAGTAAACTTGTGAGCCTTTTGGTATTGTGCATTCAACAATTACGTATTCTTTTTGAATGCCAGAATCAATAGCACGTCTAATGGTTTTGTAAAAGTGGAAACCTTTAGCATAAACTGCAAGGCGTTTCTTTTTTAAATATTCGATTCTTTCTGTGTATGACCTAGGTCCCTTTATGTTATAATGGATTCCTACGATATCATCTGCGTGTGCAGTTGAGCCTGGGTTCAAATCGTTGCTGTCTAAGTCGATTTGCGAAATTCGAGTTTCGTAAAGGTTTCCTAGTATGTATTCAAATCCTTGTGATGAGCTGCTAACTCGTAGTTCATCAGGTTCGTCTTTATCGTTTGTTATAAAGATTGGAAGTCATTCAACTTTTTTATAAACCGTGATATCTTCGGTAAGGATCTTCGGTGTAATTTGTTTAGTTACAAGACACATGATTTTAGTATTTAGGTTCAGTATTATTTACGTCACGTACGAACATAATTGTTTGGACAAGCATAATGCCAATGATAACGAGTATGTCAGCAACAAGTCCAATGATATAAGCAATGAACAAGTTTAAGATAGAGAAATTTGCAATGCCAATGATAATCATAGAGATAACAGGCAGAGCGTGAAGTGCCATTATAAGAGCGACGATAGGTCGTTTAATAATGAATGCTTTAAGTTTAGGATTTTCGATTTTCATTTTCATTCAAGAATTCGTTAAACGTTGGAATTGTTTTTTTTAATGTTGATGGTTCGCATACCGGTGGTTTATTGAATTTCGATGCAAGGAATGCTATGAAAAACATAAACGGTAATATCGGCCAGAACATACCAGCAGCAGGTTCAATGTCAAAGAATACTCCAATAAATAGTACGACTAGCAAATAGCCAAGTATGAATAATTCAGTTATCATAAGTAGAATTTAAAATTTATACCAAGCGTTACATTTTTTAGTTTTAGCAGAAGGAGTTCGATGTTTAAGATTATCATAGTACATCGCAGTATCATTATCAATTGTATGTAAACGATAAAGTATTTTGAATTTAAAAACATTATCAATTGAGTAATGTTCTTCGACCTTGTTTGGTTTAGATGCCCATAGATAAGGTCGGTCTCTATCGCCATTGTAGTATTTAATTTCAGGTTGGCCCATTATGAATGTATCAACTTGGCCGAAGTCAGTTGAGTTATGAGTTACCTCAACAAGGTTGACAGGACCATCGTATGGCGCGCATGCAAACAGAAAAAGTGGTAAAAGAAATAATAGCAGTTTCATAGTTAATTAAATTAGTGCGTCAATTATTAAATGAAAAGTTAATGATATCAGGAATACGAATGAGCAACCAAGAAATGCGAAAAAACAAAATTGGAATTGGAACAGCATATCCAATGTTGGGTTAAAGAATACACATGCAAGTATGAATAGAAGTAAACCGCCAAAGATACAACTAAAGATGCCAACGAATCTAGATACGTGATGCATCATGTTTGAAAGTATTCCCATAGATTAATGAATAAAGATATCAGTTCCGTAAAGGTCAAGTCTTTTTGCTACAGGGTGACAACCTATGCAATGATATGATTGTGGTTTGTCGCCTAATTCGATTTCCCAGCGCCAGTCTGTTATTTGTTCGAGCGTTGCGCCACAAGCAACAAGTATTTTCATGAACTGGTTTGCAGAGATTGTTTCGGATAATGAAAAGTATTTTTGTCCCATGATTATTTGTTTAATTGTTAAAATCAAATATACAACATTATGAATACAATAGCAATAGTATATGAAATTATTTTTTAAGAATATGAAACTATTTTTGAAAACTGTATATAATAACTACTGTGGTTTCGGAAAGGGTAGTATGGAAAGACTATGGCTGAGGTAGTTCCATGACAGCAATTCTAGGATTACTTATGTTCGTAGAAATAACAGTTACGTTTATAATTAACAGCAAGGGCGGAGTCAACATAACGGTCTCGAATTTGGTTTAATATTTTGAATGATCTAACATTATATATAACCATTGGCATAGCTTGTCCAGGAACATCTGCGGTGAGTTGGTAGTCGCTTAGTTTGGGTATACCTAAAATGAGTGTGTCACGTTGTTCATTATCTTTGCCTGTGTGCTGAACGACTACACGATAGAGAGGACCGTCATAATCAGAGCATGACGTTAGAATAGCGATTGCAATTGAAAGTAACAAGTATTTCATATATCAATAAATTAAAGTTTAACAAAAAAATCCCGTACGCTCACTACAACGCACGGGATAAAGAAAGGAGTTCACCTAAAGTCGATTAAAGGTAAACGGATGGTGTCATCACGACATGCATCAAACTTAAAACTATGAGTCTTTAATAACTCTGCCTTTACTCCATCCGTTTGGAATAACATCAGTTATTTTTATTTTTTTATTTTGTTTCAATTCTATATTGTGAATCCACATAGTTCCATGCTGCGAATTTTTATTGCCTGCTTGTTTCCCTGCGTGCGATTCTCTCATTTTTTGTTTTGTTTCGTCCGAGTGACATCGATTTGACCATACGTATACATAACCGTTGTCGATTAATGATGGACAATCGTCGATTCCTACTCTAATAACTATGCCATCACGCGATACCATATTTACTCTACGTTTTAATTTATCACAAACGTAATGCGAGCCCTTCTTTGTACTTTGCAATGATTTGAGTTCACCTGATAAATAACGAGGATCATCAGTATTCACACAAAACACATTACCGTTTGAATCAATAACTGCTACTCTATTTAACGCAATTGGTTTTAATTCGCCGGATGCATAACGAGGATCATCAATTTTAATAAGAAACGTATGTCCTTCTGAATTTTTAACCATTACACTACCTATTGTATGAAAGCCATTGAATGGAATATAATAATTCTCATTTAAAGGATCTTCAATACAATTTGTTATTTCTTCTGTTTCAAACTTTAAAGCATCTTCTCTGCAAATAAAGTCATCTTTAATAATTTCCTTTTTCAACTTTGTCTTATCAGGTTTCCAAGTTTTCATTGAACCTAGATAAGAATCTAGAGTAGGATGAACTTCTGAACTTCTGGAACCTATATAGAATTGTTTAGTTTCTATATGTTCAATTCGATATACATAATGATACATACATTTAAATATTTTTAATTATTTATATTATATATCAAAATTGATATAGGAATAAATTAAAGTTTAATATAGGAATCGAACCTATCTCTACCGGACAGCCGGTGCTTCGCCTTCTAAGCTTTCCGAACAATTAGAAAAAAGTAAAATTTATTCGACTTTACTTTTTTGGTTTTTTGTATACTTACGAGTTCCATAGATAATTAAACCGATGAAAGCAACTGCAAGTACGATTGTTGTTGGTGTTGAGATCATATATTGAGTTATTAAGTTACAAATAAAAACGAGAGCAGATACATAAACTTACTAGCTTTATATATCCTTAACTGATATTAATCGCCATGGCTCATGTGTACTTTACGGCCGGCAATAACAGTTGTGCACTCGTTTAACTCTATGGCCTCGTCAACCGCAGCTGTATTTAATTCTTTACCAGTTACAAACCGGTGATTAACTTATGGTCCATTACTTTTTTCCACACGTCAATCGAATAGGGTAACACTATGCGCAATACCCAGTACCTTATTAACAGTTAGTACCATCCCGTAGTATCATTGATATGTTATATTGCTAAGTGCAGTCCACCTATTTACCTCAACGCCTTTTGTTGAGAACAATACAATAAAACTCAGCACCACCTGTTAGTTTCAACTTTCAACCCCGGATTGGTGGTCCTAGGTATCTTGTCACATCAGTATCCGCTGGTGAGGGCGTCCGTCTCCCTCATTAATTGAACCGCTGGTCAAACCAAATACCGCGGGCATGCAGGTGCTTTTAACCTAACTATTTATATCGGACTGAACCGACGCCCATAATCTTTAATAACAATCGCTCCACATGTCTTGGCCATTAAACGACAAGGGCACCGTGTTCAACGGCAATCCCTCGGATGGACTCGAACCCTCATATGAGGAGGGATTGTTATTTTTATTTTGTATCGTCGGAGAGATTCGAACTCTAAAAACGCGAAACGGATTCGAACCGTATTACAACCCAAGCCGCTTTCCTTCACCCTACGCGGGCGGCATCATCCAGATACAATGCTTCACGATATTTATTTTTGCTACGGTAGTAGGGTTCGAACCTACAATGTCATGGCCGATTTGACCAGGCGAATGCGCCAATATTCTGTACCGTTACCGTTTCTGAATTGCTCACTACAACAATTCAGTAACATTACTTGAATAAACAAGTTTATTAATTGATAAGCTTCCGGAATAGGCTCCGACCCTATTTCTCCAACTGGCGCATCAATCCACTTAATGCTTTCCGGATACCGTACGGAATTTGCTCACTACAACAAATTCAATACCGGTGTATTAATTGATAAAGTTTTAAAGGCAGTTGAGGTTTCCTTTTGCTATAAAACCTCAACCTTGAATGCCTCATGTTAATCTGGAAACAAACCCTCTTGCGATTTATCGTCACAGCAAGTAAGAACGGAATGTCTTAAAGTTATCGAAACAACCCAGGTAATACATACAACCTAGCAATTTTTTGAAAGAACAACAGGCAACCTGAAAAAACGCCGAGAGAAATTATGTATAAAAAGCGGCGGTAAAAAAATCAGGTTCCTGTTGTTAATATTTTAATTTATTATTATATACAGAAGTATTTCAAAGTTTCAAATTAATTTTGATTTTATTAAAAGGAAAACCTTTAACAAGATTATTAAAGGTTTTCCTTACAGAACAATTATTGGAAATTATTTAACAGGAGTGATTTTAGTTAAAACAACGTTTCCTTTTTCGTCAACGATATGTTTTAATCCACGTTGAGCAAGTTTGTATTCAACCGCCTCTTTTGTTACGAAGTTTGCGTTTCTTTGAGCAAGTTTGTAATCGGCAGAGTTTTTCAATTTGTTTTCTGCGTTTTTAGCAGCGATAGATTCATTGTATTTTTTTTGGTCAGCGATTTGTTCGTCAAGAGATTTGATACGAGATTCTTCAGTTCTTCTAGCAACCTCAGCTTTATTTGAACGAAGTGTGTGTTCAAATTCAGAAACAGCTCTACCGAAGTGATCTTTATAACCTTTAGAATTTCCACATTTCATTTTTCCAACAGGAAATTCAAATGAGTCAGCAACAGTTTGATTTTGTTTTGCGATTTTCGATTGGATTTTTTTAGAGTTTTTCATAATTTTCAAGTTTTTGTAGTGAATGTTTATATTTATCAATTATTATATTCAAATATACAACAATAATCAGGCAATAGCAAGGGTTTTGTTGTTTTTTTTTACTTTTTTTTAATTTTTTTTGAAAGAACGGGTATTAATTTTGTTTTGTTTAATTGTTAAAATCAAATATACAACATTATTGCAGCAATAGCAATGGTTTGTGTATTTATTTTTAATTATTTTTACTTTTTATTTCCATCATTTCAGCTTTTGTTCTTCTTTGCTTTCGTTTGACATAAATCTTCCGTCCTATTAACCAGCCATCTGGTATCTCTGTATCTTTTTTAATCCTTTTATTTTTTATCAATTCATCGCAGTGAATCCATATAGTGCCATACGTACTAGTCTGTTCGCCCACATACTTTTTATTTGCATCACTTATTTTTATTTTAGTTGCCAAAGATTTAATGTGTCCTACGTTATAGTGAACTAGTTCGCCATTCGCATATCTAGGATCGTCAATAGATACAATTAATTTATTACCGTTTTCATCCTTTACTAATGTTTTTCCTGTTCGCTTTCCTGCATTCATATGTTCGTACTGTCCACTTGTATATAACGGATCATTAATTGAAATTTTAAACAATTTGCCGTTTTCATCTTTTACCGTTGTCATACCTGCATTTGTATGTTTGCCGGTTTTATAAAAAGCTGTATTCGGAATTGCGTAGTTTTCATTTAATGGATTATTGATATGCTTACGAATTTCAACTTCTTCAAATTGCAATGCAGATATTCTATCAGAAAAGTTATCTTTAATAATTTCTTTTATTAATTTTGTTTTATCAGGTTTCCATGTTTTCATTGAACCTACATAGTTAACGTCGTCTATTGGTTTGCAGCTGCAAGTTCGAGATCCAATATAAAATTGATTCGTTTCTATGTGTGTTACTTTATATACATAATAATGCATAATCTAAACTTTTTAATTTTGTTTAAATTATATATTCATTTTAGTATGGGTTATTTATAAAGTTACTGGAGAGTTTATCCATAGGATTAAAGCACCTAAGATAATTGCAATTCCGCAGTTGATTAAATCCGCTTTTGTAATTTTTGTTTTGGTTGAGGTATTTGTAGTTTCCATATTGTTTGTTATTATCAATTATGTATATACAAATATAAACTAAAAAGACCTCAATAGCAATAGTAATGCAAATTATTTTTCATAAAATGCAATATTTTTTTGCTATTGAGGTCTTTTGATATGATTTTAAATGTTGTAGTCCTGCCAGTTTGACTGTTTTTCAGTACTTACAACTTGAAGTCCGAATCTTTTGTTCCATTGTTCGCACAAATCGTACTCAAATTTTGCACAAAGGTCAAGTGCAGTCTTGTATTTATCAACAACCGACCATAATTTTGGTGGTGTTTTTTCATTTGGGTAACCGCCGGTACGATAATGGAAGTACTGTAGCATTTGCCAGAACTCTTTTGGGTCGCCGTTGCATTCAACAACATATGCATCATGATGTTTTTTCATCAATGGCCATAACGTTGCGTTCAAACGTTGGCGGGTTGTTGCGCATTCATCAAGTAATGATGTGATACGTTTATCCATTGGGAAGTATTCAGGTTCACCTTCAGTAACTGTTACGTTAGTATCAAGTGAAAGCAAACGGTTTATTTTATCGTCATTGGTTTGCATGTCGGTGTACAAGTGTTTTCTTGTAGCAGATTTCTTTGCGGACGTAAGTGCGTCGGCATCCATTTTTTCTAAAAGATCTTTATCAATTTCAAGGTCGCCGAATAATTTTTTACGACGGATATTTACAAGTTCGAAGAAAAACGGTTTCGTGATTGAAACATTTTCTTCAAGCAATTCTTTAATCTCTGCCCATGCATCGATTTTAATTGAATCGGATCCTTCACAAATTTCAGTCAGTACAGCATTTGCTGATTCCAAAAGTACTTGTGCCTTTTGAACTGTTGAGCGAGGAACTGAATTAAGTTGTGTTAGTTCAACAACTTCTTCTGCGTTTTCACGCATGCCTTTGGTAATCTTGATTTCTTTCGACATTAGTTTTAAGTATTAAGTTTAACAATAGTGGCGAGGACAGGATTCGAACCTGTTTCTCCGGATACTGAACGACCAGGCTTCACCAACAAAGCTTCCTCGCCATATCAGTTTTATCTTAAGAACTGAAAAACTCAACCGAACTACGATTCGGACGAAGCTATTTGATTGCTCAGGGATACTTCGAGTTACGATCTACACGTCTGCAGCCTGCTTATCTTATTCCAATTCTGTTTCGACAAAGTCAATGAACTCTTCTAGTTCGTCAGTTGTCATGTAATTTCCTAACAACTCTATGACTTTTTCAATTGATTGGTCTTCTAATAGTTCTTTTAACTTGTAAAATGCTGTAACTTTCACCATGGGATTACAGTTTTTCGTATTCTTCCTCGATTAATACACGATGTCTGATGCCATCAATGACTTGACAAAGAATATTTCCACTTTCTAAGACTTGAAAAACGATACATTCAGTACCGATTGGTATGCCGTGTCCTAAAACATCAGCAATAACTTTTACTTTATCTCCTGTTTGCATACTTTTATTTTTTAAATTTTGCAACTTTAACTTTTTCACCTATTTGAAATGCACCTAATGTATCTTTAAACGATATGTCAGGATCTTTACTTGCAATTCTTGCAACATATACAGCCAAACGTTCGTCATATCTATCCACAGTTATGTCTGTAATTTTGTAAACTGAAACTTCAGGCGCCTTGATTACCTCAACTTCAACTTGTTTTTTACAATGAGACCTACCGTTATCCTTCGGAGCGCAAGATGACATCAGAATTCCTGCAGTCAATATCAGAAAATACTTTTTCATTTATATAACTTTTAATTTGATTAATTCATTTTCCAAATTCTCATAATCATCAAGTGTTATTTTGATTCCATCAACATCACCATATTTAGATAACATCATGTCTCGTTGTTTTGATGCAAGCAATTCAGCTTTTGCATTTGCTTCAGAATTACTCATTTGCGGATTATGTTCAGGTGATACAAACCATGCAAATGAATCATTGAATAAGTCAGTATAAAATCTTCTAGCTTCTCTAATTATTTCGAGAGCCTTTATCTCTTTTGAGAAATCTCTTTTTCCGTTTATAATTGTAGGTTCCATAGCGATTTGTTTTATCAATTAATTAAAATCAAATATACAACATATTTGAAGCAATAGCAAATTATTCAGAATCTTTTTTGCTATCAAGTTCAAATTCTTTTGCAAACTTTGAATTTTACCCGCCTTTGTTTTATTCCAGTTTTTATCTGCAACTTGTTGTTCAATTATAAATAAAGAATCTTTGTAACTGTATACTTGCATTTTATATTTGAGATAAACTTTCTGTATTGAATCTGATGCGTATACTATATTTAATTTATCGCATATACTTAAGTATTGCGATGCAGTATTATAATCCTTATCATTTATGCATAAACCTATTTTATTTGTATACTCTAATAATTCTTTGTTTGCTTTTGCTTCGTTTTCTTTATAATCGCGTAATTGATTCTTTTCTGCTTGTTCACTTCTGTAATCAAAGACGTCAATCCATGCTGGCAATGTGCAAATAAAAATTCCAAAAATAATTATCAGCATTCCTTGTATTTTTCTTTTCATACATACATCGTTTTAATTAAACTTTTTTTGTGTGTTCCCATCCATCTGGCAACTGTTCATCTTTACGTATTAACTTTCGTTTTTTTGTTTCGATATTGATAATCCAAATTCGTCCACTTCCTGAACCTTCAATCCAATCATTCGGAACAGATTCGTCTTTCTTTATTCTTTTCTTTTCATTTGTTAATGGGTTGAATATCCATCTTGTATTATAGCAAGACGTTTCGTTTCCTCTTTTTAATTTATTCTTGTTACTTATCTTTTTCTTTGTTTCTTCTTTTCGATTTCCAATTATTTGAACTGCTCGTTTTTCTTTTATTTTATCGAGCGCTTTATCTGTATGCTTATAACCTTTTTGTATAAACATAACTTCGCCACTTAAATATCTTTCGTCAAAAACAGATACTTGAAATACGTTACCGTTAGTATCTTTTACTGTAACCATATCTTTATTCATCATAACAAATTCACCAGACAAATATCTAGGATCATCAATCGCAACTGAATAATGTTTTCCGTTTTTATCTTTAACTGTTACTCTACCATTTACGCAATATCCAATACCAGGTATATGATAATTCTCATTTAACGGATCATTGATTACTTTTGTTATTTCTTCTGCTTCAAACTTCATTGCATCTTCTCTACAATTAAAGTCATCTTTTAGAATTTCTTTTCTTAAATTTGCAACCTTCGGTTTCCAAACCTTCCAAGAACCTAAATAATCATCGAGTTCAGAATTTAACTTTGTTGAACGAGAACCGATATAGAATTGTCCTGTCTCTATATCGGTAACTTTGTATACGTAATGAATCATGCTTTATTTTATATATTCATTACGGTTTGGGATTATTTAAAGGGAAATTGTTTGCTTAACCAATAAACGATTTATCTCCAACGAATTAGACATACCGTAATGTTTTTGAATATAGGCAATCTTTGTTAATGAATAATTTTTGTTGTGAATCAATTTTGCAAAAGATTCAAGTGAACATGTTCGAGTTGAACCTGTTAACACCGGAGTATTATCAATGGTACTTGTTGTTATCTTTTCACCAGTTTTTGGATTTACCAAAGTTTTTACAATTGTTTTCGCTGGCATCGGTTTAATTTCAGATAACTCAAGCGATGTTGAATCAACAGCCGTTACCAAATATTTGTTTTTATCGGTTTCGTAAATTTGATTGACTTTCACATCAGCCATAATACTTGATATACGTTTGTTTAATAAAGATGAATCTAAATAAACGTTTTTTTCGATTTTACAATTGTTTTCCATAGTTTTAAATATTAGCGATTTATATTATCAATTAATTAAAATCAAATATACAACATAATGAAAGCAATAGCAATAGTTTTAGCAATTATTTTTAAATTATTTTTAAAAAAATTTTCTTCCTATTGTCCAGCCATCTGGAATATCGTCACCTTTTTTTATTAATGCGTTTTTCTTTGTATCTAAATTATGAATCCAAATTTTACCGCCATTAGCACTTAATTCGCCTTTATGCAATAAAGATTTCATTCTTTGTTTTTCTTTCGTTTCAATACTATGTGATGATCCTTTTTTTATGCCGACAAGTTCACCTGATAAAAATCTTTTATCGTCTTTAGAAACTTTAAAAACGTTTCCGTTATTATCTTTAACAGTAATTAATCCTTTATGCATTGACACAAGTTCCCCAGATAAATATCGAACATCGGTTTTTGCAACTGATATATTATTTCCTTCCGAATCTTTAACAGTAACTAATCCTTTTGCTGTACTAACAAATTCGCCAGACTTAACTCTTGGATCATCAGAATATACAGAATACGTATTGCCATCTTTATCTTTAACTGGCATTTGCTTTGCTCTTACAAATAACAATTCTCCAGATACGTATCGAGGATCGTCAGTCTTAATTAAAAAAGTTTTGCCTTCTTTGTCTTTAACAACAATATGTCCGGCAGTATGAAAACTTAATCCTGGGACGCTATAATTTTCATTTAATTTATCGTCTATACAACTTTGTATAATTGCAATTTCTTTCTCTATTGCAGCAGCACGTGATTCAAAAGAATCAAATAGAATTTCTTTTATTAATTTTGTTTTATCAGGTTTCCAGGTGCACATCGAACCTAAATAAAGATCTTGGCTTGGCAATACGCTGCAGCTTCTTGATCCAATATAATATTGTCCAGTTTCTTTATGCGTTACTTTATATACGTAATGATACATAATTAAATTATTTTAATTGTTTATTTATATATCAATGTATCGGTTTCATAAATATCAAATATATGGAACATAAACTACAACATTATTCAAGCAATAGCAATAGCAATGACATTTATTTTAAAAAACTTTTCTAATATTTATACGTACCATTGTACTTCCTTCGAACCCAATAACATATGTCGTCAACTATATCCGAATCAAAATCCACTGCGCATATAACTATCCAACTTATAAACATTGTTATTAATCCAAATAACACAGTCACTCCACATATCGCACCGACCGTCGGCCTCGCATCTTTTAACAAACTCGGACCAATAAAATACCCAATTAACATTGCACAACCTATCCATATAGCATACGTAAAAAACCTAATGTTCTCTACAAAAAAATAAATGATAGTATCCAGTATCGCATCGTTATAAATCTTTCTCATCATATGTATCTTTAACTTTCATAACAAAATCCGCAAGACGCGTTCTTCCATAATCTATCGTGGCAAAATCGTTCCAGAAACTAATAAACATCATAATCAATATTGAAATTCCTCCACCTACTGCCCACGTTAATACTTCTACTTCTTCTGGCTTTCCAAGCCCAGCTAAATAATATCCCAGCGTCATTCCTACTGAACAACTTACAACAATCCATAACACGTACATAACACTTTTGATGTTATTCACTACCCAATAAATTAACCCATCAAATACCGAATCGTTAAATATCTTTCTCATCGCAACTTTCATATTTTGATTTAAACAGCCACTTTACATTATCCAATATTGCACCCTCTGCATCTATAAACGCAAAGAACAACAAAATTACAAAACCTACTAATACACTGCTCATCAAAAATACCACAGCATAATCAGCACCACCTACTTTTGCATCAATGAATAACCAATACGATATCCATGTTCCTATCGAAAAACTTATGCATATTGATATAACGGTAAGTATTGTTGAAATATTCTTTACTATATAATAAATGATGGCATCTATTATCTTGTCATTAAATATCTTTCTTTTCATAACTTACAAATTTTCATACCACTCACTAATCGAACGTTCCCAATATTGCAATAACTCTGTCATCATTAAAAATGCAATCGGCAACAAACAAAACATTAATCCTAACAACGTTCCACAACACCATGTTATTACTATCTTACCATCTGGCGGCGTACTGTCGTCCATCGCAATAAAATATCCCATCGTCCATATACCGCCCGGCATTCCGATTGCTATTATCAACCCAATAACAATTAACATAAACCGATAATATAAAAAATAAATTATCGAATCCATTACCTTGTCATTCGTTATACACTTTACTTTTTCCATAACTAACTATAATAAACTTTTCCAATATACTTATGCAAACTTCTGATGTGAACTCCTATATCAATAGTATCTAATAAACCAATTGTACCAAGCCCACATATAAATCCAATAATAATTGTTATAAACATATCGCTGTCCGTACTTATTCCAATCGTCAATATACATATACTATAACTTAACAACATACATATAGCAACACCTGCAACTGTCATAACTTGCTTTGCATTCGATACAAACCAATATAATAATCGGTCAATTAAATAATCTCCAGTTTTCTCTTTCATACTTTATATCTTTTTAATAAATACCCAATCTATCCAATTAATTATACTAAGAAATATCAAACATAAATCCAATATCGCCATTCCATCCAATCCCGTCTGTATCGCTACCCATAAAAACAACGATGCACCTACTGCACTGAATATCCATCCATGCGCAATTTTACGACCTACTAATAACATGCCAATCAACGTGGCAAATGATGCAATCCAATCCATACTTTTATGATATTAATAAAACTCCTATTATCGCCACTATAACAATACCAGCACCTACAAATAAACCTCGTCTCCATCCAATGTCATGATGAACCGCTTTTAAATGCTCTATTTCCTCATTTGAATATTCCATAGATTTAATGATTATTAAATTATAGTTAAATATACAACATTAATTCTTATATAGCAAATAAAAGGACTATTATTTTTCATAAAAAAGTCATATTTTTGGACACAAAATAGCCTTATACCGCAAAATGGGCCATTTTGGGCTATTGTAACCATGTGAAAAATGGCCCATTTTGGGCTATACTGGAAGTTCCTTACAGTTAATATGGCCAATTGAATGGCAATAGAACGTGCATGTACGCAAAAAGCCATTATAGTACTACCAATATAATAGCAGTGGTATAGCAATGGCATCTACGAGTGGCTTGTGGTAGCTTTATGCTACTGATAGTAGATGCTACTGATGAATGATAGTGGCTTGCAGTGGTTAGCAGCATTGAGTCATTGGCTGCTGCGGCAGAAATGCAATTATTTAAAAATGCAATTATAAAAAGCTATTGATTTTATATCTATTTGTTTTGTATATACAAATCTAAGGCTTTAGCAAAGCCGTTAGTTCAGAAAGAAATCCGAGATCATAAAGTCACACTTCGAAAATGGACTTCCTAAGTAAACGCCTAAGTAAGGAACTTATAGTAATTCTCCAAGTGGAATCTGATTGTTGCAGAATTTAGAGATGACGGCACTAGTTGATTTTAAAAAATTTTTTGGGGAAAAAAAATGTCCACTAAAAATGGACATTCTAAAAAGGTATGATTTTGTTTTAAATTACGATTGCAACAATGTTGTTGGTTTCGATTGAATCTTTTACAATATAAAGTTCTCTATTGCTAAAAGTATTTAAAAATTCCTCGAGGTTTAAATCAGAAGCGTAAGGAACAATTATTTGATTTCCTTTTGTGATAGTAAAATTATTATCTACAAGTTTGTAAAATTTATTTGCCATAAATGATTCTTTTAAATGATTTATAATGATATGTAAAAAAGTTGATATACAACTATAACATTGTATTTAAAGTTTATAGAATGATCCTTAGATATCATTGGTATCTACCTGGAGTTATTTGTTGCGGTAGCAACAAACAGATGCCATTACTATTTTTTTGATTTAGGAATTGGATTATTATTTACGTATGAGAATTTTCTAAGTAGTTTAAAAAATTCCTCATGTTCTTCGATTGTATTATTGAGGTCAGCAATATGTTTACGTTGATTTACAATGTAGTACAATAGAAGTTTTTCGTTTTCTGTTTTTTCAGCAATAGGTGAGTTCTGCATGTAATTGATTAACTCGATTGCTTTTTGGTAATTCGGGTCGTGAAAACTAATCATTGATTAACCTAGTAAAGAGTCAGTTTTGAAATTACCGTTTTTGTTGTATTTGCTCGTTTGTTCTGAGTACCAATAATCGTATTCGATTTGGTTAGGGCAATCCATACCGAATCTTTCAACAAAAGAGTTTTTCATAAACGCTGGAATAACTTTTTGTTCAAGTGTTCCGTTTGTTTTTGTAATGAATAAACAGAAGTCAGTAACTCCACCTGGTTTGATTACTTCGTTTACGTTTTCGCTAAATGGTGTGTTTGTTTGTTCCATGATATTTATTTTTTTATGTTAAAGTAGTTCTGTTATTCTTGCAATGATTTGGTCTCTAGATAAAACGCCAACAGTTCTCATGTTTATTGTTTTGTTTATGTATAGAGCAGTAGGTACATTACGTATGTTTAATATTCGTGTTAGTTCCTCGTTTTTTTCAATGTCAATTTTATAGAAGTCAACGTTTGTATAATCTTCTTCAAGATCTTCTAGTTTTGGTGCTAATACTTTACAGGGTCCACACCAAGTTGCATAGAAGTCAATGACGACAGGTTTTTCTCCTAGAAAATTAATTTCGTTATTTTCGGCTTTATAAATGTTATAAACGAGTTTGTTAAATTCTTCTGTGTTTATTTCTTTCATGATTTATTTTTTTGAAATTTTGAATTAAGTTTTTTAGCGCGGTTTTTTAACGCGTTAAAATGATTTTGACATTGTCTTTGTTCATTGATGTTATTAAACGAGAACTTTGTATTTTCTAGAAGTTTAACAATTGCAACTAGAGATTCTGTTATCAATTTTTGATTTTCATAAATGTCTTTATGAAGTTCATCATGAATTTGTTCAGGATTAGAATTCATCTTCAATTCCTGGGATGTCGATTTTTCCTCTTCCATCTTGTTTCTTTATATGAAGTTGTTTACTCACGAATTCTTTAGCGGCTCTGATGAGGTACGCTTGAATTGCTTTTTGTTGTTCTGCTTCTGTTGCGTTTTCTGGAAGGATACCCATTAGTGTAAAATCTTCAATAAGTTTTGCAGAAACTTTTGTATGAATGATTGTTTCACCTTCCAATGTTATTTTGTAATAACCGTCTTCTTCTAGTACTATTTTATAATCATCTGCGGAGGGTGCAGACGGTACGTAGGGTTTTCTTGATGAATTTGTTGTAACGTTGATTAGTTCATCTGAAACAACTGCTTTTGTTTTGTCTCCCATAAAAAAATTATTTAATGTATCCTTGTGCTTTTAAGAATTCTCTAAAAGCATCAACGACTTCTTTATCGTTGACTGTTAATTTCCCTTTTACGTATATGTTGCCATTATTTTCAAATCGCATGAATTCAATTGAATCTTTATCGAATAAAGAAATTAAAGAAGGATTTGGAATGCTAATAGGAACACTAGCAGGCGTGTAATTAAAAACGGCATCATTAAGTGTAAACGAATTTACACCATCGTCAATCATTTCTCTTAGCGATTTTTCCATTGTGTTAAGTTCATTATCGTCTAAATTTTTAACGTCCTCAATTGGCATGTTAAAATTTTTTGCAACAAGATATTCTTTTTTGATTCTTTCTGTTGTGTTCATTATTTATTCTTTTATAATTATGCCATTCCAAGTTCTATCGCTATATTCGATATACGCGCGTACATCTAGGATTGTGTCTTCTTGATATTTTATTCCGAAATTATTTGGAATGTCGTAAGCAAAATCGTTTTCAAAAAAATCTGTTCTTGATATGGATACTTTATGATATCCCATAACAGAAATGCTATCGCCTGTTCTATTCTTGAATTTTATTACAATGTCGAATACTGTTTTTTTGTTGATTATGTTAAGAAGCAAATTTAGTGGGAAAACGTCGAAACCTGCAAGATTGTCGATTATGTTAAGATTGAAAACTACGGAATGTTTTTCAATTGCAATTACTTGTTTTCCTAATAGGCTTTTTTGTTCTTCTGTTAATTCATCTGTTATGAATTCAACTTCGAACAAATTTTTATGGAAAATATCCATAAGACTTGCGATATTTTTATTTTGTACTTCGCATTCATTTTCGATTGCATCAACGATTGCATCGAATGCTGCTTGATTATCGAGCGGAATGTTCTTTTTCTTTAGGTCTTGTTTTTTTGCCATGTTCTTTTATATTTTTATATATTTCTTATAGAAAGTGTTGAACTTTTTTATATTATATACATTCTTTTTGCTATTCAGCTTTCTGAAGATTGTACATAATACTTTTTAAGAAACGGACAAATTTTTAAAGAACCGATTGCTGTTGGCAAAAGGATCTGAACGGGACAAACGAAAAGCTTTGCCTTGAGATTACAGAAGCAAGACTTTGAGATTATAGAAGCCTTACCTTAAGATTACAGAAGCAAGACTTTGAGATTTCTAGCGCACTACCTTAGACTGTTTTTATTTTGCCTCGGCATCACTTGTCGACTCCGTGTTTTTACGGATGCCATCAAAAATATCAATAAGTTCAGCAATTCCGATTAATGCACTTATTCCAATTGCGCCAAAGAAAACGTATGTGGGCTGTACGCTTGACCAAAGTTTCGGTGCAAAATACATTGCTCCTACTATTACTAAAATGTATACGATTGTAAATCTAACAGCTCTCATCAGTTTTTTCTTTTTTCTTTTTAAATAATTTCGATATGCGCATTCCTATTGCAATGATTGGCATAAATATAATTGCAAATATGTATATGATTCCAATACCGTATGGACCGCCAGTGCCGCCCATATTCTTAATAAGATTACGTGTTAAGTAAACTCCTATTGCTAAATATATTGCAACCGCAACATACCAAAAATTGATATGTGCGGTAAAATTAATTAGAATATCCATTATCGTACGTCACTATATTTTTTATGAATCGCAATTAATCTTTCTTTGTGCCCAAAGCAAAATTGATAGTTATCAACTTCATCAATTGTTATGAATCGTGCATCGACAACTTCACCTGGTTCAGAATGTTCGAACGTAATTCCTTCACAGAAATTGATAAATTTGTCAAGATCCATGACAGAGTAAAACATGTGATAATGAACAATGTTTTGACGATTTGATGTTGGTAATGAATTCACATAGAATGGCTGTCCATCTTCAGTAATTCTTTCAAATTTTGAAACGTCCAAACCAGTTTCCTCGTAGGTTTCGCGAATTGCTGCTTCCTCAGAAGTTTCGTTTTTGTCAATATATCCACAAGGAATATTCCAGTGACCACGAAAATCTGGAGTTTTTTCACCACGCTGATTAATCAAATATTTTGTTGTGAGCGTATCTTTTTTGTAGTCAAGAACATGTATCATTACAACTGATGTAACAGCAACTGAACGACCAATCCAAATTTCTCTGCCGTCTGGCAAAATAATACACTCGTTATGTACGTTATTGAATTTCATAATTTTTTATTTAATGATTAATAATTAAAAACAAATATACAACATTTATTATGCATTAGCAATACTATCGTTATTTATTTTTAAAACGTTTCTCAATTAATTTTTCTCTGAATGAAATAACACTTTGTGATGTGAAAGTTTTTTCCATTGACTTTAATGCAATGTCAATTCCAAATTCAACAATGTTATCGGTATCAACAATTTCTAAAAAGTTTTCAAACGGTAATACTTTTGTTGCAAGATTACCTAGCATTAGATTAAAAGACACAAGTCGATTATTGAAATCTGTTTCATCTTTTGCATGTCCATTTGGTGATAGTTCGTCGGCAGGAATCATCATGCCATTTCCATCAGTTGCAAATACACCAAAATAACCTGTCCACAAGTCATCTAACTGGTCTGGTGTTATACATGGTTTTTCGCCACCCAATAAAATTGAATCCCAATTATATAAACAGTAAATCATGTGAACATTTGCAGGTGTCATTTGGTCAATGATTTCTTGTGGTATTTCTTCACGTTTTCCGATTGTCATATTTTCAATTTATTATTATATACATTAACAAATAATAGTTTTATTCCAAATCCTGGAATTTTGGTTGGCAGCATTTTTTGTATTTCTTATCAGAACCACAAAGGCATTTATCGTTACGTCCAAGTTTGCGGTACGGTGCGTAATCCGCAAGACGTTGGTTACGTTCTGCAATTCTTTTTTCTCTTTCCTCTGTTCTGATTCTTTGGTTTTCTTCATCAATATATTTTTGTCCAGCATCAGCTTCAACAATTTCGATTCCAATTTCTGGTTCGCTAAACATATGAATGAATTGTTCCATTTGGCTTTGTTGTGATGATTGAAAAAAGCTTTTATATGCCTTTATCATTTTTTCTTCTTTGCTTTTGATATAACGTTGACGTTGTTCAGCAAGTTTTTCTTTTGGGATATCTTTAAGCATTACATCAACATGTTCAGTTCCGCATTCAGTACAAACCCATCTTTTTGTTTTTGCATTTTCATCTGGAACTGAATCAATAACAACAATCTTTTCGATTTTGAAGAATTCCCAATCTTGACACTTTGTACACCAATGACGGTACATTATTGTTTTAAAATCTGGCATGTTATTTAGTTTTAATTTTTGGTGAATTGATAATGATTTTATTTGTAATGCCTAAACCAGTTTTATCGAAAACCACTTCGGATCCTTTTGGAATTGTACATGACAATATAGTATAATAGTTAGAATGCTGTTTTGCTCGTTTCTTGGTTACGCAGAAATGATATCCTTGACCATACGATTGCAAACGTAAAGATTCAAATGATTGTCGTCTTGATGAAGAAGAACCATGTTCGTCTAATCCATACGCAATTGATGCAATATCATCGGAACAACTCATGTCTGTTGTTTTTCTGATTGGTTCATCATACAATTCATCAAGAAGCCATTTCATCGGGTAATACGGCGAGGAATAAATTGTCTTACCATTTAATGTCCACGTTTCAAACATTTTGTAAACGGTCATTTTTCGCTTCGTGATAATCGGCTCTTTTTGTTCGGTAATTAAACACATGTTATACTAATATAAAGTTTTTAATAATTTCAATTGCTTCAGCAGTATTTCCGTTATTAAACGGTAAAGTTATATCGTGACCGCTATTATCGAATATGATAAAATATTCATCGGTGCCTTCGTCAAACCCAATTGTGTACTGTGGGTATTCACCGATATGCATAGATGGTCCAAAGTCTTCATCAATTACACGAGTTGTTGTAAAGTGAAAACCGAATTTTACAGAGCCGCCTTCATTCTCATTTGGAATTGTTGTTTCGGATGTATTGCAATCGAAATTGCTAAACACGAATGTAAACAATTCGCGAATAAATTTCTCCATATTAAAAAAGATTTAATTTAGATAAAGATTCAATTTGAGGAAAGTTCTTTGCAACAAAATGAACATGCTTAGGAGTGCAATTGATATATGTAACTGATGCATTGTAATTAATCACATGAATCTTGCCTGGGTCATTTTGTAATTTTATAACCAAGTCCGAAAATTTTGTAATCTCGACAGATTCAACAATTGGGTTTGCAGCTAATGCTTCAGCACCAGCAAACAAGTTATTCACTGAGATATTTTTTGCAAATGCAGAATCATTTGGTTGTGAATTTTCTGATACTTTAATTTTTGGGTTCAAGTTTTTCATAGGATAAATTATTTAAGATTTAACATTAAGTTCTTTTAGAAATTGCGATTGAACTTCAACAATCATAAGTTTAACTTCATGAGCAGCAGCACCAAATTGTAATCTGTCTATTTCTTTTAAATTTTGCATGCCTTCCATTAACTCCAGATATTGTAATCTGGCATTTAATTTTTCAAGTAGTTCTTCCATATTATTCAGCAATATTTTGTTGAACGAATGCAGCAACTGTTTTGTCAAGAATTGCAACAATTTCGTTATATATGATATTTTTTATTTCAGAAGTTATCGATGTTCGGTTACTCATATCAATAATATGATATCTTGAGTAAATTAAGTTGTCTGCAATTTGGTCAGACACATTGCTCACATTGTAATTTTGCGGTTCACCATTTGCGCATTCAATTAAAGTTTCAACCCAAGATTCAATGTATTTGAATCGACCTTCATCATTGAATTTTAATCCTTCTTCTTTCATTGCAAGTTTAATTAACATCCTTGCAAAATCAGAAATTGACCAAGGTTTAAAAACTGATACCGTAGAACCTTCAAGGATTCCAAATTTTTTGATTGTTGCTGCAGTGATTTCCATAATTTGTTTGTTTTATCAATTAATTAAAATTAAATATACAACATTAATGAAGCAATAGCAATAGTTTATGCAATTATTTTTAAATTAATTTACTCCAGGTTTATAAATGTTAATTAATCTATTAACACGAATTTCAGAAATTAATAAGTCATCAACTTCTTTACATCGTACTTCAGGCGAAATACTATTTTGATTTACTGTTAATGCAAATGCAAGTTTCAATAAAACAAGATTTGACATTTCTTCCGCAAGACAGTTAATGTTTAACGGTTTTGAATTTTTCAGCAATTCTTTGCCTTCGATTATTTCTTTTGTTTCCATATGATTAGTATAAGTCTTCGCTATGTAATCTTTTTCCACGAACGTCATCAATGTCTTTTACCTGATTTGCATTTAATGCAATAATCAAACCTTCTTCTCTGCCAACGAATCTGTTTTTGTTTGTTAAGAATCCTTGAATTTCTCTTCCCATTTCATGTTGAGGTTTTCCTGTTATTGCAACCATTTGGTATAAGCAATTATGATGACGTAATCCAGAGAACACCATTCCGCTATCACAATTCTTCGGACGGCAAAAGCCTTCAGGAAAATCTTTATCCACAATTGGAAAATCCAAATACCAATTAGCAGCACAAAGAATGTATTCATCTGGCATAATTGTTTTATCAACTAATTCCAATAAATCATTTTGTACGTTCTCGCATGTTACTGCTGTGTCAGCAAGTAAATCAATTATTTTTTCTTGTTTACTTTTTGGCCATGTTTTTAATTCTTTTGCAATCGAAACAAGTGTCCAAAAAGGTCCTAACTTATTTCTTATCTTTGCAGATAAAGGTTCGATATGTTTTTTGTTTTCCATTATTTTGAAAATTGATTTAGCATATATGTAAATTCGGTTATCATTTTAATTTCTTGCGTTTCTTTATCAATAACAACGCCATCAGAATACTCTACGTAAACAGTTTCAAAATTATAACTTTTAAACGATTTACAGAATTCGAGTTGTATGCTTATCGGAATTATTGGTAAACCTGCAAATTCATTAGATGCAGCAACAACTTCATTTGCATCATTAAAAATGTGTTTGGTTGTTGTTATGATATCTTCACCTATTGATATACTTTCCAAATCAATGCCTTCAGGCGATTTGCAAAGATACACAAATGGCTTAAGATTTAATGATTCACTATTACATTTTGTAATGTATGTCTTTCCTTGTTCTGGAATATTTACTGTTGTGTTTAAACAGACAAACAGTTCTTGTCCTAAAGAATACGGAAATCTGCGAGTTGAAAAAAACATGTTACCACAGTCTTCAGAATTCTTATCAGTATTTCTGTATATGTTCGACTGATTATCTGTATACTTTACAAACATATATGCTTTAACATATTGTTTGCCATTGCGCATTATAATTTCCATATCTCGTTTTATCATTTTATTTAATTTACTTTATGTATAATTCATTTGTTTCAATTAATCGACCGTAATTGCTTCCTTGTTTTTTGCCAATCAATACGGTTCTTGGCAAAGTGTCAGTTGAACACATTTGGTCAAAATCGTTTATGTAAACATCTTCACCTTCTGCTGTCGAAACTTGTAGCCCAAGTAATTCCGTGTTTTTTACAAGTGTTCCGTAAAAATATGTTTTTAACTTTTCCATATTAATTTTTGTAAGGTCTACGATAATTTTTTGAATAAACAGAAATGTATGAATCTGCGGTTTTGTCAATTAGTTCATTTTTACTTGTGATTTTGCAAAATCCAATTGCGTAATGTGTTCCACATTCCATGCCTTCATCAATTTCCCATGCAATTTCAATAACAACATTCACCCAAGATTTGTTATCAGCTGCAGCTTCACGAGATTTCATTAATGAAGTTCCATTCAAACCTTTTACATTGTCAATAAGCAATTTTATTTCTGCTGGTATGTTATTTGAATTATACGCATACCCATAATCTGCAGCATCTTTATAAATTCGATATTGTTTTGATTCTACAGTTTCAAACGATTTTGCTTCTTCTTTAAATACTCCCATTGTAGTGAATTTTAAATTTGGATTATGGATTAAATTAAAATACGATTAATGAACGGTGAAAACAAAATTCTTTTTTAGAACTTTTTTCAATTGCAAGAATTGCGTTTTTTCTGCTTGGCTTAATTCCAGTTATTGTATAAACTTTATTTTTAAATATAAAGTCTCTATTAAAATCGGTTAATGCAAGATCATATAATTTATGATATTGTATAAACAAATTTTTATTTGGGTTCACACCTGCAATAGTTGCTGTGATTTTAACGGCGCATGTATTATCGTCAAAGTTACAACCTGAATTGGTTAGTGTTACACCTAATTCTTCTTCAAGTGATTTTAAACGTTCAAGAAATATTTTTTGAATTCTTTCCAATGAACCGTTTGTTCTGTTGAATTTTGTAATTTTTGCCATGATTGTATTTTTTAAGTTTTTATTTATCAATTAATTAAAATCAAATATACAACATTATTAAAGCAATAGCAATAGTTTATGAAAAAACTTTTAATAAAAATGAAACTATTTTAAATAACTGTATATAATAACTACTCAGTGTCCGTAAGGGTTAGTGTAGTAGAGCTGAGACTTAGATTCGTTAAGCAAGTCTAGGTTTTCTTTTAGCAATTCCATGATTATTTTTAGTATGGTCTATATGTTCGTTTTGCAGGATACTTAAACATATCTTCAACAATAATAGGTCCATTGTATGTATATGATTTATTGTTCTTACCGCATATTGGTAATATGTACCAACATATAATTGTGCAGTAGTATCCACGAACATCTTTTGTAAATTCTTTATCTGGATGATTCAATTTATATATGTAAGTTTGAATTTCTTTAAATTTACGTCCAGTTTCGCCACCGTCTTTTATGAATTGCAATATCAAAGAATACTTTTTTTGTTTTGTAAATGTTGTTCCTGCCTTTGTTATTCTTCTTGGTGTAAACTGCACAGTATCATTTGACTTTCTATTAAGTGCAGCATCAGCAAATTTTGATGCAAGTTTATTTTCCAAGTTAACAGGAGTCACATTGTCACTTACAGTATCGTTAATGATATCATTAATCAATAAGTTGTTTAACGGCACGTCGGTTTCATTGTGTTTCTTTGTTAATTTTGCAATCTGTGAAGAAACATATTTAACAGATTCACCACCTTTTGCAATTGTCGGCTTTGGATTATCTCTATTATCAATTAACTGAATTGCACTTTGTATGTCATCTATTTCTGCTTGATTGAATCTCAAGTTTGAAATTATCGAATTGCGCTTTTCGTATAAACGAGTTAGTTCAGCTAATAGAATTGCTTTTGATGTTTTCATATTATTCAAAATTTAATTTTATGTTATTCAATTGTAAGTAATCTGTAAGAGGTTTGTTGTTTCCATCTTTTGCTATGATTTTGCCGTTGCTTTCAATAAATTGTTTAACAGCACTGAATCCTACAAGATGCGCAGCAGCAATCAAACCGCTTACCGTAACAAGATGCATCCCCACGCGTATTCCGCCAGTTTCAGGTATTTGATATTTGATGATTATATCCTGAAGATACTTATAGTTTATTTTTATCAATTGATTCATTGCCCAGTTTTGTAAAACAGGATTGTTTAAGAATACGTCTTTAGGCATGCTGGTCAATCCAATTTCTTCTCTTGCCATTGCACCCATCTGATACATTCCCCAATATTGTGTTGACCTATTTTCGCCTTCGTTATAATTTTGTCGTGATTCAAGTAAAGATAATGATAACATGAAATTTAAGTTTTCTTCAGGTATTGGATTTTGTCTCATGTCTTGTTCAATTTTTGAAACTTTTTCCCTGATGATTACTTGTTGATGCGTAGGGCGAATATACATTGCATATGCAAAATAAATAAGTCCAATTAGTAAACCAAATGCGATTATTCGCGATAGTACTTTTTTCCATTTATAAATTGCGCCTAGTTTAATCTTTTCCCAAACGATGTGTCGAATTAAGTGAAACACATGTCGCAATGTATATTGCAAATGCCATTCAAGTTGTCGAATTTCGCCATCAAGTTTTTCATTTGTTGGAATTCTAGAATCGTCTGATGTTAAGTTTAAAAACTTTTCAATGAGTTTAATAAATAGACTAAAAATTGCTTTCATAAGTTATATGTTTTAGTTTATACTAGAGTTTCTTTTATTGTTTCGATTTGCATTTCGATTTTCAAGTTTCTTCAGCCAGTCCATTCGTATATCCTCATTGAACATTAATAAATCTGCATATTCAACTTCGACATTTTTATCTTTGAAATAATCTTCAATCATACATTGCGATAATTTGTCAAGACGAAGAAAGATACCGGCTGCACACCCAGGCCACCCGCCATAACCAGTGTATTCATTGATGAACCAGATATTGAAAACTTCGACGTTAAAAATATCAACGTCGGTAGGATATTTTATTTTTGTTTTAGGTTGTACTAAAGTTATTGTTTTATGTTGTACAAATCCTATTAAATTAAGTAACTTTTTTATCATGCCGCAGTTTTTTGTTTTGATTTAATTTCATCAACATGTTTGCAACGTTTGCGAAATGAAAACCCAACGCAATCACAAGCCCATACGCCATTATTGAAAATAATGGCGTATGTTTTTGAACCATCTGATGATTTTACTTGTTCTGATATTGATTCCGTGTTTTTATTTTTTGTTGATTCATACGTGCCATTTTTGTATGCAATAAGTTCTTCGGTTGAGCAATACATGCCTGGTCCATTTGCTGGTTTTGAAATTTCACAAACAGAATAAACTTCATCAAGTGTTGTTCCGTTAGGAACCTCAATCCACCCAGGGACAATAAAAGTGCCGTTCTCTAGTTCAACCAGAGCAGGCGGCACATTTGATTTAAAGGATTTCAATTTATTCATGATTAAGATTTTTGAGGTTCACCTTCAGGTAATACAGAATAATAATCGCCAGAATAACCGTTTGCTGCAGAATTATTTTTTGCGTTATTTAATTGTACGCAAAGAGCAGCAACAGTTTTAGGATTCATATTGATTTTTTTATTACCACGTTCGTGTTCCCAAGATTTTCCACACTCTAATGTGTATGAACAAGCTTTTATTAATTCAGCAAGGGTGCCTGTTAAATAGTAATAACGGTTTTTAGACGAGAATGAACCAGTACTGTGGTTTTCAATTGTAAATATTTTATCAGTTTTTGCCATGTCAGTGATTTTTATTTGTTTATCAATTAATTAAAATCAAATATACAACATTATACATCTGATAGCAATGGTTTTACGAAAAACTTTTGATTTATTTTTCTTTTTTAAGAAATCCCCAAAAAACTATATTGATGATACCTGCTGTTGTTATAGCAATTCCCAAAAAGATTTGACTATTATCCCTGTGTATACACAGATTTGCAACGCCAGCAATTAGAAAAACAATGCCGATACAAATATTATATGTTCTCATAATTTAAGATTTTAAGTTTATGCGTAATGTGATTCATATTCTGGTCTGCCATCCCATTTACTAAAACTGTAGAATGATTTAGGACTTGATAATCGAACTTGTGCGCCGTTTTCTTTAACAGTCAAGTTATACGTATCGCCATTTTCAACAAACGAATCTTTATTCGGAATTGCATGACCACACATAAAACCGGTTTCAGTATATGTTTTTTTCAATTCGGCAACAGTTATTCTTTTTGCAGATATTTTTGTTACTTGATAAAATTCAATATTGGTTTGTTCATAACCCCATGTATTAACTAGAATCTCGCCAATCGAAAAATGATCTGCAGCTTTTATTGCAGAATTTGCTTCTTTCTTTTTAACTTTACGTTCAACTGACGATTCATATATTTTATTTAACCTATCAGCGTGACGGGTAATTGCAAGGTCAAGTTCCTCCTTTGTTTTGTAACGATAAAAGAAACTAGGTTTCAATGCTTTACCATAATAGCCTTTAATCGTTAAGTTATTATCATGTATGTAAAGGTTGAAATTTGTTCCACCAAGTTCCCTTGTAAATTCACCAGGCATTCTAGATTTAGTTCTCATAGTTTTAAGTTTTATTTATTTCGACTTTTCAATTTTTTTAGAGTATTCAATTAGGAAATCTTCAGCAGCTCCACGGTATGAATCTGTTATAAATTCACCATCTGCTTCTTCGGACATTTGAAGGTGTCCGTATTGGTCAGTGCACTGGTCGTGAATAAATTTTGCAAATTCGGCAAGAACATCTACAGTTATTGTATGTGTTGCAACGTATTCTTTAACTTCTTTATATCCTTTTTCTTTTCCTTTTGCCGACATGAATTCCGGCGAACCGCCATCGTACTTTATTTTTTGCAAATCTTTGATTCGAGAATCGAGCCAATGTATTAATGATTTTTCCATTTCAATATTTTTTAAATTTTAAACTCAACAAGGAAGTGACTGCTTTGTTTTACCGTTGCATCACCACGAAACGGTTTCCATATTTTTTCTGTATTTACAATTACAGCATCAGGAAATTGGTTTTTGATTGCTGCCGCATATTTTTCAGCAGTATTTCCATGCGTATAATAAAATTCCCAACGAGCAATGAATGTCCCTTTTCTAGTTTTCGATAATATGTCAGGATAAATTCCTTTTTCTTCTAATGTTTCAATTGTAAATTTTGCAGCCATAATATTATCAATTAATTAAAATCAAATATACAACATTTATGAAGCAATAGCAATGGTAATGACAATTATTTTAAACTAAAAAAACTCTGACATTGCTGTCAGAGTTTTCATTTGATGATTTGTGGAGTTATTCTTTTGTTAACGGTTTTGTTCTTTTCGATTTGAACTGTTCTTTTAATTCAGATACATCTTTTTTATTTGCATTGTTCTGTAACCCGTCTATAAGTAATCGAATTACAAGTATAATTTTGAACCAAGTCCAATATGCAATTAACGGTAAAGCGTATTGATGAAAATCTGGTGTAATTGCAGCATACAGCAAATTCACAGGAATTGCTATAAGTAAGGCAGCAATAACATGTACGGCAATAGCATACAGTGTTCCAAAACACATTGCAAATACAAGAACAATTAATTTCCAAATAAGGCCAAAGAGAAAAGATAAAATTTTACCAAGTGCTTTCATAATATAATTTTAAGTTATTAATTTATTTTTATATTATATACAGAACTTTTGAATAGTTTTATTATTTGTTGAATAATTTTCCAACTTCTAATTCACGTAAATCCAAGTATGCTTCACGTCTTCCAAATCTTGTTTGTTCAAATGATTTAACTTCAATTAAACCTGCAAGTATTGCACGTGTGAATTTTTTATTTTTGGCAGTTCTTTTTCCTTCACCTGTTAATTCTGTAAGCATAACAAAACGTTCGTTAAGTTCAGTTATTTGAAATTTTGTATGCTGTGCATTTTCATAGAATTGTCCGATTTCAAAATTTTCGTCCAATGCTTTTCTTCTTTTTTCGATTGCTGCGGTACCTAATACCAATGATGCATTTTCTTCTGGTGTCATATGATTTCTTTTAAATTAAATTATGATATACTTCTTTTGATTTTTTTGACCACGATGGATTGGGACGATACGTTGAATCTAATAAGTATCGGTATAAATGTTCTCAGTCAGTTTCTGGGTCAAATCCTGCCTTATCATCAAACAAAACATTAAAATACAATTTCTGTGTGTAATGTCCAAAAGATCCATGTGCAACAGATATCTCTGGATTTTCATTTACGTAATTAAATTTTATACCATCATTATTGAATTGCTTCGTATATACTGCAATTTCAGAAGGATACGATGAAGTATACATAATTAGTATAATATCTTTTCTTTCTGATAATAATTGCAAAACTTCTTTTGCATACGGATAGTAATCAATTATCGGTTCTATTTTTCTATAATCTGGATATGAAACAGTTCCATGTATGTCGATACACCAATAAGTTTCAAACCATTCTTTTTCTTCTGCGTGCGTCAGCATTTTGTGCACCCATTTAATGATTGGCGGAGTTGACATATTCTAATAGTTTGCGTTGTAATTTTACAATGTTAGCACATTTTTCGTATTCTTCAATTGAAGCATAGTATGTAAGCATTTTTTTACTTATTGCAATAGAAGCTCGTTTTGACATTGCAACATCGACTTCTATTCCACCAAAGCAAACAAAATTGAAACATGGAACTTCATCGTCCATGCTTAGTTCATCATTATTAATTACGTATTCAACAAAAGGGTACAGAATGCCGAAGATATATTTGTTATCATCTACAGCGTCATGTATTTCTTGATTACTTTTAAATTCTCTATATATGAATACCGGAGTTTTCATTCAAATCTTAATTCGTAAAATTCTTGTTCGTCACAAACAATAAATGTTGTGGTATCATGCTGAACTCTTTTTGAAAAATGGAAATGACCATAACACCAATACTTTATTTCATGGTCATTCTTTTTCAAATGATCATAAATCATTGTCATGTTATGACGTTCCTTTTCGCATTCGTCTATAAGTCGCCAATCTTCATTGAACCAACCCATGATTCCTGTTTTTGTTGTTGGGTCAGCAAACTTCGGTGCTGTATGCGTAACAACTACTGTTACTTTATCTGTCAGATTTGCAATTGCAATAGGATCGTATACACATTGTTCATTTGACCAATATGATGATCCTTCAACGCGTTGCGTTCTGTCGATTGATGTTGCACCGCCAACGAATAAAATATTTGCGGGACCTGTTTCAAGTAAAAAATAGTCAGGAACTAATTTGATTCGTGAAAACATGTCAACCAATGGAGCCTTGTCGCCTTGAAAATACGATGGGTCATCGTGATTGCCTCGAACCATGAATAACACATTATTTGTGTTTTCCAATATTCGATTTAATTTTTTAAATTCATCAAGATAAAATCCTGTCTTTTCAAAACCCATGCCAATATCCCCAGCAATGCAAATAACAGAATCACGAATTTTATATCGTTCTCTGATTCTATATCCAAGTTCACCCCATTTGCCATGATTGTCACCAACCACTACAATATGTTGTAATTCTTTAGCATATGTTAAACGACTATCCGTTGTTGCTTTCATTTAATTTTTGTTTCTCATTCAACTTTACTAAAATATGGGGATGCATTGCAGCCTCAATCATTGTAACAGTTTCAGATGTATTTGTAAATTCGATATTTGTGTTTAAGTGTTTCCAAACAGCATCAGCAAATTCTCTGCCGTACATAGATTTACCAATTTCAACAATTGAGTAAAAATTTGAATAGCCTTTCTCATGTTCATTTAACAATGATGCGATGAATTCAGCTTTGTTGTATAAGTTAAGAGCCATAATGATATTTTATTTTATGTATTCAATTTTTAAAAGTTTCCCCATGCAACTTGCATGCAAGGAACATTCATTACATCTCGATACGCTTTAACCATTTGGTCTCTATCTTCTAATGCAAACAATACATTATAGAATGGCGCAATATGCGTATTGTAAATTTCTTCTTTATATTCGCAATCTTTTCGTCTATCAGAATTTTTACGCATATGTAAAATATAATCTGAACCATTAATCCATCCAGTGTATTTTGCAATCTGCCGTAATGTTACGTCCATAAACTTTTCTTCGCGACCAGTGACAAAGATAATTTCATATCCTGCTTGTTTGAATAACTTCACAGTTTCAACTACTGGCATGTTTGCTGAATCGACAATATCTGCCTTTCCTGCAAAATACGGACTTCTTTTTCCTACGGTTGCAAGCGTACCGTCTATATCACAAATTATTGCGAGTTTTTTAACTGTTGGTGTTCCTTCCATTTTATTTTGTTTTTCTGTCACTTAATAATACAAGTAATTGCGATTCGGGACTTGTTGATGTATATTTTCCCATTTCCACATAGCCTGTTGTTTTATCAACAGCAGTCACACGTTTTTTAATCAATTCGCCATTTGCTGTGTAATCGCGTTTTCTTGCATAATAAACAGTATCGCCGACTTCAATTTTTACGCCTTCAATGTCTTGAACTAAATGTAATAACTGACTCATTATAATACTAAATTTAAAGTTACTTCCGTTTTCGCATTATCATCGATTCTTCCAATTATAACGCAATTTTTCAGTTCAGTATTTTCTTTTATCTGAATTCCGCCAATTGTACCAAACTCATCTGTTATGCATTCAAGCAATTTGATGTCCGATATTATTGCGTATTGCGCTGGCCCTTTTCTTTCTTCAATTGCAATCATATTGCCCAATGACAATATTCTTGTAGCCAATCTACGCGTTGCGGCATTCTTATCTACAGCATCAGTTAAATTTAAAACTAATATGTTTGCTTCGGGATGATGCTTTTGTATTTTTTCTGATATGTCCATGATTATCTTAATTTAATATCGAATCTTTTTTCCATTGCTTCTAATGAAGCTTCAGGAACATTGTGAATATCTTTACCCCCATGTCTGTTTTCAACAACCAATGAAAATACAGAATATCCGTATGTTGCTGCCATATCATAATAAGGTTTCATTTCTTTAACAGTAGTTGATGTATTTGAAACAACAACTCTAGGTACACCGCATTTCATTAAATTTTCGCATTTGGCTTGACATGATTTATGCGCGTATCCTTGTCTTGCAAGTTCCCATTTGTATTCTCCATCAATCATGTGATAGTCATCAGCGCAACAAATTACATCAGGATATCCTTTAGCAATTTCTTCGGCAACAGATGATTTACCTGAACCAGGTACACCTCTAACCATGAATAATATTTTTTCTTTGTTCATTTTTTTATTTTTAAAATCAAATATACAACATTAATTATGCAATAGCAAATTTAAAGCATTAAAAGTTTTTTATTTGCGTTAACTTTTATTGTTTCATATTCATCTTGCTTATAAACGATATCCATATAATATAATTGTCCTGTTGGCGGTGGAACTTTACAGTTGCAATCAACAGTATTACGAATACGCACCTCAGAACATGGATTTACTGTATCTGCTGCTTTTGCTAAATCTTTTACAATATCATCACCTACTGATGCGTGAAATGCACTTTTGCTTGTCGTTTTAATCACATGTCCAATGTTAGGATTTATTGTTGCAGCAGGTCTGAACTTAATATCGGGATGCTGTACTGCAGATCTTGCAACATCCGCCAAATCGAATAGTTCATCTTTAAAATTCGATATAACATCGTCAGCTTCTTTAGAAACCTTAAAATCATTCCATGTAGCATTTCCTTTTGATAATACAGCAACAGTTCTTGGCGCAATAAAATACGATGATGTATAGTATTCTTTGTTTACGCCAGTATACTTATAGTTTTGTTCAAATTGAACAAGAATACTACTATCTGTCCTTGTGTTTTTTGCATACTTTCCTGTTGGCGATATTACTTTTCCAATATGGCCAGCTTCACATCCTGTTAATCTAAATGGTGATTTTGATTTCGGAACAGCAAGTCGCATGCCAAAACAATTGTTCCACCATTTTTGGGCTTCAGTATGTAATACAACAACATTGTCACCTATAACCGGGTCGCGTTTTTCGATGTGAAAGAAGCTTTCATCTTTAATTACGATTTCTTTTATGTGTATAGGAATATGATAAACAGTATTGCCATACATTGTTTTTGCTGCTTCGCTACACGATTGAATCGGAGTTAATGTGCATTGGTTTTGACCTTCGGCTGTTTTAAAATTGATGATTGCACAAGTAGCATTATTGTTTCTTGTTTCAATTTTAATATCGGTGCATTCTACAAATGTGTTATAAAACCTGTGATAGTAAGATTCGCCAACTTTTAATAATGTTTCTCTCATGATTAAAAGTTAAAAATAAAGTTACTGCTTAAGCAGTAACTTCTTCGCCAAATAATTCTTTATATAAAGCTTGTGCTTTTGTTAATCGACGTTCAGCAAGTGTGATATCGTCTTCTGCATCAAGAATTGCATTTGCGTTTAAAGGCAATTTTCTTTTTGCTGCATCAACTTTGTCATACAATGTATCAAGATTATCTTCAAGATCATTGATTTGTTTTTTCAAATTGATTTTTGAATTTCTTGCTTCTGCAAGCAAATTGATTTTTGCGCCATTTTCTGAAGCATCGTTCAAATTCTTTACAAATTGACAGTTTTCATCAATTTTAATTGTGCGCTCACGTTTTCTTGTTTCTTGGTTTTCTGTTGACATAACTTTTAGTTTTTTAAGATTATTATTTAGATTTATTGTTTATTATATACATTAGAATTCATTAGTTTTAATTGCAAATTTATTTTATGTATTCACCTGCATTATATGATTGTGCTAATGCATTACCTTCTGCAGTATTTCCCATAAGAGTAAGTACTTCACCGTTTGCATCTTTCAAGATTATTGAAGAATACGTGTTTTCAGTTTCTTTTGCGACAGCAACAACAAGAATCGGTGGCGTTAACTCTATATAAGATTCTACATGCGTTGCAGTTTCCTTTGTTTCAACAACTGTTGTTGTTTCGGTTTTTGTTTCTTGGTCTGCGGATTTACAATTACGAGGAGAGCATGACTGAAATACTATAGCACATCCAGTCAAAATTAGAAATACTTTTTTCATTTATCAATTTATTAATTATTTGTATATTATATACAGAACAAGTAAAAAGTTTTAATTATTTTTGATTATTATTTCTTTTATGAAAACAACATTTTCAGATTCTATTTTGATAAAATATGTGCCTGAAGGAATATCGGTTTTTCCTAATTCGTATTCTAAACTTTCATTCGTGTTAATATTTGTACTTAATAAAGTTTGTCCTGTTATGTTTATAAATTTTAATGTTGCAATTCCAACATGTTTATTTACTGTTACTTTTACATTTGGTGATGCTGATGGTATTGGATAAACTAAAATGTTAAAATCTAAATCATTTCTATTTATACTTATTATTTTACTATCAACATTTTTACCATCGTAATCTGTTTGTTTCAATTTATAATAGTTCATGCCTGTTCTGGCGTCATAATCTTTGTATGCGTAATATCGCATAGTTGTTGAATTACCTGCGCCATCAATATCTGAAATATTTTCAAATGATATGCCATCGTATGATTTTAAAATTGAAAAGAAATCATTATTTTTTTCTGATGCTGTTGTCCATTCTAAAAATATAAATTCCTTTTGATTCTTTCCAGTAAACTCTACAAGTTCGATAGGAAGAACGGACCCACATGATGCACAATTTTGATTTACTGTTGCAGATCCCCACGTGCCTGTTCCGTTAATTGATATACTTGCCGGTGCACATATATTCAACCCTGCATTACTTGACAATGGAACTGAACCTGAAATAGTGGTTGATGAAATGTCCAAACACGATTTCCCAATTGGAGTTTGTATTGCATTTGTGTTGTTCCCATATTCAATTGTTGATGCATATAATTTGCCGTTACCGCCAAGACAAACACCTGAACCACCATTTTGCACTGTTAATGTCCCAGTGACATTTGCTGTGCCATAGTTTGTCAGAACTGAATTTTCAAATAAATTGCCAATTATATTCAATGTTGCTCCGGCTGCATTTTCGATGCGTCCAGAAGAATTCACAGTCAAACCACTATTAAATGTGACTGTACCCCAATTTACCAAATCAACATTTAATGTTGTCATTGCAGTTGTTAGCGTTGCGCCTGGTAAAACATAAATAGTGCCACCGTTAAAGTTTCCTGAAACTGTTAAGTTCCCTGAGCAAACAATGAATATTGAACCTGCTGATGTATTGATGCCGCCTCTTGTTTGTGTTGTACTGCTATAATACGTTTCCCCAGAATTTATATTAGCATTATCCGATACTAATTGAGTACCGGTACAAGTTGGCATTGCTGGGAGAGAAACACATTGCGAAATTGCAACATTAATCTTTACGGTTAATGCTATTAAAAAAAATATTCGTAATATGTATCTCATAGTGATGTATTATTTTATGTATTATATTATCTATTCTTTCTTGTGCGGATTTTTTATGTAAGTTATACAAATATTATATACTTGTTCAATTGTGCAATTATCTTTTACAATTGCATTTGCATAATCTGTTCTGAACTTAACCGCACGCCAAAAATTAGCAGGTTCTGGATTCTTCGCATCGCATTCTTTGTTTGAATGCGTTAATATGTATTGAACTAATTGCATCGTCCAATTCCAATCGTCATGAAAATGAAGTTCTTGATGAATGATTCTATTATCGAATAATTTCACGAACGGATTTAAGTTATCAACAAAAACCCATTTTAAACAAATTGAATCTTTGCAAGTTACAACTTTTGCGCCAACGAAACGCGCAATCAATTCATTATTTTCTTTATGTGTTTTCATATTAGCAAATTAATAATTTTTTATTCTGTGTTGGTTTAAAGCATGTCTCGTAATTTTTCGTATGTTGTTCTTGAATATTTACATTACGATCTTTTAATATTCTTATTATATCGAATGATAAACTACCATGCATATGCAATCTTTTTCGATTTGTTTCAACGCCATAAACAAATTCGTGTTCGCAAATAAAATTGTTAGCATCTATTGAATATGTAATGCCGCTTAATGGCACGCCGCTTATTGCATACGCATTAAGTTCTGTTTCTGTCGGATGAATAATGGCGTCTTCAGACTTTGACGATATGATGCTTATTTTATCATGCCGTCTTTTCAAATTTTTGTATAATACTGAACTTGTATTTAGTTTTGTTTTTGCATCTGTAATCTGTTCAATTGAAATATGCGTGCCATCACGGTACACATGCTTGCATATAATATCATACGGATTGATTGAATACGTTACTCCATTAACAGGATTGTCAACGCTATGCGATATATCATATAGATTAATTTCATTTTTCATTGTTCGCAGATTAATAGTACTTTTTTATTTGTCGGAAGTATTTCTTTATTGAATTGCGATTTTGCTCGCATGCTGCCTAATGTAACTGCTGGATTTTTTTCAAGAAAATCTTTCAAATGATTTTTCTTGTTATACGCAAACCATATGTCACCAAGATCTTCGCCACTTAATTTGTATAATGGTCTTCCTGACTTGGTTAGAACCCAATCATCGTTTGTTTCGTTTTTCATATCAATTACAAATTAATAGTATGTTATTTGAAGACGGCTTAATTGCTTCATTTTCAATTGCAATATTATCCCATCTTTTATAGAATTCTTCGGTGAATTTTATATCAAGCATTACGTATTCACGAAGCTTTTCATATTGCTCAGGATCCATTTTATGCATGACGTTTTTTCTTGATTGTTGAATACTTCTTTTTTAAACTTTTTGCAAATGCAATTATGTCATCTGCAATTTCTTCTCGTTCACCGTGCGGTTTATCACTAAGCAATTCTTCAATTTCTTCTACTGCACGTTTTCCTGCTAGATAATCAATGTCCATTCCCATATCAAATAATTTTAAAAGTTTTTGTTTCCATTACAGGCCACCAATATTTACCGCCATTGTAACCTTTATCTTCTGGCCATTTTTGTTCATAATACTCTGGTAGTTTTTCGATTAATCTTGCTCGATGCGCTCTATGAAAATTTTCGTTTCCTAACCACCAAGGCATATCAATCGGTGCCATACCAATGTTCCCATGATTCAAGTCTTGTATAAATTCTGGTGTCCATTCAAAAAAAAGTGGCATTGTATTTTTATAGCCTCTTGATGTCCATTCCTTTATTGTAAAATCATGATACACTTTTAATGCATCGATGCATCCTTCCCATGCTTTAACAGCAGGATGGTTTTGCCAACTTACTTTATTGCCTTCAAGTACATTAATGATTTGTTTATTTTCAATTCTTTGTTTTCCTAATCTGCGATAATCTAAAGCAGCAACGGATTCAATAAAAGACGGATATGGTAAAAATGTTTGCATATAATATTATTTTTATATTATATACAGAACTATTTTATAGTTTTCATACAATGTCTTTATCTCTATTGTTATTTTAGATATAGTTGTTATTGTCAAAACTAAAAAAGTTCACTGGATGCAAATTAATGTATATCCAGTGAACTTTACTTTATGTTATTTGAATTTATTAATTTGCGATTTCAATAATGTATTTTACTGTTACTTGAGCAGCATCATAAACAATGAATTCATCATTTCTTAAATCGGCGCCGCCATGAGCATATACAGAATCAAATCCTTCACGTGCAAGTTTTTGTTTGTTCAATGTGTAGCAATCAGAATTGTGATGTGTTATATTTTTTTGATTACCTACATGAAAATCAAATAATGCAAGATATGCAGAACTTGATGACCCGCCTGACCAACATGCACCACGAAGAGATGTATAGCCAATTGATTTTTGAGCTTTATTTGCACCGTAAATACCATCGCCAAACATTGAACCCGTATGAACCGCACCAGATGGACGAATTAATAAACCTGATTGTAAAATGTTGAACCAGTTTTCATTTCGTGAACCATGCCAAAATAATTCGCATTTTTTATCTTTTGCATTTGCAACATATGCATCAAACTTTTCTTGTGTTTTTCTGTTTGTAACACGGAATGCAGAACGGAATTGATTTGCATTCGGTCCCATCATTTTTTTGATGATTTCGATTTCTTGCGCATTTGCTTCAACCGCCTCAAGTCCAAGTGTTTGCAACATGTCCATAGATTTCTTATGGCCTTCAGCATCAGGTTTATTTGCTTTCGCTTGTTCTTTTTGCTTGCGAAGTAATTCAACTTGACCTGCCATTGTATCAAGAACCGCTTGTTCATCAGCCATCAATTTATGAGCGCGTTTTGTATCAGCGTCAGATTTGAAACTTGATAATAAATGGTCTCGTACATTTGACATTTTACGAGGAATGATTGAATAAAGTTTCAATAAGTTATTATTGATACCTTCAAGATGCGCAGATTTCTCTGTTAGAATTTTTGAAAGTGTATCAATAATTTTTTGAGCTTCATCAACCATAGCTTGGGTTACTTCACTTTGCGTAACCGTATAGTTTTCTTGTACCGTCTTTTTAGCATAAGCCATCAATTTGTCGAATAATGCTTTAACTGCACGATTTTGAATTTCCGCTTGTGTGACAGTTTCACCATTTGCTTCAGCATCAGCAGTTACTTCCGCAATTGCTTCTTTGAACAAATGTGTCATATCCTCATAGCCTTTTTTTGTTTTGCTGCGGTAAATTTTATCCCACTCATGCGCAGAATATTCGTGTGTAACTTCGGTACCTTTAATACGTCCGTATTGCACGATAAAATTACCTGATGCTTGTTCGAACATATTGTAATACTTGTTGTTATTATCTGCGGTAACGCAAACTAATTTAACAACTTTTTTTCCTGGAACTGTATAATCTTTTAATTGCATATCTGTAATTTATTTTGATTATTGTCTGCAAGCACGTACGTCATGTAAATGAATTCCTGTGAATGCGCGATAAGCGATTCGAACATCGTCCCTTGTGTATGTTGATGGGAACCAATAAACAGTTTGTGAAGTTACAGAATAAGCTTTCCAAGAACCGGTTGTTACAAGATTTGCGTTTGCAAATGATACAATAACTTTTCCTGAACGAGTTGTGTGAGATCTGCCAGTTGCTACAGATGCAGGAACAATTTGATTTGCATTTGATGGTTGGCCAGCAGCAGCACGAAGAGATTGCGTTGTAGATTGATTTGCAGTTGTTGGTTGAGCAACAGATTGACCTTTTGAATCTGTGTACACACGGTGAACACCGTTATACGAGAATGAATAATTTTCTTCGGCACAAACCTGAATCATTAAATCAGATACATCCGCTTGTTTTGCGAAGAATCCACGAACTCGTAATTCATTTTTGATGTCGAGAGTGGTTGTTGAACCATTTGTTTCGATTAAATCCGATGCAACATCGAATACGTCTGCTTTTGTAAGTGTCTTTGACATAGTTTAGATTTTTTTAAGTTTAACTTTTAGAACTTTTAGATTTTCTATTTCAATTTATTATATACACAAGAATTAAATAGTTTCAAATTTTGCTACAACCGCTGGTTTTGCATCAGCAATTAATTGAATTATTTCTTGAAATTTGCGTTGAGATTCAGTACAATAACAGTTGTCTCGTTTTCTTTTTGCAACCTCAAGAATTCTAAATAACAATTCGTTTTCAGGATCTGATTTAATTTTTTCTTCAGCAGCAGCTTTTGCAATTTCTTGTTCTTTACGTTTTATTTCAACAGATTCCGTAACTTCACTTTTTGCTTTTTGGTGATTTGCACAAGCAATGTATTTTTCATCGTATGTAGTAGTATCAAAATCAACAATGTCGTTATACATTGCTTTAACATTTGCAATAACATCTTTTTGTGAGTACCCTAATAATACTCTACCTGTATAACATTTTTCTTCTTTGATATAGAATGAAGATACGCAATAATTTTGACCATCAGTTTTGAAATATCCTGCAGCATGGTGACCGCCTATTGCAATTAAAACTGTTACATTGCCTTTTTTAATCCTTCCGCAACCGTAAAAATCGTCCCACATGCGTTGTTCCTCAAGTAATGCAATTGCAGAATCAGTAAATTCATAAACATTGTCAAGGCAATCAGCAATAGTTTTTTCGAAGAAGAATTTTTTTACCTGTTTCATAATTTCAATTTTTAGTGAATTTGTTTATCAATTGTTTAAAATCAAATATACAACATATTTGATGTAATAGCAATAGTTTATGCAATTATTTTTAAAATATTTTTCTATTATAAATCATCCCAGCCTTCATCGCCCGCTTTTCTTTGATACATGCCATTTTTTGGTGGATTAAAAATATCTATGATACCTGCTATTACACCGCTTCCGCATAAAAATCCAATTATGCATTGTAATACTGTTTCCATTTGATTAGAATATTTTTATTTTTGAATTATTAAGATAACGTACATCAAGAGGCGCAAGATGCCATGTTTCGCCAGAATTTGTTTCAACAACTATCATTTTGCGTTTAACATCAATTCCTTTTATTGTAAGTTCCTCGCCTTTATAAACTTTTTGAAAGTTTGAATTGTAACGAGTACCTGCATAATATTTTACCTTTCGGCCTATTAGCTTTTTATATACCATTGCACTGTGTATTTATTAGCAACATGTGAATTTGCAACTGCGCGAATTGATGAAGAACTTACATGTGAAAATTCTTTATCACAAAGAATTAATGCATAACGCAATTCTGGATGGAAATCTTTACAAAAAGTTAAATATGATTCCTCATAAACTAAATCATAGCCATTTCGTAATCCTCTAATCAAAACAGGATTTCTTTTGTTTCCAACAAAATACTTTTCGATTATATTACCTGCGTATGAAATAACTTCACGATTTGGTAATTGCTTTTTTAATTCATTAACAGCGTCTGTTCCGATACTTGCTGCTTTCTCTGCATTTACGCCTTTAAGAATAATTACTTTATCAAATAATTGTTCTGCTTTCTCAAGAACATTTAAATGTCCTATATGAAATGGGTTAAAACTTCCAGGATATATTGCAACTGTGTATTGACGGTTCTTTACGTAATCAATCATTTGTGGAATTAATGGCGAACCATTGGTTATTGATTTGTAAAAATTGATTCGGCCATCAATGTATGAATCAATATCGTTGAAATTATATTCTTTAAATATTTGATGTTCGGCCTCAATTAATTTTGCAATATCTGTAAACGCAGGATCTTTTAATCCGCCAAAATCTAATTTATTAAAAAGTAATTGCACTGCAGTTTGTCCGTCATGTTTTTTTGTTTGTAAAACATTTTCAAATACGCGGTCTCTTAAAGGAGATCTTGCCATTGTCTTTAATACAAAATCTGCAGATTTTTCTTCATTATCATTTAACCAAGGATAGTAAACAATATCATGATACATAGTTGTTAATACAAGTTCATCATACATTGATATGTCAAGTTCTTGCGCATTATCAATTGATGCTATCTTATTCATTATTTCATTCAAGTGTTGCGTTGTATGAAAATGACGGTGGGGTTCATTATAAATTTGTTCTAACGATTCTAACGTTATACTTAACTGGTAACGCCCTATTACCGCATGAAAATTTGCGTATGCGTTTGCATTAAACTTTTTCATAATATGTTGTCCGTTATTTTAAGTTTTCAATAAACTCTTTACTGTTGTTACTTATTTTTAGTACGTTTTCCAAACGGTCAAATCTTTGAGCATTGTTTTCGCCATCTCTAAGTTTTAACCATGTTTGCAACGTTAATAATTGAACTTTTGCAATTTTAATATCATTAGATAAACCAGCAACAATTTTTTCACCACCGCGATTGATTGTGAATTTTACATTTGCGCCTGATTGCATCACACCCGATATTGACATTGAATCGTGACCGATTTTTTTGTTTATTTTAGTTGTCATATTCTTTAATTAAAAAGGTTAATAATTTCCATTGCTTCAGAACTGTGAACAAGTTTGTGTTTCAACTTTGGCGCGTATTGTAATTCATTGTAATATTTTCGTCCGCCTGTTGAAAATGGGAATAATTTTGTATACTCGTAATTATCAATTGTGTTTGTGGTAATTACATCTTTATTTCTGCCGTTGTAAATTACATAATGCAAACTGTCGATTTTTGTTGCAGTATTGCTATAATGAACAAATTTTATGCAAGTATTATCTAATACATCGTCGGAAATGCCAAGTAATTTTTTTACTTCTTGCGAATATTTGAAACTTCTAAAACTTGATATCATATTGTTTGTTTAATTGTTAAAATCAAATATACAACATTTATAATGCAATAGCAATGGTTTCTTAAAATAATTTTGTACTTTTTTCATTTAATAATCTAAATGATTTTCTATGAACGTCGGAAATTCCGTATTTTTCGATTAACGCATAATGTTCAGGTGTTGCATATCCTTTATGTTTTGCAAAATTATAGCAATTGTATTTTTCTTGAGCATGCAATCCTATCATGATATGATCTCGTGTAACTTTTGCAATAACAGATGCAGCTGCAACAGAATAAAATTTGGCATCAGCTTTAGGAATACATTCATACGTATATTTGCCATACGCACGAAACTTATCACCATCAACAATAATATTTACTTTATCTCTAGATTGTTGAAATGCAAGATTCAAATCCAACGCTGCATGCATTGCATCGAATGTTGCTTGCAAAATATTTACTTCATCAATTCGTTGCGCTGATATAACACCAGCACTGCCATATTCAAAATAATTTTCTTTTAGCCAATGATAAACTGTTTCTCTTTGAGATTCCGTCATTTGTTTTGAATCGTTAAGATATTTATGTGGCTTGAAACTTGGAGGAATAAAGAAAGATCCTGCAACAACTGGACCTGATAAACAGCCTCGTCCTGCTTCATCAATTCCAACTTCAAAATTATAAAGTTTTTCCATATATGTTTAAATGTATTGATTCTTCAGTATCGTCTTCTGTTATCATTGCAGTATAATCAGAAAACACAACAGTCACACGTTCTTGTTGTAAACCTTTTCGTAATTTATGCGCAGTCATTAATGCTTGATACCTAATTAGTTGTTCGTCTTTATGAAACCTTGGGTATTGAATTAAGCCGACAATAACGCCAGGTTCTCTACCGCCAGGATAATGAAACCACGTAGGTGTCATGGTTGTTCCGAATATTTCTTTATTCAAATATTCTTCAACAATTTTACGAGCGTCCACAATGTTTGCATACACATCTGTATAACCTGCTCGAAAACCGCAATATATGTTTGCATAAAAAGTTTTTTCTATAATCATTTCGATTCTCTTATATAATTTGTGCCGTCATAAATAAAAGTAACCAATAGTTTTCCTGGATTCTTTTTCATTATGTTTGTTGGCTTTGCCATCCATGGTCCGCCGAACATGTCTTTGTCCTCGTCATCATATATCAAAAAATATAACTTCTTAGGAAAATCATTTTTCATTCCGCCTCTCATAATCTTAAATTAAATCACCACATTTTGTGCATCTAGCAATCCAATGATCTTCTGGCTTTGTAAAATATTTATACGTATGTTCTGTTCGTTCACACACTTTTGGTGCAGCAAATTCTTTAGCTAATTCTGTTATAACTTTGCCTAAAAGATTTTCACCCCAGTTATCAATATTTGCTATTGCATTATTTGCGTCATATCCAATACCCCATATTCTATCGAAAGGTGAAGCTTCAACAAATTGCAAATGTTTTCTTTCTATTAAAAATTGTTTCAATTCAGGATCTTGTTCATACCTTGCTTTTAAACCTTCTTTTACTAACTGGAATTTTACTTTATCCCAAGCAGATTCGTTAAAACCTTTGACTTGTCTTCCAAGATCCTTTTGTTCTCTGGGAACTTTCGTTGCCATTATTTTTACAGCAGTTTCTTTATCGTTAAAGAAAAGTGCTTTTTGGTGCATCATATATTGTTCTCCACAATTATATGTAACACCTTTTGCAATGAATTTAGTTATTGTCCAATTTGCAATCCTGTGTTTCCAAAAGAAAAAATATTTTTCGCTATTCATTATATTTTATATTTAGTGTGTTAAATTCCATATAGCAATGCAATTATTTATATCACATTTCTCAAGTGTACATCCTAAACAAGGATTCTTTTTTCTTTCAATTATTTCAAGTTCTTCTGCTGTTCGCTTACAAAGAAAACTCTTACCGGGTTTTAATTCTGTGAATTCGCCAAGATACATAATATGAATCTTATAGTTTTCGAAAGATTTGAATTTATTTAATGTATGAAATGCATGTGTGTGATTCGTTAATTCGATTGTACATACATTTTCATATTCTTTCAACTTAGTGTTGAAACGGTTACCGAACGTTATTGTTTCGATATACTTTATCGGAATTTGAAAAGTTCCAGATAACATCTGCAACAATTCGATATGTTTTTGTTTCATTTTATATTTCTGTAAGTTTTTGATAAACAATTGGGTTATATGCTGTATTGGGATTTTGAAATTCAAATTCATTTAATGTGCCGTTTTGTAATTCTTCAAATGCGTATAGCCCTACCGCCGCACTTCTAGAAACACCTGCATGACAATGAATCAACAATTTAAAATCGTCTAGATGATTATTTTTTATTTTTTGTACAAAGTCGCGTATTTGGATTGCCATGGAATCATCAAAAACATCATGTCCTTTTTTCTTAAACTGATTTTTTAGTTTTTCGTCTAGTTCTATTCTAAAATCACCAAATCTCATGGTTAGCAAATTTGATTTATTAGAAGTTGCAAAATCAGGTTCCATGTTGTCGCCAATAGGGTCGTTTATTGAAATGATATAGAGTCCTTCCTTTTCCATATCCTCTATATTATTTTCATTCAATTTTGAATTGCGCATTAACGCCAAAAACATTGTTCTGCTTAATACATGTATTCTTTTTTGCATATAAAATCAATTTTATATTATATACACGAAAAGCAAGTAGTTTTCTACTTGCTTGTTTTATTTTTATTTTCTCTGTATATATTTATCAAACCCCATGGTAATGTTATTGGCCAAAATAAAAGGTTTATAACGTACACAAGTATCATTCGCCATAATTCTGTTGCATGTGGATGTCGTGACGATTGTTGTCCCAATGCAAATGCGCCATGTAATATTCCGCATATTGAATAAATAAATGTAAGAAACATAATGTTTATTTTATATATACACGAAAATAAAGTAGTTTAGGAATATATACAATAAACATAACATGGTAACAAAAGAACAAATTAAATCGTTGAGTGGCGTAACAGATGAAACTGCATTAACATCAATTGTAAAAGGACTTAATGATACGTTAACAAAATATGAAATTAATACGCCATTACGTATATGTCATTTTTTATCCCAAGTATTACATGAAAGTGGAAAGTTTCATTTCATAAAAGAAAATTTGAATTATTCAGCAGATGGGTTAAACAAAACTTTTAAAAAATATTTTCCTACATTAGAATCAGCAACTCCGTATGCAAGAAATCAAGAAAAAATTGCAAACAAAGTTTATGCTAGTAGAATGGGTAATGGTGATGAGAAATCTGGAGACGGATTCAAATATAAAGGTCGAGGGTTTTTGCAATTAACGGGAAAGGAAAACTATGCTGCATTAGCTAAAGATACTGGCGTTGATTTTGTTAATCACCCAGAATTATTAGAATCATATGAATATGCATCATTAAGTGCTGGTTGGTTTTGGAATAAAAACAAACTTAATTCTATTGCTGACAAAGATGATGTCTTAACATTAACAAAAAGAATTAATGGCGGAACTATTGGTTTAGAAGATAGAAAAGCATTACTGATATTATGTAAAAAGGCTATTAAATAATTAATAGCCTTTCTTTTATCTTAAATACTCATCTTCATCTAATGAAGGATTTGATTCTTTCGGATTATACGCATCTTCCAATGCAAATACTATTCTTTGCATGTCAGCATCATAGAAACCTGCGCATGATATACTTCCGCATTCAACAATTTTCCATCCGCTAGATGTTAAACATACGTCAATAACAAATGATTTCGATAATTGAAATATGTCAATCATGCGCTGTGCAAATTCTAATGCGTCAGTGTCAACAATGTTATCATAATATTTGAAACTGCCTCTACGATATGTACTCTGTGTAACTATCTTTCCGTCAACAACCCAAACTCGAACTTCTTGTGTTATAACTTTCGTGTTTGCAATTTGAATTAATGTATCAGGTGTTGCTGATGTAACGTAACCTTTACTAAATATTACTTTCTTTTTAGCTTCCCATTCCTCTTTATTGAATACCGAACCTGTAAAGATTTTACTGTCCAAACAAGGGCGTATAAAATGTTCGGGAGATTCCCAAACAAAATCATCACCAAGTTTACAAATTCGTGAATCATAATTCAATAAGTTTTCTTTATAATATTTTGAATAAACCTCATAGTTATGATTTTATGATTTTCAGTGACAACGGCACCAGGATTCCATCCAAGATTTTTCGATAACCTTGCTAGCTTTAAAGAGCCAAAAACAAAAACATCTTTTCTGTCTGTTACATAATCGAATGTTTCGATAAATGGCAATGCATCAACCAATTCATACGGTATATTAAACCGTTCCAAACAGTTAATCAACTTTGCATGGCCTTCTTCTCTGAAAAGGTTTTTTTGTACTACGTAATACATTTGTTAGTTCTTTTTGTTGTATGTGTTTTCATACGTATAGTCAGGATGTTCTTTCAAATACCTTAATGGCACTTCGATTAATTCTGCGCCATAATCTCTTAATGCCGAATTGCCAACTTCTATTATAACGTATTCATAATGCATATCTTGTGCGCAATGTATACCACAAACTGTTAATTCGGTTCCTTCATCTAATACATCAATTCGATATCTTGGAATTGATATACCTCTTATATGTTTACCATCACGTGTGCCACTCCATTTTACAACGTGCGGCTGTTCGGCAACAATTATTTTTTCACCTTTGTCAGGCACCCAATTTCCTTTTTCAGATTTCCACATATAAATAAATTTAGTAGCCAAGGTGGGACTCGAACCCACACGCCTTTCGGCACCACGTTTTGAGTGTGGCGTGTCTACCATTTCACCACTCGGCCATTTGTACGGGAAGTAGGACTCGAACCTACAAATTCTTTCGAATGACTGTTTTTAAGTAATCATTGCTGCAAGTAATCTTTTATCAGATTACGCTCTTCTGGACTGTTGCGTTTACCAATTCCGCCATTCCCGTATTGTTTATTTCCATTGATGATCACGATGATCTTTCCAACTTTTTTTGTATACCCATCTATCGCATAATCGTTTCTTTCGATTTGACCGCATGCATATACTGCAGAAAGAATAAAATCCGCAATCAAAAATACCTGGTTCTATAGTAAGAACAATTTTATATGTTCTTCTATCTGTTGTTTCTTTTAATGTTTGTTTTGTTTTCATCTGTGTATTTGGTTAAGTTAACCTAATACACGTATAATATTTTTGTTAATGTTTTCATTTTCTTTTATCTGTTAAATTTAAGAACATTCGCATTTCGCCTTGTGATTTGAATTCTCTATGTTTTTCAATACATTTATTTTGAACTTTATCAAACTCTATGAATTTTATAATTCCTTGAGAAAATGGATAATCGCTATACACAATACTTACATCAACATCAAATTTATTAGATAACGCTCCAAGTTCGGAATACACTTCTAATTGTTCTTTATGTCCATTTGATATTTTTTCATTTCCATGTTTGTATTCGATGATTCTCAATTTACGAGAATTTCTGCTATATAAAGATAAATCAATATTTACCATTGATATGTTACGAACATTTGCTTCATCAGCAAATTTATTCAATGGTGACCCAAAATTATGTCGTTCCGCTGTTGTCATGTTGTCGATATCAGCAGGATTCATTTCAACATATAATTTAGATAGTTCATCAACTAAAAATTGTTTATTACCTTTTGAACGACTAATAAGATTTAAAATCCTATTAGTAAACATTTTTTCATTTAGCATTCTGTATTTTTTAATTCGTCTTCAATCAATTTTGCAATTTCAATAGCAGTATCTCGGTCTGCATCTAAATCCTTGAATTTTATGTTATTCTCAATTAATAAATTTCTTATGATAACTGATAACTCATTACTTTCTTCTTCTGTTTGATTACGTCCGTTTGGATTGTAGTCTTTTGTTCTATTAAGAAAAATATTTAATGTCCAATACAAACCGTCTGCTGCAATTACAACTTTTTCTAACGCATCATTAAAAATTGTTTGTTTCGGATTATCGTTTGTGTTGTATAAACGATTATAAACAGTATTTAATAAAATAGGACTGTCTGTTATCACAACTTCAACTTTACCGTTTACTCTAAAAATCCTGTGGTGCTGTTTTCCTAACAAATATAATTGGTCTGTCATTGTGTGATGACGTTTCTCCCATACCAATTCTTTTGCAAATTCAGGAACCATTTCAGAATCAATTTTATCCCACTTTAATGCAGCAAAAGTTTCTGCCATTAATGTTGATTTGCCTGTTCCTGGTGCACCATATAAATTTACGATTAATGTCTTTTTCATATTTTAAAAATTAACGTAATAACCGTATTTCTTGTTGCCATAAATTAATTTCAATGATGGATAACGTTCAGTCATGTTTTCGATTGTTAAATCATCTTGAATATGAATTTCGTGTGTATTGCCGTATGCAATACCTTGTACATAAGAATATGGAACAGCAACTAAACATTTTTGACCTTTTGAATTCATTTCATCAATAATTCTTGTTGCATCTTCAATTGTTAAGTGTTCAAGAATGTCACCAAAAATTAAAAATTCGTATTCTGAAAAATCGAAATCAACAATGTTAGAATGCGTCACCTTATTATAAATTTCAGATAACTTGTATTTGATAATGTATTTTTCAAACACTTCACAAGCATCAAGTTTATAAGGTGCAAGTAATTTCGCGTACGTTCCTTTTCCTGGACCAACGTCTAGAATTTTAGTAATGTTATTTTTTTCAAACGTGTCAATTAAATATTCCTTGACTTGTTTTTTGTATGATCCGTAACTTTGCGGCATATTAAAAAATTTAAAGATTAATGTATAACTATTAATTATTATATACATTACTAAACTATAGTTTTTGTAACCCCTGAGAGACTCGAACTCTCACGTCTTTCGACACCGCATCCTAAGTGCGGCGCGTCTACCATTCCGCCAAGGGGCCATTAGTTAAACAATTCGATTCCTCGATTTTCCCAGTTCGACCTGGGCCGTTGCATTGCTTGACCTATGCTTTACATTTGTTCCGTCAAGAACAAACAGCTTTAGTCCGAGGAGAAAGCGGCCACTCCGTTCTACCTTTTGAATTGTTTGTGACCATGAGAGGACTCGAACCTCCACCCCTTTCGGGAGATGCTTCTTAGACACCCGCGTATACCATTCCGCCACATGGCCATTTTATGTTGCTGTCCTTTCAAGATTCGAACTTGAACTACCTGAGTCAAAGTCAGGTGTGTTAACCATTACACTAAAGGACAATATGTAGCTCAGGTCGGAGTCGAACCGACACGGACATTTCTGTCCAAAGGATTTTAAGTCCTTCGCGTACTACCAATTTCGCCACTGAGCCAAATGTAGCCGGAACGGGACTCGAACCCGTACGCCCGATGGGCACCGCCTTTTAAGGACGGCGTGTCTACCAGTTCCACCATCCGGCCATTTGTACTTGTTGTCCATCAAGGATTCGAACCTTGAAATTCAGCTCCAAAAACTGACGTGTTACCATTACACCAATGGACAATATTTTAGATGCCCGTTAAGGATTCGAACCTTAAACGACAGAATCAAAATCTGTAGTGTTACCGTTACACCAACGGGCAATTTATTTTCAAATATAAACCATTATGAAATGAATAGCAATGGTTTATGAATTAATTTAAACTAAAAAAGCTCGGTCAATTTGATTTGACCGAGCTCTAAGTATTATAAGATAAATGAAAGTTTACATAATACAGAATCGGCCACAACTTCGTAGTTGTAGTAATTGCAATTGCTGTAATAATATGTTAACTGAATTTTTCATTTTAATTTATTCTTTATTGATTTGAATTATTTTATAATTATATACACGAGTTTTAAATAGTTTCAAATTATTTTTACCTTTGTGAATTAAATTATTTTTATTATATATTCACGAAGTTTAAAAAGTTTTACACAATTTTAATATTCTTTATAAATGTTTAAATCCTGTTTCATCTAACCAAGTTTTTAAATTTGGTATGCTAGTTCCGTTATAATCTGTACGTGTTGAAAACATGCCAGCGCCATGAGCAGTCATATCTATAATTTTGTTATTCTTTGTTAAGACTGTCATCCAAATGTTATTCGATAAACTCGGTGTCTCTCCGTGTTTTCGCATAAATGGTTCGTATAATGTGTATGCACCTATTGTGTATGATTTGTTACTGATATCTAGCATAAAACTTGTGGACAATATTTTTTCTACTTCTTTCGGCATATTCTTATGCGATTCCGGAATCTCCAATACTTCTGCTAAACGTTTTCCCATTTCTAATGGGTTATCGCGTTTATTACATTGAAGACAACCTCTGCTTCCTCTTCTATCTATAGAATAACTAATAAATATTTGGTCATATTGAATATTGAATCCTATTTCGTTTATTCTATCTTTATCACTGTAAAGAACATCACCTTCTGCATCTATACCAACGTATTGTAATTTCGGAACAGCAGTGGCCATTACACTTAACACAAAATCAATTGAATCATCTGTTAAATTAAATCTATTCTTATTATGAACAAAGAAGTTCTTTGCTTCGTCAAACGCGCCAGCGCTTTCGTTCAAGAAATCGTCAAACATGGGTATTCGGTTTTTCATATACTTTGAATTATTTTTATATTAGGTTCGGTTAATAATATCTGATAACCTAACCGTTCACTCTCTTTGTTGAATTGCAAACCAAGATTCATTAAGAATTCCTCAAATTCATTAGATTTTGAGGAATCTTCAATATCAACATTTACATATGTTTTCCAATCAGATACAAATTGAAAAGGTTTATTTCTGAATTTTTCACCTAACTTATTTGCAATCATTTCGGCAGCTGCAGCAATTTCACTTGATGGCCGTTCAACAGAATCAATAGTATTTAGTCCGCTTTGCTTTTTTATGTCGTCGCCCATGGATGTAAACAATCTATCGTATCCAAAAGTTGTAGTTACAAATTCGTTAAGTGTTGGAATTCTTCTTTTCATTATTGTTTTTTTAACGCTTCTAAGTAATTTGGATAAATAAAATTTGTATCTTTTGATACATCAACTTTAGGTAAGCACCAAGCAAATACTTTTTGTATAATTTTTGCTGCTTCTTCAGCTTCTTTTAATGTTAAGCATTCACCAATAACTGTACTATCTTTTATTACTCTGTATGTATAAATTGGCAATGCAATTTTTCCTATTGAATTGAAAGGTTCCCCTCTTGTTTCAATTTTAAATTTTTTGATTGTTGCGTCATATTGTTTATGAAATGCATCAACAAGTGTTGGATCCATTGGGTCTGCTGCTTCAAATACTTCGCCTTCGTTTTTTGCATTCAATTTATCTGCAGCAGTTTGTGCTTCAGCTTCTGTTTTATATCTAACAGATCCCGTTTTATCTTTGCCAGCGTTTTTGCTTGCATGTTTTACAACGTATTTATGTGATGGCATTGATAGACTTACAAAATAAACTCTATTGTCATCAACAGATTCTTCAATATCAACAACTTCTTCAAAATCTTCAGATTCTCTAAGAATGTATTTATCACCAATGAATATTGCTGAATGATTTTCACCAGCTTCATTTTTAAAATCAAATCCGTAAACTGTTTCATTCCAAAATTGCGTGATTTCAGTTACAACGCCTTTCATTCCCATGATGTCAACAATTGCACCAGGAACAATTGATGCAGTTCCTGTAGATTCTGCAACAGTTGTATCTTCAGCTTTTGCTTGATATGCTTTTAACGAATCAATAGTTTTTCTTACGCTGTTAGTTATTTCAATAACTTTGTATGACATTCCATAATAACTTTTCTCGCCTGGCGATAATGTTTTGTTTCTGCGTTTCTTTGTTTCAACCATTGCATCTTTATCATCGCCTGTTTCGACAATACATCCTTGGTCTCTTCCGACAAACACCGGATATGATATATTTCCTCTGCCGATTGAACCGCCCATGCAAACAAGTGCATATTTATTATCGAGATTTATTTCACCCTCATTTACTGCTGATTCATTGATGAATTCATCTAAACTTTTAAATCTTTGTTTCATGTCTTTATTTTTTTATACGTTAATGTCATTGCTTTTGCTTGCATTGAATCTTGTTTGTTCTTCTTTTAATTTTCTTTTATATGTTGATTTACATATATTTATTATTTCATCAAGTGTTGTGTATGTTCCTATCAATTCAAATTTATTATCTTTAATATAATCACTTATTGGAAAGCTTTCCCATTCATCTACATTAATGCCAAATCGTATTTCTTTTGTTGACATATTAATAACAAACACAAATTCACCAACTTCTTTAAATTTTGCAATTGTTGGTTGAAATGAATAGTCCATTCGTACTGCACACCAAGGATTCGACGCTGTAAGTTTTGTGAATCTTATAAATTTTGCATGTAGCCCAGTTTTTAGCGCTGCTGCCATTGTTGGTCCAGTCTTGGGACACATTTCTTCAGGTGTCAATTTTTTTGATTCATTTATGAATTCGTCTAATGATAAAAATCTTTTTTCCATTAATTTTTTGTTTTATTATATATTCTTACAATTAATGCATAAAAAAAGGTTAACCATTTCTGATTAACCCTTTTGTCGAAATTATTCATCGGCATTCTACCGAATACGTGCGGCTGACTAATCACAACCTAGTAACACACGATGGCATTAGTCACGTAATACACCTAAGATTTAAACAATTTCTTTTACATCCGTTTCTGTATACCTTTGAATTCATTGCCCTGGTAGAGGCGAGATATCGGACGAAGGATAATTGCTTACCCTATAATCATTTGAATTTCTTGGCATGTGTTTAATCAAAAACATTGTTTCATTCGTGTCCAAATGATTAGAGCAGAAGACGGGGAACGATCCCGCAACCTCGACCTTGGCAAGGTCGCGCTCTACCAATTGAGCTACTTCTGCATTTCTTCTTCGATGCAATCATCAATAAATTTTGCAACTTCAGAATTTTTTGATGAACGTGTAATTCGATATTTATGTTCACCGGAACAACAATAACAACTACATGGAACACTTTGCGTTCTCATCCATACGTCACGTTCGCCATTGAATACTTTTTGCAAATATTCTGCATATCTAATATGTTTACTACACAATATGCCATGCCATATTTTTACGCGACGAATAATATGACTTCTTTTTTGCTCTCTTCTAAGAGCTCTTTTGTAATTTTTCATGTCCTTTTACTTTTTAAAGTTATAGGTCATCAGCAGATACAAACGGACCTTGTATCTACCTCAAAACCTAAGGACGGCTTTATTTCTTTTCATCTTTTAAAAATTTTAATTTCAATTTTGCTTTATCGTATTTTTGTTTTGTCTTTTCGTATTCTTCTTTTGTTACATTAGATTTGAAATTCTCACTTTGCAACTTCTTTAATAAAAATGCAACATAAGCAGTTTCTTGTTCAACTAAATTAACTTTCGGTTTATTCTTTTTCATAACAAAATTTTGTAGCCGCAGTAGGGGTCGAACCTACATCAACCGGTTCGAAGCCGGACATGCTATCCATTGCACCATGCAGCCGTTTAATGAATTCTTTTATAACAGTTTTCTTCATAAAACGCATTCATATATCGTTTCATCCATCTATTTACCTTTTGCGGTTTTATATTTATTATAACCGCAATTTTTGACACCCAACCAAATTTTTTAAAATCTATATCAGTTTTTTTTATGATTTCTATAATATCTTTATATTTTTCTTTGTTTTGTTCAAATACTGCATTTGCGTAATCATTTCGATTACCGTACTTGTGTCGTTTAAATTCTTTCAATACGTCATCAATATTGTATTTTCTATACGATCTATTTGAATTTATAAATTCTTCAAATAATTTGAATTCTGCATCAGGATTGTTTAAAAAATCTTTTGCCGCTATTCTATAAACTATCCATCCATTTTCAATTAGAATATTGTCTCTTCTATTATCATATTCTATATTTGCTGCTGTTCTGTAATGCTGTATCCCATCAATTTCTATATCACATTTTAAATCAATTAAACCGAAATCCAAGAAAAAACCGTATGCTGGAAATTGATCTTGTATACTATATTTTTCATAATATCCATTATTTCTCAGAAATCCTTCAAATAATTTTTCTGGATAACTTCTGTTGTTTCTATTTGCTTTAGACCATCCAGGATGCCGACCTTCTGCGTGCACCTTTTTCATAGATACAGAAATTTTTTCTCTTGTCTTATTTGAAAGAACTTTCATATATTTTTATTTATATATTTATTTCGAACCTTCATATTTACAAAGCTGTAGTCCCAATGCGACTCGAACGCATATCTATGGTTTCGTAGACCATTGTTCTATCCATTGAACTATGGGACCAAAATTTATATTTTTATAACCTGTGCATATGTTTGTTTAAATTCTTTTGTATCAATTTCGCCATCGCTACGTATAATAGATAATTTCAATTGCTTTTCAGTCATTGACTTTACTATGCATTTTCTAAATTCTCTGTAACCAAGCAAAACAGCAATAACAGTATCACCTACTGAAATTTCTTTTCCTAAATAATCAATTCCTTTTTCCATTTATTTATTTATTAAAAACAAATATACAACATTATAAAGGCAATAGCAATATATATGCTATTTATTTTCGAGAAATTGGTTGGATTCGAACCAACGATTCCTTTATGGAATACCGGCTTCCGCCAGCGCATTAAGCCACTCTGCCACAAAATCAATTTAGAGGAAGCTACGAGATTCGAACTCGTGGACCGTTTTACCGGCCACTTGCTTTCCAAGCAAGCACTATCGACCGCTCTGTCAAACTTCCATTATTTTACTTTCTTTTGCTTCTTATGCCATTCAATATACTTTTGAATTTTTTCATTTTCTAAAAGTTTTTCAATTGAATTGTAATGTTCTGCAAGTTCTTTTTCTGTAAAGAAATGATGAACTGTTTTATGACAATGATATTTGCAAATCCATGCGCCATAATTGCTCATGTAATCTTTATCGTACTTTCTTTCAAATTTTCCTTTACCGTGAACGAACTTTGGTATCAAATGATGAAAGTTTAAATACGTATCATCACGTCCGCATAATTCGCATTTTTCAGGTTTATCTTGTTTCTTTTCCATTTAAACAATTTTTGTAAAGTGTACTGGATTTGAACCAGTGACTTCTACCATGTCGAGGTAGCACTCTGACCAGACTGAGTTAACACCTTATGTTGAAATCATACGGGAATCGAACCCTTCTTCCCTCGAGGAATCACCTAGACTCTGATTTCAATGTTGTTTATAACAATCATTATGTAACATTTATGCTATTAATGATTGTTATCTCATACATTAATTTGAGCAAGATATGAGATTCGGACTCACGACCCCTACGTTGGCAACGTAATGCTCTACCGCTGAGCTAATCTTGCATGGGCCTGTCTCTCCAAGCTTGTCACCTTACCATCTCATTTATTTGAATTTCGCTGGGGAAGGTCCCGACGACTTACAACTTAAAATTTCATTTTTCTTCCTTTATGCCACCCCAAAGGAATTTCATCTTCTTTTTTAATTTTTTTATTTTGTTTCAATTCTGAATTGTGAATCCACATAGAACCGTATTGTGATGATTCTTTGCCAACATATCTTGCTTTTAATTTATCTGATATTTTTTTCTTCGTTGATTCAGTATGCAAAATATCTTTCCGTATTCCTGTATACTTGTCAGAATTTATAAATTCATCCACTGTTATTCTTTTCATTACACCAAATTCATCTCGCACAACAACTGTTCCTTTTGTGTGATGCTGCAATATGCCATTCAAATATAAATCATTTTTTGTTTCAATATAATGGCATACGCCATTATCATCTCTTGCATATACATATCCAATATTTCCTTTCGTTGCACCAATAAGTTCGCCGGCTAAGTATCTGGCGTCATGTATTGAAACTTGATATATTTTTCCATTTGCATCTTTTACAGTTGCTGTGCCAACTGTGTGAAATCCCTTATTAGGAATATAGTAATTTTCATTTAGAGGATCATCAATGAACTTTGCAATTTCGTCTGATTCAAACTTTATTGCATCCTCTCTGCAAATAAAGTCATCCTTAAGTATTTCTTTTTTCAATTTTGTTTTGTCTGGTTTCCATACAGACATTGAACCTAAATAATTATCTAATCTAGGATGAACTTTAGAACTTCTTGAACCTATATAGAATTGTTTTGTTTCTATATGTTCAATTCGATATACGTAATGATGCATAAATTATTTTTATTTATATATCAATGTGTTTGAGTTTCATTAATGAAACTCAAACACATATCCCGCAATAATTGGAGCAGGTGAACGGATTCGAACCGTCGTCCTCTGATTGGAAGTCAGAAACACTAACCACTGTGCTACACCTGCATTAAACAAACTGAGCGTGCCCAGGATTCTGTTTTATATCATCATTTATCTATTGGCCGAAACCCGAATATCATTGAGTTGCTTTCCCTCTAATTCTGTTTTCGTTGCAACCTCCGCAGTAATATCGAAATAAATTCTCCTGCGTCTAGCAAAGTTGTCCTGAAGTTCCTCTCCGTAGAGCGATGATTCCTCTTGTTTGTTTGGGCTGTTGATATGATTTGCGCATACTTTACAATTGACTGTCACCCTCCTAATGGGGCCGTTTAACAACAACCATGAGAGCCTTGTTACGGATTCGAACCGCAGTTTCCTGATTACAAGTCAGGAGTAATTGACCAACTATACGAACAAGGCAATTTATATTTTTCTTTTATATGCATTTGCTTCAATTTTTGGCAAATGACGTTTCATCCAATCTCTAGTTTTTTGCGGCGTCATTTCAATAATTTCAGCAACCCTTTTGCACCACCCAAATTCTTCAAAGTTTATATTTCCGTTTATAACCTTTTCTTTCAATTCTTCTATTGCGTCTTTCTTTTTTTGTTCTGATAAAAAACGTACCGTCTTGTAATATTTTTTTCTATATTCACGTGTCGAATTTTTATTTGCGCCTTTATACGTTGCAGTTAAAGAATGACAGTTTGGACAAAGAACTCTTAAATTATCAATACTGTTATTAATAGGATTCCCGTCAATATGATCTATTTCTAAAGGAATCTTGTTTGTATATTCATTAACTTCATGCCAACCACACATCGAACATTTATTATCTGCATTAGATAAGATCCAACGTCTAGCCGGACTTGTGATTTTTCGTTCATATGCATCAAGTTCAAGCCATTTTTGCAATAGCATGTTACTGAAGTATTCTGCTTGACATTTATTATCACAAAATTTATTGCCTTTAATTTCTTTTCCGCAATTGATACATTCCATAATTTTTTAATTTATTTTATATATCAAATGTTAGGTTCCGAAAAATATTAAACTGCTTTGGTTCCATTTTTATTTTAGGGTGAAAGACGGGCCTCGAACCCGCAACCTCCTGAACCACAATCAGGCACTCTAACCAATTGAGCTACAATCACCATGTATTTTTGTGGAGCCCGTGGGACTCGAACCCACAACCCCCGCCGTGCAAGGGCGGTGCTCTAGCCAATTGAGCTAGGACCCCAAATGTCAGGTTGCAATTGTTTTCTTTACCATAAGATGAATCATGCTGTACGCAACCTTTAAATTTGTTATTGAGGAGAGTAAGGGATTCGAACCCTTGGACCGTGTTACCGGTCACTTGTTTAGCAAACAAGCCATATCAGCCACTCATGCAACTCTCCATTAGAGCAAGTAACTGGATTTGAACCAGTGATTGGACGAACCTAACGGTTTTGCAGACCGTTCCCTTAGACCACTCGGGCATACTTGCAATTCAGAGGAAGGTGAGGGATTCGAACCCTCGGACCGTGTTACCGGCCACTGGTTTTCAAGACCAGCGCAATCGCCCGCTCTGCCAACCTTCCATATAGTTTATTCAATAACTACCTTGTAGTTTTTTCTTGAATAATTTTTTGCAGATTTGTGCACTTTATGAATTGCAACAAATCCGGTTTTATTTTCAATTTCTGCTTCTCTGGAACCTCTTCGATTTGCTTTAATATAATCGGATTCCGTAATTTCAAACTTTTTCATATTTTTATTTTATTTCCTTTTCTTTAATTTCAACTGGTACGATTGCATTTATTCCAAAGTGATACAATTTTGATTTCGTACGAACAGTTTTCACTAACCCAGTTTTATACATTTCAGTTAAAATGTTTTCGTAATTATTGCCTGAGAAAACGTATTTTAAATTAGCAGCAGTTGACATCCAATAATGATTTCTCAAACAAGCTTTATGTTTGTTTATTTCAAGTTTAACATCTTTTAATAAACAGCCTGGATTTTTTTCAATGAATTCTATTGCTTTATTCATTGCATTTTTGTTTTCCGCTTTTAATTTTGCCATATTAGTGAATTTTAAATTTATCAATTAATTAAAATCAAATATACAACATTAATGAAGCAATAGCAATAGTTTTATCATTTATTTTTGTGGAGCCGCGGGAAATCGAACCCCGATATGTAGAGTGCAAATCTACCGTAATCGCCATTATACTACGGCCCCATGTTCAGGTTGCAACTTTGTGGGTTTGAACCACGATTCTGTTTTCGAGACGGAATTTTAACCTAAGTTGTTTGCTGTAAGCAACCTTTTAGTAGAGTAGACAAGACTCGAACTTGCGACCTCCTGAATCCAAATCAGGTAATCTAAACCAACTGATATACTACTCTATAAATTTTGTCGGGGTAGCAGGATTCGAACCTGCAACCTCCTGGTCCCAAACCAGGCGCGATAACCGGATTACGCTATACCCCGAAATTTGATTATTTTCTTCCTTTTATATATCAAAGTTCGAATTCCTAAATTATTATGTTATGCAGGAGGGATTCGAACCCCCATGTCCGAAGAACCGATTTTACAGACCGGCGAGCCAACCAATTGCTCAACTGCACAATGTATTTTTATTAGAGCCTTGTTACGGATTCGAACCGCAGTTTCCTGATTACAAGTCAGGAGTAATTGACCAACTATACGAACAAGGCAATTTGTGGGAGTAGTAGGACTCGAACCTACGAAGGCCGAAGCCGAGGGATTTACAGTCCCTTGCAATTGCCGCTATGCGATACTCCCAAATAAACCGAAATGTCAAAGAACTTTGCAATCAAATTGCAATGTTAAGTTTTTCTCATAAAAAAAACCGGATTCTTGTTAGAACCCGGTTTTCAATATTATTTGAACAATGTTTATTCAAATACATATGTAACCGGGTTATCACTCGTAGGGGCTACTGGATAGCCTGCAGAGCAACGTCCTGATGCGAAATGATATGTACTCGATGTTGTTTTCATTGTTTTATTTTTTATGATTAATTTTATTATATATTACTTTTTATTTTTCTTTTTTTACAAGAATTATTTTCTTGCAGCTTTTTGTTTTTTTGTTTCTTTTGCCTTGAATTCTTCAAGTTTTAATGAATCACCAGGAAGCAAATTAATTTGTTTCTTTGGGTCAACACCGTGTGCTCTTAAAAGCGCATTGTGTTTTGCTTTTGCCATTTTCACCTCAGCACGTTCTGCTGCAGTTTTTTCCCACGTTTTGCCTGTAACCATATCCTCAGGTTTGATAACACGCAAATTGATTTCTCTGTGGATTTCAGCCTTGCGTCTTTCGTAGTCAGGACCGTAATCTCCGCGTGCAAATCCCTTCATGAATTCAGCGTTATCGTCGTGCTTTCTTTTTTTGTGGTCGCCTTTGCTATCCACAGTTTCTGTTTCCGATTTGCCAGAATGTGCAGATTGGAATTTTACAGTTTCATCAACTTCAACGTTGTCAATAATTTCAGCCATTTTTATAAATTTTAATTGTTAATTTTGATTTGTAATAATTATATACACAAGTATTTAAAAGTTTCAATTTATTTTAAATATTTTTTGAAATATTTTCATTAAGTATTTTTAATGCAATTTCTTTTAACGTTTTAGTATCGTCATATTCAACATTTGCAATTTCATTAAGAAATTGCGCTTTACGTTCATCAGTTATAATCCAATTGCCTGCTGTTTCATATTTTTTCGATAATCTTTCAGATACTAATTTTGTATTAATGTCCTCCATCATTTTTCTTCCAGATTCTGTTATTGCTTCAGCAGTTTCTTTATCATACGGTAAAATATCAAAACGTTTCATTACATGCGGATAAAGTCCAGCAAATTGAAACATGCTATCTATTCTATCGTACAAATCAGTATTACCTGGGTATTTGCTACAGAATAATGATATCTGTCTAATAGTTTCGCCATGTTGTATGGAATGCATTTCACATTCTCTAATTTTCCATGGGTCGATACGAATATCATTTGTTCCATCAAATTCCAAATCGTCGTAAATCATATTGTCAATTTTAATTTATTGTTATATACAGAACTTTAAATTAGTTTGCTATTTACGCATTAATTTTTTGTACCAAGATATATCTTCATCCTCATATTTCATATATCCGAACCAAGATTTGCCATCTTTGCGCATGCACCATAAATTTCGAACTTCATTCATATTTATTGGTAACAACATTAAATCAAAGTCGTCAATAAGAATTGAAACTTTAGACTGTTTTCTGAACATTCGATTATTAATTCGTTTGTCCTTTTTTTCGCTTCCTCCGCCATGACCGCATATTGGAGTTTTTTTGTAAGATCTGCTCATGTTTTCTAAGTTATTTTAATTTACTTAGAAAACGATACCCTTGCCTTTCATTTATATGATTATTTTAAGTTATATTAATTGAAACAAATATAAACTATTTTTTATGCAATAGCAATAGTTTTATTATTTATTTTACAATTTTACTATTATTGTCTAAATTACATAAAGTTCCTTTTACAAGAATCTTTTCTTTTAACTGAGTCCAATCAGTTATTTTATTTGAATCATACGGTTTTGCTCCGTCTGCTCTATTTATTGCTAACGTTATATGTGGAAATGCAATTGAACTTGCAAATTGGTCAAATCCTTTTACAATAACTTTTACAGCAAGAACTCTACCGTTTATCAAACCTATATGTGTTAATGTAATGTCGAATTGCTTGCCAAGGTCAGGCAATAAGTTATTTGGTGTAGGACCCATTCCAACAGTTACGTGATGCGCAATTGTTTCCCAAGCTTGTGTTTGTTCCCAATTGTCAACAACAAGTTTACAAAGTTTATTTGCTCTGTCTTTTTCGTCAATAACGAATGCGTGATATGATATTCCCATCTGATTTAATTTATTGTTATATACATAACATACAAATAGTTTAAGTTCATAATGTTGCATTAAATGAACTTTTATAAATGATAATAACAACTACAATAAAGTTTATTGAGTTTCCGTATTATCTTTAGAATTAATTCTACGGCATTTTCGATTCAATGTATTATAAACTAAAAAACACTGGAACCTTTCGATTCCAGTGTTTTGATTATTAATTTATTACAATTATGCAGATAAATCAGTTTTATCCGATTTTTTAGCATTATCAGTAATTGCCTTTGTCACTTTATGAGCGGCAACTGATTCGTTTGTTGCCTTTTCACCTGCTCCTTGCATGAAACCAGGTAGTTCAGCGCCTACTTGATTGAATACGTCCTTCATAGGAGGTAACATTGCAAACAGATTTTTCATGAAACCTGCAGTAGAGTTAGAATCGCCGTTAGAACCGCCGTTGCCAGAATCCCATACAGTGATTTTATCAAATTTGATATTTTTGATTGCGTCCACTTGAATTCTCATGATTTCAGGTAATTTATCAGCAATCATCAATTGTGCAGCCTTTTCAGCAGAACCTGCAGCCGCAACGATTTTAGCAAAACCTTCCGCTTGTTTTGTTAAGATTTCTTGGTGTCCTTTCGCTTCAGCTTCCATTTTAAGGAATACAGCATCAGCCTCACCTTGAGCAATTTTACGAGTTGCATCAGCAGTTGCTTCAGCTTCAACGATTTGTTTTTGTTTTGCAATTTCAGCAGGAACAACAGTATTTGCATATTGTGTTGCTTTATCTTTTTCTGCACGTTTTACCTCAGCAAGACGTTCTGCTTCGTAAGAATCTTTAAGAGCTTCAGCAGTTGATACCTTTTGAGCAGTTATTGCCTTTTTGTTTGCTTCAGCTTCAGCAACTTGTCTATCAGCAGATGTTTTAGCAATTGCAATGGCTGCAGTATTTTCTCCTTCAATTGCTTTTGCATTTGCAGCAGCAGTTTGTACACGTTTCGATTGTGCAGCTTCAGCTTCACCTACTTCAGCAGCAGCGGTTGCAGCAGCAATTGATTTACGTCGAACCTGGTCAGCATTTGCTTCACCGATTTCTGTATCTGCTTCAAGAGCAGCAACTTCAGTACGTTTTTGTTTTTCTGCAGTTGCAACACCGATTGCTCCTTCACGTTGTTTATTTGCAACAGATACAGCAGCTTCATTTATAACACGAGCAGCAGCTTCTTTACCAAGAGCATTAAGATATCCCGATTCATCATTGATGTCAGTTACGTTAACGTTGATAAGTTTCAAACCAATTTTTTGTAACTCATCCTCAAGATTTGTTTGAATTGCTGTTAAAAATTTATCACGGTCTGAATTGATTTCCTCAATGTCCATTGTTGCAATAACAAGACGCATTTGACCAAAGATGATATCTTGAGCAAGTGATGCAATTGTTGCACGGTCAAGTCCAAGTAATCGTTCAGCTGCATTTTGTCGAACACCGTCTTCAGCAGAAATAGCAACAGTAAATGTTGAAGGCACATCAATACGAATGTTTTGTTTTGATAACGCATTTTTTAAATTTACATCAAGAGCAATAGGTTTCAAATCAAGAAACGCAAAGTCCTGAATAACGGGCCATATAAATTGACCGCCACCGTGTGTAACATGAGCAGTTGTTGTTTCGCCCGATGCAGATTTTCCCGTCTTCCCATAAACAACCAAAAGTTTATCTGACGGACAGCGTTGATAACGTTTTACCATTGCTGCGATTAATGCGAATACCGACAATGCGGCGACGCAAACTAGAATTAAAGTGTACACCATAAGTAATTAAGATTAAGTTAGAAATTAAAGATATATTTAAGATTAGAAATTACTGATAAGTTACAATAATGTTGCCATCATTGATTTCATAAACTGTTACTGACCGTCCGGTTTCAATTGTACCACAATTTGATATTGCATCAAGAATTTTTACAGAACCGCCAAAATCAATTTTTATTTTTCCTTTGCTATTCTCTGGTATTTTTAAATACACAGTACCCACTCTACCGATAAGTGTATTTATATCAGGTGTGCCATCTTGTCGAAATTTTCGCATTCCATACATTGTTAAAACCAATACAACAATTGTTAGTACGCCACAGATTGTTCCTAATAATAATGAGATTCCTTGTGAGAATCCTATATTATGAAATTGCAATGTTGATAACGATGTGACAAGTAATAACTTAACAAGGTTTGTATATGTAAACCAAGTAAAATTATGATCTAATGAATCACCATCAGTATCGTGGTCACTATTGATTCCAAATAAATTTGCAACAAACATTGCCAAGAAAATAATACCGGAGAATATAGCAATAAAAATTAATGTATATTCAAACCCGGAACATGTTGAAAGATAATTTGTAAAATTCATATTATAAATTCATATTAATAATTGTTTGTGTTACTCGATTTATGTGTTCAGTTTCCTCTTCTTCTGTATATCGTTGATTACTGCCTGTTAATTCAAAATAACGATTTGGGTCATAATCACGACAATGCGATAAATAACTATTGTGAGCATTTTTAATTTTCAAACCAATTTCTTGAACAGAAATTTCGCGAATACTAATTAAAGATGATTCGTACGAATTTGTTCCGTACGTTTGTTCTTCAGATATTAAAATGTATTGTTTATTGCAATACGGACATTTATATATCATGTCATGCGAATTGGGTACACGATACCAGCCGGTTTTACCGTAATAATAATCGCGTTTATTTGGAAGGATTTTTGTGCAGGTACAAGAATCTGAGTTTTCTTTCCTGAATAATTTTGAAATTTTAGTTGAGATATTTTCGCTAATCGAATACACCCGAATAAGGTGTTGTGACGTTGGATTTATTTCTTTAAAGATCATATCAATCAATTAACTTGTATTATCAATTTTATTTTATATACAGAAACATTAAATAGTTTCAATATCTTGTAGCGAGAGACGGACTCGAACCGTCGACCTCTGGGTTATGAGCCCAGCTAGCTTCCAACTGCTAACATCTCGCAATGTATTTTCAAATTACATTAACTTCTTTAAGTTGAACTGTTATAAATAATGTTCAAATCTTCTAATGTAATTATTGCACGCGTGCAACTTTTTTGTTGCGGGAGCAGGATTCGAACCTGCGGCCTCCAGCTTATGAGGCTGGCGAGCTACCCCTGCTCTATCCCGCAATGTATCTTAAAAATATAGGATGTCTGGCGTAAGCTCGTTCCGAAGAACTACATGTTATAAAATAACACCCGTCTAGTTGTCCACTAATGTTAAAGCTTGGACCTATATTTAATTTTTTAAAAACGATGACTACTCAAACATAATCCACAATTCAATAACTGTTTCTAAAGGCCTACAACTTCGGCATCGTTTATTTGTAACGCATATAGGATTCGAACCTATGTTTCAACCGTCAGCGATTGCGCCCTTACCCCTAGACTAATGCGTCGAACGTTTGTTTGAACTCGGCAAAGTTCACTTCAACGTTTCTAACAAGATATTTGCCGTACCTTGTTAAAGAGTTAAAAGAAACAGATTATCTATCCAGAACGGAAAGGCTCAATTTTATCACCAGATTTCTGGTAAAGAGCACCCTGTTTCTCTTATATTTTGTATTGCAAAATCACCCACCGGTACATTAGCGCAGCCTAGAAAGTCTCAGATCGGGTTAGGATCCTCAAGCAACAATTTCGACTGAAGGCTTTATCTTGGCACTCCAGAACTTAATCTGATTCTGCAATACGAATTTTATTGTAATTCGATTCCCAAATACGAACAATACGTATCAAGAACCAAACCCATGTTATAACCAATTTCAAATTCTCTTTGAGATTTTGCATTTGCTAAATAAATCAAAATGATATCAGCAAAAGGCTGATAAAAATAACGAACTTTAAAATTTGTTATTTTCAATCTCAAGTTTTTGTACCGTTCAATGATTTTCATAATTTGTCAATTTTAATTTTATATTATATACAAGAACATTCATTAGTTTCAAAAATATTAAAATAAAATTGAAAATTATTAGACTCTCTGGAATCCTCGTACTTATACCGAAGTATACGTCAATATTTTTCAATTTTATTTTATATACAGAATTTTTTAATAGTTTCATTTTAATGATGGGTATTTTGCATCAATCTCATCAATTAAATGATATGGACTTCCAGATTCTACAAATTGAATATTCTTAAACCCATTTTCTTCAGTGATAACAGAATCTTTTGCTAATACAGAACCTGTGTATTTTTGTCCATAATCGCCAGTTACAGTTTTTGTTGCAACATCAATGTCACCCCAATCTGAACGGCCATTACCGATAGGCTCTACATAATATTTTTTTCCTGTGCGTATCGAAAATACGATATGCTTTCCTGTTTCCGATGAATTTACTAAGAAATTCTTGATGGGGTCTGAATCCATAATTTTACTTTATTTTAATTGTTAAGTTGGCCCTGAGGGATTCGAACCCCCGATCTTGTTCTTATGAGGAACTTGCGTTAACCAACTACGCCAAGGGCCAGTTTATTTATTTTCCTTTTGTTGAATAATATAATTTTATACTAGGATCATTATTTTTAATTGCTTCTTGCAATGAAATTAAATCTTCAATTATTTTTGCTTCTCGATTTTCATCGTTTTTCAAATTTGGATTTAATGTTACGCTTGATATATCAAAACATGGCGTGTAACCATTATCTGTTAGCAATTTTCGATAATGCTCTATTCTTTCTTGTGCTGCTTTATTTAATTTCATAATTCTAATTTATTTTGTACACCTAACAGGATTCGAACCTGTACGAACTGCTTAGAAGGCAGTGATGCTAATCCGTTACATCATAGGTGCATATTTTGCAATTATTGTACCCCCACCAGGAATCGAACCTGAATTTAGAAATTAGAAGTTTCTCGTTCTATCCGTTGAACTACGGAGGCATTTATTGTTGTGATCCAGGCGGGACTTGAACCCGCGACTCCGATATTAAAAGTATCGTACTCTGCCAACTGAGTTACTGGATCGTTAACTTGTGGCCCGCCTGGGACTTGAACCCAGGACCCCGATATTAAAAGTATCGTGCTCTAAACCAACTGAGCTAGCGGACCGTGAAAATGTGCAACCGGTGGGACTCGAACCCACAACCCACTGGTTAAAAGCCAGTTACATCTACCATTGAGCTACGATTGCAATTATTATTAAAAGCAACTCGTAGATTGTCACGTATCCGTAAGTTACTTATCAGTTATGTTTTTTGTGCTTCTTCATTTTATTTACTTTTTAATAATTTATATGTAGCGAGGACCAGCTTCGAACTGGTGACCTCAGGTTTATGACACCCGCGCTCTGCCAACTGAGCTACCTCGCCATTTATGTTTTGTTGCGGTGATGCGAATCGAACGCATATTGGCAAGTTTATGAGACTCGCTAGGGGACCAATACCCTACACCACGATATGTTATTTTTGTAGCGAGTACAGGATTCGAACCTGTGTATACCCTAATTAAGGGACTCCGTGCTTATGAGGCAGGTGAGATGACCTAACTTCTCCAACTCGCGATATGTTTTCAATTTCAATTTGTTGCGAGGGCCGGACTCGAACCGACGACCACGAGATTAGGAGTCTATTTCGTATTTGTTGCTGTATGAAATCTTTAATCAGATTTCAGTTTTTTGAATACGTGCTCTACCAACTGAGCTACCTCGCAATATGTTTTTTCTTTAATAAACGGACAAAAAAAGGTCCTGATTAAAAACCAGGACCTTGAGAATATTCTTATTTAAACATTATCATACCTGGTTTGAGAAGATTATCATCTTTCTCATCATACGTTTTATTGTTCTACGTTTTATTGTTATGATTGTTTTCATTTTCGAAGATTGTTATGTTTTATTAGTTTAACTTTTTTTGTATTATCAGTATTATATATTCTTTTAAATAAAAGATTTTTTCACTAGTTCACTTGCAACTTTACCGTCGTATTGACCTGTATAATTTGATGTTAAATACGACATTATTTTACCCATGTCTTTCATTGAACTATATGAATTATCTTTAATTTGTTTTTCGATAATTTTTTGTAATTCTGATTCGTTTAACATTTTCGGCAAATAACATTCAAGATATATATTTTCATCAGTTACATTACATTCAATATTTGATGATATTAACTTTTTGATAATAACTTGCACTTCTGTATCTGAAACAATTGGTGATTCACGTTTTGGTTCTTTTGATTTTTTATCAACTTCAGAAAGTAATGTCGATAAAACATTTTTTTGAACAGAATTTCCTTGTTTCATTGCCGTCATACGGTCAGTTGCAATTGTTTCCTTGAGTGTCATTGTTTTTAATTTAATTGTTATTTATATACAGAACTTTTTAATAGTTTCAATTTTATTAAATAAAATATCCAGGACTTAAAATTCTATTCCAATCAATTTCAACCCACATACATGCGGGTTCATCAATCTTCCCATATCTTTTATACATTAGAACTCTTTCATTTAAACATCCTTTTCTATTGCAGTGATGTTTACATTTATTTTCAGTGTTCCAATCATGTCCTAATAAATTACATTTCCAATTTGACATAATTAAATATTTTAGCAGGGTGTGAGGGATTCGAACCCAATTCCATACGATGTACAAAATCTTTACCATCTACAGGCTTGGCCGCCTGTTGTTTTACGCTAGAAACAATGTTTCAGCCTTTCAGCATCTGTCGTCTTGCCTCATTTTAAACTAACTCCCTATATCGCGCGTTTTTCAGGCCGCGCCCCCTACATCATTTTTTCAAAAAGGTTGACATTCCTTTTGCACGCCTGCCAGGACTCGAACCTGGAACCTTCGGTTTTGGAGACCGCTGCCCCACCAATTGGGCCACAGACGTGTATTGCGAAATTTATTAGATTTCGTTACGTTCCTGCGCATGATTTGATTCAACAATAGTTTCATATAGAATGAAACTCATGGGAACACCGCTCGATATTGAAAATAGAGCGTATGCGGCGCACATTTTTTATTTGTAGTTACATCAGGAATCGAACCTGAAACTCTTCCGTGACAGGGAAATATTGGTTGCTGAATAGAATCTTTATGCAGATTCAATTTTTAAGCATGTTGCCATTACACCATGTAACTAGCTCTCCCAGAAGGACTTGAACCTACGCCAAGGATTGCCGTTATTTTATTTCTTTATAATGTTCAATAAGTTTCATTTCAAATAATTCTTTACCTAATATAATTTGTAAATCTAATGGAAAATTTTGCCATTTTGCTCTATCTTTATCAGTAGGATATCCTTTTATTTCAATATACTTTTTTTCATCTATTAAATAAAAATCTGGTGTATAATGACGTTTCTTATTTTCAAAGTAATATTCAAATCGTTCAGTAGGTCTACGCCATTTAATGTTGTTTGCGTCAAGATATTTTGCGTACGCAACTTCCCAAGACCCATGAAACTTAATTCCATTATATTCAATAATTCTAGAATGTGCAAATGATAAATGCCAAGTTCCATTTTTTACTTTAGTTAAAACTGATTCAGCAACAACTTTTGATATTGCTGCGATACGTTCGTCAGTTTCTTTTGTTAATCCTTCGCACCATGTTTTTATTCTGCCTTCTTTATGTGCAATAGAATATGAATTTCCATTATTCGCAACTCGTTCATCGGTTTCTTTTGTCTTTCCATTGTTCCATTGTTTTCTAGTTCCTTTTTTAAATCCTTCATTGGGGTCAAATTCTTTTCCATCGCCGTGAACGCGCCAAATATGCGTTCCTATACCATGTTTTGAATATTCTTTATTACAATGCGGACATTTAATTTTTTGGTTGTGCATATGATTTTTATTTTATAATTTATATATTCATATGCTTTACCAAATTTGCTCTCTCACCTGGACTCGAACCAGAAACAAGGGATTAACAGTCCCACGTGATAACCATTTCACCATAAGAGAATATTGCAACGTTTAAACTTGAACGGGAATAACGTTGCTGAACATCTTTCCGTTTTGTAGGCTGCCTGGGAGTTGAACCCAGAACCTCTTGAGTATCAGTCAAGTGCTCTAACCAATTGAGCTAACAGCCTATATGTTGTCGTGACTGGACTTGAACCAGTGACCCCGAACTTATCAGGTTCGTAATCTAACCAACTGATATACACGACAATAAAATTTGCGGTCCTAAAAGGAGTCGAACCTTTCATCACCGGCCTCTGCCGGTATTTCCCTGGAAACTTCAGGACCAAGTCAGACGTGCTCACCGTTACACTACCAGGCCATTACGCCCAGATTGGATTCGAACCAATACTTTCCGAGATTTTTGTTTGCAATTGCAAACTTGTGGAACGAGACGGATTTGAACCCACATCTCAGGCTTTTCAGTCCTGCGCGAACTGACCATCTGCGCTAACTTCCCAATTTATGTTATTAGCTTTTCGTATATTGCTAATTCCTTTTTTTGTATTATTTCAATATTCAGGTTATGTTGTTCCTGAACTTTAATCATTTTATTTTTATCATCACCCCACCAATATCCTTTTACTTCGAAATACTTATTTAATTTTGGGCTATAAAAATCTGGTGTGTACATATGTGTTATACCGCTTTCATCTTCCCATTCATATGAATGCGTCGAATTTCCTACACCTATTTTTATCCATTCATTGTCAATTAAATCGAGAACCTTTGCAAATCGAAGTTCCCATGTTCCTTGTACCTTTACTTTATCACCATTCGCTTTTTCATATTCGAACCATTTGCATTTCCCACCAGGATTATGCAAACTCATTCGTTCTGACGTTTTTTTACGTTGTTCAGCAGTGTGAGTTTTACCTAAAAATGATGGCGTTATTTCGCCATTTGCAATTTTTGCTGATAACGTTTTACCCATTTGTGCAACAGCATCGCTTGTTTCTTTTGATAAACCTTTATTCCAAATTTCTCTGGAACCATTAGCATAACCTATATTAGGATTATGATTTTGACCATCACCATGCATTCGCCATATATGTGTAGCAATTCCTTTATATGGAAATTCTTTACCACAATGGGGACATATTTTTGTTTCTTTTATCATTTGTTTTTATTTATATATTCAATGCATTACCAAAAAATATATAAAAGCACTAACGCACTACCAAATTGTGCGGATGACCGGACTCGAACCGATATGGTGTGCTCTTCAGGCACATGCAATGACCATCTTTGCTACATCCGCAAATTACAGGTTGAACTTTTGTCAAAATGAAAATTTGAGTTTTTATTGTTTGCTGAACTCAACCTTTTATATTTTATCAATTGAAGACCCTCGTTAAAGGAAACAGTCCAATACAGAATTCTTCAATTAAATGCAATGTAGCCCGTGCGAGAATCGAACTCGCCTTTCCAGGTTGAAAACCTGATGTCCTAACCGATAGACGAACGGGCCGTGTATTATGTTCGTGGAAAATTTTCCATGATTTCTTCGTAAATCTCAATTTCGTCTGTTGTAATTGTTGTTTCCATAACTTTATATTATTTTAACATTTAATTTAGTAGGAGATGAGGGATTCGAACCCCCCGACCCGCTGAATGTAAATCAGCCGCTCTGTACCGCTGAGCTAATCTCCTATAATAACCGGACCGCGCACACCCATTCAATAAATTCAGCAGGAACCTTGTTTAATGAATGTCCTGATGGCAGCATTCGGTCACTAATTTTTATTCAATTTATTCAATTTATTCAAATTTCATTTTTCTTCCTTTATTCCATCCTTCCGGAATTGATTCATCTTTCTTTATTTTTTTGTTTTGTTTTAAAGAAATGTTATGAATCCACATAAAACCAAATTGCGAATTTTTTTCACCTGCGTGTTTCCCACACGCAGATAATCTCATTTTTTCTTTTGTTTCTTCACTATGTTTAGTTCCAGTTTTATCTGGTACTTTTATTTTTCCTTCGTTATGTAATTTTACTATAGTATTACGCATTCTATTAGAACATTCTTTCATATATTCGGTATCAGTTTCCATTTTACGTTTATGAACCAATCCACCGGCAATTGAACGTATTCGTTGATTTTCAACAGAAATAAATCCGCCTTCGCCGTCAGGTCGTAAATTCATACACATACAATCGGTTTGCCATAATGATGAAATTAATTCCTTTTCTCTAATCTTCAATGAACATCTATCAGGAAGAAACTCTAAAATTTCCTTTTTAAAATTTTCAATGCCATGTTTGCGAATTGCATTCCATAAATATTTTCCTGAACCCATATATCCATCATCTAAGTTAAATGTAGAATGCATGCCTATATAGTATTTTTCATTTATAAGATTTGTTATCTTATAAATGTAATGAATCGTGTACTGTTTCCTTGGCATATAAAATTAGTTTTATTTTATATATCAAAGTTGAGGTACATTTTTTACTTCGGTCATAACGAGATTCGAACTCGTGTCCCAGCATAGACAGTGCCGGAGGATAACCCCTACTCCATATGACCTTATTATTTGCGGTACCGACGGGATTTGAACCCGCGATCTTCGCCGTGACAGGGCGACAGGGACGGCCGCTCCCCTACGGTGGTAAATGTATAGAGATGCACTCTATAATATTCATCGAACATTTCAGCCGGGGCATTATGCCGGCGTCCAAATCTCAAAGAACATTTAATTTTTAGTTATTCCAATTTGTCAAAGAACATTTAAATAAATCGGCTGGAGCTATCCTCCGAGCATTTAACCATTACTGGCACCGATTTATAATTTGTCACCCATACGAGAATCGAACTCGTATTTACAGATTGAAGGTCTGTTGTCCTAACCGTTAGACGAATGGGTGGTTAGAAAGGCAACATTTTGTTTTTATTGAGACTTGCCTACCGATAACTCAAATATATTTTTAAAAATTACTGTCCAATGATGGTTAATTGGATTCCACGCGTCGATTAGCGTTTCAATGAATTAGATTTTAACCGGTGTTAAAAATCGAGATTGACTCTGCATTACTCAATTTGTCTTTGGTCATGACTCCTAAACAATTTGCTCCCTCAAATAAACCTTTATTCATTTCCCGTATTAATTTACATCCTTTAACTTGTTTAGTATCATCCACAATACTTGTACTTCAATTGTACTTTGGGGCTCGAACCCAAATTCAATCTTTTGTTTTAATCAGTTACATCATCCACAAATGTTTATACCACGTTTTCATGAGTATGGTATATGGGGTATGATCCCATTTGCGCCTTTCAAACAATCAATTTTAGTCAAATTATCTCAATTAATCAAAGCATTATAATTATGCTTCAGTAATTTTTTGATTTTGATTTATGCCTTAGCGATTAAGCCCGGATTTATCACCAAAATCATTTTTATTTTTCCAATATTTTAAAGAACTCGTTTTTAATATTTGTTTTATCAAATATGTATATACAAATATAAACCATTTAATAAGAAATAGCAAATTTTTATGAATTTATTTTGTATTTTATTTGCATTTATTTTTTTATTTCAATATGTAAATGAACAATTAATTAAAATCAAATATACAACTTTTTAATGTAATAGCAATAGTTTTGTCATTTATTTTCAAAATATTTTAGCCATATAAAATAAAAAAATCCGGAAGATTTGCATCAACCGGATTCATTATTGTGAAAAAGAATTATTCATTTATACACATAAGAGTTTCGGTTGAAAAGATTGTTTCCAATCCTCAATAAAATTGGAATTAAATTCCACATTAATATTTCCGAAAAATGTTCTCATGACTGTTTGTTTAAATGTTTTATTTTATTTTATATATCAAAGTAAAAATTTGAATTATTTAAAAATTATATACACAAGTTTTAAATAGTTTCATTTGTTTTAAAATTATTTGAAAAGTTTTATTTTTTATGTTTCAGTAATTAAAAACAATTTTAATATACACAAGTTTTAAATAGTTTCAATTATTTATAAAGTTCTTTATCTAGCATGTATGACAGAACTGGTAATGGCACTTGCGAAAGTACATCTTGATATTTTTTCAATTTGAAGAAGTCGCGTGCTTTTGTTGAAGAAGTTTCTTCAATTACGTTTGCTTTACCTAAATATATGTTAGGAGACTTTACATACCATTGTTTATCAATAACAGGCTGAATTCCTGTTCGCGATATCACAATAAATTTTGCATGTTCTTTTAGATATGCGCTTTGGTAAAATGTATCGAAATTATTTGCAACATCTTGTCCCATGATAAAGTAAAAATCAATATCAGGATATTCAGATTTTAACGCTGCAAATAAATCTCGTGTATAACCTGACAGCTGCATTCTTAATTCAATATCATTAACTATGATTCGAGGATCTTCATCGTTCAATGCAGCTTGAATCATTTCGATTCTATTTTCATAAGCTGTAAGATTTTTGCCTTGCTTATGCGTATTGCATGGAATAACCCAAATTTCATCGACATGGGTTTCTTTAAGAACATGATTTGCAATAAAAATATGTCCACGTGTTATTGGGTCAAATGAACCTCCAAGTATTCCTACTGTTTTCATAATGTGAATTTTTAATTTGAAACAAATATAAACTATTTAATAAGCAATAGCAACTAAAATGCTAATTATTTTTAACATTAAATGAACTTTTTATTTTACTGTAGTTGTCAATATAAAGTTTATTAAAGTTCATCTATAGATATTCTAAAATCATTAGAAATACAATAGTATTCAGTTGTTTAAAAATAATTTTCAAAATTTGAAACTATTTCTAAAATGTGAATATAATAATTACTCAATTTACGGAAAGGGTAATATAGAAAGATAGATACACTAAGGTAGTTCTAGGATTCTTTTAGCAATTCCATGTTATAAATCTATTAAATAGTAATTGTCTCATTTGGAATTAAGTGATTCATCCAATTTATTAAACTATAAGGATTGTCTAGTGTTGTTGTATCAACATTCATTATCGCATTAAAATTACCTTTTTTAAACTGGTCATCTAATGTTTTTGACTTTTGCATTTTCTGTTATAATTAAAGAACCTCCTATATAATAAGTGTTAACATTAATGTAAATGTATTTTGCTTTATATCTAGTTCATTAAATTCTAATACTAGTGTACTTAATAAAATAGAAATAAGTATAATAGTTCCGATAACTCTTTTACAGGATATATCATTATCGGAACTAAACATTGATTTTAAAAACTTCTTTATCATATTTAATCAATTTTGCAAATTATTTCATACTTATGTTCAGTTGGTGTTCCTCCTGATTTAGCCCATTCAACTGTTATTGGTCCGTAGCTTAAATCTGCTTGTGGTAATGGACTGATACCAAATATCGAAGTAACTCTTTGGATAATACCAGGTACCGCTGTAATAGGGCAACTAATAGTTCTTAGAGTATTTGTGTAATCATAATATTTAACATCTATTGAAGTTGGGTATGTTACGTTAACACTTGAAGTACATTTAATAATTATATCTGAAATACCTCTATATCCAGTGCCTGCTGGTATAATTGTTTGAGAACCTGCAGCTACTCCATCTATAATGTTAATATATGTATCTTTCTTTAACGTATCTAATTTCGCACCATCTACTGAAACATCTCTGCCATCTACAGTTCCATCAACAGTAATATTACCAGCAACAACTAAATCTTTTAGTATTTTCATTTAGAATTTATTTTTATTATTTGATAACGATACGATACACGTTTGACGCAGGTGCGACTGCAAATGTTACAGTTACTGTATTGACACCAGTCACGACGTAATCAGCATATACGATTTCACCTGTTGAAATTTCTCGTAATTCAACAATAACGTCAAGTGTATTTAAGTTATGCGTAATTGGAATTGATGTTAATAAAGGTGAACCTTGAACAATGTTTGCAGCATATCTGCCTACAAGATTCGTTAAGTGAGTTGTTAACTTTAATGGTGTGATTGCACGAGCATCATCAGTTCCTGTTGTTACTTCTGCTTGCGTTGCAATTTCGATTAAACCGGCACGTGTTTCTGTTGATGTAACAGAAGCTAAAGATGCAGGTGTAATTGCTTTAATTGTATCAGTTCCAGTTTGTGCTTCTGCGTTTGTTGCAAGATAAACCATACCAAGTATAGTTGTAGTTGCTTGTTGTCTGTTTCTTTCTAATGCAATCCAGTCAGCAGCAGTAGTTGGTCCTGCGTCATCTTTATTTGCAATAATAACATCACCAACGTCTAATTTCATTTGTCCGCCTACGTTACCTGCAACTGTTACATACCAATAATCGCCTTTTTGAGTTCCTGGGGCAGCTCCAACTACAGGGAACGTTGACCCTGATGCGTCAAATGATCCTTCAAGATTTCCTAACGCAACAACAGTAGTATCAATATACGATTTTATTGCAGTTGATGTTGCTAATGTTGTTGTTGATGCATTTGCTAAATCCGATACAACGCCTACAGCTGATGTAACACCAGTGCCAGCAACAACACGACCGATAACAGTCATTGTTGCAACATCTTGAATTTTTGCAAACGTTACGTTCTTATCTGTAATTTTAATAGTCGTAACAGAATTAGAAGCTAATTCATTATTGCTAACACCGCCTGTTGCAATTTTAACGCCTGATGCACTTACAGATAATGTTGCGCCATCAAGATTTACTGCTAATGATATTGCACCTGTTGTGCCACCGCCAGTTAAACCGTTTCCTGCAGTAACTGCAGTTATATCGCCTGCCATACTTTTCCAAGCAGCAGCAGTTCCGTCGTAATAATAGACTAATTGGTCTGACGTATTATAATATACTTGACCCGCAACTGGTGATCCAGGAGGTGTTCCTAAATTTTGCAATGCAACATTTAGTATTTGATTTTTCGTCAAGTCTAAATTACTTAATAGTTTCATTTTCTATAATTATTTTATTTATTTATATATTCTTAATTCACGTACGCTTTACCACTGAAAGCAGCAGTGAATGTCATAACAACTGTATTCATATCTTGATATTCTTTATCGCCATAAACTTCTGTGCTTGCTGAATCAACAATTGTGACTACAGCGTATTTTCCAAGATTGTGATTAATTGTCCAAGTTGCTGAAGCAACAATTTGATTATGCACATATGTTTTATCAGCAACTGATGCAAGTGCATCATCAACATATCCTTTTGTTGTTATATGATCGTTATCAGCAGCACCTGTTGCTATATCAGTAACACCTGATAATACATTTAGATTTGTTGTTGAGATAGTATCAGATTCGACAATTGAATCTAATGCGCTAATCATAACTCGACCATTATTTAATGGTGCTGAAGCATTTGTACCGCCGTTTGCAATTGGTAGTATGTTAAATACATCAGCAGTTAAATCAACAGACGAACCACTCGAAACAACTCCGCTATCAATTCTTAATAAACCGTCATTGATTCCTGATAACGTTAATCCAACAAATGATGGTGAATTTGTTGTTCCAAGATTTTGATTAAGGTTGCTAACGTAACCCCATTGGGCATTAGTTATTACATTTGTATCAATATTCGATAATTGTGTTACCTCATTAGAAGTAAGACTAAGAACATTGTTATTATTGATACTAACGCCACCAACTGTTGGCATATTTGTGATTTCTATATCAGTAAACCAGCCTTTAGCAATTCGTGAACCTGTTGTTCCTATTTGATTTGTTGCTGAAATAGTTCCGCTTACATTTTGCAATAAGCCATTTCCTAATGATGTAAGTACAATGTTATTAAATGTAGGTATTGATGTTGTCGAAACATTTTGATTCATGTTTCCTAAATATCCCCACTTTGTAGAAGATATTGATGTTGACCCAATGTTTGCTAATTGCAAATATATGCCAGTTGTTAAACTTATAACATTATTATATTGTGCAAGTGATAAATGATAAAATTCATTAACAGCACCACCTTGTTTCGATATTAATGTATTATGTGCAAGCGTTGGTATTCCGTTTGTTAATGATAGCCATTGAGCACCTATAAATCCTTCAAAATCTGTACCAGTCCATCGGATCATACCTGCAACAGCAGTGTCGGACGTATTTGGCAACATTTTTATAGTGCCATCTACTTGTATTGAATATTCTATCCGTTTAACTAACTCCATGTTCTATACTATTATTTTATTATATATTCGTTTGAATACATGGATAACTTCAACTTAATAAATCGAATGAATTTTAAAAAACGTAATTGATGTCGTTTAAGTAATTACAATATGCACCAGTTAATAAAGCAGACCATGCGGTATTATCTGTAACATTAGGTATTGATGTACCATCATTGTATTTTGATGTTGCAAGATTTTGAGCAAGCCACGTTTGTGTGCCAATTGTAACTGAAGTATAAAAATTTCCATCTCCATCTGTTACTGTTGTATTTGAATTATCGTTATCTCGTATGCAACGAATGCTTAACCCTGATGCGTAAAATGGATTTGAACTATAAAAAGTCGGACCTGTATAATTTAATAAATGTTCAAAAGCAGAATTAACATTTGCAATTGTTGACGACCAATACTCTGCACCGGTATTTGGATGTGTTTGAAATGTGCCATCTGTAAAACGTGTACCTGCAGGCTTACCCGTGAAACCTGTTGTATTTGTTGCACCAGTATTTGGCGAATCCCAATGTGTTGTTCCAGTTTCTTTTAATGGTCCACCAGCAACTCCTGAACCGCCAAGATACGTGATAAGTGTCCAGAACTCTGTATCGGTTGGCACGTGCCAACCTGTAGGAGCAAGCTTGCCTGTATTTACTGCATACCAATTGTACAATCTTCCATAACCTAAAACAGATGGCGATTGTACTACTTGCGGTTTATATCCTAACAGATGAATGAATTCCATTTAATACTGATTTATTAATTGATATGTTACTTCAGCAGTTGTTGTTTCCTTTGTACAAAGTAAAACGTAAACATTTTTCTTTGCACCATCATATGTGAATTGTCCTGGTATTAAATGAAAGGTTGCAGGGAATATCGGTGCAACAGAACCTGTCAGTGTTAATAATTTACTAACATTTTCCTTATAAATTGCTGTAAAAGTTGTAGATGATAATGTTTTTTGTGAATTGATTGAATTTGCTTGAAAAATCAATAACATTATTTGTCATTGCTAATGTTCAGCGTGTATTACCACTTACCAATGAAGATAAACCAGACATTGATGAATTTGACATTATTATTTATTTTTTTAATTATTTGAATCTTCCTTGTAAATGATTATAATTTTGCAATTCATAAATAGTTTTATTATGATCTATGCAAAGTCTTTTCAATAATACTTCTTCTAATGTATAACACAATGCAAATGTTATATCGTGTATACTTTTAAGCAATTTTATTTTTTCAAATACTTCATTAATATAAATATCTTTAAATGTAATATCATTAAATCCCAAAAGCCCACTGCATATAATATTTCCTATGTTATCAATCGAAATACCTAATTGCATAACTTCTTTGTTGAAACTACAAGATCTTAATTTTTCTGTAATTATATCAGCATCTGTTTTTGGCATTTCATATAAAGTTGCATCAATATCAATATGTATGTATGGTTCTTTTTGAAATTCTTGTACTTGAAATTTTCCAATGTAAATTAATCTATCATCTATAATTGGAAAATTAATTATTTCAACATTATTCTTATCAATAATATCTTTTATAACTTCATAGCCAGCAACATCAGTATACATTTTATAATCTGCTATTTTTGAATGAACACTGTAAGATTTTTGCAAATATTGTTTCATACTACGAATAGTAGAAAATCCTGCATTTAATCTTTCTCCTTCAAAAGTATTATATGTCTGAATTATTTTATGCATAAACCTTTCCTCTTATAGTTCCAGTTAATGTAACAGAAACATATGTTGTTGAAGGGGGAATTCCAGGGTCAAAAGTTGCGTCATGACTAACTGCGAAAGTTAAGCCATCAGATATTTTTGGAATTGAATTTGTTCCTGATTGATATGTTCCGCCAAATTCAGATGTTATGACATATCTATATCCGTCACCTGCTAGATTACCGTATGAACGATCAGAACTAACGTACGCACTATTTCTAGCGCCAAATTGACTTATCGTGAATTTTGTATTTGTTGTTGATATTACTCTATCAGTTAATAAAATTTGACTGAAGCCATCAAAATCAACGTATCCTTCAGTTAATCCTGTGAAGATATTGATTGTATCTGTTGATGTGCTGGCTTTCATTCTAAAAATAACTTCAGCAGTAAAGAAGCCTCCTTGTAAAATGGTTCCTTTTACTGTTAAATCAGGATTACTATTATTCTGCCATGTATACGCGTTTATTTTATTATCGACATATTTTTTGTTTACAACTTCTAAATCGTTTATAAATGCTAAATCATTATTATATACTATTTTTCCATCGCCTTGTATATAAACCTTTTCATTGTTTTCAGTTAAGAATGAAGCTATTTTTTCTGTATCTGCAAGATATGTACGCCCAGTACTTCCATCAGATTTACATGCGTTTAATGAGAATCCTGCACCACTAGGCGCAGTTGCACCTTGGTAACTTGTAATTGATACTGGTGCGTACGCGCCACCTGTCGAATTTGTAAAACCTGCTAGTTGCATTCCGCCTATAGCATGTCCAACACCTGATACCATACCAGCAACTTGTCCATCTATTGCAGGTCCAAACGGTAATGACCCGAAAGGCGTGGCTGCCATGTATGTATTTCGATAATACGTAGATGCATTTCCATTTAATGTGAATACTTGGTTTGCACCTAAATATGAATATCCGCCAATAAGTAATTGTTCATTAAATTGTGTTGTGCCTGTAACTGTGCCACCTGTTAATGGAAGATAACTTCCAGATAAACCACTTATTGCGCTATCAACATAACCTTGTGTAGGAAACTTATTATTATTACTTGTTCCTGTTACGACACTTGTAATACCTGAAAGAACAGCTAAATTTGTTGTTGTAATTGTTGACGATTCGACAATTTTTCCAAATGAACTTATCATAACGCGTCCATTAACTAAAGCAGTTGACGAGTTTGTTCCGCCATTTGCTATAGGTAATAACAAATTAGATATAACATTTGAAACTTTATTATTTACCCATTCAACATCGGGAATTGAACGGTTAACAAAGTTTGCGCTAAAATCATTATTGTAGGTCATACCAGTAAATGATAATGATCCGCTTGATATTTCAAACGAATTATTTGCAACTAGCCAGTAAGCGTCAGCATTCGCGCTGATATTACTGAATGAACTCATTGGGTTACCAAAACTCAATGTATGTCCTGCACCAAATACATAAGTATCTTCTGTAATTGCTCCACCGAATTTAATAACTTCATTTGAAATTGTTAATCCGTTTTCTGCTGTTAATTTCGGAATACTTGCAATTTGCTTATCTACATATCCTTGTGTAACTAATTTATCGTTATTTATATCTGGACTGCCTACGCCTATCGTTATTCCTGTGATTCCGTCTAATAAATTTAAAATATTTACAGAAACAGTGGATTCAATAATTGTGCCATTTTCGCTTATCATTACAAATCCATTTGCTAAAACCGCATTTGAATTTGTTCCACCATTTGCTATCGGCAATATTCCAGAAACTTGCGAATCCAAATCTATTTTATTCGTCGTGCTCAAGAATCCGCCGCTTACAGATAAAGGTCCATCAGTTAAAGATGATAAATTTATGTTAGAGAATTCTGGTGCAGAACCAGACTTAACATCTTGGTCCAAACTTCCAAGTAAACCCCATTGATACGCTTCTATGACAGTATTTTGAATTTTAGCCAATTGCGTATATGCGTTATTGCTTATACCTATTAAGTTATTGTATTGAAATAAAGAAAGGTGATAAAAGTCATCATCTAAACCTCCTCCTTGTTTTGAACCTAGTGCATTATGTTCGATTGCTGAAATATCGCCTGTCAAAGATACCCATGCGCCATTTACAAAACCTTGTAAATCAACACCGTTCCATCTAATCATTCCACCAACACCAGCATCGCTAGTATTCTGTAACAATTTTAATGTGCCATCAATTTGTGCTGAATATTCTATTCGTTTAATTAACTCCATTATGATATTAAATTGTTATGCTGTTTGCTTTGTATTTCAAAATTCCTGTAAACCCAGTAGCATCTGCAATTACGTCTAACATTAAATTGTTTCCACTTATTGATGCGTTGAAATTAATTCCAAGATTTGAATTTGTTGGCAATGTTATGTATTCTGTTTCTAAACCAGGATTTGCGCCATCGTGTAGCATTTTTATGTTTCCTGTTGCAAAAAAACCGTTTCTTTCTAATGTATATGTTATATGAACAGCGCGTATTTGAGTTATATCGCATACTGATATACTTGTTGTTGCATTATCTGCAATATTTTCAATAAATTCTGTGTCAACAGCAACAGGTTCACCATTCCATGATAGAATTGTGCCATTGTCGCTGAATAAATCTAAAGTTGAAATGTTTGTATGCTCATGATCATTAACCGCAACCAAATTATTGCCAACTATTGCAATTGTTGTACCGTCCACATTTACTGCTAGCCCATTGCCTGGTGTCCCAGCGTACAATGAAATCGCGCCTGCTGCGTATACCACTGCCGCATTTAATTTGTCATATGTTACAGCACCGCTGTATATTTTTCCATTGGTAACCGCATTATTCGATAATTGCGTTGCCGTGATACCACTATTCTTTACGTACAATGCAGTACTATTCCATCCAATTGTTGTATCGTCATACAATACACTTATTGTGTTTCCTATTTTTGAAATTCCGTTTCCTGCAAGCAGAATACCAATGCCGTTAAATTGATTAAATGTTAATGTATCAGTTCCTAAATTGTATATTCCATTTGCCGCGATTGGTGAACCGCCTGCAGCAGATAAAATATAACCAGCGCCTTTATTTACATTTCCTTTATTTACAAAACATGTCATTCCTAATCGAACTTCATTGCTGCTAGGCAATACGTTATCGCAGTCAGATGCTCTATAAAATTTGTTGTTTGTTACATTATACGTCCAAATACCATTGCCTTTTGCGTCTGATGCATTTTTGATTAAAATTCTAAAGCCGTCTGTTATTGATACGCCATCTATTGATTTTGGATTGATTATGTTACCCCAATAATCTGTTCCTTCGCCTGCTGTTTCCGCGTTATATGTGTATGGCGAATTGTTTGTATTTTGCAATTCGGTAACAGTAGTAGTTGCAACATCGACAGGTTCTTTCGTAGAAGCAACATTTGTTTTTGTATCAACATATATTTTTGTTGCAACGTCATTATCGGTTTGTGGAATACTTACATTGCTGATAGCATGTCCGTTCATTGAAAGGTCAGAATCGACAAGTAACTTTGCTATCGTTACTGATGCATTCTTTATTTGTTTACCACTTATCATTGTTCTTTTATTTTATTTATATATTCAATAATTGTGTTGTAAAAATAAATGTTTAGCAAGAAATAACTTGCGTAAGTCTTACACACGTTGTTGTTTGTGTACTTATATAATCTATCAATAACTCATATTTTGTCAACGTCTTTGCATACATATGCGTCCGCATTTTGATTTAAGTGTAGATTTGTAGTAGCACAGATGCTGTTAACATCATCAGATTAAATTTTTTATGCGCCTCCGCCTGTTATAAAATCAATAGTATCATTGATTCCATCTGTTGACATTAAATAATATAATGATATTTCATCATCTGTTGCTAATTGATAGCCTGCAATACTTCCGTTCCAATAAACTTTATCACCAACTTGTATATCAATAATTGCTCTTGGCGTTACTCCGGAATCTCCACTAAAATAACAAGAACAATTGAGTTTGGTATTATCGCCTACATCAATTCCAACCCCGTTTATTTCAACTTTGACATATGAATTATTTACGGGCGTTGTTGATATACCAAGCGTTGTTGCTAATGAACCGTCTGCTGTTGTAACAAGACAATCCATTTTTTTATCGCTAGCTGTATCTTGAATCGACGCAAACGCAGTTGCCCACACTGCAGCGTTTGGTGTATCAATTACGCATATGTATGTTTTATATGTTATTGTATTTACCCACAATGTACCTATTTCTGCTGTTTCGTACGATACAGATGGCGGGATACTACTATCACCAGCGTTTGGATTACGTGCTGCATTTATTGTTTTTCTTTGAAATCCAGTATGACCAGATTCGTTGAATCCCAATTCAAATAACTCCGAGTGATTTGCAGTTCCGCTGCCTGGCGAACCTATTGTTCCACTTATTGCTGCTATATCATTGTTGCTGATTGACGCGCTTAAACTTGTACAAAAATGTGTTCGAAGTACTTTGTACAATTTTTTATCTGGTGCTGTTATGTTTCCATTATCATAAGATAATATTTGACCTGCTAAATAAGTATAACGTTTTCTTAAATCTGCTCCTGCATCGTGGTGAGTTGTTATACTTGTAATTACATTACTTAATAAAGTGCCAGGCGTTATTGCTGGCGCATTTATTGATTGTCCTGTTTTATAATTCAAATAATTTTCAGACGTTCCTTCTGCTGAAACACCCCAACTCCAAGGACGTAAATGATTGAATCCTGACGCTGAACTGTAATTGGCAGGTACATATACTATACCTAAAAGTACAGATTCATCTGCAAACAATCCTGCATTGTTTAATTGAGTTTCAACGTATGATACATTGAAAAGATCCGTTAAATTTGTCGAACCATTCACGACAGTTATTTTTGCTTTGTAAAAAGCAGTGTCTGATATTTCTGCTCTGTTTGGATAACCACTAGATGCATATATTAAATCATATCGACCATACGATGATGTTGGTAATACTGTTATATCGCCTGGTGCATTATCTGCTTGAACTACTGCTTTGTGACGATATGTTACGCCATTAATTCTTACATAGCCATTTGTTATTCTAATGTATAAAGGGTCGGCGTCGCCGCCCGCTCCTTCGATTGAAACAACTTGCATTCCATTTATAATTGCATTTTCTGTATTTAATGCAATTATTTGTTTTGAATCTGATGTGTACAATTGTCCAGTGTACAGATTTATTCCAATCTCACCTTGATAGATTGTTTGATTTGTCCATGTACTTGCATCGTCAACATGATTTGTTCCAGGAACTGCTACAACTGGAGATTCAGATTTATCTGTCCAGTATTTTGAAATTCTTCTAGAAAATTGTGTTATTATGTTGCTCATTGAACTTTATTATTTTAATATATATTCATTTACGAAGCAACAAGAATCTGTACCTGTAAAGCTTTTGAGTGCGTATTTTTAATCCAAACAGTTTCAATTAAATTCATATCTGTTTCGTTTACATCATCGTCTGCTGTATTCAAATAAAGTTTACTTAAATTTCGGAAAGTGGCATTTGCGCCATTTGTTTGATAATCATCGTCATACGCATATTTAATATGTTTATCGTTTGATGCTAATGGAGGGTTTACGTTTTCAACATATAAAGGTTCAACTAACACAAATCGGAATCTACCGTTTGGATAACGTATAGGAGTTTGCGTCAATACATTTGTTATTATGCTAGCATCAATTGATAATGAATATGTAAATGCTATGCCAGGCGTCACTGCACGTATTTGAAACGTTTGTGAACTTTCAACAATGTTATAAATTTCAATTTGTGTTTTTATATTTGCATTTGCATTTATAGCAGCTTTAATGTTTGTTATTAAATTTGCAAACGTAGTGCCAGAAACAAAAGAAACTGTTTCACTTATGCCAAGAGAAATACATGAAACTGATAATGAACAGTTCGTGCTTATTGTCGGTGTTCCGATAAAATAAGAAGATACATCATATTGATAAATTTCTCTTCTTATTCCATAATCTGTAACCATGCCAGAATCAACTCTTCTTATTTCGCCTGGCTGTAAAACTGCAATCGTATCATTATAACAATCAACAGGTACGAAAAAATTCTTTAAGCAAATGCACGCAACAGTGTTTGGACCTTTTACTATACATAATTTGTTAGGATCTATGAATCTTAACATCATTATGTTTGAATACAATGATGGACAAACAAGTCCTGATGCTGCGCTTATTTCTGGTTGTGCAATATTTCCACTCATTATTGGTTTTGAATATTTTAATTGTCAAGTCCAGGTGTCGTTTTTGGGTGACGAGTTCCTGTTCTTGTTTTATTTATATATTCTTCTACCATTTGTTTAAATGCGGGTACCGTTTGGTCGACATCTTTTAATATGTCTTCATGAACAATCGGAGTTTCATTTATTTCTTTATTTGTAACTTCGTCGCCTGTGTTCATGTCTGTTGTTTCAACAACTTCCGCTATTGAATCAGTTTCTTTTGTTTCATCAGACAATGTTTCAGAGACTTGATTTGTTTGTGTGGTTTGTATTTGTTCAATTGGTTTCGTATCACTGGCAGGCTTTATATAATCAACTAGCGCCTTTATAAATCCTAATGCAACAATAGGAAGTACCGCACCACTCACAATTGCCAAAATTCTTTTTTGTTCAATTGCGTCCATGTCTTGTAGACCGAATAATTGAATCCAACCAGTAAAATCGTGTAAATGAGCAAATGCATAAAACGTATTTCCCATTATTTGCATAGCAGTTAATACTAAGAATAATGACCATACGATAAATTTATTCATTTTATCTAATACGATAATTGATGCTAATGACGCAGCTGCACCTACTTCGAATGCAATTGCTAATGTTGTGGCCATTGTTGGATTATTACTCAATCCGAAGAATTGAATAACGTGTACCATTGATATGACACTGACTAAAATGTATAATGATACGAATGAAAAAATAATGAAGTAGTGAAGTAATTTATTTTTACTTGTTTTCATTTTTAAGTTTTGTTATTTCATTTTCGATTTCAGATTGTCTTTGTACGTCTAACATTTTTCGGTCTGTTGCTTGTATGAAACGCTTTTCTGTTTCAAGACCTTGTATTTGTAATTCTGTTTTTGTTGTTGAGTTATTTTTTAATTCAATAACTTCAGTACGCAAAGAATCGGTTTCTTTCGATAATCTTTTTGTTGCACTGCTTGTGCTGCAACTATTGCATGTATTTAATGATGTTAATAAAATCAAAAATACAATTGCATAGAATAAATGTTTTACTTTAATTTCTTTCATGATATTTTAGTTTGTGTGTCTTTCGTTCAACACTGTTAAGTATATTTTCTTTAAGTTCTTTAGTTTTTCTTTTATAACACTTAAGTTATAATTTTCAATTTCTTCGCCATCAAGTAATTTTTTTAAAGAATCGCCTTCAAGCAAAATGATAATAAAAGACAATTGGTCTAAAAGTTCAATATCAGTTAAAACCAATACTGAACTTTTAACCAAGTCAAGTTCCAAATTATTTTTCAGATTCTGTTGTTGATTCAACATTTTCTGCTTCGTCTTCTTTAAAAGTATTCATTGGTGCTTCAGGGTCAACACCATGTTCTAAACTTTGTAATCTGAATGTCATTTCTTCAAATTCGCGTTTATCTTGTTCTGCTCTAGATTTTGCTTGATTGATAGCTTTAATCAATTCAGTCATTGCCTCAGCTTCAGGTAATCCTTTGCCTTCGTGTTTAGACATGAAATAATATAATGCTTCCAACGCAACAGGCGTAATCATCAATTCTGCTCTAGCAGGGTCTGTAATAAAATCATGTAAAATTCTGTTTACTTCAAGAACACCTATGCATTCAGTAAATCTCCATTTTGCTTCTTTTACAATGAATTGTTTAATTTTCTTTGCAATTGCGTCGCCACCTGGAATTAAATACTTTTTGTTTTCTAGTTCATCTTTTTTCTCTTCGATTTCAATTTTAAGTTTTTCGATAACTTCTGGATTGATACCTGATGTTTTTGTTGTTTCTACTTTGTCAACAACGATTTCTACTTCTTGTGTCTTAGACATACTATTAGTTTTTGTGATTTATAATTTATTTTTGTATATATTCTTTATAAAATATGCCGACAAGGTAAAGAAAGCAATTTAAGTATACATCCATTTCATTTGCATGAACAATGTATTTTTGGCATCCTTCGGGCGTTGCAATCCAAATAGCAGCGTAATCTGGTTTCTTTTTGTACAATTCAAAATACGCTTGCGCATATGCAGCAGCTTGTATTTTGTACTTTACAAGTTTTCTTTGGTAATCAGTTACAATTTTAGTTGATGTTTTATAATCACCAACTACAAGTTTTCCTTCGTTATCATAATAGATAATATCAGTACGTCCTGCGTATTTGTATTTTGGTGAGACCATTAATCCTTCAATCATTACAGGTTTTGCAAACTCTGTAATAAAATCAGATTGATAAATGTTATAAAAGAAATTTCTACCTAATTCAAAAAATTTCTTATCGACATCTGGAAATAATGTAGGTGTTTTTTGTTGCGTATATAATAAAGCATCATCAGGGGATTTGCCCATCTTTAAAGCAACCGCATAATTTTCAAGGTATGAATGCATAACGGAACCTCTATCGGCGCCACGTCTTGAAACGTATTCCCATACTTCAGGCGATAAATTTCCTTTTAATTCAGCAACTTCTAAATCTTCTAATTTAGAAAGTATAGTTGTTACCGATGGATATTTTGCTCGCTTTTCTCCAAATTCTATTTCGTAGAATCCTTCAGAATTTCTGTTGCCTTTTAAAATAGCACGTTCCATACCCATGATAAACCTGATAAAATTGTGGAAATTTTAATTAAGCAGGTTATCAAAATACCTAGTATGAACATTATACGTAAAAAGTAAAGAACTGTAAATTCTTTAAACAAGGGTGAGTAAACAATAAGGTAAGATCTGTCAGTTTTCTTTTCAATTGCAGGAAACATTATTTCATGCAAATCCAATGTTTTTAAGTATTTGTTTATTGGACTTAACATTTCCAATAAACGAGTTCGGCGCACGATTTCTTCTTCGCCCACATCTTCTTTACGTAGATTAAGCACTGTGAATATTCGTCCAACCCAGTCAACACGCAGTCCAAAGGACTGCCATGTTGGTGTGTTTTTATTTTTTCTTGCAGTTCGTTTGATATAAAAAAAGTTTATAACTTCACGTGTTGCAAGGTAGAGTCTATATTCTCTAATTGATTTTTTCATTTATCTGTATTTTTGGTCCTCAGCAAATAATTGAACCAATTCAGGTTCATTTGTTACAAGAATTTTTCGTATCAAATCTTTTCCACGAAAAACTTTATTCTTTGCGCTGTTTTCAGGAATGCTCATTTCTTCTGCAATTGTTTTGTAAGGTTTTTTATCAACATGCCATTTAATCAATGCAGTTTTAATGATTCCTTCTTTTCCAGAATCTTTCAAACCGTTTATTGCATCAATAGTTTTGTTGTAAAGTACTTCGACCACATCATATTTTGGTTTTGTGTCGAATTCATCAAAATCAGAATCAATTGATATTGCGCTTTCATTAACAGTGCCTTCCTCAAACATTCTGTCTAAAGATTTTGTTCTGTTTGTGTGTCTTTTTGCAAGCAAGCATTCGTTGTATGCAATTCTGTAAATCCAGGTAGAGAAAGCAGCAGCTCCAGGATTATATTGGTCGATGTTTTGCCACACTTTTGCAAACACGATGTTTACAATTTCTTGACGTGATTCAGGATCCGTTTCAATAGTTGCAATTTTTTTAAGAACACCTGGTTTTAAACGGTTCATTAAAATTTTGAATCGTTTTTCAGATTTTGTTTCAATAAATGCATTTGCAAGATCTTGAATTTGAGATTTAGGTTGTGCCATAATTTTAGTTTATTTTAAGTGACGTTTAGATTAATATTTAAAAACAAATATACAACATTTATTCATCAATAGCAATTATTTATGAATTTATTTTGTAAATTTATTCCTTCAGTTCTTTAAGTTATTGTATGATTAATTAATTAAAATCAAATATACAACATTAATGAAGCAATAGCAAATTTTTATGATAGATTTTTGAAACATTGGTTACTTTTTTCACCAATGTTTCAAATCATATCATTTATTATTTCGTTTCTGCTTCAGGTGTAACAAGTTTCACGTGGTCTTTAACGCCTGCGAAAATGTTTGCAACTTCATCGTATGGATAATTTCCCAATACACCGATGATTGTGTTAATTTCCTTTTCAGTCATTACTTCTTTACCAATTAAAGGCATAACACCAGCAACTTGTGAAAAAGGTTTTGTTCCGAATAAGTTTCTTACTGCGCCTGAAAATTCTTTTGATACTGTGAATTGGTTTTCAACTGCTTGTTCAACTGTTTCAACAACTTTTGCATCTGTAATTTCTGTGTTTTTTGTTTTAGACATAACTTTATATTTTGTTTTTGTTTGTTAATACTTTTATTAAATTTGGTAATATGTTTTCTGTTTGTAACGATATCTTCATATCCCAAGGCATTCCCCATTGTTCCCAATTTTCAAAATCAATTTCATCAGATACCCATCGTCTGTTTGAATCATCGTGTTTATCGCCTCTTCCATTTATTCTACTAACACGAAGTTGTATCGAGGTTTCAATATATATTATGATAAAATTTTCACGTGGCATTATATCTAAATATTTTTGCAATCCTCTTGGCGTTAATAATAATACATCAGCAGCATTAAAATCTTCATGTGTTAAACCGTAGTACCAGCCATTAAAATTATCAACTTCTACGAATGATCCTAATTTAATGTTATCTTCAAATTGTTCTTTAGAAACAAATCGGTAATCAACATTTTGTTTTTCGTAATCTCGCATTGGACGAGATGTTGTACTTAATTGCCCTTTAAACCCAAATTTCTCTAGTTCCATTGCAATTGTTGACTTACCTGAACAACTTTTTCCTACTAATACTATTTTTTTATCCATGTACTTAACTGTTTTGTAAAACAATTATTATATACAAGACTTTTAAATAGTTTCATGGTTTTTGCCATCGCTTTTTCTTAAAGCAAGATCTTTGTTTGATGAACGTATGCCTGGTTCGAAATATGGAGTTTGCGATTTGAATTGAGACCGCATATACGCAATTATTTTGTCACCAGGTGCAGGTAAAACTGCTGTTTCTGGTGCAGGATAATCGCTTGTTTCAATTTTTGATTCCTCAGTGTTTCCTTTAAGATAATCTTCGTAATTTATACTACTGTTTTCCATTTTCAGATTCTATTTTTAATTTTTGAAGTTTCACTTTATATTTTTCAATATCTAATTGACACATTCTATAATCTAAAGACGCAATCATAGTTCTCGTTTTATTGTTTGCCTTTTTTGCAGCATCGAGTCTATGTTTTATATACTTTAATTTTTCAAGTTTCGCTTTTAACGTTTCTTGAGTTTGTTTTGTCATTTCGACATTTGATATTGGTTCCATAATTTCAATTTTATTGTTCTTGTGTTGCAACTGTTCCAACTACGCGAACTGATAAGTCATCAAGTTTCGCAGACATTGCAGCAATTGTTCCTTTAAGTTCGTTTATTGCATTTATAAATAATGTAGTAGTATCAACCTTTTCAGCAACTGGTGCTTTTGTTTTTACTTCAGTTTCCTTTTTATTTATTGCTTGACCTGCTGCTGTATTATCTAATCCTTCAGCAACTGTTTGTTTTGCATCTTTAACGCCAAATGCTTTATTTATTAACTCCATGTTTGCTTTGAATGTGTTAGCATCCATTTTTGCAAAATTTGTTAATGATGTAGTCCAGTTTGCAAAACTTGTAACTGAAGTAGGTGACAATTTTGTAAAGTTTGTTGTGAACTCACCCATTGATTTTGACATACCGCCAAATGCTTTAGCAAATTTTTCAAATTCTGTTGCAGATTTCGATAATTTCACCAGTGAGTTTGTTAAGTAATCAAAAGCATATACACCTGTTTTTAATGTATCGCTTTGTTTACCCTCTATAGGTTTAGCTTTAGATAAAACGTTGAATGCAGATTCCAATGATGATTTGATATTTGTACTTACACTTACAGGATCTTTAATTTCAGAGAATTTTTTGATGATTCCACCGAAATCACCAAGAACCGTATTTATTTGTGTTACATAATCAACAGCATCTTCAATATCACCACCATCTGCACCTTCACCTGCTTTACTAACAGCATTTATAATTGAAGTTATTGCTTTGCCAATATTTGTTGAAACGTTATCAATATTTACAGATGTTTTTGAATACACAGGTTTTCCTGTTTTCTCATCTATATGATCTACTATTTTAATGTTTTGTAAATTTGCAAATGTATTAATGCCAGTTGCGAAATTTGCAAGTACATCAGCAACTGGTGCAATTGCTGTTGCCATTCCTGCAACACCAACCATTTTAACGCCACTTTTAACTGCATTTTTAACTTTGCTCCATAAACTTCCACCGCCTGTATCAGTTCCACCAGTTGCAGCATTCGATAATGTATTAATTATTTTTGTTATAGCTGTTCCTGCATTAGCAATTGCAGCATCAATATTTACATGTCCTGCGATTATTGGGTTTCCTTTTGCATCGTAACCTGAAATAATTGGAATAGCTTGCATGTTTGCAAATACATTTATGCCACCTGCAATTTTTGTTAAGACATCACCAATTTTTAATGCATTACTTATACCTCTTTCGGTAGGAGTCTCTGACATATCAGTACCAACAAGCATTTTTGCAACGCTCCATGTACTTCCGCTACCAGTATCTGCAAAATTTGAAAATAACGCAAGTATCTTAGGCATAAATGCACCGATGTTTGCAATTGCGCCGTTTGCGTTTACGGTTTTTCCATAAATTGGATTACCATCTTTATTGTATCCTGTTATAAGTGGAATGCTTTCAAGTTGAGCCCATGCACCAATGCCTTCAGCAATTGATGTTAAAACTTTTCCTATTTTCAATGCAGATGAAATACCTAATTGAAAAGGACTATCACTTAAATCATTTCCTGATATTAATTTGAATAAATTAAAGCTATCAGGTTTTGTTAAAATACCAGTGTTTTGTGCCAATGAAATGAATGGGTCAAGAATACTTTGACCGCTGTTCGGCGTAAGAACAGTTTTAATTTGTTCAATAGCAACATTTATGTTTGCTTTACCTTTATACACAGGTTTACCTTTATTGTCATAATGGTCTATTAACGGTATATTTTGTAAATCCATCCAAGAACCTACACCTGTTGCTAATGACGTCAATACATCACCAATTTTAACAGCAGCAGATATACCCATAGAGAAAGGACTATTACTTAAATCATTTCCTGTTATGAATTTCAATAAACTGAAGTCTCCGGATTTAGAAAGGTTTGCTGTATTCGATAATGTTATAAATGGAAGCATAATGCCGCCTGTTTTTCCATCACCTATAAATGTAATAACGTTATCAATTGCTTGTGATATGTTAGCACGTTCTCCAGAATATATCGGGTTTCCGTTTTTATCATAACCGCTTATTAATTGAATATTTTGTAAATTAGCCCATGCACCAATTCCTTTTGCCATTGAAGATAATGCAGCGCCTATACCGATTGCTTGCATTACAGCCATTGTCATTTTACCTGTATTAAGAGCAGTTTTTCCAACACTCTTTAACGCACCCCATATTCCGCCGCCTTGTTTTTCAGCGTCAGCATCATCACCCAATAAAACCATAAAGCCATCTTTGAGTTGACCCATTGTTGTTTTGAATTGGTCACCTGGAAATTGGTCAGCACCTAAATCCATGTAAGATTTCATTCCCTTTGCAACTGCCCATAAACTTCCACCAATAGCAGCAAGTAATCCTGCGCCTATTAATGTGAAACCTGCAGTTATTGGATTACCTATTAATGTAACTGCAGCAGCAATTCCAACAACAGAAGTTCCTAATTTTGCAAGGTCCTCCCACGATTTGCCTTTTAGCGCATCAAATGTTGTTTTTAATCCATATCCGAAAACAACTAATGCCAATGACGTTACTGCCAATGCAATCGAACCTTTAAATATGTTAGACGCATTTTTACCAAGTAAGTACATTGCACCACCAATTCCAGTAACAGCAATAGCAATTGATGCACCAACTTCTAATGGTGAAACACCTGCATATTTTGATATTAATGCAATTGATAATCCCATTATAGCAATACCTAATGCCAAGAATATCATACCAGCGCCCATTGTTTTCAATGCCTTTGCACCTTTTTCGACAGGTGGCATACCAAGAAATACCATCATTAATGCTAAACCGCCTACTGCTGATATAATTCCTAAACCTGCGCCTAAAGTTCCACCTACACTTGCGCCTTTCATTACCATTGCAGATAATGCAAACGATAACGATAATATTGCAATACCGCCTGCTAAATATAGCATGCCTTTACCTATATCTTTTAATACAGATACACCTTTTTTAATAGGTGGTATGTTAAGTAATATACATAACAATGCAACACCACCAATGATGCCGATTGCACCTGTCGGGAATCCGAATTTTGAAAGCGCAACTGATGATAATACAGCTGATAATGATAACATCGCAATACCCCCTGCAAGGAATATCATTCCTTTACCCATATCGCCCATTACCTTAGAGCCTTTTTCTATGTCTTTTGATTTTTGTCCAATTTTGGTGAAAACACCACCCATTGCTTGTAATACAATTGCAAATATTGGAAGAACAGGTAAAACTGGCAATAAAAGAAGACCAGTTTTAAGCATGTTCTTTGAAAATCCTAATATAGCATTACCAAGGACATCCATATTCGATATTCCTTGTGTTACTGCTTTTGTTCCTAATTTTTTTAACGGGTCAGCAACTTCTTTTAAGAAACTTATAAACATCGGGGCACCTTTATTTGCTTTTGAAAAACCTTTCAATCCCGCAGCAATTGATAATATGCTTGCACCAAATCCGTTCAATAAATTAGGTTGTGCAGTTGAATCACCAAGTTGTATTTTCAACAAATTAATGATAGTGTCCAATTTTTTATTTGTCTCAGCAGATGTATTACCGCCTGTGCTACCTTTTGCAGCTGCAGTAACAGATTTTGCAGCATCATCCGCATCGCCGCCCTTTGCTTTACTTGAAGACATTTTTTTGTTAATATCTTCAATGTGCTTTTCGGTGCGAGTTACAACATTTAGTATGCCTTTCAATAACGATGTAGTATCTGGTGCTGCCAAAACTGTTTCTTATTTTAAATTTTTATGTCTGGGAATTTTGGTGCTGACATATTTCCCATACTTGAATTGAAATTCTTTGTCATATTTCCGAAGTCTTGTTTCATCGAAGATATTGACATTGATTCTTTCTTTTGTTTACTTTCTTCTTCTTTTCTCAATTTCTCTTGCTCCTCGTTATCTTCTTTCATATTGTCAATTAAATACTCAATCTCATAAAAAGGTTTTTGCCATATTTCGCTTGGTTGCAAACGTAAATGCTTTAACAGCATATACTCCATTTTACTCAAGTTCGTCCAAGATATCTGAAATAAGGAAAATAGCTTTGATGCCTCCACGAAAGTTAAGCGGCACAGTGACCTCCCCGGCACCAATCTCAACTGTCATACTTGGATTAACACTTTCTTTTACTAAATCGACAAATTTAGATAACAACGATATTTTTGAAATTGACCAACCAAAAGATTTTTGTTCTTCTTGTTTGTATGTATCTGCTGTAAGCATTCTCCAATCCTCAAATAAGAATATTGCATATCTAGCAAAATCTTCATCTATTGTTGTTCTTTGTAATTCATTTAAACGACGGTAATCTTTCAAGAAAGAAGATACACCAACATTTGGAAAGTACAAGTTAACAACTTCACCATTTTTTAAATTGAATACAAATGAACGCGTTTCTTCGTTGTAGAATCTCATCATTTTATCTGATGGGTCATAATAGTTAATAATGTCTTTTGTTACTTCAACACGTTCTGTTTTTTCACCAGATGGAATATCTGCAAATAATTTGTTTTCGCCATCTTTAAATGTGTATTCTCTGATTGCAAAAATTAACCAAAATCTATCAATATCTTTAAGATCTTTAAATGACGCACGTTTACCAGGTATTGTTAATTTTATACATCTTTCAACAATAAAATTTAACATATCATCAATGCTATAACCATCTTCTTCTTCAATTGTTGACCAGTGTTTTATTTCATACCCACTAGCAGCTTTGATAAATAATTTTGTTCCTACCGGATAAAATAATCCTTGACTTGGTAATGATTCTAACGGAATTGCTTTATAACCTAGTTCACCAGCAATATTTTTCGATTCACCTAATGGAGATTCGTTGCTGATAATAGGTTGCCCAGCACCATTGAAATTCTTTTTAATTTCATTGATATTTCCTAATGATGTTACTTGTGTATTTATTTGTTCTACACTTTCTGCTGCGTCAATGATTGCTTTTGCAGCATCTTCTGTTGTTTTTTTTGCCATGATATTAGATTTTGTGTTTATATAATTATAATTTATTTATATATTCAGATTTATAAATGATACGATTTTAAAAAAGATTTGTGTCATTAAATGACTTGTAATAAATGATATAGTTATATATTCAAGCAACAAAAAAGTCAATCCATTATTCATAGATTGACTTTTAAGATATAGTTTATTTGTTGTTTTATTATAACCAAGTTTCTTCCCAGTCATCAACGCGTAATTGCCAGTCAGTTACTTTAAATATTTCATCTGATTCGAAGTCAGGATCGTTTGGACCTTGAACTGCGCTCATTGGAATAACTGTCTGATATGTTATTTGTCTGAAAATATCACCATTTGCATTATATTGAGAAATGATAAGTGGACCACCTTTGTAATCTTTTTTCAATCCCATTTTACCTGTAAGCGGATTGTATGCCAAATCGCACCATGCTCTAATTGCTTTATAAACATACATCGAATTTGAATCATTTAAGTTGACTTCAAAATCTAAAGATAAATCATGAGAGTTTTCACCTGGTTTACCACCGATGTAACTTCTATGTGCACCTTTAAATGATTGTTGTGCAATAGCTGGAAACGTATTAGGTTTCATACCTGAAATTTTTATAATGTTTTCCATTACCAAATCCCAGTCAGATATTCCTGGAGGAGGCGTTAACATTACGCTGAAGTACGCCTTAAATACTGGTTCCCATAAGTTACGGGCAGCAGTACTATTTTTATAATGTGGTAAGCCTGTATTTTTTGCCATTTGAAATATTTTATTTTATATATTCTTTAAAGAAAAAGTATTGTGGGCCGAAACCCACAATCTTTTAATTATGATACTGTAAAACCTCCTGATGAAACAGTTCCGGTTTTTAATACGGTTACACGGTTTATGATTTTTTGTAATCCTCTTGCAGGTTCGATTCCTATATCAATTATACCAACGTTTTGGTCGATAACTTCTTGTGTGTTATTTGATTCATCCATAATTACAATGTAATCGTAGATACCACCAGAACTTTTAATATTTGATAAGTAGCCATCAACAATAGTTTTTAATTCAAGACGAGTTGAAGCATCGTTGAACTCAAACACGTAGTTAGATAAGATATCTTCAACATCACTTTCAACTGTAATTAATAAATCTCTAACATGTAAGTTATTGAATGCAGATAATGTTTTTTGGTATGCTGTTGCATTACCGTAAATCATTGGTCCGTATTGTCTTGAATTTATAATACAGTTTAAACCTATTGGTTCAAGATATTCTCTATCAGCAGTTAAGAAATCATATTCAAGACCTGACATTTTAGGATTTGAAATTGTTCCTCTACGAGGTCCAGCAGCAATTGCAAATGGAGTTCCGTTTTTGAATTTCTTAATGAAGTTATTTGAAACATCAGCAGCAGGTGGAACCATTTTATTTTTATTATTCTCGCGAATTTTAATAAATGGAGTGAATACACCAGCAAATCTAGCACCGTTTTCTTCATCAGGTAATGTGAATGTGAATGATGGGCCTAATGATAAGTTACCACCAGTTGCTATATAAGATGCTTGTAACACAGGTTTTGGATTTCCATTTGCTGGGTCAGGCAATTCAGTAAATCTTGGGTCAGTTGAAGCAATGAATTCTTCAATTGAAGGCGCATTTAATATTGCCATACATTTTTGACGTTGTTTTGCCAATCTTGACAAGATTGCTTTAGGTCCCATCATAGGAGCAAGACCGCCATTAAATGTATCAACCAAATATCTGAATTGAATCATGTCTTTATCTGCAAGAACATCACCTAAGTTTGTTGTTTCGATAACACCTAAGATTTTCTCTAATTGAGCAGGTGTTCCAGGAATATGATATGCAGTTATTGTAAATCCACCAAGTGATGTAAATTGTAAGTTTGTTGTAAAGTTAACATCATTGATTCCAAGATATCTAGTTACAGCGCCACCAGTTGCATATATTGCTTCATTTACATTGATTGTGTATTCAGTAGCATTTGTTTGCGCATTTACCTTTTTAACTTTAGAGATAACTCTAGTTAATCTTGTTCTTGCTTCATTTACTAAATATTGGCCAACTTCAATTTTTGCATTATCAACACCAGCAATATTGAATGATGTTTTTCTAGCATTTAACGTACCAGCAATAATTGAAACGTTTTCTTCAATTTTATTATGAGCAGATTGTAGTATTAAACCACTTCCGCTTATTAATGATCCGTTTTTATCGTATGAATTTGATAATGTTACAGGTATAATGCCAGCAGTTGAATTTAATTCAACATTTGACCATTGATTAATTTTAGTTCCTGTTAAACCGTACATTGCAGTTACATTTTCAAACGATAAGTATGTAAATGTGTTATAAGCAGATGTTACACTAACTTTATCACCATTAATTACTGAATTGTTTGTAACATCAGTTACAAGTTTGTTTCCAGGCAATACAATGATATCAGTATCAGTATACATTAATGCAGGATTTGCAATTAAATCAATTGAATAAGTAGCAGGTGAACCTACTGAATTAATATCAACTGTTATTGCATCAGCAACATTACAACCAATAGCAGTTAAACCGTCCATTCCAACAGTAACACCTGATACGAATGTAATTGTATTTACTGGCGAACCTGGCGTAACAGAAGCAACTGTAAGATAAATATTTAATGTTTTAACAAAAACAATGTCGCCAGCAATTAAATTTAATGCAGCAGGACTTGTAGTTGTTAATTGTGTAGCAGATACATAATTTACTATCATGTCACCAGTAGCATTATCTGTAGCAGCTTTAACTGGATTCGAGATTAAAATTTCGATTGATGTTCCAGTATTTGTTATTCTATCAACTTTAACATAATCATCAAGGCCTGCAGTAGTTACGCCTGCAGTAGTTAATCCTGTTTTGATTAATGAATTTGTATTTAAAGTTTTCAATAAATTGTTATACGCATCTTGTGTAAATACTTGTCCTGTAAATGCAGGAAGTGGTTTTGGTATAACCAATGTATTTAAAAATACGCCACGAGTTGCATCTGTTGTATAAGGAACATTTTTGATGTAAGGAACAACAGTACCAGTGCCAAAATCAGCAGCTTTATAATCTAAAGTTTCGATTGAATCTGCAAGTAACGTATTGTTGTATGTTATTTCATCAGAAATAGGTGATACATAAGATAACATGTTTAAACTTGAACGGTTTCCGTCAATTAACGAATGACCGATTAAATCAACATGATATTGTGAATTTTCATAATCGTCTAAAGATTTTCTGTCGATTGTCATGAAGATTCCAGTTACACCTTGTGCATTATTTACAATTGTTTCAATGTATTGGTTAACACCTTGACGATCTGTGAAGTCAGGAATAATACAACCAGTGAAGCTTGCAACTGTTACAACTTTATCAGAAGATAAGAAAGCATTTAATTTGCTAACTTTAATACCTGAGTTATCGAAATATGTAGAGAAGTCAGGGTCAACTGCTAAGTTGTTATAATTTGTCCAATCGCCTTTTACAACGATTACGTCAATAAAGTAATCAGATATGTAATCGAAATCATTTACAAATGCAGGAGCGTTACCAGCACCGTAAAAATCACGAGCAGTAATATCAAAACCTTTAATGTTTACAGATTTTCTTGCGATAATCGAAACAGGTTCTTGACCTAAGTTTGTGAAACTGATTAATTTGTTTTCGTTTGACGCGTTGTTATTTACGATAGCTTCAAAGTAAGACGAATCTGGGAACCAAAATCTTTCTTTGTTGAAGAATGATGCCATAAGATCTTTTGATGTATCGCTATTATCTTCAGCCATGCTTAAAGAGAATGAACGGTAATCAATCTTATCACCATCTATTGCGTTATTTAACGGCATTAAATTGATTGCGAAGATAGGTCCTGTTTGTAATGCAGTTTCTATTGCACGATGAAAGAAAGAACCTTTCTTTTCAAGGTATGTGTCAATTTCGCCGAAAATTTTTCTTGCGGATTTTATATCTTGCAGAAATACTGGTGCATTGAAAGGTCCTTTACGTGAAAATCCTACAACAAGTCGTAATTGTTGTGAAGAAATTACAAAACTATCAGTTGCATCGAACTCTACAGTATAGACCCCATTTGCTTTAAATTGATTTAGATCTAATGAAATCTTTGCCATTTGCGGAATCTTATTTTATTATTTTATTTTATTATATATTACTTTCTTTTACTCAATATTTGCTATATGACTTACATAAAATCCCTAAGCCAACTTAAATGTGATGCTTTTTCAACAGTATCACCGACGTCTGCATTTATCTTATCGTATATTACTTTCTTAACTAATTCTTGTTGTGTATCGTATGTTTCTTCAACCATTTCTTCAAATGCAGCGCTATCAAAATACGCAACTAAATTTATTAATGTCATTGCAATATCGTCATGTCCAGTTTGTGCTTCATATCTTCCTTGCTTATTTAAACCGAATGCTCCTAATTCATTAAAAGTATTTTTTTCAGTTACAACAATTCTTTTATTTTTTATTAGATTTCGCAATTCTCTAGAAAACATTTCCTTATTATCTGCTTTGATTTTTACACCTGGCCTAAAAATTTGACTTGCAACAGAATGAAACGTATGCATAAATATTTCAGGATAGTAATCTTTATGTTTAGATAATTTTTCGATAATAACGTTTCCTTTGAAATTTATTTCTAAAACAATTCTTACAATATCTTCATGAAACACATTAAATATAAGTGCTTCAAGTATTTTTGCAACATCATCAATTGAATGCAAATTTGAACGATACATACCAACTTGTCTTAATCTATAAAAACTTGATTCGTTACTATATTCTGTTATTTTACGTATCATTGCATTCGATTGCAACTCTAGTTTCATTATATTTATAACTGTACTATCGCTACCAACACCATCACTCAAATCGACAGCAAAAACAAATCTATCTTTATCAACATCAATTTCGTTAGGGTCAAAATTTGGATGCCAAGTCAACTCTGCATAATTGTCATTAAGATCTTCTAATTCATCAACTTCTTTCCATTTGAATTCTTTGGTCGTTCTTTTTAAGTATTGCAATATTTGACTTGATAAAAGCATTCTTGACGATGCCAAAAATTGATTTCCATATTCTTGATTGAATAATTCTTCAGAACCTAAGTTGTTAATTTCTTTTTGTCGCCATTTCTCATCGCGTCCTGGCACTTGCCACCAATCAACACGTATTGGAAAGTATTCGTTTTTACCTTCCATTGCTTTTGCGTATATTTCATAAAACAAGTTCATTTGATTAGGTGTTGAACTTATTATGATACGAGATACTTGAGATGATGACAACGTAGGATAAATAGAACGATAAAAAGGTACAACAATATGTTCGTCAATGTGAGCAAACTCATCCGCATATAAAAGGTGAATAGTAAAACCTAAGGCTGCTGTTTTTGTAGTTGCTTGAGAATATAATTTTACGCCATTATCGAATTTCATTCCCGTTGCTCCTAAAGATAACGAGCCAGGTTTCAAAAAGAATGGCACATTCTTTATTACTGTTTTAATTTTGTCAACAATCTCAGTAGTTGTTGCCATCTTATTCGCAATTACAAGTACATTTCTATCGTAGTGAAAACATACATACCATGCAATGAATATTGAAGATGTGATTGTATTATGACTTAAAATATCATTTGTATAGTATCTATGATTTGCATCATTCAATGAAATATCAAACATTGAAACTTTATATTTCGATTTTTCTATACTTGCAATTTTCTCGACGCCATCTTTCGTTTGTATTAATGAACCTACTGATAAATCTTTACAAAAAACTTCTTGCATACTTTTATCAAATAAAATATGCAAATCTGCGCATTCTAATTGTTTTTTACTTTCAGTTTCGATTTTATATACGTGGTATGGCTGCGTTAGATGCACTTGTGTTATCTCAGCATCTTTCGTATCTGTAGCCACCAATTTTCCTTTAACTGCTAATGAATTGATAATTTTTTTTGTATGATCATTTTCATCTAACCGGATGCTTCTATATTCGTATGTCTCTAAACATTGAATAAGAAATAAAATTATATTCTTAATTTGTTGTTTCATTTAAAAATTCTATACATTTTTTAATTGTTCCTTCTTTATCTTTATTGTAATCATCCTCCCACACAACAAGAACGTCATAACCATGAGCGTTCGCAAGATGAATCTTATATTCATCATATGTCCAAATTTCTTTTGCTGTTTTCTTTTTAACTTTGTGGTAGTAATCAGGTTCGTATAAGCCTGGCTTGCAATGCCAAAAAATCCCGTTTACTTCTATTATTTTTCTGTTTGCTTTGTGCGTTATATCATACTTGCATACTCTTTTATTTATTTTATCATAAATAAATTTTTCATTTTTATCAGATAATAAATTTTTCACATGCTGATTTATATTTTCTGCGATTTCAATTGAAAGATTTGACACACCTCTCGATATGCATGTATACTCGTTAAAAACTTTACTTTTCCAATTTTCTTGCCTATTATTAAAAATCTCAGTGCCTGCAACGAAACCGTATTTTTTTATACACTTTTCTAACGTAAACGTACTTTGCCTATCAGCATAAAGTTTTTTTGCGATATCGTCTTCATATCTTTCTAACCAATATTCAAGTTGCGTTTCTGTTATCCTGTCTTTTAATGCGGCCTTCACAAATTCTTTTCTAGCACTTTCAATATCATCAACATCTTTTTCTTTATAAAATTCTAATGAAAATGGCGATCTTTTTTGCCGTTCTTCCTTTGTTGTTTTACAACTGTGATTTGGATTATTTTCGCCTTTCATTTTTTCTGACGCCAATAACCTGTAATTGTCAAGTTTCATATGCAATCCTGAATTCTTTGACGTTGCTTCTTTATCTGACGCACATGTCAATAGCGAACCTGGAAATTCTTTTTTATAATCGTTAATTGTTTTATCTTTGTGATGATTTTTAATATGAATTCCATATATCCTTTTAACTTTCATCCCGCACCATTTACAAACTACATGGTCGTAGCCTTCATCTGTCATGTTTTCAATTTTTGCATTTTGCTTTCTTATGGATTCACTTTTTCTATACTCCATATAACAATTGGTTGAACAGAACTTTCTTTTTGATTCTTTATTGCAATTTACGCATTTCATATTAAATATTTTTTGTTATTTAATTATATATTCATTAAAGAATTTGCTTTTTGACAAATGAATTAATCAAGTTTATTATAAAGTTGCCATAAAAAATACTTTAACTTTTCTATTCGTGTCAATTGCCGTTGCGACTTAAGTTGCATATAATAAAGTTGTCCTACCGTAATAATAGAATAACCTTGTAACTTTTTATCGTAAATAGTTAATTTTGAATTAAATAAATGGCATTTACCTATCTGCCTGCTTGCAAGCATGATAACATATCTATGATCTTGAAAATCTCGAAGCATATCTTTTTGATACGGACGAAGGTCAATCTTTTGAACTCCAGTATCTGTCATTGCGTGACAATACTTTTCCGCAAAATAAAGTACGTCACTTGCGCATCGAACAATTTCTTCTTGCTCTTGTGGCGTATATTTGAAATTTATATTTCCATTTCTGAAATTAATGTCACCTTGATAAAAACAAGATTTATCGACGTCTAAGCCATTTTCTAATTTGCTTATTACATCGTTAACTCGTTCGGTTGACCATATTGTGCTACTTCCCATATTGTGTTATTTTAAAATGGACTATCTTTTGTATTATTTTGTTCCATTTGCTTTTGGTTTTCTTTAGCATCATTTAGTTTTTTACTATTAAGTTCTCTGTCTTTTCTGTCAAGTTCTTCACGTATTTTTTCCATTAGTCCACGAGTTCCTCTTGTTGTCATATCAGCATCACCGCCACCTTCGCCTTCAACTTCAGAGTGCGGAATGTCTTTTGTATTTTCTTCTCGTTTAACACGATAGTCTTCTTTAATTGCTTTATAGTTATTTTCCATCACAACAACATAATTTGCAATTGCCTTTGTTAATTCTAACTTTGAACGTTGGAAACCAGATAAAACTTCAAATTGTCTTGATTGCATATTGCCTTCTTCAATTTGTTCTAACATTTTTATGATTGAATACTCGGCAACTTTAGATTGTCTAATAAGATCTGACATTGTTGCAACATCGGAACGCATTTTTTGTTGTATGTATTCTTCAGTGTCAATAATTTCTTCATTCAAATAAAACATAGCATTTGCACCTACAATGTCCATTGCCTCGGAATTTGATGATGTCATAATTCCTTGATAATCCAATGTAATAGGTTTATGCTTCAGTGATAATTTTTTTGCCTCTTCTGTTAGACTTTCTAAATTATCTGATGACGATTGCAACATTTGTTCTAATTCTTCTCGTTCTGAAAGCTGTTGTTGTCTTTCATCTTGATTTACTTTTTTTGTATTACTCATATATGTAAAGTTAAATGCATTGTTATTTTGTTGAACCTACAAATGGCAAATGAAGTATAGGTAAACTGTTGTCAATTACGATAGCTTCACGTCCATCTTCAATTATATACTGATTAAGTATTGTTGATTGTTGTTCGTATGGAATAATATTTTTGAATATTCTTATGTTTGTTTGATAATGATTACTTGCAATAAGTTCAAATTGTTTTTCATCATCTTCTGGTAAAATTTCAGCAGCATTGATATTGACATTGCTAAATGTTCGTGTAAATACTGATGTTAGTTCTGTTTTTGCTGTTCTTTCATTATTAACTTCCCATAAACTAAAATTCAATTGTCCGAATTGTGCAGCATGATTAAATACTAAACCGTACCATTTGTTTTCTTCCATTGTGTCATTCATCGGAATCATAATAGGTGTTGAACCATTAGTGTACACAAAATATCTATTAACATAAGATTCAAGTTTCCATCCTTTTGCACCATTTGAATCAATCGTATGGCCATTTATAAATGTATTTTTGAATGTTCGAGATATTCCATATCCTGGTGTAGTTACCCAAGTTGGCGCGATTGTGTCAAGGTAATTAATGACTTCATCGTTTAATGCTACTTTGAAAGTATTTGTATTTGTTACTTCAACTACAACGCCGTAGAAGTTAAGTCGTCCTTGTCTTTTTATTTGAACCAATGTACCTGCAGGATATTTACGCAAAGAACCTATTGTTACAATAATTGTGTTACCTGTTCGTGACATTATTTTGCAAGAATCTTCACTTATTGTGTACTTAGGTTTTACATATTTAAACCAAGTTGTGAATGCAAAATCCTGAGAATTAATAAAATTCGATACTGCTTTATATGTTACTGCTTGAACATCTTTATCTGGGGCAAAAATTGATTGCAAGTCATAATAATGGTCAGCAACAGTTACACTTCTATTTATAATTTTATTATCCATGACAACTAAATCTTGATTTACATAATCGCGTGTTGGATCTTGTAAATTTGTACCAAGTTTTCTGTCATACTGTTGTGGTTTTGCAATATCTTCAATTTGATTTTGTGTTTCTTCTCCAAACAATCTATCAGAAGATCTCATTAAGTCATCCATTATGTCATTAACGGTATCAGGCATATCTCTATTCGATTTTGGTTTGTAAATTACAAGTTCGCATTTCCAACTAGTGTTTTCCATCATGAATCCTTTAAAAGGACGTGAACTTTGAACTTCATATAATCTATTGCCGACAAGTGGGAAGAAAATTATATCATTTTTTTGAGGTGCCGCATCGATACCAAAATCGCGCTCAAAAATTTGTTTTACGATTTCAATTTCAAACGGTTGTTCGTACCCAATGCCATACATACTATATTGCATTGTGTCATCGGGAAATTTGTTATCTGGCACCATTACTTTACTACATACTGGTTCATCAACATTATATAATGTCCATTCTTTTAATATAACATCGCCTGAACGATTGTTTGGCACTGCTCGCATGTATAGTACCTCCATGCCAAAAAGATCTGATATTGATGCTGACAAATCCTTATATAAATTGATTGCAGGATTAACAGCGTATGGATTGAATGTAGGTGTATCACATTTTGAAAGTATTGACGCTCTATCAATACCTGATGAAGTACACGCTAGTTGGGAATTTTGACAACCGTTTTCTTCAAATACTATTTGAGATGAAGGATCTTGTATTTGATAGTTTGGTTCTATCTGTACATTATTGATTGTCATGAATCCTTGAGATGCAAGTTGATACTTGTACTCTATGTAAAAAGGATTTGCAGGATTTAATTTTAAATCATTTAGATTTTGTTGAGTCAATTCAGACCAATAAGACCAGGCGGTATTATCTTTTGACCATCTGAATTGTTTAATGATAGTGCCGACACCACTTAAATCGTCAGTAAATGTTCTTATACTTTCAATATTCTTGTATGGCGCATTTAGCGAAAATACGGCATACTGACCGGTTTTATTTAAAGAAATAGCCTGCATTCTAAATATATTTTTAATTTATATATTCAGAACACAGGCTGTGTTTTCGGAAAAAGTATATTTTTTATTTTTTCAAAGTAGAGCCTTTAATCATCTTTTCAAAACTTGTAAGTTCTTGTTGAATATCATCAGGAAAAAACTTATACATTTCATCTAAGTCTCGTTTTGAACATTGCATTCTTTTACAATATTCGATAATAGTTGCTTCTTCTACATTTAATTCTTTTTTCTTTTCTTCTTTTGATTTTTTTGCACCTTTAAGCGCATTAAATATCCATGAAGGTGTTGAATTGTGCATTTTTGACAATGAATCACACCAATATTGAACAGCTTCGGCACCATTCATTTTCGTATGATTGAACATTTGTGCTTGTATTGGAAATTTTATTGCAAAAAACCTTTGCATCATGAAAAACTGTTTACTTTTTGTATATGCAGGTAATTCTGTAAATGCTTTTGGTTTTTGAAATAACATGTTTACGTAATCGAATAAACCTGGTGCAGAAGATTTCATTTCTTTTTCTTTTACAGGCTTTACTGTGTCACCAAATAATGATTTGGATGATGGTTCTTTATCTTCTATTTCTTTTTTTGCCATTTTATTATTTTATATACCTGGTATTTGATTAGTTTTCAAATCTTTGTCTATCTCAACAAGTTTATCAAAAACATCTCTGTTAATTTTAATCATTGGTATAGGATCTCCACCGCATGTATTCCATATATCTATATAAAAGTTTTTCCATCTATCAATATAATATGTTTTAACAACACTTTCGCCTTGCAAATGTGAAGATGATTCGCCAACCCTAGTTAATGTAATCTTGCCCATAAATGGACATGTGTATTCGATTGTTTCCATTAGAATAATGTTTTAGCAAGTAAGTCACCAACATTAGGTATTGGTTTATCAGCCATTGGTTTATTTGCGGCTTTAGGTTTTGTTTTGCCACCAAGATTTTTGAATACATCAGCTTCAAATGACATTGATTCTATTTCATATTCAGAATTTGCAAGTAACGTATGCATATCCCATTTTCCTAATCTTGGATAACCACCCGAACGAACGTTTAGATAATGTTCTTCAAATAATTTACGACATTTAGATGGAATTGTATCATCAGATAAATATACAAGAATTGTATTTCTGATGATTCGTTTTTTGATAAGTTCCGAATCGAATTCTTTATTGTAGATGATTTTAATTTCATTAGAAATTTCTTTTGCGTGTTCTTCAAGATGTGTAACGTCAACGATCTTTCCTCTTGCTAACAATAATTCTTTTATTCTTGCAGCTGCTTTGTCTGTCATTTTATTATTAATGACTTTACCTGATTTTTGCGTTGTTTGCCAAGATACGATAGGCGGTACGTTATCACCGCCATCACCCATTAAAATTTTACTGAATAATACATCCTCTGGGTCAAGTTCTTGTAATGCAGAATTTGCAATTACTTCTTTTATTGCATCTTTGTTATTTCCCATAAATGAATCAGCATCAAATAATGAAACCTCATTTATTTTATGTAAAAAATCAAAGAAACCTGGTGCTGCAATAATTTTTCTGTCTGTTGATTTTATGTTGTAAACAACAATGAAATTATTACCGCTATGTTTAACTAGTTGAGATATATCACCATCACCTGTCATTATAACAACATCTTCACCATCATCAAATAATTTATTTGCCCAATAGTACATCAAATCATCACCTTCACAACTGTCGATATTTGATGTGATACAGCCATGACTTTTCAAAATTTCGCCAAAATCGGCAAGACATTTATTAAATGCTTTCCAATCGACAACAGATTCATCTTTTACTCGATTTGCTTTATAGCCTTCGTTTTCTTCAATATCAACATCTTTTCTCCATGAATGATGGTCAATTGTAAATATGACTCTATCAGGTTTTCCTAATTGTCGAATGCCATATGCCATATCCATTGCAATTTTTCGCATGAACATGTTTCGGTCTTTTTCATCTTTCAATTTAGGTTCTTTTCCTTGATGCGGATACACGTGCAATGATTTGTGAAAATGGTAATTGCCATCCACGATTATATTAAGCTTCCCCATTTCCGTCTTGTTTTTTAATGTAACCAACTTTAATTAAAGCGTTTTCGATATTTGTATCTAAAACTTTTTTCATAACAGCAATTGTATTTGCGGATTCAAGTATACCTACATAAATTTTTGCCTTGAATAACGTATGCGATGGCGTAACAAGAATAAGATACATTCGTTGTCCTATTTTTAAAACGTCAACCTTTTCAGGTATCAATTGATATTTTGAGATTATGTAATCTCTTAAATCTGATGCTCTTCTTAAATACATAATTACGCTTTTGTATAACTAAAAGAATTCTTTATATGCTGTTGGAAATATACGCCAGTTGATGCGGCAGCAACAAGTCCTTCGTATGTATCAAGGTCAACACCCGAGTATGCATATTCTGAACCGTTTTTAAATTCGATTGTTAAGATTTGTGTTTGACTATCGTACGTTGATGATTCAATAGTCGATGATTGGTGATAATTTATAACGGCTGCCATACTTATTTCGATAAAATTTGTTGTAATTTAAAGCAGCATGATAGTAATGTAATAACTGGGTCAATCACATGAACACGTTGTGCTTGGTGAGCTGCAATTTCAATAATAAGTTGTGGAAGTTTTGCAATTTGTGCAGGTTTGTGTTCTCTAATATAAGATGGAAACTCTGTTCCTAATGAAGCAAGAACATCATCAACTTTTGATGAATATTGGCCAACAATTGTTTTGTAATTTTCAGCAGGATTAGGATCATTAAGAATTAAATCAAAAATATCATTGTATGTATAATTCAATGTTTTGATATCTTCAATTTTAATTTCAGTAATTCCTTTCAATTGAAAAGATTGCATTTTATTCATTAAAGAACGCATGTCAGGAAAATTTCTTTTAACGAATTCGATTGCAGCCGCTTGTTCAATTGCGATACCGTATGCTTTAAAGATTGTAAGTACTCGTTTGATGTATTCAATCATTACTTTCTTTTCTTCATCTTGACTTGCATAATCAAAAGAAATACAATTGAAACGAGATTGAATTGCATCAGGAACTTTTGTTATGTAATTACAAGTTCCAATAAAACGAGCAGTATCATGAAACTTTTCAACTGTTGCACGCAATGCTTTATAAAATTGGTCAGATGCACCGTCCATCTCATCAAGAATTACAACTTTCATATGTTCTTTGCCGCCAAGAACGGAAATTGAACCACAGAAATCTGTAATTTCAGTTCTGATTGTATCAACTGAACTTCTGTCAGATACATTTATGTATAACGTTGGATGGTCACCTGCCATAATTTTTGCTAAACTTGTTTTACCAGTTCCGGGTGATGAATAAAATAAATAATTTTGATGAAGTTCGCCATCTCCAAGTTCTTTTCGGATTCTTTCGGGTAAAATGATATCCTTTAATGTTTTGGGTCTAAATTTTTCAGTAAAAAGTTGATTTACCATGTGTTAAGATTATTTTAAGTTTAAATTTACATTATCTTAACTCATCAATATGTTTAACGAACGTTCAAAAGTTTTAATTTATTTTTATATACATTAGTATACTATAGTTTCAAAAACAAATGGAGAGATTACTCTCTCCACGTGTTTAATTTATTGGGCAATACATTTAATACGTATTGTCTGTCTTGCGTCAGAATTGGCATATCATTGTCGATAACCCAAGTATTTCTTTCAAACTCAATTCCATCATCTGTGAAATTCATATTTTCTGCAGAAGCCAAATATGGTTTAAATGATTTACCGTCTTTTGCTCTAACCCATGTTTGATTTTCACGTTTAATTGTCCAACCTCGTTTTGCAGGTGTTGGATATTCATTCCAATTTATTCCTTTTTGCAACATTAACATGTCTTGTTGTTTTCCAGTGTTAACATTTTGTAATTCAGAATGACTGAAATATGCTTGCGCAGCCATTGAAATTGAATTTCTTGTTGCATCTTGTTGTCTCCAGATAAAATAGTTGACAACTTCTTCAGCATCAGGCAATGTATAAACACGCGCATCAAACTCTGCCAATGTCATATCCTCAATCGCTGAATGATACAATTGAATCATTCCAGTTTCACCTGCCTCGTCGTACGATACGTTAATATTGCCAATTGCTCGAATAGCACGAAGTTTATTAAACTTTGCTGTCGCCATTGATGCTGCAACGGATACAATTTTTTGTACTTGACCATCAAACCATGAATCGGTTTTATTTGAGTCATAATCAGTTAACAAAATACTGATTTCATCAGATTGTGTATAACCCATTTTTGCACCTTGAATTTTTGAGCAAAGGTACTTTGTTGTTTCGGCCATGTCTTCCATTAATCCAAAATCAAAAGGCTTATTAAGACCCCTTGTATATGTGTGGAAAGCTTTGCCATCAATTCTAATCATAATGTTACTGCGACGTGGTAACATGGTTCGTGTTCGGATTTCGTAATCCTTCATTCTGTCGCCTAATTGGTCTTTCATGATTTTGATGTTTATTAATTATTTGTTATTATATACAGAAAGTTGTAAAAGTTTTATATTCTTTCTGGTGCTGTATTAAAAGATTTTTTCCAAAACTCGGTATATCCAACAGTTTCGCCGAATACATCAATTGCTGTTTCTATTCGTTTTGTTCTTTTTAATTTTTCAATTTTAAAACATTTTCTAAAAGCTGCTTGCGATAAACATAATTCGTGTCCTGCAACATCTAATGAAACAGTTTCTAACCCATCATAAAACTTTTTAAATTCGCGTAAGCAATAATTGTTTGTGAATACAATCCCGTTAACGTTTCCATATTTAAAAGTTATTTGTATTTGTTGATTATATACTTCCCACTCCTTTTCAAGAAATTCAATTCTACTTGCTTTATTTTTTAAATCTTCAACAAGAAATTCGCGAATACATGGATTATCTTTGATTATGTAATCTGAAATTTCCTTTCGATTTTTTGGGCTGTAACAATTTTTTGGATTACTTGGCTTTTCATATTGAATATCTATTTCAGTTCCGGTTTCAAATACAAAATGATTTAAAAATTTATTATATCCGTGTGCGCATTTAATTACAATTTTCTTTACATTTAATTTTGTAAAAAGATCTTCTGGAAAAAATACATCAGGTTCGCCATGTGTATATCCAATTGCTTGCGTAAAAGAATCTGTTATATAAAAAGTATCGCCAATAACACAAAGTTTCAACAATGCATATAAATCAATTGTAGGAACACTTGCGTTAATTATGTTATATTCTGTGAAGTAAAATTCGCCATTTTTATATTCTTTAAAATCTTCTAATTTCAAATGTTTAAAAATGTCTGTAATTATACCTTGGATTTCATAAGTTGCAACCTGCTTTGTTGTATCATATTTTGAATGATATAAGGCAATTGCATTGCCATGATAATTTATACCGAATGATAATTCGTATCCTTTATCTAAACCAACGCCACTTAAACTGTGATGAACAACAGACATGCACAAAGAAATACCTGGCGCGATATCTTGTTTAAAGGATTTATACGCATTATAGCCACCAGATATATTAACTAAACTTTTATAGTTTGTCATATTCAATAAATTCTCTGGCAAATAATTTTCAGTATCGTTTATTACGGTTTCCCAATCTGAATATGCATACATATCACCTGGATAACTAATACCGTTTCTGTTATCTCTATATATTGAAAGCGGCATTTCAACTTTAAAAATACGTGCCTTGTTTAACAGAATATCTTTTATTGTTTTTTCGATTAAATCTTTCATTTAAAATAAAGCTTTTTCTTTTTTGATTTGTTCTCTAAGTTTTGTTAGTCGCGAACAAAATTCACGAGTTGTTAAAACAGTTTTTGATTCATCATTCTTTCCCATTGAATGCGTGAGTACAGAGTTTCCGCTTGCAATCAATGCTTTACGAAAACTTGAGTTTTTTGACATTGCTTCGTATGCTCTATCAAGAAGATCTTGGTATTCTTTTGAATGCCTGTTGATTTCAACACCTTGCCAATATAGCGTTTGTGTCATCCACCATTTTTTTGGTTTGCCTTTGAACTTCGCAGCAACTCCTACTAATTTACAAACTTCAATTTGCATTTCTGGGGATTTAAACTTTAGTGATTGCAAAAATCCTTCAAATGAAGCAATTTGTACGCCATCCAATTCAAAAGGATGAGGCGCAAAGTTAGATAATGCGCTGGCAGGATACCCTTGTCCGCTTCCTATATCCATGATATTAAAAAATTATTTAATTGTGATTGTAAATTTATAAATTTTGTAATTGTCCTAAAGTCTTTTTGTAAAAAAACTGCGCATTGTTTCTGGGATTCAAAAACAATTATTTCACCTGTTATTTGATTATGCACTTGCACTTTTTTTCCTTGAGATTTCTTTTTAATTTTTACGTTATTAACTTTTCTAAATGCCCAGACATCAACCATGCCTTTTCGCCGTTTTTCTTTTTCATCATCAGGCATTGGAATTCCTTTTAATTTCTCACTTATTTTTGCACATGTTTCTTTTTCTCTTTCTTTTCCAAAATAATGGTGATTTTCACCTGCTGTTTTTTCATGAAAAGAATCTATGCCTTCTTGCGTCCTATGCCATTTTTCACCTGCCATTGAATTATTTTCAATTTGGCATTTTCTTATTTTATCTTTAGTTTCTTGCGTGTGATGTTTACCGGTAAAATTTTTATTGTGTCTGCCGCCCTTTCCGCCAGGCCAACAATTGGTTAGATTATGCAACCCAATTTCCGATATGATTTTTTCTTCTAATGTATACGCAAATTCTTCTTCTAAATTAACTTTTATAAAAAATTCGATGGGCTGTAAACCTTCATCTAAAATTTTTTTTATTGTTCTTGTTTTGTGTGAACGCTTATAGTTTACTGCTGCTTTCTGCGAATGCACATATATACGTCTTAATTTTCCTTTGCCTATGTAAAAAGGTTTGTATTTTACACCAAAATCAGTAAACGCATATTCGCCAGGCTTTCGTGGATCCAATAACGCATATACATAATAAATGTTTTCCATATATAATTTTTAATTTATATATCAAAACATTTATGTTAAGATTGTAAAAATCCTTCCATTGAATTGCAAGTAATCCCATCTATTTCAAATGGGTGAGGTGAAAAATTTGATAATGCGCTAGCAGGGTATCCTGCACCTGAACCTATATCCATTGTTATCCAATTAATATTGTATGCAATTCTTCAGCTTCTTTTTCCGTCGCGCTTTCTAATTTCGTTGCAGGATATCCGAATCCTTTAATTAATGCAATTGGTCCTTCCTTTCCTAAGAAACGGAAATCATCAACAGTTAATTTTTTTGCAATTTTTGATGCAAATTCTTTTATACTTGCAAAGTCAGAATTTGCATTTTTTTTTCTCAAGTTTTTCAAAGTGCGTAATTACATGTCTTACACAACTTTCAGTTCCGCTAAGACAACCGCCTTGCGCATCAGCAACACTTAAAATATTACTTTGTACTAAAGGTTTCAATTGAAACAATGCGCCTTCCTTTGTTTTTACGCCATTTTCTTCAAGCCATTTAATAATAGGCTCTGGACTGCACATATATAAGTACAGTTCTAATGCTTGTGTGTTCATATAATGTATTTTAAAAGTTACTTGATTAATTTAACTATAATATCATGCAATTCATTGATAACACTTAATGGAATTGTTTGCAACGAACATGAAACATCGACGCATAGCATATCATTAATGAAACGATATGTAATAACCCACCTTGTTGATTATTTTCAACAAGCCAAACGATATGACTCCAATGCACATGTGTTACTGCTGCGTATTTAAAAGGTACTGTAAGCTTTAATTTATTTGCTTCTTCTAAAAGTTGTTCATCAACTGCCATTTTATAATTTATTTGCAAGTTTACACATATGACAATCAACTAATGAATTGCAATCCAACATTCTGAATGCAGATTTGTTTGTATTCGGATTAATTTCAATTCCTACTGGATAGTCAGTTTTCATGCCATATTTGAATGGCTTACCTGAAATTTTTCAATAAGTTCGCCAACCATTGCCGGCCATTCATTTTCATTTGAATATTTTACTTTTCCCATGATTATTTTATTTTTGGATATACGATAGTCATATCTCCATTTAAGTTGTAATGCTTTTCCAAACCGCCGCATCCTTTTGCAATCCAGCCTTTTGCTTTCAAAACGCGTTTTCTATACGATGTTGCTTTAGTAAACAACAACTCAGTTATTTCGTTTGGTGTAAGATTATCATCGAACTTGATATCTTGTGTTGCGTATAAGCAATCTGTTTTTCGATAAAATCTATTAGCAGATAAAGAAATCATCCAAGTTGTTTGAATTTCTTCATCACGATACTTAATCATTTTTCCGTTTCGGAAATTAAATTTAAAAAAATAGGAATTTCGGGTATATTCATATCAATTATTTTACAATGTTATAAGTACCGGTATAAACTTCAGTATCAGCAAGTTGTGAACACCAAACAGATGTTTTTTTCAACAAAAATAAGGTTTTCATTATTTTCATCTTAGATGGTATCTTCCACCACGCAAAATACGGTCACTTGAACAAAATCGTATTGAAATATCGTCAACACTATCAGCAATAAAAATAGCAAATTATGGAATACCGTTTGCATCGTAAGAAATTATTAATTTATTAAAAATCAAATTCGATATCTTTTGTATCATATTTATTTAATACTTTCTTTTTTGATTTTTTTAGCAGTTCTCGACAATCTTCTTCAGATGGGCAAGAACCTAACTCCCATCTTCGGCATATATTTATACCGTTGCCTGAAAAGGGCACAAAACATATACCAACCATTTTATTACAAAAGTTATCTCGTACTGAATAGTTCTTTTTATTATATTTCATATATTTAATTTTTATTAATTAATTAAAATCAAATATACAACATTTATGAAGCAATAGCAAATATTGAGGCATTTATTTTTGCACATTTTATACTGAATGCGAACTTACAACAATTGTTTTTTTATATTTTTCAATCATGTCCTCTATTGCTGCCGCCATATTTTCTTCTAATTTTTCTTTGCTATCATGTGGTTTAAATTCCGTGTGCAATTTACCGTTTATATAAATTTCGCCTACGAATTTTTTATTTGGTGATTCTACAAATGGAACCGGCCCGAATTTTGTTTTTAATGTTGGTGCAGTTGAATTAATCGTTTCTTTTGTGTCTGTAATTTGTTCTGCCGTTTTTTGACGTTTTGTTTTTTGACGTTTTGTTTTTACTTTATACTGCGAAATTTCATTTAATATAATTTCTTTTGCTTCGTCAATATTTGTTGCGTTTTCTTTAATTAATGTATAGCCAGGATTTACAGTTTCCTTGTATTTAACTCTTCTCTTAATTTTGTTATTTTTCTTGTTTAAAGAAACTTTTACATTTACGCCAGGAAACTTTTTTTCAATGAAAATTTCCTTATCGGTTTCTTTAAACCCTTGTTTACGCGTCGTTACCTTTTTGTCAATAATCTCCATTTTTTCATCATTAATTGTTTCTACTATATTCAATACATTTTTTACTGGCGTATTTAAAATTTCTTGTTTACGCTTTTCAAGATCTTTGCGTCCATTACGATTGTAATGACGCCATTTTGCTTTTTCTTCTTCTGTTGATTCTTTTTTCATATTTTAAATTTTATTTTATATACAGAAATTTAAAACAGTTTTATTTGATTTTTATAAAATTAGTTTTTGAATCATGGAAAGATCTTTAAGTATCCTAGATTTGCTATGAGTATTTAACAACATGGAATTGCCCTAGTCTTTCTATACTAACCCTTTCCGAAACTATGGTATCTATTATATACAGTTATTTAAAATAGTTTCATTTTATTTCAAAAATATTTTTCCTTTTGTAAAATACCAATCTTTAACTTTGTAATCGCCAAATCCGTTATCATCTAATAATTGTCGAATCTTAAAATGATTATCGGTTTCAAGAATAATTGTAAGTTTATCTTTTGCTGCTCCTTGAATTTGAACTACTATAAATTCTTTCATATTACAAAAATATTAAGTTATTACTTTTTGCCCAATTTTCTTCAGCAATCATAGGTTGCACATTGTCAATTGAATTTGCGCCGCCTTGTGACTTTGGCAATCTGTGGTCGATTGTAAATAAGTCGCCGTCTTCTGAATAAAAATTATAATGGAATGATGAAGGACCTTTTTTATAATCAGCTCGGTCATATCCACAATATGCAACGTTTTTTCCAGTTACTGGACATGTGAGATTGCCGTTTTTAATTAGATGAATCCAAAACAATTTTCGTTGAGATATTTTGATTTTCAACTTTGCATCTGGATTATTTGCAACTCTTCTTTTTAATTTTTCTTTTGCTTCTTTATTGATGCGTTTATCAAATTCCGCAAATGTAATTTTTTCTAATGTAGTGAATTTTTGATGCATGATTAAACAAATTTAATTCCGTAAGTACTTGAATCTTCTTCAATTGTTGTTTGCGTATATGTACGTTTTAATAATTTAACATTTTTAAACGTTGACCAATCTTTTGGAAATGGCCGTTTTTTATCTGCAGCTAAACACAATTTTGGTGAACCGTACCATCCAGTGTCAAACCAGTGTATACCATCATGTGTTACAGCAAATGTAAATTGTACAAGTGGCTGATTTGTTAATAATTCTTCTAGACTCATGATATTATCAATTAATTAAAATCAAATATACAACATTTTGAATGCATTGTCAAATTTTTAAGACTAATAATTCACCCAATTTTCAAAGCTTTCAATAAATGCGTCAGTATTAAAATCCGAAAGTATTTTTTGTTTTGCCTTGAATACATCAGATTTGCAAAAATCGCAAAGTTCTTTTGTTAATTCAATTCCTGCTTTTACTTCAAAGTTTTGTGCATACTTCAAAGTTTTATCATTAAAATGTTTAGTTGTCCAATCTCTATTTACTGATATGATTGCTTCATATTTCCTTAACATTTTATTATCAGATACATCAAGTTTTATACTTTTAAATTCTGCATTTGCTTTTGCAAAATCAAAAGACTCATTTAACATTTCCTTTGCATAAATATGTCCTCTTACTATATGACCTAATCTTTTTCTTTTATTGTAATCATCAGTATATTTGAAATAATGTTTAATGTCTCTTCTTGCAAGACCTAAATAACTTCTTATGATTGAATACGTTATGAAAGAATCTTTATATTTTGAAAGCCAATCCAAGTCAGTTCCGTTCAATTCACCTGAATGAATTACTTCAAAGTTTATTGTTGAATCGCCGCTTATGCAATTCTTCAAGAAGTTATGCAATGATACAAAATTGTAATCAATGTTATCTTCTTTAAATTGCAACTGGTGATGCGTTTGCATTGCTGAAAATAATTCGTTTTCAGATGTTGCATATATGTAAAGGTAGTCAGTATCAGAATTTTCATTGTTCGTTCCGTACATATGGGAACCTACTTTTACTTTTGCTAGTGTTGCAGATTTTAATTTCTCAAATAAATCTCTGTCGTTAAAATGTATATTCATAATTTATATTTCTTCTTGTGATCTAAAATAATTATCTTCGCATGATTCAAAATCTGTAGCCCAACAAATTTTATCCGAATCTGTTGGATCATCTTTCATTTCTGAATTGTAAGGGTCGATGTAAATATATACGTCTTGATATTTATCTAAGCGTTTTTGTAACCCTTCTTCATCGCAAATTTCTGTATTTGGAAACTTTGACTTTAAACCTTCTAATGTTTGTGCGGACTCCTTCATTTTTTTTGCTCGTCCTCTTTCATACATGTATATCATAATTTCAATATTTATTAAACAAATATAAACTAAAAATGCCTCAATAGCAACTATTGAGGCATTTATTTTTGAATTATTTTTATTTTCTTGGCGTTAATCCGTCAAGAATTTTTGTGATTGCACCTTTAATTTGACCGTCAGTTGGCGCAATTTCATTTTTGATACTTAAAAATCTTTTAATCTCTTCAATTTTTTCTTTCATTAATTTGAAATTTTTAATTGATTTAACTGGTCCTTCGTATGCGTAAAATAAAACTTCATGTTTCCATGCATGTTTTGCAACATTTGCTGCTGATTGGTCTTTGCCATCAATTAATAATTGTGTAACATAATGACTGTTTTTATTTCTTTCCTCAATTTTCCAAATTGATACATTACAAAGTTTATCATTAAATTTTAATTTAACGCACAATGTTTCTGTTGACGTTTTCACTGTAAACACTTTTAAGAACATACCAGTTGGTGTTACAAATAAATGTTGACTTGTTTTGTTTATGTAATTTAATACATGACTGTTTACTTTTTCTATATTGATTTCCATGACTTTATTTTTTATTTTATGATTTATGATTATTTTGTTTTCTGTTCTTTTTGCGAATTGAACAGATTTACGCTATATGTTCAAAATTCATTGAAAATTGAACATCATAAAATAAAATTAAGTTGGAGCACGCGGCCTATTAATCTAGTGTCTCATAACTTTACATTTTTTAATAAAAGTGGATAATTGCTACATAATCTTCGTGCATCTTCGGATGGTTCGAAAGCGACCGCAGTTATTTCATTATCAATATCTGGTTCACGGAACACAGAATATTTGATTTGTTTTGCGTCGGCCTTATCTATAAGGTCTTTTAGAGATTGTTCATTCGGTATTGATAAAAAAACCAGGTACTTCGAGCATTCGTGCCATTCTTTTGCAATGGTAGGATGATTGTGTTGAAACTCGATTGCAGCATGCGCTGCTTGAACCGCTTGATAGCCTGGTGCAATATCTTGTCTAGCGACAGTTATTAATTTTGAATGGCAATTAATCTATGTTTCTTTCATGATTATGATTTTTGTTTATTTATTTTTATTATATATACATTACTTTAAAATAGTTTCAATTAATGTCCACCTTTTATTATACTTAATCCAATTATTTTTTTGCTCCTGCATCTTCTAATAGCCTAGAGGATTCTTTTAGCGAGGAACCAGTTGTTATAATATCATCAATTACACAAACATTTTTATCAACAATTTTTGAAAGTATCTTATCGTTTATTTTTAGCCAATTCGATATTACGTCACGAAATTGCGGTGCAAATTTCTTTATTGAAAAATAATTGTTTTTTCTTTGTCTGTCAATATCTGCTTGTAATGTTTTAATGTTCTTTTCTTTTAATCCAAATTTTTCACCTTGTATTATAATCTCATCGAAATTTGGATTTTTGAATATACCTGCATTGTATGTTACCATATCATAATATTTAGGTAAATGTCGGTTTAACTCATTACTTAAATTTGCAATTAGCGAACTTGAGCTTTCTAATAATATGATAGTATCAATTTCTTCCTTTAAAATTATATCTGCCATATAAATTGAAGTTCTATTGATAAATTTAGAATAACTATTTGCATCTATAGTATAAATTGAACTTTTACCTTTTATTGCATTTAATACTTCTACATAATTAACATTGTGATCATCAGTTCGTTGATACACTGAATATGCAATACCAAACGGTAATTTCATTTGATATGGCTTATGCAATTTTCCTTTGCCAAAAGATGTATTTATTAAATCATTAGATAATGAATCGAATAAAATGACGTTATCTTGTATTACAAAACCTTCGTTTATAATTGATGAATACGTATCGAATTTAGGAATGCGCATTTGTATTTTATTTTAATTTTTCGCCGTGATCATCAATTGCTTTCTTCAATGCATAGTTTAAAGTACCGTCTATTTCAATCAATTCTTTTTTGACAACTGAATATATGCCTGTTGATAATGCAAGTGCGTGATGAGGCAATCCTTCAGAAACACCTTTATGTAAAGCGTTTAATCTTATGTAAAGATTTTTGATATCTTTAACTTTACCAGCAAACGCTGTTTCATTTGAACCAAGTACATCATATGTATCAAGCATAAGCCATTTCATTTTCGATTCTCTCTCGAAAACATCAAAAGAAAGATGCTTAGACGGTATTACGCCGATAACATAACATGGAAAAATATCATCAGGATATTTTTCACTTGGGTCGCCGTACGGACTCATTATGTATCTTAACGGTCTAAAAAATTTATCATCAAGTACTGCTTGTTCATTGATATAATCGTTTAATGACGGAATTCGTTGTTTCATACACTTTATTTTAATTTATATATTCATCGGTGTCAAGTATTGCAATTGCTCTTTCGACACAACCTTCAGTTAAACCGAAACCTCTTATGTTATCTCTATGAATATTTACATCAAAATTGTTTGCTGTTTGAACAAATACTTCTTGTTGGTAATCATAATAGCCATTAATGTCATCTATAATAACAAATGATTCTATGTTGATTTTATCAAGATGCTTTGTTATCCAAACGTCAATTTCGTCACCTCTACGAATGTCATCAAAATCAACAATCCCGCCGCCGTTATTCGTTATGAAATTGTATGCGTATACTGCACTAGGCGTAATATCAATAAGTTCTCCAGGCAATTCTCTATCATTCCACATGTTTTGCATTGTTTGCAAACCAGCATCTTTCCATGTACTGGTCATTACAATTTTTGCATCTGTTGCATCAATAAGAATTGCTAAATTCCTTACAAAATCAGGATGAAAAATATCGCCGTATCTATCTTGTTTTGTTGTTGCTTGCCACGGAATATTTAATACGCCGTCAATATCTAAAAAAATAATTTTCATCAATCGTCGGTTTTTAATTTGTTATAATCATCATATCTGTAACTGTCATTAACACAACATGCTTTGCAACTATCTGCAAACACATCGTCATCAGTAACCATACCTAGATAGGAACAACCGTTAATTGGGATTCCTCGCCATCTGCCTAAATAAATCGAATACGGACAATGCTTTGTGTAATACGTGTAATCATCAGCCGATTTTTTATTCATTTTTTCAAAATCGGGTTCGTAACAATATGGACCTTCGGGAATTACTGTTTCATCAAATTTCATGTTGAAAAGTTTCTTCCACCAGCATCCAAACATTGCAAACCAATTGCCTATTATGTAAAGTTTTCTATTTAAGAATTTCTTCATCTTTTAAATTTATTTTTGTTCCATAATGAATAAAGTTGACAACATCACCTTGTTGAATCACGTCAAATGTTCTGCATATAAACAAAAAATCTTTGTACGCTTGAATCAAATAATTTGCAGACGTTGGTATTCTGTATAAATATTTTTCCAATTCTGGAAATTCTTTTGCTGCAGCTGCTTTTGTGTATATTTCAGGACGACCCATCAATAAACCTAGTGCTTGCGCTAATTGAAATGCAAATATTTTTCGAACTTCGATTACTGAGTTTTTTCCAAATTCATCAATTGATAAATCTAAAGTTTCAGCAACAGATAGTCTAGATTCCCATGAATGCGATTTCAATGCAGATTTTACAGATTCACGATATGTTGTTTTTGAATAATGCGATAAGAAACAACGTAATACTCTTACAGCTTTTAGAATTTCATTTCTTTTTACTTTTGTATCGAGAATTAATGGAAATTCTTGTTCATGTAAACGATATGTTGTAATTAAACTATTTTGAATTTCATCGCATGTTCCTTTATAACAATCTGTAACCATGCCATCTTTAATTACTATGATGTTTCTGTTTTCTTCTTTTGAACTATCGCAAAATTCTTTGCATTCTTGAAATGACGGTAATTTATCGAATACATAAAAAACGTCAATATCTAGTGAATCACCAGATCCATGTATGTATCTTATCATACTTTGTATTTTTCGATTATTTCTCTAGCTTCTTTTAATGATTCTAATAGCATGCCATTTGTAAACCCAAGTTTTCTTCTGCCGATTGGCGTATCAATAAAACCCATCAGATTCTTTAAAGAATCTAGAATTTCATTTTCCAATGGCATAACAACAATTGGAATTATTGCAAATTCAGATTCATGAGTTTCAATATGATATTTTTTTTCTTTAAACAACCTTTGCATATCTAAAACAAAATCATGCAGTTCACTTTTTGCATGTGCTTCATCAACATATAATTTGGCAGCACGAATTTTGCAAACGTTTACATTATTTGCACCAATGTATACCGGTTCATCTTTATACGTTAAATCTTGTATGACGTATCCTAATGTTTTCTTTAGTTCCATAATTATATTTTGTTAAAACGTTTCAAAATGAAAAACAAAAAAACCTGAATACATAAACATATCAAGTACATCCATTTGAAATGCATAAACAATTCAAGTCGTGTAACCTGATGTGTAAAAAAATAAAATGTAGGTATTACAATGAGAATGATGTTTATAATAAACATTATTGCAATAACCGCATCATCCCATTCTAATTCTTTAATAAACTTTTTCAATTTTTCCATTTGTCAATTTTTTAAAATCAAATATACAACATTTAGTATGCAATAGCAAATTAATATGTATATTTGTTTATTAAAGTTTCTCTAGAACTGAATCCTCTACTTCTTGGCGATATGATAACAACAGGAGCAGATTGAGCATTTTTATAAACAGATCTTACCATTTGTTTAACAGCAAAATCAATTTCAGTTTGCATTTCTTTTTCTGATAAATGATAAATTGTATCATCATAAAAATCAGGATTCAATTCGTGTCGATTGAATTCTTGGATAATATCAACTTTAGATTTTCGCGAACGAATAAGATCTGCGCAAATTCCAGATTGTGCAGGATAATTGATTGGATCTTCCATTGCATCAGGTAATTCAGCAGCAGGTTTTGTTAATCCATTAAACAATCCTTCAGGAACAATTTCTTTGTCCCAACGATCATTTATATATTTTGCAAATCTGTATAACTCAAGTTTTGTCATATCACCAATAGGTTGGTGCACACCTATACTTCCAATGTCATGAAACGATGCCCAGCCCAAAACATTTTCTGTATGATTTCCTGTTGAAACAATTCCGCTTTTAAATCTGTGATTTGCCGCGATTGCTTGAACAGATCTTAATACCGCATGCATTGTTGAATAACCTGCCAATGGAATTTCTAAACCTGAAGATTTAAAACTTTCTTCATCAACTTTTTTGATTTCTTGATAAATTCCTTCAACTGGATTTACATACAATTTGCAACCAAGTAAATCAGCAGTTTGTGCAGCATACTTATATGTAACCGAACCGTAATTTAAACTTGACGGATTTGTAATGAATACTGTGTGTTCGGGCCCCATTGCATCTACAACAATTGCGGCAACAATTGAAGAATCAAGACCGCCGGATAGATGTACTTGTGCATTAGGGATTCCACAAAGTTTAAAGAATTCCTTTTGTTCAAAAACCAATGCATCATATATTTCAGAAAACTTACTGTTAACTGTACGATTAACGATAGGAATCAAATTTTGTGTATATACACTAAGATTTGCTGTTTTGAAATTTGGTAATTGCGTACAAAGATTTCCGATTGAATCGAAAACTAAACTTCCGCCATCATAAATTACAATGTTTTTCAATATGTCACCTAAACCACATGAATTTACCATGATAACAGGTACATTATTATTTTTTGCAATTTTTTGGAAAAGATTGTAACGAACTTCTTGTTTTCCATAATAGAAATACGATTGGTTGATTGAAATTAAAACCTCAGCACCCATATTTACCATTTCTTCTGGAATATTTCTTCTGTGATTTTCAAACCAAGAATCTTCGCAAATTGGAACTCCAATATTTACTGATGAATAATCACGAAGAACAATGTTGAATATTTTTGTTTCTTTTCCAGGAATAAAATACTTTTTGTCTTCATGATGGTCAGTTGTTGCAAGCAATTGCTTATGATATACTTCAAGTTTTCCTCGATTTATACATGCAACAGAATTTCTTAATTTTGGGAACCCTGATTTGTTGATTCCGCCACAAGAAACATAACCAACGATGAATGTTTGGTTGTCTTGTAAATTTTTATTGATTAACACAAGATCTTTGATATAGCTTTCTTGTTTTCTTACAAAATCAATTCTGTCCCATAATGAACCGCAGCAATATCCACTTATTGCTGTTTCTGGAAAAACAGAAACATCAACTTTATCATATGCATCTTGTTTTATGCATTCCAAAATTTTATCGAAATTTCCTTGAAGGTCGCCTGTGACCGTGTTAATTTGATGACCGTTAATTTTCATATATAACAATATTTAAAATTTAAAGTGTAAAGAATGCAAAAATTCGTGGTATTGCGTGAAATATATCTATCCAATTGTTATTGAATACGACAAAAACTACAATGTATACTATCAGCCAAATGAATTCAACAAGCATGCCAAAAATTCCGCCAATTTCGTGCGTTAAATCGCTATGACTTATTATATCAAGAATAAACCAAATAATTCCTGATGTTACAAAGTACATTAAAAAATCAAGTATATGCATAATTTATTTTGTCAATTAATTAAAATCAAATATACAACATATTACATGCAATAGCAATAGTTTCTTACATTATTTTCGTGGCCCGTGTGGGTGTCGAACCCACGACCTGAGGGGTTAGAATCCTCCGCTCTACCAGTTGAGCTAACGGGCCAAATATTATTTCATCTGTATTCGTTCTCCTAACGTGATGTTCTTATCTTCTTGCAATCGAATTTTCTTTTTTGGTATGATGTGTCTTCGTCCTACTGATTTTCCTTGATATTCATTCGTAACCCAACCTCTTTGTCCTTTTGCGATATTTATGATATCATACATTTGTAAACAAGGCGAATCTGCATTAGCATATATAATTTTATAGACACATGGCCAATTAGATCGTTGCAAAACTGTTGCGTAAATTTTCATTGCGGTATCATTATGACCTTGTAATTTTTCTTTATTTGTTACTTTAATATTTGCCATAAAAGTAACAGTATCAACAACAAGATAGTCATATCCTTTACCGCTATGAATTTCTGGAGATATTTTAAATGCAATCGTGCGATACATTCTACACGATTGCATTGTTATGATAGTTGAAAGTATCAACAAAAAAGTAATAATTCTTTTCATATATTATAACGATTTGTAAATACTGTAGTAATCCATGAATATTTCCATTGGGTTTAAACCTGAATCAATGAAACTTGCAATTGCATCATTGTATGAGCCATCTTTGAAATTGTTTGCAACATTTTCCTTAAATGCAGTAATAACCTTTCCAAGTTCTTGACCTTTTAAACCTGTTGCTTCCATAATCATGTCACCGTTAATTGCTTCGGAAACACGTTGATTTCGTTTATCAGTTTCTTGTAATTTCAAAAGTGTTGTTTTGAAATTTGCTTCTGGGAAAAACGAATCAATAGTATCATGATATTCTTCCTTGTTCTTTAAGAAAGTAAATTTCGATTGAACATTATTTTTCTCAGCATATTCAAGGAATCCTTGATATGTTGAACGTTTAGCATTACGCTTACGGTCAATATGATTTAAGTTTTCCATTTGGAAATTATCAACATTGAAATATTTTCCTTCAATAATCCATTCAAAAATTTCCTCGGTTGTATCAAAACCTTTTAAATATCGGTCGTAATCATAACCTAAAAATTCAAAAATTTTACGTGAATCTTTAGAAATAACAATGTCTGTTGTTAATCTTCCAGAAAATGTTCGGAATGGAAAGATTAATCCTTCAAACCCATATTTCAAACCAAATTTATGAGCAATTTTACCCATAAGATTTCCAGTAGGATCCCACGAAAAGAAATCTTTTGCTGTTTCCCAATTCCTTGTAGGCTGCGGTATAATATCAACTTGATATTTTTGATATTCAAATGAATATACATTGCCATTGCAATATACCGGTCCAAATCTTGCTTTTAACCGTTCGCCTATGTTTCCTAAATCTCCTGTGTTTAGGATAAGTAAATCCAAATCGCCATGCGTTTCTTTTGTTCTATAAAAAGATACTGTTGCAACTTCTGTATTAAACATTTCAGTTATAACAGGAATTAATTCGTCTTGTATTCGCAAGTGTTCACTTGTTGTTTTTCGTTCAGTGTACACATTTAAAATTGCCATTGCCTTTCCACCCATTTTTTTATTTTATTAATTGTTAAAATCAAATATACAACATTACGAAACCGATAGCAAGGGAAATACTAATTATTTTTAAATTTCCATGAAAAACCTTGCGATTTCTTCAATTTATTTTTGCAGCACATTAATATTGTTTTTGTCACGAAATTATTATCGCGAAGTTCGGATAGTGTCCATTCTTTTAACGATACGTTTTCATTATTTATTTGTAATATAGTCTGTTTGATTTTTGCTGCATTCTGTAGATTTCTATTGTATGCTTGCATATTTTTATAATTACAATCTGTTGTATAAAACCACATATATTCATTAAACTTGTAATTACTATTATCTTTATTATTTCTATCACAACATATTTTCACATGACCAGCATGGAAACCTTCACTGTTTGCATCTTTTGAATTAAAAAATTCTCTTATAAATTTACCATCTAATGAATATTGACAAATAGCTTTATACTGTAACGGAACATCAATTATCTCGTGTACAGTTTCATTTGCCAAATACTTCCAGTAACTATTGTGAACTTTTCTGTATTTATTTCGCTCTGAATCATTGCACGCTCTGAATATGTGTGATGAATTGCATTTAATATGATATGCTGCGTTTGCTGGACTATCCCAAATCTTTAGTATTTTGCCGTTACTATCAAATTGTATAACATCAACAATTTTCCGCATTTTATCTAAGCTTTCTTTTTTCAATTTTCTGTTAACTGTTCCTTCGCCGCCGTCTGTCATATTAGATAATGGACCCTCCCGTAAATCACGTCGTCCTATTTTTCTTATTAAATCAATTTCTTTATTGCAAGATTCAACAAACGTTAGACTATCGTAAACTTTTAAAATTATAGGTGTATAACCGGACGTTTTTATCTTATTTATTATGTTCTGCTTTAACGCGTTTACACTTGTCGATTTAAACATGTGTGCAGTCATTCGCATTCCTTTACCTCTACCTACATAAAAAGGTTCATAATTAAAAATGATATCATCAAATGTATAATTGCCAGGCTTCAACGGATTGAGATAAACATACACATAAAATTCCATACTTGATATTTTTATTTATATATTCATATAAGATTACAAAATTTGTAATCTTATTAGCAAAACATTATTCTAACATTTTATTAAGTTCAATTTTAATTCTTTTCGCTGTTTCTCCGCGCCAATATTGTGCATTACCTAAAAAGTAACAAATAATAGATCTTGCAGAATCAGCGTAATAATTATCATTTATTGATTGCAACGTTGACATTGCGTCAAGATATGGTTTTGCACCGTAACCGACGTTTTTCCAATCGGAACGAATTTCATTTGCAATTTCTTTTAGTGGTCGATGATTTGTTTCCATTTTTATTTTATCAATTAATTAAAATCAAATATACAACATTTATGATGTAATAGCAATAGTTTTACTGATTATTTTGCAATAAAATTAAATTAGAATTTGACATTAAAGCATCAACCTTATCATTATCTAAATTCAACAAGAAATTTGAAAGTTCATTTGATAACTTTATAAAATTTTGTTGAACTTTTTCAAAAAATTCTTCGCGTTCTTTTGTCCAAGCAATGATTGTGTATTCTCGTTCAAATATACCTGCGTTGTTATGCGAATGATGCAAAAACTCAGATGTTGTTTCACAGCCACCAGTATCAGTATGTGCAGTAGTTGCAGATGTAGGTGAATTTCTTTTCCTCGAGTAATACGTTTTTATTTTTGGCGCATCTTCATCATTAAATAAATAACGATTTGTTTCTTTTACATAAGAAACAAAATATTGAAACGATATGTTTGTTTTTAATCCTGCATCAGCATGATTATAATCAGTTCTACATTTTAATGTTCCAGTCGAAAACTTAATACAAATTACCTTTGTTTCATTTGCAAGTTCAATTCGTTTACGTTCAATTGCGTATGTTGATGCTTCAGAAATAATTTTACGCAATTCACGTATGTCAGTAGAAACAATTTTTTGTTTATATGGCGGGTAGCAGCCTCTATCATTATATCCTTTATGACCTTCCTTCATAAACCACGGTGTGGTATCAACAATATAAGAATATAAATGTTTAGGTATTTTTGTTGTATAAGAAATACTTTGGATATCTTCTGTTATATCGGTCATTTCAATGTCAAGATTCTTCTTTTCCATTTTCAAAAAATCTTCCGATGCAATTTCAAATGATAAATTAATTTTCATATTCAATTTTTATTAATGTAAAATCAAATATACAACATTTATGAAGCAATAGCAAATTATTATGCATAAAATTTTTCCAAATGCGATTCTAAAATTCTTAAGAATTCTCTTTTTTCTTTTATTGAAAGTTCATCATCTTTCAAAAAAATTAATGATTCATCATCTGTTAAATTTTCGCATATATAATCATATTCTTCATCATTTATTCTACATGCTGCTTTTATCATATTATCGAAAAGATCATTCACGCCCATTTTGCCACTGACGAACTTTATATCTTCTCGATGTTTTCTTTTTAATCTACTCATAACTTATTAACCAATTTTAGTAATTCAGCTTTATATATGATTTCGCCAGGTGATGTTATACTAGATGCAACTAATAAGTAATCAACAATACCCACATACTGTTCGATATTTGAAAGTGATACACCAGATGCAATTGCCATTGGGTGTTCACCCAAGTATTCACGAATTGCTAGTACTTTATTTATATCTGCTGCTTTACCTGTTCCTACGCCACTTGTTGTTGCGACATCTGTTGCAATTTTTGCGTCTTCACATGCTAATTTCAAATCTTTTGGCTGTGGTTGATATTTGAATGCTAATCCGCCGAAGAAAATGCCTTTAAAATTTCTAACCAATGATGCATCAAGTGATGAAACCGTGCCATCGCACCATAAGCCGTCAACTGATAAATCGTTGTGCAGCGCCATTAATGTGCTGATGCCTAACATATTAACGCCTACCCACAATTCAGGATAATCTTTTTTAACACGTAATGCGCATTCTATTAATTCATCTACGGTTACTTCATGGTTAATCAAAAATACTTTTTTGATACCGCATTCAATACAAGTTCTGACATTTGTTAAAACTTGATTTTGATTCAACATATGAATCACTGGAATAATTTCTGTTTTCATTATTTTTTAAATTTGTTTACAACCAAAGAATCATTTTCACGTGTAAAGAAAACGGTATCGCCTGCGTGCATGCAATTGCATGTGTCTTTTACGTATAGATACTTATAATACTTTGGAAATGTTGCATGTTGCAATAAATACGAATAACCTATTGAATCCCAATCAGGTTGTTCATATCCTAATATGACATACGTTGGATGGCAAGAATACAAACAAATGGAAAGTAATAGTACGAACAAATATTTCATAATTAATTAATAGTTTTTAGCGTTTTAATAGATAAACCAACATATATGCTTGCACCGTATAATTCCGGGATTGTTTTATTTGCGTATAATTTTTCGATTGATTCTTGAAGTTTTAAACTTTCATTAATTAAATTATCAACTTCTTTTTGCAACTCCGCTGGTGTCATTTTTGTTTCTTCTATGACTTCAGGTTTTTTAACCTTTACAGTATTCTTTTTAACAAATTTGGTACTTAACGTTTCAGCTACTTGTGTGAAATCTCCAGATAAATTATTCATATACTTATGTTTAATATTAATTTTATTTTATATACAGATCTTTGTAATAGTTTTAACAAAAAAGTATTATTAGATAGCATCCATGATTCATTAGAACAAGTATATGAAACTTTATACAACTTTTTATATACAACTATACAAAAAATAAAAGGTTCTCTAACGATATGTTTTAGAGAACCTTTTACTATTATAAACCTGGAATATCGACACCACCGCCAGAATCACCACCGCCAGAATCGCCTTCTTGTTTTTTCTTAGGTAATGGTTTACCGGTTCTTGGGTCCAATCCTAATTTTCTTCTGTTAATATATTTTTGATTTTGTTCCATATCAGATTGAGACATTTTCAAATATTTTTCTGCTAAGAACATTGCATCGAAAAATGGTACTTGCGAATCCATTCCTGAATCATCTTTTTCATTTACCATTAATCCTAACATGTTTGTTACGAATTCTACACGTTTACTTTGAACGTCCATCATTTTCATTTCCTTGAACAAGTTTTCTTCTTCATAATCAAGTCCTAACGCAGATTTGAACATGTCATCATTTTGAAGGAAAGGGTATTTCAATTGAACTTGAAGTATTACCGGCTTGATTATAATTTCTTGGAAAATAGAACGAAGACGAGTTATAAATTTAGAGAATCGAATTTCTTCACGACTCATACCGCCAGCATCCATTCCCCATGATCCACCGCCGCCTTCATTATCAAAACGTTCAAATGGAATTTTTGAATCTGATTTCAATTTATCGTAAAAATATCGAAGTGCTTCAGTATCAGATAAATCCGTTCCTGCTGTTTGCATTACATCAATTTCAGGTTGTTCACCTGCTTTAGAAGGAAACAAATAATTTTTATAGAATTGCATTGAAGGTCTACCGTTAACTGACAATTCACCAGAATCCATATCAAGATTAATATCTTCTTTATAAATTGCCATCATTTCAGCAAGTGATTCTTTTGCTTTTTGAGGAGATTTTGTACCGATTGGCACAATCATTTTAATACGGAATGATGCGTTCATTACGTTCCATATTGTTCTTGAATTTTCAAGAATACGTAATAAGTTAAATGAACGAATTAATCTTTCAACGTATGATGTACGGTTTGAAAAGTTTCCTTTTGCATAAGATATGTAAATAATCTGTGAATCATACAATTCTCTTTTCATTGTTGGAATATCTTCGTATTGAACCCAGATTTTTTGCAATTTTCCATTTTCATCTTTCGATATACCAGGACGAAGTGAACCTGCATCAAGTTCTTTAAAACCTACAATGTTTTTTGATTCGGGATCATAAATAATTTCAAATGCAAGAAATCCATCTATTAAGAATTGTTTGAAAAAACTCCATGCATCTTGTCCTTCAACAAAGTGATGCGCATAATAAATTTTATTGAATGCACCCCAGATGTAATTGATAATTTCATCTTGAACATCATCTTTTAGAATACGTCTTAAGTTTTGTAAATCTGGCTTACAGAAAAAGTTTCTATCATCATATACAATTGCTTCATCTGTAATTGTTTCAATCATAAAGTCAATTTCGCCATTCATTGCAAAATTACGTAAGTAATCTCTTCGTTGAGGATATCCTTTGTCGAAGTATGCAATGAATTTCTTTTGTCCAATATCTGCTAATGCTAATGAATATAAAAAATCCTCAGGCATAAACCCTTGGTTGCCCATCATTGCTTCCGTAGCACCAACGGCTTTAGATTGTTGTATGATCATATCCTCATAGTTCATCCCAAGACTTGCAAGTCTTTTGATTGATTTAGAAATTGACCATCCAGCAACAGTTGTTCCGTCTACTTGACGGTTAAGAAATCCTGCCATATAATTTTGTTTTTTATTTATTTATTTCCTTTTGAAATTGCGTAATATTCATTATAGATTTCATTCAGATCTTTACCCATAATGTCTTGTGCTTTAATAAAAGGAATATCATTCCAATCATCATATTCAACAAGACTTGATAATTTTATTCTAGACCGAATATATTGTCTATATGCAAAACCGTAATGTATATTTGCATGTTCAAAAATTTTAATAGTTTCCAACCAATTTCTTAACGCAGTTATTAATTTTGTTGCTAAGAAAATTGATTTTGTATTTGCTGCTTTTTCACCCGCATTGATGTCTGCCGAAAACTTTTCGTAAAATAATTGCAACGTTCCTACTTTAACCTTTTCAGGCAAAAAGTTTAAATTTACGCCAACAACAATATCATTACCTGTACCTTTTGCTCTGTATACATCATGACACAAAATAATAGGCCGCGTATCGTAATAATCTAAACGATCTTTATATAAAGGTGTGTATTGAAAAGTATATATTTTACCAGGTATAAAAAAATTGCTTGACCCGTGTTTAAAATTGATACGTTCATTCAATTTGAATCCATCTGGGTCAGGTTGTCCCAATTGATACTTTTTAATAAAATTCTTATAAGCATTTGCGCGTAATTGAATATTACCTGCATTTTCTCTATAATATTGTTTTGGTGGTATCATAATTATTGATTAAAAAGAAAGTCTTCGGTTACAACTAGAAACTTACAGCCTCTTTTTGCTGCGTGCATTTTTGCAGCTGCAAATTTTGCTGTATTGATAATGAAAGTTTTCAATTGTTCGTTGTAAACCATTAACATTTTATGCGTATTTTTCTTTGGCGGCAATGGTTTTAATAATTGCGCTTTAGGCTTAACTTCAACTAAGTATTCTTCAACCACGCCATTCGATTGTTCGATTTTGATATAGAAGTCCACAAAATATTCGTGGACTCTTTTATCAATTGGACTTATGTATTGAATTGCAAATGGTTCTGATGACCATTTTAATACTTTTTGTGAACTGTCGCAAAATACACAAAATTTTCTTTCCCATGATGAACGATAAATTATCTTTGTGATATCACCAATGTATTTTACAGGATTTCTAGCGACATACTTTCCAGTTATGTTTACGTTCCTAGATGGAACGATTGATTTAATATCAGTTTTTGCCATTACATGTTGTGTATATTCTCGTGTGATAACGATACTTTGTTGATTGTTTTAATTGGATGTAGTTTTTTCCATCCTTTTTTTAATCCGTTAAGAATCATTCTTGTGAAATAAGCAAATGCGTACTCTGAACGTTCAGGATCATAACCTTTCCAATATCTAAGAACATCTTCAATTGCAAATGCAACGCAATCTTCTTTATCCATTGGGTACTTATAACTATTAGTTCTTGAAATTTCATTACACATAAGAACCAACATATCAGTTGCATCTCTTGTTAATTCGCCTTTACTTTTAGATTCGATTATTGCATTTCTAAATTCTTCGGGATCTACGTAGTATTTCTTGTTTGATTTTTTTCTTCCCATGTTTTTTGGATTTTAAATTGTGAATACTTTATATGCAAAAAAGTTCTGTATAGAAATTATATACAGAACTTTCCAATAGTTTTTATTTTGAAATTACTCAGCTATCTTTATAAACTTTTTAAGTGTATATGATTTATGTTTCAATCCTTCACCGACACGTATTTCAATTTTATCATTATCGCCTTTTGATGTATAATCTATAGCTTTTACAAGAATATCCCCAAGGTCACCTTCAAGTTCTTCGCCTTTTGAGCTTAACATTTGTCCTTTAACAAAACCTTCTTCATTGTTTTCTTGTATCTGAACAGATTGAGAACCATCTTGTCCTGTTAGTTTTATTTCAGGGTTGTTTTCGTTAGATTTTTTTTTTAATATTTCAACTTCATGTAAGAATTGTTGAGGAATTGAAACGCTTTTACCATCATTCATTGCAACGATTGTGTTATTATTTGTATCGTTACCTTGAACTATTCCAATCATGCCATTTTTCAATTTTACTTGGTCTCCAGATTCAAGTGGGTTTGTAATATCTTCACCTTTTTTGATGTCATCGCTGACAGTCATTGCTGTGTTTTTTTTATCAAGTTTATTTACGCCATCAGGATCATTTGCTTCAAATGCTTTAGCATCATCAGTTTCAAAATATTCGCCTAGCGATTTAGCTTTAGTAATTGCGGATGCAGCATCTAAGTTTTCTTCAACAATTGTATAATCATTTGATTTATAATCAGATAATGTTTGTTTTCCTATAAAGAATTTTTTATTATCACCTTCTTGTGCAAAGTAGATAGTAGCATTTTTATTTGATTCATTTGTCCAAAAAGTTGCAACATCATCAGCTTGTTCAAAATCTTCATCATTGAATAAAGTATTTACTTTAGTTAATGAATTTATTTTATTATGAACTGCATTTTCATGTTCTTTTAAAGAATTGATTTCAGTATCAATTGCAGAAAGTAATTCTTTAACTTCAGCATTTTCTCTTAAAATCGGATTAGATTGCGTTTGAGCAATAACAGAAGCTTTCTTATCAGATAAAAGTTGTATAGCTTCCATTAATTCACCTTTTTCTACTTCAAGGTTTTTTAACTTTTCAGTTTCAGCAGGTATTAAATCTTTTAGCGATTCAGATATGTCAAATCTTAAATGTTCAAGTATAAGTTGTTTTGTTTGAATGCCGTTTACATTTGTTATGAATTCATTAGATTTTTGAGATTCATTTACTTTAATTAAACAAATAGATTTTTCTGTTTTGTAAACATCAGCCCATTGGCCTTTCATTGTTTTTGAAACTAAACGTTTACCGTAATCAATTTCGTAAACATTTCCGATGTTTTCATATAGAACAGCAATTTGTTTTAGTATTTCATTTTCATTTTGACGGAATATACCTTCATTCATAAAATATTTAGTGAATGTTTGGTATGGTAATTCTTTGCCATTTAAAACAATTTTTGTATTTTCGCCTTCGATGATTATGTCAACATTTTTATTACCTGACGGTGTAGATACTGAAATTTTATTTTCAAATACACGAACGTTAGGTTGCGACAAGAAAAATGCAATACTTACAAAATCCTGTGGTAAAGTTTTGATTTCAGCTTCAGTTAATGATTTAATTTTATCGTTTTCTTTTACTAAGAATCGACCTGATGCGAAGAATATTTCACTTTTCTCATTGATTAATACTGGAGAATAGATTTTCTCAATTGATACTTGTCCATTTGCTTCGATTTGTAATCCGCCTTCAGATAGAATAAGAATTCCATGAAGATGTTTCATACTAGCATCGAATAAATACGGATTTATTTTTTCAATAACTGCTTTTCTAGTTTCTGCTGTACGTTCAACAAAATACGTATCAAGTTCTTGTTCAAACATTTTTGAAAGATACGAACCTGAACTATTTTTAAATTCATACATGAAATTTGCTAACTGAATATCTTCTTTATATTTTTCAATACTTTCAGATATTTTTGCAATATCAGCTTTTAACTCTAAATTCCAACTGTATTGTTTTAACGAATCAACGTATCTTTGTGCAGTTACATACTCAGGTAAAGATTTAATGGTTTGTGCCATTGATTCAATAAGAGGTTTGATTGTTGGATAATGCATTAAATCACTATTCATTAATCTATTGTGCGATTCTCTTACACCTAAATTACTTATTTCGATAATACGATTTTCTCGCATTATAAAAGTAGCAACTTCTTTATCGTCGATATTTGCAAGGTCCTTCACAAGAGTTTCAGCAATAACTGAATCCATGAAGCCATTAGATTTGCAAGCTTCCAATGCAGCGTTAGATAATTCTATCGCTTCTGTTGAACTTGTTCTCTTTTTTAATAACGCTATTCTATCTTTTAGATTTAACATTGTGAAGATTTTTTTATTTTATTTTATTATATATTTATGTAAGCAAATGAATATTTTACAACTATACTATCGTTATAAAGCCAATATCACCATTTTCGTCTAATAGAATTCCGTTGCCACGGCCTGTAGCATCAGAAACTTTAAACGTAATCTTAGTGTTTATAGTTGCAACGTATCCAGAACCGCCTACTAATCGTTCTGAATCGTATCCTACGATTTTTCCATCTATAACTGATGGAATTATTGAAGCACCGCTTCCTGTTGATGATTCAATCTCTAACATTGTTGTTTGGTCATAATTATTACCAGGTTCAACAATTATTATGTCAGAAATAGAGCCATCGATGTCAACAACTGCTTTCACAACAGCACCGCTTCCTTTTGCATTGGGCGTAATTACAAGAACATCTATTAAACCTATCATATTTGGTATAGTCCATGTATATTCTCCTATACTTGCATCAATAAGTGTTGCAATTTGTACCCATTCTGTACCAGGATATAGTGCGTAATACAAATTGACTTTATGAATGAAATTTGCAAATGTCCATTTTATTGTTACGTCACTAGTTGCAACTCGTGATTCGTTTGCAATAGGATTTATAATGTTAATTGTATTTCCGGAGCTATCATTGATTTGTTTAAAATCTCCAATCAATATAGCATCCATTTTATTTGAAGCAAGTCTTGCTGTTTTTCCATTTGCTGAACCATTATCTGTAATAGAATGAACTACTTGTCCTTTTTTAACATTAATTTTGTTTCTTCTACTTTCGCCGACATAATATGATATGTCATTATTATTCATAGGTGTTCCAAGGTTCGAATCTTTGATTGCTTTTTTTGAACCTAGATTAGGTTCATCAAATATTGGAAAATACGTTTCCAAAGACAATGTAAATGTCATAGCAATTTTTGTTTCTGATGGATATGAAAATTCAAACGATTTTTCAATCGGATATGTTTCAGGAAAACCGACTTGACATGGTATCATTAAACCTTTATATGCAACATTAAAAATTTGTACTTTATAAAAAACTTCAAGTATTGATTGATAAAGTTTAAACATATTTGTCATTGTATCTGTATGAATTTCAACATCAAAATTCAAATCCAATGGCAAACTATTTATATATGCATTGTACACTTCCATTTGGCCGTCAACGATTCTTGTGTAATTTCCACGAATCCAACGTTGGGTCATGTTTCCTTTGTTTATTGTTGAATCATTAAGTTTAACAACACCTCTTGGCATTGGGTCAAAATTGCCATCCATGAATTTGGGATGGGCACACGAACGCCAATCTAAAAATGCGTCTTGAAGATATCTTTCATCACCTGTTGTCGAATAATAAAAAGGAACTTCTACAATTTCTTGTTCATCATTAGACCATACATTCTCGAAAAAAACTTCCTGATTTAATAAATTGATTAATCCAATTATCACGGAACGTAAATGAATATCGTCTCTATTAAATTTTTCTAAATACGCCATTTTGTTATTTTATTTTATATATTCGCAATTTTAATCAATCTTCTGGATATCCATTTGCGAAAAATTATTAGGTTTAGATACAAAAATCTTGTAATCAAAAACCTCAGCAGGAAGTGGCGCATGGTTTACAACAAAAATATTCATATTCATTGATTTTGTTGTGTCAGCTAATATTTTTAATATGTGGTGAATTCCATCTGAATCAATACTTGCGAATAATTCATCTAGAAATGTTATGTTAATGGATGGATATTTTATTTTCATTAGTCGAATTATCGCAATTAAAACTGCAAAGTCAACTTTTTTCTTTTCACCAGTACTTAATTGTTGAATTGCAACTTCATGTCCAAGATGTGATATGTGTGCATCAAATGATTTATCAAAAATAACCTTATAATCCATTCTTAATTCTGATAATACTAAACGTATTTCAGAATTTAATGCAGGCATAATTTTATTTATTGCAAGTTGTTTTACTCCATTATCTCCAAAGATTTCTTCAACAATTTTAAAGAAACTTATATGTTGTGAGCTTTTATCAGATTTTTTTATTATTGCTTTACGTCTTTCTTTATTGTCAGCAATAATTTTTTCGATAGATTGTGTTTCCAGTGTTTTATCACCATCTTTCAGTTGTTCAAGTTGTTGTTTGTAACCTGATATGATAGTTGAGAATTCAATTTGCTTATTGCTGTACGAATTTTTTGCAGTTAATATTTTTGCTTTTAATTCTCTGATACTTTTTATAGATTCCTGCAGTTTTTCGATATTTTCATTTACCTTTATTTCTTTGTTAATCAATTCATCTAAAATTGATTTATGATGTTCGGTAGTCAAATCGGCTTCACACATAGGACATTTTGAATTTTCATATAATGTTTTCTTTTCAGCAATATTTTTTGCTGTTACATTATTTTTATTCAAAAGTTCAATTAAGCCATTAAGTTTTTCATTTGATTGACCTAATTTCTCATCAACATTTGTTAATTTTGTTCCTATGTCAGTTAATAGTGCATCATATTCTTTAATACTTTGTTGAATAGTATTTATTTTTGATTGCGCATTTAATTCAATTTTTTGTTTAAGTAATTCAAGTTCTGTTTCAGAATTTGCAATTGTTTGTGCAATTGTCTCAACTTGTTTAGTAAATGTTAATGCGTTATCTCTTAATGTTTTCAGTTCTTCTTTAACAAGCCATTTTGCATTGTTAATAATTTCTAAACTGAATATTTTGTCGATGATCATTCTTTTATCATGCGGAGACATATTCAAAAATGACTTAAAATCATTAATTGATAAAGATATTATGTTATTAAAAACATAAAATGGCAAACCTATAATTTCATCTGCAATATAATCTTCGACATTTTGTTTTCCTGCTTGGTCATATTCTTCGCCGTTTATAAACAGTCTTAAGAAATTTGGTCGTATTCCTCGTTCAATCGTTATCGTATTATTGTTTGCAACCATAATAACTTTAACGTATGTTTGCTGATTGAATCTGTTGGGAATATCGCTTAATCTTTTATTTCCAAGTTTTCCATAGATACCAAACTTTATAACATCAGACATTGTTGATTTGCCCGCGCCATTTTCTCCCATTACAAGATAAAACATACCGTCTGTTTCTGAAAAATCAATTTTTTGCAATTTGTTGCCGTAAGATGCAAAATTGCGAAATTCTATTGAAAGTATTCTCATATTTCTTTTTCTTGTGATAATTTTAATGCCTTGCGGTATAATTTTAGCGAGACATCTAATAATTGTTCTTTTGTATTATCAGCGTATGGCAATTCGTTACAATATAATGTAATTAAGTCAGCAATATCAATTTCCTCGCCATCATAATCTTCATCCTCAACGTCTTTTTGTAACGATGATAAAACATAATTTAATTTTCGATGGCCTGTTAATGTATCAACAAGCAATGCAAATGGAAATTTTGAAACCCACTTGCCATCAATGATAAAGTCAACATAATTGTTTGTCACATGTTTTTGCAATTCATCAATAGTCAGATTTAAAATATCATCAATAGCAAACTTTTGAAATATTGGAGAATAGTTATTTTCATATCTAATTTCTTCATCAGTTTCAAAATTTATGTTATAGACATATTTTTGATTATGCAAATCGCTTCTTGTTAATTGAAACGGACAGCCAATCATGCGAATATTTTTAATATGTTGTGAAAAATGTATATGCCCAGAATAAACTTTTTTGTAATGTTCAACAACTGAAGGATCTAAACCTGATTCGATTGCAATCTTTCTATTGTATTTCATATTCAAGAAATCTGTATGACAAAACATATAATCAGCAGGGTGATTGCGAACAACATCAATTTCTGCATTTTTATCTTCAACCCAAGGCATCATAAATAACTTTGCATATTTTGTGTGCAAAATCTGCGGTTCAGTTAAGACAGTAATGTTATCAATTGTGTTAAACACAATGGAAGAATTAACGCTGTTTGTTTGTTTTCTATAAATGTCGTGATTACCGACAATTATCAAAATTGGCATAATTTCAGAAAGCTTCGAGAAAATTTCGAAAGCTTTATTCATAACAAGAATATTAAGAGATTGACGAGATTCAAAGATATCACCAAGTACAAATAAACAGTCACCTTCTTTTTTATTGGCTTTTAATAACGGTATGAAAAAATTATTGAAATAATCTTCATGACAGTCAAGCCATTCAAGTGAACTTGACCTAACACCGAAATGTATATCGGATATAAGCCAAGCTCTTTTGATTTCGGCAACATTTAATTTCATCATGACTTAAAATAAGTTATGCGCTTTTTTGTTTGAAATTATATGATATTTTTTGTTAAGTTCTTTAAGAATTGCCTCTTTGTGTATGATTGGCAATTCTCTATACATTGTTTCAAAATTCATTTTCATGAAATTAACAATTGCAATGAACTTTTCAACTGTTGTGTATCTTTCAGCATTACTTATTCTATCTAAGAAATATAAGTATACTTCAACCATTTCATGTTTCGATACTTTTTTATTTCCTTCATATTTTGCAGCAAATGGTGCGGCATTAAATAATTCATAAAGATTTTCTTCCAATGCACGATATTCAAATTCTTCATGTGGATTTTGCGATTCGCGATTTGTTGACATTAACCAATCCTGGTCAATTGCAAATTTTCCAAATTGCTGAAATTCACCTGAGGAATCGTCATCAGTGCTAATAGTTTCTTCAACATCTGAATCTGTTGATTCATCTTGATTTTCAAAGTCAAGGAATTCATTTTCCTCATCAAATAGTTTTTTACTCATATCTTAATTTTTTAATGTAGTCTTGAATTAAAATAACATTTCTTTCCATGTGTTCTTTCAATTCATCGGTTAGTACTTCTGGTAATATTTTTATAATTTCAACATCGGCAGTATTTACGTCTGTTACAAATTTTGGTAAAACAACAACTTTGAGTAATGTATCCTTTGCAAGATATTCTTCTCTGTTATTTAATCCTGCGTGTGCACATACTTCAGATAATTGTTCATACACACGTTGATTTGAACTTCCAGATCTTACAGGAATTTTATATACAAGATATGTTAATTGCTTTGAGTTTTGTAATTCTGGATGCTCGAAACATTCATCGCGTTTTGCAATTAATGTTTGTATTTCCGCGTATTTCTCATTGAGCATATCGTACTTTCTTCCATTATTTTCGCTTTTTTCACCAGCTTCTTTTAATAGCTCATTCAAATCGTCGTTATTTGTTTTGTTTTGTCCTTTTAGTAAATCCATGGTTATCCGTTTATTGTGTCAAGTATAATTTGTGAGTTCATATCTTCAAGTATTCTCATGTGTGAATAGTCAATTGAGAATTTCTTTCGTGAATTTTTGTAACCTTCATTTCGATTCAACATTGTTTGCAACATATATTCTTGATTTGCATACATTAATTCATCTTGAATAATACCGCCCATCCAGTCAACCGTGTGACCTAAACCTGATGATTCAGCAATACTTGATAATGAAATTGAACCTGATGCGGCAAATCCTGAACGATTTAATTGGGTTACTGTAATAATTGCCCAGTTATTACGTGCACCCATTGCACGCATGTCTTCAGCAATTTGTTTGATTTTCAAATATGTGTTTTCAGAGTTTGGATTTCTCCAGTTCATTAAAATGTTAATGTAGTCAATGAAAACCGTTTTGAATTTTATTCCTTTTATTTGTTCCATTTGTAAGAGCCAACGTTCGCAATCTTTAATAGATGCAGATGATGTTGGGAATTCTTTAATGAACAATTTTCCAGGAATTTTTAAATCATCATATCCGATTGTTGATAATCGCTTTTTGATTAAATCTTGGTCCTCAGCAAGTTTTGCGTATTCAGACATTGTAATACCTAAAAGATTTGCGCCTAAACGTTTTACAACATGTCGGTCACGCATTTCAAGTGATATTACAGCAGAATTATATCCAAGTTTTACAGATTGTGCAGCAAGGTTTGCAAGCCAAATAGATTTACCTACTTTGTTTTCACCTGCAATTACGTAAAGTGCTTTTGTTGACCATCCGCCGCCAAGTACCTGGTCAAGATAATCATATCCTGTTGAAAATGTATCAAGTGTTGGCTGTTTATGCGATTCAGGATTGAAAAAGTCAAGACCTTCATCAAATTTGAAATTGATGTTATTTCCTGTTACGATAATATCTTTTGCAGTTTCAACAACTTGTTTTATATTGCCTGCATCAACTTTTGTTGTTTTTAAATATGTAACAAGATTTTCAACAGATTTGTCGAGATTTTTAAATTCGACCCATGCTTCGGAACTTTCATCTAGCCATTCAGGATCGTATTCTTCAAGATTAATATCATACAATGTATCAATGTAATCTCTATTTATTGTTTCGCCCCAACCATGAATTTTGATAACTTCAATGATTTGTTCTTTTGTTGGGACTTTGTTGTATTTGTCGATAAAACCTTTAGCCGCAGTGAATATCTTTGGATAATTCGGTGTCTCGAAAAAGTTTTCTTTTGTAAACTGTAAAAATTCCTTTTTTTGTAGAATATAATGATACAGTATTTTCTCTAAGTGATTTGGTAGCATAATTGGTTATTTAATTTAATATACATCAAGTGCATATAGTTTTTATTCATTCAATCTGTGAAGATTGCCATACGAACCCATAAATTTATTGTGATACCCGGTTGTTCCCAACGGACGAGATTCATACGGAATTTCTCTTCTTGAAATAACAACGTCTTGTGTTTTACTTTTTTCTAAACAGTCCGCAATATATTTTGTATAATCTTTCTGTTGCTCTGGTGTACGTGTGTATGCATTATCAATATGTCCTCTTTTTTCGCCAGCAGGTGGTTCCCACATATTTTTATGATAATTAAGTTTTTCGATTTTATCTTTTACTTCATGCAATGGAAATTTTGTACTAACTTTTATATGAAAAAAGTTTTCATCATATGAAGGTACATTTAACATGTTATCAGACATTTGTACAACGATTGCAATTTCAAATATGTCGCGTACACCTTGCGGTATAACTTCGGCTCTAGATATTTTGTAAATGTAATTATTGTCAATTCTACTTTTACCAACGCATTCACATTTTACAAGTTTCATGAATTGAGTTTTTGCATCGTCCATAGTTTTGATTTCCGCCTTTGCAACGTTAATATCTGTAATTGGCGGGTGATGTTTGCATTCGTATTTAACAACATACGGATCTTCCACTTTTTTTGTATCAAATAATTGTTCTATGTATTTTAAAAAACCCATGATTTTTATGATTTATCGTATTGCCAATCGTGTTTTAGTAAACGATAACTTGAATATTTTGCTTTTGACGTTTCTTTAATGTAATTAAGTCGTTCCAATTCTTGCAAAAATTCAATATGTTTATCTTTTCCTACAGTGGTACAAATTTTATCTTTTGTCCATAATGCACCAAATTCATTTTCCAAAAAATCCGTTTCAACTAAAAGATTAACTAATTCATACAAATAATCTTCTATTGAAGGATATCCAGGCGTTTCCGTCTGGATATCCAAGAAGTATTTGATTTTAAGTTTTCTTCTATCTAATCCAAGATTCATATTATCCAGCGATATTTTCTGATTCTTTCAATGTTTGGAACTCTGCTTTCATATCAAACTTTGCTTGTTTAATTGCTTGTTTGTTTGCTGAACGCCATTCTTGAAAAACTTCAGTTGTAAATTCGGCAGGTACTGTTGTACAAAATTCGTACCCGTCAAATACCATGATTACTCCATTGTTTAGATTTCTTCTTACTTGTGTCATTTTTTTAGTCTTTTAAAGTGTTTTCTAATGCATTTTCTGTTTCGCTGTTTTCATCAGTTGATAAGGCAAAATCCTCAGCGTAGCCTTCCATATCAAACATGTCACCAATTGATGGCAGTTGGAATGTTGGTTTAATTGTTGTTTCATCAAGTTCTTTAAGAACTTCTTGTGTAAGAACACGTGGCGTAAATAATTCTCCGGCAGGAACAGTATCATTTAAATGTTTAACGACAAAATTTCGAGCGGTTTCTTTCAATACGCAGAACATTAATTTTCCATTATGTTCCCATACTCTACCTTCTTTTCTTGCAGCTTCTTGTTCAGCAGGTGTCATTTTATTGAATGCCTTTTCATCACCGATGTTTCCTTTTGCAATACCGCATTGTTCCCATCCGATGAATTGTTCTAATCCAACATAAGGATTCATACCTTTGTAAAATGAAATGTGGAATCGAATTGTAATAGGACGTGCAAATCTGTTTTTGTGTGGAGCTGAACGAACAATGATTCCGGTTTTTGTTAAACCTACTTTATTTGCTTCAGCATTTGCAACTTTTAATCCTGATTTGTATAAGAATAAAATTACAGATGCATTATATAACGGTCCACCACCACCGCTCATTACGTCCATTGGAATGAATGATCCAACCGATGCATATGTGTGTGCAGTCATGATAAATGGAATTTTTGCACCTGCAAGGTCCATTGTAATTACACGGAATAATGAACGCATTTCTTGTGCTTTTGTCATGTCCTTTTTCTCTGAACCTGATACGGCATCAGCACGTTCTTTAGTTGTTGCAAGGTTACCAAGTGAGTCAAGAACAAGCATAATTTTAGGAACAGCTTTACCAGTTTTTTTAGCATCATCGATGTATTTCAATAAATTTGAAACAAACTTCTTGAATTCCAATGGTGTACTTACTGGTTGGTAACGAATTTTGTCAGGGTCACAACCGAATTTTTTAAATGTGCCAGCATCGACTGCTGCTTCTGAATCGCAATATACGATATGATAACCCATTGCTTGTGCGCAACGTACGCCATTTAAAGCAAGGAATGTTTTTCCCGTACCGGTTTCTCCGGCAAGAGCGATTGTTCTACAGTTTGGATATCCTCCAAAAAGTGAACCTGAAATTTGTGCATTCAGTAAATAATTACCAGTGTCGATGAATTCATCGATGTTTGAGAATGCGTTTGATGAGCTGATAGAACCTCTGTCATCGACATTTTTCGATAACATATTGTCAAGTTCTACGAATGAAAATTCTTTAATTGCCATGTGTTTAGATTTATTTTAGAATAGTTGTTTGCTTGTAACTAAGTTACTTGAAAGTTCAGGAAATCCTAATGCTGAGATAAATCTATTCAATGGGTCAATAATTGTTTTAGCAAATTGCAATTCATAATCAACGGACGGTGCAATTTCGTATGGAAGATTTCCTGGTAAATATGCAAAAACAATATCTTTTCCGCTATCGTCTTTTGCATAATAAAATTTAACTTTATCGCCTGATTTAATAAGCGAGTATTTCTTTTTGTACTTTGGATTTTGATTAATCAAATAATTATGGTAACCTGCACCGCGTACGTGAATAGGACAATGTGGTAAAATTTCAAATTTTGATGTATCATTTGCGATTCCCTTTTCATAATCACCAATACTTGAGCCGAAAGCAATATTGCTAACGTCTTCGTTTTGGAATTGTGTTTTTAATGATTTAAGTTCATTTACAAATGCTTTAAGATTTAATTGTTTCTTTTCTTTGAAAAAATACTTTAACATTTCCTTTAATTTTGTTCTTGCAAATGGTGGTGTAGATGATTGTACAATTTCAACACCTTTTGCTTTAATTTTTGCTTGCGCTTCAAATGATATACCGTCTTGCCACACCAAGTCAAGAACATATTTTTTCTTTGCTAACAATATTGCAGAAGCAGAAATTGTTTCCAATTCAAAATCTTGTATATTTTTTGTTCCCCACTTTGTTGCGTATTGGTCAAATGCTTTTCCTAGGTAATCCTTGATTCTAAATTTATACATTTTAATAATCATTTCAACAGGATCTCCTTGATAGTCAGAACCATTTACAGCTTCTTGAAAAGAACAATAAACAGAATCGGTATCTCCATAAATTGCAACATCTTGTACAACTGTTGGAATAACTGTTATTCCAAGATGGTCATGCAATGCTTTATCGCTTTTCCAATATTTATGAAAGTACAAATTTAATACCTTAGATGAAAACTTGATAATATTTTGTCCTTGCAATGTAATTGCTTCAGCAAGTTGTGGATTATATGCAACAAAATAAGGCGATGCACACGCACCGTATATAGAGTTGATAAAGATCTTTATCGCTTGTTCCTCATTACCAAAATCATTTTGTATTTTCGTTAATCTTTTTATTTCAGCTTCAATATCAGCAATTGTTGATTCTTGAGATACTTTTGCGTATTTATATTCGTACATGTTTATAGCCTTTATTTTTTTGACTTTATTTAAACTAAAAATGTCCCATCTGTCTTTTGCTGTTTAGCAAAAATAACAAATGGGACAATTAAAGTAATATGGTATGTATCAATAGCGGTAATAGAGAAATAATTATTCAGCCTCGCCGATAATCATTTTTGTGTCAGATTCATTTGAAACGAAAATTAATTTCTCGTCTGCAATATGAACGATTGCATCTTCTCTATCAAGAAACGCATAGTGATGTTTGAATACTGAAAGATTTGCATTCGGTTTGTTTGCAACGTCAGTGTCAACAACTTGAAGTTTGAAGTTTTTACCTTCAGCAAGTACTTCATCACCTTTTTTATTGAAAGTGATTTTTGAGTGGTCAGAATCAATACCGAATAATGAAGAGATTTTTGCTTGTTGTTCTTTTGGAAGTAAGAAGTCAACTTTACTTGATGATGTATCTGTGATTTTGTTTAATACGTCATCAGTAATGTATGTAAATAATTTCAATGAAGCGCATTGAAATTCAATTGCTAATGAACTGTTTTTAAGAACGATGCCAGTTCCTGTATTATCTCCATTTACGTTTTCGTAATCCAAGATAAATTCAAATTCCGATTCGCCAAAGAATTTGAAAGAAGATGATAACTTGTCGATATTTAAAATACCAACTTTAACTGGTGCGCTAATGTCGCTGTACTCAGAAAATACTTCGTCAAGAGGAATTGCAGAATATTTTACAACCGATTTTTCTGGCGTGTAACTTTTTGCTTTAACGAAGCCATTGTCAATTTCTAATAAAAGTGAGTTATCAATACCTTGAAATCTTTTTAAGAAATTGATGAATTTTTGAAATTTTTCTACTTTGAGATTTAGTTTTTGCATAATTTATTTATCTTTAATTTATTAATAATATACATATAAATGTAATAGTTTCAATTTGTTACCTGGACTTATAATATGATATCGTCAACTAAACCGTATTGTTTGCATTTTTTTGCATTAAGATACAAGTCGTGTTTTAAAATATCGTTTAACTGTTCCGTTGTGAATTTTGTATTCTTTTTGTAAAAACGTTTGATGTCAGCCATAAACGCATCAACATTTTGTTGGCTGTCTTTCAGTTGTTCGTAATTACCCCATGCTCCACCTGATAACTGATGTACTAGCATGTACGAATTTTCGCGAATTACTCTGTGTGAACCTATTGAAGATATAAAAGTTGCAGCTGATGCAGCAACACCTTCAACGACAGTAATAACAGGTACAGCACATTTGATTCGATTAATAGTATCGACCATTGACATTGCTGAAGTAATAATTCCACCTGGCGAATTAATGTGAAGCCATATCGGCGATGGCGCAGATCTTTCAAACATACCGTTTACAGTATATTTTGTGTGTTCGTACGCAAGATCTGTAATAACTTGATTGAATTCTAATGCAGATTCATCATCAATTGCATCATAAAACCAAATATGATCGCGTGATATACGCATATTTGAGCTTCCGGGTTTAAACCCACCGCTTTTTGCTTCGTCTGTTCTTGTTCGCTGTGCAGCTACTTGCATGATTTCATTCATACTTGATTTGATTTATGTGATTTATATTAGTTTACGGTTTGGTCTTCGATAGCTGCAGGCGCAACTTCTTCATAAATATATTCTTTGCAGAATTTATCAACTGCTGCTTCAATATCGCAATATAAATTATAGGAAACTATTTCATCGTCCACACAATCATAATTGCCATTTTTCTTTGCGTTGTAAATTGTTACTCTGGATGTGTAACCATGGAAAGGAGTGTATGCAGCGGCAAAAAACTTATTATCAAATACAAAAATCCATCCATGAACGTTTGTGCTTGTTTTGATATTTGTAATATACGTATACGGTTTTTCTTCGGTAAATTCAGGATTTTCATTTCTGTGTCTTACCTTCTCGAGAGTGGCTCCATACACAGTGCCTCCGACAAGATCTGTTGATTTGATAATTCTTTCAGTTGTCATATTATTTAAGTATAAAAGTTACTTGTAGATAATGTGCGTATCATCACAATAGATACACTTTAATATGACGGTCAATGGATTTTATAGCAATTTATTTTAAGTTCATTAAAATTGCTCTAATGAACTTAAATATAATCGGCAGGATTGAATGGCGCATTATCATCATCTTCATCGTCGGATTCGCCTTTGAAAACTTCAATGCCATCAATCATTTCAACTTCATCAAATAAATCTTTTGCTGCTTTATTTTTTACGCCACGTGTTAATGCAACGTCCTTCATTTTTGCAAATATTTTTTGAAGTTTTTCTGTTTCTTTTTGTGTTTCTTTTAATTCCTTTTCGATTTCTTTTATTTTTGCAACAGTTCTTTGTAATTCATCAGCACTTAAGTGTCGAAGTAATGTACTGTTTAACCTATTAGAAATACGTTTGTCGAATTGCTCCAGAAATGTATCAATTTCTGCTTCAGTTCTTTTCTTAACCAACATGAATTCAAGATACAATTTTTTTGCTTTATTGAAAGCAAGTTCCATGTCAGTTTGTTCAAGATTATACTTTGAACGTTCAAGATTTAATTGTGCTTGACGATATTTAAAATCGTCAAGATAATCTTCAATCTTGTCATATTGAATTACAATATTATCTTTAACAAATACAGCAGTTTCAGTAACAAGAATTTTTGTTGCTTTTATAATTGCTGATTTGAATGTTGGCCAATCTTGAGCATAACCAGTGTAAACGAGTTTTAAGTTTACATTTGTTTTTGAGTTATTATCAACTTTACATTTGCCGTTATGTAATTCAATGATCTTATCAATTTTTTCAGAAAAACTTGAAAATTTTATCAATGGCGGAATGTCTTTAATAAGAATTTCCTTTTTAACGTCGTTTGCAATTACATCACCTGAAATGATATACGTTTTATCCATTCCTTGGAATCGTTCAACATTACCGGTGAAATTTGCAAAATATGGCATAACCTCTTTTATTTTGCCATCGTAATAATTTTGAATATCTTCAAGTTTTCTTGGAAGAATAGTTGTTTTATATCCAACCGCAATTCCTATGATATTGGTTACAAGACCGATAGGATATTGTAACCATAATGAATTCCAGCCACCTTCTTCATCTCGTGAATTTAATACAGCATTTTCCTTAATTATTTTTGCAAATTTAGGATTTAATTTTACTGATGTATAACGAGCAGCTGCAGCATCAGTTTTAATTGGCGAACCAAAAAATCCGTCACCTATTAATATTGATTCTGAACAACCGAAAGGTCGAGCAAGTTTATTTATTGCACCTGATAATGATGCATCTCCATGATGGTAACCATCGCTGATACAAGATCCCGCAACAGTTAAAGTTTTTCCAAATGTTGTTCCGCTGTTTAATAAAATTAAACGTTGTACATTTGTAAGACCGTCATACCAAGAAGGTATTCCGCGTTTCTCTAAAACGTATAATGCGTAATTTCTATAGTTAATGTCGATTTGACTCGATATCGGTAAACGGATTATTTTTGTTCTTCTAGCCATATTTTTATATTAATTTATATACACGAGATTAAATAAGTTTTATTTTAAAATCAAATATACAACATTTTTGCATCAATAGCAATAGTAATGTTGTATTTTTTTAAAATGTTCCTTCTAACCAACGTTTTCTGTATAATGATTTTGAATCGAATGCAACCCATAAGTATTTCGCAGCAGATCTGTCAGCATATACTCTCCATGCATCGCGATATTTCATGATGATTTCCCAATCCTCTAATGCCAATGAACCAAGTCCTTTTAAATATCGAACATTATTGTACTTTTCAATTTTTGATTCAGCGTATTCCCCAAATTCTTTTGTTGAATAAAAGTATTTACGTTCTTTATTAACATCAACACTAACTAGTGGAGTTGACATTAAAAATAATCGGTTTTGGTCAATTACATTAGGAAACCATTTAAAGAACAAATTCATAACAAGTGATGCAATATGGCCAACGCCGTCAGGGTCCCAGTCAGTTGCAATATAAATTTTGTCATATGAACAATTTTTATCCTCACCTGGTTTTATATCAAGAATATGCATTAGTTCAACGATTTCAAAATTACTTGTCAAATCGCGTGCAGACCTTGCATTTTTAATTTTTCCTTTAAGTGCGTAAACGCCATCAGTTTTTGCATTACGTTCTTGTAATAAAGAACCCATAGCAGAACCTCCTTCAACAATAAATAAAGTACCTTTTCTTTCAGAAGGCGGGAAGTACTTATCAGAAACAACACGTTTCTTAACATTACGTAATTGTTTCTTTAATTCTCTACTGTCATCGGTTTTTTTGCGTTCATCAACAAGTTGTTGAATTTCTTTATAAAGTGATGTTTTCTTGAATTCCTTTGCAAAATTGCTTAAAAAATGTTTTTCAAGTATGGGTTGAATTTCCCAACGACCAGATGCAAGTTTTGTTTTATTTTGGTCACCGAAACGAACAAACTTTGGCGGAATATTGATAATCATTGCTGAACACCAAAATAACCAAGATCCTTTATAATCAAATAACTCACCCATGAATTCTTGAAGAATTGTTTGGTGCGGGCCTGTACATAATGCAGTATTTACGAATGACGTTTGTTTGAAATAATCATCGGATGCCGCTTTCCAAATATGTAATGTTCCAATTTTTGAATTAAGTACAAATGATTCTTTAGGTAAAAATGGTTTATTAAGATCCATTGTAACACCATCCCAAGTAACAACAAATTTTAAATTTTGTGTAATTGGTTCTTGCGATTTGATGAATTCTCTAAAAATCATTTGCGCCTCAATGTATTCAAAATCCCATTTGCAATTTTTAAACATTGAAGTTAATGGTATAAAAGATATTGTGGTTCCGCATTTATCTTTTGGCGTTTTTTTGCGGATATCTTTTGTTACCGTTTTGAAGTCAACCCATTTCTGATAATAAACTTCAGAATCATTGATTGTTGTAACTTCAAATTCATTTGATAACATATTTACAATTGACGCACCAACCCCATTTGTTCCAAGTATGGTTTCGTCAATTTCATTATTTTTGAAATTTGAACCTGCTCTTAACATTGTTAATGCAGTTTCAACATTTGTCATTTTTGTTGTGTTAATTTTTGATGTGTTAATTTTTGAAGCATTGATAAAACCGCCTCCAGTATCTGTAACTGTTACACGATTCGTTTTAGAATCAAAATCAACTGAAATCATTGGCATTTTGCCATCTTGACGTTTAGCTTCATCGAAAGCATTATCAACGATTTCATTTAAAAGTTTGTAAAAGCCTATTGAAATAACTTTTTTCTTACTGATTATAATACCGTCAGTAATAACCCTAACATCTTCCTCATTTTCTTCAACAGATCCGATGTACATTGTTGGTTTTAACCTAACGTGTTCAACATCGGATAATGCAACAATTTCTTTATTGGGTTGGGTTTTTAAATTTTCTTTTGCCATGTAATATTTTTTTTATCAATTTAAAATCAAATATACAACATTATTGCTTCAATAGCAATAGTTTTGTGCATTATTTTAAATTTGTTTGAATTATATTCATCAACAGAAATTAGTTTCATTAATGAACTTTTGTTTTGTATATAGTTGTATATACAAAGTTATAATAAGTTGACATAATGTCTTTAGAATGATATCTGAATCATTATTTTTGTTCTGTATTGCAACCGTGGATTTCGGCGTATCTTAAACCTGAAAGTAATCCATAAAAGTACGCATATATGTAACTTTTTGAAACATATCCTGAAATACTTGACCCGCCTTCAGTTGCAAAATTTACAACTTGTACTTCGGGTAAATTAGAAGCAACGTACAAATCATATCGTACAACGTATTCATTTACACGTCTTAAACCTTTCCATACTTTGACCGGAAACTTACGTTCGTTTAAATAATGACGGTTACCAAACTTTTGTCTGACTTCTTGAAATAATTCATTTAATTCTTCATCTTCAACAGATGCAAACTTTGTATATTCGTATTCGTGTAAATATGTGCACATCATATATTATTCTGTTTTAAAAGTGTTTTTGTTTCGATTATATACGCATTGATTAATGCTTGATTTTCCCAACCTTTAAATTTTGGATTTCTTTCGATTTGAAACAAATAATCTAAACATTCTTTATTGCCTACTTGTAATTCTAATGATTTTAAAATTGTTGTCATACCGCTGTCTTCAAGTAATTTTTTTGCGGCTTCTCTTGCTTTCATAAATTCAACAGTAGGATCTCCAACATCGCCAGGATTTAAAATTGAACGTTGCACAAGAGCATGCATCATCTCATTTGTGTATCCGTCTACGTATGCTTGTTTTTGACTATCTGGGATTGATTCTTGAGATTCCCAATTATATCGAACTGTTCCTATTGCATTCGGCAATAACATTAAAAATTCATTCATCATCACCAATTAAACATTCCCATTTTTGATGCTTTAGCGTACTTAACCATAGCATCTAATAAAATATCAGCAGCAACATTATTATCTTTTTCTTGTTTTATTTGTTCAACTAATTTTAATCGTTGTTCTAATAAACTTTTTCTTTGTTTTTCCATTGCGTCTGCATGTGGATCATCAGTTATCTTTTGCGACATTTTATTATTTTTTTGCTTTTTGTAAACTGTCTTCGATTGTAAGCAGACGTGATAATTCAATAGATATCTTGCCTGTCGAATCATACTTCAATTGATGCGTTTCATTTAAATACATAATTGCCGCTGTTCTGCCGTAGTTCTTTCCTTGCTCAACATATGTTATACTGTCGATATCTTTAAATTGTGTTGATGCATTCAATGAATCTTCCGAATTACAAGACAATAAAGAAATTCCTGCGAGTAATATTAAAGTAATTTTTTTCATATCAATTAAAATAAAGATTTAACATTTGATTTTGTAGCAATTTTTGCAGGTTTTACGTTAGGTGTAATTGCAACAACTTGTGGAGCAATTAATAAACCGTTTGGACGGTAACCGTTACAAAATTTATCAAGAAATTGTTCATACGATAAAACTTCAATTGAACCAGGATTTTTTGCATTTATTTTTGCAGCATTTGCCATTTTTCCAGTTGTAGAGTTTAAATCATCAGTAACAAGTACTTTTGAATTTGCAAGTTTTTCATGAATAAAACCGAATGTTTTTGCAATATCCATGAATGTATCTTTTGAATCAAAACCAGCACCTTTAGGTGAACCGGTCATTTCAACACCGATTTTATTTGATAAATCTTCTGGCATTTTAATATCAATGAATTGCATTAATTCGCCGATAGCATTATCAAGTTTTATACGTTTTGGTTGTCCTTTTTCAAAACCTTCAACAATCGTTTTTTGTAAACCTGAGAAATTGTAATCAACACCGGCAACAAGATTTGCAACTTGTTTCGATGTAGTTGTTCCCATACCTTGGTATCCTAACATTAAAATTAATTTTTGTAAAGGTAATTCCTTAGTATTTTCAATTTCTGAGAAAAGATTATCAACGATTTTGCCGTCAGTAACAATTCCTTTAGAAATTAATGTTTGTTTGTTGAATTTTGTTGGATTTAATAAATCAATTGCTTCAGTAAAACCTGAGTTAAAAATATCTTCAATCATTGAACCCCCAACTCCAAATAAATCAAGCATTGCAACACCTTGAGAAAACATTGCCTTTTTGATTCCAGAGCAATCAGAGTTTTTACACATTAAATGTACATCTTCAATTACAAGTTTTGATTTGCAATGTGGGCAATGTGTTGGTGCATTAAATTTTGATTCATCACCAGGTGCGGTTACAGCAACAACTTGAGGAATAATATCTCCAGCTTTAACGATTGTACAAATTGCGCCAGGGAAAACTTTATTTTTAATTACGAATCCGTAATTGTAAAGTGAAGCACGTTTAACAATTGTACCGTCTAAATCGACAGGTTCAAATATACCGACTGGAATCATTTCCCCAGTTTTTCCGAAATTCCATTGCAATGTTTCATTTGGAGTTGAGACGTCTTTTGGAGCAAATTTAATTGCAATCGCCCAGTTAGGATCGTGTGAGTTTTCGCCGAATTGTTCTCTATATTTTTCTGCAACTTTGATAACGAAACCGTCAAGTAAAAATGGAGCACGATTTTCGCGATAATCCTTCATTTTATAAAAAGATTTTTCAAAGTCAGAATAATGAACCCAATATTTTTCTAATGGATATTGTTTATTGAATCCCCAATCTGTTAAGCAATCAATATTCATATATTCAACAATACCGTCATCATGTTTTTTGATTTCAACCGCCATGAATACGATATCTTTTAAACGAGATTTAGTTGCAGGTGTTACATCTTTTGCAAGAATTCCAGCAACAAGATTTCGCTCATTTGCAAATTCTGCAGCATATTTTTTATTGAATATTGCTCTTGGCATAACAATTTCGCCACGAATTTCAACAGTTGAAAGACAAGGAATGGTTTTTGGTAATTGGTCGAATAATTTATCAGTAATATCACGACCTTTTGTTCCGTTTCCTCTGGAAAGAGCAAGATGAAGTTTTCCTTTTTTGTAAATGATATTACCGGCGTTCCCATCCAGTTTTGGAGTCCATTCAAAGTGTTCCTGTTTACCGACGATATGTTGTTTCATCCAATCAATTGCATTTGCAATTGGTGGTTGCCCTGTTAATTTATCAGTCTGATATTTTGATAACGATAACATCGGACTTATGTGTGGAAATTTTAAATTACGATCGTCAAAACCAACAATTTCAATAACATTTGAACCTTCATTTTTCAATTCAAGTTCAAGACGGTCAAATTCAGCATCAGTTAAAATTGGTTCACCTTGATAGTATTTTTCTTTTGCGTTTAAGTATAATTTTTCTTTAGTATTCATATGTTTAAATTTTAAATTATCAATTGTTAAAAATCAAATATACAACATTTTGTATGCAGTAGCAATGGTTTTACATATTATTTTTCATATATCTCAAAAATAAATTTAAAACCTTGAATTAAACATGCATCCTCTTTTGCTATGTTTTTTTCTTTATGCAATTCATATGTGTATTTACTTTTAACTTCTACTATTGTATTTGTTGATTTGATGTAAAAATCTGGAAAGTATCGTCTTTCCTTACCATTGTATTTGTAATAAATTTTAAATTCGATATCTTTTCCTATAATGATATCGTTTTCATCATAATCAAGTAATAACCTAGATAAAATTTGTGGTTCATAGCCTTGTAGTTTTACAATTCTACCAGATGGCATTTCAAAATCTTTATATGTAAAACATTGTTTTAGCCATAACTTTGAATATGAATCTGTTTTCCATTTTGCAATCATTAAATCTGACCGCCATTCTTTCATTTCTGTTGTGTTTAAACTTTCCTTTATTTTGATTGAAATTTCAACTTTTTTTACAGGGTCAGCCCACATTTTTATACTGTTTGCTGTTATTTTATTTCGTGTTTCATCTGATGAATTAAAAGTATTTTGCCACGAATCAATAACTTTTTCTTTATGCCCAGGTTTACGCCATAATTCTTTTGTTGTTTCTGCACACTTATTTTTGTATTCGGCGGAATGCACAGTTGCGAAATATGCATTTCGATACTCTTCGCTCTCCCATCTTTTTTTATTGCGTAAAATTGATGCGCATCTTCTAGAACAACATATTTGATTTCTTGTTTGCGTGAATATGCATTTGCAGTATTCACATATTTTTTCTTTGTTATGCATACTTTGTTTTAGATTATATATTTAAGTCTGCATTCAAAGATTAATCAAATATATGCAATGCATTAGTTACAACATTTATGATGCATTAGCAATAGATTATGCATTTATTTTCAATTTCGGATATAATTTTATTTTTATTATATACACAAAATGACTTTAGTTTCACATAAAAAAACCTGCAAATTAGCAGGTTTTGATTTTAGTTATTATATTTTGCATTTACTTTTTTCAAATGTTCGTCCCGCATTGTAATCATATTGCTGTCCAGCGTAAATAATTTTTCCCATGCGTCTGATAGTTTTTCTCCAAGTTTGTTCATTTCATGGTCAGTAGAAGGATCGTTACCATCTGTTAAAAAAATTGCAGCAAGTTCTTTATTTGTATCGCTATTTGCCGCAAGCGCTGTTACTCTTCCCCATTGTTCTATTTCAAAAATACCGATATGATTATAATATTTTGATTTTCGAAAATCTTTCAAGATTTCTTTAATTGGTCGTACAGTTTTTATTTTGTTCGATGATTCATTTATAAAGTCATCTAGACTAGGTATTCTTTTTTCCATTTAAGTATTTTATTTTATAGAGTACAATGTAAATCTAAATCTACCAGTTTGTTTTTGAAACGCGCGTACTGGTACTTCAGCACCTCGTCTACTTGAATATGCAACAAAATCTTTATACGTTGCAGGTATAAGAGCAACTATTTCAACTTCGTTAGTAATTAATTTATGCGTTTGGTCATCTACTATTTTGAATTTATCACCGACTTTAAATCCTTCTGCAGACCATAACATCATTGACCCACCGTTTGTTGCGCCAAGTACACCATTTGGATAGTCATATATTGACCAACCGTGGCCCGTCTTTCCAGTTGCTGGTGCAATTTCGCCGGCTTTTATCACGTATAGCGTTTGAAGTCCTTCTTTATCTTTAACAAATTTAGAAATTTGTTCTTCGTATGTTTTGAATAAGAAATTCAGTAATTCAATAAAACCTGCAACTTTATCATCAGCTTCTATGCAATACTGAAGTTGTTGTGATTTCTTAATATTAAAATACAATGTATTCATATTTACAGAAGCAGACATATCAAATTTATTATCGTATGTTGAAATAGTAACTCTGGCGTCATGTGAGCCATTCACATTTAAAACTAGTTCTGCGTTATTTGTATTTGTGTTTTCGATAAATGTAAAAAATCTTGATACGTCACCCCAATATTCCATATCTTTGAACGTAAAATTTGCATCCTTTATTTTATACGACCATGATTTTAATGCCTTCACGCTATTTGCATTTGCATTATACTGCTTAATGTTAGCAGGCGATAAATCTTTCTTTTCATTTATTGATTCAAATAAGAATTCATCAAAATTAGGTATTCTGTTTTTCATTTTTGCCTTTTATTTTAAAAGTTTGTTTTTGTTTATTTTGTATCTTCCATCTTCGCCGTAAAAGAGCGCAGACACTAACACAAGAGGTGTTGATTCACCCCATTGCTCAAGAACATTTATAAATTCGTCAGGCTTCATGTTCATTGTATTACTACCTTCAGAAATACGTGCAAAATCATTTGCACTTGTACTTGGTACAGGCGCACCAATTCTAAAGTATGTTTCTAATTTAAACGTTCTGTTATCAGATGTTGTAATTTCCAAATTGTACTCCTCTTCCGTATATACGCCGTTAACAGCAGTAACTGTTATCGCAGGTTTTATTTGAAATTTGTCTGCTGCTTTTGTAAATGAACCTGCCCACTTTAAATTGTCAGGATCTTCTAATGAATATTTTGCCTCGTTAATCAAAAAATCATTTAATGATGGTATTCTTTGTATCATGTTTACTTTATTTTTTATAAGTTTCTTGCGTTTCCGATAGCATCACCATATGCTTTTGTCATCGGTAATAATTTTTCAATAGGTAAGTCGATTTGTAATGCACCTACTATCATATTAGGGTCGATAATACATGCACCTAAAAATCTATGGTGACCGTCGATGATATAATTATCGCTACTTGTTATGAAAAATGTTTTCTTGTAGAATTCTGCAGATTTGTCGGCGCCAAATTTTGCAATTCCTTCAATAGATTTATCGAAGTAAATTTGCTGTTGTATTGGTTTAAGATCACCAACTTTAACTTTTTTCATTTGAACTTTAATTTTGTCATCGCTTGCAGATCCATCATTCAAACCATTTTTAAGCCATTCATCTGCCATTTTACCTTGCAACCCTTCTGGAAATGCATCTTCTGCTGATGCGTTATTTCCACGGAATGGTGCGTGAACGTCAACAAATCCTTTAGATAATCTGTATTGTAACATCTTAACATCTGCGTCAGTAATAACTGGCATATCTTTTCTTTGAGTAAAACCAAGTTTTGCTAAATCTTGAGCGTATTTATAATTTTTATCAAAATCTGGAATTTCTTTATATGGATCCCATCCAATTGAATTTGCATATGCTAATGCAGATTTAAGTGTGGTGTGTACAAGTTCAAGTTTTCCAGCTTCTTGACCACCAGCTTCAAACATTTGTTGTTCAAAAATGTATTCATCTAATGTTGGTATTCTTTGCGCCATTGTTGTGTTATTATTTTAAAATTTATATTTGCCGTCTTTTAACGAATATGTATATTTATGAGCATCGGCTCTGTTGATAAATTCGCATGTGTATTTGCCAAATCTGGATTGCGGCGTTTTCCAGCCTTCTCCATAAAAATATTGAATGTATTCTGTTGTGCTAGATGGAACTGGTACATCGAATCCTTTGAACGATACTGTATTTATTTTATCAGCATGTTTTTGGTCATACGTCATAACTTCCCATCCTGGCCATCTTAAAATACGTTTGCCATCTTTAAATGGATATGAAACCATTAAATCACCAAACATACCTACAGTTGCACCGCCTGGACTTTTGAATGTTATTTTATTTCCGTCTTTATCTAAATCTTCTAGCCAAACATAAAGCAATTCATGATAATCATCGTTCTCGTCAAACAATTTTTTAAATGATTGTTTTGAAGATGGTACTGCATAAAATGTTTTGTCTAAATCATCAAAAAAATCTTTATTTAATGTTTCGCCGAAAATTTGTAAATCTGTATCGTTGCGTATTAAATCGCCATCTCTAATAATTCCAAGTAATGTACCAAAATCAGCCATGCACTTTACGCCATGTTTTTTGCAAATTGCAAGTTGTTTTTCTAAAAACTTGTATTTTGCTTCATTATACTTTTTATGAGTTTCGTCGTCAAGCTGTTTGTTTTTCTTTAACGTTGCTTCATACAAACGATCATAATCATTGCTGAATGCAACCCATGTAGGTATTCTATTTAACATTTATAAACCTTTTTTTAAATTCTTCTAAAGTCGGCAGTGTCCAATTCCAATCCCATATACAAATTGGGAAATGCTTATCGAAATTGTAGTATTCTTTATATCTTCGTATTTTCGATATATCTTTTCCAATTGGATATACATGAAAATGCCCAAATATGTTATATTCACAATTTGGGTAATCTTTTAAATCTATAGGTGTATGCGAATATGCAATGCCATCTAGTGTGTATGTTGTGTTATAAACTTCGTCAAATACTTCAAGATACTTTTCATTTTTTGCTGAATCGTGATTTCCTTTAACTAAAATCTTATATCCAGGTAATGATTTAATTGTTTCTTTAACGTTGTCGAATTTACCTGCATGAACATCACCACAATGAATAACGATATCATTATTTGTTACTGAAGATTGCCATCCACTTATCTGTAAATTTGAATAATTTTCAGTTAAATATGCTGTTCCATTAAAGTGTGTGTCTGATGTTACGAATACGCTCATATTAAATATATTTACAGTTATTGTAATATATATTCGTAACATTTATATGATTTTACATGCAATGTGCTCTATATTCTTCTATTATAATTTGACCATGGCAATAGTACTTGCCGCTTGTTGGATTTTTCGGCATGCACCAGCATCCTAAAACTTTTCCTTCTAGTGTATGTAATTGTGATAAAAGGTATTCGTTAGACAATAAGTATTCTCTATATTTTTCAATTGCTTCATCAACATTAGCAACTTTATATTTTGCTAATGTCCCTTCTTTATGCGAATACGGATTTCCCCATATTCCAACATCTCCGCATTTCAAACAACGGCCTCTTCCGATGTATACATCATAATCCGAATACCGTAAATTTATTACAGTTGGTTCGCTATTCTTGAACAGCATTATTAATTTCTTCTTGAGAAACATCTTTGATTTTTTTTGTAATATCGCGAATCACTGCGCATTTTTCGTAATCTTCCAATTCAGAAAAATATGTCATCATGTCAGATAATGTTTTTTTGACTTTACCTGGCATAAATTTTATTACAACATCGCTATCTTCAAATAAAACAAGTTTGTTTATATCAATTCTTTTTCTATCCTTAATAGCATCAAACGCTCTTGTATAAAACGTTGTTATGAACTCTGCTTCATTATCATCAATATCGCCTTCTTTATCTGGGTCAAACTGATATACAGTTTTTTCAGATTTAGTTGATTTGATTTTTTCTTTTAATTTATTCGATACTTTTTCAAATTCTTCTTGCGCATCAACATCATCATTCATAACTTGTTTATATAAGTATAATGCATTTTTTATTGACTTTATTATACCTGCCTCCAGTTCTGGAATATCATATTTTCCATTTTCCGCAGTTGCAATTGGTGAGCCTTCGGGTAATTCACGGGCAGACATAATCAAAATGTTTCCGAAAACAGCAAATCTGAAGTACAAACTTCCAACAGAATTTAATTCACGTTCTTTTGACATATCAGTTGCAATAATAAAAGTGCCCATGTCAGCAAACTTAATCGAATCTTCATCAGTTTCAAGTGAATTGGCAACACCTTTTATTGTGTACCGTTCGTTGTGCGGGTGCTCAACATTAAGATATCCATCTACCGTTATTTTTACAGCCATATATTATTTTTGTTTATTTTTATATTCAGAAGTATTATTTAGTTTCTAAGTATAAAATGTAATTATTGAATTCATATAAGAATTTTGCAATATCTTCAATTGTTAAAGTTCCGATGTTAGAAATTCTAAATGTATTTGTATTCGATACTTTTCCTGGATATATTGTAATGCCTCTTTCCTTTAAAAAGTCATGCATATCATCAAATGAATATTTTGGATGTTCCAAATCAAAAAAACTTGTTATGATAACAGACGAATGCTCTTCTGGCGTATATTGTTTAACGCCAGCAACTTTCATGCCGTTAATCAACAACGTTCTATTATTTTTATAACGATTATGTCTACCGCCAACAGTTTCACTTGTTAATTCCTTTATTGCTTGATAAAAAGCATATATTGTTTGAACAGGTGGTGTAAATCTTAATTGCAAATTTTTCTGCATGTAATCCCATTGGTCGTATACATCAAAATAACAAGTTCTTGCTTGACCTTTTAGTTCCATTAATTTTTCTCGTCTAGCAATTATAAATCCAATGCCTGCAAATCCTTGTATGCATTTATTTGAACTTCCTATTAAAAAATCAACATTACTTTTTGTCATTTCTATTTCATATGCACCAACAGTACTCATTGCATCAATAATAAATGTCTTGTTATTTTCTTTACATAAATTTCCTATAAAGTCAATATCATTTAGTATTCCTGTTGTCGTTTCGCAATGAACTGTATACACATGTGTTATATCCGGATTCGTTTCAATTAATTTAGATATCATTTCATAATTTAAAACTTTATCGCCACAGTCAATTTCAAACAAACGTATAGCGTATCTTTTTGCAATTTCTGCTGCTCGTCTACCGTATGCACCGTTTGTAATAACTAGTAGAAATGAATCTTTCGGCAAAGATGATATCATCGCTTCTATTGCACCGGTACCTGATGAACCAAATAAAATTGATTCATATCGTAAATGGTCAGTTGCAACAAATGTTGGCAAATGTACCATTATTGCATTCATGATACCACCAAATTCACGTTCTCGTGGACAAATATCGTCAACAATTTGTGCTTGCTTTACGCTTTCTGACGTATTTGCAGGCCCAGGATTTAAAAGAATTTGTTTCATTATAAGATATTGTATAAAAGTGGGAATACTCTATTAACTGCTTTATAGTAATGAATAAGATCATCGATTTCACACCATACATAATCAGTTTTCTCTAAATTGAATTGTACGCCATATTTTTTAGTTGCTTTAACTAAAACATGTTCATATTCAATTCTTGGATTATTTTTTAAGATATCTTCAGCGAATGGTAACAATACATTATTAACAGTATTTGCTGAAATGTGAGAAATTCCTAAAAATGAATGCTCGTGATTTTCCAAATCAGATGTTAATTTCGATACATTACTCATGCAATTGTTGAAAGATTCAACATAAACTTCATCATGATCTTTTGTTATGAATGATGTTACAATAATGTCTTTGTCGTTACCTATATGGTCAAGAATCTTTGCATCATATAAAATATCACTTTCAACAATCGTACATGCACCTTTCACTTCTTTCAAACCTACATACAAAGAATATCCGCTTCCACTGTCAACGTAATTGCCATTATGAATTGTTGACACTTCTTTATATCCTTTGGCAAATTTTTCGTAGTATTCAGATTTATGTCCTGTTACAATTAATATCTTTTCATAACCTTTTTTCAATAAATTTTCAACGGACATTTCAATCAATGATTTTCCGCAGATTCTTAAAAAGCCTTTTGGCATAGTTTCAGTTAGTAAACCGACCCTGCTTCCAAGACCTGCTGCTAGTATGATTGCTGTTTTCATTATTTTTATTTTTTTAAAAATTTCATTAATCGTTTCTTAACTTGTACTGGTGTAACTGCTGGTCGACCTAAAGGATCTTTTGAACCAGGAACTGTTGGCACAACAATTAGCTTCAATGTTCTTTCTTTATCTTTTTTCCAATTAGTTAATGCATTTTCTAATTGGCCGTATGATCTAACAATAGCATTTTGGTAATTCATAGAAGACGCTAGTTTATTCCATGATACGTTATTCGATAATGTAGCTTGTCCGCCTGTTGTGTCGTGAACATTATTATCAAGTAATATATGTAGCATGTTTGATGGCGCATATTCTGCAATCAATGGAAGAACACTTAAACGCATTAATGCAGCACCGTCTCCATCAATGACATATACTTTTTTATCTGTATTCAACGCAACACCTAAGCCAATTGCACCAGCGCAACCCATCGAACCGACCATATACAAGTTATTTTTCTTATCTTTTATATCATACAATTCTCTGCCTGTCATTCCTGTTGTTGCGATATAAACAGCATCTTTGTCAATTGTTGAAATTGATTTAAGTACCTCATATCGAGTCATGTCCATAACTTCTTGATTCAATGTATTTGCAAAGCCAATTGGCGCAACATCTTTTAATGTTTTTTGCTTTGGAATTAACTTAACAGAATTAAAAGTATCTTTTTCAACAAGAATAAAATATGGCATATTAGTTTTTGCCATTATTGCTTTTGCTTCTGCTATCTGTTGTTTTGCAATTTCATCATCTTTCGATAAAACAACGGATTTCATTTTCATTGTTTTTATCAATTTTGCAGTAATCACGCCCATTAATTCATGTTGAGGTTCAGTGTCAGAACCGGTTCGCATACTAACAAAAACCAATGATGGAATTTTGAATATGTAATTTAATGAAGTAAGTGGGGAAACTGCATTTCCGAATCCGGAATTTTGCATCATGACAACTGTATTTCGACCTGCTATGTGTGCGCCTGCAGCTATTGCAATTGCATCACCTTCATTTGCTGCATTGTAATATTCACAATCATTTTGCGCATAATTAATTAAACTTTTCATCCAAGAGCAAGGAACTCCTGTAAAAAAATCAAATCCTTCTTGTTTTAAAAAATCTCCAAATTTTTGTGTGTCTACCATATTATGTATTTTAATTATTTTGTTCCTGGTATTAATTCAAGTATATCATTTATACTCATGCATAATGTTTTATCAACATTTTCTGATTTGCCGTCTAAAAGAATTCCTTTTGCTGTTTTTAGCATTGCTGGATATGCAGAACGTAATAAATGATTTGCATAAATCACTATATTAGCACCAGCTTTTTCAAATTCATCAATATGAATTTTATTGAAACTAGAAGGAACTACAACGATAGGTGTTTGTTTATCGAATTCTCTAAATCTTTTAATAAATTCAAATATTTCTACACCGTCTTTATTTCTTGAATGTATCATGATAGCATCAGCACCTGCGTTAACATAAGCAAACGAACGTTCTAGTGCATCTTCTAATCCTTTTTCTAAAATTAAACTTTCGCATCTAGCAATGATCATAAAGTTTTTTGTTATCTGCGCAGCTTTACCCATTTTTATTTTATGACAGAAGTCACAAATACAATCCTGCGACTGGTCAACATCATTTCCAAATAATGAATTTTTCTTCAAACCAGTTTTATCTTCAATTATTGCAGCAGATACGCCAACACGTTCTAAACTTCGAACTGTAAATTGAAAATGTTCAGGTTTACCGCCTGTATCGGCATCATATATCATCGGTTTTGTTGTTACCTCAAATATTTCATTTATTGTTGTAAGACGAGCAGTTGTATCAACAGCTTCAATATCAGGTTTGCCTTTCGATGTAGAATCGGTCAAAGAACTTGACCACATGCCATCAAACTGCGTGTTATCAATTTTTGTGTGTTCGACAATTAATCCGCTTAAAGCATTATGAACTTCAAGTATTCTTAGAATTTTCTTTTCACGCAATAATCTTCGCAATGAATTACTTCTAACTGTTGATGTTATACCTAATGCAGTTACTTGTTCTTTTATATTGATACTGTTGATTTCTTTTGAATATTCTGGCTCAATTAATTCGCCATGAATTTCTAATATGTAATCTAATACTTCATCTCTATATTTCTTCAGGTGATTTGTTTTCCAATCAGTTCCATGAACAACTATAGTAGCACCAATTTTTTTTAAATTTGGTAGGCATGATGCAGATTCTTGTGGAATAATTTCAGACACGCACCCAATTGCGGCAATTGCAATTCTTCTATTTTCATATGATAAATAAGGAACGTCGTTTATTTCCCTACATGCATCTTCAGTTAGTAATCCTACAATTACTTTGCCATGTTTACTTGCTTCTGTTAAAATTGATACATGACCTGCGTGTATCAAATCAGCAATCATGCTAACATAAACTATTGTTTCATTCATTTGTTTTTGTATAAAGTGTAAATAAAAATTAGCATAATTTTTTAGATTATGCTAATTTTATTATATATTCTTATTTTAATTCGCATCCGCCAGATCCGCATGCCAATTCTCCAGATAAATCTGTTTCATCAGTGCCTTCGTGAATTTGCGTAACGTCAACAAATTTCAAATGTTGAATTCTTCTGTTATATTCTTCTTCTGTAATTTCTTCAAACGGTGCTTGAATGTATGTTCCTCCGTCATACGGAAGTACTGATAAACCATTATAGTATTTTCTGTTTTCCCACATCCATTCGCCTACTGCTTCCCATTCGTTTTCTTTTATGAAAACTGTTGCAGATACGTTGTTGTAATTTTCACCTTTTCGGTGACCGCCATATACCCATTTAGTATTGAACTTTTTGATTCGATTTAAGAATGCAAATATTGATTCATCACGAGTTATTGCATCAGAAGGCGATTTTTGTGGCACTTCAATAATTCCAGTGTCATGTGGTCTGAAGTAATCATCAACCACAAGTTCAGGATGATTTGCTGCTAAGAATTTGTAAAGTGTTTCGTTTTTACCAATTCGCATTCTTCGAATGTAATATTTTGCAAACCAAGCGTGAATACCTGATGATGTACCAAGAACAAGCGAACTAGTACCTGCAGGTTTTACGGTTGTTGTTCTTGCCGCTTTACTAATTTTCAATAAATCAGCAGCACGTGCGTTTTCTTCTTTAACCGCTTTTGCAGCATCTTTCATATCGAGATTCAATATTCCTTGTGAAGCAATACCTGTCATACCTACACCAACAAGTGCATCTTTTTCAGTTGTTCGTTGCCAAATTGAACGTAAGTAATGGAATTCTGTATAACTTGCTTGTAACGTTCCAATGAAAGATGCAGCTCTACAACGTGCATTCAATTCTTCTTGGTCATATACATTTGATACGTTTACTTCTGTTAGATTGCAAAATTGAAATGGCTTTAATGCAATTTCACCGCAAGGATTTGTTCCCCAATCTTTATCATTTGAAAAAATAAATCCTGGTTCGCCAGCACCCGATGCTTGAATTTTTTTGAACAAATCAACAAAGAATTCTTTGCTAATTTTATGTCTCATTAGTAATGCTGAATTGTTTGCTCGTCCTCTTTGTGGGTTACGTTCCCACCAATCTCCAAATTTACAAGTTAACATTGTTTCATCATCAGCAGAGAATAAAGAAATTAATGCAGCTCTACGAATACCGCCTGCCAATACGGCATCAGCAATGTAACAAACAATGTCATGAACTTCTAATGTTGTTAATGAATCGCCTGTATTTTTTTGGTCAAAAATCCCCTTTACTTTAATGATACATTCCTTCAAAGGTTGTGGTCCTGGTGCTTTTCCACCTGATGTTACAAGTTGTGCACCTTTTTGTCGAATATCTGCAAAGTCAAAATTGATTGTTGAACCGCCAAAGAAATATGATTTCATTAAAACTTTTATTGCATCAGCCCATCCTTCAATTGAATCACCGATTAAGTATCGTCTGTTTCTGTCAGGATTTGGTTTATTTATGAGCGGCAATTTTTCAACGTGATGACGTTGTACTGAATAACCAATGCCCGTGCCTCCTAATAAAAGAAACATAATTTCGGAAAATGCACGCCAATCATCAATAGGTAAATAACCGCAGTTATAAATTCTATTAGGCGATATTTCAATAGGTTTACCGCTAAATTGCATACTTCTCATTGACGGCAATACTTTCTTATCGTACACGTATTTATACGCAGCATTAATGTCTGCTTTTAGGTGTGGATATTTTTTGATATGCATTGCCTTGTTTCTTGTAACAAGTTCATCCCATGTTTCTCTTCTACCAAGATCCTTGTCAAATCTTGCGTATTTTGTAAAAATTGTTAAGTCGCTTAACGTTTTAATGTCTAAATTTTCTTCCATTTTCAAATTATGTTAAAATTAAAAAGCGGAATACACAAGGTTCCTTGCCAAAGAACATTATGTATCCGCTTGTGTTATTTTGTGTATGTAAAATTCATATTTAATGATTGATATTAATATATATTCATTACGAATAATGTTTTTATTAAAAAAAAGCTTATTTTTATATTTTTTCTAACTCAGCTTTCAATTTCTTAAGTTCCTGTATTTCATTTTGAACAGCAAACATTTGTTTCTTTGCGGATTTTCTTTGTCCATAAAAATCAGTTAAAATTGTTCTAAATACAGAATCTTCGGCATCATTAAAATACGCGCCAGATGCAGTGTATGTAATGTTTTCAATATCTGGTTTCTTTGCTTCTTTACCCATGAATGCTTCAGGTGACATATTCCATTGTCGCATAATAGATGGGTACAGTGATGCAAAGTCAAAAGAAGCAACCCAATCGTATATTCCTTTTACGGGTGGAAATACAAAGGCACCTTCGTAACCTGTTTTATTTACGTTTCGGTTTTTGATTGTTGGGAATATTCGATTTCTGCCGTAGAATTCACGAGTCATCACAGATTCAGCCATTGCGATTGGTGAGAATGCTCTATTTGCTTCAACCTTTGTAATGTTACCCAATTTTAAATATGTTGACATTGTTGATAACTTTGCATCAATCAATTTTACAAGAATTGAATCGACGCCATTATAGTAAACATATTGTTCAAAATCAGATTCATATAAATCCTGAAGTGTTCCGTTGTACGGAATTTTACCCATACCCAATGCTGCAGTTGCAACATATTGTAGCGTATTGTTATCTTTGAAGATTACTCTATCCCATTTTTTATAAAGTTCCATGTAATCGACAACAACTCTGTGCATCGGTAATTCTTCACGACCTACAAGTTTGCCATTTACTGCTGCAACAGATGGGTCAATTGATAAATTACGACAACGATTTACAAGATACGCCCAGTCAAAGTTTATAAAGTTCCATCCGGTAATCAATGGCATTTTTTGTATTGCCTTATTGAAAAATGAATATAACAAATCATATTCTGTTTTGAAATAAACATATGAAAACTTAATTTCTGGATAATTATGATCTGTTAAGTACTTGTTTATTTTGATTTCGATATTTCTTATCTGAACGGGAAGCAATGGTTTTGTTCCTAATACAGCAAGCATATTATCGTGCGCAAATGATATTGCGGTTACCTTATGTCTTGCAACAGATGGTTTTGGCCATTCATCATCAACTTCAGTTTCAATATCCACAAAGAATTTCTTTGGGTCATTTTTTGAATAAATCTTTTCTTTAATGTAATCTGGCTGTTTCATGAGAATTTCCTCAATTCTCCATTTGTTCAAAAAGAAAGCTTTTTTCTTTTGAACTAATTTGCCATCCCAACTTTTGAATGAAGGTTCCGCTTTTCCTACGGTATATGGAACCCATTCAAAAAAATCCTCTTGTTCTATAGGAATTATTTGGAAAGCAACATCTCCATTTTCATCGAAGTAAGATACCTTAAGGTTTTTCTCTACTTGTTCGACGTTAATCATATTATTTGCTTAAATCTGTTGATACTTTGTTTTGTTTTACTTTTGGAATGAATTCTTCATTCACATGGCCACATTTTGTGCATTGTAATACAGGAATCGGAAATACTTGGTCTTTATCTGCACCTAGCATAAATTTCGATACTTTTTTTATCATTACCACTTCATTAAAAAATGGATTTTGACATTCATTACAAACAATGTCTATCGCCTGCGATAAATCAATTTGAGGTTGTTGCATAATATTACTGTTTATTTGTTGAACCGAATCCGCCAGTTCCACGCTCTGTTATTTCTGTAAAAAGATCTTGTTCTGTTGTTTCTTCAATGTCTGAATAATCAACATGCACTTCAAGGAATTGAATTAATTTCTCATTCTCGCAAATTTCAACAATGAAGTTTGATGTATTTACGATACTTAAGTGCATTTCGCCTTGGTAATCTTCATCAATTACTTCAGCTAATCTGTCAAGACCTTTCTTTACGCCAATGCCTGATTTGTTATGAGCGTTTAATGCGATTTGTTCGTGACCGCGGATTTTGATTCCTGATGGTATCATCAGTCTTTCGTGTGGGGCAAGCAATATTTTTTTTGCTTGTTCGTCAATGTAGTAGGAATAATTTCCAGGACGGAGTTGGGAGTAATTTGGATTTTTGGCAATAAGGTCGAATAAGAATTGGTCATTAAACTCTGGCATGAAAAAATCAATTCCTGCTGAACGAGATGTGCCTCTTTCTGGTTGTTTTACAGCACGTGTTCTTGCGTAGAATAATTTTTTTTGCATATTAGAATTTTGTGTTTTAGTTACTTGTTTGTTAATTTAAAATTATATACATTAAAGTTCCATAGTTTTAAATAACCAAAGGTTGCTTGGGACAACCTTTAGTATATTTTAATGGGTTTTTTATAAACGTGTTCCGCAGTTAGAACAGAATTTTGCAGTTGCTTTTGAAGATTTTGTTCCACATTCTGTACAATAAACTCGATGATTTACATCAGAAGAATCACTATGTTTTTGGCTTTCAGGTAACAATTGTAAAGAAATTGCATGTATGCAAATATCAGAAAATTCTTTATCAACATACACTAAATTTTGACTTGACGCAGAACCTTTTTCAACTCTTCCTGTTTCAATATCTAGTGATTTTTTAGAACGAATACGTTGTCCATTATCTGTACTACCTTTGAATGATTTTGTGTTGCTTTCATCAGAAAATTCCATATTAAAGTCATGCATAGATGTGTATGACATTGATGCAGCAGAATTACTTGTTAATGTCGTATTGCATGTAGAACCTGATGAAATAGTAGTTGTACCGAATGATGGTGCGCCAGTGTTTTGTGAATAGTAAATTCCTGGGTTAAAAATTGTTGGTGAACCTACGTACGTTGGCTGATTTATAGTTCGCCAAATTTCAGGCTGAAGTTTTTCTTCGTAGAACTTAATATCAACATTGCCATTTTTCATAATTGCATTTGCAACTTCAGCAGAATTACCTGAAACATTATATGTGCTAAATAAAAATTTTCGATTTTCATTTAAATAACGTTCAAGAAAAACACGTTCGCCTGGTCTAAGAATTAATCCACCACCTTGTAAAGTAGTTCCATTAATACTGATAATTGATAAAATGTTTTTTTGTGTCGGGTTGAATAACTCGATTTGGAATGTTTGTCTATCCTTAAGATAAACTTTGTTATCGTAAGATTTTAAACGATTTTTGTTTACTGCAATGTATGCAGACGGTTTGCTAGGCGTGTGAGCCCATTGATTTGAATGTAACATAAATATAACTTTATTTTATGCAGTTACTAATCATTTCGTTACCCCAAGAATAACTCAAATGCCACAAGGACACATGACCAATAAACAGCTGTTTGTTTTAACGTATCAATAAAGTTAATTACCTTAATAGGTTATTCAATTGTATTATATATTCAGAACTATTAAATAGTTTCAGATTTCTTATCTTTTTACATCAAATTACTTGTTCCGCCTTGATATGTTCCAGTGCTTACACGTATTAATGTATCAATATGTAATTCTTTGTAATAATCGCTATACCCTAAATTTGCATCAGTATTTTTGTAACGTTCAATAATTGGAACAAATGCAAATATTCTGTTACTGCTGAGTCCTAAACCAATAAAATATCTGCCGTATTCTTGCCATACTGTAATTTCTCTAGTTTTCCAGCCAAGTCCTTGTATAAATTGAATTTCTTCTACAAGAGCAGGCGGTAAATCTTTTAATTTCAAATCTTTCTTTGTGCTTTCATCTCTTAATTGCAAAACAAGTTTGCTTTCGTTCAACGAAAATTCTTCTAATGTTGGTATTCTTTGTTTCATACTTAATTTAATTTTTTCCAAATTTATTTGCGCCGATGAATTTTGCGTGAAAGTCAAGACTGCTTATTGCATTATCCAATTTTGATTGTACGCCTGGGTTATCTTTGACATGAATGATTGCTCTTGTCATTGAACCAGTTTCACCAAATTCTTGTTCAACTCTACAGTCAGTATCATTATCATCTGTGAATGCTGTATCTAATGCTTGTTGCAATTTTATAAAATTGCCATTACCAACAGCAACAGGAAATTCTAATGTTATAACAATTTCGGTAAAAGTCTTTTGCGAGCCAGCCGACGGTGTCGGTATGGCTTTCGCAAGTACTTCTTGTTCTATGTATTCGTTAAGTGTTAGTAAACGCTTTTGCATATTACGATTCTTGTAAACTATTTTTGATGAAATCATCTAAAGTATATAAACGTTTCATATTGAAACGACTAGCACCAGATCTGTTTAAACCTGCGTTTGCTGGTAATTGGTCGTCATCAAATTTATCACCTGAACCTGTTAAACCTGGGCCTGGTAAATATACATTGCCCATTCCTGGTACATTCGACACAGTTGATGCATCAGTTTCATTTATTTTTGTTTCGATTTTAATAGTAGATACGCCAGTTTCAAATTCAACCAAATATGCGCCTTCAGATACCGATAAAATAGTTCCTATTCCATTAGGAAATTTGTATTTTTCGCCAAGTTCCATAATGTCTGACATCTCAGCAACAGATTCATTTGATTTATCACCGTCACCTTTTTCTCCTTCTTTCTCAACAGATAATAATTCGATATATGATTTAAGGTCGTCAAAACTGATTTCCCATTCTTTTGATAATCTTGTTATTTCTTCATCACCAATGGTAACAGCTCCAGCATCAGCAATTAATTGTTTTAATTCTGCTTTTTGTTCGTCAGTTAATAACTTTTTATCATCGTCTTCCTTAGGTTCTTCCTTAGGTTCTTCCTTAGGTTCTTCCTTAGGTTCTTCCTTAGGTTCTTCCTTAGGTTCTTCCTTAGGTTCTTCCTTAGGTTCTTCCTTAGGTTCTTCAACTTTTGGTGCGTCAGCAGTTGGCGTTGGTTTAACTTCTTCATCTTTAACTGTTGATTCTGCTGGTTTTGCAGGTTCTTCAACAGGTTTTGCAGGTTCAGCTGCAGGTTTAGCTTTAGGTTCAACACCTAACAATTCTTTTGCAAGTTTTATTGCATCTTCTTCATCAGATAAACCGTCAGCAACTAATTTTGAATAATATTTAGGATCTTCCCATAAATGATCTCGTGCAATTTCTGCAGCTTTCTTAATGTCATCAGTATGTTCGATTTCAACTTTTTTACCTACTTCTAATTCTTTGAATATGCCATCTTCTGAAACGCTATGTTTGTTTGCAATATCGGCAATTGATTTTCTATCAGATACACCGCCTGGGATTTGGTCAGGTTCACCTGTTTTTGGTTTTGCAACATCTGCATTGGCAGGATCTGTATCATCAACTTTAACATCAGGTGCTTTAGTCCCAGTGTCATCAGTATTTATTGGTTCTACAGATTTATCAGCTTTAGTTTCGTCATCAGTTTTAGGAACAGTTTTGTCGTCAGCATCAGGCGCAGGTGCTTTATCAGCATCAGTTCCTTCAACATCGGTATTTGTATCGACCGGTTTTTCAGCGGCAGGTTCACCATCTACAGGTTTTTCTGTTGACGTATCACCTGTATTATCAGTAGCAGTTTGGTCAGAACCAGCAGGATCTAAACCAGGCACTTTAATATCTGATGTTGTTTCTCCATCTGTACCAGCAGCAGGTTGTTCAGCTGTTGTATCAATTGATGTAGGTTCAGATTCAGCAGCTGCTTTGAAAAATTCAGCACCCCAGTTATCAGGTTTAGCTTTTGTATAAAATTCTGAATCTCGTTTTAAATTTCCAATAACAATTCTTAATGTTTGAATAGGGTCGTTGCCAGTAACATCGGCATCTTCGCCTGCAGCAGAACCATTTGCAAGTAATACAACTTCCATACCAATTTTTAATTGGTCCATGTTATATGCAGCAACATCAATTCCTTGTTGTTTTGCAATTGCTTTAATTAACGAATCTGAATAATCTTCTAATAAAATTTCTTCTAATGAAACATTTTCATTAATTGTTGTTCTGTTTAATACGCGTACCCCAAAAGCAGATAATTCAAAGAATTTTTGTTTTGTTTCTTTGTCTTCTGTTACTTTGAATAAATGCGCGTTTTGTCGAACCCAAGCAAAAGTTGTTTTTCTGCCAGATTCTTCATTCATTTGTTTTATATATGCTATAAAAGCAGATCTTTCAATTTTACCAGATTCTGCGATATGCGCTAATACTTTATTTCTAACAGGTGTTGCAATTTGTGCAGTTTTTGCAGGATGCAAGTCTGTGTATTTTCTTTTTACTGTTGCTAATGCACCTTCTCCAATAATGTCGATATATACATCCTCTGTTGCTGAAGATTCTGCAAGAACTTTATTACCAAGTTCATTTAAAGATACAAAGTAATTTTGTCCATTTTTTGTACGTTGGAAATATTTGCTATTTTCGTAAACCCAACCCAATGGAGTATTCGTTGTTGTTTCGCTCAAGCCATTAATGAATATTGATAATGTACTTTCAGCAATACTTCCGCATTTTTTTACGTATGCAAGAATTGCGTTGGCATTCGATGTAATCAATTCCGATGGTCGAGTAAATTCTTTTCTCTCTACGTCAACTGATTCATTTAAACGTGATGTCTTTTTAAAGTTCATGTGTATAATCTTATTTTTGTATTTATTTATATATTCTTATTTATTTCTAAACTTTGTAAATTGATTAAAGTCAAAAATGTTATCTTTTGTAAGAATATAGTCTTGTATTTGTTTTACTAACTTATTATGTTTTTCGATAAACTCTGCATTTAACAATCCTCGTTCAAAAAGAGGCTTATTAAATATCGTTAAAAATATTCTTAAAAGATATTCATATCTTTCATCTTTCAAATATTTTTTAGTTTTTTGATTCGATATGTATCGTATCCCAAGCGAACCTGTTGAACTTATGAATGCTGGTGGATTAATTAGCATTGTTTCAATTGAATCACCAGATTCTTCTATAAAACGATTAAATGCTTCGCATATAAAATTTGCAAATTTCATATCTTTGTTTTTTGCGTCAACGTGTATGTCTGTAAAATCTAATTGCGATACAAAATCCGATAGTTCCATTATAAGCATTTCATAACCAGATGTATTTACCTTTGGAAATACCTTACGTTCAAATCTGTTGTCTTCTAATTTATAAAGTTTATCATTTATTTTGAAAATGTATCCTTCTATTAAATCGGATTTATTTAATGACATACTTGTTGCGTTATCACCAAATAAATTGTGCATTATCTCAGGTAGAATGCCTCCATTCTCAATGTAATTGACAATATCTTTAATGTGTTTTCGTTTCATTAGCTTGCCTTCAAATACCACTGGCTGACATGCTACATTCAATTGTTTCGCAACAACTTCCAATGAATCATTTACCTTTGTTTTTGATTTCGGAAAACTCATATCTGTTAGCAATAACATACTTTCAGGTTTCTTTGTGTATATTACATCTAAATCATGGCCTACAAAATAAAAATTGAACGTTCCTTGTGGAATGTTTTCTTTGTTTGCAATTAAATGCGTTATGAAATCTTCATACAGGTCAGATAATATTCTGTCGTATGTTTTGATGGGTTCAGACTTTTTCTTTGCATAAAATTCAACGTTGTTAAGTCTGTCTTTTAAAATAGATACACGATGTGCATTTATTTTTTCTGTTATACTTACTTTACTTTCTGTAAGTAATTCAATTAATTTTTCTTTGCCATTTTGTTGCAAATAATCGGATAGTGTTTCTACGCCCATAATGTTTGTTCTCTGTTTAAAATAAATATATAATTATATATTCTAATAAAAAATGAGCGAAATAAGCATTAAAGATTGGGCAAATTACAAAGAAGGTAGTGATGCGGAAGCAAACTACTATTTGTTATTAGCAGTATTAAAAAAAGTTAGTACTGTTTCTGTTGAAAATAAATCGTTAGGAATTTCGATTTTAAAAGATATGATGGGTGATTTAGAAATGGCACATCTTGAATATTTTGAAGATCCCAATAGATTAAAACATTTGCTTTTAGGCAAATATGTTGTAAGCTTATTTTATATGAATCTTAAGCACAAGGATAAAATTTTGCCACTTGATGTAATGGCACAAAAGAAAATATGGAAGAAAATAAAAATAGAAAGCACCACTGCCGTCTAATCCCACCCTGTTGTTCGTGTCCAGCGTAATAGACAAAAGCCCTCTTAAACAGTGGGCTTTCTTACTTTTATCTTGTTTTTCCTTTTTGAATAACATCTGCAAAAACAGAATCTTCAGTTTTGAACAAATTCTTCAAATTATAAGTTTTTCGTAATTTTTCGATATCATCGAATGACGTTATCTTATGTGCAGTTACAATGTGCGGTCCGCTACTTGTACGTGCATCTTTATTTGCATCATCTTTATCTTCCCATACGTATGCGTATTTTCTGTCTTGGTCATTCGTATAGTAATGCATAGTTATATAAATTGGATAATGCGGTTCAGTTTTTATGCCAAGAGTGTATTCATATATTGAATTTTCTTTTATATAGTCGTCTAGACTAGGTATTCTTCGGTTCATAATAATTTAAAATTTTAATGCAGAAATTATTTGGTGTATAGGTGCAAATGCGCCTGTTAATTTGAACAATCTTCCACCATAATTGAAACAAATGCCTTCAGATGGAAATATTGCATCGATGCCACCTGCATTTTCCAATGATTGTAAATGAATTTTCAATTTTGCTAAAGCGCCTTCATCGCCTGATTTATTTATATCGTCTATTGCTTTATTAAAGTCAGCTTTTAATTGATTAAGTGATGCATCAGGATTTGGCGCAAGTATTGTTTGTAAACTTTTAATTATTGCAACACCTACTTGTACAAAAATTGTTCCAACGATTCTTTTTATTTCGCCACCTATTTTTGCGGCGTCCTTTGCTTCAAAATCTTTGGCCCATGCTAATGTTTTTTCATCAGGAATGTTATCTTTGTTTATTCTAAATGATTTGTCATCAGTTAGCCATCGGCCAATCAAACCTGCCAATTGAACATCTGTTAATGAATAACCCATTTTTAATATTCTATCTTTCCATTCAGCAGTATAAAAATCTAAGAACGTGTTATTATCTTTAAAATTCCATTTTGCTTTTATTTCATCAACCTTTGCATTGAAATACGTTTTTTCTTTATCAAAATTTACGCCATCTTTTAATTTAACATAAGGCGAGCCTTGTATTTTAAATGTTTTTTCGATATCTTTATTAATATCTGCTATCATTTTTGCAAGCTTATCTGCCGCTGCACGATCTTGTGATAATGGATTGCCGGCTGTATCATATTCAGTCACGTTATGAAATACCATTAAGTTTGTATTGTACGGTACCGTAATCATTGCAGGCGAATAGATTACTTCAAGATGCATGAAGCATTTTCCATTTTTAAATATACTTTCAAGATCTTTTTTGTTAAGATCTTTTATTGCATCTTCAAGATCATCGAATGCAAGGTTATATGCATCAGCAATAGGTCCTCTACCTGCAAATTTTGCCATTAACGCATTTTTATCAACTGCGTTTTCACCAAAATTCTTATATTCACCTTTATTTCTTGCTGTAACAATTTTTCCATCTTTGTAACTAATTGCAATTGTAACGCCATCAGTTTTTTCAACGGTATTCTCTAATTTGCCTGAAAGTCCAAGATTTATAATTTCTTTCATTTGTCCAAATGTAATTGTCAAATCATCATAAACATGTTCAAGATGACCGAATGCGCCGCCTTCATCAATTCCTGCAAAACCTTTAAATGCATTTGGACCCATAAACATTCCATCCAAGTCTTTCCATCCATTCGGATAATATTCCGCGTAATCTTTACAAACGGCAGGATGCGTTTCATTAGATTCTTTTATTGAATTTAATTTAGTATTCAATAAATTAAAAATGCCTGCATCTAGTTTCTTGTATATTTTTTTAAAGAAATTTTCTTTATCTTTTATTGCGTGGCTATTATCTCTGAAATAGTTGCGTACTTCTGTTGCACTCATGTTAACAGATGGCGAATTTTCTTGTACATAGATATATCCTTTTGTTTCATATCCATCAAGTTCAACATTGTCATTGTATATGTCAAAGTATTTTCCTCTTGTTAATCGTTCAGCATCTTTACCACCAAGAACAGTAATCAATGCAGTATCTTTTGTAAACATTGTAAGCAATTCGGTAGGTGCATAAGTATTTTTTACTTTAACAATTTTTGATGGCGGTATTTTAAACATTTTTGTCATTATCAATTTTTTCTCATCAAAAGACAAGAAATGATTATCGTCATACGCTGCCTTGCCTACTTCAGATTGATTAAGATCTCCGGTTGTTATGTATACATTTTCTTTGCCAAATTTTGCAACTAATTGTTCATATATATCGAAATGCCCGATATGAAAAGGCTGAAATTTGCCACTGTAACTAACAACAAAATTTCCATTTTTATTTGTTTCATTAATAAATTGTTCCAGCGTTTTAAGTTTGCTTATTTCTATTTTCATTTTATTGAATTATATTATGTGGATAATTAGATTCTGACATACTTGAAAATCTTCTAATTCTCATATTTTCTATTAGTAACGGCCGTATGCAGATTGATTTTCAAAAGAACCTGCTATGAATTCTTTGCCATCAACTTTAACAGTAACAACCGATGACCATCTTTGTGTATCTATTTGAACAAAACCGATAGAGTTATGAATAGTGTCACTACTAATGCTTGTGTTATTTTTATCAATTTCAATTTTTGATGTAGGTGTAACTTTTACTTTATTTTTCTTAAGTCCGTCTAGCGTCATTGTTAATACTTTAGTAAAATCTGAACCAGCATAGGCAGAATAACTTGTCTTTCTTGCTACAGCTACTGCTACATTTAATAACGATGCAGCTGCATCAGATGTCCATGATTTTAATACATTTATAATATTTGTTAATGCATCTCTCATTGCAGGTAAATCTTTATTTGCTGCTTTAAATTCAGGTTCTATTCTTTTTATTGCATCTGACAAAGGACCTTGCGATCTTCCGCCTGGCGCAGCATCAGTGTATAAAAATGCAACAAATTCAATAATAGGTGCAGATGCAACACCTGTTTTTAAATATGTAGTTGCAGATTTAATAACTTCTTTAAATTTTTCAACTGGTGCTTCATCTCCAAAGTATGTATATCGCAATCCTGCTGTTGGCCATCCTGCTTCATAATGAAACAATGAACATACTGTTCTTATTTCACCTTTTAAATAAGTTTTAAATGTAGTTGTTTTTTCAAGACCGTGACGAGTTGCAAACTCAAGTCCTGATTCCTCAATTGCTTCATTAATTGCATTCGATTTTTCTATGAATATAAATTCATTCAATGATGGTATTCTATTTTTCATAATATGTTTTTATTTATTTTTTACTTGATTATGTTATGAGGATAATTAAATTCTCTATTTTGGAACTTTAATATTTTTTCGTTACGAATATTGCCACTGCAAATATCTATTGCGTTCATTATCGTACAATCATTTGACCATGATTCTTCGCCAATCATTAGCGTTTCTATGTATGGAATTAAACTTAAAGAAATTTCTCGTGTTGCTGAATTCCATAAATAAGATGGCGAATGGTCAACTGAATAGTATGTTATATTTTTTCCTACTTTAAATGTAGGATCATCGAATGATGTTGGTTTTGCAAAATAAAATCCCATGTTCTCATCACAACTTATATCAATTATTGATGTAAATTGTTTTAGAGAATTTGCTTGTTTTATATTAGATATAAACATCATTGGGTTGGTGACATCTTGCAATACGCCATTAACTATGATATCACTACTTCGAAGTTCTTCGATAAGATGTGATATTTTTCCTTCTGTTGAAATAACTGAAAGGTAATCAGTTTCAGGAAAGTTAATCATTTGGTTATAATATACGTCTGGGTTTTTATCTGCTATTAAATGAACAGGGCGTTTTGTGAATACATGAATGTTATTAAATCCCCGTCCTTGTAATGCATAAATTGCACCTTTACTGACAGAGCCGTATCCTAAAATAGATACTTTTTTTCTAGGTCCGTACATTCCGTCTAAACCTTGTAATCCTAAATAATGAATAACACCTGCATATCCTGCAAGTTCATTGTTTCGATAAAATATGTGCAATGATTTTTCTCCATTATTCCATGTATGCATTTCTTCCCATGCAATTAAAGTCAATTTTTTTGCAATTGCAATCTCAGCGATTTCAAATTGTTGAATTGCATGAGACCAACCGCAAAGAATTTGGCCGTCTTTCATTTGTTTTAAATCGTCAATTACAGGTTTTGGCAATATGATCATATCACACATTTCAAATAAAGAATCACGAGATACAATATTGTAACCTGCTTTTATAAAATCTTCATCAGGAATTCCGAAATTTGTTCCGTAATTTTCTTCTAGATAAATTGAAGATATTAAATTATAACTTATCAATGATAATAAGTGTTGCGGATGAATCGGCAATCGTTTTTCGTTTTCCTTTTTAGATGTTTTAAAAAGGCCAGTCTTTAAATATTTATTTGCCGTATTCATCTATGATTGGATATTTTGCTAATATTCCTTCATAATCCATTGGCCATTTTGAAGATAATATTTCTTCTTTGTATTCAGGCCAATAAATTGAATGACCTTGTGACATATATTTTCTCCAAAGTTCTTCTTTGAACGAATCTGGCAATTCTCTTCGGTAAAAATCTTTATAAACTTCCATGTATACTTCACAAAGTTTTACACTTCCTAATCCTGTTGCACTATTCGTTTCAAGTACCCATATTTTACCTTGTTTATCAACAACCACATCCAAAGACCAAAGGCCAAGTTCAATTTCTTTTCGTACTTCACCAGATATTCGATAAATCTCATTCATGAAATCATCAGGAATTTTATTCATATCTTGATATGCATATATGAATTTTACCTTTTCATCAACTTTTTTTGTTCGTATTGATTGGTCTTCTTTTATTGTTGGTACACGTTCATTTATAATAAAACATTTATCATTTAAAAATACGCATCGGTATTCTCTATCAAAATCAATGAATTGAGAATATAAATCAAATGATTTTTCTTCTCCTCTTAATTCAAATGTTTCAGGCTCTTTTTTAAGATCTGCTGCTGTATCAATTTTTTTTATGCCTAATCCCGAATGTCCTTTTGCTATTTTTGCGATAACAGGAAATCCCACAGCACCTTCGATTGCTTCTTCTCGTTTAAAAACTGTTTTTGGAAGCCAATCGCAATTTGCAAATATTTTCGAGAATTGTACTTTATCGCCTGATTTTAACATTGGTTCAGGAAGATTATACATTCTTTTTGGATTTACATTAAATTTATTAATAAATTGTAAAGATTCCTTTGAATTACCGCCATAATAAATAACTGGCAGATTTCTAGGTATAATGATATCATCACGTTTTACATCTGTTGCTGTGTAATATGATATGTACAATTGGTCAATTGCTGCTTTATTGATTGCTGCTTCTCTTTCTGATGTATCTCCTGATAATGCTGCAAGATCTGCTCCTTGTCTGATGAAAATAATTTTCTTGTCGAATTGGTCACTTAAACCTAATGTAATGAATTCTTCAAGCGTTTTTAGTTTGCCTAATTGTATTGCCATGCTGCTTTTTTGATTATTTTATTATATATTCAGAATAATAAAATGAAAAAAGCAGTACTCTCTCGAATACTGCTTTAATATGTTTAATGCTAATTATTTATTTAGCATACCGATGATTGCTCCATAGTCTAAACCATCGTCTGATTTTTTCTTTAACAAACCTGTGATAACTTCATCAGCTTTTGCTTGGTCATATGAATCGCCATGCATTTTTTTCAATTTTTCTTCAGCCCAAGATTTGAATTCTTCATCAGAATTAATAGTGCCTTCTAAAATTGCTTGTTCTTCAGCTAATTTATCTGCTTGTAATTGTTCATTTACGAACTCGTCGATTGATAAGATTCTTCTTTTCATTGTATGATATTTATTTTTTATTTATTTAACATTCCAATGATTGAACCGTAGTCTAAATCATCGTCTGATTTTTTCTTTAATAATCCAGTGATAGTTTCGTCAGCTTTTGCTTGGTCGTATTTATCACCGTGCATTTTTTTCAATTTTTCTTCAGCCCAAGATTTGAATTCTTCGTCTGTTTTTATATCAGCTTCAAGAATTGCTGATTCTCTTAAAGATAATGGACCTTTATATTTTTTGATTTGTTTATCTAACTCATCAAGTTCTTTTTGTAAATCTGCTGGTGTTTTTTGTTTTAATGCTTCTTCTTCAAGAGCTTTTTGCATTGCTTGTAATTTATCAGCAGTTTCTTTTTTCTTTGCAATTGCTGCTAAATATTTATTATCATCAATAGTTTCATCTTCCTCATCAATAGTATTAGCTGCATTTTTTGGTCCAACACCTTTAACCCAGCCTTCTTTAATTTTTGCAAAAAATTCACTGCGTTTTGTGTGATGCAATTGAGACATATGCGAAACACCAAAAGAATCTAAAGTTGAATGCCAATGTTTTTTGTATTGGTCCTTTAGACTTTCTGCTTCTTCTAAAAGTTCCAATTCAGAAACTTCAGATTCAAACATTTTTTCTTTTTGAACGTATTCGTCAATAGATAATATTTTTCTTTTCATATTATATAAATTTTTATTATATATTCACGAATTATTTGCAAATTTGTGATAATGTCGCAACGTATTCGTTAACAGACATATTTACACGTTTTGCTTCGTCAGTTAATACAGATAGCGTTTTTAACATGCTTTCTTTTACATCGTTATTGTATTTTTCAAGTATAAAGAATTGTTGATTATCTTCTCTTACTTTTTCAACTACTGCTGATATTTTTTTCATTGCTGTTTATTTTATTTTAATTTAATTTTCTCCTGAAGTGTCAGCTACTATTACAGTTTGCCATTTATCTAAACCGAATAAATCTTTAACTTTAAACGTTAAATCTTTATCACCTAATTTAACTGCTGTTGTTAAATCTTTTGTTGTAAATGCAATAACTTCTGTATCGCCATTTTTTGGGTGAACATAATATGTAATACCTTTAAAAATAACTTCATATACATTTTTTTCAATCATATCACCTAATGCAGGTTTGACATCTTCGCCTTCGTTAATTAGTGTATGTTTTGTTATTTTTGTTTCTTCTTCAACTTTAGGTTTTTCGTTTTTCTTAACAACGTCTGTCATTTTAAAATCGTCAAGTATTTCTAACATGATATGTTTTTCATTAGATATTTTTCCGCCTCTTACAAGATCCATGAATTTTCTCCATCGTTTCTTAAAATCAGCCAATACTTCTGTATCATCAATTCGATTGCAAACTTCTTTATAAACTTTTGTTAATTTATCTTCTTCATCAACATGTTTAGTGTCAATTTTTCTTACAGCATAATCATCAACTACGCCATAAACAAAAACAAATTTTTTCTCTTTGCTTTCTTTAGCCCAAACAATTACAAAAGTTACATCTTTATCATCTTTGTACTTTTTGATTTGTTCCCAATCGTCAACAGTATCAGCAACAGAAAAATCTTTTGTTACTTCGCATACTTCGTAACGATTACCATATCTATCCTCTACGATATTGCCTTTTTTCAATTCAGGAAGATTTGTTTTTGGTTTTATTACTTCCTCTTCCTCTATATGCGTGGGTTTTGTTTGCTCTCCTGTTGGCGATTCATTATCAGCCTTCATTTTAGCAACAAATTCATCTATAGAAAGAATTCTTTTGTTATTCATACAAGATATTTTATTTTATATATTTAAAATGTAACCTTGTATATTTTATGTGGGAAACCTTGAGCAATATAAGTACGTATTCTTTCTTTACCATGTTTCAACAAATAGTTTTCATCGCCTAATGTAAAATCATCAACAAAATCCCAAATTGTTACTCTTTCCTTTTCAGCATGCAATCGCATTCCACGGCCGATTGTTTGTCTAATGATTCTATCAGACTTATAACTTTCTAACATGAAAATGTTAAATATGTTATTGATTGAGATACCTGTACTTAATGTACCAAATGAAGCAACAAGAATAATGTTGTCGTTATTCTTCATTTTTTCAAAATAGTTTTCTCTAAGATGTATAGCAGTTCCACCATCTACATAATAAACTTCTTTATCAGTATTGTTTCTTAACCAATCATAAACTTTACGTCCATAACCGTATTTGATGTCAGAAAATAATACCAATGAATTTCGTGTTGATTTTGCAACAAATCCACAAACGTAATTGAATCTTCTTCTGCTTTCAATTACTACTTTCTTTTCGATATTTAATAGTTCTGAACCTTCGAATTCTGAACGACGTTCACGCAAATCTTTTAACTTTTGTCTTAATTCGATTTCAAGGTATTTCATTTGAATAACTTTAACAGCAACTTTTGTTGCATATGAATTATCAATTAAGAATTTTGCAGATACGTCATTTACAAACGGACCAAGATATGCTTGTAATGTAAAATGGTCTGCACTATCTTCTTCTTTTTTAAGTGTTCCTGATAGACCAAAACTGTATCTCAAATCTTTACATTTTGAAATTACAGTTTTAACTGATGCGCTATTTGTGTAATGCGCTTCATCGACACAAACAACGTCAACGCCATCAAACCAATCAGCGTCACGTTTAACCAAAGATTGAAACGTTCCTATTACACATGCAGCATCAGATTTTCTTTTATCTGTCCCGCCATGTATTGGTTGAATTGTAAATTTAAGTTTTCCATTATTGTATTCTTCAAAATCTTCCATTGTTTGAATGATTAATGAAGTATTAGGTACAACAATCATGTATCTGCTTGCTTTTTTAGAATCAAGCAAATAAGCAAACATCATGAATATCATTAATGTTTTACCAGCAGACGTTGCAATTTCTGAACTTGAACGTTTAAATTTTAAAATGTTGTAAACTGAACTTATTTGGTAATCTCTAATTTCTTTAGGACCGCCTTTGCAATGTTTAGGATGATCTTTGAAAAAATCCCATACCCATGCTTCAAATATTTCGGGTGTTAACTCTGGGTCAACAATTGAATCGAATCCTTCTATGTCAAGTTCAAATTCAAACTTTTTGCAACATACGTTAAGTTCATTCCATAAACCGATAGGTATTCGATTATATTTATCTATAAATGCGATATATCCATCCCATATTTTCTTTTTAACGAGTGGGTGGAATCTCCAATTTTGTATTCTTCTTTTAAATGAAAATCTTATTTGGTCTATTTCTTGTTTCGTATATTCAGTAAGTTGTATAAAGTTTCCATCTTCGGTTACTTGAGCTTTCATCAGATTAATTTAGTTTATTTTAGTAAAACCGCAATTCTTCGGCTTTGTTTTGGTATTGAATTTTGCGTAAAAAACGTATAACTTCTTCATAATCTTTTCTATCAACAATTACATGCTCATCATCGACTGATAGCATTCGTTGTGTTGATGGGTGTGTATGCAGATAATCAAGTCCTATTCGTTTTCCTTCCAAAATATCTTTTTCTTTTGTTGTTTCGTTTTCTGTTGTCATAATCTTAATGTTGTTTTCTTCTATATTGTTCTAATTCAATTCGCCATTTTATACCGTAATACATATGATCTAGCGAATCAACAGTTCCTCTCATATATGATAAATGCGTTGAAAATGTTTCAAGTGTTTTCACATGTTTTTCCAAATCAACATCAATAAACATATTTCTAGGTTCTTTGTCTAATCGGTAATCGCTTTCTTGCGTATAGTAAATAAAACGTTCTTTTTTTAATTTTTTCAATTTTGCATTAATGCCTGTTATTAATTGCATTAATGTATGCGTGTATTCAAGAGCAACCTGCCGTTGTGATAAAACATCAACCAACACATCTGATACTTGTCCCATATCATACATACGTTGTGTTAAGCCCGCTATTTTTTCTTGCCATTCACGACGTTCTCTATCAAATCTTGCAGTAATTGATTCTTTATCTTTTTCAGAAGAGTTTTCCTGATTTTTGTTTATTTCTTCCATATGTTATTTCTATTACTTCGACTTTCTTCTTCAATTTAATTTCGCCTGCCGTGTATTTAATTTCAGGTACTTCTTCTTCTATTTTTTGTGCAACATCAACGCCCATAAGATAATGTCTTGGTTTTAAGTATTCATCAAGTTCATTTTCAAAATCTTCTTCTGTATGTTGAGTAACAGGTTCTTGTTTTGTTTTTTTAGTTATCATATGCCAAATTTGTTGAAACATATTTTATTTATTTTAAATATAGAAAGCATCATATTTGCTATCAGAGAAAAACCCATTTATTGGCAATAGATTTATCTTTGTTGATTTTGCTATAGTTACAACATCAGTGTAATCTAATTTGTTTTTGTATATATTTATGCCAATATCAGCTATATATTTCTTCCATAAGAAAACAGATTCGCCTTCTTTGATTTTTTCAAGTGCTTTACTTGTTCCTGCTGAATCATAATCATACATATAACGTTTGTTTGAAATATCAAATGGGAATTCATTTTCCAAACCGCATGCACTCATTGCATTTCTGATAAGGAATGAATCCAAAGGTCCCTCGGTTATTGTAATCATTTCAGAAAAATCGGTTGTTGAAATTCCAAATATGAAAGATAACTTTGAAGATTCTTCAAATAATTTATCAGTAGGAATTGCAATTTCCATTTTCTTATAAATCATTTCCAATGTATGCGTAACATATTTAGGTTCTGTTTTAAAATTTCTAACTTGAAACCCTAATACTTTACCTTCTAATGTTAAATTGAATATAAATAGACGTGTTAATTTTTTGTCCCAACCAAATACATTATTATTTGTTTGGTGTCTATCTTTTAAATATTTTCTAATCCATCCATTTTCTGGTGCATCAATTTCTGTTAGATTCCAATGTTTAAATATTGCAGCCTTTGGTATTGCATATTTTTCTAAAATTGTGGGATCTATGAAATATGAAATATCAACAGATTTTTCTGATGTAACAAATTTTGAAACTGATTCAGAATGGACATTTCTTGCATATATAGTTTCTGACGAATCGAGAGCTTTGCCAAAGTCAGATAAAAATTTTTCTATTGAAGTGTGTGTTTTGCAATTGTAACAATGAAAGCCATATCCTTTATAGTATATGTTTGCACGTTTTTTAGTTGCATCTTTTGATGAGTCTCCGCAATATGGGCAGGCGAAGTTATATCGTTCTTCTCGAGGATATGGTTTTTGTTTTTCGTGTTCGCTATGTCGTTCTCTGAGTATTTCATCTACTAGACCTGTTATTTTTTTGCGAAATTGTGTATCGTCGACTTCTTTATTGAAATCTGTAGGTGTTAAGTTAAGTGTCATGTTAGAGAATTTAAGAGTTTATAAGAAAAAACGGCCAGAACATTGTGTTGTCTGGCCGTTTTTGAATTGTTAGATACGATTATAATTTATCGTATAAATCTTCATCTGCCATGTTGTCATCGAAGTTAATATCATCGATATTAAAATCTTCAGTTTCATTTACATCAGGAATTGAAGGAGCAGGAGCAGGAGCAGGTGTTGCTTTAGGAGCAGCAGGTGCAGCAACAGTTTTTGGTTCACCTATTGAAATGTTTGATTTTCCAGCAGGTGCATTACTTGCAGCTTTTGCATTTCCAGTTTGAAGACCTTCGATTATTTTACCTTTAGGTACAGTGTTTTTGATAACTGTGTTAACGAATTCGATTGTTTCTTCGTCCCATTCACGGAAATCATATTTACCTAAATCAGGTGTGTTTTCTTTCAAGTATTCAACAATTTTTTGTAAATTGGCAGGTGTTTTTTCCATTGATTCACCATTGATTGAGAATGGCAATTTTTCGTCAAGGAAAGTACAATTGTCATAATTGTTGTAGCCAGAAATTAACGAGATGCTGATTAAGAAAGGACGACCTTCAAATAAATCGAATGGAATATGTGGTTTTCCAAATTCTGGTTTAATTTGCGCCATGATTTTGTTGTGAATTTTTATTCCGTATGGGAATACTAAAATTTTCCCAACAAGGTCAGGTTGATTATCATCTTTGATGATTTGTACTAAAGAAGCAAAAGTTTGACGTCTTGAAAAAGATTTTGCAAGTTCTTGTTCTGCAACTGATTCTGATTTGCGTAATTTCCAATAGATGTCTTGTAGTAAAGATTTTTTACCTACAGTTGAAGGACAATCAACATATTTACCGTCGCCTGAAATAGGATCCACTAGCCATGCTGTCCATTTTGACATGATTGATTTTTTTGGGTCTGCGTGCCAAGGTAAGAATCTTACCACTGATTTATACACGTTGTCTTTGCCTGATTTGGCATCTGGTTTGTAGCGTTCGATTTCGCCTTTGCCTGATTTTGTTGGTTCTGCGAAGTCGCTTGCTCCGAGATTGAAGAGGTCTGAATAGTTTTCTTCCATTGTCTTAGTTTTTTTTAGTTATAATTTAGATTAGTTAGTAGAGAACTAACAATGTATTATAAGACAATGAATTTAAAGGAGGGCAATTTTGTTAAGTATTATTTTATTCTCTAATATTTGTATACACAAGAAATAAATAGTTTCATTTTTTGTGATTATTTCTTTAGCTTTTCGATTTCAGATAATATAAAGTTTCCAACATGCTTACTTATTTCAGGTATTTCGATACCTGTTTCTTTAGATATCTTGTGCATCCATTCAACTTCTGATGTACGAATCTGTTCAACTTTTTCTGACAACTGCTGTTGAACAGTTGAAAGGTTATTTAATTTTTCTTGATTTGCATCAATTTCTTTTTGCAATTCAACAAATGATGTAAATATTTCAAGTGCTCGTGTTTTTTGTTCTTCTGTAAGTGTCATTTTATATTTAGTTTTATAGAATTTATATACAAGATAATGAATTAGTTTTATTTGTATAGTTGTATACTTAAAGTTATTAAAAGTTCATCCATGATCGTTGTATGATCATTTACAAATAGAATAGTTATTTAGTTTCTTTTGTCTTTTTTTCTTTATCATTTTGTATTTTATCGTATAAACATTTAGCAACCCATAAAGAATCGACAATATCATCAATAGGTTTTGCCCAATGTTTTGCTTTTGGCGATTGAAATAATTCTACATGTGAAATTAAATGTTGTTGTAACTTCATTTCCGCAAAAAACTCTGAACGTATGTATGCTTCTATCATTTCAGGTTTTTTATAATTGCCTTTACCTGCTGTTTTCTTAACAGTACCTGGCGAAAAGATATGGATATCTTCGTATTTAATACCTAATGTTTTTACTAAAACATATCGCAAAACAAAATGATATCCTGCATATGTCAATATTGAAGATCCTGTACTTGCAAACGATAATCCTTCTAATCCTATATGTATTTTTTGTCCATTTGCAATTTTTCCAATTGCTTTACAAATATTATCAGCTAATAGTTCGGCATCATAACTATATGAACACTCCATATTATCCAAATTTGTAAATGCATCAGTATGTTCCATTATTTCAACTGTTACTTCTGCAGATTCAAATGTTTCAACATATTTATCTTTAATATTGCCACGTCGAGGAAACGCATATGACTTAATGCCAGAATCGCTTATAACTGTCATTGCGCTTGATGTTCTTGAATAGTCAAGTCCTATAAAAATTTCATTCATATTTAATTTGTTTTGCACAATATGTGCGTGAATACTATCGGCCGCCTATCGCAGCACCTAATGCAGTTGTAACAAGACGAGATGTTAATGTATCATACAAAATTCCTTGTGTTATACCTAATGCATGACAAATTGCTTTTCCAATTGCAGGACCTGCAACTGCACCGGCAATACCGCCAACAATTGAACCAAAAAGTCCTTCGTCCATATTATCTAATGTTCCACCATTTTCAAGATGTTCTAATAACTTAACATAAACTATTTCAGCTTCTTTTAATTCTATTGGCGTTAAACCTTGTACCATTTCGCCTTCTAATAATGGCTTATCTTCTGCTACTATTTCTTTAAAATCTTTCATTTTAATCTAATCTTTTTATTATGTGTGGGTAATTGTATGCAAAGTCGCATGTAAATGTTTTAAATTCAGGTGTGTTACTAGAAAATGATAAATCTAAAGCAGAAATGCCTGTGAATATTATCTTTTCAAATTTGAATGCAATTAATTCAAATCCCGTGTTATCTAAAAATTGTAATACGAAATCATTTAACATATAATTTGTTTGGTCGTATGAATAAAACTTTTGAAGTTGTTCAAACATAATCCAGTAATTTATATATCCCTCATATAATTTGAATGTTATCGAAAATTCTCTAGTTAGCCATCTTTCTAATTTACCTCGACCTCTCCATTTAATAGGATCTTCAAATGACGTTTGGTCAACAGTAGGTCCAGCAGCAGCGGGAAACGAAACTCCTTGTATACTTGCATTTACAAAATCTGGAATATTATCGTACGGAACTGGAAGTCGATTCAAATAAAATTCATACTTTTCAGTTACATCTTTATAAAAAAATTCCTTTGGAATTTCTAATCTAAAATTATTGTTCTTTGCATTTAAAATCATATTGTTCTACTTATTTTCCGCAACCTGTTGAACTATCAGTTGCTGTTCCATTCGTTGTTGCATTTGCACCTGATGTACCGATATTACTACCGTTATCATTATTACCCGTGTTATTACCGCCTGGTGGTACAATTGTCTTATTAATTTTATTCGTATCGTCAACAACTGTTTGATTTGCCGATGAACTTGAACCATTACCTGTTCCACCTGTTATAATTGCGGGATCTTTAGATATTGCAATACCGTTAGTTAATGTACTAGTACTTACTTGTGCAATTGTTGATGGTAATGCATTTTTAATTGCTTGTTGTTGTGAAGCAGACAATAAAGATATCGCATTAAGAATAGCAGTTAATTGTTTTTGCAATTCAGCTGACTGTTTTGCCAACATAAATCTATCTTGTTCTAATTTTGAATATTCTGAAGCCAATAAAAGTTTCATTGCATTTAAACGTGCTTCCCATTCTTTCATAAAATCAATAAATGGCTGATTTGCATCTAACGGATTATATTCATTAGAATCTTTAAATTTGCCATGATATATAAGTGTTTCCAATGATGAACTATCAGCAACTGATACAATGTAAAAAGATTTTTCTTTTATTTGTTTTAATATTTTTTGAGAATCTTCACGTTTTATTAAAGCTTTGCATTCGCCATTTTGTCCATTCGTTTTCTCCATAGGAAAACTTAATACTTGTCCATTATCTAAAATTATATTAAGAAATAAATTTAGATTAGTAATATTTTTTGGTATGTAACTGCCATTTACTAAAGATACTATTGCAAACTGTATAACATTATCGAATTTGCTGATGTAAATAGTAACCTCACCTTGACCATAAAATATTTTTGTATCTTTTACCTCAGATGTTTCAACATTTAATGCAACATTATATCTGTCAGTATACACATCAACGTATTTTGTCGATACCGGCATTGGTTTACTTACAGCAGCAGTTGTTCCTTGTAATCGTTTAAGATTGATGACTTTATTATATACTTTTAACGGTTTTATTGAAACATCAATATTTATTTTCATCAATCCTTTTCCATATTTCGATGGTTCGAGTGATGTTAAACTTGCAGTTCTAATAATTTGTTCGGAAGTTGCTCTGTTAAAGAATTTCATTACATAATAAATTGTAAATGAAAATGCAGTAGCAGCATTCTTTATTATTGGTCTAAAATAATTAGGTGTATCATAATTTTCATTTTGCACTTGAGTTATTTGTGCTGTTTGATTTACATCAACACCAACTTGTTCAAGAACCCTAATTTCGTTAACTACTGTCCAATCATTATTTCCTGTTGAGTTAAGATTATTTATGTAATTGTCAATAAATGTTCCTTGCCATGTTGGATAGTATTCAAAGTAATCACCATCGGCACCTTCTTTAACAACACATTGTAAATTTGAAAAATTATCAGTGCATAAAACTGATGCAGTTACTTGATTTCTAACATCGAAATAATCTACATCATTTATTGTTTCAACATTCACCAATTCATGTAATGTAAAGAAAATTGGTGAATCTTTAACAATCCCACCTGGGTTTGTGTTTTGTGCAATTGTTGGATGCGTATAGTTATATTCAAAACCTGTAGCATTATCAGGATTTTGCCAATATTCTGTTTGTATAAACTCCAATGATGGCATACTGAATGTAAGATATTTATCGTACATTTTTTCAGATAGCATAACAGGTGACGGATTAAACACAGGTGTTTGTGTTTGCAAATCAGCGGAAAAACAGAATGTTGCGACTTTTAGATTTGACTTTGAGTTTTCTTTAAAGAAAACTTCTAGCACGAATCCGTCTATACCTTCAAAATTATAGCCTGATAACACATGCATTTTCAATGTATCATAACTAACATTTGAGATTCGACTATTATAATCTTCCAAAACAATTTCTGGGTGCTGTGTAAACACGTTTTCACCACTTCCTATTGTTGATAATGCCCATTTTGTTTGTTGCGCATTAACTGGGAGTGCAGTCCAATCTAAACAGTTGCCTGTTATATGCATGCCATTTACTGGTGCACCTTGGTTTACAAATTGATATTCGTTAGTGAAAGAATTTGTTATTCTATATATGCCTGCATACGTATCACCAACAGTTTCCGGAACTGTTGGATAATTTAAACTTGTAGGCGCATTCGCTGTGTACGAATACTCAAGTAATAACCAATCATTTAACTGTATGTATCTTGATGTTACCATAATTAAAATTCAAATATTTTATACGTTAAGCCGATTCCAATAAAAACTGAAGGATTGAATCCTGTCGATATTCCGAATCCAATTTGTGGTCCAACAACAAAACGTTTTCTTGGGAAATACGATTTTATTAAAGGATCTTTTTGTGGGTCAATAATTGCTCCTTCTAATTCACTAATAACAAATCCTGGATAATCTGAACGAACAAATATTCGTAATGTATTATCTTTTTTGTCACGTTCTAATCCTGTAACAATTGCAACATGAATTTCATCTTCTACTGCAACGTTAACTGCATTTTTATCAATAACAGGTAACTTTACATTAAATGTTTTATTACCTTTTATAATTTGTACATTAACTGTAGAATCTTGTAAAAAACCAACATCAATAGAACCTGAAATTATATGTTCATTTCCTTTTGAATAAATTTTATCATAATTAAATGTTACTGTTTGCGTACCGTCTTTATTTACAGTAACATCAACCGCACCTGGATTTGTTGTGTTGTTTAATTTTGCAATCGAATCTTTCAATGCAGCGTTTAATTTTGTAATGTAAATAACTTTTCCTTTTTCTTTGTTAACTTCATCAGACAATCCTTTGTTTAATGTTTTCAAATTGCCGTTTTCTGCCGCAAGTACGCCTCTCTTATATTCTATTTCTTTTGCTTTATTTCTTTCAACAATAATAGAATCATGCTGTGCTGTTATATTTTGTTTCAATCTAGTTATTTCTTTATCTTGCGAATTTTGACCACAACCTTTAAAAATAAAAATTGACATAATGAATATAACAACAAGTAATGCTGTTTTCTGTACTGTTTGGTTTTTTAACCAATCTTTAATTGTATTTGTATTCATAATTATGGTTTTACTTGTCCTGTTAAATCATAAGTTGGTATTGCTGGTATGATTATGTTTTCAACTATCCAAAAGTTACCTGGCGTATTTGATGGGTATCCGTCAAAAGGTAACGGAGAATATGGAACATAATTTTCAATATACCTTAATTTTATTATTTTTTCTGAAAATGCAATTGCTTGCATTTTCTTCTCTGTACTTTGTGCGTAATATTTTAGATTGTCTGTCGTTGATACAGAATCGGCAACTAAATCACTCCATGAAAATAAATTTTTTTTTCTATCATACGTAACATACGCAGAGCCGTGAAAAATCATATTACTAGGCGATGTACCATCAACTATTAAAGATGACGAAGATCCATTTGAACTATAATGCGTGGCATTATAATGCGAAAGATACTCCATGAAATTTGTGTTGAAGTTATAATCTTTTGACGTAATTGAATATTCTGTGCTATCTAATTGTTCATTCCAAAAATCGCCATGAACTTTTGTTGGCAATAAACTACCTGGAGCACCGCCTGTTGGGTACGCAAATTGTCCTGGGCTACTTGTTGGAGTAAACATAGGAAACAAAATATTTTGTACTTGAGATTTTCCAGCAGTTACAGGAATTTTGTCTGAATAATTATGCGGCCATAATAATAATCCAATAGTTCCGTATTTTATAGGTGGATTCGTCGAATCGCATCCTAAATGAATAGTCAATTCATAACCGCTATACACATCTTTCGGCGGTTCAATTCTATAAATGTATCGTGAACCTGCACGGGTTTCGATATTATTACTCAATCTTATATAATTTTTCGTAAATTGTGATAAGTCTAATATTTTAAAATTAGATGCTGTATAATCGTAATAATCTTTTCTTGCCATTTTTATAAATTTTGTATGTTAATGTATGTGTTATCGTCATATGTAATATCGCTTGTTGACCCGCCAGATTGCGCTAAATTTTCAATTGTAACGATACGCCATTTATATTTATCAGCATCATATATTTTAGTTGCTTGTGATACTAAATGTATGTATGCTGATTTATATTTTATCAATTTTAATTTTATCAAAAATTGATTTCCTGCTGATATTATTTTTTTGTCTTTTTGCGTTAATGTATATGCAGTTTGTACAACGTTATTTATATCATTGAATACTATTTTTATTGTAGTGCTAGATAAATTAAGAACAGGCTTTGTGCTATCAACAGTACTAAATATTATAGTATGTTCTTCACCTAAGTTTTCTTCTATATTTGATAAAGTATATGTAGGCAATACAATGTCTAAAGTGCTCACAGGTATTGATACATTATCATATTGCACCTGCCAAATTGGCCATTCAAATATATGATATAAACAATCTTTTGAAATAGACTGTCCTGTTGCTGCATTAACGCCAAATCCCATTCCAATCAATACAGATAAATCAAAGTACTCATATTTTCCAACAATTGTTTGCATTGATTGCCATTGAGCAATACCGTCTGCTGTTTTACTTGTTAATACTTTGCCTAATACATTTGTTGAATCAGGCGTCATTTGAAATCTTGCATTATCCAAAAACAATGCAACTGATTTATCAGTTGGGTTTGTAGGTTTATATGAAGCACTTGTTTGTGCTGTTGGCGTACTTTTCAGCCAAAGATAATTTTCGCTTGGTATTGTATGATTATCAGTATATCTAAAAAAGCCTAAAGTATATGAATCTTGTATGCCCCATATATGGCCATTTATCATATAGTTCGGACCAAATGTATCACCTATATTGCTTATATATGCAGATCTGCCTTGTATTGTTGTAACAGTACTTGCCCATGCGTATTGTTGTTCTCGTATTTTCGAGTACGTTTGGTCAGGGCGTATTAATTCAACATATGATTTCGCATTGAGATTTGCACGTATGCCTAATGATATGCCAGGGTTACTTGTTGGTGTTTGTGGAAATACTGCAAAATATTCAGGTGTTCCAGTACCGTTGCCAAATTTGATTTCTGTTTTAAATATTGCGTCAGCAATACCTGAATGCCAAGTAGGAACACCGCCAAAATAATATTTTGATTTATATGTACTTGCTATATCTACTGTATCATATGCTGCTGCAATATCTTTACCTGATATAAATGCAATTGCGCCATTTTCATCAATTCTCATTGATTGAAAACGTGCAGTATCAGCATCTGTCTTAATTAAATTACCTGCTGCATTATTATTGCCGTTATATATGTTTATGCTACCAGCATGCGTTCCTGTTGCAGTTGTAACAATTTCTACACCTGTCATTAGTTTCAAATTATCGCCATTGCCATCATTTGTATAAGATGCTATACCGAAATTTGTTTTAATTGGCGTTGCTGAAAAATTAGATGCAGATACGATAGTTGAATAATATCTATCATATGCACTTGTTTGTTCATTAGCTTCAGATATAAATGAACCTTCACTCCAAACTTTTTTAACTTTTAGATAAATGTCATTATTATTATTCTTTTCTGATGAAATGATTAAAACTGATTTATATTGGGTGTCATTTCCAAATTTTAACGGATCTTTTAATTTTTGAATAAATACGCCAAAATTTGATGCAAGAATAGGATCTTCGCTTAATGTATTATCTTCTTTTCTTACATGACCTTCTAAATATAAAACAGGAGCAGCAGTTCTTATATAATCAAACTTGCTCAAATCTGGGTTATAAACTGAACCAATTGTTATCGGAACAACGTTAATATCTTCATAATTTGGTTGCAAATAGTTAACAGCGTCATACATGTTTGGTATTCTTGATGAAATTTCAACAATATCAGCATCTCTGAACTCGCTTCCAATAGGTGCACTTGTATTTGTTAATCCTAATTTGAAATGCGGCTTCTTATGAACCAAAATATCTGTATTATTTGAACCACCGAATGTTCCACTATTATAATCTCTATAAGATACATACGCGTTACGTAATACATATTCATTTCCAGGATTTGCTTCATCAGCAGCACCTAAAAATGTTATGTTGTTTTCTAATGGGTATGTTGTCCAAACAGTATCTTGCGTTGTAGTAGGTGCAAATGAAGAAACTTGATAATCGTACGCAATTGGCGTGCCGATTGTTTCAACAATTTTGTATAACTTGGTGTTCTCTACAAATGAATCGCCTATGTTATATGTTTTGTTTGCAATCAACGTTGGCAAATCATTAATAGCAGGTCTAGGTGTACCTGGGTATAAATTGCTATTATCAGGTGTTGTGAAAAATATTCTAGTGCCATTTACGCCATCATCACCTTTTATTCCATTTCGTCCTTGCCCACCAGGTAATCCAGGTTGTCCACTCCCACCGCGTAATCCACGTGGCCCGCCATTTAGTTGTGCAATTTGTATGAAATTATCGTTTACCTTTTGTATGAAGACATCATATTGTTCGTTTCCTAATATCTTTTGAATATTTACCATGTTGATGATTAATTTATTTATATATTCCTTTTAAAATTATATACGATTTACATCTATGCCAACTGAATATGTCAAATAATCTTTAGTATCAACAAAAATCGAAATTGTCATTTGTAATTCAGATGTTTTGGTTATCTTTACATTTTTGTAATTTGAATATCCTGTGTTTAGTAACATTGATTCTGTTGTATCTAAATTTATTTGATTGCTGTTTGCTTTTATTGCTTTCTTTGCATATACTACAACATTTGTATAAGTATATAAATTTAAAATATTAGCAGTAATATAATTTGACATATATAACTCTTTTTCAGCTTGTGACATGTTTGATACTAATGAATTGTCTACATTAGCACTTATCCAATCCAATTCTTTTATTGCATAATTATCAATCATTTCACGCAATAAACGTTTCTCCAAATTAAAAGTAATGTCAATTCTATTTTGTCCATTATCTATTGACGATATTGAGCCTACTGATTTTAAAGCAGATACGTTTGCGCCTATGCTATTGATTTCTTTTATTGAATATTCGCTAGAATTAAAAGAAAAGAAATTAAAACCTTTAGGTACGTTCATAGTTTTACTTCCAAAAAACGATTTAATTTCAACAACATCGGCCATGCCATCAACTAATATTTTCTCATTTACTGTTGTGTTATTTACATAATATTTAGAATCCCATGAACTTGCAACAATGCATGTATCTTTTTTATCAATTGCAATTTCATCTATCAATGGATATTTGCTTTCGTAAGAAGAATCGTTTGAAAGTAATAAAATTTCTTTATCATTAACTTTATTATACGAATGATTAAGAATTACCGCATTATTTTCAATTGATGATCCTATAGATGTATTACATAATGTAAAATCCTTTTTGAAATAATTTGAGAATTCAAGTTTTTCATTCAAGTTATATTCAATCACATTTCGCATTTTTGGCGCAAAATGTCCAGTGTAGCGATACAATACTTCAGTTGAATCTGTTGACGCAATTGCATAACCTATAGTATCAATAGATTTAAGTTGCGTAGGCTTGTCAGTATCTTTTGTTACTTCTTGTATTTTTGTTTTTATGATTTTGTTATATTCAATGAATGACAATGCAAATTTATTATTGTATGAACCTTTTGAATCTACTGACACAAACTTTACAACATTGTGTTTTGTTTGTATCTTATCTGCAATATTTTTAAAAGACAATATATCTGATATTTTGCTATTATAGTTTTCACCACTATTTAGATAATAGATATTTCTATTTCCTCCACCTTGATGGGTTTCGTAATACGTCGAATTTGTTGTTAATGAATACTGTATTGCATTATTATCGAAATACATATTATAGTAATCATTAAAAGCAACAGGCGTATATGTGTTAACTGCAGCAGGATCCTGTTTATCGCTTATATTTATTGACGAATTTGTTGCATTATACATATCTGAACCTAATAACATATCATACATATACATTACTGATGGGTTATTTGGATATGACAATGTTTTTCTATAATGGTAAACAATACTTCCCGCTGTTGTTGCGCTTGGTTTATAATTAATGACACTTGGCCCTGCGTAATCATAGTATAAATTAGCAAAACCTTCAAATGAAATAATTTTACTTATTGGTAAGTTAACGCCATCGTTATCAAAATTTCCTACGTTATATGCTGTTTGTAAACTACCAGCATTAAATGGGCGGTATTCTTGAAAGTCAATTCCGTATTCGTCATTTAATGAATAATTAAGTTTTCTGTTATTTTTCTTTGTCGTAAATAACTGTTCAACATCTGTTTGTAATTGAATATCTTTATAGTCAACAATTACACCAAATTTATGCATATTCATATTTTTTTGCATATCATATTCGGTATTCCACAAATCTTTCCATTCTCTAGAATTAATGTCTGTGTAAACTTTAATTGAATCTGACTTGAAAGCATTATTTATCGAATAAAGTGCAGCATAAGTTAACTTATCTAATTTATGATCTTGTAAAAATACTGTTACAACTATCGTAATATTTTTAAATACTTGGTTATCTATAATTTCAATATCATATAATTTATTAAGTGAAAATACGTCTACTGTTCTTTTTGTTAATATCGCAGTAAACTTATAATCTTCGTACTTTGTTGAATTTGCAACAATATTACCAAATTCGTCAATTTCATCTATTTTAATATTAGCGCCATGAAACATTGTTTGTATTTCATTGATGCCATCAATCATTTTCGTAAATGTAAATCGTTCACTTTTTATTTTTGAAACATTGTTATCATTATAATTTTCAACAGGATAACCAACTGAAAAATATTTTACGAAATAATCTGTACTTGTATCAGATAACAATTCTTTCCAAGTTCTTGTATTATTTGTAAAATTTGGAACATCGCTTAATGATTCAAACATATAACTTCTAGCATTTTGTACAAAATCTATTGGAAATTGCGATGGGTGTTCATCAAGATAAAGCCATTCATGTGTGTACATACTAGGATCTTTAACAACATCAAAACTAGGCGAGAAGTTTGTTGCACCAAATGCAGATGATAAATTAAATCTGTATTTATTGTCTCTAATGTCTGAGCCGTCACTTACCCATTTGTTTATATAAGGAACAACCATTGATGCTGTTGCCCATTCAGTTAAATAGTTTTCTTTTAATCTATCGTATTCTGAAATTAACATATCATATACGAATCTACTAAAATCTTCAGCAGCGATTAATCCGCTAACGACTGATTCGTCCGCTAATGATAACAAATCACGTAATCCTGCAAATCCTTTAAATGTTTGCATGTCTCTATCAATATGTTCAGTTGATATTACAGAAATATTTTCTAAACCCGAATTAACGTTAATAACATTTTTGTTCATATACAAAAATTTCTCAAAAGTTAAAACTTGAGTACTGCTATTATTTCTTATTCTAATTTTTTCGTATTTTTTGCCTCTTATGTATCTTCTATAAAACTGCGAATTAACATCTGTTACATGAAATATGCCAGGTGTGTATGTATTAAATAAACAGTCAGCAGGTTCTGCTGATAATAATTGTGGACTATTTAAAACAGGTTCAGCTGATTCGTATGGATAATTAACAGAATCGTATGCATATTCAGTAGAAATAATTTCCCATGTATTATCAATAAAACCTTCTAACGTTGGTTTGTTGTTACTGTCTGCTGCTGTTATTTTGTAAAATTCATTTAATTCTAATTCAAGTGTTTCATTGAAATTTACATTTAATTCATCAAAGTATTTTAGTAATTCTGCAGTTGGCGTATACGCATATTGCGATTGGTAAAAATCAAAATCAAAATCTTGAACAGGAAAAAATGATAAAATTGAAAATGATGGTTTGAAAACTTTGAATGCAGAAATTCGTAAATCGTTACTTGTATAGAATTCCATTGTTTCATCTTCTATTTCTATGATTTTATATGTATCAATATTTGCAAAACCCGAAAGTTTATTATCTACGTATAACGGTTCATCTAAATATGGCAATGCAATTAATTTATTACCATTAACGTCATATTCGCGTACAATTGAATACTTGTTACTTTGTGTTTGGAACCAATCTTCGTTTGTTACATTACTTGCAGTTGTAAAATCAATGCATGCTCTATTTCGTTTTCGCGTATTTCCACCTATGAAATTTGTTTTAACTTCATATGACATTGGTGAACCAATTGATGAAACGTTAGCAGGTAAGTCATAAAATTTCAAATTATCTTTATCACTTTCATCAGTTAATAAACGCGTGAAAGTATATGCATTGGCACCTGAGAATTTTTCTTTTGTGATAATGAAAACTTTATTATCAATTGCAACTGCATGCACAGGAATATTTTGAAATTGATTTATGCAACCAGCAACTGCTATTGCAACATTGTTAGGATGTCCTTTAGGATTAAACGTATTAATAAATTCAAATACATCATTATTGTATAATGGGTAATCCCACCAATCACCTTCTTGTAATCCAGTTTCATTAGCAATCATTGTCCATTTATGAAATTCACCATTTCTCTCCCACGCAATCGTTAGTTTTTCATTTGGGTTGAATACATATTTACTGTCTAATGAATCATATAAGTACAAAATACATTGTCCAAACGATTCATCCTTTAAAGTTGCAGGTAATTGGGCGCTTAAAGTTTCAATACCGCATAATGATCCTGTGTTATATGTCTTATCATATAATTTAAAGTTTCTATATGTGACTGTTTCATTATCAATCGTTACATTTTCATCTGTTGCTGAATGCACACGATTGAATACGCATTCTCTATTTTTAATTACAATGCATTTATTCTTATCTTCTAATTGTGTAGATGTCGGTAGCATATCTTCAATAATAACAGGTATACTTATTCCATCATCATTGGTTTGATTAAGTGCAGTTATTGAATAAGGTTGCAAATCAATATTTTTTCTAACAACTGGAATTTGATTTAATTCATTTGCTAATATTGCGCTATTCACATTAAATTTTTTCAATTCTATATCGTTAACATAGAAACCAAAATATCTATTTATTGAATATTCATCTGCTTCATTATCGTCAAATAAGAATTCTAAATTTATTAAATTTTGTGAAATTATCGAATTTCTTTTAAATCCTTTTGTTATGTAATCGTCTAATTCTTTAATAGGTCTATCTGTTGTGAATACATCATATAAGTATTCGCCTTTTCCTGCAATTTGTCCATCTTCATACGAAACACCTGTCCATGTTGATAAAGTATCTTCATCAAATGATACATATAATGGCGTTTGCGTAAAACTTGTATGATTTACAATATTTCTCAAATATGTGCCAATCTTTGTTCCTTGTCTTAAATCGAATGTTTTAACAATTTTAGCATTCGATAAAAATTCAGTTAATAAAGCTTCATTAGATAATCCTTTGTATGCCGCAATTGAAATTGGATGGTCAACTCTAAAAATAACAAAATTATCAGGTATGATTTTATTCAACCATATAGGTGCGAAGAAACTAAATTCTTCATCATATAAATTACTGTTTAATTGTGATACGCCATACGCATAAAAATTATCATATTGTAAATGATATTGATTCTTTGTGCTGTTATACAATGAATCATATTCTTTAATGTCAAAAATTACTTCAGACGGTACAGAACCATTATCTAGAAATCTGTATAAATCTGCTGCATAACTGGAATTTGGACTAAGTTTAAATTTCTTGAATCTTATGTCAGCAAGTGTTGGATTTGCATCAAATGAATTTAGCCAAATGTCATTATTGCTATCTGCTGTTATTTTTATATTACCTGAAATAAGAGGATTAGTTCGAATTAAAGAAGCTGACGCTTTGTCTGCATATAAAGCATTATCATTAATAGGTAATTCATTTATGTTAGATCTTGATGCATTTTTATTCAATTTATATCCTGCAATGTCAAGTTCAACAAAATCAATTTTATAAACTGCATCCCATATATTCTCGTCTAAATTTATATTTGAAATAACTTCATTAACTCCTTTGATTCCATTTTTCATATTAATCGCTGGATAATCTGATGCAATTTCTGTGTATGTAGGCAAAAGTGTATCTAATGAAGGTATCTGTCCAGTGTATCTGAATTCGTATCCATCAACTCCATTATAAACAGGCTTATATGCACTAACAAGAATAATAAATTTTGTTAGTTCGTCAGTTGTCCCATCATAATCAATTCTATATGCAAATTGTCCGCCTTTTCTTACTTTTTGCCACAATTCAGGTTTAGGCGCAAGGAATGTATCGAATGACGGGTTGCTACTAGGACTGCCTACATTATATTCATCATTTGTTCCATAAACATTTAATGCTTTATACGTTACGTAATTGTTTTGTACGTAATTGCACGATTCATTTAATTCGATTCCGTTAATTTTAAATGAACTAGTGCTATTATTTTGTTTCACAGGAACAAGTGTTACATAATACTCTATTAAATTATCAGTCCATGCGTCTGTGAAATGTATACGTAGAAATCTTGTAGTTTTTCCGCTAAATATTAAATCATTAGGAAAATTTACATTATACCAAAAAGGGTTGCTCATACTTTATTGTTTATTTATATATTCATAAAAAAAGGGAAGTACTTTTTTGTACTTCCCTTTTCAATCAATATGTTATGTTATAGTTTCTTCAATGAACTTTTATTAATGTTTTGAGAAGACGATTGTATTGATGTTGTTGCAGTAGTACTTACCTTTTCTGTTACTGTTGTTTTTGCGTATTTAGCAGTTACATCAACATCAAATGAAAATGCTGTTTCATTTAACATATAGATATCTAATCCGATTCGTTTTTCATATGTTAAGTTTATATTTGAATCCGAATTTATGTCAGCAGACCAACCGCCAACAAATCCTTTATCCATTTCATCATGAAAATCTGTCATTCTGTATTGGAAATAAATTGGTATTTGAATAGTTGAACTATCATTTGCTTTTACAATTTTCTTTGCTCTAAAATCGGTTCCATCGACTAATAATTGGTCGAATGTTGCAGGCCCAACGAATAAATACGCGCCACATGTTTGTCTTCCTATCAAATATCTGTCATGCGGATAAAAACCTAATTTATCAGGATAACCGTATGCATGTGGAAATTCACCGCCTTGCGTATAACTTTCTGTACTCATCATGAATGTTAATTGTTTTGTACCGTTGTCTTTTGATGCGTCAACATTAAAATTGTAAGCATGTTTAAATGCAGATGCGCGTAACGGTCCTGACCAATTTCCTGTTGTCCAATCATAACCAATTTGTGGCGTCATGTAACTTCCGTTAAAAGATAATGTAGATGATGTATTCCACTCGCTTGGTGTTGATTTTTGCAATATAGGACATTTGGTATGAATACAAAATTCTGTTAATTTACCACCACCCGTAGGTGTTGTTGTGATATCTTTTGTAGTATCCCAAATCCACGATTTTGCTGTTCCTGTTGCTTGTGTAGGAATTAATGCTCTATCTGCAGTTGTTGTAGGCTCTATGTACAAATCATTTATTAAACCTATGTCTTTATAACGTAAATACATGAATTGTGATTTCAATTGGCCAGAAGATAATACAGCACTTCTAATATTACTGTTACTACTGTTAGGATTACATTCATCAGGACTTAATGACATGTTACAAATTGGAACCATATCATATTTACGTTTTACAAAATAATCATATACATCAGGTGATGATGTATTATAAGAAGGAGTTGCAACACGCGTACTTTCTAATTTTTCACCTAGGCCACCTGGGAATCTAGAAATTAATTCTAAATTTGTTCCACCTGTGTTTGATAATTGAATAACATATTTTTTTGTAATGATTGCACCCTTTTGTTCAGATGCAGCCAATTTTGCAATTTCATCAACGTAATAGCCTGCAAATAATTTAATGCTTGAACCATTTGATAAGCTAACAGCATTACCAGTTTCATCAATAATTTTTACATCAAGTGTTGGACCTATATTATTTAATTGGTCTTGCAATTGTTTTATAAGTAAATCTTGCGATTTCAATTTTTCGTATAGACTAATTATCATGCCAGCAGTATCAAAGAAACCTGAATTAATGGTATCTGCGTGATGTGGCCAATATTGATTTCCTGTTTGTGTTGCTGATGATAAATGCAAATCTAAACCTTGAGCATTTAATGTTTCTTGAAATTTAACACGTGTTTCTTCAGCAGCAGCATTTGATAATGCAACTTGTGCTTCATCATTTTTCAATAATTCAATTGGAAAATCTTCTGTTAAAACATTTGACCACCCAGAAAGTATTGGATTTAATGGCCAACCTGCTTCAGATATTGCACGAACTTTTATTTCAACTTTTTCACCCTTTGTGATAGGTATATCTATTTGGTTTATATTTTCAACTTCAGGGTCTTCAATATTTTCTGCTTTCCATTTATAATTGCCATCAACAGGATCATAGTATTTTTTTCTAACTGGTGATTTGACAAAATTCCATGGTGAGAAAGTTCCACGTTTCACTTGGTTATTTGCACTTGTAAATGAAAATTGCTGTGCTTGTGAAGGCGTGCCATCTAATTTTAAATATCTGTATGCATATTCAAATTGTATAATGTTTTGTTCTCCAGTATCAGTATTATGTACAGCACTTGGAATATCAAAGAATCCTCTTATTCGATATTTAGGTTTATCTAATGTTGCAGGATCATCTTTTGTGATTGATGTTAACTCTGCAATTGTTGATGCGTATAATGCTGATTTTGATGTCTTATCTCTAATTGCAGCATCAAGTGAGTTTTTTACCGCACGTCTTTCAGCTTCTGTTTTAAATTTAGTATTACCTAGAACTTGTTTTTTATCAGATATTGATTTTTCAAGTTGTGCAATTTCAGATGCTAATTTAACTTTATCTGCACCTTTTTTACGAATATCATCAAGTTCTTTTGTACTAAATATATGCGAATTTACTTGAACTACTTGAAAATTACCAGCAGTTAATGTAGGTGTGTTTGGCACTTCTCCATATACAGCAGGTATTGGATTTTCTTTTGCTGCTCCGATAATTACTTTACCAAAATCAGTTACATTTTTTTGATAATATTCATATAATGTTTGTTCGCCTGATGTTGTAATAATTTTCAAATCATTAGTAAAAAAAGCAGTTCCTTTTGACCATTCTGTTGAAAGTAAATAATTTTCATCATCAATAGATTTGAAGAACACAACTTGTCTTTCACCATAACCCACAGGTATATCTGCTTGTTTTGCTGCTTGCGCATCAGAATATAATGCTAAAATATCTGCTCCAATTGAAATAGGATCATATCCATTTACGTTTTTTAATGTAACAGAATTTGTTGAAACATCAACTGATGTTATTTCATATATTGAGTTTTTAACTATAAATTGATTGCCTGTTGCTAACGTTAGATTATTACTAATAGTTGATAAGTTATCAGAATACATCAATGTATTTAGATAATATTTTCTATCAGTTGATACAACACCTGTAGATGAAGTTATGTTAACATCTTTAATGTTTATAACATCAAAAGAACCATGATATCTTAAAATAGATAAAGGTAATTCTCTTATGTCTTCATCATCAACATATGTAATGCCATTTTTTGTTGCCCAAGAAATTAATTCATCAAGAACAATATCATTTCTTCCTTTTACATTTTCATTAAACAATGTAATTTTTGCATCAGAATCAGGCGTTAATATAATTCTTTTTGATTGAATTCTTTTTGCATTTTGTGGCACATACTTTGAAATATCAACACTTATATAAAGTAATGGGTTCAAGAAATTTTCAAAAAACCAATTAGGTTTTATTCTAAAATATAATGGTGTGTCTACTTGCGTAATTTTTGCAGGTTCTTTTGATACTTTTGCTTGATAAATTCTACTCCATGTGCCATCAGAATTTCTAACGATACTTTGTCCGGTATCATTTAATCCAAGCATAGTTTGTAATGTATTATCAATTCTATCCATATATGACTTCATGAATTTGTATGAAGGCATATTGTAAAGTATCTTATTACCATTTACGTCACTTAATTCAAAAGAAATAGATTCAGAGTCTGTTGTAACTGATTCACTAACTTTTTGCATTATCAGAAATGCGTTATTTTGCAAAACGATAAAATTTTGTATAAGTTCTGAAAATGAATTTTGAGATGTATTCATATATAGTTTGTTTATTTTTAAAATATATCAGTTACGAATTTTAAATTATCTGCATCAATACAGATAAGTTCAATCACCGGTTTATTATTTCTTATGGTAAATTGGTCATACGTAATAATTGCTGCTTGTGTATTGTATTTATAACCAGTGTTTAATTTGTCTAATGCATCAGTATAAATGAAAAGATTAAATGTGCCATTTTCATTATCCATATTTAAACCGTTTTCAAAACTGATTCTTAATTTTTGCCCAACTTCCCATTTATTATTTGTATCATCAGCATACATGTAAATATCTCTATCAATTAATAATGGGGTACCATAAGTACCGTCTGATATTCTTATGTAATTATCGAATGTTACAAGAGGATGAATGTACTTATACAATTTTGCCAACATTGTAAAATCTGTGCCTATTTGAATAACCGGTTTTGCTCCTATGTTAAATCCTTGTCTTGTATTTGCAATTGTAACGTATGAGCCTGTACTTCTATCAATGTTTATTCCTGCACCTTGTTTAATAGAATCAAGGTTATATGACATTTGAACTGAAGTATAATTTTTGTAAATGTTAGTTATTTCTTCATAGTTTTTATTCAATAAAGCAACTAAATTTTCATTATTTAGCATAACGGCTGCAGCATCGTCTAATTGTTTTTGTATAGAGTCGATTTGCGCAGATAAATCGTCGTACGTTTGTTGTCCGTAAATTAAACTTTTTATTTGGTCAAGTTCAGTTAAAACATCTTTGTATGTTGATATGTGTGCAGTTAAAAGATCATTAGAATTACGCATTTCAGATAAAGCATCTAAGTATAAATGCAATGAATATGTATTATAATCATTTATCGAAATTTCAACAGCAGGATCTTGTGCAGTTACATCATAACGTATGTTAAGTTTAAACGCATATGCATTTCCGTTTTGTTGTAAAATAGTATCAGGCTTGTATTTTGTAATTGGCTGCATATAACTGCTAACGCCAGGAACAGTATCAATGTTATCTAAAAATAATACTCCAAAAAGATTTGTTACGTAATCAGATGGATTATCTTCATTATATACATCGTAATAAACAAGTACAGTATTGAAACTGAATGATTCTGCATAAGCTGATGCATTATATTCACCTAGATTTTTTATATCTGAACTTGTTGCAATTTTATTGTAAACAGAAGGTTGAAATTCTAATGAAATACCGTCTAATCTATTTCTAATGAATTTGATATTTTGAAATTCCTCAGTATCGTTAGGATTTTGTCCAATTGCAAATATATCATTTTGTGCGTTATTAAAAGTAACTGGCTCAAGGTGATATGTATCTTTGTCTGCTGTTGGAAACCACCATTTAAAATCAGGTGCTGTTGAATCAACCCATACCATTGATACTGGATTAAAGTACCAACAAGCTGCATCTGCAACATTAAAATTATCTAATGAATCATAGTGTGCATTTATTCTTAAACCCGCAGGGTGTACATCATCAACAGATCTTCCATAAATAACCCCATCATTTAATGGGTCAACTGGAAGATTTTTGAAAATCATGTCTTCCTTGTAATTATTGTCTGATATTGCATTAAACAAAACATCACGAGTAGAACCGTGATTTGTAGGTATATGCACATATACTTCAGAATATGAATTTGCGGGGTTTTTAACAGAATTTATAACGTTAATATTGCCAATGTATTTTACAACGCGTTCGTATATAAAATTACCGTTTGCATCATATGTTTCATCTTCTTCAACATATCGTGCACCGAATGCAGTACCATTAGATGAATTTACCGCTAATTCATTTGAATTAGCTTGTCTAAATCGTATTGCACCAATTTCTTTAAGCCATTTAAAAAATACACGTTCCGATACAGTTCGTGGGTTATCAATCGTATACGTATCTTCTGCTGTTATTAAAGTTTCTAGGTTATAGTAATAATTTTGAAAACTTTCAGCAAATGTATTATTATTTTCAACCGAATCCATCATATCAGCATAAAATTTATATGCTGCTGCAGGTGTATCTAATTGAATGTGATTAGGTTTAGGCATTGCCGTGTTTCCAAAATCAGCATTCGAATATCGTAATCTTTTTAGTTCAGGCAATTTCAATAAAGAAAAGTTACTGAATCTAAACTTATTTTTTGATTCGGATAATGTTAATTGCAAATCTTCAGCTGCAGATGAACATGTGTAAAACGTGCCACCTTGTGTTTTGATTGGCTTTATAAAAGGAGCAATCTTCATATCTTACTTTTGTTTATTTTAATTAAATTGTAACTTGAGATAAATCAGTAATACCAGCAACAGATATTACTTCCCATGCATTAGTTGCACTTGCGAATTGTAAAATCAATTTCAATTTACCTAAAATTGTTGGCGTAGCACTTATTGTTGCAATTGTAGTTCCTACTGCATTTTTCAATGTTAATGCGCCACTAGCAAATGTACCTGGGACATTATGTAAAATCAAAATTTGTCCATCAACGCCATTTTCGATTGTTGCTTGTGTTGTTGTGTTCCAAGTAATTGATGCTGTTGATGATCCTGTTGATACTAATGGCGATTCTGGTGTAGGATTAACTGATGTTCTACGAGATACTATTAAAGCATCACCAAATAATGTTTTTATTCCTACAGTTAATGCTTTATCTGCACCGCTTAAATTGACATTACTAGAAAAATTTGTTACATCATTAATATTCACTATGCTATTAACAGTTACCGATGTAGTTTGGCCAATTGTTCCTAATGTTAAGTTACCTGCAATAACGCCAGTTCCTTCACAGTTAAAGATAACATCTGTAATTGGACGAGAATATTTTTTAATTAAAGTTGTCCCAATAGTTAATGATCCACCTGTTGTTGATGTATTTAAAAATGTTTCAATTTTATTTGCCTCGTCAGCTAAAATTTTAAAGTTTGATGCAATGTCAGGACGAGAAGATGCCATATTATCGCTACCAAGAATGTCTTTTATCACTATTTGTGCCATGATGTATATTATTTTTATTTTATATATTCCTTAAAATTTTTATTCTAATTTTAAGATTGCAAATTTGCAATTGCATGAGCAGCATTAACAAGTGCCATTACGTCAGCTTCACAATATTTTACAATATCGTTAATTCTGCCAGCGTAAAAATATGCATGCACCATTGTACCGTCCATTTCTGATTTAGGGCTAGGAACACCTAAAGAATATGCCATTTCATCAAATGTAACTGATTCGTAAGATGAACTTTTCCAAAACTCCATTAAATCTAAACATGTTATATCCCATGGTTTTTTGTTATACGTTGAAATGTTGCCAGATGGCACAATTCCATTCATACACATTTTTTTGAACACCCAAGGAATATCGAACGATTTTATATTATAGCCGCATAAAGTTAAGTTAACAGAATGCACTTGGTCGAATACTTTTTTTGCTTCTTTAATCAATAAAGATTCATCTTCATTTTTTATACTGCCGAGTTTTAGTGAGCCGTCAGTATTATAATATGCGTATGATATACATACAATTCTGCCATATTCTGCAATTAATGATGCATTCTTTTGATAGCATTCATCTACAGTTCCAGTCCATTGTAAATCGTTTGGATTTTGTTTTTGTTTACGTTTTACTTTTCCTTCGAATAAGTGTGCACCTCTTTCATCGTTTTTTGAAAAAGAATTAAAATCAGAATATTTGCCCGCTGTTTCGATATCCCAATAAAAAAGTTTGTTTGCGTTAATCATTGTTAGAAATTTAAAGATTCTTATATAGTTAGTTATAAATTATATACATAATAAAAAAATAGTTTATTTAAAAGTTTTTCTTCAAAAATGAAACTATTTCTGAAATCTGAATATAATAATTACTCAATTTCGGTAAGGGTAGTATAGTAGTAGGTAGACTAAATACTCAGGTAAACTCAGGTTATTCTCAGTTTACTTTAATTATACATTTCTATAGGTAAAAACTCAGGTTATTCTCAGTCGCTAGTCTACACTAGTTAAACTTTTACTGTATTAATTGAAACATTAGGTATTGATTCTTCTAATGATTTAGCCATTTGCAGATTCTCTGCATTATCATCAAAAAAGGTTAAATCTTTATAGCCTTGTTTAATCAATCTTATAATAGCTTCCTGTTTTCGTTCTGCAGTACTACCTTGTAAATTCCATTTAGGATCTCCAATTGCAATTACCAATTGTGGAAGAATATCAATTTTATGATATAGAAAAAATTCTCTAATCATATCAGATTTTTGTCTAGCAGTAAGTATACATATGTGTGTGCCTTTTTGGTATTCGTGTTTAAGCAATAACATGTATTTTGTTAATTTGGATTTTCGTAATATGCCATAATCCTGGAAATCATCAAAGTTCAATATTCTGCCTTCCTTTTCAACATACGTATTATATTCTGCAGGTGTTAATTCTTTAACCAAACTACCAGTTGCCGCATCCATTACTTTAATTTTTGCTTTACTTATGACTAACGTGTCATCTAAATCAAATATCATTAATTTATCAGAACTTTTCCCTTTTATGTTAAATCCTTCGTTCATTATTAAATAGTTTTAAATGTTAATGATGGACTATAAATAGAACAATCATTTTCGTAATTTGCAAGTACTCTAATTTCATATGTTTCATCATAATCTAAATTATCGAAATGATATTTAGATTCAGTTATATTTTCAATATATATCCATTCAGAATTTGCGGTATATAATTTTTTTCTGTATGATAGATTAAACGATACTGCATTTGTATTTTCATTTGTAAAATAAAAATCCAAAGAAACTGTGTTTGATGATCTTACAAGATTTGTTACATACAAATTATTTGGATAGTTTTTATTTAACGAATCGCTAATTATATATGCAAAATTGCACTTTAACAATTCATCAGCATCACTGTTTGCAATGTCTGTATTTGATAATACAGATATAAAAGTTGATATAGTATCAGTTGTTACATTAGTAACTTTTAGTACTACATCGTTTTCAGCATTAATATTAGGAAGTGTTTTATTACGAAATGCACATAATATTTCCTGTCCTATAAAAATTCTATTAGGCAATACATTAGAATTGCCATTGACATAATCTCCGGTAACTGTCAATAAATAACTTTTAACATTTTTTGGTACACCTGATGGACCTGTGACAGGTTGTTCTGTTACAATTGAAACTGCAATGTCTAAATCATTCGCATTAATTAAACCGATGTTGCCATCACTATTAGCATTTTCAATAATAGTATATAAGTCGCCAATTTTTCTCATTATCGTACATTTATTAAACCTTGTTTTGTTGTTACTGCTGAGTTACCATTTATATCGAATATTTCTAATGATACATCATATGCACCTTCCTTTGTAAACGTCCAAATTAAATGTTCCTTTGTAACTACGCATTCATCAAGTTTTGTTTCGTGATTTGTTATTGTCCATTTATATGAATTTTTACCAGCGATTTTTGAGTTCGTTGCAATAAAGAATAACGTTGTCATTCTTTTAATATTCATTATTGTTCTTGACGCAATTAAATCATCCCATGTAAATGGGCTTGTTATTGCATAATCATATAATAATCTATATGCATCAGCATATCTCCAATCAACACTGTTTATTAAAGATGGAAATTTAGCATATATAGTATCATTTAAATCTGCTGGTTCATAATACAAGAATTTGTTTGCATTTGAATTATAAACGTATCGTTCAGATGGAATTACTGAATAATCAACTTTTTCGGCAGGATACCAACCTTTATTATCGGTATGGTCATAGCCAAATTCATAATATGCTCGTGCAACAGGATTCCAATTTGCATATTTATTATCTAAACCATATATGTATGGATTAACCCAATTGCTCCAATTACCAACAGGATATGTATGACTATAATTTGGGTCTGCATATTTACCTAATACTCCATTTGCAAATTGTAAATATCCTAAATAGTATATGCCTTCGCCTTTTGCTGTTGCGTTTATTTTATAAGTTATCGGCGAACCTACTGCGGATAAAGAATATCTGAATCTTTGAAGACCTTCGTTTTCAGTTGAATTTAATTCATCAACAGCAGCGATAAACTGTTCTTCTAATGTGCCATTAACAGGTATTGTCTTAAATTCAAAAAATGGCAATTCATTGAATTGTATTCTGCCGTTAGGTTTAACCATCATAATTTCAAATTCACATAATGGTGCTTTGTTATATTCTAACATATTCCAAGTCAAATGACTACAGTCATCCCATGTAACTTCATCGAAATTATCCCATGTATATATGTCAGTACCGTATCTGTTACGTGCATAATCTTCATCAAAAGTAATATAACTCATGTCAAAATCAGGTGACATATAATATAATTCAGAATGCGTATCATCCAATGTTAATAACGTATTGTCATTTTCAAATCCTATGTTTGTTACAAGTAATGAGAAAGATCCATCATTAATAATGTAATCGAATCTCCAATCATTACTATCATACGCAAATTGTGCATTATAAGGGTAATCATTAAAATTCAAGAAAACTGTATTAGCATTTTCGTTATTATCAATAAAGTGTCTAAGTTTTACTGTAAACGACCAATATTCATATGAAATTTCATTTGTTGAACCTACCATAATGCCCATGTCATTATCAATTTCGATAACATCAAGTATTGTATTTGTGCCATCATATCGAATATGCTGAACATGCAATGATTGCTCTATAGGACCATAAGAAGTATTAGAAATAACTTTAATTATTGAAAACCCTGGTATTAATTCATCGTAAGTAACGTTATCAAAAATATCAGTTGCTATAAATGGTAATGTTACAGTTTTGGTTTCAGCATTGAATGCAAAATTTCCATTAGATATTGTTCTTAATTTGTAAACTTTGCCATATTCAGATTTAACTTTATTTATTGCAACATCAGTATTTATTGCAACAATGTTTGATGATTCTGCAACAGTACCTGTTATTAGAATATTAGAAACAACTGGCACATTAATCGAATCTTGTTCAAAAATTGCATATTCGCCAACAGCAATACCTTCATTATTATTATTTACTTTTGAAATATCACCTTCAATTAAAACAGTACCGCCAACTTCTCGAAGTAAATCCCAATTCGTATTCACCCCTCTAGGTATGCTATCACATACTACAGTTGTTTCGCCTTCGATTGAATAATCAGCAGATAATACACCGGCTCTGTATATGATTTCATCACTCCGTAAGTAAACAAAATCTTGTGGAATTCCATTAATTGCATTTCTTAATTTTGGCGTAACATATTGTCCGTCACAAATAATAGTATTTAATGAAACTCTGGTAATATTACCAACGTAACGATCTTTTTCTGAAATTCTTATTATTTTTCTTTTTTGATTTTGTATGAAAGGTTTTTCTTGGTCTTTATATTTTGATATATCCAAGTCATCCCATGTTAATCCATCCAAGTCATCCCATGTTACATCATTTGCAATTGCAGGATTTCTCCATTGGCAATTCATTTCATCCCAAGTAGTATTTGGTAATTCATCCCACGTAAGTACAGTATTTAAAGAACGGCCAAATGCAATAAAATCAACATTAGGCAATGAAACAATTAATGTTTTTCTTTTTCTAACTGAATGATTTGTCAAGTCATATAAAATACATGTGATATTATACTCGCCAATGTATGGTAAGTCAACGTAGACATTTTTATATGTCGATATTTTGCCTCTTACGTTATATGTAAATTTGCCTTTTGTTGAATGTTCAACAAGCCATTCAACTTCATACATTTCTTTTTGAGCAATATCGTCCCATGTGGTTGCTACTAAATCGTCCCATGTTACAGGACAATCGTCCCATGCAAGTATAAAGTCATTTAATATCAATTCAGTTCTACACGCAATTGGTCCAGCATTATTTTTAAATGGTCCAGCATTCATAAAATTATTTAGGAATATGTCCTTTAGCGTAGATATATTTGTGTCATCAGATGGTTGTTCAACATTTGGTTCTCCATAGTTTTGAAGATCCGTTATTAAACCATCATTTGCATTTATTGCAAAGTCTACCGTATCATTTCTGTTAATTTCATATGCAACAACATCATCTTTCCAAATGTTTACTGCCCATCTATCGAAATAGATACCTTCGCCAACAATATCAATTATTCTTGCATTTAATGGCATGAATTTATTTTTCAAATATTCACGTAATGCAAATAATTTTATGATAACTTCATCTTCACTGAACATGAAAGCATCTTCGGTAATTGGCATTCCATAAATATCATATTCACCAGATTCTTTTGTTATATCGTAGAAAAGACCGAATAAATTTGTTTTCTTCCAAACGTTATTTGGTAGCATTTCTTCTGATTGCCAATGCTTACCTTTTTGTGCAAGTTGCATCGGTATTTCAATTTGTTTGAAATATTGTTCTTGGATAGAAATGATTTCATCTTGTTCCATTGGCATAGGAACAGTTGTTTGAATTGCTTGTATAACTTTTAATGAATCTAAATCATTTGACAAAACATTTTTACCTGTTGTTGGTTCTTGTATGTCTGAATTAATTTGGTATACACGTTTTCCTGTTATTCCTCTAGATTCCTCAGTTTTCATAAACGGTGTCAAGTTTCCGTTTTCTTTACTATTAAAATCAACATTATCTTCTCCGAATCTGCCAATTATTTCTGAATCTTCAGCTGGTAATGGGAATCCTTGTTTATTTAAAGAATTTGGCAATGGCTTAAATGAATTACCAAAACTATGTAATGAAGTTAAATCAATTGGCAAATTTGTAGATGCACTCATTGATGCCAATGAGTTTTTTGTTTTTAACTTTTGCGTTTTTTTCGCATTAAGCCAATATTCTTTTAATCGAGTATCGCCATATCCAAAATAATTTATGATATTTATTAATGCTTTATACGATCCTATATATGGGAAAATATTATGATATTCTAAAAGCATTTCTTTTCTTTTTGCATTTAATAACAAAAAGTTAGGTAATTCTTCGTTAATATCTGAGTCTCTGAATATCTTTAATTCTTGAAGATTTACCTGTATGCCAAAATTTTCTAGCATCAATTTTAAACGTTCATCTTCACCTATTATTTCTGCTCTGAATTTTATCGTAGCATAAATGTAATCATTTCCTTGCACTGTTTCATATATAGATAATGATCTTTCAAATATTCCTTCTACTTCAGATTTAACAGATACGTTAAATGAAATTGCATTACTTTTATTTAATATGATATTTCTTTTTCCGTTAAAAACTTCATCTGATAAACCATCATCAATAATCGCAGTTGATACATTTACAATATTTACGAACGGCCGTTCATCACTTGTGTAATCAATATCAAATAATGAAATTTCATCTTCTGTGTTATCTTCAAATTTGCCATTTAAAGATGTTGTAACAGTATTAAAAATATCTTTGTATGTTCTTGGAGATGTATAAACGCTTTCTTGTGAATTTATATCTGTCATTTCTTCTAGCATATAAATCTGCGCAGTTTCGATTAAACCTGTAGAGATTTTTGGCGTATAAACATCGCCCGTGTAAACATACGATGGATAACAAAAACCTGTAGGATTTGCAGGCAATTGAATACTTAAGATTTCACCATCAGGACCTAACATTATAAAATCAGCAGAATCAATTAAATAAACAGTCCCAGTGTCTTTATCATTTATAGTGATTGTGAGTTTATCGTTATATTTTGTTCCACCTTTTACAATATGAAATAATTCGATATTTCCATAAACATTAGTGACAACCTCAATTTTTGCATCAGCATAGTCAACAACCGTATCGTCATTTCGATTAACTGTAACCGTAACATATTCTTCTTTGTTAAGATTAAGTTTCTTTCCGTATTTGTCGAAAAAATGTAAATTGTGATATAATATCATTGTATCTTATTGATTATTTAATTATATATTCCACAAAAAATAAAGGGACATTTTATTGTCCCTTCGTTTATCGCATTTTGATATGATTTTTATTTATTGCGTAGTTTCTGAATTTCTTTATATATTTAATTGAGTCAATAACGTATGATAGTAAATCGTCAAATGATTGAAGAATTCCAGTTTTCCGTGGGTCATCAAAATAAATTTTAGAAATTGAACGTTCAAATAATTTACCATGATAATCAAATCCGTAATTTTGTACGTCATCTTGAAAATGTTCTGCTACTTCAAAATAACTTGGTCTATTTGCATACTTATTATTTTTTGTTGCCATTACTTCTTAAGTTTATCCATATTAGCTTGATGCTTAGTCGCACTATATGATTTAGGTGTTATTTTTTCAAATATGATGTTTACCGGGCCTGGTTTAGAATTATCAATAACATCATTTATAACGATTCCATTTCTATCTTTCCAACCGCCACGAATTAATGGCATTTCATTACGAGTTACAATGATATCTCCAAATTCATCAAGACCTAAATCTTGAGCGTTAATATCATTTGCTTTAGATTGTTCGTTTTCTTCTGAAACAAACCAAATGTTTACACTATCAACGCCTTCAATGTTTTCGATTATTGCAATTAAGTCAGATTTTGGTATTCTATCACGTCGTTGATTTTTTAAAAGATAGTCCGATAATTTTGATACAATTTGGTCTTTAATCAAATCAGTACTATAATTTTCAAAAGTTATTAATGAAATGTTTATTGCGTATCTTTTAACAATTGGGTCAATAATTTGATTTACTACTGTTAAAACTTTTTGTCCGCTTTGTTCAATAAGATCATATATTTTTTTCTTTTCATCTTCAGATAATAAAAAATTTGATTGCGGAACGTTAAAGTAGTTTTCGTTTGCTCTTTTTCTTTTGTTAATGTCAGGCACTAAAAATAAATACACAACATTATCATCAGCTGGATTGCTGTCATTGAATGTTGTATAAGCATCTATGTATGAAAAGTAATTAAACTTTTCTAAAAAGTATTCATAATTAACAGTATTTGCTAATACATAATTTCTTGAGTTATGTGGAGCAATTAATTGTGTAAGATTTGTTGGTTCAGACGCAGAGCCAAAAGAAATACTTGTTTCTGCTGTAACTGTTACTGCATCGGTCATTGTAACTTCATTTCCTAACGCATCATAACCAACAGAATCGAATGTCCATCCAGAAGCATTTGATGTGCCTATGTTACCTTCACCACCTGCAGTTACCAAGTATTGTATTTTTATTTCAACACCATAACCAGGTATTGCGCCATAATATCCATTGCCAAAGAAAACATCAATTCCTTCAGTTAATGATGTTTTTACTATGCAGCCTTTTGTTCCGTATGACATATCAGATAAACTGTCGTATATTTGCCATTCTTCAGAATTTACAAATACTTTAACTTCATGCATATCAATATCTTTACCTTTTGCAGGAACAACATTGAATGAAAATAATTTATCGCCGTCACCGTATCTTCTTTGTGTTTCGATTTCACCTTGTTTAACATTTGCAATAAAAAAAGATCTTGGCTCCATTAATAAACGTGTATCTTCAGAAGGAAGGAATATAGTATAAGGTAATCCATTTTCTTTGCATGCAACTTTACTAAAATTAGGAATAATTAAAGGGTTGCCATACATGTCAACCGATTCTTTATACGTAACACGAATAGTACCAGTTGCTGCAATTGCTCGTGTAGGATTATGTCCAGTTAAACGTGCTGCTCCATAAATAGAATTTTTCCTTGTTGCTGTTTGTATGTTTAACTCAGTTATTGAATCTTCGATATAATAAAACATCAGTTGGCCCATATTCAAAATTACCTGAAGTAATTGACCGTATGGTGAAGCAACAGAAAAAACTTGTCCTGATTGTTGATACGTATCCGCAAGATAATGTATAGCATCTTTATACATTTCATCGAACTTTATTCTATTTAGTTTGAAAATTTTTAATTCCATTTTACTTTAATAATATTCCTATTGCAGGTGTTCCGTTTAGTTTTACGTCGATATAGCATATATCATTGGTTACACCTTGTTTAAATGAAATAACAACTTCTACATTAAAAAATTCCGATTCAGGAACGTATGTAGTTATTTGTTGCAAAACCATCTTTTTCAAATCTTCGGCCGAAACTTTTGTTTCAAATACATAATCTTCAATACTTGTGCCAAAATCAGGTTCGCCTAAAACATCGCCTTTTCTTGTAAAAAGAATCATACGTATTTTAGAAAGAACGGCCTCATACAAATCACCATGTTCTAGTAATTCGGGTTGTATTGTTGGGTCATTTGCAGTTTTACAATAAATTTCTTTTAACATTTATACTATAATTTTGTAAGCACCGTTTGCTTCTTTAAAACCTTTTTTTCTCATTACAGTAATTACAACAAGAATTAATTCATTATTCTTTCTTGTAAGATTCGCAACAACATTTAAGTTATTTGCTGCATTTGAAATGCAATACTGTTTTCCAACAGTATCAATACCTTTTAATTGTCTTTCTCCAATTTCTTCAATTGCTTTTTGTGTCGTATCTAAAATATCTTGGTTTGTAATTACATCACCGCCTTCATCTGTGTGACGAAACTTACGTTCTTCAGCATGTACAGTAGTATCAATTTCGATTTCAATTTTAATGTCATCGACTAGATTTCCTATTTTGCCTTCCGACATAAATTCATCAAAACTTGGTATTCTTTTGTTCATGTTAAAAATTATTTTTTATGAATTGATAAATCTGCCATATTTTATTTTCTCTAAACCATTGCTTACAGTCTAAACAAAATATACGCCATTTATCTTTTCGACTTATCTCTATTTTTTTCTTTTTTGCCATTAAGACATTATTAATAGTATTGTTCTTTTATAACTTTTATGGCTTCTTCGATTGCTGACGATAATTCAGACTTAGTTAAGCCAACAGTGCCTAATGCTGTAAGAATTGCTGTTAATGATTTTTCTGCATCATTAATAACTTTTGTTGATGAATTCTCGTCAGCAGGTTTTGTCATTGTTCCTTCAGGTGTAACTTCTTCCTCATCAACAACTTTCTTTTCAGCTGATTGTTGTGGTTGTGTACTTTGTGCAGGAGTTGATTTTTGTGTTTCAATCCATTCGGCCATCGATGGAATTCTTTTTATTTCAGACATAATGTATTTTATTTTATATATTCTTTACTTTATAATATCATAAATTCAAATCTATATCCTGCCTTTAAACACGCAAGTTCTTTTAGATTATTTGTTTTCGATTGAATTTTATATGTAAAACTTGATTTGACTTCAATTATTTTTCTTTCAGATATGATATAGATATCTGGTATGTAACGATGATCTTTGCCATCAAGACCTTTATAATAAATTTTTCCGATAAACCTTGCAATTGCGTCATCATCAACAACTATGTCAGATTCTGCATAATCATTTAAAAGTATGTCAAGTGCTTTAGGTTCTGAACCTTGTACCCACACATGTTTTCCTGATGGGAATGTATATGATTTTTTTATAAATCTATTTCCATCATCTTTTTTGATTTCACCAGCACGCATCCATCCATCGTCGGGTCCTTCTCGATATGTCTTTGTGTTTCTGTGAACAAATTCACTTGGTTTATCCTTTTCAAACATAATTAATTTTATTCGTCTAATACGTCAATTGTTACACCAAATTCATCACGTAACATTTTACATGCTTTAATTTTATCTTCATCTTTTGCTGGACCACTTAAAGCAAATCTTTTACCATCGCCATCAATTGATACGATAATTTTTTTGTACCGCATGAAATTTTCCATGTACGAACATTGATTATTAACGCTTAAATCTCTGAAGTCGTGAATATTTTGTTCATTTATAAATTCTGTTAGCGTCGGTATTCTATTTTTCATGTTTTTTATTTATTTTCAATTTCGTGTCCGTTTGCTATAAGAATTTTTGCAATTATATTTAAAACACCGGATTGATGATGTGTTGCACCATAATGCATTATTATGCTAGCTATATCAGATCTGAATATAATTTTCTCATCTTTATCTGCTATATTAATTCCGAAATAATCATAAAAAACTTTCTTTAAAATGTCATATGTCCATTCAGATTCTATATACGTTTTGTATGTTCTTGGTGAAACAAACATTTCATTTACATATTCGTTTAATGTAGGTATTCTATTTTTCATACTAATATAATTTATCTTTTAAGGATTGATATTTTTCTTCTGCTTTATCAGCTTTTATTTGTAATGGCGCTAATTCTTTTTTGATTTTCTCAATTTTTGTATTTAATTTATTCAATTCACCACCTATGCGATTTGCTTCTTTGTCTTTTTCTGCATCTGTTTTAAGATGACCAATAGTTTCTTCTTGGTCATGCATCAAGTTATTATAGTCATCTTGGTAACTTTTAAGTTCGTATTTCAAATCGCTAACTTGTCCATCTAACGCATAATAAATGTCTTCTGCTTTTTTGATTTCTGTTCTTAATTTATCATCATCATTTTTATTTGCTAAATATTGCAAATCATAATCACTGTATTCTTTATTCGATAAGCTAAACTTTCCGTTTTCTTTGCGTATCCATCCATGCTGCGTTTTCATGAATTTTTCGCCTTGCACTTCAATGAATCCACCAATTGGAGTTTTTGCAAACCCTGCTGGTAATTTTCCTTCATTTAAAAATTCGTCGAATGTTGGTATTCTTTGTATCATATATTTATTTTATTTCTTTAAATTCTTTTCCATTAAATTTGAACCATCCACCCATACTTGTATTTGGGCCACACTCCATGTCAATTTCAACAGATATTTGTTTTGCATCGTTATAACCATTTTTTGCAATTGCATCAGCTACAAATTCATTTTCTAACATATCAGTATCAAAAGGATTTGAATCACCAAGACAAATAAAAATTTTATTAGATTCTTTATGCCAATAAGTTATCCCATATTCGTGATTGCAAATAATTTCAATTGCTTTGGCGTAATTTACAAGTTTTTCTTCATCTATCAGCGAAGAACTGCTTTCAAAAATATATGATTCATTAACCGGTTCTTTAATTGTTTCGATACTTTTTATAAAATCAGGACCATCACCATCCCATCCAAAAGATTTTTTGTATTTGCCTGCATCAGGGTCTACAACAATTTCGTATGAATGACCAGTATTGCCTATGCCAGCAATATGTTCTAGCATTTTTAATAAACTGCCTGATGGATTTCTTGCAACAATTTTTATAACTATATCGTTATCAGCTATTTCTTTTAATTTTGAATTTACACTAAAATCTTCTTTTATGAATTCATCAATAGTCGGTATTCTTTGTATCATATAAAAATGAATATTATTTTAATGGAATATCATGAACCAGTCTGGTGAGTTTTCAGAATCAATCTTTTCTAATAGTTCTTTTATTTCGTCTTGTCCTTCAGATTTTATACCCTCACCATTTATTGTTACGCCACCTGGTAAGTTATATGTAAACATTGTTAAAATTCTTCCTAATGATATTTTTGCTTGCGCTGTACAATATCTTTGGAATGTCCAATCTTCAAACATTTTGTCTTCTGCTATTTTTATATATGCTTGCATGAAAACATCAGCTTTAGGGTCTCTACCTAAAATAACTAAACGTCGTGTGTTGTGATTAAAGTCATACGCAATTCTATCTAAGAAAAATGCTCTAGATAAATCCCAATAAGATTCATATGCAGTTCTTAATACCATATCATCAGCGTTGAATGGCGATAAATAAATTTCCTGCGCAATCATTTTCTCTGCAGAGAAATCTGCACCAAAATACGTGATTCTAGAATTACCTTTGATTTCTTTTACTTCATAAACAGAAACAACACAATCAGGTAATTGAACGGAACGCGTTTTTTTGAATTCTGCAGATTGGAACACATCTTTCTTAATTACAAAATAATGAGTTTCTACCGAATATTGATAGTTGATGTATGCCCATTTTAATGCCAAGTCAATAATACGATTGAACTCTTTGTCTGGAATTGCGTATGGCAATGCGCATGCAACTGTGAGTTCATCTTTGATTTGTTGAATAAATTCTTGTCTAGTCATTATACGACATTATTTTATTTCCAGTCTTCTGGAAGTTCGTCAGGTTTACCTAAAGCTTTCGCTCTTTTTATTATGTGTTTTTTTGTTTCTGCTTTATTTGCACCTGTTCTGCCAAATGCACGTATTGCGTTTTGCAAATCTTTAACAGTTTCAATTGGATATGAGCCATCTTCCATTGCAAAACCTTTATCTGTTAGTTTTTGTCTTTCTTCAGATGAAAATTCCCGTTCAACAATATATGATATATGACTGAATGGCACATTTATTTCTTTTCCTTTATATTTAACAACAGCAAAATCTTCAGACCTTGATGATACACGATTTATAACAGTTTCTTCTCCCAGTTCATTACTTGTTCCTGGGACAACAAATTCTATCTTATCACCTTTTGTTAATAAACGGATATCTTTATTTTCTAATAATTCGCTTTCAAGAACAGCTTCAAGATCTTTTTTAACGAATTGTGTATTTGCATATATTCGCCATTCATCAAATTGATTTTGCATCATTGCAGCAATTTTTTCGGAACCTTTATAAATTTCATAATTCTTTAATCCATTCTTTTGGTTTATCTTATTGCATTTATATCCTTTTAATTTATTAGTTTCAATTGCTTTTACTAATTTATCACTAGGTACCTCAATAAAATTAGAATCTTGATTTATTGATTCGTTTATAAATTCGTCTAATGTTGGTATTCTTTTTTTCATGTGTTTATCTTTTTCCTTTTCCTTTAGTTGCTTTTAAAATTTTTGCTTGTTTATAATCTTTTGGATTAGGTTCTTTATAAACACCGAACGTTCCTTTAAGTCTTTTCGGTTTATCTTCAGTTATGCTAACAATACTTGTTTCTGGCGAGATATCTGCATTTGCACCTTTTTTACCTTTTCTGAAAACACCTTCCTCCATTTTGCAGTCAATTATATAAATGCCATCATTTGCAACATAGCAATCTTGCATAAGATTCGATTTTTGAACATTTGTATTTTCAACTTTACAGCCTTTTAATGTGTTATCTTTAATTACATCACATTCAATAAAATGTGTTTTATCCATTTCGCAATTGTAAAATTTGCATCTTGTAAAAATTCCATAGCCAGTACAATGAACTAGTTCTAAATCAAAGCATTCAACATTTTGCAAATCTGCATCTTTAATTTGTAATGCGCCTATTTCAGAATCGTAGTTAATATCCATTTTTTCACATTTTGATGCAACAAGAAATTTGAACAACATATCGTTAACATGTGACCATGATGATTTTAATGTTTGAATATCATTTTTCATATCAAAAGTTAAATTAATATGTGGAAACGTTTTTTTGAACAATTCTGGGTTTTTATAGCAGTCAAGATATTTTTTATGGTCATCTAAAATTTTGTTTAATTTCGTGATGTCATTTTGATTTAATGTAGTTGTTTGCGATAACGTATAAAGTGATGTAATTGAAAACTCAAGTACCTCTAAGATATCTTGTTTTTTCTTTTGATAATCTGCACCACCAAGAAATCTAAATTCGATATAATTAAGTGGTGCTTTTGTTAAGTTAACAGCATAATATTTTGTTGGCGCAACAGTAAATTGCGAATTAGCATTTGCAACACCGATGTCGAATATGCTATTGATTACCATGTTCTTTATTGATTTTGCATAAACAGAATCTTTTCTGTTTGGAAATCTTTTCCAAACAAATTCTTCATTAAATCCTAGGCAGAATTTAACTTTGTTCATGTGTGAAATTGGTGTTTGCATTTTAATTTTCCATGCATCGAATGATATGTTTAATTGTATTGCTGTTCTTTCAGTTGTCCATGCGTTTTCATCAATCCATTTTAACACTTTAAGTAACACGATTTTCGCATCAGCAAAAGGCAATGGCCCAGTGATTAATTCTTTACAATCTTTACCGCCTGAAAAGTCAGATTCAATTTTAAATAAATTAGCAGTTGTTGTTACTGGTGTATGATATTTTAATTCTGGCGAATTAAAGCTATCAACATTCATAGGAACAACAACTTTAATGCCTAATGTTTCAGTAAGACTACGTGCAACAATGAGAGGTTCTTCCTTTGTTAAAAATTCAAACTCGAATCCAATTTTTGAACTATTTAGTATTTCGTCTTCTGTATATTTCATAAACTATTTATATTTTATTTATATATTCAAAACTAAAAAAGACCGTATCAAAATACGGTCTTTCAATGTATTGCAAAATTTGAATTATTTTGATTCTGTTTCCTCTGTGAAGAAGATTTTGTCTTCTTTAATTTCAGTTATCTTAACAACAATGATTTCGCCCATTTCGTAAGTTCGTTTAACATTGTTTTTACCGATAAGACCGGATTCGCCAGATTTTAATCTAACGAATACGCCGTAATCTTTGATACCTGTTACTTTTCCTTTGTGAATTTCATCAACTTTAATTGAATCTTCCTCTGAACCTGGTTCAAAATTAGTAAGAACTAAACGATTGTCTTTGTCGATTTCTCTAACCCATGTCACTAGTTCAGAACCACTTTTTATTTGTCTGTTATCAAATTTTTCGCGAACATCAGATGTCATTTTTGATGTATGTAATAAACCAGTGAATTGCCCATAGAATTCAACAAATACGCCATGTTTACTGCAACCTGTTACAATTCCTGTGTGCTGTACTGTCCAGTCATGTTTATCAAGTAACGATGGTAATACATGTTCAAGATATTTTTTATGACTTACAATAAATGTATTAATGTCACTTAAATAATCTTCAATCATTACTTTTACGTTTTGACCGATATATTCATCGAAATTTACAATTTTGTTTGCTGCCGCTAGACCGCCTGGAAGGAATGCCTGGACACCGCATACATCAACAATAAATCCACCTTGATTTTTGCCTATTACTTTTGCTTCGAATGCACTTGTAGGTTTTTTCAATTGTTCTCTAAAATCATCTTTTACTTTTTCTGCATATCCTGCAAGTAAAGAAGCACGAAGATTTGGTGTTGATTGTAAAACTAAGATTTGGTGTTTGCTGTCGATGAACGATTGCTTTCCTTCTTTTGAAGTTATCCACGCCATGAAACTTTTATGGTCACAATCGTGAAGTTCTAAGAATCGCTTTTCTTTCTTTATATCAATTGGGATATTGATAGAGTTGTTTACTTCGAAAAAGATTTCGTTTTTTTGTGTTCCCGCAATTCCTGTGATTTTAACAAGTTCGCCTGCACTAAGATCTTTTTTGATGAATGATGACTCGCTACGACAGCAGTATAATTTATAAAGGTCTGTTGCATAATCTTCTTGGCAGAAAATTCTGTCGTCATTGTTGATTTTTTTAACTGATAAGTTTTCGGTTAAACGCATTTTTTTAGGTTTGTGTGTTAGTACTAAATTAATCTATAATCTATATTATATTTTTATATATTCTTTTTATTTCTTCACTTTTTTGATGCCAACATTTTTGTCACCAATTACATCATTTTTTCCTAATAATGTTTTTTGATTGTTAGTAAGTATTGCATTCCCTTTTGCATCTTTAACAAAATCTTCACCTAACGTAGGATCTGTTGTTAATACGATTTTATTTGTTGTCTTTACTATTTTTGCAATTTCAACTTTGTATTTCTTATTAAGTGTTCCATGTGTAAATTCGATAAAATCACCTTTAGCATATAAAGTACTTATATCTGCAATTTCCCCATTATCTAAAACAGGATTTATTACTAATGTTTTTGTTTTGTAATCATAAGAGACTGATGGCAATGGTGGCGGTGCCGCAAGTGCGCTTGCGTCTGATTGTGTCATGGTTTTTTTACCTGATTCTCCAATTATAGGATACATGAACATTGTTATCATTTGCGGTATGTCTGTTATGAAACAGAAAAACCATTTGATAACACAAACTATCATTTTAACAAATCCCATAAGTAACCCAAGTACTTCTTTGTACGTTTTACCTGCTGCTGTTTTTGTGTTAGCTAACCATTTACAAAATTTTTTACCATTAAGTGTTAAAATATTTTTAATTAAGTATGCAACTGCAGCAGCAATAGTTTCGGCCATTTCGATATCTGCATCTGGCGGCATAAAATCATGCATAAGCGATATGAGTATTGGAGAAATGATGCTACCCAGCATATTCATTATAAATTTTCCAGGGTTTGACAATAATTCTGACATTTTAGCAACACCTTTGAATATGTTAGTAACTAATCCTTTAACAAGTGTGATTACTGCACATATTAATCCTTGCGCCAATTTGATAGGAAAGAAAATAAAAGACATGATTTTTATTATTGGCGTAAGTTCAATCATTTCTTCTAAATTTGCATTGATTGGAATTTTCCATAATTGCAAAACATTTTCCACGTATGAACGGCCAACAATTGAACTTACGGCTTCAGTTGCACTAAAATCAATTCCTAAATCTTTTAATTTTTTAGGAATCATTATTTTACCTTCTTTTAAATATTGTGGAAAGCAACGAATTACATCTATGATGGTTAATCTTCCCATTAACAAATCAAGCAGTATTTCAATACTCGGAAGAATTACTAATAAGTTATCAATTAAAGGACCTGCAACTTCGCATATCAATGCTTTAAGTAATTTTTCAACACCTGCTAAATCGGCTAAACCAGAAACTAAACTTGCTACTTGTTTGAGAAATTCAGCTGGTGCTTTTATACCTTTTTTTAAAGATTTTACTATTACTTGAATTAATGCAATCATCGGTTTCCATGAAGCAATTAAACTTGCTTCTAAACTGCGTACAATAGATTCTAACAATGCGCCAATTCCAGGTTCGCCTACTGTAATTTTAGGCAAAATAAGACCTGCTTCAGTCATACAACATTGAATATCATCAATTATTGTTTGCAATGAAGGGTCACTTATTATATGTACATCTAAATTTAATATTGCCATTTTTAATCTGCTGCTTTTTGTGTAAATGATAATTCGCTAATATCACAAATAAATCCGTTTGCTTTTGCTGGTCCTGTAGGTGCACCTAAATTTCCTATATGAAAATGATTATCGAACATCGGTTTAAATAATGTACCTAATACTAGTGCTTGTTCTGCATTTGCACCTAACCGTATTTTCTTGTGTGCTGTTACTGTTAAATTTTGGCATTCAACATTAACATCCTTACCAGTTGTTACATTTATATTGTCGCTTGTTTTGATATTAAGTTCACCGCCATTTGTTAATTCGATTGAATCACCATTTGGATTATTTATAAAAATGTTATTATTATTTAGAACATTAATTAATGTTCCTTTTAATTTAAGAACTAAACCTTGATTTTGAGTATAAAGAATTCTCAAATCTTCATCTTCATCAAAACATATAACGTGGGCATTTACATAATCATTAGAAATTTCATTTCTAATAGTCTCATTGATATTTTGAACTGCAAAATATTCACCTGCATATATGTCACCATTATTAAACTTAACTTTTACAATTGTGCCTTTCTTTGGAACGTCGAATGAACCAAATCCGCCTTTTGCACTTGAAAATCCTGATGAATACGCAGGAAATGCCCATGGCAAAAGATCATCTTCAATATCATTAAACAAGCCGTAGACCCGAATTTTACATCTAAGCATTTTTAATGAATCTTCAACATTTACAATTTCTCCAAGCCATTCTCTACTCGCAATATCACGAGTAAACATTTTCTTTTTATCGTCTGCATTCATATTAATCGAATATATTTCCTAAGTTTGTGTATACTGGCATGTCTGGCACAATTAATCCAACATTTGCAGGCGTAACTGCTGATGTATTTATAATTGGTTCAATAACCATATCATCATGCGGTACATTTGTATGTCCATCAGGACCTGGGTTGGCAACTGATTCGTTTGCTCCCAAATCTTGTGATAATCCTGGGTTACTATTAACAATGCTAAATTCAATTTGTTTTGCAAGTGTTTGTCTTGCAGTTTCCATTCGGCCATTTGCATCTTTTGTTATGTTTTCTCCGTTAAATGATTTTCCAAGAAATATTGATTCGACAAATCTATCAAGTGCTTCACCTGCAACTGTGCTTGCAACTGATTTCAATCTATCTTTCAAGAAATTCGTGTTACTTGAATTGTGTGTAATGTCTTTTGTAATATCTTCAGTGCCCATCATAACAGATTTCATGCCATCTGGCCAAATTTCATCAATTGCTTTTTGTTGCAAATCTCGTAAACTTACATCTTGTAAATATATGTTGGATAAACGATAATCATTAGCTTCACGTATTCTGCCTACATTAAATGAAATTGAATTTGAGATATTTTCACCAGGATCTGCCATACTTATACTTGACATATAAGGATGCGCTCTATTTAAAAAATCAAATTCACACATATCTAAAGTAATTACATGCATAGGTAAAAAAGTATTTTGCATTGAAGGCAAAATCATATCTTCCGATATATTTGATGAACCATCAGGATGAATTAAATTACCAACTCTATTTATAATGTCACCACCTTTTTTTATCATATTATTTACGCTATTTACAACTGCTGATTGTTTTGCCATTTGTTGTAACGCGGTTCCATTTATGTTACTTCCTAATTGTGGTGTATCTGCGGGCGGCGGAACGGAATTTGCTCCTTGTATACTTAATTGAAAATCTCTAATTTCTGCAATAACAATTTCAACTTTAAACCAACGCATGTTTTCAGGAAGCATCCATCTTGAATAAATTGGATCCCATGCAGCTTTTCTATAAAGGTCAATAAGCATTGAAACTCGCATATCAATACTTTCTAATGTTTCAATTGTTATTTTGCCATCAGGTCCAGGTCGCCATGCTTTTGTTGGGTCAATTTTTTGTAATGAATCAAGTCCAGATATTGATTGGAAATACCAAGGAGTATCTTCTTGCAAACTTTTAAGTGTTGCAATAAAAGATTTTAAATGCGCTGCTCTTTGTTGTTCATTTATATTCATCAAATATTGATACGCTGATGATCTATCCTTTGGGTCCATTAATAAAGCATTCGGCAAATTGTCAAAATCATACAAATTTTCTTTTTCTAAAAAATCGAATCTTATTCTGAAACCAACAATTGAAGGATCTTGAAAATCATACGGACTATAAGACAACCCATCAATTGATGTTGATGGTTTTGCATCATACTGTGTGTCTGAATCAAGAAACGCTCTTCTGTATTTGTGTCTATAAACTGTTGACATTATTTTTATTTTTTTATACGCCTGTTAACGATGGCCATTCTCTTCTTGTAAGAATAAATGTTTGTGTTATATTGCTATTTGTATTTTCAATAGATCTTGGCGTTAATTTGTAATTTATCGTATATCCTTTTATTGCATACATGCCAGTGTATAACTTATCAATTACAACTCTGCCTTCTCTGTTTTCTAACGACGGATCTTTTATCAAATCATCATCAACTTTATTTGCTCTTTGCTCATCAGATAGTATTGCCATAATAACTGGCATTTTTTCAAATCTAACAAAGTTCAAATTCATTTTCGGAGTAGTGACACTAAGATTCATTTTATCAATTTCAGCAAGATTCATCATGTTATGAGCCTTTGCTAAGTAATAATGTTCATGCACATTGTGGTCAGGTGCAGAATATTGAATTCCTAAGTAATTAAATCGTTGTTGCGATTTGTAAAATTCCTCTTTTGGCCTGCCTTTTAATAATACTTTTGTTTTCTCATTACCTTCTGTAACTAATGGGGTAATCGGAAATTCCCAATTCTTTAAACTATTATGTTCAAAAAAATTTAAGTTATATGTATATCCATAATTTTTTGCAATTTCAGAACTTTTATTTAATGGCTTAAACGTTTGAATATAAAATGATGTTGTGATAAAACTCGGATGATTCGACAAAAGTTTTTGTAATCCTTCTGTTGTATGCGGCAATGTATCATTGTAACTAGAGAATACATTATCAGACATACCAAGTAGCGCACCAGTTTCATCACCAAATTGTGTATTCACATTTATAAAATTCAAGTGATAATAAACATCAATGAATGCAGTGAAAAAACATTTTTCATCTTGCCATGCGCAATCAACAATTTTTTTGATATATTCTTCCTTTGTTTCGTTAGGGCAAATCCATGTCATACTATCATTTGTAGATGAAATGTTAGATGCAAATCCTAATTTTAATTCTGTTGCAATTTCTTTTAAAACTTCAAATGATGTTCCTTTTTTTGCAAACGATTTTTCATCGTATAAACCTGGAATATGTAATTTACCTTGTAAAAATAATTTACCACCTGCACCATCTGGTGTGTCAGATTTAGTCATTTCTATACTAGTAATCAAATAATCATTTCTAATTGGCTTGAATATATCGTCACGTCCTCGTATGAACACACTTAACAAATCGCCGTCTGTTGGAAATGCAGTTGATAAAAACGCGCCAGATGCACCTAAGTCAATACGCATACTTACAGTAGGAATAAATTGTGTAGTATCAATTTCAAAAGATACAATTTCTTTTACTCCAAATTCGTGTTCTTTAATAACAACATACGGGCAATCAACTGTAACTGCTTCTAATGATCTATTTGCTTTTGGAACATCGCCATTTGAGCCATATTGTGTGTCTATAACTTTTAATTCATCTAAAGTCAATGTAGGTTCACTTAATGAACGAATTATTGATTTGCTATCCATTAGCTTCTTAATTTATTTAATAAATTTTGATTTGACGTTAACGTTTCGGTTTGTGTTATTTTACGCGTAACATTTGGTCCAAAATATATAACGCCATCTTTAATTATCATTTCTTTGTCACCTTCTTTTGAATAGTTTGGTGGCAAAGCAGTTTTTTCTCTTTGTTTGTAATCATTAAGCGCAGTATTCATTGCAGATGTGTCAGGTGCTTTCGTAGCATCAATGTATTGTTTTCTTATTGCTTTACGAACATCTTCAATTATTCCTGCCGATTTGAATACTTCTTTTGCAGTTGTCATTTCTGGCACCAGAAAAGATTCGCCAGCATTTATCGCAAACGGATTAGAAACTTCATTCGATTTCAATAAATCTTCAGCTCTATAGATGTTTCCGAATGCAACGGTCGCAAGTAAATCAGGACGCATTGCTTGCATTTCTGTTGTCATAATCATATCAACAAACTCAAATTCTAGACGATTCATTGATGATGCTGTCATATCAATTATTTCATTGCCTTTTCCGTCAATGACATGAGGTTTAGCATCTAATACTTTTGGAAATTTCATATTACTTTTATTTATTTACTTGTACAGGTCCACTTCCTTTGTTTGCTGCATCATTTACTGTTTTGTTGAAATATCCTAATTCTCGTTTGATTGATAATGCAACAGAATCAATATTTCCTTGGTTATATGTTTTGCCACCATTTTTTATATACCAATCATAATCCTTATCTTTAAAGCTTGGTGCTTTATGTTCAACAGGTTTACCACCAGCAGTTGCGCCTGCAACATAATCAACGTATGGATTTCTTCCTTTACCTGTTTTTGAATCGACTGCTGTTTCATGTGCTGCAGCAGTATCGCCAACACCTGTAGGCAATGTATATATTCGTCCTCGTCCTCTATTAAACATGGATTCAACACCTGCTCTATCTAATGACATTCCGTGATCCAATGTAACAGTAACTGTCATTTCAGTTGGGAAATCATCAGGTCCAAGTTCTTCACCAAATGAAAACGAGCATCCTGTACAAATTAAATTTCCTATCATCATCGTAGGATTTAACGGATTTCCTATAACTAAATGCCATTCACCAACAGGCTCACCTGTTAATAACGAACGATATCCGTGAAATAACGGTACAGATCCACCTTTTCTAACCAATTCGACCATACCTGTTTTTGCAAGATTTTTTAATGCGCCGATAGGGTCACTCATTGCGCTATCAAAAAGTTTTGATAAATTTGTAACTGATGTACTTATTGATTCTGTAATTGCGCCATAAAATGCAACAGGATCTCCTTTGTACCAAGCAGCCATACCTTTTTTCCATGGGAATCCTTGCATTTGACCTCTGAATCTTCGTGCACCTCCCCAGAACGAACCTGTGCCATACGATAACAATAAAAAGTTTGCAATTATGTCAAGCATAGCAGCTTTAGTATTTATTCCGCCTATTGAGTTTGCGCTATAATGGAACTTTAAAGATATTGATTGACTGAAATCTAAACCTGGCTTTCTTCTTTTAACACTGTCAATTCTATTAACAGGTCCTTGTATTCTGTTTGCATACGGACCTTCAGCATATGGGTCAGGTGGAGTTTGTCCATCATGTAAACGGCCCGCTCTTGTTGATTCACCTGAAAGCACAGATAATGTTTTTCCCATACCTGCCAAAAACCCACCAGGTAAATTACTAGCATCACCTCTTTGTTCTGTTAAGTCATCAACTTGCGCTTGTAAATCGTCCCATGGTAATTTTACAGTAAATGACATTAATGAATCCATAGTATTGCCAGTTTCATTGCCTAACCATGTTACTGCTTGAGCAATTGGCAAAAACTTGCTGTTTAATTTTTCAGGCTTTGGATTTGTTTTGCCTGATTTGTCAGGTTCTGGTCCAAAATCAGGAAATTCTAATGAACCGTACGTTGGCACAGCGTATCGTCGTAATGTGATAAGTCGATTGTTTGGCACTTTTCTCCAATATTTGCAAAAAGCAAAATCTGAATAATAGTAAGGTGTTCTTCCTGCCGGGTCGATTTGGCCGTATGCAATAAGAGCAGATGTTGTAGGTTCTTTTGATGCATTCTTCATATTAAGATGCGGCCCATCGTTTACAACAATATTATCGGTTTCGTACCATCTTCTTTCGCCTTCAACATCAAAGTATAATTTTTTATCATCCTTTGTTGCGCCAGGACCAGACAATGTCAAATAAGCATACCAGTTATTTATAGCAGGTACACCAGTTGTAGTATCATCATTAGGGTCCATTTTTTCTTTTGCACTTTTATCATACCCACCTTCATTTGTTGTTTGAATTTCTTCTGGGTTAAGTGCATATACTGAATCTGCATAAGGATTACCTTTTCTTGGTTTTGCAAGTCTAGGGTCGAATGCAATTCGTGAATCGTTTTTTGGCGGTTTTGCAAGATCATCATTTTGTTGAACAACATCAGCAGGTTTTTGTGGAACTGGACGAGATGGAAAACCGACATATCCTTTAGCACCGCCTTCAATCAATTTCCATGTCATGTTTTTTGATTGCGTTGTATGTTCCTCAGTTGTAACAGGCTGTCCATCTACAGTATCACTACCGTCAATAATTTGCACGATTTTGATATTGAAAGAATCGCCTTTCTCACCTTCGTAATAATGTGTGTATGAATTTGCCATTAATGATATCTTATTTATTTTATATATTTATAAGAATTCATCAGCTGATTTGTAGGAAAAAACTTATCATAAAAAGATCTTTCATTTTTGATATAGTTGTATATTCAAATGAAAAAAAAGTCAATCTAATGGCTATAGATTGACTTTTTATGAATAGATAAGTTTGGGTGAGTATCTTTGTAATTATCGGTTGTTTATCCAATAGTACATTGGATTTTTAATCGTATCGCATTGCATGATTCTAACGCGTTTTGTTTTCGGATATAGAATGATTTCGTCGAATAGCGGATAAACATCTTTGTTTGAATTTTCTTCATCGTCTATAAAAATAAATTTATCAATTGACTCTGTATCATTGATGTATTCTTTCAAATTCTCAATCTTTTCGATAGTCAATTCAGTATTTATATAAATGATATTGAAAAATTTCTTTTTTGCAATAGATTCTCGTAAGATGCTTTGAATTTCGTTATTCACAATGAATTGCGAATATTCATTCATAGATTCACTATTATAGTTAAAAGATTTTATTATATCTTGAACATTAATAACAGAAAATGAACGAAAATTTAAAAACGAATTTTTAACTTTTTCATAATCTGCATTAGTTACGTAAAGTTTCATTTGCATACGGTAATCTTTAATTTTGATTATTTATTTGCCTTTTTTTCTGCAAGTATTTGATTCTGTTTTTCGATTTTAGCCGCTTGTTTTTCTAAACGTTTTCGTTCAATTTCGTAATTGTGTAACACAAAAGCTTTTGCTTCTTCATATGTTTTTCCTTTACGTATAAAATTACCTTTATGGTCAACAACATCGGCCATAAGTTCTCTTAATATCTTTGCTTCTTTTTCAACAGCTTGTTTGTCTTGTTCGTTTATTACGCTTTCTTTGAATTGCAAATTAAGCTGTTTGCCCATTTCCATTCTTCTTTGCTGAAATTCTGCACGTTCCTTTGGATCTGTTGGCTTTACAAGATTGAAAGTTTTTTCTAATTGTTTTCTTTCTCTTCTGCTGTAATGTTTTTTTGCTGTTGCTGTTGACATTGTTCTTGTGTATTAATGTTATAAATTTTAATTAAATTATTTTTGATTTGACTATCCAAATCGTTTTGTTTTATTTTATTTATCAATGCATTTAATAAGCCATCCATGTTATCATTTACAAAATCATCATCTAGCATATCAAAAAATCCAAGAACTGGTAACTTAACTTTTAATGTTAAATTCATCTCTAATTCGACTTTTTTTGTTTTGTCAATTATTGCATTTAATGGATTTTCAATTGGCGGACGATATGATTGCAAGTTATCATGTGAAATACCTTGCGTGAAATCTGCGTGTGACATTGATTCATCGCCATCTTCTCTTAATCCACCAGCAAAATTATCATTACGAGATTGCTGTACTTGTTGAACAGGCGGCATATCATCAGGATGCGGAATTGCTTTAGCAGTTCCCATTGAGTATTTTCCATCTTTCATGCTATTTGCTAATTCTTCCTCTGTTGGATAATCATAAGCAGCAACTTTCTTATTTGACGGTTTCTTTTGCTTTGGTGGTTGTGCAACTGGTACTTCACCAATGGCAAATAATGGTTCGGCAAGTGATGGTATTTGTACTAAGAATTCGTCAACAAGATTTTTGTTTAATAGTCTACCGCTTTCAAATACCAAGAATGCAGCATCACCAATTGTTTGTTCTGATTGTAATTTGTCGACTTGTGAATAGTTTTCACCTTTTTTCCATTGATAGCATAAAGGTTCTTCTTTTTTGGCCATATTTTTAAATTAAAAAGTAATATAATTTCTATACATATAAAGATACTCTCGCATCCATTCAGTTTGTTCTTCTGTTCGACTCCATTCGATTAAATCTTCTCTAAAATTCTTCAGAAAATCTCGGTAATGTGCTTCATGATCTCCTTTAGATATAACGTTTAATTCTCGAGACGGTATTGTGAATGTATGAGATGTTCCTTTTATTCTCCAGTATACAGTAGTTTTTGTTCCTGCAAAATTTGCATTTGCATATTCGATTGTTATTGGATTAAGCCATCCGGCTAAATTTGCAATTTCTAATTCTTTTATGCTCGATTTTTCGAATGCATTAAAATCAAAATGATGTGGCATAATGTCTTTCTGTTATGTACTTATATAATTTGTATACTTAAGTTTTAATTAGTTTCAATCCCATTTTGCTTTTGGCAGAAGCTTTTTACCTAATTCTATAAATTTTTCACGTACTGTATTGATTTCTATTTCATTAATAAACAGATGTTTTCTTTCTTCTAGCCACATTTCAATTATCGTGTTCATTGATACTTTCATCGTTTTTGCTTTTTGATGAAAACCGTATACGTATGCATATAATTCGGGGTATTCAAGAACATAACTGAAATATGATTCATCGTCACTTTCAATATCATTAATTTTCAAAAAATCTTTTTTGATGATTAATTCTAAATCCTCATCTTTGTTTGTGTTATTAAATTGGGACACATGCTCAATTTCATGTCGAATTGTATCTTTAAATTCTGCTATGAAATTATTATATTCTAATGGAAACTTTTTATTGTTTATAATGATACTAAAAATAACATATGAAAAATTGCCGTGATCATAATTATCAACACAACCGTCTATGTCAAATGCCATTTCAGCATCAGGATCTTTCGATATTCTTACGGTAAATGGCACAACATCAATAAAATCAATGTCGCTTTGTATAATTATGTTTTTCTTTCTAGATTTTAAGAATTTTTTCAATTCTTGAACATAATATCTACTTATTTCTAATACGATAGCATTATAACTTCCAGTAAATACAAATGTTGCAAAATCTATTCGTTTACGTTTCACGTTAACCCTTCTTTAATCTTTGTTCTTATTTCATCTTCGTATTTGTCCCATTCAACATTATCATATTCTTCTTTCATTTTATTTAGAATATATTCTGTTGCTTCTCCGCAATCATAACTGTTTGGATTATTGTAATTTGGAAATTTTGTTGCGATATCTTCCCAATACGCATCTTCCAATGAATTGTCATATATTGCATCAGCTTCAGGCGATTCCATTAACAGAAATTCGTCAAATGTAGGTATTCTTTTGTTCATTGCGTTTATGAATTTAATTGTTGTGTTTGGTCATCAGATACTGTTACGTCCGATGTAGTATCGGTTGATGCATTATCAGTTGTTGTATTATCAGTTGTTGCATTATCTGTTACTTCATTTCTATGCAATGGCATATTGCCATCTTTTGATAATTTTCTAGCACCTAATAAAACAGTTCCTAATGTAACCATACCGAGACTTTGTAACAATACATTGTCTGCTCCTGATGAAACTCCTAAAAACCAATACATTGCCAACCCTGATACAAATCCTATTAATCCTGTCATCACAGACAATACACCTGCGAAACCGGAACCTGATGTTTTTCCGTTGTTATTACTGAAAATTTCTCTCCAGTTAAATTTCGTGATATTTGAAATGTCCATGATATTTAATTATTTTAATATACTTTTGCAAACACAGATGAAAATGATGATTGCGATGCAGCATATAAAACTATATCATTTATAATATCATTTTCTTTGTTTGAATTTTTTATTGCACTTAAAACTTTCATTCCAAGATATTTTGAAAAAATCCATCCTTGTTCGCTAGGATTTGATGCTTTGCCTTTTACAAAATCGCCAAACGTGTTTATATCATACGAATGAGAGTTATCAAATTCATTGTATAATAAGAACATGTCATCAATGAAATTTGCATCAGGCTTCATTGAATTTTTCTTTATTTCAGTATAATTCAAAATTGGTGGCGTTACACCATTATAATTCATAATTCCTAAAATAGGTGTCAAACCGCATTTGCCACCAGCTGCGTATTTGCCTTGTATTTCTAATGCCCAATTTGAAAAAGCATTAAATGTTCTACCTTCAGATTTGCCACCATTGAATGACATAAATACTTTCATATTTGATTCAAATGTTGATTTTTTTCCGTCCGAAACAGTATATGTTATAGGATGAAAGTTTGGTTTTTCGCTACCGCCATTAAATATTTCAACCTTAGGTTTACCTTCGGTTTTCTTTAACGATATTGGAACAAACTGTCTTTTATTGAATAACTCTAAAATCTCTTCATTTAGCGCAGGTAATGATGTAGTGTTTAAATCTGCAACAATAACAGATGGCAATATACCAAAAATATCGGCGGGATTCCATTTATCAGAATTAAAAGAAATTTCAGAATTTGTTCCTGCTGTTTTTGCGAGTTCATATATTTTTTTAAAGATTGCTGAACCTCTATGAAAAATCATTCCTTTTGAAATAATGCCTTTATTGAATAATTCATTTGCAATTACAACTGATGATGTAATCCAATCATCTTCAATTTTGCTTATAACATCATCAACCGATGTTGATGCTTGAACGTATTGTGCCGCTTTTTTCAATACATCAGGAGTGAATGCGCTTTCATCAGATTCTGAATTTAAAATATTGCAAACAGCAGAACAATAATAGCATTGTGCAGATTCATTTAAATCTGTATTATCAGCACCTCCGCGTTTTCCGCCTCCGCTACCAAATTCAGCAGTTTTCAAGAATTGCGATGTTGATATAGTAGTCGACTTGCCCTTTATTTCACCTTTTAAATTGAATGATAATGGGTGTGTTAAATCTAAATTATTTATTTTATTGATTGCATCATCAGTATCAGTAACCGTAAAAAAACCACCTTTTACTAATTCTATAGGCTCGTGATTCATTATTTTACGTTTCAAAATTTCGGTGCGAAGTTCACCTGTTTTTGAATTTATTTTTCCTAATTCTTGTGCACCAAGGTTTGTTTCGTTTAACTGTGTTTTTAAATACTCGTCTAAACCTAAAAAACCATTAATGTTTATATGCTTCATTTATTATTTTATTTTATATATTCATCAAAAATTGTCTTTATGAACTGCATAAAAAAAAGGGAACCGAAGTTCCCTTTATTCAGCATTGCCGACCACTTTGTTTTTAAGAAACAAAGAAAACTTATTCCATTTCAACAAAATGAGGATATTCAACTTTTTGTTGTGAAGCAATTAATTCCATGTCAAGTTCTTTTGCTGTAAATATGCCAGTGATTGCATTTTTCAATTCGTAAGCATGAGCTTCAGACATTTTCGATTCTTCAATATGTGATGCCAACCAAGTGTTCAAATTGATAAAATCATACGCGTTAATTCCAGTATCTGCACTTGCTTTCCACGTTTTCGATTTTTTGCAAACGTTATCGCCCCATGCTTTGTAGAATGGCGCTTCGATAAAATATTTATCTGCTAATTCTTCATACCCACGTTTAATCAAAAAGTTACGGTGATTATAGAATTCACGTAATGAAATTGTTGTTCCTTTCATATGTTCAGCAAATCCTTTTATAAGATGTGCAACATTATCGTTATCTTCAGATAATGCATTTGATATTGCCTTTTCAAGTTTCTCATTATTAAATGATGCTTTTGAGATATTTGAACGGAAACCGTATGATGGTTTTCTCATGCCATTACCGCAGATAAGACGGTCGAAAAATGGTTCGTTAATAAAAGAAGTTGAATTGAATATTAATGTTTGACCTTGTTTCCATAAGTCATTTTCAAAAACTTCAATTGGATTACTATCATTTAATAATGAAATTGTGTATTTGGAAGTTTCATTATCAAATCCTATTTTAGATAATGACCAATCAACAGATGATGTTGATAAAATGCGAGTTACTGTTTCAACAAGTGCTTTAGAATTTGTTAAATCATCAGCCTTATTTTTCTTTGGATTTTTGAAGAAGATTGCATCAATTGTATGCGTTCCATCAGGATTATGTAGCAATGATCCGTATAAATTAACATCGCCTTTTGCTGCTTTTAATCTGCTTGAAACTAAATTCCAATCAGTCACTTCCATTAAACTTTGATATTCTTTAAATGCAGGTTTTGCGTTTAAAACACTTAAAACAGCATCAGCTGCTCTGTCAGTTAAATCCATTTCATCAACAATGAATTTATCATTAATTACAATGTCTTGTAAATTGAATTGCACAATATCACGTCTTGTTGGTGTTTCACGTTCAATTGCTTCAACGAATTGATTAATTTGGTCAATAGTACCTTTATTTTTCATACTTTTTAAATTAAGAATTTGTAAAATTATTTATCAATTATATACACAAGTAATTAAAAGTTTTAATTCCATGTAGGTCGATGTCTTGTATATTTTGTAGGATCGTCATCAGCCTGTGCAACTTTATTAATTAGGTTTTGTTCTGAATCGTCTTCATTATGTTCAGTATTCGATTTCGCTTCTGGACCTAATGAACGTGAACGTTCTTTATACATAAAGTCAATAATTTTGTCTGGGTATTTACTACCGCCATTTGCATTAAGTTCTTCTCTTGCTGTTCGTAAATCATCATGTGTTTGCGCCATTACAAAATACGCTCTAAGTTCATCACCATATTTTGCAATTTGGTCAGCCATTCCTTTATAATCATCAAAACTTGGAATTCTTTTTCTATCATTTGATGAACCGGGTGTATCGTATAAACTATTTGACATTATTGTTTTATTTTATATATTCGTTATGCATAAAAAAACGGTCGTACCTTTCGATACGACCGTATTCATCCAATAAATATTTGGCAACATTATATTAGATACTTGTTGTGTTTTTCTCAAACAATTTTGAAGCGATGTAATTTTTATCTTCCATTTTCAATTTTGCAGATTTGATTCCTTGATTGAATCTTTGTTCGCATGTACTTGATTGTTCAGAACCAGTTGCTTCTCTATATTTTAATAGCATTTCCGCATGATTAGAACTGTTTGCAATTTTTTTGATTTCTAGTACAGATACCGATGTGCCGTTATTATCATTAAAGATTTTTACGATATGGTCACCTTCGTCGATTGGAATTAAGCTTTGTTTAGAACCGAATTGTCTGATGAAAATAGAATTCTTAATCTCCCCTTCTTTACCTATTACAACGATTGCTCTTTTAAGATTATCGAACTCGGTATAAGATTCCCATAAGCAAGGTGTTCCCGATTTTGTGCGAGCAATTTTGATTTGTTTTTCGTTAATTTCCATATGTTTAATTTATTGTTAATTTTTATTAATTTGTTTAATATATTATACATAATAGTTAAATAGTTTTATATTTCAAATTTTCTTTAAATGCAATGTATATATAATTATATAAATAAATTATAAAAAATATAAACATGAAAAAACTTACAGCTTTCTCCATAGAAGAATCAATTGCAGATGAATTTGATAAACTTGCAAAAGAAAATTCTTTAAACAAATCAAGTTACATACAAAAATATATGGAAGCTTATATAAAAAAATGCAAAGAAAATGTATAAAAATAAATGCAAAATATGTGGGCAGTTATTTAATGCTAAATCACCAGCTTCAAACCGTTGCGATAACTGTATTACCGTAGAAAAACATTGCGTTCAATGCAATTCAGTATTTACCGTTATAAATTCAGACAAAGGTATTTCACAACAATTTTGTTGCAAAAGTTGCGCAGCAACGCATGTGCATAACAAGATCGACGTAAAGAAACGAATGTCAGATTTTCAAAAGAAACGTCAAAACACTCCTGCTGTTAAGGAAGCAAAATCAAAGTTTCAAAAAGAATACCAAAATAGACCAGAAGTAAAAGCTGAAACGTTCAAACGTTTACAACGATGTTTTAAATATAAAGAATTCATATTGCCGTCTGGAAAAATTGTTAAAATTCAAGGATATGAACCACAAGTTTTGACTGAACTTTTAAAAACGTATAACGAAGACGATATAATTATTGGTATAAAGGAAATGAATAAATCAATTGGCAAAATTGATTATTTTTACGAAAATAACGTTCATACATACTACCCAGACTTTTATATTAAATCTATAAATACGATTATAGAAGTCAAAAGCGAATGGACGTATTCTAAAGAATTAGAAAAGAATTTAGCAAAACAACAAGCTTGCCTTGCTAAATTGTTTAATTTTGAATTCGTTATAATAAACTAATTAGTTTTATTTGCTTTAATTTGTTTGAATGTTTCGATATTAAAAGTAGTGTCATTTTCTTTTTCCCATTTTGCTATCATATCGGTAAGTTTTGATATTTCGGCATTTGCTGCATCATAAAAATCAAAACCTAATTTTGATGCGAGTATAGCCATATAAAATAAAGTATCACCCATTTCAGTTTTAATTTTTTCTTTGCGTTCTTCCGTTAAAATGCCGTCATCGTCACGCATCATTTTTTTAATTTCGTCACCGGCTTCACCCGCTTCTGCACACATTGCTAACGCAAGATATAGTAATTCTTCTCTTTTGGTTTCGCCTACAAAATAATATGTAGAGTTTACCATGTCTTGGAATTTGTTGAATTGTCCAAATCCGTTAATGCCCATTCCCATTTTACTTTATATCAAAAAAATTACTTAATCCTTCAATGTATTGTTCGGTTGTTGCTTCTTCTGCTGCTTGATGTAATACAAACTCCGTGTACGATTTCGCATCCCATGTCATTGAATATTCACCATCTTCATCAATGTCAAACATGCGTTTTTTCAATATAAATGACTTTGGCATTGTTAATAGTTCTTTTGTTATTTCATTTGCAACATCAAAATGTCTTTCATAAAAATGTATATTATCGGCAAAATGATAATATGTTCCTAATTCCAAATCAGGATATTTTGTTTCTTTTAACCATAAATACATATGCTGTTGAACAAAAGAAAAGAATGGCGCATCAAATGTAAAACCAAAAAATATATCATTTGACCGCATAGTAACTTTCATATTCAATTTATTTTTTCTTACAAAGAAATTTAGGGAAAACGTACATACGAAATCTTTATTTCCTTTGTATTGAAACTTAGGCTGATTTAAAAATGCAACTGCTTGTCTTGTATCAATATCAGCAACTAAGGAGTCATAAACCCATCGTAGCTGTTTTCCAAATAATAGATTACCATAATTTGAATTTATTTCGCCATTTTCATCGGCAATTCTGTTCCAAAAACTTGAAAACGGTTTTATGTTATCCAATGATTTTTCTCTGCGTAAATACCATCCAAGTTCACCTGCTAAATATTTCCAGGGAAATTCTCTTGCTTTAAAATCAACAATTGGATAACGCGGGTCAATCTCCATCATTTCTAATAATGTTTCTTTGACTTTTAATCCTCTTGGATTTACTTCATTGTTGCTTTTTTGGATTTTTTTAATTACTCTTACAAATTCTTTTGTTGCTGTTTCCATCTATTACAAATTTAAAAATTCTTTTACTGATTTTTGAATTTCATTCAATGGTCTATATGTTTCATTTTTAGTTACGTCAATGATTAATTTATTTTTGATATGCGATTTACCAACCGCTTCAATAAATAATGAAATTTCTTTTTGTCTATCTTCTAATTTACTTGATAACGAATGTCCATCCTCATTCGCAATAAGAAATTCTGGACTGCCTATTAATAAAATAAGATACGTATCGTTTGATATATCATATTCATATTCTTTTTCTAAATCGAAAATCCACGAAGGATCATATTTTCGATAAATATTTCCATATACGTATTCTCCGATGTGTGACCTGTTCCATACGAACATATCATCAGCATTTTTGAACATTGTCCTATAAATTTTTATTCTTTCAAATTCTATAGAAAAATCCGTTTGTTGAAATTCAATCTTTTCTTCGATTGTATTTCCTAGAGGTGTCATGAAGTGATGTTGTTCATAATTATTTTTGCTTAAAGATTCGATGTATTCAATCAATGTATCTTTTCCTGTTCGGTCACAGCCTTCAACAATTATATGTTTCATATAGTTATCTTGCTAAATTGTAAATTTATTATTATATACATTAAGTATTAAAAGTTTTCAATTGGAATGAACGGTATAGTGGTAACCATACTGTTATGATTTAAGTTAAATAATGAACAATTGTTTTCGCTTAACACGTGCGTAAGATTTTTATAAAGATTATTAATTTCTTTTAATTTGTCGTACTGTACTAATTCGTGATGACCATCGTCTGCGTAAAAATGATTTGGTGTATAATCAACACCTAATATGCCTATTCGTCTAAAACCCATTTTATACGCTAATTGAATTCCCATGTATGGCGAATCTAAGCCTGTGTCAATAATGGATTTCTCATTAATGTTTTTTAAATTTCCATGCGCACCAAAATTCATGTTATAAACGTTATCATGTTTAAAGTTCCAAGATTCATCTTTTGCTATAATGTAATCTGGATTTGCATTTTCTATATCATATATTCTATTAGGTATATTTTTTGCTTCGAATCTTTTCTTTGTATCAATTAAAAATAATACGTTTGGCGTTACGAATTTGCAAATATCGTTTACCCCAATAGTAAAAACATCATCATCACTTTTGAATTTCTTTACTGATGTCCCATTTCCTAATACAATGCATTTAGATTGTTTAAATTTTTTTGTATATATATCATTTAAATCTTTATACGCCATAGAAATATTCATTTGAATTTAATGCTTTATCGTCAATGAATAAATCGAATAACGGTTTATCCATTTCTAATTTATGATATAAGCAACCCCATTGTGTTAATTGTTTGCTTGTAAGTTCCCTTAAATTTTGTCCTGACCCAACGCCACGCGATGTCCAATAAATAATGGTATGTCCTGACATGTATAAGTTATTAATACGCATTATTCGATTGTGATTTGGAATGGAGTTTTTATAATCTGTTCCTGGCGTTTTACATATTGTGTTATCAATGTCAACTCTGATTATCATACTTCCATTTTTTTGTTTTTCGGTTTTTTTCCCGAATATATTTTTCAAGAATCCTAACATTATATTCCTCTTAGAGATTTTCTTTTATCTAGTTCCGATTCGTGAACAATTCTTTCGTTTATAATATCAGGACCCATTGCAATTTCAAGTTCTTTCAATCCTTTTATTAATTTTGATTGACCTATAGGTTCAACTGATGCCATTTGGTCAGATCCCCATAATGTTCTGTCTCGCGTAATGTGTCTTTCAATATATTCTGCTCCAATAACAGCAGCAGCAAAAGTAGCAGTTAAACCAAATTCATGACCACTATATCCTATTGAAGTTTTGTCGCCATATTTTGTAATTAGGTGCTTAATATAGTTTAAATTTATTCCTTCTAATGGAGATGGATATGCAGAATTTGTATGAAATAAAACATCTGGCATCCCCTCGGCAACAGCAATTTCGATTTCACGTTCTGTACTCATGCCAGTAGATAACATAAGTATATCAGCGGCAGATCTTGCATATTTAATTAATGCAGTGTCAGTAATCAATGCAGATGGTATTTTCATGATTAATGGTCGTTCTTCTATTCCAACCGTAACATCGTGTAATTCGATTGCAAAATTAACAGAATCAATATCCCATACAGATAGAAAAAAACCTATTCCTAAATCCATTGCTAATATGTATAACATTGTGTAATCTGCAATGTCTAATTCAATATCTTTCTTATATTGCAAATATGTTATAGGTTCTTTTTCCCATGGAACGGATTTCATCACATGTTTTTGACTTTCAGGAATACATATGTCAGGATTTCTTTTTTGAAACTTTACATAATCAAATCCTGACATTGCCGCAAGTCGAACAAGATTCATTGCGTTATCAATAAATTTTGTTTTATCTGTGCCATACGCATAATTGATACCTATTTCTGCTATAGTTTTTGTTTTCATATAATATTGTTACTAAAAGGTATTTCGATATGAACGCTGTAATCAATAACTGCATTCGATAAATCTGAGAATCCAGTAGATTGCGTTGCAATTATTGGATTTACACAAAAACATGGGACTGACTTTTGTAAAATTGAAAAGTAAACATCACCAACATCTTCTGGAACAATGATTGCATTTGTTTTTGTGAATTGTTCTATGATGATATCATAAACACAACTATTGTAGCATATTGCATGCGAACAATATGAATTTGTTATTCTTATTAAATTTTCTGATACTTTGCGTTGTTTTGCACCATTTATGTTTGCACCTAAATAAAACATATGCCAATCAATATTTGAAATCTGTTCATTGGCTTTTGTTAATGTAGATGTAACATTATTTGCGTGTAGAAATTTTACATCATCTTCTAAAATTAATATGTTTTTTAATTTTTTTTCTTTTGCATATATTAGCAAATTAAGAATAGACTTTATTAATCCGATTCTACCATCTTCGTGCGTTATTGCACTTAATCTTTGTACTTTATTTCGTATACCAAGCGTATCGAATTCTTTTACAACAGATTCCCATCTGTCAGGTCTTCTATCCAAATTAATACACCAAATTTCTTCAAAAAAATCAAACGGATTATTCATTGCATTCTATGTATTTTTCGTTCTGTAAATTTTCAAATGCAGCATGTTCATTTTCATCAAATTCTGCGCCATGAATTCTAGTACCGCTATGAATTTCTACTGATTGCCCAATTAATTGAATAAAATTATTGCTATCAACCACGTCTATAAATCCGGGCGCAAATCCATGAATTATACAACGCAATGTATAATTTGAATGTTCATGTCCATACTTGTGCGGTAAAACTTTAAAGTATCCAATATTCTTTACAATATTTTTTGTTAACACTAGCATACATCCATTAGTATGATCTGATTGAATTACATTGAAATCATTCTTTTCAATATTTTTTGTATTTTTATGATCTCCAGGCACTTGATAGCATAAATGTTCAATTCCTGTATTTTCTATTGCATCAACATACTGTTTAACAAAATCTGGACTAACAACTTTCATGTCATCATCAATTAAGAAACAAATATCATATTCATTTTCTTCAAAATACTTTATAGCTGTATTTTTGCATTTTGCAATACCGCCATTATACGTTCTGTTAATGATATGAAACTTATCTTTATATGTTTCCAATAATTCGTTATGAAGTTTGTTTGTCGATGCATCATTTACAATTACCACTTTGGCATTTACATTAATAAATGAATCTAAACATTCTTTTATTATTTTTATACGATCATCTGATGCTTTATCTGATACATATGTTGATATTGCTATACATATTTTCATACGCCTTGTATTTTTAATTTATTTTGGCAAACATATATTCCAAAGATTCTCTCCATCGAGTGTTCATGCGTTCCGCCATTTTTATCATTTGATTTTCCTTTATTGAATTTGCTGTAAGTTTCATCTATATTAATTTCTTCAAAGAATTTTTCCCATAAATCCCCTTTAACCCAAAACATTGTTCCGCCAATAAAGAAACTAGTTGTTTCCCAATTACTCCAGTTTAATTTAGTTGCATATTGCTTGATTATTTCTAGGTTCTGCTTTGTATACCATTCATTTATGTTAAATGTAATTCTCCATTTATTTGAACCTACCATGCCTACATCAGGTGCATTCAAACAATTGATGCATGTCATAACATTATCTTCACTTCCGCATAATGGCTGTATTAATGCATTACGCCATACTTCACCATGCACAATTCTAGCTTCATTAATGTCACCTGGGTCTATACTTTTCTTCGTGTGGATTTTCAAATAGTAATCATAATGCATATTATTTTTTGCAATTTCTTTCATAGTAAGAAATGTTGGCCCAATATCCATTCCGATATTTCCAGCAGTTATGAATATGACTTTGTGCATCAAATCAGAATCTTTGAATATTTTCTTAAGTCGCATTGTTTCTAACATGCTAGTGTTATCAGGTATTGTTACGTATACATCACTAGGATATTTGATATTTTTAATACTATCTATAAATTCTTTTACTAAATCTATATAATATAAATGCATCAGAACAGCAATCTTTGCTTTGGATTCTTTAACAACAGGTATCTCATACGCATTCGGGTCAAAGTAATGTTTGCAAAAAGGTGTAAAATGAAATGCATGATAATTGAATGCTTTTACATTGCTATCAGACAATATCCACATTTCAGCTTTGTAACGATCTCTACCGGTTACTGTATATGTTTCATTTAATGAATTCAATTTTTTTATATAGGAACTATTTGCACACCAGAAGTTACCTGCATAATGATCTTTGTACCAGCTATTAGCTTCGCCCAGAATCATACTTGTACCGACGGTATCGTATTTTTCAAGTAATGACATGTTACGTTCCCAATGGTCAAATACAAAGTGCTCCATATATTTTCGCCATGAACCTAATTTATTTGCATCATAATTTTGTAATCTAGATGATGAGCCTTTTGTGTGAAAGTATATACATTTGAAATCTTCAGTTTGCGAATCATTTCGTAAAATCTCAAGTATTGGCATTTCAGCATCACTTATATTTTCACTTTTATATACGCATTCAAATTTTTTTGGTAATTTAGGCAATAATTTGATATTTCCCACTACACTATATAAAATCTTATTAGCCGCATCGTATATGCCTGTATCTTTTAACGTTTTTATTTGGTCGTTTATTATTTCGATACATGAATCATCAATTAAACCAATATGATAATAAATTTTTATTTTCTTGGTGTTTTTTGGCAAAATCGAATTATCTATCATGCCATCAACAAATGTCAAGCCATTTTCCTTTTTGCATGTTCGTATGTACGGCATTTGCATTTCTTTCGATATTTGTATTGGATTTGCTGATATAAACGCATCAAGATCCTTTGCCGTGTCAACATCGATTGTATCATTTATTTTATGAAATATGGTATTCGGGTAATACAAATTTTGATTCAGTAAAGAAACAATCGCAGGTTCAAATATTGCAACAAAATGAGAAATCTCAAAAACTTTTGGATAATCTTGTCTTCTGTATAAATCGTGTTTAATTACCTGTTCTCCAAATAATGCATTTTTTTCAATCATCATAAGATATGGACTTTGCTTTACATCCTTTTTACATAGTAGCGAGTTGCCTCTATGCATTCTTAATTTTGCATACGCATTTTGAATATCTTCCCATGTACGTTCTGGGTACGTGAGATACAACATAATAATTGTTGATTGAATTCTTTGTGTTGCTATAAATTCATTAACAAGCGTTTTTGTTGACGCATTATCTGTTGCTGAAGATTCAGTTCTTCTATGAACTTTAACACCTTTGCTTTCGCATATTTGCTGTATGTATTCATCATCTGTGCTAACCCATACTTTATTAATGTAAAACGATGGTATTGAATTTAGCGTATAATCCAACAGTCTCCTGTTTTTGAAAGGGAGCCCTTTGCTCCCTTTCCTTGCAGGAATTAAAATTATAAAGTTATCATCAACAAGAAACTTGCTCATTAGAATAATTTTTTTGCTTTATCGTTTACAGTTGCTCTGTTTTGATGTTTATTATTTTGTCTGAAATCTTTTTCATTTGAAAATGGTAATTCGCCATTTATGAATTTCATTACTTCCATTGCAAAATGACTAGCAGTTACAACAGGAACGTTTTGTGAAATTTGTTGTGTTGCAGCATTTCCTTTTTCATTTTCCCACATGTTGAAATCATGAGGATGACCCATTAGCCAAATCAATTCACGTAGAGTTAAAAATCTCATTTTAGTAGGGTGCATACCACGATACATGTTTCTTCCAACAACGGCGTTGAAATGTCCATGGAAAAAGTGTGGTGAATTGTCCCACCATCCCATTTTTTTCGCTAATTTATTTTTAACGTGAACAAGATTTTTGATTTCCCATTCAGCAGCTTCAGCATCAGCGTAATCTTTTCTGATTACTTCAATTGCTTCATCAATTTTGCCTGTCCATGCAAGATGATTATGTAATGTAGTATGGTCATGTTCAGCAACCCATTCAGCGTGTGTTTTATTATTTTGTTTCAACACCCAATCATATGATGGGTAAACTGGTGTTGTCCATTCTTCACCATCGTGCTGATAAACACCTTCAGGAATTTGTGCTAAAAAGTCAGGTAAGAAAGCTTCATCTCTCGACATAAAATTCATAATAGGTGCAGTTTCGCTATTCCAGAAGAAATAGAATGTACGTTCACGTTTTTGTGGAACGCCATGCAATAATGAATTTGTTTTCATTAATGAAAATGAATATCCAAATTCTTTTGCAATTTCCGCTAATTTTGTTGCAACACCTACACCAGTTTTAGTAAATAAAGCAGGTGCATTTTCACCCCAAAGAACTTTAGGTTTTACATGTTCAAGAACAAATCTTGCGGATTTGTACATCCATTGATTTTGAATTGCATCAGAGCCACGTGACATTTCTGAACGACCTTTCGATGCATTTAAACTTGATAAACCAGCGCATGGCGGTACCGCATTCATAAAATCGACATCTTTAAATGCTTCAGCTAATAATGAAAGACTTTTCTTTTCCTCAGCAGATTCAGTGTTTGCAAACATTGGAATATCATATTCATCGAGATTATGATATGGAACATCTGGCCAGTAATCAACTAAACTTTTTTCGTTACCCATAAATCCTGAAAATGTAACCATAAAATCAGGTTTCTTTTGCGTTGCTAATGCGCAGCCCATTGACATACCGCCGATAAGTGGTATAATAGTTCCCCATTTAAAAGGCTTGCCATCATTTTTTAATACTGGTCCGTTTTCAAATTCTTTTAATGTATACGGATATTTATTTTCAGGTGCAACATATGTACCGCTGTTTGGGATTTTAGAACCTTGAATCATTACTTTAGGTAACGCAACAATTTCTTCAATTTCTGTTTGATTGCAGTCGCATTCAACTACAGGAATACGTTTTTTTGTTTTAACAATTTTTTGTTCTTTACTCATTTTTATTTTTATAAGTTGTTTATAAATGGATTTTCGTGTTTTACATGATGTATTTCAAAATTCTTTATACGTTTTTCGTACATGTGAATAAATTTACTAGCTGCAAGTAATCCTGCAATAGAATCTTCATATATATGAAGTTCATCAGTTGAACTATGAAATTGATGTTTTATTTTTTCAAACGCTGTAACGTAAACATCAGGTTCAGGCTTACGTTTAATACCGCTATACGTTCCGACGATATCTTGCCATGGAACAGTATTAGAAAATTTCTTATTTAGCATTGTTGTTACAAGTTCTTCATTTGTATTTGTAACAATGTAATATTGATGATCTATTCGATTATTTTTAAAATCGGGTAGTTTGAATATGATTTCATCAAAGTAAGTATTGATATAATGATGTTCTTTTACTTTTTTGATTTCTGCAATTTCATCGATTGAAAAATTTAATCCTTGTAAGAATTTGTTTGAATCATCGTAAATAAAATCATTAAAATAGTTAAAATCGAATTGTATGTCAAAATCTTTTAGTGCTTCTTTATATGAAAGATATAATGCTTTTCTCGTCAGTGCTAGAGTATCGTCCCAATCGTAGAAATGCCACTTCATTAAATCAAGTTATTAGAATGTTTTATTTCAACTATTTTTTCTTTATCATTCGATTTAAAAATTAATTTTGTATCATCCCAACGCATGTTAGGGTCAACAAAAACATCTGCGTGTTTTAACTTAATGATTTTGTATGTTTCAGGATTTTTGATTAGTCCAAGACTTGGTTTAATCACTGGCAGCTGTTGTGCTTCGAATGCATCCATTAAAAAGGTGCCTAATTGCGCATTTGTTATGATTTTGTTATATGAAGCTTGTTCATTTATAAAAACCATAATTTGTTTTAGACCATCCCACGGGCCTAAATTAGAAATATCAATTACTTCCATTGTTTTAGATTTAGAAATTATATTTTATATATTGCTTGCTTTTGCTATGGCAGAACTTACATCTGTATCATCTGATTGATATGTCAAATCAATCCAATGTTCAACAACTGGTGTAATTGTACGTTTCTCGATTGAATTGAAAAACTCTGTAATTTCATACTCTTTACGTTTTACGGAAGGTGATAAATCATTCAATTTTCTAAAGCCATCCGGTGTAAAATAAGCAAAACCGATAAAGAATTTGCCTTCTCTGTATAGATGAGGTTTTTCTATTAACTTGTTTCCGTCGATTGCACCAAATCTTTCATTTGTCGAATCTTTTTCCAATTCCTTATATGTTGCAACCGCATCGAATTCTTTCAGTAATGATTTGTCGAATTTACCTTTAACAAAGTTATCACCAAAAAGAACAAGTACATCTTCTTGATTATCTGGTAGCCAAGGCAGTAGTCCTGCACCAGGACCATATTTATCGGTATCTTGGAATTTGAATGATAGATTTATTTTCTCTGCTGAAAATTTTTCGACATACGAAACTAAATTTGATACAACATCATTACCAATTTCGCCATAATATGTAATATCACATTGATTTCGTGAAACTGTTACGCAAATATCTGTTATTCCATTTTCGATGCAAAAGTCGATATTATACTCTGGTAATGTCTTGTCATTAAATTTTGCAAGTAATTTATTTTTTCCGTATCTTGTTGAATTACCTGCACATAGTATGATTGCTTTCATTATTTTTTATCTTTTATAAAGTTCACAATTCTATTCGGTATTGTTGCCCAATCATTTCTATTCATTCCATAATTTATAGGCAATGAATTATCGTCATCTTCTATTAATAAATACCAATAATTGTCGAAGTCATCTGAATAAATGTTATACACTTGATGTATGCCAGGTATATAATCCGGCAAATTTGCAATACGTTTCAATTTTATCATATTGCCAGGTATATAACCTTCTACTTCAATAATATCATTTAATTCTATCATATATCTTTTATTTCCTATTGTTATTATATACAGAACAATTTTTTAGTTTTACTTTCCAATTTTCACAGAATTAATATCAATGTCATTCATGTAATTTTTTGATACTTTTCCTTTTTTCATTTCTTCAATTAAAAAAGAAATTGTATCTCTAATCATTATATGAACTGATTTTTGAGGTTCCCAACCTATTGCTTTTGCTTTGTCAATATTTGCAACAATCGTATGAGCTTCACCATTAATTTCTGGCATATATACGATAGGTATTCTTACATTAAGATACGTATAAATAATTTCAACAATTTCACGTAATGAATGCGATTCGCCTCTTCCTAAATTGAAAACTTGATTATCTGTTTTTCTATCTTCAATACATTGTATATGAAAATTATTCACATCATCAACATGAATAAAATCTCTACGTCTTGTTTCATCGCCAAAAATGATAGGGCCATCACCATTCATTAATCGAATTGCAACGCCAGCAAATAAAGGTGGTATTGTTCTCATTTATTTATATTTATATACATAGATTTCAGAAAGTTTTAATTTTTCTAAACATCATTTTAATATATAATTTATAAAATTAATAATTTTTACAATATGAAAAAAGCTCAAGCATTCTCAATATCAGAAGAAACAATTAAAAAACTTAACATCGTGTCAAAGGCGATGGGTTTTAATAAGTCGGCCATTGTCGAATCTCAAATAATAAAATTTATTAAACAGATTGAGAATGGGATGTATGATGGCTGTGAAAACTTATCAGAACAAATAAAAGAATTATATGAAAAAGAAAATTTGTAAATTTTGCGGCAATGAATTTATGTCAAGACATGATAATCATATGTTTTGTACGAGGTCGTGTTCCATGAATTATAGACACCAGGATCCTACATATACGCAGAACATAAAAGAAAAAGTCACGGTAACAAAAAACACACCCGAGTTTAAAAAAGAGCAAAGTGTCAGGTCGTCTAAACAAATAGCTGAATTGAAAATAAATAACCCTATAAGATTTCAAATGCAATTAGACAATATGAATAGAGGTTTTAAAGATTGGATATCTATTGATGATAATCGTAAACACTTGTCTGATAAAACAACTGAATTTTTTGAAGATCCTGTGAATAGAAAAAATTTATCAAACAAACGCATGGAATATTATGCCGTACCCGGTAATATTGAAAAACAACGTGTAATAAACAAAGAAATCCAAAACAGACCAGAAGTACGCGAAAAACAACGATCTCATTGGCGAGATGACGAATACGCAGATAAACGATTAAAACAAAGATATAAATTTAAAAAGTATGAGATGCCGTCAGGAAGAATCGTACACGTACAAGGGTATGAAAATTTCGCCATTGACCTTTTATTACAACAATATGAGGAAAACGATATTGTGGTAGCATGCGACGGTATCTCAAAATTTACTGGCGTTATCGAGTATGAACTTAACGGAACTCATACATATAAACCTGATATTTATATCAAATCAAAAAACATGATAATAGAGGTTAAATCTGCTTATACATATAATGCGGCAAAAAAACAAACCCATGCAAAAGCGCAGGCTTGTGTGAATCTTGGATTTACTTTTTATCTGATGATATTGTAACTTCTTCTATATTTATATTATCCATATAATCTTTTGGGAAATAGCCGTTCTCATAAAGATCTTTAAGATACCCTATTAAATCTTCATGGCCTTCATCAAATTTTACCTGTGGCTCCCATCCCAGTGCTTTAGCTTTATCAATATTTGCATAGATTTCAAATGCTTCCCCATTAATTTCGGGAAGATGGTTTATTTCGTATTTATTGATTTTTAAGCTATTTGCTATACTCTTAATCATCTCATATAAAGAATAACTTTGTCCTGTTCCAAGATTGAAGACTTCGTTATCTGTTCTACTGTCTTGTATACATTGTATATGAAATCTATTAACATCATCAACATGTATGAAATCTCTACGTCTATTACCGTCTCCAAATACTATTGGATTGGCACCGTTTAATAGTCTTATAGCAAACCCGCATGATGCAGGCGGGACTGTTCGTTTCCAATCCTGTAATTTTCCGTAAATATTAAAATAGCGTAAACCTGTGTATGTTAATCCTTTTGTTTTGCGATATGATTCTGCTAACAAATGCAAACATGCTTTTGATGTTGCATAAATTGTTCCCGGATTCCACTCTGATTCAACATGTGGCAAAATTTTTGAATCTTCATACATTGCAGATGTTTCTGAAAAAATAACTTTTTTCACATTATTTTCAATGCATGCATCAAACACATTGATTGAACCCATTATGTTATTTGAAAATGCTTCCATTGGATTTTTATCGCAGTCATAAATTGAAACTAATCCCGCAAAATGAAATACATAATCAACATCTTTAAAATGATTTTTAATATCATGATATCTTATGTCATCTTCAATTAATGTTATTTTATCATGAACACCTTCTAGAAAAGTGCCATGCGACATATTGTCGATTCCTATAATATTTTCTTTTGGATTGGTTATTACATTTTTAGTAATCAAATCGTTAATTAAATTTGTGCCAACGAATCCACATGCGCCTGTTATTAAAATCTTAGGTTCTTTCATATATTTTCTTATTAATATTTTATAATTATATACATTAATGACAAATAGTTTTTTGACGAAATGATTAAAAATATTCACAACAAGTTTCCTTTTTTGCTTGTTTGTCAAAAATCACAAACTGATATGAATATATAAATTAAAATTAAGTATTATGAAAGTATATACAACACAAATTATTGAAAAAATTTATGAAGACTATTACGCAGGTCGTCAATCAAAAATATCAGACATATGCTATAATAAAATGACGGGTTATCGAAAGGCCGGCATTATGTTTTCTTTTTCGCCACAAGAATTACTTGAATATTCAAAGTGTGCAACAGATCCCATTTATTTTATAGAAAAATATTGTACAGCATCAACAATAAACGGTATTCAACATATTTTATTGCGAGATTACCAAAAAGATATTGTAAAGAAATACATTGACTACAGATTTAACGTTGTTATGAATTCTCGACAAACCGGGTTATCAACAATAATGGATTTTTTAATGTTACATACTGCATTATTCAATGTAAATCGAAACATTGTTCTTGCATCTGTTAAAGAATGTATGTCTGTTGAAAGTATGGATAAAATTAGACGTATATATGCAGACTTGCCGTATTACTTAAAACCTGGCGTCGAAAGTTATAACAAGAAATCATTAAAGTTCGATAACGGATGCAGAATTTTTGCAATATCTTCTAGGCCAACTTCAACGATTGGTTTTTCGATTCACCATTTATTCTTGCAAGATTTTGCACACATGCAACCAGTTGCATCATCTGAATTTATACGTAATACATATGTAAGTATTAGTGCAATAAAAGATTCTACAATATTCATACAATCAACACCTAATGGGTATAATCAATTTTATGATATTTATGATAGAGCATCACGTGGATTGAATTCTTATATGGCAACAAAAGTTTTGTGGTGGCAAGTGCCGGGACGTGATGAAAAATGGAAAGAACAAGAAATTCGCAATTTAGGATCTGCTGAATTATTTGCTCAAGAATATGATTGCATGTTTTTTGGCAATCCTGAAGAATGGATTAAATGGCAAAATTCAACTATATCAGATTGGTATTTGAAATAAAAAAAAGAGGCAATTGCCTCTTTTTGTTGATATTTTAATACATATTATTCGGTATGTATCTGCTTTTGATATAATCAGCAACAGCAATTAGTGCTTTAGGCTCATGTTTGCATGCATCAGCAAGATCGTCAGCCATAACTTTCAATTGTGGCCATGCATCAATTTTACCCCACGAACTTGTGCCATTCATGAAAAAACCTTGTACTTGGAATTTTGTATCTTTATATTCGCCAAATCCTCTTGATTTACCTGTTGTGTAATCCCATACTCTAAAGAATATAAATCCTAATGCAGGATGTTCAAAGCAAACAACAGTAGTGTCTGTGTATTGTTTGTTTTTGATAATTTTAGATGGAGTCCATTCTTTTTTGTTTGGCGCAATTACTAAATTTGTTAGCACATCAACAACTTCTTTACCATTTTTGTACGCTTCTGTTGTGTATAATCTAATTGACGTATAATTCCATCCATCAGTTTTCCAATTACCTTTTGTATCAATTTCACGAAATTCATCAGGTGTTCCTGCACATCGTGGAACAACTTCTCCTTGATTAAAACCTGGTGCTTTATTGAAACGGTTGATGTAAACGTCCATGTCTCCAAATAATGTAGCACTTTCGTTTAATGCAAAATCTTCGATTGTTGGTATTCTTCTTATCATATTATATTTTGATTTTATTTATTTGTGTTTCTAATTCATCTGCAAAGTTTTGTTCAAAATCGCTGGCATCAGCTGATTTGTTATATGCAGTTTTCAAATAGTTATATGCATGGTCATCAAGTTGTTTGAATTTTTTAGGGTCATGACCTAATAATACTAAATATTTATCGAATGATTCTTTTTCATCTATAAATTTGTCGAATGACGGTATTCTTTTTTCCATAATTTTATTTACCAGTATCTTTTTACACAAAATTTTTGTGGTTTCTTTACGTAACTTTCCCATGCACAACTGCAATATGGACAGTGACTTCTATGAACTTCATTGAAAAACATGCATTGAACACAAATTCTTACTCTAGACCGTGTCAATTCATTTGCACCTACGGGTAAAAATTTCTTATACAATGCTTCTTCTCGTTCTGTCATAGTATTTTATTTTATATATTCATAGAACAAAAGACAAAAAAAAATCCAGAGCAATTGCTCTGGATTTGAAAACCAACCGTTAAGATTAGTTTATGTTATTTGTTTTGAATATTGACTTTTATAGGGGCAGCAGATTCCGAACGAGGAACCTTGATTGTAAGTAAACCTTTATCCATAACTGCCACAATTTGTTTCAAATCAAATTGGGAGCCAATTTTCCAACCCAAATTGAATGAACGGCGTGTGATGCCGCGGTGTATGTAATGATCTTCGTCACTGACTGTATCACCACTTTTTTTATCATTAGATACTCTTAAAATATCAGATTCAACTGCAATATCAATATCATCAGATGTTAATCCGATTGCTGCAATATCAAATTGCAATCCTTCTTTTGTTTCTTTAATATCAACAGGATAAGAATACTTAGATTCTTGAGCAATGTTAAACATTGATTCCGTGTTAAAGAAATCTTTAAATAAAACTTCGAATGGGGAATTTCCCAAAATAAAACGATGTTGTGTCATAATTAATCCTCCTAAAATAGATTTTTTTTTAATTTGTTTTTGTTACGTTAATTTTTGTTTGCCTAAGCTAAACAGTAATAACGGTTGGTTTTATTATATATTCAGAAACTTATAAAAGTTTTGAATTTTCTTTATAATTTACATAAAATTTTTGAATGAAAACTTTAGCGTTATCTGTTTTAAAAACTTTATGTTTTGTTTTTGCTCCAACTTTTGGCGCCATTGTTACTTCGCAAATTGTCATAATGGATAACGCGTTTTTATCATATACTAAATGTAATCCAGATTCGTCACGTTTTGATTTACGCATTACAATAATTGATTTATCGTTATATGGCAGCTCATTATTTACCATAATTTTAATAGCACCTATGTTACCTGCATATTGCAAAATTCCTGGAATTTCATTTGTCACTGTATCAGCATGAACAAACATTGACATATCAATAAATTTATTTAGCAATCCTGGTCCTATTATACAAATATCACCGGAACCTCTTCTGCATGTAATTGCAACTTTATTGCCAAATAAAAATAATTTGCCAAGTAAACTTGTATTATTTTTAACATTATATGATTTAATGTATGTTTTACTAAATAATTTGTACACCCATGTTTTTAATTTATCGAATCTTGTGAATGATTCCAAATAATTTTCATGTCCTAATGAATATATTTCAGACAACACACTTCTGATAAGTTTATTTTTTGTGCATTCAATAACTTTTGATGTTGATGCTTCAACCGCATCAACGCCGCATGCTTTCATATCATATACATCAGTAGCAGTCATTGTTATACTTTCAAAAACCGTGTCTAATTCTGCTACGTGTTGATGCAATTGTAACCCAATTTGGGCTTGCTTATCATTTGTTTCTAATGCAACAAAATCAAGATAATTATGTACATAATTATCACCTGAATTTTGTATTACATTTACTAATGAATTGATATTAGCATCTTCATATATGAATTTTGCTAATGTGTCGATATTGTCTTTACTTAATTGCATTCTTTATGTTTTGCTATTATTTGTAATCTTTCTAATTTAACTTTAAATACTTCTGGGTATTTAACAACATACGGAATCATACGTATATAATGTCCGATTTCTAATAATTCGATAAAATTCATTTTATCGTTATTGAAATTGAATTGTGTTTTAATTTCATTAAAAATTTCATTGAAGAATTCCATGTCAGAAAACCTAGTTTCTTGGAATAATTTTGAAAGATCTAATAAATAAGATGGCCACATATCATTTTTGAAATTCGGGTCGATTAATGTATACTTTTCGCCATCCCACAAAATATTATCAACTGTAAAGTCTCCATGAAAATATGATAATGAAGAATTTGCAAATTGCGAATATTTAAGTATTAACGGTTCGTATGCAAACCAATCGAATCCTTCAAATAAATCAGGATTTCTTAAAACAATTTTTTTAAGATATTCAATATATGCTTCAAATGTCAATTTTGGCGGAATTCCATTTGCAAAATTTGTAGGCATATTTTGTTCTAACCACATGCTTGCGTTTGCACCAAAACGTTCGCTCGCAGGCAATTTTATATGTCTTGCAATTCTAACAAGGTCTGCTGCATTATTTTTATTCATCGGTTTCGCATCAATTTTATTCATGCTGAATCCTGTTTCTTCAATTTCGCTTATCAAATATAAATGACTAAATCCGTATTCTGGAAATTTATCTTTCATTATATTTAACCAATAGAATTGACGTTCAACAAATTGCTTTCTATGAATGTCATTTGTATACTTATAAACTGTATGAGAACCTATTTTGAATTTCTCGTGCGAATAACCTTTTACTTCTGTTACGTTTTTCATTAAAATAATGATTTAGATTTAGATTTTCTTTTTACTGAATCATCGCGTTCAAGTGACAATTCAATGTCGATACCTGTTCTTTTGAATGATTTGTTTAATATGTCATAAACAAAAGTACCAGTTTTTGCTTCTTTTAATAAGTTGTATTGCAATCCTTTTACCAATGCAATACGTTTATCCGGATTTGCATCAAGATAATCCATTTTTTTATAAAGATCCTCAGGAGTTTTTACTCTAATGAAATGGTCAGCAGGAACAACAGAGTTTTGTGTATCGTATCCTGGTACAAGAAACGGAACAACACCTTGCGCAAGTGTATCTGCCCATTTTGCTGTACTCCAATCTGCTCGAATTCCTTTAACAACAGTATATCTTGTTTGACGTAATTTTGCATCCATTTCTTGATATGGTATCATTCCTTTGAACCAATCTTCATAACCAGCAATTACTTCAGGTGACCATTTACCGTAAATTTCAACTTCTTTTTTATCGTCATATTTAAAAACCCAAGTTTTTAACATTTCTAAACGGTCATCATAACCTGCGCCTTGTCCATATTTTGATTGCATAACACCCATAAGTAATCGTATCGGTCTATCGTTATCTGGCGGATATATCGGTTCCTGTATTCTTGCAAGTTTTTCGATTCCTGTTGCTTCTAAACGTAAGTGTTTAACAGTTTCATTGCCAACAGTTTCTTCATTGCCTTCATAACAATCGACACTTTCCCACGTAACAGCCTTTTCAAATTGTGAAATGATTTCACGTGGAGTATTCATGGTATCACGTTGACGATACACATCTTTTACGTATCGAGGATCTAATGATACATTATACCAAGGTAATTTTGTCATGTTTAGAAAATGAACAACAGGCGCACAATAATTATATGTAACCCATTGTACACGAACACGATGTTCAGGTATTCTTACAGCACCTAAAAAATTTGGAATTGAATTATTTGTGAAATATCCCATTCCAGAAAATAAGTATGCGGTATCTAAATTGTGTTTATCTTTGAAGTGCTCGTAGAAATTTCTGTAATTAGTGCAAAGTTGAGTATCTTCATTTTTCTTTGGCGTTACACTCGCGCGTGAAAAACCAGGTTCTTCAGAATACGGGTCGAATAAAACGCCTCGTGGGTCGAATTCTATTTTTTCATTTTCAGGCAAATCTGCCCAATCAGATTTTTGCAATAACATTACATGCGAAATTGATTTATTACGAACAAGTGACCATAACATTTTCCAATATTCTAATGATCCATCGTACCGTTGTATTGTATCTTTTTTGAATTTTAACGCACACCCAATTGCGCCAAATCCGATACGAACGTTCTCTGTTTTTGTCATATTACTATTAAATTTATTAATATTTATATACAGATGAATTAAATAGTTTTGCCGTTTGCAATATCTTCAGCTTTCTTGCGAAGTTTTTGTTCTTTTGCTTTGATTATGTTTTTCTTTACTTTTGTTTTGTATTTCAAAAACTTTTGATGAATTTGTTTAAATTCAAGATGCGTTAATTCCTCATGAGATTCGCTTGATACTAAAAAATTTGTAGGCATCCAATAGTAATAAAATGCACAGGATTTTTTGTCATCAAAATCTTTTTTGTAATGAATCTGTTCGTCATCTAATTGTTTTATAATATCTTTTTCATCAGAAATAAATTTGCTTTCTCTATTGAATATTTTTGCAAAAAAACCTGTCGGTTTGATTTCCTTTGTTTCGATATAACGTCGGCAAGTAACGTATCCTTCAAGTATCAGATACATTTCCGAATCGTTGATGATCATTTGTAAATTTTTCTTTGGATGGAATTTGCTAGGTGTAAAACCTGCAAGAGGCGATAGTTTTGTATAAATGTTTTTTGTTAATTTTGTAGTTGAAGGATTAACTTTTATTACATTTTTCGTACTACCTAATTGTTTTAAAATTGTTTCTTTGATGCTCATATATGTTTAAATAGAAAAAGAGGGAACCTAGCGATTCCCTCTTTTGTTTTAGATGATAATTTTTGAATAGCGTGGGTCGTTAATTGTTCTTAACATTACTCTTTCTGGCGAAAGAATATCTCCACCTAAAACGGATTTCAATATTGCTGGTGAAAATCCTGATATTAATGCAGCCCCAGTTTTGTCAAATTTAACTGGGTTATTTTCCATTTTTATAACGTTTACTTTCCAGAATACAATTGTTGGCATTGTATATCCTGCCGCTTCGTATTTTTGCGAAATCATTTGCCATGCTGATGCGTCAACTCCGCGAATATAACTTCCGTTGAATTCCATATCTGATACAATAAGAATCTTTGTTGGCATTTCAGATACAGGTACGTTTCCGTTTACTGCAGCATTAAGTATCAATTCAAATGCAGCACTAAGATTTGTATCGTATCCTTTAGGACCTTTGATTTGTCTAATTCTTTGCGATAAAGAACCAGTCATTCTCTGCAATGTTGGTTGACTTGTAAATGTAATAAAGTGGTCTTTAAACGCGCCTTCTGTTCTTTCAGCAATATACATACTCAACGATATTGCAACATCTCCAGCATATAAGTTATCAGTTATTTTTCCAGAAGAACTTGTCATTGATTCTGAAACGTCAATCATTGATATAATATTTTCATTGTTGCCTTCAAGAAAATTTGGTAATGCGTTCCATTGCGCTTGTGCAGCGTTTTCGTTTGTACTTACAGTTTTGATTACGTCGTAAGGATATATTGCGCCGGCATTGATTTTTGCTTCACCTTTTTCAACTGCTTTTACGTATGCACTGAATCTTTCTTGGTCATTTTTTCCGAATGACTTCATGTAACGAGACATTGCAAGCGAAGGCACTTTTTGATAATCTATAGATGAAAAATCTTTATTGCACATTGCTGTTTCAACAACATTTGTTAATGTTGATAAAAGAACTCTATAATCTTTTGGCGAAATACCCATTGCAGTTCTGATTTTGTTTGCAATTAATTTTTTATCTTTAGATATTTTTCCACCAAGACGAGGCATCCATTTTGCGCATAACGGTTTCATGTTATTGTCTCCAAGTAAAACTGCGATTATGTAATCAATTGCTGCTCTTTCAGCAGGTGTTGAGAATACCGCAAATAAGTCATCGAATCTTCCGTATTCTGGAATAACTGTTAAGTTCTTTAACAATACTTCAACGTTTTTTGTTGCTAAGTGATTTAACAATTTTTTGAATACTTCACGTTCTCCAGCACCACCTCGAATGTCACGAGACCAGAATAAAATTTTCATTGCAACTAATGGGTTTTCTGCGAATGCACCATCGAACATATCAGATAATTTTTCCATCATTACTTTGTTATCTCTGTTTGCTCTCATTGCTCCTATTGCGAAGAAAAGGTCAACACAGTAACTTGATGTTGTTGAGTTTGTTAACATACCGTTTGCAGTTCTTGCGTCGTTTGTTGTCATAGACTGTAATAAAGCGTTTGCCATAATAATTTGTTTTTATTGTTAATATTTTTATAATATGCTTTTTTCTTACAAAAAAAGCGAGAATACGTTTAAGTCTGCAACAAAGCGGACGAAATTGTATTCTCGCGAATAAATTTACAGGTTGCGCATTGATTGATAGTTAAACGATTACTGGTAAACCAGTGGGACGTCAAATTAGTTTTCAATAATTGCTGTAGGCAACCTTCCTAATAATGTTGCAGGTTAGTGTTTATAGTTTTTGCTGAACTTTTTGAGTTGCTGTAACTAACCTTTTATATTTTCAAAATTCTGAACAGATTAACTTTGAGATTTTACTGTCTCGCAGTTTGTGTATTTGCAGAGCACCCTCCGATAATCCTTTGTTCCGCAATGTTTCGATAACGAACGGCATTTGCAGCGGTTAATGTATGAAGGCGATTGATTTTCCTTCGAGATTAGACTAATGCTTCTAGTTTAAATTAGTTGCAGTATTTAATCTTCAATCAGAATTTGTATTTGTTTGTTTTGTTTATATATTATACACAAGTATAAAATAGTTTCAAAAATTTTTATTTTTTTATCATATCACTGTTCCAAGCCAGTAACGTTGGAACAACACTTTGAAAATCATCTTCGGAATTTAACTCTTTTTTGTCTTTTAATGACTTGATGAAATCTGATAATTTTGATACTATGGTATTAACGCCAATCCCAATATGATTACTATGTCCATCAAAATATACGTAATCGCCATTTATATCATCATACATTAAAATAACAGGACGATTTGCCCATAATCTTGCTTGCGTTCTTGACCAAAGTTCTCGGTATTTGTATGGTGTTGACAGATTGCATTTAAAACCCATTTCCTCTACATTTAATTGCAATTTGAAATTTTTTGTTGGCACGCCATAAATAATAGTAGGATTTTTAACGTAATTCGAAGCAAGAAATACTAAATTTTTAAGTGTTACTTCCGCATACGTTACTTCATAAATACTTTCGTTTATTATTTGACTTTCATTGATGAATTCGTCAAGTGTTGGTATTCTTCTTTCCATTATACTAATTAATTTTTAAAATGACTTTGTGCTTCTTTATCCGTGTAAAATTTCTTTTCAACAATATCATAGTATATGCTATCAGATGTTGAACCTGGAAAATAAAGTGAACAACCGTTAGATCCTTGGCCCATATTTGGTGTTCCATGATTGTACGCAAAATGTACTGTTGTCCAAATATATGCAGGGAAAGTAAAAACACCGTTTTCTTCTTTTCCCATTGGCATTTTTCTACCAGAGAAATTATCAATTGTTACAGAATTCATGCCATATTGAAATATGCCGTATTCATGTCTGTTAATAGGTTTTATAGTCATATCAATATATCCTCTTGAATTTTTAACATCAGATATATTAAGTTGTATTCCTATTTTTTTGTTAACCAAATCAGAAAATGCTTGGCCCCAATTTTTTAATATAGATGCTTCCAATTCAGATTGTGAAGTTATCGTAGAGTCAGATACCATTTGTTCTGATTCGTTTAAAAATTGTGAAGATTCATTGATGAATTCGTCAAGTGTTGGTATTCTTCTTTCCATTATACTAATTAATTTTTAAAATGACTTTGTGCTTCTTTATCCGTGTAAAATTTCTTTTCAACAATATCATAGTATATGCTATCAGATGTTGAACCTGGAAAATAAAGTGAACAACCGTTAGATCCTTGGCCCATATTTGGTGTTCCATGATTGTACGCAAAATGTACTGTTGTCCAAATATATGCAGGGAAAGTAAAAACACCGTTTTCTTCTTTTCCCATTGGCATTTTTCTACCAGAGAAATTATCAATTGTTACAGAATTCATGCCATATTGAAATATGCCGTATTCATGTCTGTTAATAGGTTTTATAGTCATATCAATATATCCTCTTGAATTTTTAACATCAGATATATTAAGTTGTATTCCTATTTTTTTGTTAACCAAATCAGAAAATGCTTGGCCCCAATTTTTTAATATAGATGCTTCCAATTCAGATTGTGAAGTTATCGTAGAGTCAGATACCATTTGTTCTGATTCGTTTAAAAATTGTGAAGATTCATTGATGAATTCGTCAAGTGTTGGTATTCTTTGTTTCATTCTACTTAATTATTTTTGTATTTTTTACCAATTAGTCAAGTGCTTTGCCATCAGGATATTCACCTTTTGCAATTGCGTATTTTACAATGTCAACAGTATCAAATGCAGGATGCGGTGCTATACCGCCATTGTATTTTTTGTCCCATTCTGCTACTGATGAAGGATTATTAATGTCAAATTCTTTATTTACGTATGCTTTAACAACATACATAGAAAACCACGATTTTGGGGTTCTTACGCTCTCGTTAATAAATTGTTCTAATGTAGGTATTCTTTGTTTCATTGATATACTTTATTTTATATATTCATATCAAATTACAGTTTAGATGCAGCTAATGTTGCAACAGCAGATCTTTCACCTTTTTCTAATGTGACATGAGCAAACATTGGTTCGCCTTTTAATTTTTCAATAACGTATGAAACGCCACAGCTGCTTTCTGATAAGAAAGGATTGTCGATTTGTTGAACATCACCCGTGAATACAATTTTACTTCCTTCACCAATTCTAGTGATAATTGTTTTCATTTCAAGCGGTGATAAGTTTTGTGCTTCATCAACAATAAACAATACATTCGATAAACTTCTACCACGGATAAATGCCAAAGGTGTAACAACAATTTTATCTTTTAATGTAGTATCATCAAATTTCTTTTGACCTTTTTTAACAGTGTAAGATTGCGTTTTGATGAATTTTAAGTTATCCCAAATTGGGTCCATGTATGGGCCAATTTTTGAATCAACATCGCCTGGCAAGAAACCTAAATCTTTATTGTTTAAAGATACAATAGGTCTAGCAACATATATTTCATTAAAATCATCAATTTGTTCTAATGCAGCAGCTAATGCAATTAATGTTTTACCTGTACCTGCAGCACCTTGTATTGATACGATTTTGATTGAGTTATCTAAGATTGCATCCATTGCAAATATTTGTTCCGCATTTCTTGGCATAATATTTGCAGAACTTTTCTTTTCAACATGATGTAAACATTTATCAACAGTTGAATACGCAGCGATAACAGATTTCTTTCCGTTTTTAATAATGAAATATGTATTTGTTAAAATTTCACCTTCACCAGGAAAACCTTCAGATTCAGCAAATTCAGATAACGGAACACCATCAGTTTCAAGATACAATTTATCAATAGCTTCGATAGGAGCGTTCTTTAATAAATATTTTCCAGTGAATCTTGTATCTGTATTACGAATAGAACCTGCAATATAATCTTCTGCTTGTAAGCTTAAAGATTTCGCTTTTACTCTCAAGTTAACATCTTTTGATACTAAGATAACATCTGCATCTGGGTATTTTTCTTGTTGCATTAAAGCAACATCTAGAATTCTATGGTCTGGTTTATTTTCGTGAAAAATCTTAACTGCACTATTTTCTGGTGTATCTCGTAAATACGAAACTTTTATTTTTCCCGCACCTGGCTCATCAATGTCAACCCATGTATTTAATCCATCTTTTGTTGATAACTTATCAATTACTCTGGTAAATTCTCTTGCCTCATAATTGATAGGCTCATTACCTTTTTTGAAATTATCTAGTTCTTCAAGAACAGCGATTGGAATTACCACGTCATGTTCTGCAAATTTTTTGTATGCAGCGTGGTCGTGCAAGATGACACAAGTGTCTAGTACGAAAATTTTTCTTTTTTCCATATATGTAATTGTTTGTTTAAATGTTGATGAATTCTTTTTCTCCAGTTGTATGACTGTAAGTATACACTTCTGGATTAAATTGTTTTGGTTCAGTTAATTCTTTTGCGTATTTTTTACCACAACCTGGTTTTAAATATGCAATTGTTATGTGTGGGTGGTAATCAGGAAAATCTGATGTATATTCAAAGTTTTCACATATTTCTTTGTTAAGCTTAAATAAATTATCGCCTTGTATGTCGTACTTTAATACATCATATTTTGGATTTTCAAAAATGCTAATAGCATCCGAACTTAATTCAATTGTTGATAAAGATGGCAGCATACTTTTTAACTTTTCCATGTCTGTATCTGCGTGTAAGCCGTAAAGTACAGTTACGTGTGGCTCTGTTTCAAATCCGTAATCTTCCTCTTCGGTATACAAATCATTGGCATCAACCAATGTATGAATAAAATTGTCCCATCCGTCGGTATTTACATTTACCATTAGACAACTATAATCGTATACTTGTTTTGATGCCTCATTAATTTGTTTTTGTTCAACAAATTCGTTTAATGTTATGATTCTTTGTTTCATATGTATTTATTTTAAAAAACTTCTAAGTCGTGGGTAAGTAGATAAGTTAAATCTTTCGTTTTTGAGCCATTCAATAAATTTGGATTTGTTATCAATATTTTCGATGTCAATTTCATCATCGTATTCATTTGATTTTTTTGCAGATACGCCAATATCGCGTAATGTTTTTATGGTTTCCTCAGTGTCCTTTACTTGTAATGAATCAATCATTCCATTTGATTTGCGGAGAGGGAAATCGGTTATAGATGATAATCTATTTTCCATAGCAACTTGTTTTTTTAATGTTTGTTTGTATTTTATATATTCATTAAATCTGAAGCATGATGAATATCATAAAAACAAATGCTATATTGAATTTCTTTCCTGTATGATAATTTTGTAACAGCCTTCACCGCATTCTCGTTTTACTCTATCTGTTACTTGTTTATCATCTGCACATACTATAAGTGATTTCTTATCTTTTGCAACCAAGATTGGCATAAATGGCTTTCCGAAATACATGTTAATTTCATCAGCCAAATCATACATTGATTTTTTTATTTCAACCTTTTCTGTTACAAATGTTTCTTCACTCGTGTAATCTAATGTTATAAATTCTTCTTCCATTTTGTTTCTTTTAATGAACTTTTATTTTTTGAATATACAACTACAATATCCATCTATTTGTTAACGATACGATCTTTAGATATCGTTTAATGAATGGATATTATTCAGTTGCTGTTTTTGCTTTTTCTTCCATCATTTCTTTCATGATGTAGTAAATATCGTATAAAACATTCACTTGTAAATAACTATCAGTATTTTGTGGTGCTACATTTAAAAACTTTATTGTAGGTATCTGTTCTTTTTCGATTACTTTTGAATTATTCACTAGATCATAAAACTTTTTGAATTTTTCTAGTTCATATTCTTGAATCCATATAGTTACTGTCATATACATAATTTATTAGATTAAAGGTTTTGCTGTTCTTGGTTTTGCTTGTTTTGCTTCGTTTTCTTCTTCAGTAACAACGCCATGTACTAAGTCAAGATCGTTTCTGAAATAGAATCCACGTGTTTCGCGTGTACCTATGTCTGACTGACATGCCGCTTGACCGCATAATGTTTCATTGCACATAAATGGATGATGCTTCTTATGAAATTTTGATACACTTGAACAAAGAAATTCGTCAATGTGTTTATATTCATTTGCTGCCTTTTCACCCCACTTTATAAATTCATCATACAATTGTTCTTGTATTCCCCATGCACCTAACGCATGTATAAATTCGATTCTGTACGAATGCAAACTGTAACGTTCAGACCATTTGCCTTTTTGTTGATGTGCAGCCAAACGGCCACCTGCTAAAAACAAAAATCCCCAATCGTCAGGTAATTCATTTAGATATGTTTCAACTTTTTCATTAAAATTATCAAGAAATTCAACATCATCCTCGAATACTAAAATTTGTTTATAGCCTCTACGTTTTGCTTCCTTTACAACATTTGTCATACTAGTTGCACAACCTTTTCTGCCGAACGGCAATTGCGCCTCTAACTTTTGACGAGTCGTAAATCCTTCCATGGAATTTGTTTTTTGCCATTCAGCAAATTCGATATTGCCATCATGCGCTTCAAAGAACTCAAAGTTTATTCCGTGCAAATCCATTTCTTTTTGACAATGTTCAGCCCTATCTGGACGTCTTTTCAAATTAACAACGAATACGTTGTTGAAAAATTTGTTTATGTAATGCATATTATTGAAATTTTTGTTTTACGATTTCTTTCCAATTTTCTTTATATTCGTCAATCTTAAAGTGATTCCATAACTCTTTTAAGATTGCTTGTCTTTCTTCTTCGTGTTCATTAAAGTATTTAACACGTTCTTCGATATCTTTATGATTTGAAACAACAATCTTATCCTGTATGCTTTTTGGTATTCCAATAAATTCAGGATCATACTCGCAAGTTATTAATGGCAGTATTCCCAGATATGTATAAAAAACAGGTCTTGGGTTTAATGAGTCACTAAAAGATACGCATTTCAAAACAATGCCATATTTGTATTCTGCCAATGTTTTCCGAACATCTTTCGTGTACATATGGCCTTTGTGCATCGGATGCTTTTTAATTTGTTCAACAAGTTCACCAAATAATTCGTTTGCTTTTGTTGCTGCAGACTGTCCGTAATGACTATTTACTTGTTTTTCTGTCATGAACAAACCGTTTGCTTTTATAGGAATCCACATTGAACTATTTGTAAGATTCAAATCTTTAAAGTATTTATCCCACATATCTTTTCGATGTCCTTTTGAATGCAGTATAGTTCCTACATAAAATAAATCTTTTGTTTTAGTAGTATCAACATTTCCAAATACGTTTTCCTCGTGTGTAATATGTTGCAAATGAGCAATTGGAAATTCCTCGAATTTTCGAGTACCGCGATTATCATCAGCAAAATAAAACCGTTTTTGTGGAATTCCATAGTAATCGAAAATTTCCAAAAAAGCTGCAGGGTCAACACTAAAACTGTAAAGACATTTCAACGGTTTTTTATCATGAAAGTATTTCACAACATTGATGAACATGTTTTTTGTGTACATTGAGAATGCAAGCAAAGAAACTCTATTATCATAATTAGAACAAACTTGTTCAATTGCTTTTTTTCTTAAATCAATTTCAGATGTATTGTTTCCTACATAATCATGAAATTCATTTTGTAAGTATTGCAAATTACCAGTTGGGTCAAGTTCTTTCGATATATATGAAGTTAACGGCAATATGTAATAAATATCATTTGCGAATAAAATTCTGTCTAAAGTAAATGGGAATGAATTATCAAATTCTCTAGTAAGAATTTTAAGATTGTGTACTGCATTATCTTTATTCTCTGCTTTTCTTTTGAATTCTTTACCGTTTATTTGTTTATATCTTGTAAGATTATACGTATAAAAATTTGACATTCCATTAGGAATTGTTTTATCAGATTCTTCACCGATAAAAACAAGATTATACATTTCAGATAAAACTGTTACGATTTCTCGAACAAATCCGAAGTTAATGTTAAAATCGGATAGCATAAAACTATTTTTAGTTATAATACCTAATGTTTCTTTTGAAGGATCTAACGGTTTAGGATTCGCGCATACAAATAATTTTAATGTATTTTTTTTTTTTCTTCTGGTTCTGGTGCGTCAAATAAACTTTTGCTTTTCATATAATTGAAATGATGAATCTATTAAATTTGTTTATTATATACATTAATGATGTTTAGTTTTAAAAAGAAAGCATAAAAAAACCTGGAACTTTAAGAATTCCAGGTTTCAATATTACTTCATTATGTTTACAAACTTTCTGAAAAGTTTTTCTAATAAATCACCTGTTACTCTAACGTCTAATTTGTTTTGTTTATACGTAACTGTTTCTCTTTCGTAATCAGTATTTTTGAAACTCCAAGCAGAAGGCGCAGTTGAACCCATTGCTTTTGCAAATCCTTCGATATCTTGAGGTTTAGCACGTGTAACAGTTAATGTTACTTGTTTGTTTTCAAAAATTTCAGAATCAATACCTACGTATATTCCTCTTTCAGATACACCAGAAATTGAATATGCGTCAAGATCTTGATATACTTCTAAATCAAATTCATTAAATAAATTTGTAATAGTAACCCATAAAGCAACTTCTCTATCTGTTGGTTCTAATGGTTCATCTTCATTAACTTCATTGAAGTTTTTTGCAACTTTTTGTGCATTCCAATTAAATGTTTTTCCTTCGTTTAATTGTTTTGATTCATTGATGTATTCATCAAGTGTTGGTACTCTGTTTGCCATGTTTTTATTTATTTATTTTATCTAATTCTGTTTTTGTTTCTTTCATTTTCTTTTGCATGTCTTTCATATCATCTAAAGACTTCGAAGATTCTAGTTTTAATTTATTTATTTTCGTATCAATTGAATTTTTATCTGTAGCAGTTTCTTTTTCTTTTTCTAATTCTGCTATCTTACTATCAATACCTTGTTTATACTTCATTTCATCTTCAATATTCTTGCTGAAATCTTTAATCGTTGATTCCAATTCGGCAATTTTATCTGCTTTTTTTGTTTCTGCTGGATTAGCATCAGCAGGTTTAGCATCAGCAGGTTTAGCATCAGCAGGTTTAGTGTCAGCAGGTTTAGCATTCGCTTTCTTTTTGCCAACGATAACAGTTTTTCCTTGTTTATCTTGTAGTGATATTACGTCGTAATCGCCTGAATCAATTTGTTCTTTAGAAACAGGAACAAATCCATTTTCTTTAGCAGCTGCAACTTTATCTACTTTAGATTCTTCTTTTTGTTGTGCTGCTAATGTTTCGTCAGCTTTCTTTGCTTGATTTTGCAAATTTTTGTATGTATTTTCAAGGTCGCTATATTCTGAATCGCTATACATACCTTTTGCAACTGTTCGTACTTTAGTAAGTGCTGCTAATTTTGCTTTTGTTTTATACATGCCTAACACATTATCAACGCCGTATCGTTTTGCAATTTCTTCCATACGATCTTCGATTGCTGATACTGCATCACCGTCTGCAGTGACTTTTATTTTTTGTGCTTCTGTTGCATGATTTCGTTGGTCCTGGTCCATTTTCTCCCATCTTGGAGTTTTCTTTAATTTCATTAATTCAATTGGCGCCATTTTCCATGCAAGATACGCATTTGCATATTTCTTTACATTATTTTTCAATTTTGTTTTGCCAATCATTCTCATAAAAAAGTTGGAACCACCTTCAGCCTCATTTAAAGGTAAAAACATTTCGTCTGCAATATTTGAAATTTCGCATTCTGTTATAAATTCTTCAATATTGTTGTCCCATACGAATGCATTATACTGTTCGTTAATCGACCCTAATAATTCGCTTTCTTTTATAAAAACGTTAGCTATAAATAATTCCTTACCTTTTGTGTAATCAGTATATTTCATTGAAACTTTATTTTATTATATATTCATAAATATAATTAAGTTTTAAACTTTTTACCTTTTATGTATATAAATTATACAAAAATATACTTAAAAGAAACATATGATTTACTTTACATCAGACACACACTTCGGTGATGACCGTTTAAATTTGTACGGCAGAGATCTTGTTTGTAAAACATCAGAGGAAATGGATAACTTAATCATCGACAATTGGAATTCAATTGTTACTGATGATGATACAGTTTATCATTTAGGTGATGTTGCAATGAACGAAGAATCTTTAAAACAAGTTTTAAAACTTAACGGAAAAAAGATTTTAATCAAAGGAAACTATGATGATAAAATTGCAGATGAAGTTCTTTTGCAATATTTTTCAGCAGTTCATAAGAATCTTGTTGTTGAACATGGCGCAAAATCAATTCCCCAAAAATTACTTTTCTTAAATCATTATCCAACAAAGGCAGATGATATGATGTTCAATATAGTTGGACATATTCATGGCTTATGGAAAGTACAAAGAAATACAATAAACGTTGGTTGTGACGCTTGGCACTTTAAACCTATTTCAATGGATTTAGTTTTATTTAGTATAAATGGCATTAACAAATTTTATGACCAAAATGTATTTGCTGGCGAAATAATTGCAAATTTAAAATATGCACCTAAAGAATCTCTAGAATCTATTAAAACATTAATATCATGAAAGTAATTCGACCACTTGACGAAACAACAAACAAACCTACTATATTTTTAGCAGGTCCTATCCAATCTGCACCAGATTGGCATTCAGTTGCAATTAAAAATTTTGAACAACTACATGAATACGTATCTAATGTAGAATTCGATATTGCATCACCAAAAATGCTAAATAAACCCGAAGAATTTTATTACGATAAACAGGTTGCGTGGGAAAGTAAAAATTTAGCAAATGCTGCAGCTGGCGGCGTTATTTTGTTTTGGTTAGCAAATCCTATTCCAGAAGAACTTGACCCAAGTAGAAGTTACGCACAAACAACAAGGTTTGAAATTGCTGAATGGTTTGGAAAAGCAAATTACAATAAAGGAATCAAATTGGCAATTGGTGCTGAACCTGGTTTTCACGGAGTTCGTTATATAAAACAACGTTTTGCTGATGATTTAGGTATTCCGGTTTTCGATAATTTGAAAGATACTTGCATACATGCAATTAAATTATTAAATGAAAACTATCCGGGCGATTTGATATTTTAAAACAAAAAAAAGGGAACTTAAATTAATTTAAGTTCCCTTTTTTTATGCGTTTATTTTAATTAACTAACTCGTAAACCTTCTGCTTTTTTCTGTTCAATAAAAGCATTCATTTCTTCTTCAGTATCAAATAATTCAGCAGTAATATATCCGTATGATGGATTTTCAGCAGTTTTAATATCTTTTGCTGACATTTGTCCACGAACCATGTAATATGGATTTTTAAGTTGTGGATTATCTCTTCGCAAAACAACAAACTTTTGTTTTGCTTTTGCTTCGTTTATGTTTTCATTAATGAAAACGTCTAATGTAGGTATTCTCTTTTCCATCGTTTATTTTTATTTTAACCCTCGTCTTTCAACTTCTAGTTTAACAAGATTTCTTTGAAAGTCAAGTGGCGTATTCGGTATAGGATTATCTTTTGAATTATACCATATCATTAAAGTTTCATCACTTAACTTTCTTATTTGTGTTTTGTATTCGGCTGGTGTCCAATCATCACCAAGCCATCCTAACGAACGAAGTATTTTTGTTAAATTTGAAGATTCGTTAATGAATTCATCAAACTTCGGTATTCTCTTTTCCATTATTCGCCTTTATCTTTTTTAATTGCGGCTGCAACTGTATGAACTGCAGTTTCTGCTATTGTTGTTAAAAATAATCCTTTAGATACTAATTCCAAAGTATGTAATATCCATCCAATTCCTGGTATCAATACAATGATACTTGCAGCAATTGCTGTTTCTCCTAAATGTTCAATCATGCCAGCAACACCATGTTCTAAAACATAGCCGGCAAGAATTCCAAACAATGTTCCCATAAACACAAATTCAAATGGTCCTGGCGCGCCAATATATTTTGTTAACATTTGAGATGCCTTTTCAAACGCGTTGTTTGCATTTTTTGCAACAAATGCTTCAGCATGATGCATCCAAGTAAACGGAGGGAATTTTGTTAATTTTTTTGCAATTGATGATACTAATGGCAAATGAATTGTTCCATGCCCGTCAGATTCAAATACGTCATATCCTTCAGTAATCAATTCAGCCATTGATAAGTATACAGCTTTTTCCATTATGTATTCAATTGATTCATTTGTTTTTGTTGCTGCTGTAATTCCTTGTGTCATTGTTTTTGCAGCATCACCTGTAAAATATTGAATCGTATGTTTACACATTGCTCCAAGATTCTTTATTTCTTCTGATGTTTTATCAACACCATGTTTATGAATTTTTGGAGTTGCTGATTCAATAATTTTATCCTTCAATGGCGCATATTTAGATTGCGTTTGGTTATAAATCCATGCCCATGCTTTCTTTAAAAATGTTGCAATTGTATTTGAAATAACTTTAACTAATCCAGTAATATCTGAACCTATTTTAATAAGTACTTCTTGTGTTTTCGATAACGCAGATTTTCCTTTTTCTTTTGCAGTTTCAATTGCTGCAGCTGCTTTATCTTTCCATTTTTGCGCTAAACTTTCGCCAGCTTCATTAATTGATAAACACCATTCATAAACAGCGTTTTCATTTAACGTTCCTTCAAATAAATCGTTTGTTCCGTTATTTTCTTTAATAATAACAAGTACAGATTTTTCAAGTTCGTTTAGGATTATTGACTTTTCTGACAACAAAGATTCGATTAATTTTTCTTTGTGGTCTATTTGAATGAATTTATCATAATCTTTTTGAATTGCAATAAACGCATTCTCGTTTACATATTCGTTTAATGTAGGTATTCTATGTTTCATATTTTTAATTTCTCTTTTTTAATTTATTTAAAAGATTCTTTGGAATAAACGTCAAATCTGTATCTTCTTCAAACGAAACAAGCCATTCGCTATAACTAATGTCTATGACGTCATCACGGTGCTTAGGATCTTTGATTATTTTTAAAAGTTCTTCCCATTCTTTATGTGCAGCAGAACTAGATTTATCACCTTCAAATTCATAATCATCTGAATTCATAAAACTTAAAGGATGTGCAATATATTCGTTGACGAATTCATCAAGTGTCGGTATTCTTTTTTTCATATGCATTATTTTGGTTCAATTATTTCTTCTTTGTAACTTTTAAATGGAATAACATTCACACTTAATAATTTTTTAGTATTAAGGTTGCCACTTGGCAATTTTTCCAATGCAAGATGATATTTATTATATGCGTATTCTTTAACAATTTGAGACATGTCAGTATATTTTGTTGCTTTCAAGAACTTTGTTACTGTTCCTTTATTTTCAATTAAAAAACCAATTTCGTTTGCAGATTCAGATCCTTTTAATGCAAAAAAGTTAACATAATGACTTACAGATATTTCAGCGCAAAGTGCGTTTGCAACTTCAAACACGCTTCTGAACTTTGGCGGTGGTGTACTACAAATATAATATACATTATCTCTACTTGTTGTGTATTCACCATTTTTCAAATTATTTAGAAAATATGATAAATCTTCCTTTGTTGCATTTTCTTTCATGCTATCATTTGATGCATAAAATGCAGAACCGTCTAACATACCAACCAATATAAATATTGGAGATGGACTTGACATATCGGCACCTTCGTTTATAAAGTCATCTAGACTAGGTATTCTTTGTTTCATATTATTAATTTAATTCGTCTTTTAATGCCTTTAAATTTGTTCCTCTATTATCGGCAGCGTGTACGATAACAATGCTATCTTTTATTGCAAGTAATGTACATTTATGTTTTGCAATTACGCCTTCCAATATTTCGATATTAGTTCGGGTAACAGGTCTGTCTAGAAATATAGCTATTGCATCTGTTGCTGTTACAATATCTGCTTGTTCACGTTCAGCTTCTGATACATTGCTTACAATTTCTTTACTGCTGAATTCTTCGATTGTTGGTATTCTCTGTTTCATAATTATTTGATAAATTTAGGCATAACTGCTTTTAAGAATTTGATTATAATAGCAGGTGCATCGCTTGGTTTACTTACTTGAATTTCATAATCATTTGAACCTTTTTTGCTAAAACCAAGTTTTTTAGCAATCTTGATTGATTCTTCGGATGGAATATCGAAAGTTGGGCCATTGCTCCAAACTGTTTGCGTTATCTCAGGAACTGCTGATTCAACATCGGCAAGAATTTGCATTCCAGTGATTTGCAATTTTTGTCCTCTATCACCCAAGTACATAAATATTTTTGATTGCGATTGGTCGCCATTATTTCCGTATATTGATATGCCAGCAAATAACGGTCCAACTACTTTTTTAAATGCAACATATGCAGGTTGTGGTTCTCTTTCAAGGTCAGCAGCTTCATTTATGTAATTTGCGTTTTCATTAATGAACTCGTCTAATGTAGGTATTCTTTGTTTCATAATAAATTATTTTTTATCAGCCACGTCACTTAAAAGACCTTGATAGTCATTAAGTTTCGACAATTTTTTTTCTAAACTATCAATAGCAGATTGCGAACGTGCATTTGATATTTTATCTGTTACTATATAAATCTCTTCATCAATTATCTCTTGAATGTCTTTTATTTTTTCAATAGACATTGCATCTAATTCTTTTTCTTTATAAAAAGTTATTGAACTTTCATTGATAAATTCATCCAAACTTGGTATTCTTTGTTTCATACTAATTTGTTTATTTTATATATTCATAAATTAAAGCATAAAAAAAAAACGGAACTTTACGCTCCGTTTCAATTTAACTTATATAGTTCTTATGCCTTTAACTTTTATATTGCCTTGTGGGTCTCGTATTACATATTGTTTTTTTCCAACAAACATACCTTGATATCCAGGTTCTACATCAAACGAATGATACGTATAATCAGCGCCACGCATAGTTGCAAAAAATCTTTCATTAATTTCATTAAAATTATTGAAATATATCGTGTCAGTATCAATATAAACGTAATGGCCTGGGAATATTTGTTCAGCTTTATGTAATATTCTATTTACGTTAAACGGTATTCTGTCTGCATTGAAACTGTTAAATTTTAAAGGTGACTTATTGCTAGCAATCATACCGAATACGTAATTTATAAATATCTTTAAAACTAAATTTGCATTAGAATAATCTTGATTATTTTCGATTTGTGCATGTTTCAATTCTATTCGCAAATCTTTTGCTCTTGAAAAAATTGAATGAAAATTTGAATGCGTACATATTGAACTATTTGATAATTTTAGTATTTCTGTTGGATATGCAGATACTATACTAACAGCAGTTAAATTTGTTGCCCATTTATTTGCAAAATTGCTGTTTACAACAACTGTACCTGGGATGAATGATTCTTTGTTTGTGTAAATTACATTCATGTTATAATCAATCTCTGGCATTGTTGGCACATCACCATGTAAAAAATGTAATAAAGAATAAACAAAATACCAGACTTCAATCTTATTTTCGATTTCAAGTAGTTCTTTATTGTTTAATACGTTTAATAGATTATCAACAGTTCGTATCGGTGGATTACTTTGCCATGTTTTAATTGCTCTTTGTAAACCGTTGTTGAATGATTCTGCATACAATGCTGCATCGTTTGGAAATGATTGTTTTACTTTTGTCATTGAAGTTATCGTTTTAGTTACTTATTTGAAATTATCGCAGTATAAATCAATTGAAGTTATCGACTTGATTTTTTATTTGTTTAATTTATATACAGGAAAAGATAAAAGTTTTACTTCAATATAACGCATAAAAAAAGGGAACCGAAGTTCCCTTTTTGAATTATATGTTAATTTAATTAATCCTAAGATTATACTAAACCTCCAGCTGGAGTAGCAACGAAGAATGTGAAATACATTGTTTCTGGGTGGAAACCTGCTTCAACAAGAGCGTAACGAGATTTAACGGCAACTTTCGGAGTCATTGTACCTTCAGCAATTGTTTGGATAGTTTCAGCCATCAAGTAAGGCATGTATTTTAATCCTGGTTCTTCATCAGCACCTTTACGTCCTACTAATACACGAGTATCAGACCAAGACATGTTAGGGTCAACATATACAGTCATACCTGCAACAGCACCTACTGGGTAAAGTGAACCGTTGTTTTGGTTGATTGTATTTGCCATTGGAGCAAATGTGAATTGTGCAGAATCTTGTAAGATTGTAGCGATTTGAAGGTTTGTAACAATGAAGTTAGCAGGACCTCTACGACCTCTTTGAGAGATTACGTTACCACCAGCAAGAATTCTTGAGAAAACTCTACGTTGAACAGTCCATTGGTTTTCAAATGCTGCAGAAGGATTAGCTCCAGCGAACAATGACATAACAGGAACAGACATTGTAGTAGTTGCACCGTCTTTATTGTTGAATGTTTGGTAAGTTGTACTAGCACTTGGGTCAGTTTGCAAGTTGAAGTTTTGACCTTCTACTTCAGCAAATGTATTGTGGTTAGTCCATCCTAAAGCAAACGCTCTTGATAAGATGTGTTTGTTGATTGATTGAGATACTTCGTTCACTAATGAATTTTCAACCATACCTACAACATCGATACCGAATTGACGGTTAAGATCTTGTATTTGTTCAGTTGTTACAGTAGCAGCAGCTTGGTAAGTTTCAGCTTCAACGAACTTAGTGAATGTTTGAAGACCCATAGTTCTGTAGTAAGTTTGTTCACCAATACCTCTTCTCATTGGTTCTGGGTTAGAAGCACCATTTGCATAGTTTCCAGTCCAAGCATCACCATCTTGAGCACCAGCACCAGTATATCCTTGGATATGATCTTCTAAAGCTTTCACTAAAGAAGCAGTTGCAGTACAAGGTGTAGCAGCAGGAGAACCATCAGAATCAATTGTAAATGCAGATCCAGTGTTGAATACATCAGCAACTAATAAATGAGGAGTTGAGATAGAAGCAGTTTGCCAAGCAGAACCGATTTTATATTTTTCGCCAGATTTAAGAGCACGGAAGATTTTGTATGCATCGATACGAGATTTACCAATATAGATTAACTCTAAGTTGTTTGATCCTGAAGTTGCAACATATTTAGTACCTACTGTGTAAGAACCACCGATGTTAACTTTAATCATTGTTGGGTTTTCTGCGTTTGCATCAGATGGGTCGTTTGGTAATTTACCACCAGCATAAACGTAGTCAAGGTAAGTTAATACTCCTGAAGGACCGTTCATTGGAATTACAGGTACAATATCAAAACCGATTGTTCTAGCACCAACTTGGATTGCAAGAGGTAAAAGAGAAGGGAATTTGTCACCTGAACCAGTTGCAGCGCTATGGAAAGCAGCACCACCAGCAACTTGACCTGTAGCCACGTTACCCATACCTGGAGTGTTTTGTAAAGATGCAGCAGGCCATGCCCATCCGCCTACGAAAGAAGATTCATTCAAAGCGTGGAAGTGGCAATATTTTGATAACCAAGCAAGTTTACTTTTGTCTGTAATTTGCGTTTTTTCTTCTACGATTGGTGCCCATTCTTCGAAAATTTGTTTTTCGTTTAAAAGTTTCATTTTATTGAATTTTTTTATTTTAATGTTTGTTTTATCTGTTGAATCTATCAAGATTTGCTTTTACGCTTTCCATATAGCTTTTGCTATATCCACGTTGTGCAGCTCCAGTTTCTTCAACAATTTGAGCATTTGCTGATTCGTTCAGCGTACCGTTGCCTTCAACTTTATGCAATCCACGAGTTTGCCAGAAATTGATTACTTGTCGTTCAGTATTCAATGGGTACAATTTCGATTGTGAAGCAATTTGATTCTTTGCAGATTCAGTTAGAGATTCCCAAGTTGCTTTGTACTCCTCAGGCATTTTTTCTAACCATAGGTCAGATTTTGGTGCTAGAGATTGAGTTGCTGCTCTTTCAAGTAAAGCAGTCATTTCTTCTTTACTTTTGTGGTTGTTTTCATTGATAGACGATGCAATCTGTTGTTTTTGAATGTCTGTAAAAGAAATAAATTTCTTAACTTGTTCGCCATCTAAATTCTTTAAGAAAGGATAATTTTCAATGTGTTCATTGATTGGATTCATCTTTTGTGTTTGGATAGATTCCAATAAGTTGTCAATTTTGCTTCCTAAAGAAGTATATTTACTTAATATGTTTTCTTTTTCATTAACAACAGCTTCATTAACAATTGGAGCAGTTGTGTTTGTTTTTACGCTTTCAGAAATTGCTTCAGCAAAACCTGCAACGTTTTCAAGATCTTCACGAGTTGCAGCATTTTCACCTAAGTAATCAGCGTATACGTGAACTTCGTTTGTTTTCTCCATGATATAATCTTGGTAGTTCCATAAGTGATTAATTTTTTCAGTAATTACTTCTTGGATATAAGATTGTGTTTCATGTAATTCTTTTGCTAAAACTTCTTCAGCATAATTTAAACCGTAATTTGCTTGTTCTGCAATTTTCTCAGAGTAAGCAATATTTTTTTCAAGTAACGGTCTAATTTTATCGTTTAAATAACCAGCAACATAATTATGATCTTCAGCAATTTTTTCAGTGTATGCAGCAACATGATTATGATCTTCTGCAATACGTTGTGTATAATCTGCTAACCAGTTATGATCTTCACCAATCAATTCAACATAATTAATTGTATCAGAAACATATTTAGAAAGTTCATTAGAATATTTCTTGATTGTAACAATTTCACCTTCAAGAACTTTAATTCTTTCATTTGTTTCATCGGTTGTAGATTCTTGTGGCTTAACAGATAAAGATTCCATTTTCTTAGTCATTTCAGCGATTGCCGATTCAAACTTTTCCATTTGTTCTTTAACATGTAAAGAATACTTGTACATATCTTCAGCCGTAACAGTATTATTATTTTTTTCCATGCTTGATGAATTATTTTTATTATATATTGCTTCATTCAATGCATTTTTTTCAACTTGTGCATTTTGGGTTGAAGCAGGTTTTGTTTTCTTTGTTAAACTAAAATCATATATACTAAAATCAGCACCTTCAATTAATAAATCAGGATACTTATCAGTCACATCGTATAAATTAATGCCATCAGCACCATTGAATCCTAATTCTTTATTTAATGAAGGTAATTCAGTTTCCATTACTAATCCTGAACAGATAGATTCGTATACACGTTCCATTTCAGCATTATCGCCAAATCCGCCATCCGCAACTAAATCATAAGTGAAGATTCTTTTGATTTTAACTTCTTTGTTTTCTTTAACAACACCTGCAGCTCTAGATGAAATACTAATAGGGAAACCTGAATCAACAAGTTTTCTAGCATTTAAACCAGCAGGGTCAGTATCTAATAATCGAATACGTCCTTTAAGTGTACGTGTTTCTTTATCATACCAAATTTTTTCAACAAGATGTGAAATGTTTGCAAGACTTACATCGAATTTTTCAGGATGATCTAATTCACCAGCTAATTTATTTCTTTTGATTTTTTCTTGTAAATATTCCAAGTGTGGCATGTATTCGTCTTCTTCGTAAATTCTATGATTTACGTTTTCTTTACCGAATACACAAAAAATTCCTTCAAGAATATAATTGTCTTTATCAACAACTTTAAATTCATGACCAGATTTTTCAGTTAATAAAAATACCTTAGCGTTTTTTGACATGTGATATATGTTTTTATTTTATTTTATATATTCATTTAATTTTGAAGCTTTTATGTAAGTCTAACAGGATTTTCGATACATCCAATAATAGAGCACGAATCATTTTCGTCAGAATACTTTATTTTTGCAATTGCAAAATTATATATGCCACCAGTTACAAAACAATCTTTCGGTATTTCAATTCCTTCTGTTGGATTGTTCAATAAGTACAATGTTAAATTACCTTTTAATTCTTTTGTTGCCATTATACCTGTAATGTATCTGCTGTGTTGGTCCAAACCACCCTTACCTGGCGTATAATCAATATCGTGTTTGATTGGTACAATTTTAGTATATACCATGTTATCGTTTTTTAAATTTATAAATCAAATATATTAATGCGGAAATAATTAAAACTTCGTTAAAATATTCCAATAAGTTTGCGCTATTAAAATTAATGTTATGAAACATTGCAAAAAATTCGCCGATTGCGTAAAGAAGAGAGAAAAGAATAGTAACTTTAAGAAAATTGATAACTTGCATACGTGTTAAACATATCATAGCTTTAACATTTTGTTTAAATCTTATGTATGTTTTAATAGACTTTAATAATAAGAAAAATGATAAACCGATTAATAAAATATGCAATGCTGTGTTCATTATTTTGATTTTTTTTCAATGTATTGACGTGTTTCGTTTATATACGCCGCATACTCATTATTTAACATGCCAATTATATCTTTTGGATTGTAACCATGAATTAGATTTACGTAAAGATCTTGTGATATTTCAATGTAATTTATATGATTTTCCATGTATTCGTGTAAATGAACATTTCGATATTTAAGTTTACTTAAAACCGTAATATCTCTATCATATAAATTCTTTGTTATGATTTCCAAATTGCTTTTTATCAATTCTTGTCTTGCAGGGTCTTTAATATTATTCTCTGTATGAATTCGCATTATTGTTTCAATCAATGTAAACTTGGTTAACATGTATTGTGCTTCTATAATGTCGTACGAAGATTGTAATGTAAGATTGTTTGTATTCTCATCGTATAGAACTTTGTAAATCTTATCCAACGTTTTTGTTTGTCGAATAAACATAATCATGAATGCACTTAAGAACACCACAATGATTAATGCGACAAATCCCAACTTCAAATATAATTCTCCCAATGTTCCTAGCGTATATGCATTCATTAAATTGTGTTATTTTACGTATAGAATCACAATGTGATTGTTTAATTATATATTACATTCAAAAATGAACATTATTGAAGAATATAATGGTTTAGGACTATTTATATGTGTATGCAGCCAAACTTTTACCATATTTATCTGCAAATTCTGGCAACTTTGCATTTGGACATGAATCAATAATTTCTAATGGTTTTCCTTCAAACATTGGACGGTCGGATTGGTCTGCTTTAAATGATTGCGTTCCGCCTATGGGTTTCATTGATTTTTTTCCTGCCGTGAATACAACTATTGTTTTGATAATGTTTCCGTTGTAATCTTTATTTGCCCATATTTCAGCTGTTCCATCAGGCCATGTTTCATACACGTTGAAATATTTTGATGAACCGGTTTTGAGATTTAATGTTCCGATTGATGCAACAGCAGCACCAGAATTATAACGTCTGTTATTGTTTGCTTCATTGATAAATTCATCTAATGATGGTATTCTTCTTTCCATAATATTTATATTTTTATTTTATATATTTCCTGGAAAAAAAGCATAAAAAAACGGATTACCTCTTTCGAAGTAATCCGTAATTTTTTTGGAGCCGAATGAATTGTTCGGCAACTCCACCACTTTGTTTAATATTTTATGCGGTAAAACAAAGAAACCGCCTTTTCTTTAATAATATTTTACAATCTGTTGATTTCCGTTATATACTTCGTCAGCTAATTGCTTTAATTTATCGTTTATATTTTGAGTAAAAACATTTTCAGATATGCGAATAAGCCTATACGAATTAAGTATACACCATTTTTCTAATGCCGCATCTTTATCTTGTTTTTCTTTTAATTGATTATGAATGTTTTTAAAATGCCATATGCCATCGTATTCGATGCATACCTTTAATTTATTTGAATATAAATCTCGAGATATCCTATATTCATCAATATTTAAGTTTCCGCCAAATGTCCAATTATCGTCAGGATATTCAGATTTAAAAAAATCTCGTATAATTAATTCATTTTTTGATGAAAACCTTTTATTTTTTAAATGACTACTTGTTGTTAATTGCAAATTGCTATTAGTTTTCCACGCTTGCTTTAAACTTAAGCTCATCTTATTACGAGTTTCTATTGAATGATTTCGTGTATTGCTACATGAAACTGAACAATAATACTTTTCTTTGCATTTATTTTCATGCTCTTTTATCGAAAATGATTTCCCACAAATATGGCACGAAACGATTTTTTCTATAATTTCGCCATTAATCTTTTTATACCGATTAATGGCGTTTTCTTTATTTTTTGCAATGCTTGCAATATTGTCTTTATGCGCCCACCGTATATGATTTGCGTATAATGAATGATTTTCAAATCCCATTCCGCAAGTTTCACATTTTTTCATAACATATTTTATTTATCAAATTGGATGTGAAAGAACTCGAACTAATAAATAAAACGGTTGCCTACTGTTGTAAGCAACCGTTTTGTGGAGGTGCGGGGATTCGCAAATGTTATCAATATGTTTCCATATTGTTCAGACTATATCATCAACTGATTAATAACGATTAATCAGTGTCGGGCGCTTTATCCTGTTATTAAGGAAACTGTATTCCTCAGGTAGTCGTTGAACCTTCACAAATTGTAATTTGCGCTTGGCTGCTGATTGGCATATTCAATTGAACTTAGCGTTCCAGCAATTCACCCGATTTATTTTTACTTGGTGTCACCACCAAGGGGGTCCAATTCCCATTTAAACCCCGGTCCTAGCAAACGAGCCAAAAGCTCTCTACGTGCGTGTGTTATTTTTGGTATTCGACAATTTCATCAATGAGAATAACCTGAAACTCGATGAATTGGTTTTAACAACAAAAAGTCATATACAAAATGATGTTGTTATCACATTAAGATATGTTACCAAATTGTTTGAAACCCACATATGATTGCGTTAGGTAAATTGCAATCGAAGGTTGCTCTTTGCTTAATCTGATTAAGCAGCCATTAGCATTGACTCTCTTTCGAAAGTTGCTATTGAACGAAGTGCATTGTTAATAGTTTTGCCTATTATGGTTTTGTACGATATATGATTAGTACAATCATCAGCACGCGAACTTCGAACACTGAAAGCAGTCAAAAGCCGGTCACCCCCTTATTTGTTGTTTAATTTATATACATTAAGATTCAATAGTTTTTCTGTAATGAAAATCAATTGGTCTAGATGCAAGTGGAAGAATACTGAAACTATCAGTAATTTTTTCTGCATCTGCAATAACTTTTTTTAATTCAATTCCTTCAGATATTATTTCGCGTTTGCTATTTAAAGCAACGTATTTCGATTCTGAATTTTTTGGCGTAATTTTTATCGCTGTCATTTAAAATGTTGATTGCATAATTAGTTTTTTAATATCTTCAATTAATGCTGATTTAGCAGCATCTGCGCCGGGTTTCATATAATTTTCTTTTATCATATGTTCGACAATAACTGTTGCAAGTACTTGCGCACCAGCAGGTTTTTTATCGCCCGCAACTTGAACCATTGCTTCATTAACTGAATATTCTTCAATTGTTGGTATTCTTCTTTCCATTATCTTAATTATTTTTAAATTTCATTTTCATCAATTACTTTGCAATTCTTTGCATTTTTGTCAATGAATTTTAATAATCTTTCATCAAGATAATTGTCAAAAAGTATAACCAAGTTTTCGTTTTCAAATTTAACGATTACTTCAGGTTCTTTGAATTTTCGAGATGCTCTGTATTGCAACTCATGAAGTTCATTAATATCGCCTGAAATTTTCATTCTCTTTTGATGAACCTTTCCGTTCTTTTTTGTAAACTCGGAAATACTGTATAATCTTTTAAATGCCATTTGCGTAATTTTTATTATATATTCGCAAACACATTGATTAATAGCCGTATTTCGATATGTCTTCGTATGTTTCTTTCGGTAATGAACCTGATGTCCAAGAACCTGTACGAATTGACATACTGTTCAAATATAGAGAATGCAATTTTTTCATTGCCAAATTCGCAGAATGCTTAGCAAGTTTGCTGTATTCTTCCCATTTTTTATTGTCGCCATCAAAGTACTCTTGTATTTTAGACGGTATGAATGCAATAGCAATCGAATTTTCATTGTCATCAATAACAGCAGCAATTATGCTATTGTTGCAAATAATTTCACAATTGTTAAAATTTTCAGATGACAATTCCTCAGCATTTGTGTGTTCTTCTTTTGCACCTAAAATTTCGCAAACATCTGAAATAAATGAATCAATAAATTCTTCATTTCTATCATTCAAGAATTCTGTAATTTCGTTTTCTTTAATAACGATAGGAAGTAAACATTCAACGATAGTTCTTTTGCAACAAAAACATTTCTTTTGTTTTATTAAGTTATTTATTGCATCGCGTTTTTCATTCATGATTGCATTTTCAGCTTCTTCCCAACTAACGCCTTTATTTACATAGTACGTGGAAACACCTACATAATTAAAATTTCCTAATTGAACGTTTCCTTTTCCCATGATTATTTTTTAGTATATGCGTCAATTTGTTGTCCTACTTGCCACATTGCAAATTCTATAGTTTTCTTATCACCTATTGCTTTTATCGGATTATCCGATATTTTAACAGCAGGTAATCCATCGCATTCCGTTAATTTGATAACGATATTCATCGGTTTTATGTCAGGTAAATCATTTGTAAACCAAGTTCCGATTGCAGGTCCTCTTCGAATTTCGCCTACACGATATGCCATTACCTTTTCAACTTCTTCCCAATTCATTCCGTCAGAGTATGTTATGGTTTTAGTTGTTGGGTCGATTCCTAATTTTTTATAATGTGCAATCATTTTATCCATGTAAACTAATGGATCGCCAGAATCATGACGTGTTCCTGTGAATAAATTTGCAAACATTGAATCAAAATCGACTAAGAATGCGTCGGTTGTAAATGTGTCAGGAAGTGCAATTCCTAGGTTACCATTATAAACCGACACCCATGATTGCATTGCATGGCGATTTGGATGAGAATAACCAAACATTGCAGCATGAGCAGAAACCCATTCATGAGCAAATGTTCCAATTGCTTTTATTCCGTATGCGCACGCAAGTTCAACATTTGATGTTCCAAGTAATGTATCTTCAGCATAATCAACAAAAGTTTTTACAACGTTTTCATGATTACGTGGAGAATATGCTCTACGTGTTCCAAATTCAGCAAAAGGTATTGAATTCATGCGGAATTGGGACGCCTTTTTTCGATGAATTTCAGTTATTGTATCAGCATCAACATCAATAACTTGATTTGTCATTTTGTAAAACAAATCACAAATTGCAGCCATTAATGGAACTTCCCAAAGAATTGTTCTGTACCAGTAACCGCTTATTGTTAAAATCAGATGACCTTCATCATCTTGGATAACTCCAACTTCAGATGGGTCAAAACGATATACTTCAAGAAAATCAATAAATGCCATTGGCAAGAAAGGACATTTTTCAGCAAATTCCTTTTTACGTTGTTTCGACAATGTACGATTTCTGAATCCGTCAATAACTCTACGAAGTTCAACGTCAAATCCTTTTGGATATACTGTGTTATTGCGATCATTGAAAGTGTATTTCACCTTTACATTAGGGAAACATTTCAAAACAGCCCAACACATCGTAAGTTTATACAAGTCAGTGAATAAAATTGATTCATAATTCGCTGGTTCAATAGATGGCGTGTATTTCATAATTTATTTTTTAGATTAATTTAATTAAAATCAAATATACAACATTTAATTATCAATAGCAATAGTATTTGCATTTATTTTTTATTTTTTATTTTTATAATCATTAATTATTTTCCAATTATTTACAATTGCATCATTTTTAAGCATTTCATAATATACCCATTTCTTTATGTTAAGAAATTCAATTAATTTGTCACGCCCAAGAATACAGAGTTGTTCATTCGTTATTACGTTTTCAATAATGTAATATTTTTTATTTATATTTTGCAATGAAACCGCACGTTTTGCCAATATTTCGTCTGTTACATGTTTTGTGGCATCCCAAGCGTCTGCTAACGATTGTTTGTGTTCATCTGTTTTTTTAACATTTTTTAATTTATCGCGTATCTTATCTTTTGTTGATTCTTTTAAATGAGTACCTAATCTTTTCAATCTTAGTTTTTCTCTAGTTTCGTCAGTAATACCTGAATATCCATCACCGCCGTACGATCTATTGTAACCAACCGTATGATTTGTTGAATCAAAAAATTTTATCCAATATTTTTCTTTTTCATTTAATTCATCAAACGACAATGCAGTATCTATAATATCTTTTACGAAATTGTGTTTTCCATATTTTCTTAAAGCATATTGTATTACAATGCCAGATCCTAAATACTTTGGATTATTATTTTTCGATTTACCTATGTAAATCTTGTTATTAATAATGTTTGTAACTTTGTATATTATCATGAATACATTTATTTTATATATTCATTCATATAAACAGATTTATATAAGTTAACCCAATTTAATCTCTCCGTCGTTTCAAAATTTTTAGTTTTTAATAGCTTCCCATAAATTTTGAATTAGAACAGGCAATCCTGTTATTGTAATGCCGCAAAGAATCACAAACATTGTGGTATATGCAGATTTATTACATATAGGATATATTCCAGACGTAGTTAATAATCCGCCAAAAATCACGAATATAACAAATGCAATTGCAAACATGAAACATATCAGTGTGAGGACATTTTTTTGTTTTTTATTCATAATTTAATTTTAAAGTTTAACAATTTTATATTTCTCCGCCTTTTTCAAAATTTCTTTTAGCTTTTATTGAAAGTTCTGTAAGTCTTTTCAATAAATCATCTTTAGGATATGATACATCATAACGTTTTCCACCTTTTTGCAATGAGAAAAAACATGGAGTATTTCCCCTAAATTGCCATTGCAATATTCCTACTCCTAAACTGTTTGCTCGATAATGATTTATACCCGTAATTGAACTTGAACACCAAACGAATCCGATATTATCTTCATCATCGTGTGAATAAGTCATATGAAAAACTTTATTTAAGTGTTTTTCAAGAATCCTTTCAATTTGTTCCGCTGTTGCGTTTGATACTGATAACATAATTTTTGTTTTATCAATTAATTAAAATCAAATATACAACATTTTTCAAGCAATAGCAATAGAAATGCAAATTATTTTAAATTTTCAGCAAAAAAAGTATCATAAGAATCATAACGAATTAAATCAACAAATTTATTTTTCTTGTCAATTTTTGCATTTTGTTTTACGTTTTCGCATGGCTCTTCGTGTTCATCTTGTTTGTTATTTGCAAACAATTGAGGTACAACAATAACCATGTTATAAATCAGTACTTTTTGCAAATTTTATTCCTAACGATTTTGCTGCTTCCCATGTAGGGTCAGCAATATGTTCGAAACCTTGTACATTGCTCATGCAATCCTCAAGAATAACCAATTTTTTACGAACATCAGGATATTCAAAAAGTTGTTTTACCGTTTGTGCAACACAATGTGATTTTGCCTCGCCTGTGATATAAATATTATCATATTTATTTAAAGAATTGATTAATTCCAAATTCCAATCTGTACTTGGAACGCCAGGTAATGCAACTTGTGCTTTAAAAATTCCGAAGAACTCTGTCAATATATGTTTACCTTTTAGAACTGTTGTGTATTCTTTACCGGTTCTTGACCATTCATTTATTGCTTCTTGCAATTCTGGAACGATTGATGCGCCATCAGAACCTGCAATACAATGTTCTGGCCAAATCAAATGAAGGTATTCACCAGATTGTTCTAATTCTTCAAGATATGTTTCAACAGTAACTGGTGCAATTGCTGGTACGTATTTACCTGCTTTTACATCAGCAAGTGTTATTGCTGTGAATACTGCTGGCTGATTACCGTTTTCATCTGTCCAAAATGATGGGTGAAAAATCGAAAATGGCTGATGCCAATCAAGTGATACGATAATGTTATCAATTGTTTCTGTATTTTTCTTAATGAAATTTGAAATTCTTGTAATATCTTCAGGAGCACCGTTTACAAATAAACTTCCAGTTGGACTACAAAAATCTTTTTGCGGGTCAATGACAATGATGCAATTTCTCATGATTTATTTTTTAAATTTATAATTGAATTTTCGTGTTTGATTTTCCATAGCTTCCCATGTATCGTAAGCAGAATCGCGTTCCTTTATTTCTGCTGCTGTTAATTCTCTAACAATAAGTTCGCCTTTTCCGTTTAATGGATTTGCGTAATAACTATATCGTCCAGGTATATCGGAAAAATTAATAAAAGCATATCCTGTATCTTTTGACGTTGAATGTTCAACGCGATACCAATCAAGTTTCGGCTCGCAAATAAAGAACATTGTTGTTCTTTTATATTTCATAAGATAACTTTTGCCAAATTCAAAAGTGTATTTATTATCGTATGATTTTAATTTTTCTGCCATTATATTAAGTTTTTCGATTTGAACAATTCTTTTAAAGATTCAAGATAGCACTCTTGCGATATCATAATCATTTCTTTTGCTTCATCAAGCGAAAACATTCCAGGTTTTTCAACCTCTGGAAATTCTTGAAACTTTCCAGATTTTGGTGGCCATTCCATGGAAAACATATTCGATTTAATTACACCATTAAATTTTGAACGGAATGCCCATGCATATACCAATTTTCCTGAACCGTATTTTGCGTACGGTATTTCGTCAAATGGCCCTATTGCACGAATTCCTGTTTCTTCTTCAAATTCGCGAATTGCACATGTAAGTAAATTTTCGCCTTGTTCAACGTGGCCTTTTGGGATTCCATAACATTTTTTATGTTTGTTCCAGAAATATGGCCCGCCTGCTTTAACAAGTAAAATTTTAGGAACTCCATCAATGATGTCCCATAAAACAAGTCCTGCTGATACTTCTGTTGACTTCCCCATGATATAAATTATTTGTATATTATATACATTATATTAAATTAGTTTTATTTTGTTTTATCAATTGTTTAAAATCAAATATACAACATTAATGAAGCAATAGCAAATTTTTCTAATATTTTTTTGCTATATGTATCAATTCGCCAGATATATATCTAGGATCTGTTTTTAAAACTCTAAAACATTTTCCTGTTTTTACATCCCGTACAGGAACAGTATCTGTGTTTTTATTTTTAGACCAATGTTGTAATTTGCCAGATGTATACCGTGGGTCATCAATTGAAATTCTTATATTATTACCATTTTCATCAATAACACCTACTGTATTTTTTAATTTTTTTGAAACTGCTGCGTTTTTATGCCCGACCGATATATGTTTTAATTCACCATTAACATATCGTGGATCGTCGACTGAAACCCTAAATGTATTTCCATTTATGTCGAATACTGTTACGAATCCTACAGAAGCAGCTATTAATTCTCCACTAGTATATCGTGTATCATTAGTTGATACATTTATACATGTACCGTTACGTAATCTAACAGTTATTTTTCCTTTATTATCTAAAGCAGGAATCAATTTTCCTGCTTTATAATCCGGCGTTTCAACAGATGTTCTAAAACAGTTACCGTTTGCATCCTTAACAGTTATCATACCTTTATTATATGCAGTCAATTCTCCACTAACATATCTAGGATCATTTGTTGACACGCGTATTAATTTTTCGTCATCCTTAACTATCACGGTATTGCATGTATGAAAACCAATGTTTGGGATGTTATAGTTTTCATTTTTTTCATCATCAATGAACTTTGTTATTTCTTCTGCTTCAAATTTAATTGCATCTTCTCTGCAAATAAAGTCATCTTTGATTATTTCTTTTATCAATTTTGATTTGTCAGGCTTCCACGTACACATTGAACCTAAGTAAGAATCTGATGATGGTAGGATTTTACAACTGCGTACGCCAATATAAAATTGTCCTGTTTCTGTATGGGTTACTTTATAAACATAATGATACATATAACTTTTAATTTATATATTCTTTATATTTCGGTTGATTTTCCCATTTATTTTTATTTATAATTTATATACATTAATATGCTGTAGTTTTCATTTAAATGAATATCTATGAACTTTTATTGCATCGACAATTGCAACTACAACAAAATTAATATGTATTTAATGAATCAAGTTCTCTCCACATTTCTGGATATAAATCTCGTGTTTTTAATGATGCTCTGAAGATAATGTATTCCTCAGTATATGTTTTGTACTTTCTAGCACTTTCTTTATCAACACCAGATTTTGAATATCCTGTGTTGAATATTCTATCACAAAGTTTAACAAAAATTGCTTTATCGCATGGCCAGATTTTTGGGTATGTTTTAAAATTCTTTTCTTTTCGAGTCCAACCGAATTCATTTGTTACTCGGTAAACAATCCATGCAACTTCTTTGTTGAACATTTTTTGCAATTTTGATGGTGTGATATCAGTATCTTCACAAATATCATGCGCGTAGCAGGCAGCAATAACATTTTCTCTGTCCGCTTCTGGCACCAAGTGAATATAACGGAGTGCAACTTCGACAACCCCATTCAAGTGAAATGAATATGGTGCTGTTCCGTATCTTTGCGGCTCTGGTGCGTCATGTTTTTTAATTGCAAATTCTTTAACGTTATTTATCAATTTTGATTTTTCAATATTAAATGTTTCCATAATTTTAATTTTTATCAATTGTTAAAATCAAATATACAACATTAATGAAGCAATAGCAAATTTTTTACTAATTATTTTTAAATTTCCATTTATATCCATTTGCAGTTTTGCGATTTCCTCTGCATACAGATGAAATCATTTTTTCATTGTATCCTGCTTCTTTTAATGCTATATAGTCAGGCCATTCTGCTATAAATTCATTTGTTAATGAAAATTGCAATATTATAATGTTTTTATATCTTGAATTTTTTCGTCCTTTTGCTCTATTACTGTAAAGTTCACGAATTTCTGCTGTAAATCTTTCTTTATGCGATAATGATTGTTTTTCTTTTGCAGATTGTAATTTTTCGTTAGCAATAGTATTTCCATATTTTTCAACCCAAATATCATATGCACATTTGCCATACATCGGATTATTTTTACCATTTACGTCATGATGATTTTCTGATATTTTTTGTTTATGTTCATCTGTAAATTTGCGGTTTTTATCAATTAATGGATTATTTGCGTATGTATCCCCGCCTTCTCCACCAACAGTTATATTATATCCGATTATTCTGCTTGTTGAATTATAAATATTTATCCAATATATTTCCTTTTCGCATAATTCTTTATTTGTATCTGCAGTATCTATAATTTCCTTTTTAAAATTTGATTTGCCATACTTAATGATGGCAAATCTTAATAATTTGCCAGAGCCAATGTACTTTGGATTATTTCGACAATCTTTTCCTATATAAATTTTGCCATTTATAAGATTTGTAGTTTTGTAAATTACCATAATAAATTTTTATTTATATATTCATTATGTTACTTCACAAATATCATGAATATTTATTTTTAATAAAATGTCCACAATCTTTGCATTCTTTAAATGATGTATGTAAAACAATGCAGCAATTATTAGGAAATCTTTCTAAACGACAAGCAGGATTCTTTTTATCAACTTTTATTGCTTCTTGCTTTTTGTACGATTGTACAATCTGCAATGCTTTTAAGTATTCATCTTCTGTTATCATAATACATTTAGATTAAGTTCTTGTAAAATTTTGTGTCCATCTTCTGGATAAAGATACATGAACAAAAATACATCACGATTGATTCCTTTATCGTCTGTTACGCCAATTGTGCAACCGCCTATTTCAAAACAATCGTACAGTTTTTCAGCGCCTGCAAATGTAGGAAATCCACTATTTCTATGTATGAATACCCAATGCATTCGATTTTGTTTGAAAATTTCTAAGCATTCGTCAAACGATATGTCATATGGAGTACGGCGATAATTATCATCTTTAATATCTATGAAAATTTGAAATGATTTCTCATGACATTGTTTCATAACCTCAATAGGGTCGTGATTTCCTAATTTGTAAAATGTATCTTTCATATTTTAAATTCCCCAGTAATATGCAATATCTTTAACAGTTACATTATCAGAATCATCAAAATGGTCAGGTATAATTGTTTCCTTTACGTACGTATCAATATGATCCCATACACGTTTAGGTAAAATGTAATTAATTGTAAAAGCTTCATTAACGCAATTCAATTCGATTAAATCATTTGTAAAACCATGTTTATCAGGTTTGGCATCTTTATTAAAAATTTCATTGTATTGATTTATGTTTTTTTCTTTAACTTTATCTATTTCATATTTTATGCCATTTGGTTTATTGTATAAAGTTTCAAAATTACGTTTTCTGAAATAAATAATTCCGCCTTCTGTAACTGTACTTTCAACGCAATTTGTTATGAAAGAATTTTGTAACTGTCCGTATATAAATTCAACAGCTGCATCTTCAACTGATTGCATTTCGCCAACAATTTCAAGTATGCAATCTTTTAACACATCAATATCATAATCAATTTCGCAGAATTCTAAACTTTCTTTATACTTGATATTCTTTTTGCCTATATGAATTCCTTTTGAATCAATAGACCATTTAAAATCTTTATTTATTTTTGATATTGTCTGTAAAATGATAATAACATCTTCCATTGTTGGCATATCGTCATTATTAATTACAGTATCATAAAAATATTCTCTAATGATTGCAAATTTATCTTTTTCCATAATTTGTGTATTAATTAATTAAAATCAAATATACAACATTTATGAAGCAATAGCAATAGAATGTGAAATTCTTTGTATCATATAATATCCATTTCCTAAATATTCATCTTTCAATATGTTGCGATTTGAATCGTCAATTTCAGTCGTAATAAAAACTAAGTTTTTTCTTTCGCTATCTGTGTATCTTTGTCGAATTTTACAATGTCCATCACCTGATGGGCAACAAGAATCTTTTGAAAAATCAACATAAACAACATTGCCAAAAAAGTCGGGATATTTTTCTGCTGTTATTTTTGTGAGATACTTATGTGCGCCTGCGGATTCGTCCCATATACGAATGTTATCTTTATTTTCTTTTGAATTGCTTATATATGGGAAATTACTTCTCCATGTTGTTAATTGTGCATCGGGATAAATTATTCCGTCGATGTATCGAATAGCGCATGAATTTTTTTGCAACACACATGACTCATGTAATGTTCGATGTTTACTTATATCTTCAATGCCAGGATTTGGAAAATTGTAATGAACAAGTTCAAATTTCTTTGTTAATAATGTTTCACACAGTTTCACAAAATATGGGTCAGAATAATGAATTGAATGGTCGCCTTCATATGATCTTCCGTTTATGTTATAAACTGATATGATAGTATCTTTTACATATATTGATGCAATGTTATCTGGATTTGCATGTCCAGATGAATCAATTCTAAAAGATATATGTCGAACAAATCTTTTCTTTCCGTTTATTATTTGCCATCCAAAAAATTTTGCAATTTCTGGATGCAATACGTTTTCTTGTGTGGGATTGCCATGATAATTTGGCGTATAATGCCAACGATCATAAAACATTGGTGTATTGCATTCATCGAGCGAATTAATAAAATCATGTGGTGCCCAAATGGAATTGCAAAGTATTCCATTTATTTTAGGCATTGAATCATAATTAAAATACGCCGTATATTTGCAACACCCATTTGATGTTGTTATATGTTCATCAAGAAATTTTACGCTATTCATAATTAATCAATAAAGTTTTGGTCAATATCGTATTCTTTTGCAAATTCAATTGCATGTGCCATTTGACGATCTATTCGTATTTTTTTCTGTTTTGATATTTCATTATTAGCAGCGTCAAGTTTTTGTAATCTGCGTTTATTACGAATAAATGCTTTTTTGTATAACGATTCTAAGCATTTTCTAATAAGCGGATATAAAACAGAAAAATCATAGTCGTCATTTGTTATTGAGCATCTTTGTAAATTACTTATTTTTGCAATTGATTGACTTTCATATGATGCATCATCAATTTTTGACGGTATGTAAACATTTATAGGGTCACAAAAATTATCATTACGTAAATGTATTGCACATAAGATATTTCCGTTATATGTAAATGTATATGTATTGCAATATGAAGATAAATGACTGTTTCTACATTTCAACGAGTTACTTAAGTTAATCCAATGCAATTGTCGTTTACAAATTTTGCCATAATCATAATCCTGTGTTGACATATATTCCATATATGTATGTTCGTCAATCATTTCAGCAGAATTTTCTAATATCATATCAATGCTGTTAGAATTTGCAAACGTCTTAAGAAACATTCCTAATTTTTGCTTATCAGTCAATAAGGGTGCGGGCGGCGTTGGTATTCTAATGTCACCCAATCGTGTTTTTTTGCCAAAAATACAACTTAACATAATTATCGAATTAAAAAGATTGAACCAAAGTGCGTTGATTTTGTATACCCATTATTTACACCTAAATAAAAACCACCTGTGTAATTTGATTTATCAAAATGAACTTCGGTAATTTTCCAAATATAAACATCGGATTTTAACAAAACTCCATTATACATTCCGTCCCATGATTCTGCAGGATTGCCATTAATCAATTTATCAGAATACCAAACAAGGTTTCCTTTTGAATCAAAAATGTGAATTTCGTATTCAACAAGATTTGTACCTACAGGTTTAAAAACGCGTATTCCAACGGGTGCGGATTCAGGCGCAAACGCATTAGGAACGAATAAAGTTTTCTCAACATAATCGGAATTATATGTCGAATCAATTTTTCTTAATTCTGATTCGTATGTAGAATCAAGTTGTGCACTTGCAAATAATGTTGCAAATAAAAGCCATGTTAAAATTAAGTATTTCATATTATCCTCTATGTTGTGTATATCGAAACTTTCCTTTATTCATGTTGTAATTCGGTTGTAACCGCAAATTTGCATTTTGTTCTTTTCTTTGTTTTTTGCTTTGTTTTTTATGATTTTGTACAGATGTAATTTGTTTGACAATTTTTTTAACTTTTGGCGTATGCAACTTTGAAATTAATTCACGAGTTTTTGCTTCCATTTTTAAAAGATTTTGTCTGAACTGTTCGCGTGAACTTATATATAAATATGTTTCAAATGCAAAATGCATAAATGCAAACATGTAATGAAAAATACTCACAAGAATGACAATTATTGGATATGCAATAAAGCGAGCACCAATATCAGTTCCAATTTCTGTCCAAAGTTTACCCATTCTTAACCAGTGAACAAATTCCTTTAAAAGGAATATTTTCAATAAAGTGATTTTATTACTTTCCATAATTATTTTGTTACTTTATAAATTTTTAATAGACCAGGAAACGCTTTAGTTGCTTTATTGAATTCTGATTCTTTAATGCGAATTTCTTTCCATTCTTTAATTGTAGGAATTATTTGTGCGCTCCATTTGTCAGGAATGTAATTTGTTTCCCAACGTTGGTACATGTTTATTGTATCAAAGACAAATTTGAATTCATCAATAGCAAACTTTGTGATATCATCTTCACTTTTAAATTTAACGGCAATTTGCGTTGAATCAATTAATTTAATAAAAGAATAATGCTTATGAATAACATATGCATTTGATTTTTTCTTAGGAGCAACAACTTTAGATATTGAAGTAACGTTATTTGCAATTGTTGTGTCGCATTTATAAAAGACGGTATCAGCACCAACAACAATTGGTTCTAAACCTTCGATTCTTACAGCTTCACTTTTTACTTTTAATGATTTTAATCGAATTGATGTTACAATTGCATTGGAGAGAATTAATGCAATAAGAAATACGATTGCGCTAACAAATCGTGCATTCGGGTCGCCATGATCTTTTCTAAAAATACATGCTAATAGGATAAACGTTAAAACGCCAGTAATGATTGTTGTGTACATACAATAGTTTTTAAGATATGAATAATTATTTTTATATTTATATTATATACAGAAATACGAAAAAGTTTCAATTATTTGCCGAAACCTTCTGCAATACTTCTTAATGTTTTTGAAATGTTAAGTAAACCGTTGCCAACAAAATCATGATACGGATTATGTCCGTCAAGACCGACTTTTGTTTTTTGAAATTCAGCAATTAATTCTCTTTGTTCAAATGAGAAATTTTCACAATCCCAAAAATCAAACATCAAGCAATTAAATCCAAGCCAGTTAAATGGCCATCCGTCTCTCCACAATTTTGCATTATTATACGAAAGATTTTTATCATTGAAAATTTCTTCCATATAATTTAACGATTCTTCTTTACTTTTGATTGCCATAATCTTTATGTATTTGTTTAATTGTTAAAATCAAATATACAACATTAATGAAGCAATAGCAATAGTTTTATCATTTATTTTAAACTAAAAAACCTTGTCAACTTTAGATTGACAAGGTTTTTCGTAAGATTTTTATCTTATTTCACTGCTGTTGTATCAACAACTGTTGTATCAACATTTGCAGAATCAACGGTTACAACTGTTGCAGTATCAACTGATGTGCTATCAGAATTTACAGTACTTTGTGAACCAGATGTACAACTTAAAAATGCAAGAACAATTGCAGTGCTGATGATTAAAAGAATTCTTTTCATAATAAATGATTTAAAATTTTAATTAATTGATTGTTTGAGTATTATATATACACGAAGTTTTTTTAGTTTCATATTTTTGCAAATACTTTGCAATTATTTTGAACCTAACAACGCACTGCAAAACGCTGCAGTTTTAGGATCTTTATCGAAATTTTTTGTAAAATGATCGTAAGCAAATTTTATTTTTGCAGCAGGCAACTTTGAATCCTCATTAATATGTTTTGCATATTGTGTTCCTATGAACATTTCATTTAACATTTCGACTTTTGTTTTTGCTTTCATAATTTCAATTTTTTAGTAATTGTTTAAAATCAAATATACAACATATATGATGTAATAGCAATAGTTTTATCATTTATTTTAAACTAAAAAACCTTGCCAATTTCTTGACAAGGTTTTTATTTTTTATTTTGAATTATTTATCATCATCACCCCATGATACACCTGGACACATATCAGTATATGAACTCCCAAAGTATTCACCAAAGATTCCTGTGAATTTGATTAATGCAACACCTAATCCTTTAACAATTCCCCATACCAAAGATAGACAAATTATTTTCCAAATTAAAGTTACAAAGATAAAGTATATAACAGGAAACAATACATAATCCCATATTGCAATAACCCCATGACCGAACCATAAGAATGGCTTTGCATATAATGGTACGTTTCCTTTTTTCTCCCATTGATTAACCGCTTTAATAATCAGTGCACGTATTGAATATAAAAGTAAACCCACAGGTAAGCCGCCAGCAATTCCATAACCCAATATTTTACCAACAGTAATCAATACAGCAAGTACAGCAGCGCCATTCCACACAGAAACAAGTGAAAGAACACCCCATGTCAATAATTGACCTAGATATGATAATCCAATAGCAACAGCAATAGTAACAACTAATCCAACAAATTGTTTTGTCAGTTTCACTACTTGATTGAAATTTTTAACTTCAAATGTAAATGTATCTTTCAAAGATTTGCCTATCGGTTTAAATATATCACCAACCGCATTTAATTTTGTTTGAATTTTTTCTCTACGTTCATCACGTTTACGTTCGCGTTCTTGTTTAGCAGCACGTATTAAATTGTATGCAGAATTTTTTTGTTTCTTCAATTCTTCACGTTCAATTTTAATTTTTTCAAACATTGCAGCTAATTTTTCACGATACTCAGGATCATCACGTTTGAGATCATTCGCTTCAGCCCATTCGCCTAACATATAAGAATCGGAATAATTTTCTTTTGCAAACTTAGGACGTTTAATAACTTCATCTTCATACCAGTTTCCGTAGTACAAATCGAATGCTTCAGCCAATGATAATGTTTTAATCCATCGAGACACTGCGGCTTCTTTAGATTTTCGCCAAGCAGTTTTAGTGCCGCGAATTAACATGCCAATTAATTTGAATGGCAATACTGGCACCACAAGAATCATGGATGCGATTGTTACCCAAAAATACGGGCAAAGATTTTTCAAAGATCTTGGGTCAGGCAACGAATTCCCAAATACAAATTTAATCAACTTGTAATGCCATTGTTTTTCATTTAAAGAAATGAGTTTTACTTTTTCTTCCATAAGGACTTTAAGATTTAATTAAGTTAAATAATATTTGTATATTATATACAAGTATGGTCAATAGTTTTAAAAATCAGGAATTTATTTTTCCTGATTTTCGATAATAATACTTAATTGACCGCAAGCAGCACCATTTTTAATTTCTGCTTGTGTAGCAACAGCGATTGCAAAGTCAAACCCTGCGTTTTCCAATTGTTTTTTGATGTTTTCGTTCATGATTTCTAATTTTTATTTGTGAATATTAATTAATAGATTACTTTTCCGTTAAATCCTTCTCTAAGATTTGCGCCATCAAAGACAAGTAGATTTGTTGAACAACTAGGTTTTATTGCACACCTAGAATATGTTTGTACTGCATCATAGTTTGTGTTTTTTGGAATGTACATATAATTGTTGCATTTGCAAATATCTTTATAATGCCATTCTTTTATATTATGCAAGTTATTGTTTGTTTCGATTATTGTGCTAAAATCAACATAATGCGATTTTGCATATTCATTCGCTTTCATTAAAGAAACAAATCCTGTATCATGAATTCCCATAGATGCCGCAGCTTCAAGGTATTCTTGTATTTTTTCATTTGAATCAATATGACCTTTGATTATGTTACAACTTAAATGCAACTTAAATTTGTCAGTTGTATTTTTTTGTATTCTTGTAATATCTTTATCTGTTGGTGCATTGAATCCCAATATCGTATTATTAATATCATTATCAAAATGATGTCGGCTTAACGATATGCTATTTAGATATTTATCAAGTCCTAACGAATACAATTCATTTAAATTTAACCCATTAGTATTCAGCACACGAAATGCCGAAGGTACTTTTTTTCTAGCAACATTAACAGCAGCAATAAGATTTCCAAGTTTCAATGTAGGTTCACCACCTGTAAATGAAATTTTGCGAATTTCGATTTTTTTTGAAACTTCGGTTATTGCATCTGTGAAAGCGCTCAAATCAAAATATGTTGCAACATCTTTAAATTCGCAGAACGGACAATTTGCATTGCATCCTCTAAATTGAACATACATGTTTACGTATGGACGTTCAACAGGACATTTAGCATATCCTTTTTGTTCGCAATAATAATCCTTTAGTTGGATTGTTTTATCAAAAAGTTTAAATTCCATAGCGATTTAACATCTGCTTATACTTGAACTGCTACTACGACCACAAGGATCTACCAATACACGACGTTCAACACGGACTGGTTCTAATCTTGTTTTTAAGCTAGAAATTTCTTTTTCTAATTTATCAATTTCGCCCTTGAATCCTTGAATCAGCTGTTTCTTTGCATCAATAGCGGCTTCAATTTCTTTATCTCTTAAGAATGCATCTAATGCTTCAATCGAAATTTGTCCGGAATTAACAAAAAGACTAGTTGCGTGATTTCTGAATTTGCTAAAATCGTTATTTTTTTCTAACCAGAATTTTAAGTATTCTGTTAAGAAAGTTTTTTCGTTTGCCATTTGCTTTTATTTTAAATTTATACCTTCGATAACGCCAAGTCCTAAATCATTTGATTCTGATGTTTCATTCGGATTAATTGGACTTAATTTTATGAAAAACTTTTCAGTGTTAAAATGTTTTACTAATTCTGCAATATCAAAATCAGATTCATCAACCAATGTAAGATTTAACGTAGTTTTTAAATTGCTTTCAGTTCGAATTTTACCAAGTTCCGCAATTGTTAATTTATTTTTAAATGGAATCAACCAATTACGTTTTTCCTCAACAAAACTGTGTATACTTATTTGTAATGTAATATTACCTTTTATCCAAGAATAATCGGCATCTTTAATTCCGATTGTTGATACATAATGATGAACGTTCGGATATAATTCAGTTATTTTTGCAATTGCTTCTTTTACATTTTTTATGTTTAAAAAAGGTTCGCCCATTCGTGTCCAATTGATTTTAAACTCAAATGAATCTTTCGGGTTAATACCAGGGTTTGACTCAATAATGAACTTTACTTGATTTATCATTTCATCGGCAGTCAGATTTCTGTATTTTTTCAATTTGCCTGTTGCACAAAACTTACAACGAACAGGACATCCTGACATTGTCGATACACCTATCATCCAACGTTCAGCACGTGTGCCAAGTTCTTCAGAATCAAGACAATTTTGTTTACGTCCAATTGCATCTTTTGTGTACGATGGCAAAAATGTATCGGTTGTTTCGATTAAATATCCATCGGATGTTCTTAATGCATATACAATACCGTTTGCGAATTCTTTCTTTTTAATAACTTCTATCATATCAATTATTTTAATTTTATTTTATTTTATATACAGAACAATTATTTAGTTTTATATTTAGTAGGCATATTATCAGGATATCCTAATGAAGCTTTAATAGTTTCGATTATGTTGTATATTTCTTCCTTTCCTTCTTCAAGTTCTTCATTTGAAATATGTCCTTGCGCTTGTTGCAATCCAGAATGTATAATAAAAGCATTTTCTAATAGTTGAATTACATTATTAACTTCTTGCCAAGAACGTTCGCCATTACACATATTTATTGCATTCATATGTATCAATTTTGATAACCGCATTTTTCGCATACTAAACCTGATACCATCATTTGTCCGCAATTAGGGCATTCGATTGAATTTCTATCTTTTGGGATTTTCGATTGTTTCTCAAGTTGTTTCATAAGCCATTTCATCAAAGTTGATTCATATTTAGGATTGCCGTGAACGAAAACTACATTATCCGATGTTTCAGTATCGAAACTTATTGACTCAATAACAGGTGCTGGTTTTGAATAATCAGTTATAAAATGATATTCCTTTTCAAACTTTAGTTTATCGTTTTCCATGTTTATGTTTTAAAATAAAAAAGCGGCCAACAATAAGATTCGCACTTATTGCTGTCCTTTTACGATTCGTCACCGTAAAAGTTAGACCTAATAGATTCCGAGTCTTAACACCTTAACAACCTTGATGCACAAGGCCTTGCCTTCGAACGCTCTACTAACGGAAATTGTTGCAGACAATTTCAACGGGACACGTGCTTGATTATTGCTTCCATTTGGGCGTGACCTCCTAGCCTCTCAATCACGAGATATTTATTCGGGCTCGTATTTTGATTATTTTTTGCTATTATCGAGAATGTTCAAAAAATCGGCACGAATCATATTTGACCATTCAGCACCCATTCTTTTTGTAAGTACTTTTTGTTCTTTTAAATCAAGTGCTTCAAATGATTCTCGTTCATCCTTTAAAAAGTCGTTCATTGTGTCTCCCATGCATTCACCCACAATTTTACCGAACATTTTATCGTTAAGTTCACCTAATTTTGAAATAACCGCATTTAAACGATTTTCATTAACATATTGCATCAATGTTTCAAGTAATTCATTGCCTGCTTCTGATAATTCGATTGCTTCTTTTGGTTGTTTCATTGATTTTTCTCCAGATTTCTTTCCAGTGATTTCAGCATATTTTTCATTTTTGTTTTTGAAAATTACACGGTTACCTGCCCATGAACGTTTTACTTCAATTGGCTTAATAACAACACCTTCACAAACATTACCTTCAATTTCAGGTAAACCTAATCTTTTAGGAATTGTTGTTGGAAATAAATTTGGGTATTTAAGGCATTCGTTAAAAGTTCCTTCGAATAAAGGTTCGTCCCAAAAAATACCGAATTGCTCGCAAAGTTCACCTTTTTGTGTTTCACCTAATAAACGTCCATTTACTTTAATATCAAAACAGTAAAATTCATTAGTTGGTGAGTAAAATAAACCTTTTTGTACTGCAGTTGCATGTGGATTTCTTGGTACATCTGGATGAGGATATGTACCGCCGAAAAGTTCACCGTATACTACAAGTTCGCCAAGGTCAAATTCCATACCAAAATCTTTGATTTCTGATTTGATGAAATCCCACATAGCAATAATTTTAGGATTTTCTTTTGTTGCAACTTCTTCATAATTGAAAAAGTTTTCAGTTGCATCAATGAATCCTGTTCTTTTTGCATATTTCATTTTTACACCATCATACCAAAATGAAAAATTTGAATTGTGAACAAGAATATCATCGGCAAAAAAGTTATGATTATCTTCAACTTCAATATCATGTCTTTTTGATTTAATGTCAATTTTTTTAATCGACTTGATTCCAACTATTTCCATGTTTTAATTGTTTATAAAATTAATTATGTTATTTATCGTTTCTTCAAAATTTTTATTTATGTCGTATTCCCATACAACGCATGTTTTATAGCCTGCAGCTTCTATATAAGAAATACGGTTTTTATCGTGAGTCCAAATATCCACAACTGTTCTTGTCGAATTTCTTGGAAATTTGATTACGTCGTTTTCTTTATACTTTCTTGGGTTAGCATGCCAATAATCACCATATGCTTCTATTACTTTATTTGTGTTCTTAATGAAAATATCAACCCTATAAGGATATACATTATATTCAGTTTTTGTTTCGTACCCTAATTTTAACAATTCATTATTAATTTTTTGTTGCAGCTTAGATACATTTCCACCAAATTTATTATTCGGTGATTGGATAGGATATCTATATCCGTGTGATTCTTCATAGTTATCAAAAAACTTCTTCGTAAATACTGGAGATTGCATATGGCTAGCAAAACCGTATACTTCAATATGATGAGCAATAATTTTTCTTTTTACATCTTCTCTTTGAAATACATTTGTTATATTTTCATCATCAAGCAAACGTTGTGTCCATTCCTTTCTTGATGTATGTTCTTTACAAAAGTTATGTTTTGCGCCGTGTCTTTCCAAGTTTGTTGTTTCCGTTTTGTCTTTGCAACGTTTTTCTTTTTTTGATTCTTTTATACTACGAGTTCCTATGCCATGCGCATTCATTAATTTGTTAACCGAACATGATGAACGAATTCCATGTTCATGCGCAATTTCATTACATGATTTCCCGTTTACCCAATGTTCATTATATAGAAATTCCTTTGTTAAAATTTCTTTTTTGTACGTTTGCCATTCCTTGCATTGCCATTGAAAATGATTTGATATTACATTAGGCCGTGTCACTTCGATTTCTTTTTTGCAAAAAGGACATTGATAAAGTTCCATAAAATTTATTTTTATTTATATATCAATATTCTTTTGTGAAAAATTGCACAAACTGTAATTTTTCACTAATCTATAAGAACTTTATCATTTGTTGTTAAATCTTTAACTTGTCTCCAGCAATGTAATTCGGGCAACCAAATATAATGAGACCCTGTGACTTGTATGATTTTGCCATTCGTTGTTTCAATTTCATACCAATCATTGTTATCTTCTTTAATAGAAAAATTAATAACACGTTTCCATTCAATTTCATTGGTATCAATATTCAAACTTTTGGCATGACAATCAAGTCTTTCTTCAATTATCTTTCCTATTGCAAGCTTGCCAAATTCTAAAGTATCAACAAGTGATTCATAAGTAAGACAACCATGCACTTTTTCTGATAATCGCCAAACGCCACCTGCATTGCCTTGTTCTGTAATTCTGTCAATTTCACGACCACGATATGTGTTCTCAATTTCTGAATATTTCGTAAATTTTCCAGGAACAAATGTATGTTCATTTGTTGTGTTAATGATTTGATCTTGCATTTTTCGTAATTTTAAATTCGTAATCAATTAAATTATTTCGTTTGTTTATCATTGCGTAATTTGTTGCTTTTTCTAATAAGTTCAGTGTATTTGATGTTATTTTACCTTTATTTAATAATGAAACGATTGAAGCGTATGGCATATTATTTTGTTTCGCAAATTTTATCATTTCGCTCACACCTAAAATTTCGATAATATCGTGTGTCGGTGTAATAACATTATAAATTATCATTTGCCATTTTCTTTTATATTCTTTATATTCGTCACTTCTTTTTTTACCCGTATTCGATTCTCCTATTTTAGCTCTATGCTCTTCTGTACTTTTGTGTCCTCTTCTAAATGTATGCAATCCTTCATTTTTTGCAAATGTTAAATTCCATTTTTCTTTTGCTGCGCTACGTTCTTCATCAGTTATTTTAGTTTGCGCTTCCTGCATTGATGCTTTTACTTTTATTACATATACAGGGTCATTCCAACGTTCTGCTGTTGCTTTGCCTATTTTTTGTTTTGTTGAATCTTTTAATACTTTTTCTTTTGCTGCTTCGGACATGTGTTGTCTATGCGAATCAGTGAAAACTAAACCTTGTGTGCCGCCTCCACCATCTGTTAGATTATATCCTATATTTGAATCCTTTGCATGCAATTCTTTTATCCAAAAAATTTCTTTTTCGTTTAGTTCATCAGTTGTATTAGCGGTATCAATAATTTCTTTTTTGAAATTCTCAATGCCATATTTTTTTATTGCTTTATTTATTAAAATGCCTGAACCAAAATAATTAGGATTATTATGCGAATCTTGGCCAACGTAAATTTTGCCATTAATTAAATTTGTTATTTTATAGATAATCATACTTGTTTATTTTATATATCAAATATGTTTTCTTCAATTTCACAATACTTTTTAAATTGTTATGGCAATCGATTTATTATAAAAGTTTAATTCCTGGTTTTGCATTTACTGTAAGTGTTATGCCTCTTTCAATTTCGCCTGGCATAATCATTGCGGTTGATTCAACGCCCATCATTTTAACAGGCTTTAAATTTGTAATAAAAGGAAAACATAATCCTTTTAAAACCAAATTGCATTCGTCCAAGTCACCAATGTGTTGTTTAATGTTAGTAACAACCCATCTTATATCTTCATCGCCAAAGTCGACAACTAATCTTATTAGTTTATCAGATTTTGGAATTCCCATGACTGCTGTGATTTTTCCTATTTTAATTTCAAGTTTTTTCTCTATCTCGAGAAATTCCGCAAATTCAATTTGTTCTTTCATTATTTTACGTATATTATTTTTTCATCATTTTCTTTCAAATATATTATGAGCGTTTCTTCACTAAGTATAATATAAGATACTTCTTCATTTTTGCAAGAAAACATATATATGCCTTCTTGTAATTCTTTTACCTCATCATATACAATGTATTGAACAGATGCGGTTGCAGTGTCCATACCTGTTGAATTGAAACTTAATCGTTTGCACAATTCATCAACAGTTACCTGTACATCGTCATTTTCATACCGAACCAATATAGTATCCTGAGCAAACGCAGTTTTACTGTAAAGCCAAATATTCGATTGACAATAACTTGACATCGATATAAAGTAAAATAATAGTATGAACAATATCTTTTTCATAATTATGACATTACAACAATCATTTTTTTAATTTCATTTTTACATGTTGGACAATTAAATTGTAAACCTGCCCAGCCACTTGTCATTCGAATGGTATTTACGTAAACAACTTCAGATGTTTCGCAAATTCCGGTCCATCCGCATTTGCAAGTTATTCTTTCTTTTTTCTTTTCATCGGTATAATTTATGTCGATAAAAGAATACGCCATTGAATCGCTCATGATTTATTTTTTAAGATTATTCAAATGTTCAACATCTTGAGGTGTTCCAGCAAAATTGATTTGTTCAAACCATGCAATTTTGTTGTCATCGGATATTAAATCGTCCCAGTATTCGTAAGCTTGGTCGAAATGAATATGGAAACTCATAACATGTTTTTGAATTTCTTCAGGCATTTCAGAAAACAAATATTCTTTTCCTTCAAATGCAAAAGTAAATTCATCTTTAACAAACCCTATTAATGTAGATAAACGTTGTTTACCGTCCATTACTTTATATACTTTTGTTCTGTCTTCAAATTCAGAAATAATAATGGTAAAATGTGGAATATCTCTGCCCATTAAAACAGAAGTAATCAATTCGCGTTTTTGTTCAATAGTCCAACAAAAAGGACGTTGCAAATTTTTTCCTTTTGTTGGAAGAAAAATATCAAAATCAAATTTGTGATTGTACCTTGGATTTACTAATTCTTTTAGCCATCCGTAATGCATTCCTTTTTGAATTTTTATCGGTAACTCTTTTTTAAAATCGGATAATTTCATATATTTTGTTTTTATCAATTGTTAAAATCAAATATACAACATTTAACAAGCAATAGCAATAGTAAAGCAATTTATTTTTCTAAAAGTTCCAAATTAACAGGAAATAATTTCATTGCTTTTACTGTTACTTTTTTCTTGTCCACTTTATGATTCTTTGGTTTGTCTGACCATAATCCTTGTAATGATTTAACAACTTCCAATGTAACACCGGTTTTTGTTTCATTTGTTGCAATTCCGACTGTTGATGTTGTTATGCCGCTTGAATCAACAGAATAGCCATAAGCATTTCCGATAATAACTTCGTTTCCTAATGCATCATATTTCATATTGTCATTTTTAAGTTATTCAATTGTTGGTCCTTGTTCAAATGCAATTCCTTTTTTCTTCAAGTCAACTTCAATTACGTTGAAAATTGTACCTTTGTATTCGGCAGTTTCATTTAATAGTTTTCTAGCTTCATCCTTTGCAACAATAATGCAAACGCCTGAAGACATTTCCCATTTATCCTTCGATGTTGTTTCTAAAATAAAAGTTTTCATGAAATTATTTTTTAAGATTTTCTAAATGTTGAGCATCTTGTGGAGTTCCTGAAAAATTGATTTGCTCGAACCATGCAATTTTATCGGCGTCAGCAATCATTCGATTTGAATACTCATAAACAACATCAACAGTAAAATTGAAACCTGCTATTTCATATTTTGCGTTATCGGCAAGATCTTTGAAAAAATAAATGTTATCATTTACTTCAATTGGAAATTCGTTATTGTAAAATTTTGTGATTGCAGTAAAACGTTGTTTACCGTCGATTATTTTAAATGTGCAAGCAGAACCGTCTTTTGTTCTATCACGATACTGAATCCATGAAATATTTGCAATTTTAATACCTTTGAGAACTGAAATTATAAATTCTTGTTGTTGTGATAATGTCCATACATGATCTCGTTGAAGATTTTTGCCGATAGACGGTAAAAATACATCAGTATCATAAACATCACCATAGTGATTTTCGGCAAGAAACGAAATTGATTCTGTTGCCATGCCTTTATGAATTTCAAAAGGTAATTTTTTTCGAACATCAAATAAATCTAGTGGTTTCATATGTTTCAATTTTATTTTTATCAATTGTTAAAATCAAATATACAACATATTTGATGCAATAGCAATAGATTTACTGATTTTTTTCTAAAATAACGATATTTTTTGTCCAATTGCCGTATGACTGTGTGTATGATTGACGTTGTGCAATTTCAGCAACAAATACCCATCCTTCTTCAAATAATTTATTTAACTCTATAACTTCAGTTTGATTAAAGTTACTAATAAGTACTGCTTTATTCTTTATTGCCATTTTATTACATTTTAAATACTAAATAACTACCATCACGTTGGTCTGAATGCCATTTTGCTTCTTTCCAGCCAGCAGCAAGATATCTTTTTTCAAGTATACTCCATATATCACTACGTAAACCGCTTGGTATATCAATAGAAATTGAATTTCCGTAATTTACTGTTGATTTTGATAGCATTCTATCAATAATTTCTTCATAACGATTTGCGGTTGCTTGCAATTCCTTTTTGAATGATTCTGGTCCTATTGCCATATTTTATGAGTTTAAAAGTGAACATATTAAAACTACTTGAAAGCAACAAATATCTATCGGCATTAATCGTCTTTCAACTTTATATAACGGTGCATCTAATCTCTTTGATGAAGCAACCGCATCACCTATGTTTGGAACTAAATAATGTTCGTACGTTAATACAACATTTTGTTTCAAATCAACAACTGTGATTTTATAAATTGGGTTATTGTCAAGCATATTCTTAAATTTAAGTTAAAAAAAAACGGTTTCGATACGCAGCCTTGTATAAACCTCAAGAATCGTACAATCAGAATTCTATCAAATTACTCAAGGATTTGAAAGACCTTTCGGCTTTATATCTTTTACCTTTAAAGCCCTATGCCTCGGTATTTTTACCGATACGGCTAATAGAAAGCAATAAGAGATTTGAGTATTGAAATTTAACGTTTGACCTTTAAGATTTGAACTTTTCAGTTTTTTTCCTAATATGGAGTTGCGCCCGAGAGCGCGACGTTAATTCTATCTTAACCTAGATAAAGAGGGATTGTGTTGTAGAGGTTTTCGCGTATGAAACCGTTTTACTTTATATTATTCGATTAAACCTCGATAGAAGTTATTGCATTACTTTCGCTAAGAACCGCATCGACTTCACCTAAGAAATCTTGAAGTTCAGTTTCAAGAATTGCAATTTTGTCATCTATGTTAAGTGGGTCAACATATTCATAACCGTTGTTTTCATCAAACATTTTTGACAATGATGTGATTTCTTCTGGCTTTGCTTTTGATTTATCACCGCCTAGTGAAGCATTAATGAATATTTCGCGTTTTTCAGCGATTTGCGCATTTTGCTTTTCAAGACTTGATTTTCCTTGACGAGATCTGTTTTTAAGATTGTCAATAAAGCTTGCAGTTAATGCAGCGTTACCTTTTGCTGTTATTGCGTCAGCAACACTCATTTCTTTGTTTGCAACTGTTACAATTGTTTTACTGTTAGATAAAACGATTGCTGCTTTAATTGCATTTTTACGTGCGATTAAATCTTGAACAGATTGATATGATTTTTTCGCGTTTTCAACGAATTTTGCTTCCTCTGTATGTCCGTATACAAGTTTACCTTTTTGACGGATTCCTACTGGTTGGATTTCTGAAATTGCTTTCGCGATTCGTGAATCAATTGTTTTGATTTCTGTTAAAGCTCTGTGAATTGTTAATTTTGTAGCCATGTTTAAGATTTTTAAGTTTTTTAAGTTTGAATTAATTTCAAATATATTATACATAAGATTTCATTAGTTTCATTTTATGAATATATAAATCAAAATAATATTATGAATAAAACATTAATTACGCCAGAAAAAATAAAGGCCGCTTTTGTAAAAAAAGGTTACAAATTTTTTGAAAACGATTTAAAAAATTATAACATCAATCTTTTTGGCATTCGTTCTTCTGATATGACACCTGATAAATTCAATGATGCAGTTTGTATCATGTGGAGATATAAAGGTGTTTGGACAACTAAAATTTATGATGCAACAACAGACCCAGGACTTTATTATCTTAAAGATCCAATGAACGTTCACGGAACGGCGATAATGGTGCCAGGACAATATCCAGGTTGCTATGAAGTTGGATTACATAAAGGATATCCTGCATTGCGTCAAAAATTACCAATGAAATATTATCGAGATGTTGACAGAGATGCACAATTTGATTTAACAGGAAAAATCTACGAAGAAGTTGGATTTACCGATATTCATCATGCATCGAATACTGCAAAATCAACAGTTGTTGCGAACTGGAGTGCAGGCTGTCAAGTTATTGCCGACATTAATGATTGGAATGAATTTTTAAGCATTTGCGAATCCGCAAAAAACGCGTATTCAAATTCATTTACATATACATTATTAAATGAATCAGATATCGTTTAATTACTTGTAAGAATTTACAATTGATTCCAGCCGCTTTATAAAATCTATATTTTGATTATATGTATGAACATGAACGGTGTGAGAATATTCAGATAATTCTCCACCGTTCATACGTTTACATTTTTCTTCGTTTTCCTTTTTCAAAGTTGCAATTAATGCGTTGATTTCTGCTTTCATATTATTCAGTATAAAATTCCCAATTATCAGTTGCCCATAAAGCGGTGAAAAACCGCATGTTATATTTTATTCCATCTTCCGTATAAATGTTAGGACCTATCATAATCAAATATTCTTCTGGCAAAAAATATTTATGCGTAATTTTTTTGCCAATATGTAATTCGATTAATGCTTCAGCTCTTGTCATATTCTTTATTTTAAAATTTCAAATAATTTCCAGGATTCTTTCCATTCACACCAGTACCAGTTGAATGTCCAACCAGAATCAAAATCAGCACAACGTTCTTTTACAAATTGTTCTCTAATAGAAACAAATGAAAACCATTTTCCTGTCCAATGAAAATCAGATTCAAATCCATTTGCAACAATAAATGGAAATATTGAAAAAATTACCCTTACACGAAATCTTTCAGTTTTTACGATTTCGTAATCTTTTGAAATTGTATTACTAGACATTTCTTTTAAGTCGTTTAATTGCAGTTAAAACAGCATGTTCTCTTGCAGCGTAATATGAATCATATTCTTCGGTAAAATCAATGTTGCCTACTTTAGGGCAGTATCCGCACAAACTACAAGATCCTATTGCTACGTTAATATAAATTGGTTCTGCACATACATTTAAACTGTATTTTTCTAAGAACCATTCTCTAACTTGTTGCCATAAAGGCGCAGGTGTTAATCCATCGCTTAAACCTCTAAATGATACGTAATCAGTATCAATTGGCGTTGGCACTTTTCCTTTAAAGTATGCAAAACATTGTTTATCAAAACCCAATGCAACAACTTCTTTTGCAATTTCTTTAGTTACAAATTGACTTTCTATATGTTCGTTTATTTTCGCCATTCTTTTTTGTTTAAGAATTTTTTTGTATTTTTGTTAGGTATATTTTCACGCGTATTCAATTCAGCTTTGATTACTTCAGGATCGTATTGTTTATTTCCTATCCATACGTATCCACGATGATAATGACATGTTGGACATGACTTAAATTCTTTAAGCAATTTTTTAGTGTCCATTGCTTTAATTTCAGCAGGAACTTCAATATGACTTAAATCTTTAACAATACGTTTTCGTATTCCTGACATCCAGCCAACGCTTACTTTATCGAAAACAAGTCCTACGTGTGTTGTAACTTCATATGTTCCATCTTTACGTTTTTTTGAAATCCATCCTGTAAGATCTTCAACTCTATTATTCAATTTTGTTCTGTACCAAACAGGATCATTGATTTCATATTTTACAGGTCCATTTGATGATTTTAATGCACTTCTTTGCAATACAGGATCATTTGCTTTTCGCAATTCAAGAACTTTGAAATATTGGTCAAACGTTAAATGTTTTTCAGATATATCACGACCTTCATATTGTTTGACCAATTTTGATAAATGTTCCTTTGCAGATTCTTCCGCAACTTTAGTTTTCAAATAGTCAGAAACTAAATAAAAACGGTATTCTTCATTTGCAGTAAGTAAACGTTTGTTTGCATCTTTTACTCTAGAAACAACAATCTTGCGTTTATCTTTAAGCGTTTGTATTTGTTCATCAATTAATCGAACAGATTCTTCATTATCGGCAATTGAAATTTGCAAATCTTCAGTTCTTTTATGCAATTCTTTTCCCCATTTTGTTTTTGTTTGTTCAACAACTTTCATCAAAACAGAATGATCATTAACAATATGACCGAATAAAACCATTTCAAACAATGTGTTCAATGTTTTTCCAATAGCTTCGCCTTCAATTCCGAATGTTTTAATATCATCACCAGTGATTTTTAAATCAGTGATTTTTGCAACCATTTTGCCTGATTCCATCAAATCAAGAATTTCCTTTACGTTAGAAAAAACACTACCTAATTTGAAAGCATCTTTTGTTGTTTTAACCATTGCAGCAGCAATTAATTCAGCAGCAATACCGTTTTCCATCAATTCGTGCATTTTAATTAAAGCAAGAATTTGTTTTTTAGTATCGTTATCGCATTTGAAACGATTAGCAGCAATTTGTAGAATATCATTTTCAAAAAATAACAGCAAATACATCAAATCACCTAATGTTTTGAAATTTTCATCATGAATTGACATTGTTTTGTTGGTTTTGATTCCGAATGTTTCAAAAAAACCAATGTTGCATAATGTTTTAAATGCAATTTCAACAGAACCATGTTTGTTGATAATTTTTGTAAATTCCTCAATGATTCGTTCGCCAGTGATATCTTTAAGTAAATCAATATTTTTTGACATCATTGTTAAAGTTTCATCGGAAATTCGGAATTTGAAACGAGCAGCAAATTGAACGGCACGTACAATTCTTAGAGCATCATCAACAAAAGCATTTGGATTAGTTGCATGAATAATGCGATTAGTAATATCCTTAATACCATCAAATGGGTCAAGAATTGCACCATCCATTGCAATTGCAATTGAGTTTATTGTAAAATCTCTACGGAATAAATCCTCACCGATTGATATGTTTTTGTTTGAAATGATTTCAAATCCTTTATGACCAGCACCAATTTTTTTATCGGTACGGCAAACAGAAATATCGAAGTCATCAGCAATATTTGGATCCTTGAATTTAATTACGGCAAAAGATTCGCCAACTAAATCGCATTTTCCATGTTTTTTCAAAATTTCGATTAAATCGGCAACATCAATACCTTCAACAACCAGGTCAATATCTTTAGATTGGGCTTTTGTAAAAAAATCCCTAACACAACCGCCTACGAGAAATATTTTTCCTTGTGATTCAATTTCTTGAATCCATTTGGTTGAATTTAATGTTTTTAATAGTTCCTTCATAATTTGTTTTTATCAATTAATCAAAATCAAATATACAACATATTTGATGCAATAGCAATAGAAATGCTATTTATTTTCATATAATTCTTTGCATTTATGAAAATTGCCATAAGAGTCTTTCCATAAACTTCTACAGTTCAAATGATTAATTTCATCGCCATAAATATTACGGTGAAATGAAAGACCCCATTTTTCTGCAGCGTCAATTGTTTTGTGCGTTATATATGATCTTATGTAATAAGTTATATTTCCTATCGTCATCATATTAATGTCCTATCATTGTATCGTAAACATGCTTTTGTATTGCCGCAGATAATGATTTGGGTATTTTCACTGTATGCAGAATTTTATTGTTTGACTCGCCGATACGCTTTTCCCAAATGAAAATTTCGGATTTATCCAAAGAAACTTTATCAGCGTCAATCAAATTCCAAGTAACATCCTCGAATTGCAATTCTTTTGTTTTTTCTTTTGGCGAAAAATCAATATTTAATGCAGACATAAACACGTATGGGTTATGTATGCTAGTCATTGTTATTCGTAACGAGCCATCTTCATACGTCAATGGCTTTAATTCCGAATCAAGTTTTAACAATTCGTATTCTCGTTTTGTTGTAGATAGTATTGCGTATCTACCATTTGTCCATGAAAAGGAATCATTTTCAGGATATTCTAATTCAATAACTTTTAGCATGACTCAAATATTTCAAAAGGTCCACAACATTTTTTATACTTTAAATCTGAACCGCAAGGACATTTTGCATTACGGTCAATTTTTGTTGATTTTGTTGGCACATCGCCAAATTTACGTTCAACTGTTAATTCGTGAACACCGTCAAGATGGTTTATTTCGTGTTGCCAAATATGCGCACGAAATCCTATGATTATTTTTGTATGTTCAACGCCATCTTCATCCCAGAATTTTACTTTTATTCGTCTGTAACGATTTGCCATAATGTTATATCCAGGCCATGTTAAACAGCCTTCAACACATGCATCAGTCATACCGATACGTTCAATAATTGAAGGATTGATAATAGCAGACCAAATTTCGCCTGAAATAGCAGTTTCTTTTTCGTATTTGCGTTCCAAGAAAAATCTATCCATAAGTCGATTGCCATCGACAGATACTTGATTTGCAGCTAAACCGACTGCTTTTCTGTATTTTACAAAATCAATTAATTCATTGATAAGTAAACTAGATGTTCTACCAAAATAATGCGGATTTTGTATTTCCGGCAGTAATGGCGTTTGTTCTTCTTTAATAATTTCTATTTTCATTATAACCATTTATTAAAACGTGCACTCATTTGTTCACAAATAAATGCACGATATTCTGTTTCAGTTTTTCCTACAAGAAATGCATCAGTGATAACTTCACCAAGTGTAACATTTAAAATAACTTCAAGATCTGCAATTGCGTAATCGTGTTCAGTTTTTTTCAATACATCAAAGTCACCATTTAGTGTGTCAACAACGCAAATGTCACTTTCATTAACTCCTAATATTTCTAAAACATTTCTGTTATTTGTCGTTATTCTATTTCCTACTTTAAATATGTCATTTGACGTTTTCATAATTATAAATTAAATGATTCAATCGTTAATTTTTCAATAGGATAATTTTTGTCGAAATACCCAAGATTTACGCTATTCATATTTCTATGTTTTGCATATTCTTTGATAGTTTTCAACTGTTGTTTTGTTATTTGCAACTTCAAATTTTTAGGATAATAAAAGAATTGATTTGCTGATAATTTTATCCAGCCAGTGCTTTCAATAAATTTCGCAGGATCATTTTTACAATCGACATTTAATTCTGCTGGAATTAATCCAGCATCATATATTTTATCAGCCATTTCTAAATGAATCAACGTAAACATTATGCTTGAACGATAATCGCCGTAAAAATTACCGTTACGGTCAATCCATGCATTTGTTACTTCTGGAATATCTAAACCGAATGGAGAAATTACACTTTGTAGTCGTTTTTTTGATTCAATTTCTTGTTCTTTTGTAAATTGTTGAGCAAGAACTGTTGATGGCTCTCCAAGAATATCTGTGTATTTTCCTAATGCCCTGCCTGTTAATTCTTCCTTCAAATCAGCAACAGGCATGTCTTTGCCATTTTTTGCTCTATCAGACATTATTGGCAAATAATTTGGATGCCAATAATCAAATGTTTCAATTTTGTCCGCGACGTCAGACCAATCAATATCGAACATCGATTTATCTTTCATCGGATAAATGTATTGAAAGAACGGTTTTAATTCTGTTAAAATAAGTCCTGATTTTTGAACAACAGTTTTATCTTTTGCAAAAGTGTTACCATTCAATTCTTCATAATCACCAAGTTTACCTGTTTTATATGATACACCCATACCATCCATACGCAATGGCCAATATTTCATACGTGAATCTGCATTTGCATAAAGAATCGAATGTTTCTTTAATTCTGCAACCATTCGATTGTTCATTCCATCAAATGTAATATCAACACCGTCATGAAACGATTCAGTATCAGGCTCTATATGTAGAGTATCTTCATTTGAATTACCTTCCATTTTTGCATTTCCGGTAAAAACATCAAGCCAAAATTGTTCAGGACAACCGCAAGATTCAATTATGTTGATTGCTGGTTGAATTCTTCCTTCCGACCAACAAGTTCGAATAAGTCTTGTCATGTTCTCGCCATTTACATTAAATGACATTTTTATAGAACGTTTTGTAGTAGTTTCCATATTATTGTTCGCTATAATGCATTTCCCATAACTTAGTTATAGGGTTTTTAATTAAAAATCTAGGGTCCTTTTTTGTTGGAGTTGTTAACGGACAATTACGTGCGTGACAAAGATATCCTGAATGTTGACCACGATTTTCTTTTGTATTTTCAAAACCTGTGGTTTTTAGAATAAATGCATGTATTTTTGACCACGATGCAACTTTATTACAATCGGTTTCGATAAAATCAAGGATTTGCGATTTCAATGTTTTTTTCATAATTTTCGATTTTAGTGAATTTGTTTATCAATTAATTAAAATCAAATATACAACATTTATGATGCAATAGCAATAGTTTATGCAATTAATTTTTACTTTTTTGTGCGGCCAGCAGGACTCGAACCTGCAACTCCAAACCCGTCTTAACGTGGGTGACCTACCATTTCGCCATTACAGGACACAGCCGCTAGATTATCCTAGAATAATCCTTTTGTTGCTTTATGATCTTTTATTTGTTTAGATACGTATGAACCCAATGCAAAATTTGATTCTAATTGGGTTAGCAATTCTTCAATGTATTCTTTAAGTCCAATTGCATTTTTTTCGCCTTCCCATACATAAATTGTTACATCATTTTCTTTAAGTTCTTTAAATATTATCGCGATAATAGTTTCAAGTTCGCCACCAGCAAGGCCGTAACCAATAAGAGGAAGCCCAATTGATAAATCATTCAATGTTGCAACTGAACTTAATTTTTTTAATGCAAGTTCAAATGCAGGATACACAAACGGTTTATCTGCAGGATTGTGACCAAATTGAGTGTATAAATTGAATATGTTAGTTTCTGTACCGTCCTGCCATTTTTGTACTGCATTAGTGTAATTTCCAAGTTTGCGAATATCACCAGGAATTGTTTTGTAATCTTCAGCGGTTGCTTGTGGGAAAGTGTTTTTTACGTCAAGTGCAATACCTGCGCCCATGCGACAAAAACAGTTACATCCATGAGCAATTGCACCAAATTGTTTTGCATCTTGTATAAGATTGCCTATAACTACTTTAGCTTTTTTCATAATTTATATTTTTATATTATATACAGATTTTTTAATTAGTTTTTCTTGATTCTATTTCGACAAAATTATGTATCATTATAGATACGGCTTCTTCGTTATTTACGGTTATACATATTTCGTATTTTGAATTTCTATATGTAATGGAATTAATATCATTTTTTTGCAAAACCTCTTTAAATTTTAATACATACATTTCTAATAGAATTCTTTTTAATTGAGATGTATCTGTATGATATATCAAGCGATTTTCGTATTCATATGATTGCAAAATTTCAATACTTTGAAATTGATAAGGTTCAAAAGATTCTTTATTTAAAATTGTTGCACTATACAAAATATAATCATAATCATATTTTGAATCATCCATTATTGATTCGTCCGGAATCAATAATTGCCAATCTTTGGACAACAAGCTATCAGATAATGCAGTAGTACTTTGTTTTTGCATACTGATTAGATTTTTAACTGTCATTGTTTGTGAAAACAATGATAACGAAATGATTGTCAATAAAAAAGTAAGTAATTTTCTCATGTCAAATAGTTTTAATGTTATTTTACTAAATATCCAAAGTTTTCTTGAACGATTGGGTGTAATAATTCATTTTCCAAATCAAAAATAAATGATGATGGCAAATTGTTGGCAGGGAACGTTCCTTTTTCAATAAAACCTACAGGTGCAACAAGATATGTTTTATTTTCGTATACGATAATGTCACCTATTGAAGTTGAATAACAAGTATCAGATGGCTGATTGCAATTTTGACCGTACTTGTAAATTTTTTCAAGATCTTCATCTGCAATTCCTGTTAATTCGGAAGAATCAACGGTTATTATGCGAATTGCAGGTCGAATAACTGATGCATCTTTTTTGCAAAAAGCAGTTTGATACGAAATAAATGTTTTTTCCATAATTACGATTTTTTTAATTTTTGTAATTTCTTTTCGTAACGTTTAATAATTAATCCAAACAATTTCTCTGTATCATTCGGAAATAATATTCGAGAAACTTTTGTTCCATATACCGTGATTTCATTGGTAACAGGATTTAATTGATACATTGCGGTTCCAAAATATCCAGGCATTATTCTACGAATGTAACCAGATTTCAAATAAATACCAACCCGTTCTTTTGGATTATCAATTTCTTGAAACATGTAAGTTCCATTTGCTTTTTGTTTTTCTGTTGAAATATTTTTCAACCCGAATGATTCGATTTTTGCAATAAGATTTTCCATAGCGATTTGTTTTATCAATTAATTAAAATCAAATATACAACATTTTTTACGCAATAGCAATAGAAAATGAAAAAAAGTTTTAATAAATATAATAAAACAAAAATGAAACGATTATGTCCAAGAAAAGAAATACTTATTGTTGATGACGATGAAGTATCACGATACTATGCGGAATCCGTAATCAGAAAAGAATCAACATTTGGCGTTTGTAAGTATCGAATAACAACAGCATCAAATGGAGCTGACGCTTATGAAATTATTGAGGAATTAAAACCAAGTTTAATCATAACAGATTTACTTATGTTTCATATGAACGGATTTGAACTTATTGCAAAATTACATGCTTCTGAATTGTATAAGAATATTCCTGTCATTGTTTTATCTTGTTTAGACGACAGCGAAACTCGTGAAAATGTTGATAAATTAAAAATTAATGCATTTATCAGAAAACCATATACACCAGAAACATTAATATCAGCAATACATAATTTGCTAAAATAAATGAATCATTTAAGAAACTTTTAAAATTGATATAGTTGTATTTTATATTAAGTTTAGAGTTTCTTAAATGATTCATAGAATTCATTTAATGCTATTCCTTATTGAGAATTAAATCAATGATTGTATAAGTCATTTGATGTTTCTCTAATGTATTCAAGAAAAATTCTGTATATTTAGTATCGTGTTTTGAACGTATGATCATATCAGGAAACTTAAATTCAAAAATTGAAATTATGCATTTAATATCAATTTCATTAAACCCATATTCGTCATACGGATACCAATAGTTTGGAGCGTAATTTGCTTTTGTTAAATTATGATTTATTTCAGATTCGATAACGTCGAATTTTTCTGCAATTACTGCCCAAGACAATGGTTGCAAATCGTTTACTAAAAATTCATTTTTTGATTCCATTTATTTTTTATTTTAAGATTTTGAAACTATTTCCGAAATGTGAATATAATAATTACTCAATTTTCGGTAAGGGTAATATAGAAAGACTATAGTTATTCAGGTAAATTCTCAGTCGTTAGACAATTCTCGGACTCACCATTATGTAATTTCAATTTTTCAGATATTCTCTGTAGAGTTGATTCTCCATGTATTGTTTTAAATTCTTCAAAATCAGTATATCCTGTTATAATAAAACATGCTTTATATTTTGTTTTAAATGGTACCCATGGTTCACCATTATCTGCATAATAAGCTTTTGTTGGGTCACCTGTCGGTTTTGCACAAACAAATTCAGATTCTGCTTCACTGTTACAAACTGCATATTTGCTTTTATCTATTTTTATTTTCGATAATTCGCCATTTCCTTCAATAACGCCAATCTGTGGTGATGGTTCACGATACCCAGGCATCATAATTAATCGTCCTGCATTTGGATCTTGTTCAATAGGTCCAAAAGATACTTGTATTGAATTTTTATCGTTTTCTTCATGATACCAAACAGGTATGCCTTCAAGTTCACCTGTTACATACATAACAGTTTTTTCTAATTGTTCTTCGGTTTTTTCCATTTTATTAATTTTTTGGTAATACGTATTTTTCTTTGAGTAATTTCAGATATGATTCGTATTCTTCAGTTTTAACAGTTTTTCCAAAACAAATTAAGTTATCAAAATCGTATGAATATACATTACCAATGGAATACGTGCTCGGAAATGCGGATTTGATAAGTACTATCATAAACGGTGTTGCATTTTTAAATTCTTCATATTCAGAGAAAACTTCATTAAAAATGTCAGTATCAATTTCAAGATGATCATATTCTAATTGACTTAACAAATCAATATGCATAATGTCATTTGGCAATTCACCATTTATCATTCTTTCATAATCTGATTTTGCTAAAAAATAATTTGTAAGTATAGCGCTTTTTGTATTGCTATTATTCTTACCCAATATTTTAAATTCTTTATCTACAGATTCAACAACATGTGCATCTGTGCAGTCTCCATTTTCTACTAATACATATCGTCTTAGCATTTCACCTAAAGCTGCATCATTAGGATACTTGTTTACTAAATTTACTAATTTATTCATTTTTTGATTCTTGTTAAGTTATTAAATACTGCAAATCTGCAATTACCGCAGCCATCATCATACATTACTAATGTGTAATCCTCCTTTGTCCAAATTGAACTTCCGAAAATGTCACCTGCATATTCGCCTGGATCATCGGAATATTCATCCTCATTCCACATTATTGTTTTTTCATCTAATGTCCAACATGCTACTTCAGTCATATCATCGAAACCTTCATATATATCTGCTCCAAAATATTCTGAAAACCATTTTTTTAATTCTGCAAATTGTTTAAGTTTTTCTTTCATGTTTAATCAATTTTAACGTCTTCTTTATAATTGCTTATCATTCTTGATAAAAATTCTTTTGATTTTTCGACTTTTTCGATTTCATCAAGTTTATCTTGCTTTTTCTTTTTAAATTCCCACCAATGTCTTTTTGGTAATCCAATAGGAATTTTTATGCGTAATACTTTTTCGCCATTTTCGTTTACGCCTTCTGTGATTTCTTCCATAATTTATATTTTTGTGTTTAAAATTTTTATTGCTTTATCTGCACATTCTGTATTTAGGCCATCATAATCTTTTGTTTTGACAAAATTATCTTTTTGTTCTAAAAGCATATCTGCGTCATCATCTAAAATTACATAACTTTCAATCATGCCATTTTCTTTTGACCAATGCGGTCTATAATGGCTAAAACCTACACCCCTAAGCCATTGTTGAATTTCGTATCCTCGAGGTATTGATGTACCAGGTGTTGCAACAATTGACTGCACAGTTTCATTTGGACCACGTTTAGCCCAATAATATGGCGTGATGTCAATAACTTCACCTGGCATATTCATATCTTCCCACATATCACGAATATATTTTAAACCTATACATGTAGGATCTTCTTTATCTCGTGAACCATGACGCCATGACGATGATACAACAATGTATGCACCTGTTTGTTTAACGATTCGTTCTAATTCTCGAATTGTGTTATTATCAAAAACGATTCCCCATTTTCCGCCTCTTGTTGGATTTAAAGAACCGCCTGTGTACATTAATTGATTATTCAAGACACCGTCAAAATCAAGAAAAATGACTTTGATTCGTTTTTTGTACGCAATGAATTCAGTGTTTAATTCGTCTATTGTAGTCATTATGCTTGTTTAAAAAATGTTATTGTTGATTCATCAGATAAGATTATGTCTTTTAAAGAATCGACATTACGTACTTTATATTCTTTATCGCAAAAGTGCCAAATGTCTTCCATAAATTTTTCTAACGCTGGAGATTCTTCACCATAAATTTCAAATATGCTTCCGCATCTATAATAGCAGTCATAACTTCCACCTTTGTTGTAATCTTTTATAAATGATTCCAATTCAGATTTGTCGTTACATAAATAATATCCCATTGGTCGAGAACCCCAACCTGATTCGTGTTCAGTACCTTCAGTTGCATAAATCTTTTTCATATCAATAAGTATTTAAAATTAATTAATGTGTTCCATCTATTAAAGAAATTCCATGTTTTACACCATGAATAAAATCATTTACGTTATTATCTTCTGTTAAATGTTTTGCAATTGATATTCCTATTTCATTGCCTATATCTGATAAATCGCCATTAGTATACTGAATTGATTCTAATTGGTTTTTTATCGAATCAATCATTTGAGCAAATTTCCCTACTGACCATTTATCGCTTATAAATTCTGATTCGTCAAATTCACAATCTACTGTATATCCTGTAAGCCATTTTATTACACGAACGTCAGATGATGTTATACGTTCTTCTATTTTTATAAGTTTACCTTTGATATTTGTACAGTCAGGATTTGCAAATTTACAAACACCAGATTTGAATAAATAGCATACATGTTTATCTTTATTGATTATTGTATGTTTAAACGGTATGTTTAATGAAGTAACTTCAGATATATCACGTTCTTGTATAAACGATTTGCATGTGTTATTCATTACGCATTTTGAACAACGCATTTCATTTGGGCGATAATAATGAGCATTATAATCACGATTTAAACCATGCGAATAACTTATCAAACAACTTGTTTTTCTGAAAACAGGAACATTATATTTTTCTGACATATTATAAAATATATCTTCAACTTCTTTCGATACTGCTTTCTTTAAACCAAAGTCATATCCTTCATATGGTTCAAAGTTTATGTTATTTTCTTTAAAATAATTTGCTAATTCTGGCGTAACTTGTAATCCACAAAATCCTATAGGTGCATCATATTTCTTTGCAATTTTTACAATGTTTTCAATAGCTTCTTGAGAATCATTAATGCCTTTTATAACAGGTCTAAATTCGATTGAATACTGATATTTATGAATCCTATCATTTTTCATGCTTGACAAATTTGCATTAAGTGTTCTTAATGAACCGCCATCGTATTTAGAATTTATGCCAAATGTTGAAAATGCAAAATGTAAATCAAGGTCAAACTTAATATCTGGAAATTTCCAAATTTCACCTTTTGTTATTATGATAACAGGACCTTTGTGATTATCGGCTTCTAATGCTCGCAAGTATTCAATTGTCTTTTCTACTTGCAATAAAGGGTCGCCATAAAATAAATTTACAGCAACAGGAAGTTGTCTGAAAAGTGGATTAATTGATGATGGTAATTTTTCATATTTCGATTGCTCTTTACCTGTTAGACGGCAGTATGAACAATTAAGGCAGCCTTTAAGCGACTGCCCCATCATATAAAAAGATTTTGTAAAACAAGAATCTGTCAATTGCATATTTTTAATTTTTAAGTAATTTCAATTTTTTAATTTCGTACGCATACGGAATATTTGCAATTAATCTTTCGTATGGAATTTCTTCATATAATTTTGAATCATCGTTATTGAAAATATAGCATGTTATCTTTCCTGTTTTGAGATTCTTAATTATCTTATAGCAAAAAGCAGGAACTATTATGTTGTCTTTTTGTTCAAAAGAAAACCCGCCACAAATTATTAATAGCGAATCGTTTTGTGACTGTTTACGAACCTTTGTTTCAATAGTTTTCCAGTGTCCTCTATTGCATTCAACAGTTTGAGGTAATGCATTATAAAATCTGAACGTTTCTTCTTCATATTGACAGTTATATGCAAAATCTTCTGCGTTTGCCATATGACCTATGTCATAACCTGAATGCGAATAATTTTTATTTGACTGTCCTGTTTTAATGCCATCTGTTTTAAATGTGAAATGTTCATCTGCTCTACTGCATGTTCCACCGCCATGATATAATTTGTAAACAACAAACAAGGGATTTTTTGCATCATAACTGAAGTAACTTTTATAAATATCAGTAGTTATAACGGTATCAACTTTTTGACCGAATGATGATAATGTTATAAAAGCAAACATTAAAATTAAAAGAATCTTTTTCATATAGTAATTATTTTCGTGTTATCATTGACTCCAACTTGAATCCAATGCAATATCTTTTAGGTTTTTCGACAATAAGATTCGATACTTTACGTTTTTTACTTTGCGGAATAGAAACAACAGCTTTAATTTTCATGTTAAATCGTTGCTCAAATTCAAATACAAGAATTGAATCGTTTTGCGAATTATCGTATATTACATTATTTGTTCCGTATTCATATAATCTTAATATAGGCATATATTCATAACTTGAGCATATGCTCATTCTATAATCTCTGCCAGAAAAAATGTCAAATACTGTTTCAAGTATTTCAACATCTGAAATATTCGCACTTTTACTTACGCCTTGTCCTTTATCGTTCACAACCAATTGATAACTGTCATGATAATTATTTACAGTATCATTATGGCATGTATTCCAATATCCGTTGCAATCTTGAGATTTTAAATTTAAAGACAAAAACAAAAGAACGAATAATAGAATGTATCTCATATTTTAAATATTTTTAAAGGTTTTTTTGTTTTTTTAGCATATTTTATACTATCATTTGTACCTGATGATACGCCATCCCAAAAAGCAATAACAATATGGGCATTATCAACAATATCTTTATTTCTTCGCATTCCTGCATTTGCATCATATTGTTTACCCCACTTGTTGATTAATATTCTTGCATTTGGATGTGATAAATCATCCCAAGATGGTATGAAAATTAATGTTTCTAACGAATTTTCATTAGCCCATTTTTCACCCAATTTGTCTGCGCCGTTTGCGCCACCTGATACTACTGTTATTTTATGATCTTTATAATATTCTTTTAAAGTGTTCATGACACTTTTCAATTTATCATAATCATTAAAAGATCTTGAACCAACAATAGCAATTTTAAGATTCATACAGTCAATACTAAAATTTATTTATATATTATATACAAGAAAAGCAAATAGTTTCCTACTTGCTTATCAGTTATTTGAATTTATATTTCGTTATTCCTTGTGAAACATGTAGTTTTCGCTTTTCGGCGTTGTGTCATTAAAATATCCAGTGTATTCTTTACCGCCGTACGTAAATGAATAATTCTTTCCAGTTTTTATTGATAAACTACGTGCAATGGATTTATCTAAAAGAAACGTATTATATTTTGACCATGGAAATACATATTTCGATAATTCAGATTCAGGACCATAATTTTCAGAAACAAACTCATCCCAAGTTGGTATTAGATTTTTCTTAATTGGATTTGCTGATTCTTCTTTTGCAAATGGCTCTTTAAAATCAATTACACCTTTTTCTAAATCATCTATTGCACCCGGTGCTTTTGCAGGCTGTGGCATATAAACTCTGTCAGGTGCATCTTTAATTGGTTGATTTGATTTTCTCAACAATAAAACATTATTCCACATGTAATCTGCAAGTTCATCTTTACTTTTTGTGTATGCATCCAAAACAGTTTCCGTTACGTTTTTCTTTACGTATGATTTAAACGCTTCTTCAGACATGTCATAAAGATTTGTTCCTTCAGGTGACGACGTTGGTATTTTATTTGAATTTGCAGCAATTGCGAGTTGAATAATTTTTAATGCTTCAATAGGTTCAACATTTATTTTCATATCGTTAACAATAACTCTAGTATTAGGATTAACAATATATGCTTCAACCCATCGGTGATGGCCATCAATAATGTACTTACCGTTTAATGTAACAACTGGTGAATTATTAATTGCAGCCGCACGGCCTTTAAGCATATCATGTAAACTATCTAAAGATTTACCTGCTAATGAATGCTTAATTGACGATTCAAGTAAAAGTTGTTTTTGACAAGGTATTAAATTTCTTGCAACAACTTCGCCTGTTGTAAATTTTATCTTTTCGTCATCTGGAAAACCATCTTCACGTCCCGATTTGATTAAAGATTTAACTTTATCCTTTGCAGCGTCATCCATTAATTGTTTGACAAATCGAGTATATCCTAATTTTACGATATTAGATAAGTATGACATTAATTTTATTTTTTAAGCTTTTTCAAATCTCGATGAATTTAAAGAACGAATATCTTTTGAACTATCTTCAATTGCGTATACTCGTAAGTTACTTCCATCATATCCATCTGCAATAAAAATCTGTCCAATTGGGTATTTCTTAAATCCTGCAATTGCGGAACCTAACATTGTATGCTCACTTTTTTGGACTTCATTATATGCAGCATCTGTTAATTTTACTTTATCACCTCTTTTAAAATTAGATGAATTTGATTCATTGATGAATTCTTCGATTGTAGGTATTCTTCTTTTCATATTATTCGCCTGTAACGTCTGACCACGTGTATATGTTATTTGCATTTTTCGTTATTGATAAAATGACAGTCTCATCTTTTTCAAGTTTTCTTTCAAGCCATTCGATAATTCCTTTGCCATTTGTTATGCTTGTAATTGTCGATTCTTCAACTTTTGGCGCAGGTGCTGTTTCAGCTTCCTCATCTGTTGTTATGAATGCATCAAACGTTTTGAATTTTTCTTCTTGATTTTCTTGTTCGTTTGGAACTTCTGAATTGATTAATTCTTTAAAATCTTTTATCATGATTACTTTATTTTGTTAAGCTTGCGTATAATGCAGCATAGTGTTCTGCTTTTTGTTTTATTTCAGCAATACGAGTTTTCATTCTGGCTTGGTCAATTTCTTGTACGCCATTGCTAATCCAATCTGTTGTTTTTGCCTTTGTTTTTGCAATTTCTTCTGTTGGCGCTTGCACAAATTCAACAGTTCCGCCATAACCCCAACCTTTATATGGGTCAGTGTATATAAATACTTCAAACCATTTATCTTTGAATGCTTCTGGCATTTTTTCATACATATAAGATTCGATATCATTCCATCCTATCCATTTGCCATTATCATATTCCAAATCAACACTTGTTCCTGCAATTCTATCAGTTGTAATAACTTTTATATCATTATTGCTATCTATATAAAATGTATATTTGCCATTAAATGAAGAAGGACCCCATTGTCTGTCTAGTGCTTTCGTGTAACTTTTCGATTGCAAAATTTCTGAAAACCATCCATGGCCTTTTGCTTCATTTGATACAAATTTTTTAATGATATCATATGTATCAGGACCAAATTTTATAGGACTTAATCCTTTTAAAATTTTACTTAGATACTTTATAAGTGCATTATCGACATCGGTATTTCTTGCTTCATTTAATACATTAATTTTTTGATTTTCATTAATGTATTCTTCAATCGTTGGTATTCTTCTATTCATATAAAACTTATTTTATTATATATTCACAAATAAAACTTAAAATAATCCTTTTGCGCCTTTATGATCTTTTTGAAAATAACAAAAAAGACATTTGTGTGCACATTGCGCTCTACTATTCAACAATTCAAATTTATTATCTAAACAATGACAAGTAGTTCGTTGGTATCCTGCTGGTTTTCCAGGTTCAACTCCAAGAATTTGACAATCCAATTCTGATATACAAGGTGTTGACGGTAATCCTTCTTCTGCACATAATGCTGGCATTTCAAATTCTCGCCATATTCTTTTTCTTATATCTAAAGGTAAATTGAAAGATGTGTATTTTAATTGAAAACCTTTTTCTTCAATTCTTTTTTGCGTATGTGGATAGTTATCGTAAAACGATATTCTTACTCTACACATGTTTTCTTTAAGATTTGCTTTTGCCTCTTTCCACACATTTATCGAATTATACATATAATTGGATATTGGCATTATCGGGTCAATTCTTAAAACAACACGTTGCGGACCTAATAATTCAACAAATTTATAAAGGTATTCTAAACTTTCTTTTGCGGATGGTGCATTAGGTTCTAAAGCAGTTCCACCATTTCCTGTTATTGTACAATGCACAATAATATTATAAGGTACATTAAGTTCGCTTATAATTTCATATATTTTTTTAGGGTTTTTAGATATAATGATTGCGGGATTCTTTTCAGATACCCATTTAATCCAACGATGGTCAAATGCAGCATCCCCATGTTCCGTAATTCCTATTTTTCTCGACATCTATAATTTTTGTTTTTTGTTATATATTCATATTTTTAAACTGAAAAACCTTGACTAATATCACTAAAAGCAATCGTAGTCAAGGTTTTTGATTATTTTAGAATCGCGATATCACGTATTCTTTAGAATGTGATATCATCAAAAATAATTGGAATTTGTTTTTTGAAATCCTCAAGTAACGGAATTGTCAATTCACGCATTTGTGGATGTGCTGCGGTAGAACAACGAAGTTTGAAAAAATGTCTCCATTCACGAAGATTGCATGCCATATTGATTTCTGTTTTTAATGAATTTGGCAATACCGCTCTTGCTTCTTGAGGTTTCCAACCACGTTTTAATAAAGATTGATATGAAATTTCAGCAGTTGCCATTGCATTTAAAAATACAAGTTCATTGTAATCTTTATCTGTAAATTCTTGTTCTTCGGGTATTTCTGCAAATTGTTTTGCAATAAGTTTACTGTCATGAATTCCTAATTGAATTTCATCAACCCATGGCGGTAGTATAAATTGAATATCAGCACCATTTTTTTGTTCGTCAGAGTAATCAACATATCGTGTTGATTCTTGAGCAAAACTTGCAATACGATGTCTTACTAGTTCGTGTGAAACACCACGATCACAAGTGAACTTAACAGATATCATTCCACCAAATTCAAGCATTGCTTCATGACCTTTTGAAAGCAGAACACCTTTGATTAATTTTCTAGCAGAAATAGCTTCACCATTTTCTCCATGTTCAATTCGACCTTCGGATTTATAACATGTGCGAGCAGCAACTTCAATTTGTTTTAGAATTTGTTCTCCATCTATTGGAGTAGTAATTGTGTAAGAAGGTTTTATTAATTTCATAAAAATAAAAGGATTAATGTATAATATTTGTATACATTAATCCTTAATAGTTTTAGGTAATTTTAATGAGTAATACGGATTATACTGATATGCAATTAACGGATATGCTAATTCGATATTTGCATATTTTGTAATGATTCCTCTGTTTTTATTATATCTTTCAATCGTTAAATAGCCATTCATTATACCTTGGTATGTTCCACGACCAAGACATTTAATGTACTTCTTTTTTAATTTTCTAGGCAGTTTCATTTTCGATTGAAATAGGAACAACTTCGATAAACTCAGGTGCCATATAAAGATGCATTAAAGTTCCGCATTCTCGCGAATCTAAACTGCAATATTTGTACTTCTTTTTGCCGTACCACGTACGATAAGGTATTTCAACCATAAAATCATGTACGTATTCAGATTGTCGAAGTATTTCTTCTTTTTCTGCTTCAGTACTTACCGTAATTTTTAACATGATATTCCTGTTGGCTTGTGAATTACTTTTATTGCTGTTACTTCGTACCGAGGATTTCTTTCGAAACGATCATTTGATACATCACATTGAACAAACTCAATTGTTATTTCATTTACCGGTACTTTAAGATCTGCAGCAATTAATTCAGCTAATTGCTTCTTCTTAATTTCATACGTTTTTGTAACGTTTTCACCATTTATGATTCCCATATTACTTTGTATTATTTATATGAATGTCAACTACTTTTCTTTTAAATTGTCCAAGATTATATTTATCTTTATTGCCGGTGTATCCGCCATGTTTAAAACCTTTTTCTGTCCATATGAAAAAATCAGCAGGACCTTTTAAGCCTTTTTGAAAAATAACAACGTCATTTTTAGTTGAACCTTGAGAAACAAATTTAATCGTGCAATTTTCTCCACCCCATGAAACTGTGTTAGGACATGCGTGTATAAGATTTTCAATTGAATGCTTAATATCAATTGGCAATTGCGTTATTTCGATATCTTGGTCGTATACGTTAATGTTATTTTGATATTCTTTTATTTTTGCTTCCCATTTTTTGTTTTTATGCAAAATTTCTGGCAAGATATCATTTACAATATCAATTCCGGTTTTTTCACCAAGTTCGATATAAATACTTAATAAACATTGTAAAGCATCGGCCAATTCTTCCTTTAAGTGTTCTTTATCGTATGGCTTATAAGTATGTCCTAAGTACTTCAATGCTTCAGCTGTCATTTCACCAAATTCTTCATCGAACTTCATGAACTTTGCTTCAATCGGTTTTGTTTCAAGTTTATTCAATCTTTCGATGTCATCAAGGATTACATGCAATTGCAATCCTAGTATTGTGTTTCTGTCGAGATTATGATTCATGATATTTTATGTTATTTTTATTAACGTTATTAATATAATATGCAAGTTCAACAATTGTGTATGATTCTTTATATCCGGTGTATGCACCATGATAAAATTTGCCTTCTTTGTAATAGAACCAATCAGCAGGTCCTCGTACGCCTGCCTCGAAAACAATGATATCGTCGTATGTTGGATTTCCGCTTACAAATTCAATCGTTTTATTTTTACCGCCTCTTGAAACCATGTCAGGATACATTGCGACCAATTCGTCAATCATACCATTTATTTCCTTTGGTAATTTTGAATCGTTTTCGCCAGATAAAAGAATCAAAAATGAATTAGTTTTTAATGGACATTCCTCAAAAATTTCGTGTTTGATTGTAGGTTCAACATTTGAATCGTTATGATAAGCAAGTAACTTAAAATAACTACCTTCATTTAACGTATCTTTATGATTACACGAAATTTGAAACATTGAGCCAGAACCTTTTATAAAATGCTTATAAACAAACGGACAATTATGGCAGTTTGTTACTTTGATTTCTTCCATATTATTTTTTTATAAATGATAATGTATTTCCGTTAACTATTGCAATATAATATCCAGCAGATAAATTTTCAACATTAATTGATTCTTCATCTGTAATTTCTTTTTCTATTACAGAAACACCATTTGCACCTATAATTTTTACTTTAGATGTTCCTATATTTTTAATTTTAATATAATCAGTTGTAGGATTTGGATATATTGAAATTTCATTTGTAATAATACCAACGGCCGTAGTATCTCCAACCGATGTAGTATCTTCAATTCCTGCTTGAATAATTATGATTGTTTTTGATACGTTGCCTACAGGTTTTACCTCATCTGCCGCATATACTGTGATTTTAGCAGTTCTCTTTGTTTTTGTCGTATTTGCGCTTGCGGTAAATGATATTGAGTTTTGATTGCCAACAGTAGTTACAGTTAACCATGTTTGGTCAGAATTTACTTGTATGTAACCTGCATTTGATATTGCATACAGATTTTTAAAATTCGATGAACTTGATAAGACAATTGTTGCTGTATCAATTGTTATAATAACATCAGCAGGTTCTTGGGTAACAATTATTGAATCTTTTACATTTCCTGCCCAAACAGTAACCTTTGCATGTCGGGGTATTGACATTGGATTTGCTTGTGCAGTAAATGTAATTACAGAATTTGTGATTGCTGCAGTTAACCATGGTTCTGATGAAATTGGATAAAGCGAAGTATTTGAAGTAACTGTTACTGTTGCAATACTGTTAGTATCTTTACCAATACTTATAGAATCTTTCAAAATTGTTATTGTGCCATTGCCTGGTTTTTGTATAATCGTTAATGTTTTAGATGCGGGAACTCCTTTAATTGAATAAAGAATATGTGCTGTAGCAGTTCGAGTGGTTACATTTGGGTTTTCTTCAATTGCTTTAAATTCAATTGTTCCATTTCCATTTGTTTGCAAATTACTTGTGGTTAACCAAGAATCATTTGATTCAACAGTCCATGTTGCATTTGATGATACATTGAAAGATACCGTACTGTTTTTTGTGTAATCAATTGTTGCAGTCGTTGAAACAAGGTCAATATATTCGATACCTGCAGGTTGTGTAATTGTTATGATTTGGTCAGCAATGCCGTTTCCTTTAATTGTAACTGTTGCAGTTCTGTCAATAAGTGTTGGATTTACAGATGCAATCAAGTTAATAGTTGTTCCATTTGTTGTTAAACTTAACCATGTTTGGTCAGATGTAGCAGTCCATTGTACATTTGCATCAATTGTAACATTTGCTGTATTTACAATATTAATAGTATTTGATGTAACGGATATGTATGGACTTTCGCCTTCTTGCACAATTGTCAAAGTATCTGCTATTGTATCCGCATAACTAGTTGAATTGGTAGTTAATTGTGTTGTTGCTATTACAATTTTTGCAGTTCTTTTTGATGTAGTATGATTTGCTGATAACGTATATGAAACTGTACCGCCATCCAATCCAGTTGAATTATTAATAGTTATCCATGGCGAATCTGATGTTGCTGTCCAATCGCCTTGTCCTGTAAATGTGTTATCATATGATGCAGAAGTACTTGGCACTGTATCAACCGTTTTTGTCAATAATACGCCATTCATTTCAAATATGTACGTAGATGCGGGGATAGTTACCAAGTTTTTATACAATTGCAATGAACCGAACGGAACATAATAACTGACAGTATATGTACTATACGTTAAATTTGTAGGAGGGACTTTCGAGAAAAGATAAATGAAACTCCTATTTGCTTTTGTTCCACACAACGTGAACATTGCATATGAACCGATTGACGTTACATTTTTTGGTATAGCTAACCATCTAAGCGATGTGCATTGATAAAATGCGTATTTTCCGATTGCTGTCAATGATTGCGGTAATTTAATCCAAGTAATGACAAACCGATAAAACGCACTGTCGGGGAGTGCATTATTTGCATAAATTTTAGTTCCACTGTTATATTCAACAATGTTAGCATTTGATAAATCAACTGTCTTTAATTGATTTTTCATTGTTGTCATGAACACAAAATCACGGTAATCAATAGGACCAGTTACGATTAAATCGGTAACTGTTGTAGTAGTAAATTTCACTGACATTTCGCCAGCGGCAGTAGAGTTGTACGTTGAGTACACTTGGGCGTTTACTGCGATTGCAATAAAAAATCCCGTCAATAAAAGGAATAGTTTTTTCATTTTGTTTAAGAATTGGTTAAATTATATGTAAAATCAAATATAAACTATATTTGATGTAATAGCAATAGAAAATGAAATTATTTTCAAAAAAAGTTAAAATAATGTTACAGATTTTTCAACAAGTTTTTTTCCTTCAGTTATTTTTGCAAATTCTTTGATAATTTTACGGAATTCTTCTGGAATTATTCGCAAAACGCGTTCTGCTAATTCATTAGGCAATTTTTCATAAAACACATATGCAAGGCCACAAGCAATTGCAGCCAATGTATCGGTATCTCCACCATGCATAATGCTTTCTCTAAGTACTTCGGTAAAATCATTTCCAGTAAAGAAACAATTGAATGCTTCATGAACACCTGTTATCGAATGTAAAGAATTTTTACGTGTATCAACATCACCTGGTTTTTTGTATTCATAACCATATGTTGATTTCAACATTTTGTACAATTCAGATTTATCTTTGCAAGTTCGCGCCATGAATGTTACATGAGCAAGTTGCATTACAGCGTCAAGCGAATCTGTATGATTATGTGTGCATGATGATTGTTTTACAGCTTGTCTTAAAACTGTTGGCAAATCGTTGTAAAATAACGGAATTGATAACCCACGCATTGCTGAACCATTTCCATAGCTGTTGTACGCAGCTCTATCACCGGCAGTATTTGCCCATTTTGTAAACATTCCGCCGTATCCCATTCTTGGGTATTTTCTAGCATATTTTTGAATCATCATATCAAATGGACGGTTTTTCAATAAAGCTTCAGAAACAGCCAATGTTAAAATTGTATCATCTGTAAAACGATTTGCCTTTGTTATAAATTTGAACTCTGGGCTGATATCAGTTTTCCATTCCTTTGTTGACCCAACAACATCGCCGATTACAGCGCCAAGTAAAAAGTATTTCATGTTATGCCATTTGTTTTTTTAATTCAGCAATTCTTTTTTCTAAATTTTCTATAGTATTTTGCAGTTCAACATTATCCTTGAATGCGTCAACCGTAATTATTTGTAATCCTTGATATAATTTTGTAGCGGATTCATTAATATGTTTCAACGCTGTTTTTTTGGTTCCTAATAAATTTGAACTAATGAAAGGGTCAATCCCAACTCGAACGCGTTCTTTATAAACAGTATCAATACAGTATGTATCTTGTAACGTTAATTTAATGTTATTTGCGATAATTGGTGTTCTTAATGTTTTGTTATGTTGTTGTAGTAACAATTTTCACAATTCAACGTCAACATCTTTTTTATTACGTTCAGCATAAATTTTATGCACGATATCATAAAATGCAGCGGTAAATGTATCGTGACAAATAATTACAAGTGGTTTTGACCTGCGACCGTCTGCAATTGGAAATTTTAACGATAAATTCATTCTTGATGAATTTTTTGCAATTGATGTTTTATCGCCATAAATTTTATGCACCCAAATTTTACCGTTTTTTTTCAGTAAATACCCATTTTACAGATTTTGTTTTGATTGTAGTATCTTCCATTTCAATAGTTGTACTGATGTTTTTCCATTTATTTGCAGGAATCAACGTTACATGCAAACCAATTGCTTTTGCGTAGTTAAAAGCACCAGTTTCTCTAAAAAGTTCAAAATCTTTTAAATAAGATTGACGGATTTTTGGATTTTCAATTATTGTCATAAGTAGTGATTTTTAATGTTTTTATCAATTAATTAAAATCAAATATACAACATTTATGATGCAATAGCAATAGTTTTGGCAATTATTTTTGATAAATTTCGTGAACTACAATTTTCATTTTTGCAATATCTTGCGAAACGATTCTTAAAGCTTCATCTCGATTATTTTTTTCAGGATACTCTCTTACGCATTCATCACCAATCCATAACATTGCTTTATATGAACGGCTTTTCACAACGTCTTCAACCGTTACATTTAATTTCACAATATCATTTGAAACAATTACATCATCCTCAACAACTTTCGGTTGTTCATTGTTTACTGTATTAAATGATACGTCCAATGTTTTCTTTTGTTGTTCTAATCTTTGCGTTCTGAGATTTTCATCAATATCATCTTGATTAAGACCAAGTTGTCCGTATAAACTTGCAGATTCAACCTTGACTGGGATTCCTTTATAATCAATACATGCTTTTTCATAAATATTCAAATCTTCAACATCTGGTAACAATGTATCTGAATCAAAGCCATCAACTTTTGATAAATAATACTTTATGACATGATACATATCAGGTCCAACAACGAATTTACAACGTTTATCGAAAACATCATACATTCTTTTGTACTCTAACTTTGCAACTTCGCCTACTGTGTTTGCGATACGATATTTTAAAATGGTTTTTATAGACATATACATTCTATATCCAATTGTTGATTTTGGAAATTTGTCTTTAACTATAAACGAATAGCTATTCTCGCTTCCTTCAATCAATCGCGTACATGTTCCATTTTTATGAAACTTATAAATAGAATATGGCAAAGTTACAATATCTCGTACTTTTATAATATAGTCATCCGAATAAGTCCATGGCATATTCAGTATGTGCGCATAAAAGCTATAAATTAATGAACTTTTTAATATGTGTAATTCAATACTTCTATTCGTTGCTGCTTGTCTGTACAATTCTGTTCCGTATACTGTCATATTCTTAATTGTTTTCAATTATAATTCCTAATGCTTTAGACAAAACCCGTTCTGTTAATGAATCAAAATCAGGTAATTCCAATTCATCATTTGTTTTGACTTTTATTGTTTTAAATGCAACGCCATCAGCATCAAGTATTTCCATGCGATAAAATATTTCATCTCGTACATTAACACCAACTTCATAAGTTACAGTAAAGTCATTACTTAATTCATAAACTGCTTTAATTTTATGCGCATTTTTTGCAACAATTGATGCGGCTGTTATTTCGATTTTTTCATCAAAGAAAAAGTTTTCAATAACATCAATTTCTTCTGCTGCATTTATAATATGTTCGCATGAACTGCTTATGCTTATATTTAATTCCATTCTAACGTTTTTTAGGGTTCATTACATTGTCTAATGATAAATTGGCAGATTCCTTTGTTTTAAAGAAATTGTTTGTTCTTTTACGATACGTTGTTTTATAATCGTCAGAAACGTAAGTATCTTGACAAACTTTACCACTAGAATTGATAAACCAATAAAAAGTTGGTATATGAATATTATCTTCGATAACAGTGCATATTACCTTAGTTCCATTTTTAAGTGAATACTTATGAGGAACACCAGGCGTTGTTGATTGCAATACTTCTTGAACAATAAGTGCTGTTTTTTCACCTATTCCATTACCTATTACTTTAACCTTGTCAGGTCTTAAGTAAACAGAATCGCCTTTTTTATATTTTGGCATTGCAAATTCAACAAAGAAATGTGGTTCTTTTGTTGGGTCAAACATGCATGGTGCTGATGTTGTGTTCCAGTACCATACGCCTACACCTCTATCTGATACCATGTCTCCTACGTTATATCCGCCAGGAAATTTTGATTTTAAAATAAATGTTCTTACTTGTGGCATATCTTTCAATTTTAAATTTTATTTTATATACAGAAATTTCAATTAGTTTTACTTAATATTTCAAAATTATATGCATGACCTGTTTGTGAGACAACAAATTTAACTTTCATGCCAATATACGGTTTTATTGATTGCCGTTGCATATATCCTCGGCCGCCTACGTTTTTTGCATCTATTAATACTTGCGGATAACCTTCGCCATCAATTCCTCTTACACTATCAATAAAATATGTTACCCCATCATCACCTAATACTGCAGCACTGTAACTGTCTTTTATTATTCCTTCCATTAAAAAATCACTTTTGCATTTTCGTTTAAATATAATTCAGGATCGTAAGAAACATATTGAATTCTTGCAATATCGTGACAATGTTTATCACGAATTCCACCAGCATCAATTGCAAATGCAGCAGATACTTTCAATTCAGTTTCTTTATAAGTTTCTTTTGTTGCTGTTGTTGGAATCAATACTTTTAAGCCATTTCCTGACGGCGTGATAAAAGCAGCAAAAACGTAATTTAGTTTTGTTGCTCTTTTTTTCAAATCTTCAACATTTTCAACATGGTCAATGTCAAGACAAATGAATCCATTATATTCAGCCATTCCGTTTATAGAACGGGTAATGAATTGTCCTGTTGGCGTAAAAAGTGGCAACTTGTATTTAAGGTCCTCTCGTTTTTTCTTATCGGTTTCTTTGAAAATTGGTTCAACAAGATTCTTAAATTTGCCGTTTTTTATATCAGCAAGAATTTCGGTAATATCTCTATTGCCTGAAGGCGTTGTAACTTTTACAGATGGAAATTCGGAAACAATAAATTTAGACATAATAAAAAGTTTTTAGTTAATACTTGTTGTTAATTCAATGCCGTTTTTTGCAGATTTATTGCGAATTGTGATTAAATAATCTTTAGCAATATTATAATCATCAGTTGCTTTTTTCAATTCGTTTTTGAACCATGCAGAAACATTTGATTTTAATTTTGTTCCTATCGGGACAATATACGTTTTGCCATCAATGATACTTTCAAAATATAATTTATGGTCAGCAATGTTTATAAGTTTACCAGGATGCAGAATTATTCGTTTTGATGAATAATAACGAGGTGATAAATAAGTTTCACCAATTATTGGAGTGCCAGTAATTGATTGATTTGCAACAGGTTCAGCATATGTTGATTCGTATACAGTAACAATGCCTTTTGCAATATTTTCATCTATAAATTTGCAAGTAAAACCGTTTTCATCAACGAATTCTTTTCCTTTTGCTGAACATTTACGAACATGATATGTTTTAACACCTTTCTCGAAAATGGAATCTCGTATTTTCATTACTTTTACGAATTTTGCAAACCTTGATATTTCTGAAATATCAAGGACTTTTCCGATTAAATTTTCACCTGTTTCCATAAATTTGTTTATCAATTAATTAAAATCAAATATACAACATTTTTTGTGCAATAGCAATGGTTTTCTTGATTATTTTATAACGAATCAACCAAATTTCTAATGTCTTCTCTATTCTTCATAGATTCGGACGGGTAAACTGGCGTAAACAAAATATGTAAAAATTGAATAAGAAGGATTGCAATAAGGCAACAACCGATAAATAAATCTTCCATATTATTTTAGTTTCTAAGTTTTAACATTTCTCTGCGGTGTGCAACAAATTCAGATGGTTTCATATTGTCACAATCAATATCACCATGGTAATAACTCCAGCATTCAAATGATGGTCGAATTGTTATGTATTCTTCTAATCCTTCTTTGACAAATTCATCAATTTTTGCTAGCATCAATTCCTCGTTTTTTTCGATTGCACTCGGATTATTTATTATGTTTATTTTATGGCATTCCCACGTTCCTTTTGAATGTATTAATGAATCAGCATTAATTGTTGGGTCATTTAAATGACTTGGTGCAAGATTTTTACAATCATCAATTGCAATCATCCATCTTTGGAATTCAGATATAAGCCATTGAAGTTTTTGGAACTTATCAGAACAAAAAGTATTTGAAATTTCATTAGATAAATCCATGAAATTGTCTTTTGAGTTAGGTTTGAATGACATTTCAAAACAAGTCCATAAAGAACCATTCAATAATCTTTTACTTGCATCGTTTTTTATGTAATCTTGTTTTCGAGTAAGAACTAATGCATTCGGTATTGAGTATTGCAAATCAATTCTGAAGTTTACTTTTGTTTTCATAATTAGCAATTTTGTTTAAAGTTAGACATTATAACTGCAATTTCGGATAATGTATTAGATAACTCATTACATGTAAGATACTGATTAGCATCATTTACATATTCTAATTCGATTTCTTCTGCCTTTTCAACGTCATTAAATCCACATTTGTTAAGGTCAAAATTAAAATTCCAAATTATATCTTCTGCTGTAATCATGTTTTATTTTTATCAATTAATTAAAATCAAATATACAACATTATTTAAGCAATAGCAATTTTTTACGATACTTTTTTATGAATATATAAAATAAATTATTAATATTATGGAAAGAAGAATACCAACAATTGAAGAATTTTCAGCAAAGCCAGAAGAAACTAATGAAGCTGTTGGAACTGTAGACTTACATTTCAAAGCAAAAATGTTCTGTCAAGAAGTTTTGAAATTAGGAACAAAAAATAACTTATTTGATACTTATATGAAAAGTCATCAAATAAATCCAGATGATTTAAGCGATTTCATGGTAGCAGTTATTGAAAACATTCAAACAAATTATTTAGTATAATGAAAAAAAGAATACCCACTTTAGATGAACACATTAATGAATCAAAATTGAATGAATTTTGCACTACTACTGTTTATAAATTCTCTGGCTCTGCTTCTCAATGGAATGAATTGCTTAAACTTTTAGATAAACTTGAGAATAAGAAAGAATTGGCATATGATTCCGAAGATTTACCGTATGGTGCACAATCATTTGCAGTATTCGATATTTTGCCAAAAAAACCTGAGACAGTTAATTGTCATATCATAGATTTAGAAACATTAATTCCAAAAGACTTAATGAAATTTATTTCACCAATATCAAAATAATAAGATAAATGAAAAATAGAATACCTACGTTTGATGATTTTTTATTCGAAAGAACACCAGATAAAATTCCACATCCAAAACATAAATGGTTTGAAGTTAATCCAAAAGATTATGACGATTTGGAAGATGATTTTTATAAATTGATTCAAACTGCATATAAAGATGTTCCTGGCGGTCACTTGAAAGTTCAAAAACCAGATGACGTATTTGATGCTGGATGGACTTATTGGGTTGCAATGGATAATGATAATAATCCCGATTTTAATGTTGTGAAAGGTTATAAAGTAACACCATACGGTTATAAATCAGCAGTTGCAGGTCATGATGTTACAAAGGTATCAAAAACTGATTATCTTACTAAATTTGCTGAAGATATGAGCAAACCTGGTAAATACGCTGAGGTTTCTGAAAAACTAGCAGAAATTCTTATCAATAAATATCATGTTCATATTGTATCAAATCCCGATGCAATTAAAGCAGTACTTGGTAAAAGCGATGTTGTGTTTTATGGCAAAAATCCTGAGAATCCTTCAATGCCTGGTGATGGATGGTATACACGAAAAATTGCAGGCGGCGTTCATGCAAAAATATTAGTAGGAAAACCTATTGTACAGGAATCTGTTACAGAAGGACTTGATAACGGTAAACCTACCGTTTTAGTTCTTCACGGATATGAATCATCAGTATATCCTCCAAGATTAAAAGTATTATCTGCAGATTATAATTTATTAACGCCTGAAATGGATTATGACCATAACCAAGGATTGTTTGAAAAAACATACCAAACGTATAAAAATGCAAATATTGATTTAATAGTCGGTTCATCAATGGGCGGATACTTTGGATATTATTTAGCATCATTACTTGATGTTCCTGCTTTATTATTCAATCCCGCGGTAATCGAAACAACATCAGGCATCAAAAAACAAGAAGTTCGAAAAGGCAAATATAATCCTGCAATTTATGTTGTTTCAGGCAAAGATGATGATATCGTTATTTCATGGAAACTTAAACAATGGTTTAAGGAAAACGCAAGAAACTATGAATTTATTACTGAAAACATGGGACATCGCCCTTCCGATGAAACTTATATAAAATATGTTAAAAAATATGTATAAAAGAATACCAACATTTGATGAACATGTAAATGAAGGCACATGGAATAATGAAAAATATGGTTTCAGAATATCGAAATTTTTAGAACAGCATACAGGTAAAAACCTAACAGGCGAAATGAAAGTTCAAATTATTTTTAACGATTTTTTCAAAGCAAGTACTTATGAATATGCTAATAATTTATTATTGTGTTCAAGAATCGAAGGTTACATTAAATCGTATAAAATTCTTGAACATGATAGATTGATAGGCAGTTACAGAAATATATTTATTGTAGATGTTGATGTAATTAAATGGTACGAATTTTTACGCAAACTAGATGATGGTCATTTAGATAACTTTAAAATATTATAAGAAATGAAAAAGAGAATACCAACATTTGATGAACATGTAAACGAAGGCATATTGCAAAGTTTTATTGATTTGTTCAAGAAAAAACCTGATGTAAGTACATGGACGCCACCAGAATTTAAAATTGAAGCAACATTAAAAAAGATTTTAACTGACGATGGCTGGACAAACTTAGGACGTGATGAAGAAGGCCGACTAATCGGAAACAATACAAAGTACGGCGGTAATGGATTAGATGTTATCGAAACAATGCGTGATGAAAAAAAATTAAACTTCTAATATGAAAACCAGAATTCCATCTTTTGATGATTTCTTATTTGAATCTAATGATAGAATCATTACATTATATCATGGGACGGCTTCTGGGAAATTATCATCTATAAAGCTTAACGGACTTGATACTAATGCAGAAACAAATCAAAAAACGCATGGCTTTAATACAAGTAATCAAATTTCATTAAGCTTTAATTATTCTGATGCATATTATTATGGTTCATTATTTGTTAAAACAAACGAACCAGTTACTGTTTTGATAATTAAACTTCCGTATTCGTATATAGCAGGAAAAGGGCTTTCGTTAAACGAAGTTCTTGTTAAACAAAATATATCATCAAAATACATAATAGGTGCATATAAAGACAAAGATATCGTAAAATTAGATAAATTGTCAACAAATGAAACATATGTAAATCCTGATATGCTATCAACAAGTGATTTGCAACATTATAAGTCGCATTATAAAATTAACGAATCAATTGATGCCTTAGAAAAGATGGGGATCCAAGCAGATCCTGACAAACCTTCAATATTCTTATATACGATATATCGTACGCCAAGTTCCGATGAAATTAAGGAATTTGAAAATTATCCGCAACTTACAGCTGATGAAATATTGAACGGTTTTTGTTATACATGCATTGGCAGAGGAATTACGTCAAGTAGAAATATTGCATTAATAAAAGATAGCATAAATATGCTTATTGCTGCATACCCAGATGATCCTCGATATACTGAAGCATTAAGAATAAGCGATGAATTAAAACCTAAATTTTAAAACATTACTTCATAAATTGTTTTACCTTTTTCTGTAATTTCCCATTCGTTTTTCTCATTGCATACAGCAAGTCCTAAATGAACCATTTTTTGCAATGCTAAAATTATATCTTCTTCAGAAATATTTTCAATAATCGGAAGCTCATGAAAGATTTTTTCTTTTATGAGCTTCGTGTATATTATGCTTACTTGTTTATCATTCATATTAATTGTCCTTTCTTATTAAATACCATGTATCTAAATTTTATGCCCGATTTTAGTACAGCAGCCATTTTTAACGCATTTATATCTTCATTTTTTTGAAATGTCCATTCTGATTTAACTTCAATTATAGTATGCAAAGACTTGATATAAATATCTGGCACATATAAATGCTTTTTTTCATTACACACATAAAAAATATTGCCAAGTTCTTTGCGTATAGCTTTTCCTCCTATTATTATATCTTCTTCATTATAAGATAACAGCAATAATAAAATTGCTTTATTTTCGTATCCTTGCGTTTTCACAACAGCGCCTGACGGCAATATGAATTTATGCCATTTATATCGACCTCCGTAATTCAAAGCATCTGCCCTTTTTATTTTGTTCTCCTCTATACTATTGTATAATAATAATTTTTGTGATAAATTCTCTCGCCATTTTGCGTTATGTGATACAGCTTTCATAGATTCTGAAACGCGTGCACGAAGTTCATGAGTCCATCTATTTGGATCCTTAAGATGTATTTCCATTTTTTCTTTGTACATTGGATCTTCATATTTTTTTTTCATACTGCAATTTCGCGAACACGCAACTCTCCTATATGGCGTAAACATTTTACCGCATATCGGGCAAGCAATATCTTGCAATTTATTTTTTTGTATTCTTGCTTTGCCAATGCAAGAACGGGAACAAAATTGTGCACTTTTTTTATTTGTTTTGAATTCTTTGTTACATACCGAACAATTTTTAATATATGTTGTCATGATTTTTATTTATATATTAAAAGATACGCATTGTTATTTTGAAGTTATTTAAAATCTTACATATACACATCTATCTAAAAAATCTTGAGGAAACATATGTCTATTCTGCGTAATTAGCCTGAAAAAATCGCTATCTAGAATATACGTTGTTGCGTAATCGTTTTCATTCCTAACTGAACGACCAACACCCTGTAAGACCGACAGTATTGTAATCCATGCGTACCAATCTTTATCTGTCTTCATTTTCGCATTTACGAATTTGTCCATGAGCGATGGGTAAGGAACTTTTGCAAATATTTGAAACCGGGACTTATCATTTCCTAAATCTAATCCTTCTAATAGACTGGGACCCATTAGAACTTTATTGTTTGCACTGCTAAAATCAAATAAAACATTTTTTTTATCTGAACTATTTATGTATGAAATAATTCTATCACTTTTTATGTTTTCATTCAAGTATACACTATTTGTGTAACTTCCGGTGTGAATGATTCCATTCTCATTTTTGTGTTTTTCTAAAATTTCTGTTATTTTATTTGCAATTTTTGGCAAAGCAACTTCTTTATTTTTAAACGACATGCTTACACCTTGATAAATTAATATTGGCGAACGGTCAAAATTGAATGTACTAGGTATTTTTCTATACTTTGCATTGTTTGCATTTATACTTTTTGCAAACAGCGTAGGTTCACCCATCGTTGCTGTCATCATGACAGCAAAGTTATTTTTGTCATGAAAATGTTTTTTCATGAGGTATTTTTCATTGATGCAATTAAACTGTATATTTGCACCGTTTTGGTTTTTAATCATTGCTCTAATATCAGTTGACGCAATAATTTGATTATAATCTTCAAATTTACAATGTAGATCTTTGCATTCATCGCACAAGTTTAATCCTTTTCTCCATTCTGCTGGAACTGATTTGCCAGCATATTTTCTTCCTACGAATTTTTTTATTTCATCGGCGTGTTGAACAAACGAATGAAGCATTTTCTCAAACATTCTGTTATGAATAAACAATTTTGCATTATCGTCTTCAGCAACAATTTTATTTATGATTTCTTTCAATTCATATCCGCTATACGGAACTGCCATTGAATGTTCAGCAAGGAATCCTCGTAAACGTTCAAGCATAGGATATGTATTATCATTTACAATAGGACTAAAGTGTTTTTGTACAATGTTAACAACTTTATGCGCCTCATCGCATATAATAAAATCACGTTCATCAAATAACGCATGAGACGAATCCGTCATTTTTTCCAATACGTAATTCATTTGTATCAAATAATACGAATAGTTGAATATTGATGTTGGAGTAAAACTTGCGTAATCTCTTGCAAAATAATAAGGGCAGTCCTTATAACATGGTAGTTGTTTTGTTGCATTTGAATTTAAGTGCTTCATTTTACATTCACCAAGACTATGTTTTTCTTGGTTTTCTGTACAAAGATAATTATCAACACCTTTTACACTTCCAAATCCTAAATGCAATTTCAATACGTCTTGTTCGTATTGGTCTTGTAATGCAAGATCTGATGATAGAATATATCCTTTTTTGCCGAATCTGTTTAATACATATGAGGAGCATAATGCAATTAATGATTTACCGCTACCTGTTGGTGCGTCGATAAGATATATCTTTTTTTCTTCACCCATGCATGTTGCAACAACATCAATAATTGCTTCTTTTTGACCTGTCCTGAACTCGAAATTTGTCCACCCATGATTTTTAACGAACATGTCAATATATTCGTTTATTTTATCTTCAAGTTCTTGATTCATTATTTATCTAATCTTTTTATGTAATATATAATTATATACATAAAGTAAAAAAAGTTTATCATGAATCAACGAATACCTACGTTTGACAATTTCCTGTTTGAAGCAGGAATAAAATATGAACCTGGTTCGATTAGCGAACTATTAGCAGGACTGCGCGGTAACCAAGAGTTTTATGATTTTTGCAAAAAACATGGACATCCAAATCCACAAGCCTGGAATCCTATGGAATTTACGATGAGTTCTTGTACATTCGTTGCAAAATTTTTAGAGGAAAAAGGATTTGGTAAAGCATTATCAAGTCACGGTCCATACGGCATGGCACCACATGCTTTTGTTTTGTATAACGGATTATATTATGATTATGAAGCAAGAGAAGGCGTTAAGAATGTTTATGACTTGCCAAACTTTCAAGATTTACGATACAATGTTAAAAAAGGTGATTCCTGGCCAAATTACAAAAAAGAAATAGTCAAAAACGTACAAAATTTTAATTTTCAATAATGAAGCTACGAATACCAAATTTTGATGATTTTATATTTGAATCTAATTATGAATGGATTCCAATGACCGTTGCATCTGCTAAAATTGTTGCTGATGGCATGATAAAATTGTTTGCGCCAAATAGTGATGAAATTGCAAAAAACAAAAAAATTGCCGAACTTGTATTAGCTGCGCTAGAAAAGCATATTGAACGTATGAAGTATTTCGATAAATTTCCCGACTTCAAGAAATTGATTGAGGATAACGTAAAACATATAATTGCAAATGATAAACGTCATGGCATCGAACCTGAAGACCCAAACATGGTTAAGGCATATGCAATGGAATATGCAATGGAAACAATTTACGAAAGAACAAAGGGCCAAGAATCACAAGAAGAAAAAGACAAGAAAACACAAGTTACATTTTTCAATAAAGTTTTTAATGAAGGCGCGGCATTACGCACAAAAGCAATTACAAATGCTGGTTTGAAATTTTACAAACAGAACTTGTTTGCATTTGAGGAAATAAACAGAAAATTACGAACAGATCATTCAAAAATGAGTGAGCATGATTGGTCAGTTGCAACTGATGTAGGAAATGCAATTGACTTATTTAAAACATCAAAAGAAGTAACGGTTTTCCGTATTATTGATTCTGAAGATTTTCCATTTTCATTAAGCAAAGGAAAAAAGTTTACAGAAAAAGGAATACTGTCAACATCATTTGACATTAATTATCTTTTAGAAAACAAAGAAAATTTTGAATCACCAGTTATATTGCAAATAGTAGTTCCGTCTGGCACTACATATTACAGATTTCCGAATGATTTTGAATCAGAAGTAGTTTTTGATTGTGATCATGAGATTATAATAACTGATAATTCATACGAATATTTAGACACACCAATCATAAAATGCAAAATTATAAAGTAACAATGAATCAACGAATACCAAATTTTGATGATTTTGTTAATGAAGCAAAATCTGTTCCTAGAGAAAATACAGAACGTGAAACTGTATTAGATTACATTATCAAAAACAAACAAGTCCGTTTAGAAAAGCTCAAGGAAATTAAAGCGCCTGAAATTATCATCACAGGAACTGAGAACCAAATACATTTATTAAAATCAGGTCAATCAAAAATTAAAGGACTTGACATTTACGGTTCTAATATTTATAAAACGTTGGAATGGAGAAAAGGCAATGGTGGAGTTGATTTCATACAATTTGTAATGAATGATGATTCAGTTATAAATTATTTTCCAAATGCAAAATACGGAGCATTTTTCGCACCTAATACTAAAAAATAATGGAAAGCTTATATATCATAACAGACGGAGAAAAATACAAAATAGGTTATAGCAAAGACGTGGCTAATCGTAAGAGACAACTACAGACAGCAAACGGATCTTTACTGGATATTGTATTTGAATTTGAAACGGTTCATGGAATGAAATTAGAAAGATCCATTCAACGGTCAATGAAACATAAAAACATTATCGGCGAATGGTTTGATTTAGAAAAAGAAGATATTGCAAAAATAAAAGAACTTTGTATTTTGCAAGAAAAAAACTTTAACATCATAAAGAAAAATGAAACAGAGAATTCCTACGTTAGAGGACTTTATTAATGAATCGTCGAATGAAATTTTCACTAGTTCTGACATTATAGATTTGCAAAAAAATGGTGCAAGACCAGACGACACTTGGCAATCAATAAAATCATCGGCAAAATTTCAAAAAATAGATAATGTTAGTATTTCAAAAATTAATTGGTCAGAAAAAAATGTTGATATTTTAAAGAAACAAGAACGCAGATTAAACCGATTATTCGATGAAGATGATGGCACACAATACTATAAAGATGCCATTAAAAGAGAACAGTCAGAATTACAGCATATACAAAATCTTATTCAAATGGTAAAAAGCAATAAAAAATTAAATCCGATTGTTGTAGATTCAAATTATAGATTGCTTGATGGTTTTCATAGAATAGGTGCATATCAAATTGCAGGTAAAAAAACTATTGACATATTTAAAGAAATTTGATAATTTTTAAATTTATACTGCATGTGCCATTACAAAGAAAAATATACATACACAATGAAAAACAGAATACCAGCATTTGATGACTTCATAGTTGAACGAGAATTTCCATTTACAGATACATCATTTGTTACACGGATTCTTACTAAATTAAAATCTCAAATTTTAGAAAAAAATTTAGGAAACCTTGAAGTTGAAACAATTTTAAATAAAGCATTTAGAAGTTTTTTAGTTTCTTTTGAAAGTAACAGTGGACAATCTGCATTTGATGATATGACTAGAGTCGGACTGATTCAATCACGAATTGACCAAGACGGCAACATAATTGTTGATTATGCAGATTATTTTTATGAAACATTTGAAGACGAAGAATTATATGATGAATTTGGAACAGTTCTTGCAAGAATTCTTGCGCATGAAAGAACGCATGCAGGCCAATTAGATAAAATACGAATGGGAAGAAATTCTTATGACTTTTACAACATTTTAGGAAAAATAGGTAAAGACCCATCAAACCGTTTTAAATATTTGTCAAGCAAACAAGAAATGATGGCATTTGCGGTTGAATGCGTAGAAGAATTCAGAGGAATGGGATATTCCGATTCTGATATTTTACGTAAAATTAAAACACCGTTTAAAGACTATCAAGAATCCAATATTTTCTATTTATACATTGACTATTTCGATTATAGAGGTCATGTATTCGATAACGACGAAAAGGAAAGAAAAAAATGCAAAGACGTAATTGACGGATTCTTAAAATATATGTATCAATATATAACAAAACCGAAATCTTTAGAATAATGCAATTTAAACAACTATTAAATATGAATGAAGCAAAACAAATTTGGAACAAAAAAGTGTTCCTAGGTGGCACATGTAATGAATCTAAATGGCGTGATGAATTAATCAAAAAACTTAAGATTGACTATTTCAATCCAGTTGTTCCAGATTGGACCGAAGAATGCTATCAAGAAGAATTAAGACAACGGGAATCATGCGATTTTTGTTTGTACGTTATTACACCAAAAATGACAGGCAGTTATTCAATTGCTGAAGTAGTTGACGATTCAAATAAACGTCCAGAAAAAACTGTTTTTTGTTTTGTTTCAACAGATGAAGATAAAGAATTCGATAAAGCACAAAACAAAAGTTTGGATAAAGTTGGCGTAATGGTTGCATCTAATGGCGGTACTTATTTGAAATCATTAGATGAAGTTGCAAACTTTTTAAACATGGAATATTACATAGAGAATAATGAAAAATAGAATACCTACATTTGAATCATTTGAATTTAATGATTGCACACAATTATTTGAATTATCGAATAATAGTACTTTATATCATCATTCAATGGCAAAATTTAAAGTAGGTGATGTAATTACTTCACAGAAAAATGGTGATGGCGTTCATTGGCTTGCAAATGATCCAATGGAAATTGGATTAGAATTTTTCAGAAAAAAACATTATCCTGATAGACCTTCACGTTTCGATTGCGTATATTCAAGCATAATCCCAAGAACGCGATTTTCAGACAAAGGATATTTATATGTAGTGCAACCAGTTGGAAGTCTTTTTATGACAGATTCAATGATTATTGATAGCTTAGGCGATGAATTTATGAGAGAACGAATGACCCCGTATTATGAAACATTAACTATTAATGATTTCAAAAAAAATCCAGAGGAAGCTGAAAGAATTCTTTCTTATTATTCTGCAAAAAGATATTGGGATGGCGTTAAATCGCTGCCTAGGGAAAGATGGGGCGATATTGAAGTATTATCAAATTCCGCAATTGTGACACAGGTAATTGAAGATTCAGGAACAGTATTACGTCCAGGAATGGATGTTGTGGTTACGGAAGATAACATTATAGATGTGACAATGACTATTTATAATCAGCACCCGAAAGAAAATGATACTCAATTATTCGATAATGAACAAATTGCAACAATGTTAAGTTATATTGAAAAACATATCATAAACGGCAAATTTGAACAGCAATCTTATAATAAAAATGTCTATGATATTCGCGGGTATTTAAGAAAAGATGCAAAACTTAAAACTACATTTATACGTACAAATTTAGCAAAAAATGTGCATACGTATGATACCGTAAAAGGAAAGTATAGTTTAATAACATTCGATTTATACATCGATGGCCATTTATTCAAACGTGCAAATGAAGCACCGCTTTTCAGACTTGAAACAGCAATGTATTTGAAAAATAAAGCTTATGATATTGGTATGTATCTAAAGAAAGTTTAGTAATACCAGCAGCCAAGGCATTCTTCGATTCTGTTATCAAATTCGTATAAATCAGATAACGTTTGCTCGCCTTCTGGAAATGGCTCGTTTGTTTCAATTTTTTGCAATAAATCTTTAAGGTGTTTTACAAGATCTGTTCTAACTTTATTCGTTAGTTCTATTTCAACACTTTTTTCCATTACTTATTATCTATAATATCTTTGATTGCTTTTTTGTTTTTGATAAAGAATACCTCAACTCCATCTTCATCGTCAATCGAATCCAATAAACCTTTACGTTTTAAATTGTAAAGAAACACTGTTGACGCGCAGTTTTGTATTTCTAATAGCAATTCTTCTTCTGTAGGTTCTGTTAGATATAAACAAATAGTGCCGTCTTCGATAAAGTTTTTTAATGTCTTTTCGCCATAAACACTAGTTATTGCTGCTTCATAAACTTCATCCGGCGCATCGGTAACCATCTCGTTTCTTGATGCAGCGTCATCAATCAATACTGCTTTTAATGTAGGAACAAACGATCTTAAGTAATCCTGAATTTCTTCAGGATACTTAGGAAGGTTATATGTATTATTGTTGAAAGTTATCATAATCCTCTTTACTTTTGAATTCATTAAACCCTGTGATAATTAGATTAGACGTACTTGTATTTCTATCCATTATTTGTTGTTTCAATTTTGAATACAATGGCATTGTTTCTGATTCAACGTAATGAATACCGTAGCCGGAAGCCGAACGTTCATCTTTTCGTCCTTCCATGTATATATAGTAAAAAATAAAATATCTCATTATTTATCTGTAAAGAATTGTTAATGTATAACATACTTCGAGGTAATGTGTCGATTCCTTTGTTGATTGTGATTGCGTCATTTGCAATACTTCGATACCTTGAGCTTCTTCAGATATCAACCAATTATTCATACCATTTTCAATATCGCTAGGATAATTTCCGCTGATTACTTTTACTTTCATATTACATTAAATATTTAATTCCGTTTACTTCAATAAAATATCTGAACCAAGATTCATTACGAATCTCCGATTCTTTCATTGTTTTTTCTTCACTTCTGTAAGAATATCTGTCAGGTTTTTCTATATTGATAACTATTTTGTTATTCTTTTCATCTAATGTATACTTTCCAGTTACATAAGTACTTACCTTTTCTATATCAGATTGTACCCAACTGTACGAATTTCTGTATGGCTCATTAAGATATCCGTTGCCGACAAATTTAAATGTTCCACGACTTTTAGATATCATTGGATATAATGATGTTGAATATCCACGTGAGCATTTCGATTTCCATTTTACAATTTCTTCGTCAATGTTAACAGCTTCTTCAAAAACACTTGATACTTTAATTTTGTTCAATGACAACAAATAATTAGCATTCGATTGTCGCATGTTAATTTTATTTGGTGCATAATTTGGCGGTTCATTTTTTAAAACTTTCAAATCATAACTTTGTTTTGCAAGATTATATGTATCGACAAATTCCTCAATAGAAATAACAGATTTTCCAGATGGCTTCTTTGTTATTACTTGTAATGATGTGAAGAATTCATAATCGCCATTTGAATCCATTAGCACATGTAAACGTTCGTCTTTTATTGTGTAATGAGCAGAAGATCTGTACGCACTGAATGAATGACTTGCAGAAATACCCCAGCATTTGCCAATGTATGTGTATATTTTTTCATTCTTCATTTCGATTTCATCACCATTCAACAAATCCGTAGGTTTTATTGTAATTGCATTTTTCTTTCTTGTTGATTCTGTGGCAGACTCATATAATGCAGAATTTGTTGCAAGTAAAGCAAGATCTTTACCTTCCCATGCCCATACACAAGTGCCAACAAGTTTTCCTTCAATGATTGTTGAATTGCAAACCAATGCAACTAAATTTGCTGCTGTGATTTCAAGGTCAAATCCATAAGGATCTGATATTCTGAACATTGTTCGTCCAGAAGAAAACCATTCGGAACTTCTTTTATCAAATTCACTAAAGTAAAAACCTTCACGTGGAATATTGTCGAGAACCTGTGGCGCAATATTTTTATCTCGCCATCCTTCCCAAGATGTCTCTTTACGTAATTTGCCTTTGTCTCTAAAAGTTGCATATCCAAGTAAATATGATGGGCCATCAAAGTATTCTCCATCTACACCTCTAATATGCTTATGCTGTCTTTTATTGAAACCTACTTCAATTTTTTCAGGAATTATCAATGCCATAATTTATTTAATTTTTAGTTAGTAAATATTTTAATTTTTCAATTTCTTGAAGTTTTTCTTCAATTTGTTTGTTGATTTCAGCATTTCTTTTTTTGTCTGCCAATTGTTGTGCTGTCATTTTTGCTTCTGCTTCCTCTTCTTGTATTTTATCTGCAAGTGTTTTTGCATTTATTACAATAGGATCATTTAAAGGAAAAATACAAACTTCATAATCACTAATTGTTTTTTTAGGATCTGCTTTTCCACTATACGGACGATAGCTTCCTGCTTCTCTTATAAAATTTTTCAAAGCATCAATAGCACCTTTGGATGTTGCCCATGATGCTTTAGGTTGACAACCAGGATTAATAAATTTTGTATCACCAACTAATCGAATGCGATACATGAATTTTTCTTTCGGCTTTTTAATTTTTGACATGACAATAAGATTTTAATTACTTAACGTTAATGTATTGAGTTTTAAGCAATTCGATTTCTGCAATTTTTTCATCAATTGCTTTTTGTAAATCTGCTTTTTTCTTTTTAATTTCGCGTTGTTTTGCGGATAATGCCTTTTCTTTTTCTTTTTCAATACGTAATCTTACAAAAACATCAGCAGAAACTGTAATAGGATCATTTACAGGCAGCATACAGATTTCGTAATCTGCTAATGTTTGATTTCCATGCATATGACTTTTAATAGCGTCAATTGCACTTGAAGCACGTTGCCATGTTGATTTCGATTTATACCCAGGTGATAAGTATTTTGTGTCACCTTTCATTCGAATTCTGTATAAATATTTTGGTTCAGCAGGTTTTTTGCTTTTTGCAACTGCTGCAGTTACCGCATTATTACTTTTTTTGCATGAATCCTCATTATTTTCTTTCATTGCATCAATGATTGATGTAATGCCATTCTTTTTCGATTTTAATGGAAATTCAGTATTTGATAATTGAGCTTTGATATCTTCATACTCAGCTTTTTGCTCAACTATTGTTGGCACTCTTGTTAATCCCATATAAGCATGTATTGTTCTGTCTTGTCCTGCAATTGTGCGAGAAGAAGGTGTAAATGTTCCTGGTTTTATTAAAGCGTCAGGATCTGTAACAACTGTTGACCTTGTAACTGGTGTAGATGCTTTATCATTAATTGAAAGTTCACCTGACTTTTCATTATAATCAACATCAATTTTTGAAATTGCACCTGTACGTATTGCAGCAGCAAATGTTACATCTTTAATGTCAAACCCATTGATTTCTAATGTTTTTCTAACTAAAGTAGTTTTATCAAGAACGATTTTCTGTTTGTACTTCATGTCAGCAGGTTCATTAATAGCAAATGTTAATGAATATTCATTATCAGATACTGTAATAATAAAACCGTTCTTTACTCTAATTTTGTCAGTTCCATTGATAATGGCATTAGACAAATCGAGAATTGTTTCATGTTGCAAACGAGGTTGCATAATGTTTGCCATTTTAGGCAATGAACCTAAAAGATTCATCCAGTCGAAGTTATCGACAAGTGCTTGTGCTAAATTGATTGGTGTTGTCATATTTCTTATAATTGTGATTTAAAAATGTCTAAATGTTTTGCGGTTGATATTGTGTATAAATGTTCGGTGAGTTCTGTACAATTATGATACTTTTCAAAATTACGTATCATTCGATTGCATGCGTTGATATGTCCTTGACGTGTGCAAGATTCAATAGTTTTGCAAATTTTTTCTACGCTATCTTCAATTATTATAGCTGTATATGGATTCCATGGAATCCATATTTCCGGTGTCTCGTTCATTATTTTGTTAATTTAGTTAGCATGTATTGTACTTCAGATTCTGTTAGTTTGATTACGTTCTTCAATTTTATTTTGCAGATTTCATCAATTGATAACATGGAATACACTAATGAATTTTCATTGTCGGCAATCAATAATGCAACGGCAAATGCAGTTGTTGTATCATTAGCAACAGCAAGGTTTTCATTTAACGTTTTTACCGTTTGTCTGAAATTTGCATTTTCAATTGCAGCTTCAGATAATTCATTTTGTATTTCATTAATACTCCAAAGTTTATTTTCGATTTCCGTCCCGTTCAAAAAAGAAAAATCACTTCGAATATTACTTCGGAATCTTTCCAATTCTCCAGGAAATGCTTGTGCAAAATATGAATCAGAATTCATCAATTCTTCAATCAATTTAATTTCGGCGTTTTTCGATAATGTTCCCATACAATAAAGTTTTAAGTTAAATTAAGCAAAAATCCACATTGAAACAAAAAATAAACCAAAAAAACCAAGAATGATTACAAATCCTTTAATTGCTTCAGCTTTTTCATTTGTAGGATTTACAACAATTTCAGATAATTTAGTGTCAGTATAATTTTCCATAGCGATTTGTTTTTATCAATTAATTAAAATCAAATATACAACATTTATGAAGCAATAGCAATAGTTTATGAAAATAATTTTACATAAGATGATAATGAATCGTATGCATCTGTTAATTTGAATTCTTCAACTATTAATTTTCCATCGTATATTTTGCCGTTTATTGCATCAACTGAAATAAAATCGCCTTCTTTATAAACTTTATTGTTAATTGTTAATGTTAATGTTTTCATATCAATTGTCATATTGCTACAGCCAACAACACAAGGTTTATTCATTTGTCTTGCAACAATTGCTGCGTGGCATGTCATACCACCTCTTGTTGTTATAACGCCATCTGATAATTTCATACCAATTAAATCAGCAGGTGATGTATCAATTCTAACTAAAATTGAGTTTTCTCCGGATTTATTAAATTTTTCAACACTTTCATTATTAAAAGCAATACGGCCAACCGCAATACCGCTTGATGCACTTAATCCTGTTGAAATATGAATATCGTTTACTTTTAATCTTTTTGCATTAAGAAAATGCAATTGAGTTTTATCTATTCTATTCAATGCAGTATTAGGTGATATTAAACCTTCGCACGCCATATCATATGCAATATTAACAGCGCCAAGTATATTACATTTTGCATTTCTTGTTTGTAAAATGTAAACAATTTCATTTTCTATCGTAAATTCGATATCTTGAACATCGCCATAATGTTGCTCTAATTTATTAGCATAAGATATGAGTTTACTATATGCAATTGGCATTGATTCTTCTAATGAAATGTAGTTTTTATTTCGTTCAGTTTCATCTATAAAATTATCAGTTGCCCATTTTGCCGATTCATATTTCGATATTTTTTTAGGTGTAACAACACCTGATACGATATCTTCACCTTGTGCTTTTGTCAAATATTCTCCAGTTATCAGATTTTCACCTGTAATAGGATTTCGTGTAAATAATACACCCGTTCCTGAATTGTCATTTATATTTCCAAAGACCATTGATTGTACAACAACAGCAGTTCCTAATGAATCATCTATGCCGTATGATTTTCTGTAATAAACAGCAACATCATTATTGAAAGAATTGAATACTGCAGATATTGAACGGAATAACTGCGTGTATACATCAATAGGAAATTCTTCACCGATTTCTTTGAAATACAACTTTTTATATTCTGCAATTGCTGTTTGCAATTCTTCTACTGTTGCGTTATTATTGCAAAAATCAAATAAATCTTCATCGATGCCAGACACATGAATTGCAAAAGTTTCGATGAATTTCAAATATAATCGTAATGGAAATATTGCATCTCCAGTTTCTTTAGCAATTACATTAACAATATCATCATTGATTCCAACATTTAAAATTGTTGTCATCATGCCAGGCATTGATTCAACACCGCTTGAACGTATTGATAAAAGTAATGGATTAGAACTTCCGCCGAACAACTTGTTTGTTTCTGATTCTAATGTTTTTATATCATTAGTAATATGCTGTTTTAATTCAGATGTTATGTTTTTATCGTTTTTCCATTTTGCGTATGCATCAGTTGAAACAATAAAACCGTATGGCAATGAAACATTCAAACGATTCATTTCTAAAAGATTGAATCCTTTTCTACCTACTGCTGTTAATTCGGCAGTATCTGAAAAATTTGTTCTAAAAAAATACGATAGTTTATTCATAATCAATTTTTAAAATCAAATATACAACATTTAGAAATCATTAGCAATGGTTTCATCTAAAACTTTATAATAAAATTTGTAGCATTGTGATTCGTTTCTTTTCACAATTGTTTCTTTTTATAAATAACTTAAATTCTAAAACCTCACGACCTGGTGGAACGTTTACTCCTTTTTTATTGAAATGATATTTCAATTGTAAAAATTCAGGATATCCACGTTTCATGTGTTCTGCATTGCAAATTGGAATATAAACACTTGAATGCATGTCGCCATCATGTAATGCTTTTAAACTATAACGTCTAATCAACGTGTCAGCCGCACCGTATAACAGTAATTTAAAAGTTAATTCATTAGGTTCCCATTCAGATGGCGATTGTGGCCATTGTTCGTCATGATAATCTGCTTGTTCACAAATTGCAGACATGCACCGTTTCTCACAAAAATTTCCAATTGCTTTTGCAAATGATTTGATACTAATTTTTGGTTTTTTCATTTTCTTCTAAGTATTTGTTTGCTGCTTTACGAACTTGTTCTTTTGATTTAAACTCGCCAATTTGTGTTAAAATACCATCTTCGTGTGTTTTTTTGCCTTCATAATTAGCATGAAATAACAAAAATCGTGATTCTGTTACCGTGATAATAGGTATTTCAGATTTCCCTAAGCCAGTTCTATTTTTTTCTGTTTCTAAATAATATGATGCCCAAACCTTAGTTTTTATAATAAACGTTGGCCTACGCCAATCATCTTTTTTCAATTCGCCACAGCCGTTTTTTCTATATATCCATGATATTGTTGAATTTTCTAATTGTTCAAACTTATCAGGCACATAATTTTCATGCAACTTTTGTCCTTTATCATATTGGTCATCCCAAGTAAACTTTAATTGCGATGCGGTTTTGGGCGTTATTTGCAAATCGTACGGTTCGTACTCTATTCCATTAATATCTTTAGCAGTTACTTCTAAACATGATACCATTTTTTTGAACATACCGCCTCTTAAGTTAATCGACATTGTATCGCTTCCAAATTTGTATAATGAATTGAATTGCACAATAGTTCCTGCAGGAATTTTGTACGATTTATTTTTTGAATCGTATATATCAGCGTATGCTGCAAATTTAAAACGTGCGCCCCACGATGTATGTAATTCCCAATCATTTAAAAGAATTATGCATTCTTTACTTGCTGGCAACCAAAGTTTACTCATTAGTCTCCTCTTTTCGTTTTTTTCTGTATGTCTTCACAATCTGATTCCAAGCATCTTTATTTTCTTTTCGCCATTCACGATTATAATCGGCGACCTTTTCTTTGTTTTTATCTCGCCATTTTTTTTGATACTCTTTTAATTTCTCTGGATTGTTTTGTCGCCATTCCTTTTGAGCTTGACGTTGTCTTTCCTTTTGTTCTTCTTCAGTGAGTTTGCTTGACATAATGTTAATTATTTTAAAGTATCTTCAGAATTTTCATCTGAAGCTGTTGGTATAGGTTCAACGGATGAACCAAATAGTTTCATTCTTTTTGTTGTTCTTTTATTCATTTCTTTACCAATGAAATTTGCATTTTTATGGAATTTTTTTATTCTTGCAGGTTCAGCAGTCTTTAAATCGAAATATATGCCTTCTTTATCTTCACGTTTATCAACTATTTGAAAGGAAACAACATTACCTTCTGCATCAATAATCATTGATAATGCTAGTCCTAATCTGTGAAAAAATTGTCGGTTCGCTTCTTGAAGATATCCTTTATCTCTAAATTCTTCTCCAGACATTGTTTTCAAATCTTCCATTACTTTTCGTCAAATTTTGGAATAGTTGAAACAAATTTTATACCGTTCTTTTCATCTGTATTTTTCCAAATTGTCTTTTGAGCAGTCTCGCTGTATTTTTCAGACAATACTTTTACGTTATTGAAACGTTTATATGTTGCAACATATTCGTCTGGATTTTCAATGTTATAAATCTTTTCGCCGTTTTCGTTTACAATAAACCAGCCTTTCATTATACATTTTTCTTTGTGTCCTGGTTTTAAAACAGGTTCCTTAGTTTCTTCCATATTGTTTCTTTTTTATTTTGTGAATTTTCGTTTTCGTATAAAGCTTTATGCCTATCAGGTATTTCAAATGAACCGCATATTTTATCTTCAGATTTATTTGGTGTTGGACTAGTCAAATTATGTGTATTGTACCAAGGTCCTTGACATAATACAGAATTTTCAAGGTTTGTCTCCCATTCTTCTTTTGTTATTGTCATTTTAGCACCAGCAAACCCGGGTTCGCTTATAAGATAATCACCATACCGTATGTTTGGGTATTTTCTTGGACTAAAGTCAGGTTCGGTTTTTCCTCTACTTTTAAAATCATCAATACTTTGTTGATTTTGTTGATAAATTGGACTTACCGACACCTCAACATATTCATTGCATTTATTGCAATAAAATCCATTGTAATCTGTTTCTGCAGGTCTTTTTATTTTGTAAGATCCGCAATGATTGCAAACTACTGGGATCTTTTGTTTTGTTTCTTCATTAAAGAAGTAATCATAAACGTTTCCTGACATATCAAGTATTTTAATTTATTTCAACATATAATTCAGTATATAATTCATGTCCTTCTGATTGTAAAATTTCCTTTTTTGCTTTATCAATTGCTTCTTTTTTAATGTCGTCATCAGCAATTAAAAACCAATCATTTAATTTTGCAATACGAACTAGCTCATTATAGTATTCTTCATCAATTTTACCTTTTAATGGAATTTGTGGGCATAACGGACTGTCGAATGATAACTTTCTACCATCCCAATAAATCAAAAAGTAATCATGTTCATCACCACCTATTCCAATCAATCTTGCAACATTGTGATATCCCGTAATTAAAAATTGACCTTTACGTTCATTGAATAACTCAAGTAATCTTTCTAAACTTTTATCCATTTGATTATTATTTTATTTTATATACACAAGCAATTAAAAGTTTACTTTTTCAGTTTATTCTCCAGCATCGGTATAATTACCAATTCAAATGTTTCCTTTTCTGTTATGTAGTTATCTTTGTTTACCTGACCAATGCTTCTACTTGAAATAGAGCATGTTGATTGTTTGAATACTGATTCAAGAAACTTTGGATCGTCAAATTTGATTTCATTATTCTGATTTGCATAACCAACAATTTCATCTTTATATTTTACAGGAATTGTGTATAACTTCATTTTTGTAAGTCGTTCTTCACGTCTTAATAACGTGTCAGCCCATTTTACACTTGCATTAAAAGTATCAGAATCGTTTTCAGTATTTATCATGCACATTGCTGCTTTTCGATACTCATCATATGTTGATTGTTTTTCATTGATTTTTGCAAACTCGTCCTTTGTTTTCCCATCACGCAATTTGACGCGTTTTAATCTGGCTTTGAAATCATCGGTTGCATTTGTTCCCGCAACAACCGCAATTACTTTATCGTATTTTGATGAATTGCCCAAAGACAATGCTTGTGCACATTCAACTAATACGTAATCTGCATGCTGATTATCGCACCACATATCAAATAATGTATTGATATATGGAATCATAAAATCTTCGATTATTTTTTTCTTTTCATGATTTTCATAGAATTCTGTTACGAATTCTCGTTTCAATCGAAATTCTTCTGTGAAGCAATCCTCACCAAATACTTTTTTATACACTTCTTGCACTACAGGATTCTTTAATGCAATTCTGTTTTCATTATCAACAAAAAATACAGGAACGCCAAGTTCTTGGAATTTTTTAGCAACAGTAGTTTTACCTGCTCCAATATTTCCAGTAAGTAATACTTTTAACATTATTTTTTTTCTTTAAATTGTTTTTTATACGAATTCCATGTTTTCTTACAAGATGTTGTAAACATCGGTTTATCATTTAATCTATCTTCTTCAGATTTATAAATGTAATAAGTTGTTTGTTCTAAAAAGACTGCTCCGTTGATTGATTCTGTTTTAATCATTTTCAATATGTTTTAATTCGTTTGCATACCATTCACCAACCCACCTTTGATATCTAGGTTTTACCATAACGTAAAAGCCATTTTGAGAAATAACTCTTCCATATATCGGCCGAGGTTTATTTTCAAATTGTTTACCCAAGTTACCAATAATTATAACTTTTTCGCCATTTACATACGTATGTCGGGCTCTTTTTTGTTTTGGTTTTTCCATGATATGCTACTATACATTAATGTTATTCTAATGAACTTATTATAACTTTTAATATACAACTATATCAAAAATTATAAGTCAGATATGAATTTCTATTTTGGGTTAATAATTATTTTATATCCTTCAGTTATTGCAATTTCCATATGTCCAAAATCAAGACACCGTCCTACTGTAAATCTTGGGTGATTAGATTCAAATATTCTTAATTGAATTCCATCATTATCTTTCCACATGCTGCCTGCTTGACTTTTAGGTTCCGCAAAGCATACAATTTCTCCGTATTTTGCCATAATTTAATATTTTATATTATATACACAAAAGGCAGATAGTTTAACTTTGAAAAGTTTTAAAACTTTGAAAACTTTAATGAATATATAAATAAATTAATACTTATAAACATGACACTTTACACACCTGCGCAAGTTGCAAAATTATTCGGCGTATCAACTAACACAATCCGAAACTACGAATCTCAAGGTATTATTCCTAAAAGATTGCCAAGCGGTTATAGGAAATACACAATTCAAAACATCAAGGAACTTGTGGACCTTTTAGGAATTGACTCCGATGAAATTAAAAAAATTCTAACAGATGAACAAAACTAAATACTTTTACGTTTACAAACTTGTACATAAGGAAACTGACGAATTTTACATAGGTTCTAGAGTTTGCAATTGTAAACCTGAAAAAGATATAAACTATCTTGGTTCAATGAAAACATGGAAAACCGATAAATCGAAACTTTTAAAATCAATTCTTAAAACTGATTTTACTGCGACTGAGGATATGATTGAATTTGAAAGTAAACTTATATCAGAAAACATTAAAAACCCACTAAATCGAAATTACCACATTCCTAATTTAGGTTTTAGAACACACGGCAAAACTGCAGTTAAAGATAAAGATGGCAATGGGTTTCTTGTTGACGTTAACGACGAAAGAATACTAACAGGCGAACTTCATCATGCGTGTAAAGGAAAATTTACGGCGCAAGACAGAGATGGAAATACTTTTCAAATTGCAATAAACGATAATATGTTTTTATCAGGTAACGCTTTCGGTTTAGCGAAAGGGATGCTGCCTGTTAAAGATAAAGATGGCAATACGTTTCAGGTTAATAAAAACGATCCTAGATTTATTTCAGGCAATGTAACATCAATTTTTAAAGGAAAGGTTGTTGTAATTGATAAAAATAATAATACACTACAAGTAGATACTAACGATCCTAAATATATTTCTGGGGAATATGTGCATAACACAACAGGAAAGACAACTGTTAAAGATGAAAATGGAAATACGTTCCAAATTAACACAAACGATGAAAGATATGTATCAGGAGAACTTCATCATATGAATATTGGTAAAGTTCCTGTTAAAGACAAAGAAGGCAATAGCTTTCAAGTTGCTAAAAATGATCCTCGACTTTTATCTGGTGAATTACAGCATGTTACAAAAGGTGCCAACATCGGTAAATGTATCGTTAAAGATGCAAATGGCAAAATATATCGTGTAGATCGTACAGATCCTCGGTTCATATCAGGCGAACTTGTGCATATTGCAGCAGGAAGAATTACTGTAAAGGACAAAGAGGGTAATACATTCCAAGTTGATAAAAACGATCCTAGATATTTATCAGGCGAATTAATCAGTATTAACGCGGGTATGGCGTGGGGAACTGGAAAAGATAATACGCCTATCAGAACAAAAATCGATGATCCAAGATTTAAAACTGGAGAATTACAGCGAGGTCGAAAATACAGAATACGTTAGTCACGTTTATTGTAAACCGTAAACTCTTCTTCAGGAACGAATACCAATTCGTTTTTAGCACGAGTACATGCGACGTAGTCTATGTTGCGTTCTTGCTGTATGTCCATATCCTTTTTCGCCCATGGTGCTTGTAGGATTTTTGGTTCAATGATAAATACTTTGTGCGATTCTAAACCTTTAACTTTATGAATTGTTGAACAACAAATTCCTGCTTTATTATCAGCAAAGATTGCAGCAATCAATGATGTTAATTCAGAAACCTTACTTAAACGTTTTGAATCTGTAAGAATTTCCATTACTTGAATTTTTTCTTCGAAATTTCTGTACGATGTTGTGTTTGTTGCCTCTTCAGGTGTCATTCCTAAGCCCATCAATTTAACTCTAATTTTTGAAAGGTCACCGTAAAGTGTTGAAATTGCACCTTTAATAGTTGGGCGTTTTGTTTTCTCCAACATTGTGATTAAGTTTTTTCCTATATCAGAACCTTTAACGTATGCTTTTTTATGTTGAGCAATAAATTTCATACAAAGGGTAACAAGTGGACGAGTTGTACGGCAAAGAAAATGAAAGCACCGATAATTAAAATTTGTCCTTTTTGCTTAATTGAATTTATTGCAAAACGAACAAAGTCAGTTTTTTGTTGTAGATCGCATGCGCAAACATATGCAGCAAACAAACCCGAACGTATTGCATTAAGTTCTTTAAATGCAAAAGCTAGATGGACGGATGCTACATTCAGAAATCATATGTTAGAAGAAATTAAAAATTTTGCATCATCTGCGGAATTCAAAGAAAAACAGTCGGTTGTTCAAAAGGAAAGACAATCTCATCAATCGGTAAAAGCGGAAATTAGCAAACGTTCCAAAGAACAATGGGCAAGACAAGAAACGAAGGAAAAACAATCTGCATCGCAAAAAATTGCGCAAAATAAGTCAGACGTTAAAGAAAATAAGTCACACAAACTTAAGCAAATAACAAATGAATGGCACTGGCGTAAAAGACAATCCCAAAATATGTTAAATTTATGGAAAAATGCAGATTATGCAGAACGTGTATTTGCTGGAAATAAAGCAGCAATGTATAAACGTTACGATTTTATATTGCCATCTGGCACAATAGTAAAGTTGCAAGGATATGAACCTCGCGCATTGCGTGAACTGTTAGAAACTTATCATGAATCAGATATAGTAATCGGCGTTAAAGAAATGAATTCCGTCATAGGAACAATTTCGTATTTGTTTGAAAGTAAAGAAAGAACATATTATCCAGATTTTTATATAAAGTCAACTAATACAATAATAGAAGTTAAAAGCACGTGGACGTTTGAATCGGAAAAGGAAAAAAATATAGCAAAAGAACAAAGTTGTTTATCAAAAGGATTTGCTTTTAAATTTATTATTTATTAAATCGTGCAAATGCCTTCTCTGTTATAAATATTTTTCTCGACTTTTTAAATTCTAACAAATTCTTAGACGAAGTATAGCTCATTGCACTTGACAGATAATGTTTAAAATTTTCAACCCAACCGTCAATTGTGTATTCAACAGGATTCATTCTTGTAATTCCTTCCGACGTTTTTATTACGTCAGCGCCTAAAGATTTTTGTGCACCTTTAGTACTCATTCCTCTAAATTTTTTGAAAAATTGAGTTCCGTAATTAAATGCAATTTCTGTTTCCTCTGCATATTGATTCACCTTTTCACCTGGTTCAGTCCAGCCATCGTTCTTTTTATTTTGTTTGTATGTATCGCCACAACTTTCCAATGCTTTATTGAAAATTGAACCAATCATACAAAAATCAGCACCTAACGCAAGTGCTTTAAGTATATCTGAGTAACTTTTAAATCCACCATCTGCAATTATTTTTGCAGGTTTTTCTAATCTTAAAGACATTTCATAGCATTCAGAAATAAGTGATGCCATTGGATAACCTATTCCTGTTTGAACAGTTGTAAGACACCCGCTGTTATGAACAATAATTCCGTTTATATTATATGAATGATCTGTTTCTATACATAAATCATGTACTGTACCTTCGTAATATTCAACACTTTTTTTTATTTCTATTAAATTAAAACTTCGTTTTCCCATGATTTTATTCTTTTAAATTCGCATTTTAGATATGTTCGTATTTCTTCTTCTCGTATTTTATCTTTCTCTCGTAAGTTCCCATTTCTATCAAAATGATATGGCTCATCATATTCATATACAATATTATTTATTTCATCATAGCCATCAACAAAATAACCTAAATCTTTAATATGATATTCGCCGCCGTTCAATGCATGACATATTTGCGTATTTGTCTTTTTTGCAAGTTTATCAAAATACGTGCAGCCATTTACATTAAAATTGGGTTGATGAATACAACCGTTTGGAAAATACATTGCAATACGTTTAAGCATTGTAACTCTAAGATTTCTTCTATGTTCTGTTGAAAATTCGCGGCCTTTTAATGATTCTGATATTTTATCTAAAATGTCATTCCATTTATCTGTTTCTTTTAACTTTCGTATCGCGTTTTTCATATTTTGTTTGTATGCTTCAAACTTTATATCTGCCACTTCTTTCCCATATTTTTCTTCCCACACAGAATAAACAGATTTACCAAACATTGGATTATTATCGCATGAACTCGCAAACTGTTGTCTCACTTTGTACGCTTCAAACTTTATATCTGCCACTTCTTTCCCATATTTTTCTTCCCATACAGAATAAACAGATTTACCAAACATTGGATTATTTTCGCCATCGTATTTTCCTTTCATCCCATCAGACCTATGTTTTTTCATTTCTGGAGAATGCCGTTTATTATAAAACGGATTATTTTCGCCGATAAAATTTTCTTTGATATGATTATCCCACATCGAATTGCCTGTTTCTTCACCATACTTTCCAATCCATATTGTCTTCAAAGATTTTTCAAACATTGGATTATTTTCGCCTTTAATTCTGCATTTTCTACATAGAAAGATTTTATCCAATTTTGGCCGTGATCTTTGAACAGTTTCATGTCCGCAATCGCTGCATATAATTTTATTGAATTTCATATTTGCTTCCTTTGCACGCATTTCATTGCCATCAATAAACTTAAATACAAAACAATTTTTATTTTTTAATTCATACGCAATAACTTGAACGTCATCAATATAAAATGTCGGTATTATTTTTGTTTCCATTTCTTGTTTATTTTATATATAAAGAATATGAAATGCAAATTATACAAGAATTGGAGTTGGGCTAATATTGAATCAATAAATGTGTGTTTTCATCCAAATCAACAGCAGATATCCATTTTGCATATGCTGATATGTTATCATCATCGACTATATCTTTATACTTTTTGTCAATAACGTAGTATTCATGATTCATTGTTGAACCTTCACCATTAATAAATATTATGTCTTCTTCTTTATTATATGTATATGTTTCTATTACTTTTTGCCATATGTTTGTGTGTGTTAAGACATAATCACCAACTTTAACATCTTCTATATTTTTCAATCCTGTTTTTGTCAAAACTTTTGTTCCTCTGATGAAACAGCCGCCTCCAATACCGCAACGAATTGCATCGGCGCCAGCAATTGATAAATCCCAATACGTTTCTGGATTAGCAATATTACCTACCATAAGATACAATTTTGTTCCGTATTTTCTTTTTGCTGCACCGATAGCGGATGACAAACTTGCCATGTGTCCATTAGCAATATCAATAAGTACATAATACGTTCTATCATTACCTAAGATTAATTTAGATAATGTTGAATCTTTTAAAAACAAATCAGTAAATTGCGTTAAACTGTATGATTTAAAAATTTTTGCAAAATCGCTGTAATCTTGAGACCTTGCATCTTGTACTCTTGGAAATACTGCATATATGTTATTATTCAAAAAATATTCATAGTTATCATTATTAATAACAGTATCCATTGGTGCTGTCATAATTGGTAACATGCCATCATCATTAAACAAATTGCATTCGCTTCTTGATGAAATTTCCGTCGATACGGATGGGACGATAAGAATATCGTCAAAATCAAATTTTCTTTCTATCATCTTTTCCTTTTTTAAGTGCTTTTTCGATTCCGTCGCATATTGCAACAAAATCTGGGTTTAACGATTGTCTTAAATATACGCCTGTGCCTTGTAATGAAGTTTCGGCATAACACTCAACAAGTTCGATAATTCTATTCTGAATTTCTTTTTTATTGTGTTTCCAATCAGCGCCTTTTGTTTCTTTTGACATTTCAATCATTTTCATGATTGCTTTTAGTTCTTTATCAAAATCCATAAATTAATGTTTTAGTTTACAATTATCAAAATGAAATAATTTAAAATTACTTTTTCCAGATTTTCCACAATGCGGGCATTCGTACACTGGTCTATATTGGTTTTTTGCAATTTCCCGTTTCTTTTTACGAAATGCTTCACGTTCTTCTTCTGTCATCTTTGCAAAATATGCTTTACTAGTTTCGCGTAATTTTTCACGCCGTTTCTGTTTATCATCTTCGGACTTTGCATCAATTGTTTGTTTGAATTTTGCTGTGCGTTCTTTAAGTTTATCTTCTGACATATTCAATACACGTTCGCTAGCATCTTTGCGGATTTTTTCTTTATGTTCATCAGTTAAATTATTAAACGCATTCCGTAAATTCTCTTTTTTCAATTCTCTTTCATCGTCTGTTAAATTACGCCATTGTTGTCTTACATTTTCTTTGCAATTTTCTTTCTGTTCGTTTGTCATGTTAGACATTCCTTGCTTTACCGCATTTGCAATATTTTGTCTTTCATCTTGCGACAATTTTGACCATCTTTTCTGCATTCCAAGAGAATGCTTTTGCTTTTGTTCTTCCGCAATAATATCAGATTTATAAATCTCGGCGTATGTTTTTCCTTTTAATGCATCAGATAATTTTGTTCGTGTTTCCGCAGTAGGACTATAATCCAGTATCAATTTACCGCCGCCAGTGATTAAATTCATACATAATGGCTCATTTATTAAAGTGATTGTTACAATTTCTTTTTCTCTTAAAACAACAGATGCTCTATCTTTGCAATATTCTAAAATTTCAGTTTTAAAATTGTTACGTCCATACTTTTGTATTGAACGCCACAAATATAATCCCGAACCAATGTAACCATCATTCAAATCAAAAGTAGAATGCATACCGATATAAAACTTATTATTTATAAGATTTGTTGTTTTATAAATATAATGATACGTGTGAGGTTTCCTTGCCATAACTTTAATTTTTATTTATATATTAAAGTTTACGGTACATTTTATTCACGCCCAATATCCTCTAGCGTCAGTGCCATCACCCATATCCCAATCACTATCTTTGTCAATGTTGACAACACCAGTTCCTTTTATGATAGTGTTCATTTCAGCCCATTCTGCATTGGCAAGATCATTAGCTTTTCTGATACATTCTGAACGTTCTTCTGCTGTTTGTTTGCCGTCTGTTGTAACCACACGATATAATTTTTCGCCTTTAGGTTTGTCTTTTGTTTCTTCTATTAATTCAAAATCGAATTCTTGGTCATATAGATATCCACAGCGTTCAGCGTAATCATCTTTTAAATGGTTTTCACAAAGTTCAATCCAACGTTTCATTTGTTTGACTTTTAACCCTTTGCTTGTATTTTCTTCATAACCTTTATCTATATCGGCTAATAGAATTCCCATTTGAAATTTTTGCATTTCAAGAATATATGCGTAATCCCATGGACGCATTTTAGTTACAACTTTGAAATATTTTCTTAATGCCCAAAACGTCCATTTTGCATCATAATACAAATCAACCCATTTAAGCCAAAAGTAATATTTAAGATTAAAAAGGAAGATATCTTTTTTAGTTCTTTTCATATTTTTTATTTTTTATCTTTTTTGCAATATGCATCCCATGCACATAATATTTCGTAAAATGCATCAGTACTATCTGCTAAATATTCTTTATTATCAATTGTTGCTTCCATTGGCGTTTCACCAAATTGACAATCATACATAAACCATTCAAGCCAATTCGATTCGCATTCTTCTGGTGTATCACAATGCTCAACTGTTATAGCCCACAATCTTTGAAATGCCAAATTCAATTGAACAGATAATGTTGATGCCATATTGCCATCAATGTATGTTTGCATGAATTCTGTAAACTTGTTTTCAAGTTCGTGTTGTTCTTTGACTGCATTGATTATGTAATCAAAATCTTTTTTACTTATCATCATCAATATCTTTAATGTTGAACTCTACATTTCCTGTTCCGTTCATTTCGATTGTTGCTCGAACAACTTCCCCGAAATCTTCACCTTCCGCAATTTTTGCAAATTCTTTCAATTTGCTTTCGTCCATTTCATTAACTTGACTAATGATATCGTACAACGTTTTAATCAGTGCAGCATCGGCTTCAGTTAATAAATTTGCGCCACATTGAGGACATGGTTTGTTTAACCATTCTGCAATTACAGCATCAGCATCTGTCCATAAGACGGTATTATCTTGCCATCCGCATTTTGGATTATCGCATTTTATCCCGTTGCTTTCGATTTCAACATTTACTTTTTCTTTTGCCATTTTTTTGATTTTTATTATTAATGTTTCCTTTTCCAAATGATTATCTAAAAAGGGACTGTTCGTTGTGATTGTTCCATCTGCAAGTTCATAATAGATTTTGCCATCTACCGAATAAACAAGTGGAATACCACGTTCTTTGTTTTCTAATTGTACTTCACGAATTGCTTTATTACCAATGCTTTGAATTTCAAATCCTTTTAAGTACAAATTAAGATCATCAAATTTTTTGACTTCCATAATTTATTTTTTTTACAAACAACGTCAAACAGTTGTTTTTATGTACCCATGATTATAAGGGTCTCCTTCAATGTGGTTTAGTTTATATTCAGCAAGTATTTCAATTACAATGTTTTTCATTGCTGTTGAATTTCCTGTTACAAAAATAACATCAACATTTGCATTCCAGTGTCTTTCAATTTCTCGTATAATATCATTTCTAACGGATATGTGAGAACGTCCATGCAAATCTAAAACGTACATATTTATTCAAATTTATAAGATTTCAGTGTTTGAAATCTTTTTGTTAAATCGTCAATTTCTTCTGGAAAGCAAGGTCCTATACCTATGCATGTTATTGTCGGTTCAGTGAAAACTGTATAACCTGCATCTTTTATTATTGCAACAGGAATGTTTCTTGCTTTCACATCTTCTGCTAACTTTAATAATTTGTCAAGACTTTTGCATCCCAATATAATTTTAACAAATGGTCCATCTAACCAAAGTTGTAAAGCAGAACCTTCCTTTGTAATTAATGTTCGAACGTCGCCAGACTTTGTCATTTGATTATACACAGGTGCTTCACTTGCATGCGATATTTGTGCACCTAATTTGCCCATTGGCATAACTAAATCGGTTCTTACAACAATAACTTGTTTTGGTAAATTTTGAGGCATATTGCTTTTTATTTGTTTGATTTATATATACATAACTATCCGTTAGTTTTCTACTATATGCAGTTCATGCGCTTCAATATTCAACGGCACTTCTAATTTTTTGCGCATTTTATCCATCACGCATAACGGAACTTGTTCTTTTTCTGTTCTGCTTAAATTTTGTTTTACACAATCAGCATAAGGTGTTGCAATAAAAATTATTTTTACATACGCCTTATACGAAGTGAACAATGAAATAAGTCCTTCTCTCATTTGTCTTGTTATGTTAGTTGCATTCCAAACAAAATCAATTCCTTTTGCCATATATTCTTTGGCAGTTTTCTTTGCTTCTTGAATAACACGACCTTGTTCATCAGTCGGCTTTATTTTTAATCTTCTTCGTATTTCGTCTAAAGATATCACAGGTATTCCTGACATATGTTTCGATATGTAATAATCTTTACCCGAACCAGGCAAACCTACCATCATGCATACGGTTGATTTTGTATCATCAAACGGACAATCTGAATGATGATGTGTTCTTTCAACAAGATACTTATATTTTGCAATTCCTGTTCCGAATTCGTATGCACCGTCAATAAGATCCAAATCAAAAGCTAATAATAAAAAGTAATCAATTGCTTCAAGTCTTTTATCAATGTCTGATGCAATTCTTCCTTTAAAATCACTTTTTGTCATGTAATAAAGATTGTCCATTCTGCAATCTTGTGACATTTTAATAATTGAACGTTCTTGTTCTTCTCTTGTTTTATCAATAAGCCATGTAGGTTTTCCATGATATAGAATAAGATTGCAAATTTCGATACGATCCAAAATAGGCATCTTATCACCATTAATTATTGATACTTTAAGGTTCTCTAATAATTCCCATGCAATTTTTGCGCCTGTTGCTTCGTGTCCATGTGCTCTAATTTTGCCATCCTCTAATTTTGAGACTATCGGTTTTGCAATATCATGAAGTAACAATGCATAATTTATAATTGTTATGTCATGCGCGCATAACGATAATTCTTCATCAATTCCGTCAAGTTCATTACAAATTTTTTCAAATTCGTCAAGAACCATTTTTGTATGTGTTAGCACATCGCCTTCACCGTGCCAGTCTGGATTTTGTTCGCATAATGACATTGCATTTAAGTATGGATGCAATTCTTTCCATTGCGGAACAACATAATCATAAAATTTACTCATTTCTTATAATTTTAATAGTCCTTGTTCAATATGTCCCGAATATAATTCTCTAAGTTTATCGTGTCCGATATTCAATATTTCAGATTCAAGTTTCGCTCTCCTCCAATTTTTCGACCAATGTTCATCGGTTTTCACATGTTTTGCTCTTACATATTTGTAAACAGAATTGTAAAACATGTCATTTGGAAATTCTTCTTGTATTCTAGCAACCACGCCTTCTTTAGGTGATTCAAATATCATATCGTTCGATAAATGAGATGTGTGTGTCATCAAATCATTTATTATGTCTTCCATTGTTTGCGGCTGTTGAACACGGAATTTATTTTCAACTCGCCAGTTTGATGAATCAACTCTGAAAAGAATCGGAACAGTTACAAAATCAAACATTTTTGCCCAATATTCTGTTTCCTCCCACGATAAGAAAACATCATGTTTCATATTTCTTACACCAAATACGTAAAAGTGTTCCTGCAATCCAGAATAAATAATAGAATGCTCACCATACATATTTTCGCCACAAATTTCAAGGTCGAAATCTTTTAAATCATTTTTGATTGAATCCCATTTGGGTTTAAGCCATTGCGCCCATGGGTTTTTTGTTGGTGCTGTTCGTGATCTTGCAAATAAACCGTATTGTGAAATACTTGTGTTTTCGCCATCAAGTTTTTCTGTTATGATAACAGGTCTTTTGTAAAGAATATTTGTATTTTTTGCAATCCTATCATCTGATGTTGTACCAGGTGAAAATGGAAAATGATAAGTTCGAGGATACTTATCAACAATAGGATCATACGGTTTATCGAAATCTTTAAGACGAGATTGTATGATCTTTTGAACATTTGCATTGCGGAAGATATATCCTTTCAATCTTCGTCCATCTTTTAAAATTGGATTTCCCCATTTATCATAATCCATAACAAATTCGTTAAGTGATAAATCGGAAGGATATAATATGTTTTTTATTTTTGCGTGCGATCTTAAAAATTCGCAAGATATTTCAGTTTCCTCTGCCAACATATGATGTTCAAAACACAATGAAACACCGTTATCTAAATAATAACCGCCGTCATCGAATAACGAACGGTCGATTATATGATGTGCATCAACTGCAGGTTTTCCGCATATAACGCATTTATGATTATCTCGTTTGAATACAGATTCTTTGAATTCTGTTCTATTTAACAATGTCTGATTCATATATAATTTATTTTATATTATATACACAAAGTGTTCAAAGTTTATAAATTTATGATTTTAAAATTTCTGGCCATGCTGCATAATCAACATTTTCAGACATGCAATATTCGCGAACTGAACGCTTTTGAGCAGCAGACATTTTATCAGGCAATACAAAATTAGGTGGGTCAGTCCAACCTAATATACGAGCCCATCCCATATCTTGTAGAATTTCATAATGATATTTGCCAAATTGCTTTTCAACAAATCCGTATTTATCGCAAAGTTCTGGACAATTGTCTTTTAAGTAATCTGCAGCAAATTCTTCATGACACGCAAAACCTACCCAATGAACATGGCCTGACGGTTCAATCCAACAAGATTTATATGTTCTACGAACAACTTCAATACTTACTTCTTCAATTTTTTTAAGTTCTTTTGTTCCTTCGGTTTTTGCAACTTTTGGTTTTCTTGTTGCTTTCTTGCGTTTTTTTGCAAACACTAGTCTGCCTTCAATAACAGGAACAGATAAAATAGTATCATACGGTTTTGCATTTGTTTTCTTGAATGAAAGAACAACCCATTCAAATACTAATTGAAAATCGAATTCTCTGCATAATGAAGGTATTTGGTCGTCAACCCAATTTCTTGCTTCATATATTGAGTCGAATGTTGTATCTTCAATAACAGTTTCAAAAACTGCTTTGTAAAAAGATGCATTCTCGCAATACGTACAATAAAATATGAGTTTTGTGTTTTTCATTATATTAAAACTTTAACAATTTTTGAATCAAAAGATCCATTACTTTCAACGATAACAAATTGCTTGGGATACTTTGAATTTTCATTTAAATTTATCGCATGAATTTCACATTCTTCAGCAGAATCAAAATAATGTTTAAATTTACCGGTTGCTGTTTTTGAATTTTTATTACCTTGTACTCTTAGTGAGCCGTATTGATAATAATATAAAAGATATGTTAACATTTTTTGTTTGTTTAATTGTTAAAAATCAAATATACAACATTAATGAAGCAATAGCAATAGATTATGCATTAAAATTTTTCTGGCTCTCCTTGTTTTTCTTCAATTAATTTGTAAAATTCTGCATGAATTCCAGGCCAAGATGAATGCACTCTATATGCAGGAAATTTAACATTTTGTTTTTCGCATTCTTTTTTCAAATATTCAGCACAATCCAAACCTGTTTTAGGACCAAGTATGTTATAATCGAAAGATACAAAATTTGGAATACCGTTTTCCTCAATTACATTGATAAAATCGCCATACGATAACGCTAATTTGAATTCCGCAGTATCATAAATTGATTCATCACCAGGATAATCACGACAATGTTTTGGTTGACGTTCATCGTCAAGAAATAAATTATAACTCATAAGTTGCAAGTTTTTCGTTTAATTCGTTAATGTATTTTTGGTAAGAATTGATTGTGTTTTTTATTTCAGCAATTTTACGTTCGCGAACAAGTTTTATTTTTGTTGCAATTTCTTCATCGGTTGCTTTGCGAAATTGCCCTAGCATTAAACCCATATCAGAATCAGCAACTGAAACCGTTTCACCATAGTTATAGAATTTTTCAATTTGATATGCTTCACCAACGTTTCCTTCGCTATTGTAATTTACGTAGTATTCAGCAAATCTTTTTCCTTTTACCGGAGCGTGATTATCTAAAGCAGTAACCCAATCACCAACTTTTAAATTTTCAAATGATGTTATCATGCCTTGTTTAAGATATGACTCATACATTTCTTTTGCTTCGGAATAATTTTCAGGTTTGTACGGATATAAATTACGCAATGTTTTCAACATTTTTGCCGAATGATTACGGTATGCAGTTGATGCGTTTATATATTTTTTATTGGTTTCCATAATGAGTGCTGCGCGATTAACACCTGCGGTATTGCAAAGGGAATTATCTTTAACGATATGAGATATAAGACGTTTATATATGCAATGATTTCTTTTGGATTTGTTATCATATTTTTAAAATTTTGTTTTGTTTAATTGTTAAAATCAAATATACAACATTAATGAAGCAATAGCAATAGTTATGCAACTTTTTTTATTTTTAATGTTAACATAAATTTTGACATCAACAAATCTCGAAATCTTCTAAGAACTTCGGGCTTATCCATTTCTGAACCAATTTTGACTGTAAAGAAAATATCAAATTCGTCATGTTTAATATAAGTACCGCCGCATTGCGCCGCGCCTACAAATAAGTATTGTAATGCTTTTTCTGCCGTCATTTTATTTAAAGATAAATTTAACAATTGCTATCTGTTCATCAACGGTATATCCGTTTTTTATTCCTTCTTCAATATCTTTTGATATGTTATTCATGCGAACAATAATTCTATCATCTGATAAGAATTCTTGCCAATCAGATTCATTCATCCAAGATTCTCTGAAAACATCTGATAGCAATTTTTTGATTTCTTTTTCGTATTTCATATTACCCGAAAATTACTTCTTGATACACTATTGATTGTAAAAGCGAATCTGCAGTACATGCATCATCATTGCCTTCAACGTAATCAATTAAAGTTGTTGCCGGTGCAAACTTGTAGTTTTCATGCACCATTTCTAGGGTAATTTCGCGATTATATTCGCCTTCGCATTCCTCATCAATAATTTGCAATGTTTTACCATTTCTCAATATTTCAACAAGTACATCTTCGAAACAAATAGTTTCACTTGGGATTTCGTTGTTCAACATTTTTGCTTTAAGTGAACATTTTGCATCAAGATAATCGGATTGCATATAGTCAAGTCGTAAACCGTATCCTTGGAATTCAGAAATTCCGCCATTGCATAAAGCTGAATGAAAGTATTCTTCAGCTTCTTTTTTTGATAAAATAATTTCCATATTCTTATTTTGCTAAAAGTGAATCAAATATTTCTTTTTGCGATTTTGTCATATCAGGAACGTATATGAATTCATAATTCTCATATGCATGTTCGATACGTAACATTTTTACTCGTCTTGAATAAATGCCATTTGCTGTTTCTTCAATTTGCTCGATGATATCATCAGTATCATCAGTATGTGGTTTTGCTACTGCAATTGCGGTTAGTCTTGCAATGTATTCTGCTTTTTCTTTTTGCAAGGAATCAGGAACTTCGTCGTTAATTGATATTTTGTACTTTGGATACTCCTGGCTTTTCCATTGCGCCTTTTGATTTTGGTGTACACGCAATAACAAATAATGTTAAAATTATAGCAATAGCATTGGCAGATACAACAAAACGTGTGATATAACATTTCATAATTTTAAGATTTAAGATTTATCAATTAATTAAAATCAAATATACAACATTATGAATGCAATAGCAATGGTTTATGCAAATATTTTCAAAAAATGTGTAAAAAAAAAGGAACCCGATTGAGTTCCTTTGTGATGTTATAATAATGTATGTTTATTTGTTATATTTCTTACCGCTGAATACATCGGATTTGATGACATAGTTTACTAATTTTTGAGATCCCATGTCAAATAAGTTATTTGTTGAAACAATAAAACACCAATCAGAATACATTTTTATAACAAATACATCCTTTGCAACTTCGTTTACTTTGCCGCCATCATGCGACAATTTCTTTAACGCTAATTTAGGACTATCTGCAGATACTGTTGTTGAACCGTAGTTATTGCCTCTATTTGCTAATGCGCTTTCAATTGCTCCTTTGATTGTTTCTTTACCGACGCCGCCCATGCTAACACTTATGACATAATATTCTGTTCCGTATTCGATAAGACCCCACTTATTTAATTGTTTTGCAATTGCTGGATATTTTTCTGGCGTAAATAAATCAAAGTGTGATTCAAAGTCAGAAATTTCTACATCACTATAATGTTCTTGATTAGGATTTGCATACGTTAAGTATACATACTGTTTTTTTGGAGAATATTGTGCAGCTTTCTTTATATACGGTTCTCCCTTTAAAAACCTTCCTATGTCACCATTCAAATTACTTGTGCATATATAAATTTCTAATGGCTTTTTAGCAGCTTCATTAACAAATTCAAAGCTATCAAATGTAGGTATTCTGTTTTTCATAATTACTTTTTCTTTTTATTGCATTCGTATAAATTTGATGTAATTTGTGGTGGCAATTGCTCAAATTTCATATCAGCATATTTTTCACAATCATCAGGATCTTCGCACGCGCCAGATACTGCTTCACATCTATCATCAAAACTCATTTTATCCCATGTTTGTTTTGTAATAAGAACTTGTTTGCCTTCATTTGTTTTGATTTCATCATACAGTTCTTTCAACTTCTTACCGCCAAATTTGCTTATAAGATTTTTAAATTCGTCTTTGAATCTTTTTTCAAATTCCGCAAAAGTATCGCATTCATCAGCTAATGCATAAACGTCAGAAAGATCTGATTCGTTTACAAAACTTTCATTTGTTTCGCTTTGAACTCTGTTATACAACTCGTGCAATTTCACACCTTTAAAATTACGAACAAATTGTTTAAAATCTACGTTAAATCTTTTGTCGAATTCTTCAAATGTATCACATTCTTTTGCTAACGATTCTATATCAGATAGTATGTCAGATATTTCTTTTTCATTAACTTTTGATTCGTTGATGTATTCATCGAGTGTAGGTATTCTTCTTTCCATTATATGTACTTTATTTTATATATTCCAATTATTTAATAGCATTTATATAATAATTTCGCTCAAAGTATTTAGTCAAACTTCCATGCATATCAGGACCATAATTTTTGAATGATTTTTCTAAATTTGAATACGATGGCCTTTGGAATACCGTCATGGGAACTGCAAGATACGATTTGTCATTTCTTTGAATATCGCATAAAATCCAATCCCATATGTCTCTAAGGTTATTATCGTTTAAATCTGTTATATGTTCTGTTCTTTTAATAATTTCATCAAATACCGTATGATTGTAACATATTGCATGCGCTAACAAACCTTCCTTCAATTTCAATAAATTGGCAGATGATTGAAAAACATAAGTATTTAACCAAACGCCAAAATACAAAAGTTCCCAATCAGTTTCCTGCACTTGACACGTTGCTTTATAAATTGTATTATGAACAGACTTTGCATTACGGAAAATTACATCATCTTCAAATATCAGGATATTTTTTAATCCTTTATCTTTTGCATATTTTATTAATGTAGAAAAAGATTTCAAACAGCCTAACGGGCCATTTTCATTTTCGATTGCAGAGAATCTTTTAACCCTATCTTTAATTCCAATTGCATCAAATTCGATTAAGCATTCTTCCCATCTATCTTTACGGCTATCTAAATTGATACACCAAATTTCTTCAAAAAAATCAAATGGATTGTGTAAAGGCTCACTGTTTATCGTTTTGAATTGTGGCGTTATACCAGCAGCAATTAATTCGGTTGAAAATGTTTCTTCTGATTCAATAAAATCTTTTATGTATCTTTGGTTATACATTTTAATACAAAGATTCTTATGGTAATCAATTACGTTTTGAGCGTCAGAATACGATTCATATTGCAATGCAATCATGGGTGATGCCATTACTGTTATGTTATCATATTGTAATTTTTGCAATTTTACATCGTATATGTTTTCATGCGTATCGGTATACGAATTTTCATTGAATAATGATATTACTGAATCGTATATGTTTGCATTATAGCAAACAGCATGTGTATACGCAGCATCACGTATTTTTGCAAGGTTAGGTCGAATATGTCCAAAATCATGAACTACATATGCACCAAAATAAAATAAAGACCAATTGATTTCTTTTAATTGATTTACGCAGTTGCTTATTGTATTGATGTCAGCTGTAAATTCTACATCATCCTCAAATATAAGAATGTTTTTCAATCCTTTATCTTTTGCATATTTAATTATTGCAACATTCGATTTTATAATTCCATCGATGTGTGATTCGTGATTTTCAATTGCCGAAAACCGTTGAACACGATGCTCTATGCCAATTTTAGAAAATTCTTCAAGCGCATGATTCCATCTGTCTTTTCGACGGTCTAAATTAATACACCAAATTTCTTCAAAAAAATCAAAAGGGTTTGTGTCTATTGACATATTTATTCTTTATGAAAGATTGCTTCTAATATTTTGTTATCTGATTCCAAGAATTCTTGTACCTCAGCATAAGGTTTTAAAACAATGTATATTTCATTTACACCGTTTTTATCTTTTGTTCCAATAAATTCGATGCGGGTTGTATGTTTCTCTCTCCAGTTATTTGATATTTTACAAGTTCCTAAGATTAGAGTTTCTGCACCGCCGTTGATTATTTTCATGATTTCATAACATTATTTTATGTTATGGAGTTTTAAGTGATGCTACGCATTCTCTATAGCATGTCCACAATTTATTATCAATTTCGTATAACTTATTAACGTTTTCACGTTCGTCAGACCAAGGAATTTGAACTTTAAAATGATACACATTTTCTAGAACTTTGCCTGTTCCGTTACAATTTTCGCATGTCACAAAAGTACTATCTCTAAATCCATGTTCCTCTCGTTTACCACTGCCTTTACACGTTTCGCATAACTTAATATCCATTGTTTTATATATTACTTTGTTGTTGGACTTTCGAATGTTTATCTGATACTTTGGCACGTTCTTTTTCTAATGCACGTGTGATTTTACTCTTTGGAAAGAAAACCCTAATTAAAGAAACCGGAACTAAGGGTGCCCACCAAAATGTTAACCAAATAGGAATATGTCCTATTGCAAATAATGAAACTAAAATTGCAACAACTGCTATTCCGATTGTTCCAAAAAATATGTAATCAGCTATTCTCATTAATATGCATTTAAGTGTGCCATCAATTCAATTACGCCTGATGTTGCTGGTTTTTGTATATGAACAAAAGAGACATCAGATTTTGAATTTACTTCAGCAGGGTCGATTAAATAAATTTCAGTTGTGGTTGCAATATCAAGTAATGATGCTGCAGGATATACTTGTAAGCTTGTTCCTACAACGACAACAATATCAGCATCACGTACAATTTTTGCAGCTTCATGCATTTTAGGAACTGCTTCGCCAAAGAACACAACAGCAGGTCTGTAATCAGGTCTTTCTTTTAAATCTAAAGGAGCGTATCCTATATCAATTGTTTGCGAATTATCACCTCTTAATACATAAACAGGATCTTGGTCTTTACGAATTTTTGTTAATTCACCATGAATATGTAAAATATTTGTACTTCCCGCTCGTTCGTGTAAATCATCAACGTTTTGTGTAATCACATGTACGTCAAAGTGTTTTTCAAGTCGGACGATATTAAAATGCGCGCTATTGGGTTTTATTGATTCAAGATCTTTTCGTCTTTCATTATAAAACTCATTCATTTTATCTTTCATCGAATGCCAAGATCTGATATTTGCATATACAGCAGGATCATATTTTTCCCATAAGCCCCCTTTGTCACGATATGTATCAATTCCGCTTTCTTTTGAAATACCAGCACCTGTTATGAATACTAATTTTTGTTTCTTTTCCATTATTCTAAATTTTGTGTTATTACCGATATTGACTTAAGTGATTCAATCAACGCTTCTCTTGCTGGTAAATGTTTCCTACATGTGTATGTAATTGATAAAAATCCTAATATAAATTGTAAAGAATATTTTTCAGTTGACAATTTTGCTAGAATGTCATTGCATTCTTCGTATTTTTTTTCAATACATAAATCATCAAGTCTATCCATTACAAAATCTAATACACGTGCAGTACTTTCCATTGAAATAATGCAATCTAGCATTATGTAAAATGCTTTTGTTTTATCTTCGATACTTAAATCCGATTTATCTTCTTTATACATTGGATTATTTGGGTCAATGCATAAGTCAATTTCTCTGATTAAACCGCATGCTTCACGCCATGTGTATTCGTTTGTTTGTTCACCAATATTATTTGCAATATGTTCTAGAAACTTTTTTGTTTCTAGCAGTACCATATTTAGATGTTCGTTATTCTTCATCGTTATTCTTTAATTTTCTCAACTCGAGTATTCGCATATTAGGATTATTATTAATTTCTTGTTTTATCCAATCAGCATATTGTGCAGCAGTTTCTACTGAATCGAAATACAAACAAATTGACTTTGCATCTTCATTATTGCCTTGACATATGAGGATATATGGTCTCAAATAAACCGCATTATCAATAATTGCATAATAAGATAGCGCGCCAATATCTTCTAATGTAACTTTTGTTTGCTTAAACGTTACATCATTTTGTTTATTTTTTATGCATTCAGTTAATTTTGTTGTATAGATAGTATGCAAAGATTTATCATGAACTTCGATATCTCTAATATTATTTACATTAATGTATCTTTTAAATAGCATCCTTTTCAATTATTAAGTTATTTTTTAAATTATCTATCATGTATCGACGCCATAATCTGCTAACAGGATGTGGCAATTTTTTATGTTCAACTTTTAAATCGTCAAGTGCTTTACCAGCAGTTTTACCACATGCAATTATTGCAAACCAAGAATCTCTATCAATTGCTGATTTAACCCATTTTAAATCAACAGGAAACTTTGTATCTTTGTTATCTGCAATTTCTGGAGTTGTTTCAGTAAACCAAAGTTCAAAGTGTTCTTCAAGAGAAAGCAGTCTTGAATATGTTGCGTTTTTTCGATTGATGATTCTTGTATCATATACAGGAATCTTGAACTTGTTTTTACGATATCCGTAAAAATTTTCAAGTACAATAAGTATTTTTGGTTTTTCTTCCATTACGCAATAAGTAATACTTTTGATGCAATTCTTTCAACATTTTCAATATTTGTTTCTTTTGCAGTTTTTAATGCTGCAAGATAACCGTCAATGTATCCTTCTTTGGCAGCACCAAATTTATCTTCGGAAATTCTACCGACAGCATGCAATCCGTTATATGTATGAAATTTATCTTCAGCGTATTGCCATGCAACAAATTCTAGTTCATCATTCTCCATTGGTATCAATTTTATTTTATATACACAATGAAGGAAAAGTTTTACTATACAGCCATTCAGAAACAATTCTTTCGCAAAAAGTACCTCTTACTTCTTCACGTTCAGGATGCCATTGAACAAGCATACAATTATCGCCTGCCCACGCCATTTCTATAATGCCATCATCTGATTTTGCAACAGGATGGATATCTTGTCCCAATGTTTTTATTGCTTGATGATGTCTTGAATTAACTTCAGCTTGCATTCCATTGATTGCAATAAAATGCCAACTTGATTCTAAAGATGGCAGTGGCTCATTTGCAATTGCAACTGCATTTGCCGAATGATTTATTTTTGTTTGCGTTTCATTTAAAATGTCACCGTATAAAGTGCCGCCTAATGCAACATTTACTAATTGTAAACCACGGCAGATACCAAGAACTGGGATATTTCCGTATGCTGAACCAAACCATTTTGTTTCTCTTAAATCTCGTTCAAAATTTTTACCAATATCAGCTCCACCACAAAGTAATAACATGCTAAATTTATCGGTTATGAGTTCATCTTCGTTAAGTACATGGTATTTCAATTGACGGTATTCAAGCCATTCTAAATAATTATTTAGTTGATTCTTATGTGGCGGTGCAACTGCTATCATTTTGCTTTCATTTAAATTAATTACGTTTTCTTTTTTTTGCTGATTCGCGCATTTTTTGTTTCGTTTCGTCTGTTCGTTTTTGACCTCTCCTAGATTCTGCTGCTTTGTCTATAGATTCTTGCTTTTGTCTTACACCTCTTGTTATACCTACCAATTCACCTGATAAATATCTGGGGTCATCTCGTAAAACTTTGTATGTTTTACCTGATGCGTCTTTAACCATTACCATTCCCTTTGATATGTTTACCAATTCCCCCGATAAATATCTAGGATCGTTTTTATCAACTTGTAATGTACAGCCATTGGCATCTTTAACAGTTACTCTTCCTTTAGCAATACCCACCAATTCGCCAGATAAATATCTTACGTCGTCAGGTAATACAGAAAAATAATTGCCATTTGCATCTTTAACACTTATACGTCCTTTAAACATGTGAATTAATTCACCAGATACATATCTTGGATCATTTTTATCAACCATATGATAATTATTATCTGAATCTAATGTTGGCACAATGCCTTTTGTTACGCCAACAAAATTCCCAGATAAATACAGTTCGCTGTCTTTACGTAATAACTTCACATTTCCGTTAGCATCCTTTAGTGATGCTGCACCTGTTGTGTGAAAGCCAACAGATGGAATATGATAGTTTTCATTTAAAGGATCTTCAATCCATTTTGAAATTTCTTCAGTTTCAAACTTAATAGCATCTTCTCTACAAATAAAGTCATCTTTAATAATTTCCTTTTTTAGTTTTGTTTTGTTAGGTTTCCAAGTTTTCATTGAACCTAAATAAGAATCTAGAGTAGGATGAACTTCTGAACTTCTGGAACCTATATAGAATTGTTTAGTTTCTATATGTTCAATTCGATATACATAATGATACATACATTTAAATATTTTTAATTATTTATATTATATATCAAAATTGATATAGGAATAAATTAAAGTTTAATATAGGAATAAATTAAGTCTGTCGATTCTAAGATATGATATTTTAAACCTAAAGAATCAAGCCAACCTGTATAATTTGGCATTTGGTTTGGATGTGCAGGTGCAAGTGCTATCATATCTTAGGTGCTAATTTTCTAAAATCTGTTAATAATAACTTATGTGTTTGTTTGAATCTTGATTCCCAAACCGACCAATCCAATGGCATTTTTTTAATAGCATCAAGATAACAGTTTGCTGACGAATAATCAACTATTTTACCATGTGTTGCAATTTGAATACCAAATTCAACAATTCTTAAAGAATGAAACAATGATTTTTGTGCAATGTACGTTTCGCCGTCTGCAAGTTTCTTTTTTGCTTTAACCCATGAATTGCTTGATACTTGTGAAATTGAATGACGGAGTTTTTGCAAATTTAATTCAAATGTGTAATCGGTCTTTCCTTCAGACATGTGAGCAGGTAAAAAGAAGCATTCAAGTGCTGAAATTTCATGATTATCCAAATCTTTTTGAAAACCTTTTTCATTATAAAATGTGAAGTTGTTTCCTAAAATTTCAACAGAATCAATTTTTTCTTCTGGTTGTTCACGAACAACAATAAAGTCAAAATCCGATTCGGATGTGTTACACCCATATACCCGTGAACCATATTGGAATTTTGAAATAACTTTTGGGTTATCTAAACCGGGTTCGCATGTTAATTCTAATTGTGGCGCATCAACTATTGTGTTGAATATGAAATCTGCAATTGCAGTTTCAACTGCTGTTTCATTAGCCGCTGGCCTTCTTGCAGCATTCCACAATGCTTGTTTTTGTTCCTTTGTAAATATCATAACTCAATGTCCTTTCTTTTTATCATGTAATCTGAAATTTCTTTCTTCGTAATTCTTTTTTCAGATAGCAATTGTTTAATGAATGAATCAAAACAATGTATCTGATATTTTCGCAATTCATTTGATAAATTAAGTTTAACACACGTCTTTCTTAATCTGTTGATATCTTTTTGATAAGCAGATCTTGTTTTACTTTCAGAATCGTTTTTCATATTCTATTTTTCTCTATGTTTATGTAATTCTTTAATACGCTTTTCTTTTTCATTTTGAGTTTCATCATGAACTGCTTGCATTTCAGCGTCAAGTTTTGTTATAACAGCAATACCGAAAGGCCAACTGTTTATTTTGTTGCAAAGTGTCAGACCATTTTTTTCAGCAAAATCGGCAATTGCATTATCAATAACTTCACCTATATGAAAACATGCATTGCTGTTAAAACCGTTTAATGGCAACTGTTTATCAATACTTATTTCGTCAGTATATAAGCAATCAACAGAATATTTTTTATCAGGTCCAAATCCTCCCTTTGCAAGATACACGTCAAATTCAACATATACATTTAAAATTTTGCCAGTGTATCTATGAGATAGAGTTCTTGTATTTTCAATCTCTGTAAATTTATCAATAAAACCGATACGAATATTCGATTCTTTATATTCTTTATAATCCATGATTTAAAGTATTACATTCCACATTAAGTTACAATAATTACAGCATTTGTCAATTTCGCTTTTTCGCATGAATTGCAATAAAGGTCGACCCATGTGTGCAGTTTCTTCCGCAATTTCATCAAGTTCATGAAATTGTCCACAATCATCACATTTAACTTTAATTGTTGATTTATCAGGCAATAAGTCCATGTAAACGGATCTTGGAACATCTAGCCAAACATCGCCGAAAAATTTAACACCTACGTTTACACCGTCTTTGATGTAAAGCATGTCTTTAAAAATTCGAGATTCATCGTATGTAATGATATCTTGATTTGGAAATTTTGCAATTAACGCTTCATGAATCTGTTCAATTGTTTGAAATCTTCCAGTTGAACTTCCAATATGCAAACAACAATAGCCATCTTTTCTTTCAAGATATTTTAATTCAGCTTCATCTGTTATAATACGTTGCAAATCCTCGCCGTGTGAAGTACTCAAAGCATGTATCTTTGGCACATAGTTTTCAATTTCAATGTAACGGCAATAAAAATGTTCAGCATCGGCGCATTGTCCTTCGAATGTTGATATGTTTCCCACAATCATTATATTACTGTTTTAGCGTTAATAAACATTTCAACTTGATTGTCAACAATCATATGATGTAAATCACTAACATAAAAATGTTGTTGACCAAATAATTCGTTTGTTGCTTTTAGCGTAATTTTATAATCGTCAGCAACTTTATATTTTGATTCTGTTATTGTTGCAGGAACAATGTAATCAGGATCGTTACTGCTTGTGTGGGGAAAAAACCCAAATGCGGTACGAATAGGTTTCATTGGAACCATGAATAAACATTTGTCGATTCCAATTTCAAGAATTTTACTTGTCAAATCGTGTAATTTGTGGTCAGTCATAATTTTTTAAATTGTTAATTGTTTAAAATCAAATATACAACATTAATGCAGCAATAGCAATGGTTTATGATTAATATTTTGCAGGAAATGTTTTTCCTTTGAAAAACGGAACAATGTACATTTTAGCGTGCGGTACGTTTTCGTGTTTTCTTTCAAGATCCGATATTGCTTGTTCTGCACTTTCAATTGATTTGTAATTTTTATACTTATAGAATTCACCGGTTGTTTCGTTTCCGATAACAATTGTGTGCGTAAATAATGCATATTCTGCAAGATCTTTTTTCGATTGTTCTAATCGTTTTTCTTGTTCTTTTTTATCAATTTTGTTTGGAACTTCATTTGCAATAAATAAAGTTGAATGATTCCATATCATTCTATAAAAATACATGCTCATAACTTATGAATTAATGATTTGACTTTTAAAGATATATTTACTGTTTAACATTAATGGAGGAAAATAAATTGGCCTTCCGTTTAAATCGGTAATATTTCCAATCGTTAAATAATTAATGTTATCTTGCCAAATTGTTCCTAAATAAATTTTATCACTTCCAATACTTGGGTGAAATTTGATTTGTTTTTGGTTTTGGTTTTTGCTGATTTTCATAACGATTGTTTTTATCAATTGTTTAAAATCAAATATACAACATTAATGAAGCAATAGCAAATATTTATGATAAAATATAACTAAAAAATGCAAGGGCATTTCTACCCTTGCATTTTATTTCATATTGCAATATGCAATAATTTATTTCACCGGAAATGTTGCAGGCACATTAGCACCTTGAATAAACGTAATTGTTACATTTTTATGATCTTTTAACAATTCAACTTGTTCTTTAGTAATTTCAAGTTGTCGAATATGTGTATACTCGGCAATTGTCATTCCCATCTGATTCATGTATGCCTTATCCGCAATTGCTTTATTTATTTCCGCTTGTTTACGAGATAATTCAGCTGTTGCTCTGGCATTTTGTGTAAGAACAGATTGATTTTGTGCAGCAGTATTTTTTGTTTCTGTTAATACCTGGTCTGGTGGCGTTATTGCACCAATTGATACCTTTACTACATCAACAGGCAGGTTTATCGACTTTACGTATGCAACCATGCCATCAAATAATTTTGTTTCAATTTGAGTACTTATCATTCGGTTACTTGATAATTCAAACATTTTGTATATACATGATTTGTCACGTACCATTGTTCTGAAAGTCGATTGAACATTATTAAGATACCAAGCTATTCCGAAATCCTTATATAATCGTGGAGTTTTACCTGTCTGTATTCTTAATGTTATATATGCGCTAAACGATACTGGCGTATTGTCTGCGGGAATCATATTTGTAAAATCCTCAGTATACATAACTGGAGTAATAACAAATTCTTGATGGTCGGTTGAAAACATACACCATGTTGAACCTGTATTTATTGCGTAATCATCGACACCACCATGTCCAAAAATTATAGGTTTATACACTAAAACAGATTCCTGTCCCGGGTCTGGCTTTACTTGATAACAACTTTGAAGAGAGAAAAGCATGCACGTAGCTGCTAGAATTAAAATTAATTTTTTCATTTGATTAAGATAAGAATAAATTGGTTAATAAACTAAATTAAATTACATTGAATTTCACACGATACAGTAAGCCTTCAGGTCCTGTTTCTGAGTTATACGGATTTTTCACGATTGCAGTTTGTCCTACTTCGATAGTTTCATCTAAGCCGTAGCAATCAATTGCGATATCGCAATCTTCAGTTGCTTTGCCACCTGGTGTGCCATCTTCTTTTTTTGTTGACCAACAGTCAATCATTACGTTTGGTGATTTTTCAATAATCGCCGAAATTTTGCGGATAGCCGCGAATCTAAGTTTTGCCATTTTGTTTTATTTAAAGATTAATTTTTACTTACTGTTAGGTTTTATTCTACGGTTTAACAACTTAATATCCGTATTTAGACTATTGAGAACTGCAGCAATACCGTTTTTAAACATATCTTCATCAGGTTTTTCTGACAAGAAAGCTTGAAAATAATCTAAGCTTTTCTTCAATTCGATAACGTCATCAATGTATTGTTGTTTTAATGTTTTCTCTGGCATGATTAAGATTTGAAAGGTTGAATTATGTATCCTGTATAATCCGAGCAATTATCTTCTGGATTGTTATATTTTACTAATGTTGTCCATTCATCGTCCCCATTGTCATTAATTATAATGTCGTTATAATCAAACATGCAACCGTCGGCCCATGTTTCAGCATCGGCTTCAGTATAAAACTTTTGTTTAACAACAGTTTCATTATCACAACAATCATAAAATACAACTTCGAAAAGTGAAGTATCGGTATCATTTATCAATTGCTCTGCCATAATTTGTTTGTTTAATTAATAAAATCAAATATACAACATTAATTAAGCAATAGCAATAGAAATGCAATATATTTTATGGAAGTACTTCTATTTCTCTAACGTACCAGTCTTCATAAGAACCGAATACATTTGGATTTTCAGCAGTAAATTCAGGATCCATTAGTTTACATTGATTATCAAATTCCAAAAACTTTTTATACTCTTCAGCTTTATGTTCTTCCATTGCTTTAATAGCACCTGCTTCTGAAAAATGAATACTTACAGTTCCACCAACACTTTCGCATGTATCTGAATTATAGCAAAATTCGTACAATATTGTTTTTTCAGTCATCAAGCATTATTTTTAAGTTAAGTAATTCAATTTTTGTTCTTTTTAATTCGTCATTTGCAATTTTTATTTCTTCAAGTTTTTCAAGAAATAATTCATAAGCAAAATTGATTAGCGCCTTTTCAGATTCGGTTAAATCATCAACGGATACTGTGATTTTATCCGCAAACATTTGAATGTATTGTTCTTTAAGACTTTTTACTTCTTTCATACCGAATTTTTGTTGATTCAGATGGTGAAAACGTTAATCTTATAGAATCATAATACTTTGGTAATGTATTACCAGTCGTTACCCAATTCGATATGTCATCTGATTCATCAAGTTTAATTGGAAACTTTAAATCATCATAAATGATAAATGCGGCTGCAACGTAATCTTTGTATTTTGAATCATTACACTTTTGTATAAACTGAATATCAAAAGGATACATACCTTCAGGCATCATCAATGCAATTTGTTCTTTTATTGCTTCTCTATAATTTAAAGAATCTGATAATTCAATAATCGGCCATCCCAAATTATTACTAGTAACTGTGATTTTCGTTTTTTTACTTTTATGTATTCAACAAACACGTAACGGCATTCTGGATTATGACATTCGCAATTAACATATTGTTCACCATGACTACTGATTTTTACGTCAGAATTCATTGTGTGACGTTGTCCACAATGGGGACATTTTACGCATTTTCTGTGTAAGAGATTATATAACCAACTCATATAAGTTTTTAGTTATATATCAACACATAATTTTTTCAATTTCGTAGCCGCCTGCTGCAATTTTATCTTGTTCTTTCCATCTGTTGATTAAAGTGTATGCGTCGCTTATATCGGTATAATACATGCCGTCATCTCGCATTCTACGCCATTGTTCAACAACTTTAACTCCATTGAAATATCCGCCCCAATACATCGGGTAATAGCGTTTAAACGATTCATCTGGACGTTGTTCAACTGAAATACAATATTTCTTTTCCATTTACACGCCCTCCGCATCTTTAAATGCAGCTCGCCAATGTTTGCCTGCCTTTAAATTTGACATTAATGCATCACGTTTCTTCCATCTGCAAATATCCCACCAAATAATGGTGAACATTTCTTTTAACGTAGCATATTCTAATGCTTCAGTTAACATTTTTTTATCTTCTTTTGTGTATTTTGACATTATTCAACTTTTTTATGATATTCGATAAGTTCCCATTTTCCTTCATAAGTTTCAACAAGCGCTGTACAAGATTCACACCAATCGCCAGAATTCATGTATGAATCTTTAATTTCGGCGTGATGAATATGACCGCAAATTGCAGTATCAGCGCCATTTTTCTTTGCTAATTTTATTGCATTTGATTCAAAATCATTTATAAAATTAGTAGCTTTTTTAATACCACTTTTAATATCTTTTGATATTGAATAATATGGCAATCCTCGTAATGATCTATACCAATTGTATCTCCGGTTTATCCAAAGTAAAAAGTCATATCCTATTGAACCTAATATGCCAATCCATTTTGCTTTTGTAATAAAAAAATCTAGTACATCGCCATGAAACACAAAATACTTTATATTTTCAGATTCAAAAAAGTAATTGTCGCATACTTTTATGTTACCAATAATTAACGGCAAAAAATCTTTAACAAATTCATCGTGATTTCCTTTAATCCAAATTATATTTGTTCCTTTTTGACTGTATTTTAAAATTCTACGCAATACTTTTGTATCTCGTTTTCGCCATTGTCCACCACGTTTTAATGACCAACCATCAATGACATCACCATTTAGAATCAATTCATCGGTTGAATTGAGTTCTAAAAAATTTGCAATATCATCACCTCTGCTTGCTTTTGAACCAAGATGTAAATCTGAAATTATAATTCTTTTATACCTCATTTCCAATAATTATGATCTTTTGTAAAGAACTCAGCATTATTTCTATTAAAATAACTTAATATCATCATTTTAACCATGTAACTTAAACCTTTCGATTTGAATCTTCTTGATGTTGTATAAATTTTATCGTTATGAACATAAAAATCTTTAGGCAAAATGTTCATAGATAAATGGTAATCTTCAGCAAACTTATCATCGTTTTTAAAACCACCAAGCAAATTGAATGTTTCTGTTTCAAATAGCATAAAACCGCCAATAGCAAATGGCTTTGAAAATTTCGTAAACCATTGAATAACATCAAATGTTTGATACACGAAATTATATTCGCCATCTATAACTCTAAATTTACAAGTTGCTAGTTTGGCCTTACGATTTACAACCTCTCGAATTAAATCAGCAAGCAATGTAACATTCCGTAAATAAATATCTGCATCTAAAAATAAAACATACTGTGTTTTAACAAGTGCTGCACCAGCATTTCTTCCTTGTGCAGGATACCCGCCTTTAATTATTGATATGTTAATATTTTTATTTTGCTGTGATTCAATACATTCATGAGTAAAACCTGCATCGTCAGAAACATCAGCTATTATAACATTAGTTCCTTTGATATTAAATTGAGCATTTAGAAATTCTAATGTTTGTTTTATTATTAGTCCTTCGTTTTTGCATGGAATGACTATTGTTAGCAAGTCTTTAAAATCATTTATCATTTAGCTATTTGATTTGAAATTTTTCATCTCGCCGCATTTTTTGCAACGCATAATATAAATTCGTATTAAAACAGCACTCCACATTGACTTACCGTCAAGTGTGTCATGCACGTCCCATTCATGAATACATTCCGAAAAACCTGCGTAATGTACTTTACCACAATTTTTACATGTTTGATAACCATGGTCATTTATTTCGCCCCATGTGTGTTTGCAAAAAAATTGCGAAAAAAAACTTGATGCTTTACTCATTTTCAACTTTATTTAATAGTTCTTTCAATTCTTTAATGCTAATGGATTTACCTATAGTTTTACCAGTTCCACCGCATTGATAACATATGTTATCATATATGTGAGGCGGCCGTGAATATCCTGTGCCATTGCAATTACTGCAAACAAGAACTGTTGCTATTCTAATATTTTCTTCCATTATTTTATTTGTTTATTATATACATTACGGTTTGTTAGTTTGTAGTTTCAGCTAACAAATTTGACATTTTCTTATAATTATTTACTATTTTTGCAAATTTGTAAATGTTTGGAATATCTTCTATTGGGTCAAGATCGTCCAAAATCTTGCATGAACCGAATGCATCTTTTATTTCGGTTACAAATTCGTAAATGTCAAGTTCGCTCATGTTATTCGTATTTGAAAGATTGCCCTGCAGCAAGATTGATAATTGATAAATAAAGTAAGTCAATTGTTGCTTGTATGTCATCTACGTGAACAGTTTCAACTGTTGTATGCATATATCTTAAAGGTAATGAAAGTAATACAGATGGACAACCACGAGGATATGCATATGAATCTGTATTTGTTCCTGTGTACGATGAACTTGCTTGCATTGTGTATTTAATCGAATTATCTGTACCGATTTTCTTTACATAATCTAACAAGTTATTATGAACTGCTGGTGCAACTGTTAAAACAACGCCATCACCTGCTTTGTGTTCTTTGTTTTTATATGCTGGTGAAGAATCTTCGTGTGTAACATCAATGATAAATGCAACATCTGGTTTTGCTTTTCTTGCAGCCATTTCAGCACCTCTTAAACCAATTTCTTCTTGAACCGAATTGATTGCAATTAATTGAAAAGGCAAGTCAATGTTATTTTCTTTTAATTTTTTAAGAACTTCAATTGTTATAGTTCCACCTATTTTGTCATCAAGTGAGCGACCAACAATAAAGTTTTTACCTAATTCCATGTAACCGTCTTGAAACGTTGCAACTGTTCCAACTTCAATTCCCATTTCTTTTGCTTCAGTATCACTTGAAACACCGATGTCAATAAACAAACTGTCCAATTTTACCTTGTCTGGTCTGTCATGAATATGAATTGCAGGATGACCAAAAATGCCTTCAACTTTTCCTTTTGTACCCCAAATATTGACTCTCATAGATGGCGCAATTTGCTGGTCAGAACCGCCATTTCTTATAACTGATAGGAAACCTTCTTTTGAAATTTTACTTACATACCACGAAATTTCATCGCCGTGCGCATCCATTATTACAGTGTACTTTGGATTGTTACCTGTAACCGCATACGCATTACCGTAATTATCAGTTGTAACTTTAGCATATTTTTTTTGCTTCTTCAATCCAAACTTTTTGTCCACCCAATTTCATTTCAAATCCTGTAGGCGATGGCGTCTCTACATATTTCTTTATAAAATCTCTATTCATCTTTTAAAATAATTAATTCATTAATATCATAATCACCTGCTGCTGTACTTATTATACATTTTTTTTCAACAAAATCACCTGTGAATCGAATAAAAATAACTCTACCTTTATTTGTTACTGTAATGTCACGTACGATTAATACGTTATCTTTTAATCTTCGCACTTTTGTACAATACCATTCATCAGGAAAATAACTTTGTGGGAATGATCCTATGCCAAATTGTTTACTTGGTTTTTCTCTATGTCCTGTTGTATGTCTGAAAATTTCAATTATATCAAAACCAATTTCTCTGGTTGTTTCATTTGCTTTACGTTCATATATACTTACAGGACGTAAATGTGTAAAACCCAATTCTTTATTCAAATCAATATCATACGCCTTCATTTTTCTAAAGAATATTTCTGATAGCGTTTCTTCTGATATGTCAAGCGAATCATTGTCGAATAACTTTATGCTATCAAGTATTGATAGCATGCCTGATGCCATTTGATGACGTTCAGATTTCAAGTTGTTAATTTCTGCTTCAAACTCATCATAAATGGCATCAATTTTTGTCATGATGGCTTTTGGTTTTCCGTACGAATCTTTATCATTTCTGATAAGATCTTTTGCTTCTTCTCTATTCATTACAAAATTATTTTAATACTTTCATTAATTTCAATTGAATAATTAGATGCAGCCCCAGCAATTTCTTCAAGTTTATCCATAGCACTTGCTATATTATCAGCAACAACTATAACTCTTTCATTCTTAGGACCTATTCTCCCTACATATCCATACATTTCAGTTTCAGGATTTGCAAGTTGTTTTTTCAAATTATTATCTATAATGCTATAAAGCTGTGTTGACATACTGTTGTCAGACAGCAAATCAGCAGATAATTTAAGCTGATTTAATGTTTCAGTATCGAATTTATACTTTCTCATTTTGTTAATTTATTTTTAAGATGCATGGTATTCATATAATCGCCAAAACTTTTATATGCTTTTTCGTATTCATATTCGTCTCCCCACTTCAATCTGTATTTTTGACTTTGTCCAGCGTTAAATGCTTTACGCATATCATCTAATGTATACGATTCCTTTTCTTCAAAAATAGGTTCTTCGTTATTATATTTTCTGATTGCTTCATCGCATTCTTTTTTGATAAATGGCACCAATTCTTTAATAATAGCATCTTTATCATATGCACCAAAGTGATATGAATTTCTGTCGAATATTACATGTAATTTTGCCCACATATCTTAAAGATTTTTTGATAACAAAAATGATCTTACAACTGACCAATCAATATACGGTGCATGCGATAATTCTGGATTGTATAAAAGTGGAGCACCTAATGCACAATCATCAATATAGCATTGGCCATATGCCTTAGGACTTGTTGTCCAAGTTTGTTCTGGGTTTCGATTAATTCCAAATAAAGGAATTTCATTTTCTTTGAACCAATCGACAGCATCAGTTAAATACGATCCTTCTTTATTGTCAGAACGCATTGTGAACAATATTAATCGGTGTCCTTTTGCAACTAATTCTTTCAATACTGGTACTGCACCAATATCTTTACCTACTCGTGGGAACTCATGTGTAGTACATGTACCATCGAAGTCAACGCATATATCCATTTTTATTCAATTTTAATTATTTATATTTTTTACCTTTTCGCCAGCCATCTGGTATACTTTCACCGTTTTTAATTTTTGTAGCAATATGCAAATCATCATTACAAATCCATTCAGTATTTGCAGTAGTACTTATCAATTCGCCGGATATGTATCTAGGGTCGTCACGATTAACCCTCATTGATTTGCCATTTATATCTATTACATTAACCATTCCAGTATGCGGAACAATCAATTCACCAGATACATATCGTGGATCGTTTGTAGATACTACCATAATAGTGCCATTTGAATCTTTAACAACTACATTTCCTTTATTGGTGCCAACAAGTTCGCCACTTATGTATCGTTCGTCATCTGTATCTACTTGCAATGTATTGCCATCTGCATCTTTAACATTCACTTTATTTTTTGCAATTGAAATGTATTCACCGGATGTGTATTTAGGATCATTTTTTAGTATACTATATCGTTTGCCATTCTTATCTTTAACAACCGCCTTTCCATGTGTCAAACCCATGTAGTCGCCATTTTTGTATTCATCAGATTCAATTGATATTCTAACGCATTTGCCTTCTATACCACGAACAACTTTATGTCCTTTATTACATCCAACAAGTTCACCTGATATGTATCTAGGATCATCAACACTAACTAACATGGTTTTTCCATGCGTATCTTTAACCGTTACCATGCCTAATGTGTGCCAACCTGAATCTGGAATATTATAATTCTCATTTAATTTGTTATGAATATTTTTACGTATTTCATTAGATTCACATTTTATTGCATCTTCTTTAGATATAAAATCATCTTTAATAATTTCTTTTATCAATTTTGTTTTATCAGGTTTCCAAGTTTTCATTGAACCCATATAATTTATGTCTAATGATGGCATAACGTTACAACTTCTTGAACCTATATAGAATTGTCCTGTTTCTATATGTGTTACTTTGTATACGTAATGATACATTACTTTGCAATATTTTTTTCATGATATTCATTAATAAAATTGCGAAATAATACTGACGCGTTTATTCCACTTAATTGAATTTCATCCAGTTTTTTTCTGTCATCTGCATTCAATTTCAAAATGAATGTAAAATCGATGTTTTGTTTTTGTAACTTTGGCATTGTATAATTTATTTTATATTTTATTATAAATTATATATCAAAGTTTTAAAAACATTTTTTCACAATTATTTTCCTATATAAGGTTTAATTGTTATCTTCTTTACCAATCTTCCACTGCCTTCGCATTTTGAACAACTTACAGTTTCAGATTCATCAACAGAAACACGTACTGATGTATTTCCTGTTCCTTTGCATGCGTCGCAAATGATTATTTCAATTGATTCCATATTTTACATTTTAATTTGATACCTCTTCTTTCCCTTTCAGCTATAATATATGTATGCCATCTTTCATATAATTCGCTGTACGGAATTCCACACCAAGTTGTTTCAGTCAATTCTTTTGATGAAATTCCTTCATTTATCATCTTATCGACGATTCTTTGCAATCTTAAACTTCTTTCCATTTATTTGCACCAAGTGCCATCTTTTTCTTGTACTGAAACCATATTGCAACCAAAGTGCTTACATGGATAACACTTGCCTCCGTGCGAATAATCCGGATTTTCATAATTCCAATCGCACACGTGTGTCATCATGCCATACTTAAATTCGGACCACGATTTTCGAGTTGGACTTGTTGATAATGCCCAAAATGGAGCGGCCAATATCCATCGTACTGTCCATTTCCAATCGCTTTTTCCTAATAAAACTTTTTCCATTATAATTTGTTTAACTGTTCGGTCAATTCATGTTCCATTGATTCATCATACGGTAATTGATACCATTCGATTTCAAGTTTAACATCAGTATTTTTAATTGCTTCATCAAATGCTGCGGATAATGTTGTTCCTTTTGCAATTCGTGTAACTTCAATCATTTCATCATTTGCCTCTGCACCACTGCGTGAAGGTATAGTTCCAGTGCAACATGCAATTTCGCGATTTGCTAAACGTTGTGGATACGATTTGAATATTCGTTTCCCGCCGGGTACTTTCCAATAAACGGTTTCTTTGTTTTTAAAGATTTTGTTTAAAATAATTTCAGGCGTTTTTATATCTTCAAACGTATTCATTTTGATAACGAAATTGTTTTCTTCAAATGTAATATCTAATGGCTTACTATTGCAAACCCATAAATCCAATTTATCTGTGTCACTTCCGTATGATCCTGTATAATAATGCTGTTCAACTTTTCCGTTATACACATCTTTATATTCTCGTCCGCCTGCTCTTACGTCATCATTAAGGATTCTTAGCGCTTCATTCAAATCACAACTTTCGCCGTAATATTTTGTTACGTCGTTATATTTCAACGTTGCAACTCTAAGGCCACTGCCGGAACGGAATGTGTGTAAACTATAGCCTTCCTTTATTGCTGATTCAATGTGATTAAGTTTTTTCATTTGTCAATATTTAATGTTATGAGAAATACGTATCGGAAATATCTTCGTCTGCCAACTTTTTTAATTTGTTTGCAATATCGTATAAACCTTCAGGACCGTATTTGCAAAGCAATTCTTCAAAATTAATTTCTGAGTATTCGATTATTTCGTCACTTGTATCTTTAAGACACAACATGCTAGTATCAATTACTTGTCGTGGGTGTGGGCAACCAAATACATAAATTGGATGATACCCGCCGCAATGCGAACAATACTCACTTTTAGCCATTATACTCATAATCTGTATTTTTTAATTTGTTACCGTACCAAACATTATCAGCTTTAGCAGCATCTTCATATTTTTGCAACAAAACTTCATCTTCTTCAGTTAAATCCTCAAGATGTGCAATTCCTGTTTGAATTATACTCCCATGCGGAGTTGCAAAAAAAATAATTGAATGCATTTCTTTGTCATTCATTATTCCTTTAGAACCCACAGAGCATTCTTCAACAATTCTCCCAACAACTTTTCCTATTTTACAAGGTAAGCCAATATAATATTTCGATAACATTACATTACCGACCAAAGCGTTTGCTAATTTTTCAATCATACAATTTTATTTGTTTATTATATACAGAACTGATTAAAAGTTTTACTATTTATCGAATTTAATTGAATTTGTGTATTTCTTTTTGCCAAGAAGTATACATCTAAATAGTATATCAAAATCAACGTGTTTTGCGGTTGCTGCAGCACCTCTGTTTTCGGCAATGCCTTCCTCGTCAAGCATTTCATCAATATCTTTATCGTGCTGAATCAATTCCGCATCCGTCATTTTGTTATAAACGCCATATCTGTCTGTTCTGATGTCAGGCCGTTTTGATAATTCTAAAATTCCTAATGTGTATGTTTTCATATTATATTTTCAATGATTATACATAATTTTGCATATACAATTAAAATCCATCCAAATAGCGCATAGTTTAATTTTGCAACTTCTATATGTCGAAGTTTATCTGATTCAATTTTTGCAAACCTATCAAATTCATCATTTCGATTAAATGGCAGTTTTACTTTTGAATGTATTTCAAGTTTGTTTCCTAAGATAACTAGTTCAAATCTGTCTAAACATTCGAGTCCTAATTGCATTATGTATGCATCGGCAGCTTCCTCAGAATCATCACCGTGTTTTGTTATTGCAAAATGGTGACCAAGTTCGTGCGCATATGTACAAACATTTGTATTTTTTGATTCATTAACTAACCGAATTTTTGGTGCTTTATGAATAATACGATTAATTTCTGTATCGTAAGCAGGTTTTAGATGAACGTATGTGCCTGCAGCATATTTATCAGGTGTCCTATTTGGATTCATTTCCTCAATAGTATCGTACATTTCAATATAAATGTTTTCGGAAATTCTAATTTTGTCGAGGTATGCCCAAAATTTTTCAATAATAGGCTGTTGAAATTCATCACTTAGCCAATTCATTTGGATTTGCAACACTTTTATAGATACACGAAGATCTAATGTTAGCATAACAAGTTTATCAACAAATACTAAAGTTGTAACAATCAGTAAAGTAATAAAAATTATGTTCGTTATCATTTCTTATCGACTTTAATAATTTTGTTAATATCTTGACAAAATTCTGCGCATTGTTTGGTAAGTTTATCGTACAATTCGTTTTCCGCATCAGTATTTTCATCATACGTTATACGACGATTTTCCTTTAAAATGTGTAATCGGTTTTTGTACTTTTCTAATAATTCTTCCATGATTTCAATTTTTAATAAAAGTTTTTGTCAAAATTTGTAAGTAATCTTAATATGTATTCGCTATGCGCTTTATTCTTTTCGTTTGCATAACCGATTGACATATGTAAACCGAAAAATGGTCTTCCTAAACCAATTTCTGCACGGATTCCATGTATTGTTGTTCTTTCATCTTGTGGAATATTTAACCACCAGTGATTGCCGTCGGAACGAGGATCCAAATCTAATATAACTTCAATTTCAGTGTTATCGTATTTCTTTTTCAGCGAATCCCATATGAAATGAACATCTTCTTGATTTACAAGTGAACATCCTTTTTGAATATCAGCAACACTGTCATTTATAAATGATATATGCGCGCCTCTTAATGGTTTATTCAAAATAATGTCATAACGTTTTTCTAAAAACCAAGAATAATATTCACAAACTTCACCTGGAATCATAATCAATGCAATCTTTTTCCAAGATGCTTGTGATTCGTGTTTATTTGTTTTGTTGTCTGGGTCGAAATGAATTTTGCCCTTGTATGAAATAATGTTTGACATTTTACAGTTTTGAGATTTCGTCTTTAATTTCTTGAGTTTCAACTGCTTCAATTGCAATTTTTTTAGCGGCTTCCCATGCTTGATTATTTGCGGTAGTACCTTCAATATCATCAATAGTTTCAAAAATGATATTATAAAACTTTGTTACCAAATGTTTTGCAATTTTTTCATTTATATTTTCCATGGCAGTGATTTTTATATTTGTTTATCAATTAATTAAAATCAAATATACAACATTAATGAAGCAATAGCAATGGTTTTAGTAAATATTTTCTATCATTTAGAAAAAAGTTGAAAGTTATATATAAAATAAAATAACATTATATTATGATACATAAAATAATACAATGGGTTGGCAGCGTTGCATCAATAGTAATTCACACAATGATTTTTATTGGAGCATTTCTTTTCTGTTTCGCTGGCATAAAAATCGAAATGATACTTTTAGTTTTAACGACAATTGTTTCTTTGGAAGCAATTTACTTATCGTTATTCATACAAATGTCAGTCAATCTTCAGGCGAAAAAAGTCGAAGAAATTCAAAAAGATATTGATAACATACAGGAAGATATTGAAGATATCCAACAGGAAGATGAATCGCTACAAAGTTCCTAGTCTGTAACGCTTTTCGCATGAATTCATAAAATTATGTAAAGGACATTTTTCGCCTTTACATTTTGTGTAATGATATTTATGGCATTCATTATATATGAATTCTCTAACTGACTTCATGTCAGTTGAGAAAAATTTGATTTTTTCTTCTTCTGTAAGCATGTTATTCAAATTTATAAGACATTTCCGCAACGTTAAAAAATTCATGGTCAACAACCTCGCATAATTTATACAAGATTAGTTTTGCATTCGGATTCTTTGATTTTGCTTTCTTTATGTCTTTTGTTAATACTTTTGAGCATTTTGCAATTAATCGTTCTTCCCATTCACCGTATGAACAAACTATGCATAAACGTTTTATTCCTACGAATGATGTTGCAGATTCAATATGAATATTATCTAATTCAGTTGTTATTGCCGCAATTCGCATAGCAAACGGCAATGATGATTCTGTCGTATTCATGTTTTTTTATTTTTTTAATTCTTCAGTATCAATACTTTTATGGAAGTTATCGAAATTGAAGTATTTTTTATATACATCTAGAACTTTTTCTAATGTAATGTCAGATATAATTGTTTCGACACGAGTTGATGGTTCATCAATGAACTTTTCAAAATTATCATATCTGTTTATTTCTTGTTTTTTGAATTTAATAACATAACTTTTTTTCACGATGTCGAATCGTTCTTTTGTCATGTAAGTATCCGGATTCTTTAACACCATTTCAAGTGTTGTTTGAAATTCATCAATGTTCTTTGTTGACGATTCAGCATTAATAATAACTAATCCTTCAGTATATGTTAACTCTTGAAAAGAACAACCTATTGAATACACAAGTCCACGTTTTTCGCGAATTTCTTTATATAAAGGTGAGTTCAATCCTCTTCCTAACATTGAACAAATAAAGTTAACGTAAGCAATATCTTCAGTAATCAAATCAGAAAAATTCATTATTGATGACTTACCTTTATATTCGTTACCTTCTTCTACTGGTGCATCATACGTACCTTTTACATATTTTGTTGATGGCACATTTGTTGACAAATCAACCTTTTGTGTAAATCTGTTATGTTTTGATATGTTTATAATTTGGTGAGGTTTTGCATATTGTTTTGCAACAAATTCTAACATCATTTCATATGTTAAATCTTCAAGATCTTTTCTTAAACCGATTGCGCTGTAATTGTTATATGTCTTTCTCAATACATTTAAGAAATGAGCAGAACTTTGTCGATTAAATGAATCGCCATATTCTTCAAGAACAATTTTCTTTTCATTTTCAAATTCTTCTTTTGTTATTTTGAAATTTAAAAGGCATTTAAGAAATTCCGACTTATACTTATTTATGTATTCGTCAAGTCCTGTCATGTAAAAATATATGTACGTACCTGTTGTGTATGCATTCCAATCAATGCCATCAGCATCAAAAGTATCTTGTAAATGGTCAATTGCTTTACAAACTAAATGTTCTGTTAAATGGCTGATACCATAAATTCCTGGTTTTTCGTTAAGAACTGAACCTCTATAAACAACACCGAAGTGTGACATATCAGTTAAACTTTCAGCGTTTGTTATTCCTGTGATTTCTTCAGGATTGAAATTTTCAAATAGTGGTATTCTTTGTTTCATTTAATTTCTTTATTTTATATATTTATGAATTCAGGGTTGTTCAAATCTTGTTGCCATATAAGCAATTGAATTGCTTTAACAGCTTCATCATACGTATTATACTTGTTCGGTATATGCTCAATATAATGGCCATTCTGCACCCTTTTTGCATCTGTATGAAGCCATTCTTTTTTAGTTACAAATTTAAACTTACTCCAACTGAATGATCTGACTTCACAAAATTCTTGTACTGAAAAATAATAAGCACCAACGCAAAATGGATGCTTCGATTTCTCTATTCTAAAATCTTCCTTCGTTTTCATATTAAAGTTCTTGATTACAGTTTGAACAAATTAGAGGTTTCCCGGGACCTTGATGAATTGCAGGATATTCGCTACAATCGCATTCGTCAGTTTTAATTCCAATTTTATTTTTGGCTTGCTGAATTGCAATTTCCTTTTCAGCATTTTCTTTTTTCCATTTTGCAATTTGGACTTTAAACATTCTGGAAATTGCAATTTCATTAAAATCGAAAAGACCTTGTGGCCAATTGTCAATTTTGCCAACTGGTGTTATTGGAATACGTTCACCATTAAATTCAATCGAATATCCTTCGGCACCAGATTCGGCAATTCTTGCACGTAAATCATTAAATTCATATTCATTAGCCCAACCGATGAATATGCCAAGTGGCGAATAACATTTTACTCGTTGCACTTCAATTTTTACTAATTCTAACATTATATTTGTTTTAATATCTTTATTTTATTCGATACACAAAGTCCTGTTTCATCATAAAATATTTCAGATCCTGCAGGTATTAAACATTCAAATAATTCATAATTTGTTCGCCATATTTCACCAGCAGCTCTTTTGCGATTTGCAAATGAATGAAATCCTTTACCTAACGCAATAAGATCATATTCTTTCAAATTTCTTCTGATTGCGTTGTATGACGATGCATCCAACACATAAAATTCAGTTACTTTAGAATCATATGGAGCAGGCAATTCTGATTCAACAATATCAGTTTCATATAGTTGATTCAATTCATACCAAAAAGTTTGATGTATTGCGCACGGTGGAACGCCATCTTCAACTTTTAATACCTTGAATGTTCTTATATCGCGTGATAAAATTTCAGGTTCTTTTTGTCTTGTAATTAAACACATGTCATTATTTTTTAATTGTACTTTTAGTAACCTGTGTACATTCTATATAATTAATTGCGTAACCGCCATCGCCATCATGTTTGATGCGTGTTGCTATAGCGTTTATTTCAACATTGTGATGCTCTTTGAAATACAGTTTTAAGATTTCATCTAAGTCAGCAGGTTTTATTGTAAATTCAGTTTTCTTTGTTACATTAAGTTCCATATTGCAAATTTTAAAAGTCATCATCAGTAAAGTATTCTTCTTCATTAGGAAACATGAATCCTAATTCTGCGTCTGCATCGAACATATCAATATCTTCTTTGCATTTATCTAATCGTTTAGTCAATAAAGATAAACTATAATCAGTGTTATCATCAATTCCTCGTAATGCGTCAATTTCAGTTTCGATATCGGAAATAACTTCTTCAAGTTTATTATCGCTATCTATGTAATCATTATCCTCGATAAGATTTTCTACCGCAATTATGCGATTTAAGATATCTCCTAACATAATTCAATTAATTTAGAATGTTTTACTGAATGCAGTTTTCGGGTTTCATTTTCTTTTATTAAATAGCCTGTTACGTTTGTAATTGAATTGCTACCCATCTCCCACATTTTAATTTTATCAACAATTTCACCTACACATGTTATATCATTGTGTGAATACTTTACAATTTCGCCTATCATATATTTTCAATTTTATTTTATATACACAAATGGCAATATAGTTTCCTATATTGCCATAATATATAAGTTAGTTAATGTTAATGCGTATGTTCCATTATTGATTGCTTTTGCACGTTCTAGCCATGATAATGCGTTATCAATAATATCCGGCAATTCATCTAATGAATAATCAATTTTGAATTTATCCATATCCGATGTACACATACCTATATAGTTATATTCCGCATCACACCAATTAAAAATCCATTGTGTCTCGTTCATACCAGCAAGCAAACGAAATCTATTTTTGCCTGATTCCTTTGCCATATCCAATAATAAATCTTTTGTCATCATAGTTTTAAATTTTTGTAAGCTTAAATCCTGTTTGTTTCTCAATATAATCTGATGATGAAGTAAACATTTTTTTGTCAAAATCATACAGTATATGAGATTTTGCCATAAGAAACGGATTATGCGTTATAACAATAACATCAGCGCCAAGTTTATATGTCAATTTATCAATAAGATTTATAAAATTGCTCATATTTTTTATACTGTATCCGTTATCAACTTCGTCAAGTACTATTAACGTTTTACCACTAACAATTTCCTTTTGTAATTTCTCAAAGAAAATGAAAAATTGAATCATAGATGATTCGCCATGCGATTTGTCACGGGTTGCAAAACCGCCAGATGAAATATATTCTGATGCTGTATATGCAACCTGAAAATCATTGCCATTGTCTTTTACATTATCGTAATAAAAGATTTTTTCGTACTTGTGTTCAATTTCAACGTTTTTTGAAATTTCCTCAAATCCTCTTTCGTGTAACGATGCCGATTTCAAATCATTTTTTTGCCCACGCAATGAATGGAATAATGAGCTTTTACCGCAACCATTTTCACCAGCAATGCAAATATACTTTAACAGCCTCAAGTCTGAAAAATCATAAGTATCTCCAGCATTGAATTTTCTAAACGATTCTTTAATATGAATTTTCATCGCGACCTCTTGTATAAATTAAACAAACAGTATCAGTTTCTTTACATGCAGATGCAATTGATAATGCAGCATAATTAAAACCGCCGGGAAATTTGATTCCTTCAATCAATCTGTCAGGACTGTAATTTTTGTATTTACAGCGTCCTATGAAATGTTCAACGCAGTCTTTTGCAATATCTTCTGGAATTTCAGCAATTAAACCTGCATATATTACAGGTGTTGCTCCTTTTACAAATTCGTAATACGGAATTTCATCGGTTGATGAATGCCCACTGATATAAATACCATCTTTTAATTTTACTTCCATGACAATAGTTTTAAGAATTATATGTTTTTGAATCTTGACAATCGCATTTCATCATAGCTGAATGCTTTCCGAATATAACTTCGATTTCGCCGTAGCCATTACATTTAGGACAAACTGAATCATCTGGTTCAATTGTAAAGAACAACGATAAAAACTTTAACAATAGATTCATGATTTTACTTCTTTAATGATTATTTCAAGTTCTGCTCCAATTTCTAAATTGACTTGTTGTTCAAACCAGTAGTTTTTACCTGTATGTTCATCAACAAAATTCATTTCACCATAAATTGAATAATAATTATACTCAACGTTATTTGAAATTGATTTGTGTTTTCCTATGTAAATGGTTTTGAATAACTTTCTTATTGCTTGCGCATCAATAAGTTTTTTACTGTATGTCGATTTGTATCGTTCAGTTGCTTTTAAATCTTTAAGAATACATTTTGCATCGTATAAGCTAGATGCAAAATGAAATGTATGTTTGTATAACGGTATGTTATTTATTGATAAGTAATGTGTTTTTTGATGTATCAAATAAGTTTCCATAAAATTATCTTTCAGTTAACAAACGAGAATTTAAACCTATTATATGACTTGCGAAAATTTTACGATTTTCATTAATTGTTAAACCAGAGAAAGGACCAGCTCTATCAATTGTTTTACTTGCTAATGTTGCAAGACCTTCCGGACCATTTTTTAACAAATATTCAAGTAATAATTTTTCTAATGCTTCATTTTGATTTGCCATAACCAATGATTTTAAAATTTGTATTTATCAATTGTTTAAAATCAAATATACAACATTAATGAAGCAATAGCAATGGAAATGACATTTATTTTTTCCAAAGTTCAATCTGATTATCGTATAACCAATTCTCGCCCGATTTGAATTTTATCCAGTGGCATATACCTAATACCGAGTTTGCTGTTTTGATAATTTTACCTTTGCTACCAAGACGTGTTGAAGAATAATATTCCAACTTATTTATGAAACGAATTTCATCATCTTTTTCAAAGGGCTTAGATTTTTTATATCCTTTACCGTTATTTAGCGAATACGGTATATCTTTGCAACTGTGTGATTTGCTGCAAATTAATTTTCCAACATAATCGTTGCCATCTTTCACAACAGTAACTTCATATCCGTATTCACTTTTTAATCTGTCACCTGTAAAAATTTGATTTCCATTGTCATCAATGTATCCTGTAAAAATGATTTTCATTATCCTATTTTATTTAAAATCTCGTGTATTTCGCTTTTCATATTGAAGTATTCGATAAAATCGGGTTCTGTTATTTTGAAGTTATCTATGCAATTTTGCAATTCTTTAACATCTTTAAGTTGTTTTTCCATACCAGCAATGTCATTGCTATATGCATTTTTGTTTAAAATTTCAATTGCATTTCTTCGAGTTTCCATTGTGTATTCATTGCCTACCTTTACAATTCCATAATACATTCTATAATTTATACGTTTGTCAATTCCGTATATGTCAAAAGCAGGATACTTATCAATAAACAAGTTGTCAATGTCAATTATGGTTGCATTTACTTTTACTGCGTCGTGCACAAATTTTGATGCAATAAGATTTTCAAATTTCTTATTGCCAATGTTTGGTCTGATTGCAATAAATTTTGGAATATATGTACGGAGTTCGTCAATTTTATTCTTTAAGAATTCTAAGTTTTTAAAGAATTTTGTTAATTTTGCGGTAACATCTACATTAATAGGTAACGTAAGATTGTATTTTGACGATTTATTTTCGATCCCAATGTACATTTCTTTCTTATTCATATCGAAATAATTTCTATACAGCTGCAATCGAATCGTACCTTTTATTGCTAATTCAAATTTAATGCCATATATGATTAAGTACAAACTGTTATAATCAATTTCGTATTCAATTTTTGTTCCTGAAAAAGATTCTAACATGTTTTTAACTTGAACATCTAAAGGTCCATGGAGAAAATTGTCATGATACTTTTCACCATTTGAGTTGATTATATTTGACATATATGTTATTTGTATTGATAAGGATATATGATTACAGAAAAGAAAGATACGCCATTCATATCTTTATATGTATAAATAAATGTTACATTATTATCTCTAAGTATGCCCATTGCACTATTAATACGAATATTTTGTATTAATGAAACTTCCATTTTTGATTTTATTTCTGATATTTGCAAATCTGTAAAATTACTTTTAGGAGCAAGCAATGTATAATTGTAATCAATAGTTTTTGGCGGGTATACCTTAGTGAATTCCAAACGGGTTATATCATCAATCATTCGTGGACACGTTGTATTCATTGTTACTGCTGATTGATTCAACAGTACTAATATTTGTTCGTCACTGATTGTTTGTGAATAAGATAATGCGCAAGTTAATGCAAAGACAATTGCTAAAAAGATTCTTTTCATGATTTTTAATTTTAATAGATTAGTTTATAATTTTATTTTATATTATATACAGAATGTTCAAATAGTTTCATAAAAAAGGATTTACCTTTCGATAAATCCTTTAATTTGTTTGTATTTTATTAACGCTTCCAGTTTTTTCCACTTAATAACGTTTGCTTTTCAGATGGTGATAATTCTGATTCATCAACAATTTTTTCAAATTCAGATTGAGGAATAATTCTAAAGTGTTTTAATACACCTGCATATGTTTTATCTTTTTCTCTGCACCATTCCCACATGTTCCATTGATTTGCACCGGATGCATTAGAACGGAATTTCACCGGTCGTAAGTATGCAGTTGTTCCATAATAATGTTTAACAACTTGTAAATTATAAACTGTTAATTTGTCATTATCATTTTTTTCGTATGCAAGAATTGTGCCAACTGGCAATTCTTTGGGTCCTACAAAATCTGGACCATCAGATTCATTAATTATGCTTTCATTAATATATTCGTCAAGTGTTTGTATTCTTCTTTCCATTACTTATTATATTTTTTTTCTAAATAAGAAATAGCATTCTTTAGTTCTGCATAATTAATAAACTTGATAATTGATTTTTCTTTATTAGCAGTGTACATTGAATCTTTTATCCCAGAATTTGCAATAAAATCTTTTAATGTTCCTACATTAATAAATTTTATTTCATTTTTTTCTTTGTTTGCTTTGTACATTTCAAGCGATTCATTAATGCTTTCATTGATGTGTTCATCAAGTGTTGGTATTCTTCTTTCCATTTTGTTTCTTTTATTTTAAATATCTTCCTATAAAAATTCCAATGATTACTGTTGCAATTGAAATAACTTCAATCCAGTAAATGTATGTATCTTTTTTGAATGTTAATAATGTTGCAATACCTGCTAACACAACACCTATGCCAATTAACCACCATAAGCCAAATTCAATTCCTAATCCTAAAACTGCTGTTGTTATTCCAGAAATTGCAAAAATCATATGCGGAACATAAAATTTCTTTTCTTTAATTGTAGGATATGCAGCCATTATCAACAAGCAGGTGCCAGCAATCATATGCATTAATGTTTGAGCAGATAGCATTATGCTTGCAGCAGAAACCCAAATAAATACTTGAAATAACCAATGAGGCTTAACATAATAATAACTCATTGAAATTGATTTAACATTGCCAAAATCGCTTCTTACAGCTAAAAGATATATGATAAATGTAACAACGCCAACAATAAGTGATGTTAAACCTAATGTTGCATTAAAAGTGTTGAAAATTTCTAACATGCATAATTACTTATTTTAAATTGTTTACTATCCAAACAGTTGTCGTAATGTGTTATCAAATAAATCACCGGTTACTTCCGTTTTATCTTTTAAATAAAACTTATCTTTATATATTTTTTCTTTAGAAATTAAAACATCTGGTATTTTTTTACCGTCTATTGAATTGTATCCTGAAAGAATATATTTATCGTTACCTATATTTTTTATGTTAACAATATGCATATCATCATGAATCAAATCATATTTTCCTGCACCGTAACTTAATCTGCTATATTTAACAGCGCCTTCCATGTATTCTTTTTTGTCAGCAGGAAAACTACTATATTTGATTATTTTTGCCCAACCATTATGTAAAGCAACAAACATAAGTTGTAACATAAAATCGTTATAATCATAATTAAACTCGTATGACGATATATCCCAAGCAGTCATTTTCACACCTTGCAGTATTTCAGTATATCCGCCTTGGTATCCTTTTACGACAGCAAGTGGCTTGCCATTTTTATCAATTTCAATTTTACCGTCTTCGCTGAATATAAAAAGAACATCATCTTTTTCTACTTCACGGCTGCTATTTTTTAAAAAATTATTTGTTGCCGCAACGTGTGAGCCAAACCAGGATGTTGCACTAAGTTTAAAATCAATATCTTTATGATTAAATGGCTTAGTTACAATAATAGCATCACCCTTTTTAAATTTTAATGCTTCATTCGATAAGTTTGCTTCATTCAAAAATTCATCGAACTTTGGTATTCTGTTTTTCATACTTATTTTTTTATTTTTATGTTATTACGTTCAACCCATGATTCAGGTCTTCCTACTTCAATTAAGAAAGTTGCGCCATTCGACAATTTGAAATAAGATTTGTCATAATCATTGCTTCTAAGATAAGAAAACTCATTCCCTTTTTTAATTGTAAAGTAACAGCCTTTCCATGATTCTCGTTCACGTTCGTCTGCTGGAATTGATTGCATATATGACTTTTCAACGAATACTGAAATATCTTCAGTTGCAATTAACGTATCATTAGCTTTTAAATAATGTTTTGATTCAGCTTCGTTTATATGTTCATCCAAACTTGGTATTCTGTTTTTCATATTATAGTTATGTTTCATCTGTATAAATTGATACAACCGGGTATTCCAGTATGTAATTTAATTTATTTATTGGCTTTGAATATTCAACGCAAATCATATATCCATTAATGCTAATACCAAGAATACCTTCGCCATCAACTTTGCAAGAATTTATCGCAAATTCTTTTAATAATTCATTCTCAAGTTCATGAACTGTTTTTGCTCTTGAGCTTTTTATAAAAGAACTGATATCATTGCGTACAGCTTCAAATATAAAGGTATCAAATAATGGAATTCGTATATTCATCATTTCTTATTTTTTACAGCCGATTTAACATATACTAATAAATCATCATAACTTACAAGTTTGTAATCGTTTTCTTTTTTCATAAAATCAGAAATTTCTGTTGCATCGCCGAATCCTCTAGTATTTAAAACTGCAGCATAATTTGCAATCTTATTTCTTTGTGCATGCGTTAATCTTGCGTATGCAGGAATCAATTCTTTGCCATCAGGTGTCGTGTAATTACTTTCAAATTTGAATAAGTACATACATTCATCATTTGATGATTCAAAAATAAATTCATCAAGTGTTGGAATTCTTTTATTCATTCCTAATTATTTTTTTTGAATTAAGCCAACGAACTCAATGATTTGCGCATCGGTTGGCCAAGGCGTACTGATTCCTTGTCTTAAAATTGATTTAACGCCATCTACTGTAAGATCATCAGTTTTAAGTGATGCTGATGGGTTTTTACCGTTGTTGTCTCGTCCAACAATCATGTTAGGAACAATTTGGTTTCCTGGTTGTTCATATGTTTTGTGCATAAATGCAATACACGGCCATGTTTTGCCGAAATATCTTAATAACATCGGTTCGCCGTTATTTGCACTCACAATCCATTCTTTGCTTGCTTCATTAATGTTTTCATTAATGTGTTCATCTAATGTAGGTATTCTTTGTTTCATTTTCGATATACTTATTTTATTATTGTCTAGGATGTTTCCAAACATATATAGTTTGATTGTCTATATCTGATAGCCAGTCTTTTATGTCGTCCCAATTATCAAAAATTACATATTCTCTTGAATTTACATCCCATGTATATGTTAAAGGCCGCCAAGTAGGTAACTTGTCTAACGTTTTTGATGCGCCACATGTATAAAATAATTCCCATCCTTTACCACCGAATCCGCCAAAATCAACATCAGGATTTTTACTGTGTTCTTCTCTGCTAGAAGGCTTACATGTACAAAAACTTGCGGATGTCATTCCAATCTTGCCACCTAGCGAATTCCATTTATTTTTAACTATTAATGCAGGAACCGATTTTAGATTATCCCACCATTTTTCTACGTCGAAGTCTTTGCTTGCTTCATTAATACTTTCATTAATGTGTTCGTCAAGACTTGGTATTCTTTTGTTCATATGATTTAGTTTGTTTTATATATTCTAAAAAGTTATTGAGAATTATCTTATAATCCTCTTTTAATTTCTAAAATATCACATGAATTGAATGCATACGTCCTTTCAATTTTTTCATCGGGCTGTCCTTCGAATTGAAAACTTGAATTACTTCTGTACTGTTTAACTTTACGTATAACAAGCCATCCATCTTGTTGATATGATTGCAATTCTTTTTTATGTTCATCAGACCATTCTGACAAATCAACTTTCAATTTGTCACCTACATATATTCCTACTTTAAACCAAGCCATACTAATCGTTATTACGTGTGTGTTTACTAAAAAATTTATCGACTGTCATTTCTTCACTATCAGAATACCTTCCTTTTGGAATACTCATAAAGATATTTAATGCAACTACAATGTCATATTCATATTCAACATTAATATTTGTTTTTTGCAAATATAACTTGAATTCTTCTTGGCATTCACGGCAAACATATCCGATACCCTCTATATACGTATCGCACATTACATTACCGCATTCATTTCTATTACATGATAATACACTCATCTTTATTCTGAATTTTAACTTAATAACTTAACTTGCATTCTTGTTTCTATAACCTTTGCTTTTACATAATATTCTAAACGTTTTGCAGATTCAATGTATTCATCTTTCAATTTTTGAAATTCAGCATCATTAATTTCTTTCCAACTTGAATATCCATTAAAACAATAATGAAAACCTTCTTCTTTCATTCTGTATTTAATATTTTCCCATTCTTCTAATGATTCTAACGCTTTCTCTAATTTATCTTCCATTTGCTTATGTATTTCGTTTACTTAATATTTTTCTATATTCATTTTGAAAATTTTTCAATAATTCACAACTGTTTGTATGACACAATTCACAATTATAGTGTATGTCATCCCAATGGTCATGCTTATTTATTTTGCAATTAATGCATGGGTTATTATCATCGCGCCATTTTATTACTGGTGACAATTCTTCTAAATCTTTTGCTAATTGCGTATCTCGTTCATCCAGATTCGCAATTATATTGTTACGTGAATTATCATCAATAACATATTTTGTAGGATAACTCCAATAATCGCTTTTAAATCCCACATTATTTTCTTTCATGAATTTTAAAATCAAATAAACATGAAACATGAAATTTTCGCAGCAAATCTCATTATATGAATCACCGGTTTTGTTTTCTGCATAAACAGAATATCCTAATTCGCCAGAATCTCCTCTGTACGATTCAATTTTTATATTTCTGTCATATCCATATGAACATAACAAAACTTTAAATACATCAGTATTCGTCATAATCTTATCTTATAATTTTACAATCTTTTTCAACATATACTTTATGCGGTTTATCAACGATTTTACGGACCAATGTGTTTTCTTCAGATCCTTCCGTTACATATTTTGCAATAATTTCGTCAGTTGGTTTCGATTCCCATATGCATGCAGCATTGTAATGGTTTGCTCTTATTCCTGAATACCATTTATCTGATTGTTTTGTAATGTAAGTATTCATTTCATCAATTGAAATAACTTTATCTGTCTTACCTGTATCGAAACATTTCTTTGTTTTGCAACACATGTATTCCCATCTGCCATCATTGTATTTTCGTTTATTCCTAAACATGTGAAACTTTTCAGGATGAATTGTTGTTACTTCAGTAACTTCCCATCTATTACGTCTTGCAGCATCTTCACTTATAACTTCTGTTCCTCTAACGTATTCCCATCCTGTTAATAACAAATAGTAATTACCGATGTAAACAAATTTTGTTGTTCCTTCTCTATCTGAATACACATGCCCAGGTATCAAATCTTTCATTGCAACAATGCCTGATGTTATTGTTGACGTTTGTTCTTTATATTTTTCATAATCTGAAGATTCAACAGATATTAAAGATAATGAAAACTTGTCCCAAACTAAAACCAATTCACCCATGATTTCACCTTTTATGATGTCATGAAAACCCATAAGTGCAAATAAATTATCAGCAGTTATTTCAAATTCAAAACCTTTTGGATGAATAATGTAAAACATAGTTCTTCCTGAACCAAACCAATCTGCAGATCTTTGTGTTAATCCTGCAAGTTTGAATCCTTTTGATGGTTCATTTGTTATTACTGGAATTTCTTTATCGCCCCATGATGACCAAGATTTTTCAGCTCGAATCTTTCCATTCTCATCGACATAAGTTATAAATCCCAATGGAGTTTTACTTCCATCTTTGCGAATTCTTACTTTTAATTCTTTAGGTAATATCATATCATTATAGTTTATATTTATCAAAGTTTTTTGGCTTCTCGGGTTCTTTGCCTTCTTTTAGAAATCTATCTTCTGGCGGTGTAGGTGGTGGAATATTCTGCTTTTGTTCTTTCATATAATTGGCATAATCTTTACCTGCAGGATCTCCAAAAACAGCAGCGTTTAATGCAATTCTAAATTCACCAACTAACGTATCAATTAATTTTTGTTTATATGAATCATGGTCAATGCCAAAGTATTCTATGTTATCAACACTTTCAAGCCATTGTGTTGTCCGGAATCTGTATTGATAATTGCATATAAACCCATCAAGATGTGTTCTTTCAAGATTATAAGTCAATTTCTTTTTTTCTTCTATTTCCATAAGTTTACACATTTAAACAAATTACATTTTGCAAACTAGTCCAGATTGGACACGTTTCAGCGTGTGTAAAACCATCACAACCTGGCGCTTTGTTTGCACACGTTCCTACGTAACCTCGTCTTCTAGGAATTGCAATTGTGTCATCCCAAACTATTTTATGACTGTCATGTCCATTGTTCATGCAGAATCTGCATAAATCAGCAATTGTGATTAATCGAATTTCTTGTCCGTCTTTGTTTGTTATCATAATACTTTATATAAAATTAAACACGCAGTTGCAATTAACAAAATATTGATTAACCTTTGTGTTCTGAACTTTTTATAATCGCATGAACTGCTACCAAATACAATTTCATTGCATGGCGTTCGATGCCATTTAAACCAGAAGTTATTCCACGATCTTCTCATATTTCAACATATTTGAAATTTTTGTAATCCAAATCAAAACCGTCCATAAAGTTTTTATGATTCAAATGATAATTCATATTATCCACAAGATCTTTGATTTGCAAATGTGCCTCATCGCCTTTGACAGTTATACTTGTTAAACAAAATGTGGTTGGTAATATGTCATCTCTGTAAGTATCGCCAACAGATAATTCAATTCGCCAGTCATCACCGTATTGCCAGTATCTTCTGTCTGCACATCTGGTTAAAAAGAACAATCCTTCATTTGTTACATTAGCGTAAAACCAAATTCTGAACGGCGTTTTGTCATGCCCACAGCAACTTTCGATTGTCATTACGCCAGGTAATGAATTCATCGCCTCAATAATCTCTACACATTGCAAATCAATTGTGCCGTATTCTGGACCTATTAAGTCACTTATATTACTTTGTAATTTTTTCATACTTGTTTTGTTCCGTAAGTTTTATAATTTTTAGTTTCAATATGCCAATAGCAATCACCTATCCAGTAATGACAATTTATTGCTTTATCAACTTCCTTTTGTGTAAGCGTAATTCTTTTACCGTTTCTTTCTTCTTGCAATGTAAACGGCGTTATTCCAATGCAACGGTAATAAATTCCGGTAAAGGCTTCACGTTCTTTTGGACACCAATGAGCAGTATGCATAAATCCTATTGTAACATGGTCACCTAATTGAATTTTAGTTTTTGTTACAACTCGTGACTTCATTTCTTTTGTGAATTTTTCAGCCCGTGCAATCAACTCTGTCATTTCGCACATACCTTTAATTTTGCAATAATGTAATCTTTAACGCTTGATGGTTTTACAGCAGTTGGAAATAAACCTTCTACACCAACATACATTAAATCCGTTGCAACTTCTCTTGCATCAATTTTGAAAAACTTTTTATCAGGTGAACTTATGGTTACATGTGTTGCTTCACCAAATCGACCCGAACCTACCCACCAGAACCATTCCTGATTATCAATATGAATAACTCTTTTATGCTTCTTCATTATGTAATTTCAATAACGATTCAACTAATTCATTAACCATTTGTTCAAATGATTCACCATCTATGATTTTACCTGCAGTATAATGCAATTCACTTTTTTCAATAATTTCTCTAATCTTTTCTTCCATTTTATTTTTCATTAAATCCGAATAATGTTTCGATACATTCTTTTGCGTGCATTAATGATATGCCATATTTATTTGCAACAGTTGAATAACTTTTATCTGTTATTTCAAGATGACAGTCACAATTAAAATTTTGTCCATGCATGTCATATGCCTTCGGAACAATTTTTAAAGTTGACCGAACGAGTCGATAAAAATTAGCATCAATTAATGGTTCTTTAATTTCTGTAAGTTCTTCTCTTAAACATGGCAATGTTTGTCCGTTTTCAAACTTCACCATTATTTTTTCAAAAATCGTGCCATCTAAACATTCCTCTGTTTTGATACTTTCAATTCTGCCAAATAAATAATCACTAGCATCTGTTATTGCAACCCAAGCAGGTGTTTTAACTCTGTCTCCCGCTTTCATATTATCTTATGATTAAAAGTTTGCGGTCAATTGGCATATAATCGCCAGTTTCCAATTTTACAATAATTTGTTCAGGAACTTCTTCGTTATCTTCGATATGCTCACATATAATACTTACAACTTCACCATGAACATATACTTCGTATTTATCAATACTGTATGCTGCAGCAGGTGTTTTAATTAATGTTCCTACTTTAATTGCTTTTTGTTCAACTTCCCACATATGTAAAACTTCTTCGTCAGTTGCACCGTATATGTTAGATATTCCATACTTTGAGCAGTATCCCACCCAACTGTCAGACATGTCTTGTAAATTTTGAATCGGCAATGATTCCCACCAAAGCCATGCTTTTGTTAAATCGTTCATACTATAAATTTTAAAATAAAACAGTTAAATCTGCGTAACTTTCATCTTCTCGTACATAACAATCGCCGTATCCCAGATCTTCAACTGTTCTGTATATCGTTTTATGTTTGACGCCATCAGCATCTAATAATTTTTCAATTGCAATGTATACCTTTGTTTTAAAATCTCCAGTATGGTAAAATTGCTTTTCATTAACGGAGTAAATAACACATGATCTTTCACCACGTTTCGCAGCGTTTTCAACATCAATTTCTAATTCGCTAAAAACTTTATCTGCAATTGATTTGACTTTTTCTTCTTCTAATTTGACTTTTTCTTCTTCTAATCTTTGCATCTCTATTTTCTCTGCTTTTAACTTTTCATCATTAGCAGTTTTTAAATTTGCAATTTCTTTCTGCTTTTCTTCTGCTATGTTTACAAATTTTGTAAAATCTTTCATAACTATTCTAAATTAAATGCTTTAATTAAATCTTGTTCGTTTGCTAAAGTATTGCCTCTGTGATGTACATTCCTACCCCAAGAAGGCGTATGATTAAATAAAATGTCACCGCATTCACGTTTCATTAAGTATAACGGATATTCCTTTTTACGTTGGATTTCAAATCCTATACCGTTACATGGCTTGTAATCAGTTTTTGCAATAATAGGTATAAGATTATCTAATTGAAACTTTAATCCTTTAGCATATGTCAAAAGGTCTGGTATGCTATGAGACATAGTATTATCACTAACATCTGGATTATTTTCAATTTCTGTTATGAATTGATTCAAACATTTTTCTTTTACCTCATTGCTTACAACTGTTGCTTCTATTCCGTAAACATGGTCTCTTTCAGAGTATTCTCTAATTATAAACTCTGGCACAAAACCTTTAATAGTTTCATACGGTTTTAATTTATGCTTATTGATATAAATAATAGCATCTTCACATGTATCAAAATGTTTATGCACTGTGGAATTTATTATCTGAAAATATTTCTTCATTATTTCTTTTCTTTATAAGTTGCAATAACATTAACAATATTATCTAAGCATTCTTTATGTTTTCGCATGTTACCAAGAACAAATCGAATTTCATTCCAATAATTGCTGTAGCACTTCGGACATAACTCATAATCAATAGCGTAATTATTTCTTTGTTGCTCCGGTTCAGAATCGCTATTTGTTTTTGCGGAAATCTTTAACTGAACCATTGTTTCATAATAAGATTTGCCTTCGATTTTTGCACCGCAGCAATCGCATGTAATTGTTGTTACTTTCATGATTCTTTTTTCTTTTCGTTATACCAAATTGTAATGTGAAGATGCGTACCGTTATGATTAGATGATTGGGTTACATCTTTTTGCAATATCTCAAACTCAGAATTCCTGGCTAACCATTCGTTAACTTTACATTCCAATGATGAAATTCCCATTGCATCAAAAATTTTTACTTTCATATTCTTTAATTTGTTACTTATTAATCTCTTTCATAACCATCATTTTGATGACCACATTTCGTACATGTTTCTGTATAACTGCATGGACCGTACCATTCTTTACGTCCATAATGATGATCACAATTTTGTTCAACTGTTCTTTGCATTTGTTTACGCATTTCCCAAGAATCGTTACGCGATTTTTCTTCTTGTCGTTCTTTCGATGCCGATATAGCATTATTCATTACTGTTGCTAAACATCGAGTTGCATATTCGAGACTTATTTCATTTTGCTTGTAAAGTTTCAAATACTTAATAATTGAATTTTCAGTTATCTCATCAATCATGATTCGTTATTTTTTAGGTTTGTAAGTCATTATTCCAAATTCTTTATCAATGATGACATTAATATCATCAAAGTATTTTCGCATTGCAATTGTTTCAGTATAAGATAACATCCGCGATTCTTGCGTACAATAAGAACTTGTCGCTTTTGAAAAAAAACTTGTCCTAAATTCTTTAGATAAATATTCAGATATCTCAATATCAGAATTGTCATAAAACTTAATATAATGTTTATTGCAATCTTCTTTAAAAGAATCAAGTCCAGAATTGTAACATCTTTCTGTTAAAACATAATCAAGATAAACTCCAATATAAGTATCCGTAAAGTTTACACTAAAATATGGCATACTGAATGATCTTACCATATCGTGTTCTTTCAGAATCTTGTCACGTACATTCCATACACTTGTATAAATATCTCTGTAATACTCTGCAGGTTGTTCTTTTTTGAAAGTTTCAATTGCTTGGTCAATTTCTTTATCAATATCTTTATATATGTGTGGTATAAAGATGTACGGCTTTCCTTTTCCTTCGTCAAGAATCATTTTATAATCACGATGCTCTTCAAAATCCAATTTCATTTTGAATATCGGCGCAAATATTTTATCGAATAATTCAGATTGCTTTAACTCTGAAATATGTTTGGGTGCACTTAACATTGTAAAATAACATTCCCGTTCTCCATGTCCACAATCAGTATATACGATTCCTTTTTTAACAGATTCAACAATATGCGGTTCATATGGAAAACCAGAACGTGTTTCATTAAAATCCCAACTTGTACCATACATAATAGGAAATACTTTATCACCTTTTTTAAGGTCGCCATCGTTCGTTAACACATACGATTTGCTGTTGTATGTTTTTTTCTTAATCATAAAATATCAATATTCGTTTTAATTCTTTTCAATACTTTAATCGGAACAACATAAACAGTTTTCAATATTCTTTTTTTACCAGAGAATACACACCAAACGTAATCTCCATTGAATAATACAACTTTCCTTTTTGCACCTCTTTTAACTTGTTCCAAAAGGAATCCTTTACTATCATCTTTACCAATTTCGCATAATTCGATATAATCTAAATCATTCATTGACTTTTTAAACCGTTCTAAATATCGTTCTTGCGAATGTATTTTGTAATCCACTTTTATTTGTTTAGGACCCATAATATCTTATAAGACAATCGAATTTATTGTGGAACTCTTAATACAATTCATTCCTAATATCATTGCTGATAATCCTTTTATCTTTACACATCCCGGCGTAAGTACTTTTTCAATTACCGAATGCCTTAACTTCGTACCAAAAATACAAACAACTTTATCACCCGCTTTTATACTTACTCCATTAAAATCAACTGAACATATTTCTTTTGCCGCAATCTCTTCGTTAACCGACTCAATCGTTTTATTTCCTATTGCTAACTGCGCGGCAACTATTTCTTGTATCTTCTGCCAATTAGGATCATTCTTTATTTTTGCAATATACGCTTCACGCTCTGCACATGTATGACTGTCACCACCATTTACAGGTTCCCACCCTATTACATTACTGTGACCATAAAAATTCTTCGGCAACTTTTCGTATACCGCCTTCTTAATTATCAATCCACAATGCCAACAATGAATATCGTCATGTCTGTTCGCTAATGCCATTTATCTTATATTTTTAATTTTATATTATATACACGAGTATCCAAAAGTTTCATCCTTGAAACTTTTATTTCCCAAGACATCTAAGTCCACCTTCCTCAAAAAACCGCGCATCAATAAACCAAATCTCCAATAATAAACCAACCCAGTTTATTGAACAAAATTCAGTTTATCATTACAGCAATTCATTCTATCCACTTCTCTAAAAAAACCTGGCATACTTTCAAAAAAACTACTACCATCAACTTTAATACCACCATCTACATAAAGTTCTTTACTAATAAACAATACACTTACATACTAATAATACAATACATACTACTCATTATTATAATCTTACAATACATATTCTCATATATCAGTATCTACTACAATATCAACTATATGTTCCACAATGGGCACTGTTTGCTAACTTGCAATTTGCATATTTCTAACCTGTAATTTAGGTTCATTTGAGATCCTTTAATATCCTGTTTATTTCGATAGGTAATCCATTGTACCCAAACTTTTATTACAGTAACTATATCCGTATATTCATTCTACTTCTATCTAATCTATATAGTTTTATTCAATTGTATCAAAGTAACATTAGTAATTCTTAAAGTATACTAATTTTTTGTTGCAAATTTTGTCCTTACTTTAAAAATACCTTTTTTATCGAATATACATACTTACTGTCATTGTTCATTCGGAAAACTTCTTGTTTGTTCGTATTTAATTCAAAACTATACATTTTCCGTTAACATCGTCATTAAAGTATACTTAAGGTAGGAGATCTGTTTTGCACGTCATTGTTCATTCGGAAAACTTCTTGTTTGTTCGTATTTAATTCAAAACTATACATTTTCCGTTAACATCGTCATTAAAGTATACTTAAGGTAGGAGATCTGTTAACAGATCTCCGGAGATCTGTTTTGCACGTCTTTTATGAATCTTATTTTCGGTATACAATGCGAGATATCTCCGGCTGATTACTTAGATACTGTATGTATCTTTTAGATGGCGCTAGAAGTGTTTATTTAGTTGAAATGTAGTGGATCTTGATTGCAAAACGGTAATTGAAGTTAGAATTCTCAAGTGTGGTTAGTTACCCATGGTGTTATAATAGATGTATTGTATGGAACATGATTGTATGGAACATGATTGTATGGAACATGATTGTATGGAACATGATTGTATGGAACATGATTGTATGGAACATGATTGTATGGAACATGATTGTATGGAACATGATTGTATGGAACATGATTGTATGGAA
>JBBACR010000001.1:421265-425361 GCA_041656875.1 Candidatus Pacearchaeota archaeon
TATGGAACATGATTGTATGGAACATGATTGTATGGAACATGATTGTATGGAACATGATTGTATGGAACATGATTGTATGGAACATGATTGTATGGAACATGATTGTATGGAACATGATTGTATGGAAGATTGTATTGTGGATATATGTATAGATATGTTATTGATTGTATTGTAGAAAAACTGAATAAACTATATGTTGTATTGTATTGTGGATAATGTGTAGTTTGTTATATTGTGGAATATTTGAATAGTATGCTGCAGTTTTTAAGGTTCTAGAAGAAAATCTACAAGACTAGAAGAATCTAGAGATGGTTTAGTATCTCTAGATTGCTATATTGAATATTAAACTGTAACTGAATGGGTATGAAATGTTATTCTGTGGTTACAGTTTTCCACCAATGATAAGAAATGCTACGGGGAACGAAGATGAATTTTCTATAAACAGGTTATAAACTGTAATTAATCCCAATCATCGTTAGGTTCGAATACGCAGATGTCGAATGATTGCGTACGTATAATCCATTTGATTGGATTGTAATAACCGTAGTACCAATAGCCTGATTCGCCTTTATATTTAGTTGAGTAGTTATCTCTAACAGTATAGACTAGTAGTTCGTGTTGGAATTTAAAAGTGAATACGAACACGATGATAAGCCAAGAAAGACAGAATGGTACGGACAGTGTGTACCATAAAAGTCGAACAAGCAGGAATAGAATATTCAGCAAGTTAATAGGTTTAATAGATGTGATTGACACTTTTGCTGGTTCAATTTGCGTTATAGCAAAACGGCCATCGTATCCTTCATCAGACGAGTATTTATCGCATTGTGGGTAGGCAGACATAGTTGTAATCTTTAGTAATTAATATCAGTAATAACAGTTGGCAGAATTTTGTTAATTGTAATTTTGTTTGCAACACCAAGATCTGTTTCATCGTAGTAAACTTGTGAGCCTTTTGGTATTGTGCATTCAACAATTACGTATTCTTTTTGAATGCCAGAATCAATAGCACGTCTAATGGTTTTGTAAAAGTGGAAACCTTTAGCATAAACTGCAAGGCGTTTCTTTTTTAAATATTCGATTCTTTCTGTGTATGACCTAGGTCCCTTTATGTTATAATGGATTCCTACGATATCATCTGCGTGTGCAGTTGAGCCTGGGTTCAAATCGTTGCTGTCTAAGTCGATTTGCGAAATTCGAGTTTCGTAAAGGTTTCCTAGTATGTATTCAAATCCTTGTGATGAGCTGCTAACTCGTAGTTCATCAGGTTCGTCTTTATCGTTTGTTATAAAGATTGGAAGTCATTCAACTTTTTTATAAACCGTGATATCTTCGGTAAGGATCTTCGGTGTAATTTGTTTAGTTACAAGACACATGATTTTAGTATTTAGGTTCAGTATTATTTACGTCACGTACGAACATAATTGTTTGGACAAGCATAATGCCAATGATAACGAGTATGTCAGCAACAAGTCCAATGATATAAGCAATGAACAAGTTTAAGATAGAGAAATTTGCAATGCCAATGATAATCATAGAGATAACAGGCAGAGCGTGAAGTGCCATTATAAGAGCGACGATAGGTCGTTTAATAATGAATGCTTTAAGTTTAGGATTTTCGATTTTCATTTTCATTCAAGAATTCGTTAAACGTTGGAATTGTTTTTTTTAATGTTGATGGTTCGCATACCGGTGGTTTATTGAATTTCGATGCAAGGAATGCTATGAAAAACATAAACGGTAATATCGGCCAGAACATACCAGCAGCAGGTTCAATGTCAAAGAATACTCCAATAAATAGTACGACTAGCAAATAGCCAAGTATGAATAATTCAGTTATCATAAGTAGAATTTAAAATTTATACCAAGCGTTACATTTTTTAGTTTTAGCAGAAGGAGTTCGATGTTTAAGATTATCATAGTACATCGCAGTATCATTATCAATTGTATGTAAACGATAAAGTATTTTGAATTTAAAAACATTATCAATTGAGTAATGTTCTTCGACCTTGTTTGGTTTAGATGCCCATAGATAAGGTCGGTCTCTATCGCCATTGTAGTATTTAATTTCAGGTTGGCCCATTATGAATGTATCAACTTGGCCGAAGTCAGTTGAGTTATGAGTTACCTCAACAAGGTTGACAGGACCATCGTATGGCGCGCATGCAAACAGAAAAAGTGGTAAAAGAAATAATAGCAGTTTCATAGTTAATTAAATTAGTGCGTCAATTATTAAATGAAAAGTTAATGATATCAGGAATACGAATGAGCAACCAAGAAATGCGAAAAAACAAAATTGGAATTGGAACAGCATATCCAATGTTGGGTTAAAGAATACACATGCAAGTATGAATAGAAGTAAACCGCCAAAGATACAACTAAAGATGCCAACGAATCTAGATACGTGATGCATCATGTTTGAAAGTATTCCCATAGATTAATGAATAAAGATATCAGTTCCGTAAAGGTCAAGTCTTTTTGCTACAGGGTGACAACCTATGCAATGATATGATTGTGGTTTGTCGCCTAATTCGATTTCCCAGCGCCAGTCTGTTATTTGTTCGAGCGTTGCGCCACAAGCAACAAGTATTTTCATGAACTGGTTTGCAGAGATTGTTTCGGATAATGAAAAGTATTTTTGTCCCATGATTATTTGTTTAATTGTTAAAATCAAATATACAACATTATGAATACAATAGCAATAGTATATGAAATTATTTTTTAAGAATATGAAACTATTTTTGAAAACTGTATATAATAACTACTGTGGTTTCGGAAAGGGTAGTATGGAAAGACTATGGCTGAGGTAGTTCCATGACAGCAATTCTAGGATTACTTATGTTCGTAGAAATAACAGTTACGTTTATAATTAACAGCAAGGGCGGAGTCAACATAACGGTCTCGAATTTGGTTTAATATTTTGAATGATCTAACATTATATATAACCATTGGCATAGCTTGTCCAGGAACATCTGCGGTGAGTTGGTAGTCGCTTAGTTTGGGTATACCTAAAATGAGTGTGTCACGTTGTTCATTATCTTTGCCTGTGTGCTGAACGACTACACGATAGAGAGGACCGTCATAATCAGAGCATGACGTTAGAATAGCGATTGCAATTGAAAGTAACAAGTATTTCATATATCAATAAATTAAAGTTTAACAAAAAAATCCCGTACGCTCACTACAACGCACGGGATAAAGAAAGGAGTTCACCTAAAGTCGATTAAAGGTAAACGGATGGTGTCATCACGACATGCATCAAACTTAAAACTATGAGTCTTTAATAACTCTGCCTTTACTCCATCCGTTTGGAATAACATCAGTTATTTTTATTTTTTTATTTTGTTTCAATTCTATATTGTGAATCCACATAGTTCCATGCTGCGAATTTTTATTGCCTGCTTGTTTCCCTGCGTGCGATTCTCTCATTTTTTGTTTTGTTTCGTCCGAGTGACATCGATTTGACCATACGTATACATAACCGTTGTCGATTAATGATGGACAATCGTCGATTCCTACTCTAATAACTATGCCATCACGCGATACCATATTTACTCTACGTTTTAATTTATCACAAACGTAATGCGAGCCCTTCTTTGTACTTTGCAATGATTTGAGTTCACCTGATAAATAACGAGGATCATCAGTATTCACACAAAACACATTACCGTTTGAATCAATAACTGCTACTCTATTTAACGCAATTGGTTTTAATTCGCCGGATGCATAACGAGGATCATCAATTTTAATAAGAAACGTATGTCCTTCTGAATTTTTAACCATTACACTACCTATTGTATGAAAGCCATTGAATGGAATATAATAATTCTCATTTAAAGGATCTTCAATACAATTTGTTATTTCTTCTGTTTCAAACTTTAAAGCATCTTCTCTGCAAATAAAGTCATCTTTAATAATTTCCTTTTTCAACTTTGTCTTATCAGGTTTCCAAGTTTTCATTGAACCTAGATAAGAATCTAGAGTAGGATGAACTTCTGAACTTCTGGAACCTATATAGAATTGTTTAGTTTCTATATGTTCAATTCGATATACATAATGATACATACATTTAAATATTTTTAATTATTTATATTAT
>JBBACR010000002.1:0-94301 GCA_041656875.1 Candidatus Pacearchaeota archaeon
GCGATTCTTTTACCATTTTTTCCACCAATTTCTCTAGTAATCTTTATTGTTTCATTATCCATAACTCATATTTTTATTGATTTTATTCCAACAATATTTTTAGGGGCTCCGAATGAAGACACATCTCTTTCAATTCTACCCGGTCATGAAATGTTAATAGCTGGCCAAGGGTATGAAGCAGTTATGCTCTCAGTTTTGGGGGCACTAATCGGTGTAATTCTTCTTATTCCATTAATTCCGTTGTTTATTATTTTTCTTCCAGCCATTTATCCATACATTCAAAGAATAATTCCATTAATCTTAATCCTGATAATATTAATTATGATTTTATTTGAAAAAAATAAAATTTTAACATTGTTTATAGTGCTATTATCAGGATTTTTAGGGTATTCTAGTTTAAATCTAAATCTAAAAGACCCACTTCTTCCACTTTTAACAGGTCTCTTTGGTTCTTCTTCATTAGTCACATCCATAACTCAGAAAACCACTATCTCAAAACAAGAGATAATTTCTATAAAAAATATTTTGGGAAAAAATAAAATTTCCTCATTTATAAAATGCATTTTCGCTTCATTGATAGCCTCACCATTATGTTCATTTCTCCCAGCCCTAGGAAGCAGCCAAGCTTCAGCAGTAGGCTCTTATGTAATCGGAAAACTAAATAAAAAAGAATTTCTTATTTTAGTTGGAATTGTGAGTACACTCGTTATGTCTCTTTCATTTGTAACATTATATTTGATAAATAAATCAAGAACCGGAAGTGCCGTAGCTGTTTCAAAACTCATCCCATTGCTTTCTCAGTCAGATCTTGCATTAATAACTCTTATAATAATTATTTCAGCAGTCTTTTCATTTGTTATTTCAATTTTGATTGCAAAATATTTCTCAAAAATAATAACCAAAATATCTTATTCAAAACTTTCTTTTTTTATCCTTACGTTTTTAACCTTAATTGTGATAATCTTCTCAGGAATAATTGGACTCATTATTTATGTAACTTCAACAGCACTCGGAATTTTGTGTATTCTCTTAGGTGTAAAAAGAACTTCTTTAATGGGATGTTTGCTTATCCCTACAATTTTAATATATCTTTTTTAGTAATTAAAATTTCTTTTTCAGAATCAACACTTCCGCAAAAATCCCCATTTTCTCGTTTAGGCATAGAATAGCTTTCTTTTCCCTTTCTTAATTCTTCTGCCCTTATTTTGCCACAAGGAGTAGGATACTCTCCATTTAAGCATGCTAAACACAAATTATCAAAACTCCCTATAGAATTCTTAAGTCCTTCAAAAGTCTGATAAACAAAACTTTCTACATTCATTTCCTTTGCAATATTTTCTTCGAGATTCTCAGGATACTTATTTGCAATAAGTTCATCATAAGTAGACATATCAATACCATAAAAACAGGGACATTTTATAGGGGGCTCAGTTATTCTTACATGAATTTCACGGGCTCCTGCTTCTCTAATGAGTTTTATAACTTTTTTTAGAGTTTCTCCCCTTACAACACTATCTTCAATTAAAATTGCACGTTTATCTTTGACCAGATGAGGAATCACATCATAAATTCTATTCATTAAATATTCCCTTTTTTCCTTGGAATTAATAAACCCCCTTTTTGAGGAAAATTTCTTTAAAACATCTTCAGCAGTCATTCCAAAATAACTTGCATAAGCTCTTGCAGCAAGGTTTGCAGTTTCAGGAGCAGGAAAAATAACGAAATCATTGGGATTTTTTATTATTTCACTTGAAAGCAAATCTCGCTTAGCAAGTTCAAGTCCAAATTTCCAACGAATATCATGAACGGGTTGATTTTCAAAATGAGATGCTTCATTTTCAAAATAAACAGCCTCAAAATGACAATGCGCTTTTTTTGTATTAAATAATTTAGCCACTTGAGCTCCTTTTTTTGAAAACAAAATAACACTACCAGGTTCAACAACTTTAAAATCTTTAATCCCTACTTGCCTAAGTGCAACAGTTTCAGAAGCAACAGCATAAAAATCTTCATTCTCGCCCCAAACAAGAGGTTTAAATCCTTGAGGGTCTCGAAGAACCCCTAAGTCCCCATTGCCAAGTATAATTAAAAGACTATAGGCTCCATCTAATTTTTCAATAAGACTCCTACCCAAATCAAAAAAATCTGATTCAAAGTTTTCTTCTGAATTAAACTGTTGAAACTTGAGTCTTAAAGAAATAAGATGCATGATTATTTCAGTGTCAACTCCAATCTCAAGATCATAATCACTTTTAAGTAAATCTTTTTCAAGTTCAGGATAATTAGCAAGGTTTCCATTAAAACAAAAACAAAATCTTTTGGCTTTTCTTCCATGCCTTCTAAGAAATGGTTGTAATTGATCAGAAGCATTATCGCGAGAGCCTGAAGTCCCATATCTTACATGACCTATTCCAGCAACTCCCTTAAGTCCATTTAAAATTAAATTTCTTGAATAAGTATCCTCTCCTCCAAAAAAGTTTTCAACATTAATTAATTTTTTTCTGTGAACAAAAGGTTTACCATACTTTCCTTCTCTTAATTTAAAAACGCCAACTCCTGTTCCAGACTGACCTCTTCTTTGAATAGCTGATAACATTAAGTCAATAGAAGCAGGAACAATAATCGAATTCTCTTCTTTATTCTTCAAATAGATCCCGCATATACCACACTCCTCTTTTGCGTCTCCCATAATTTAAAAAACCCTATTTGGTTTTTAAACTTATTAACTCATCTAAAACATATATTCAAAAAATGATAGAATTTATAAATCTGGATGATTTTAATCTTAAAATTGTCTTAACCCCTTCTGAGATTTCTTTCTTATTCTTCATTGTGTAAAATTTTATCTCTTAAAGTGAACTTATAAAAAACTATAACTAAAACCACTTCTCAATACTTGCTTGTTTTTCATTATCCCTGCCAAAAATACTTTCAATATATTTTTTAGTAAGTTCTAAATCCTGTTGAATATAAGGTGGAACATTAAAATTTTTAATTAAATCTCTTGCAGGTTCTAAATATTTAACAATACTACCATAAGAAATTGTAAAAATCAATTTAGGATTCCCACAGTTAAGACATTTACCATTTAAAGGAGGTCTTCTGTAGATTTCATTGCATTTCCCACATCTAAAACTTTGTTGACTAAACTTTCTGAGATTACCTTTCAAATCCTTCATAAAATGTCTATCAATAATTAATCTTGCTACATCACCCTGATCAACACTTCTAAGTTTAGTACATAATATCATTTGTGATCTCACTTTATCTTGCATAGTCGGAAGGGTTTTATAAGCAGAACAAGTTGCTCCCATATTAAAATTAGTTGAGTCATGAGTAAATCCTGTATTTACATAAGGGTCTTCCCCCCTCCCAATTCTTTGTTTAACCATTTCAATCTTAATTTCACTTGAATGAAGCTTTTTTTCTGCTTTTTCATATAGCTCTAGTGGGTAATTGTTTACAAGTTCAAAATCTAAAATTTGATCATCCACTTCTTTTGCAGAAATCTTTCCATTTAAAACTAAAGGGGCATCCTGAGTTCCACCTCGATGAGAAGGTAAAAAAGATCTTGAGAAATTAATTAAAACATCAAGTAAGAGCATTAAAGCAGCTTCATCTCCATCACAATCTCTTCTCATAGCAGCATGCATATAAGGACTAGCCAAGAGCCCTTGAACTTTTGAAAAACCGATTATTCTGCAAATAACTCCTGCACAATTATGGGGTGCCATACAAACCCCTAAATGTCCAACTAGGTCTTCGCGGGTTTTTAAGTTAAAAAAAGGTTCAACCCCATAAAATTTAACCAGCAATTCATCCATAAACTTTGCAACATTAATAAAAACATCATCTGCTTTTTCATCACCACATAAGTTATTACAAGGAATAATAATATCATGAGGTTTTAATTCTAAAATTTGATCATCCCTTAAAAGTTCTTTACCATAACAGTCATGAATATATCCAAGTTCTTTTAATTTATTAATACTAACTTCAATTTCTTTAGGCTTAAAATGACTAATAGGTAATTCAGTCATATCATATCTTATTGTTCCATCTTTATTTACTGCTAAATTATGGTTTGCTCGAAGAATTCCTTTCTCCAAATGCTCTAAGTCATGATTTTCAGAACTAGTTCCCCTCACACCTTTAATTAGCTCAGGAACTTCAACCCTAAGAAACCCTAGTTTTCCAACAGCATTATCAAAATAATGTTTCATATCAATTCTACTTGCCTTAAACCTTTGTACCTTATCATGTAAATTACAAACTTGTTCTTCAAGTTCCCTTTTACATAATCTGCAATAATATTTTTGAGAAGTTTTTTCTCCGCAACATTCACAAGTTCTAAAGATAGTTTCGCGATTACATTTTATGCAATAATTAAATGGAAAGTCTCCTTTTACACTTCCAACCTTAACAGCCTCATTAACACTTCTAAGTCTCCCCCCTTCTTCACCAACAGGAAAAAGAACATTAGGGTTCCCAATAAGTCTTCGAAGTTTTGCTTTTTCAGGTCTTCCCATCCTACTACCTAAAAAATCTCCGGCTTTGTCCTTAATTTTAAAATCTGAAAGTTCATTTATTATTTCAAGAACTCTTTCACCTTCTTTTTTTTCACTTTCTTTTTCAATAATTTGTTTAAACTTATTTGCAAATTCAGTCTCATTAAAATTAAGATTACCTAAATTAACAAGGATGGCTTGACTAGACTCTTCATTTAAAATAACATTCTCTATTGAAACATCATGTTCTACTCCCAGTAGTTCAAGGGCTCTTTTTCCAATTTGAAACCTTTCTCTTTCATGAGAATTATAGGGAAATAAAAGCTTGCTATTATTAATTCTAGTATGATTAAACCAATCAATAAGCCCTAAAAACTGTTCATAAGTTATCTGATTCCAATAATAAATATATTTTGGATGTAATGGAAGATTAAATTCTTTTGAAAGCTTCATCGCAGTTTCAAGACTTACATTATAATAATCAGAAACACTTCCACCGGCTTTTTTTAGTTCCAAATTCCACCACTCTTCAACATATCCTGGTTTAATTAGAGTAGCATTTCTATTCATTAAATCTCCGAGTGGAAATAATATATCCCCGATATAGATTATTTCTTTTATTTCTTTATACAAAAGTTTTGTCTCATCATAATCGACCAATTTTCTTACACTTCCGTTTTCAAATTTGACAATCGGACCATCAATTTGATCACAAGGAGTAGTAACACATCCTTTTGTAGGTTTTTCAATTTTTAATTGGGTTCCAGTTGCAATAAAATCATCAGTAACTGCCATAGTAGCAGGATGAACACTTACTGCACTAAACCCTGCAACCCTGCTTCTTCCATATCTAAATCTAAATCCCTTTCCAGGATGTCCAAAAACAGGCCTCCCTGCAACTAAATCTTTTATATAAGTAGGGCTAGCATCAACAATTTTACCAGTATCCCTTTTTTCATGAAGTTCAACATATTCATCTAGCCATTCCCAATCACGAATATTAAATCCATTTTTGATTACACCTTTTAATAATCTTTGTCCTTTTTTTGCTTTTTGAGCAAGACCTTCTCCCATAATTAAACAAAAACCCCCCCGAATACAGTCAGTTTCAATTCTTGGAAGATTTTTAAAATTACTTACCTCTTTTGTTTCAGTTGGATCCCCGCAAACTTGAATTGGAATATTTTTTCCAATAAAATAAATTTCTGCTTCAGTAGGAAGATATTGTAAATTATTTACCCTTTCATGATAATCATATAATTCTGTAACTGTCCTTTTTGCTTCTTGTTCAGTAGGATCATATCTTGCATACCCAAATAATTGCCTTATATAATCTATTAACATTACAACAACACAAGAAGCAGTTGTTCCTGCACTTCTAATAGGTCCGGAAAAATAAGCTTTAAGATAAGTTTCTCCAGATTGAGTCTTTCCAGGTTTAATTTCTGTAAATCCTTCTAAAGGAGAACTTACAACTCCTAGAGTAGAATAAGCAAACCCTACCCTAATACCTGCATCCATTGCTTCAAGTTGATCCTTAAAAGTACAAAACTTTTGCTGAGCAATTTCTTCAGCTATTTTAAAAACAACACTAGTATCAAGCGCACCATAAAGAGCTTCGAGTTCTAAAATCCTATTGATTATCTCTTCTTTATCTAATTGGGGATATTTTGTAGCAATAAGTCTTACTACTTTTGCAGCCATAGTCATTGCCAGTGGAACTTCAACATCATCTTTAGGGTCAAGTCCCTTTTTTCTTGCCTCTCTCGCCCTTGCATAATTTTTCTCAATTTCAACCCCTAGATTTTCAAAATATTGGTCAGTTTCAGGTGCAAATGCCATTTTCACCTCCAAATAAAAGCATAGCTGCATTATATTTTGGTTTTATTATTTGCTTTGCTTCTTCAGAAAGTTTACTATAGGACCTAATCAATTTACTTTTTACAGAATTAATTGCTTCAACCTGATTAAGACCCTCATAAACAAGTGCAGCTTTCAAAGGCCCGCAAATATTATCAAAATGAGACATTGAATCTGCATCAGCAAGTATCTGTGCCTCAATAGTTTCACGGACTATATTTTGACTCCCCCTATGTGCAAGTATGCAATGTTTAACATGTTTTATTTTGTCTATAGGATAATTAAGTTCAGTCAATTTATTTTCAGCAATCTCTGAACTAGTTATATGATGATTTTCCCTGCCATAAATAATTGAACCAATATCATGTAACCAAGCAGCAAGTTCTAAAATTTCCAAATCTGCATTAAGTTTTTCACCAAGAAGTTTTGAGTATTTAACAACAGGAACAAAATGACATTCATAAGGTTCATACCCATATTTACTAGTAGGTTTTTTACATTCCTCTTGAACAAAATTCTGAATGATTATTTTTATATCTGATTCTTCTTTTTTCCATTCTCCGATTTTTTTTGTTTTTCCGTTAAGTAATCGATCAAGCATTTCAAGTTCTTCATAAATTCCTTCTATTAATTCATAATTCTTGGCTTGAGTAAGAGAAATCCATGCAAAATCACAAGATTCTTCATTTAATTTAACTTCCCCAGACTTATAATCACAATATAAACTAAGAATAAGCATAGGTTCGTCTCCTTTTATAAAAGTCATACTTGTAACATAATTTATATTCTCAACTTCAAGTCCAACTTCTTCAAAAATTTCTCGTTTTAAAACATCTTCAAGAACACTGTACCAATGAATACTCGTATCTTTCTTTCTGTTTATATAATCAGTTATCTCCAGATTTCCACCAGGAACAGTCCATTTTCCAGGAAATGTTTTCTTACTTAGAGCCCTTTTTGTAATTAAATACTTTCCATCTTTAACAATTATCCCAGTAACTGCAATTAAATGTTTATTGTCCATATTATTTTGTCTCCGGATTTAGATTATCCTTATTTATCACCTTGCAAACAACCTCGCTTTCTATATTATTTTTTTCAGATTCATTATTTTCTTTTTGAAGAACTGCCTTATCTGATGGATCACTAAAATCAAGAATTTTAATTGCAAAAGTCTTTAAATTAAGTATTGGAACTTTGCAGGGATCAGGTTTATTTCCTACTTTTTCTTCAAATGCAGTCATAGACTGCCAACAAGAACAAGAAATAAGCATTATATCATGATATTTATCAATGTCAGTTCTATGCAAATCCCCGGTTACCATAATATCTGGAACCTCTTTAATAAGCATAGAATCATTATCTTTATCAGGAATATAAATCACAGAACCATGACTCGGTGCAAGGTGTCTTCTGAGTAATAAATGTTTCACAATCTTAGTGGGATTAAAACTTGCCCTTTGAACTCTTAATTCTTCAATTTCATTTTCGACAGGATGCATACTTGCTCCATGATACATTAAAACTTTAATTCCTGGCTTGTCTTTAGTTCCACAGATTTCAACTAAGCTAGGATTACTTACTAAGTATAGATTATCAAACTGAAGTAAAGGTTCTGCAAAATCTTCCCCCATAGGTGGTTGAGGTTCTGCAACTCTTACTGCATCATGCTGGCCTGCACATTGGATAATGGTGATAGATTCGGGAATCTTCTTATAATATTCTGCTAATTGAACATACTGTTCCTTAATATCTTTAATAGTTAAATCTTTTTCTTGACCTGGATAAATCCCTACCCCATCAATACTATCTCCAACTACAAACATATATTTAATTTTTTTAAGCAGTTCTTTTTGTTCATTATCACAGCCCTCTCCACTGAGCCAAGAAATAAATCTTTCAAAATTATTTTTTAAAAAATTACCACTTCCAATATGAAAATCAGAAACAAATATTGCATATTCTTCTTGCTCGCTCCTATGCTTTTCACGAACAAACGCATCTGGATAAAAAAGGTCATTTACAAATAAAAAATCCTTTGTCCCACTACATTTAAATCCAATTACATCATCAAGTAGTATTTCCTTGCTTTTATTATAAATTTCTTCTCTATTTTGATTTATCAATAATTTAGCTCGGTCAGTTAAATCTTCTACTTCGAGAATTAAATTTTTATTTTTAGTAATACTTTTACTTGTAACTATGCCAATTATAGAAAAATTTTTATGATTATTATTTATCTTGTCTATAGAGGTCAAATTTTCAAGTTCAGTCCTTTGTTGTAATAATTCTTTTAAAAATATATATCTATTTCTAAAATGTTTGATAAAATCTTTTACAGTCAATTTTTGAGATGCAAGGACTGGTGAAGAAATAACTTTTACAGGGCTTCTGACTCTTTTGAGGACATCAATCGTAGTTTCTTTTTTAACTTCAACAGAAATAGAAACATTGATGAAAAACTTTTCAACAAGTCTTTTTTTATCAGAATCAAGGTCAAAAAGAATAGGTTTTATTTTTTCAAAATTCTGATTTACTAAATTTCTAGTTATTAGCTTTTGTTTTGAGACAATAGCTATTTTATTGAGTATTTCATTGGCTATATCTTCATCTTTTAATTCATTTAAAAAATCTAGCATTTCCTTGTCTAGTAAAAACCCTTTCTCGATAAATAATTTTAGTATGTTGTGTTCCATTTTTACATGCTTGCATTTGTTTAGCACCCTTTAATTCTTATAAAATTTTTACAAACCTAAAGATTCAACTAAGATTTCTCTAGATCTTTCCATTAAATTTTCAGGAATAGCCAGTTTAATTTCTCTAGTCCTACCGTCTCTTCCTTTACTAATTACTCTTGCATTAATTAGTCCGAGCATATCAAATTCTGCTAGAATATCACTAACCCTTCTTTGAGTAAGAACATCAATACTAACTTTCTTACATAATTCTTGATAATAAGAATAAACATCTCCAGTAAATATATCTTCCTTAGAATTCTCGATAAGTTCTAAAATAGAGTAAAGAACTAACTGAAATTGTTTAGGTTCGGTTTCAATTATTTCAAGTATCTTATCTCTTTCAATTTTATCATTTGCATGGTCAATATGTTTTATTTCAATTTTAGGGTTTGACTCTCTTTCAGCAATTTCACCTGCAACTCTAAGTAAATCAAGGGCTCTTCTTGCATCTCCATGATCTCTTGCAGCAAAAGCAGCACATTTTGCAATAACTCCCTCTGAAACCACATCAGGTTTAAATGCTTCATGAGCTCTTTTTCTTAAAATATCTTGTAACTGCATCGCATTATATGGGGGAAAGACTATTTCTTCTTCAGACAGAGAACTTTTAACTCTTTGATCAATCATATCTAAAAATCTTAAATCATTACTTATACCGATAATAATAATCTGTACATTTTTAAGCTCTGAATTAAGTCTAGTCAAGTTATACAAGAATTCATCCGAAATCTTTTTAACTGCTTGGTCTATTTCATCAAGTACTAAGATAAATAGCTTTTCTTCATTATTTTCTAGTATTTCAAGAAACTTTAAGTAAACTTGATCTGTAGGCAGGCCAGTTGAAGGAACACTTCCACCTAATTTTTTTATGAGTTCGGCTAAAATCCTATATTCAGTATCTGCAACTTTTTTGAGTTTGCAATTTAAATATTCTACTCGTAATAATTTAGAATCTTTAGACCTTTCAGATAATTGGTTGGCAACATGAAGTACAGAAAGAGTTTTACCAGTTCCGGTTTTCCCATAAATAAAGATGTTACTAGTTTTTTGCCCAAGTAGACTGGGTGCAAGTATAGATGCTATTTGTTCAATTTGTTTATCTCTATGAGGAATATCTCCCGGAGAATAATTTGATTGAAGAATTTGCTTATTTTTAAAAAGACTCCTTGTACCAACAGAATCAAATATTTTGTCAAGTTCAGTCATCTTTTTCCTCTTTTTATAAAACTAATTTAATTAAGATAAAACAATAACTAGAGTTTATAAATATAATTATACTTAAAGAAATACTCACCCCTATTTCCTATGAAATAGTAATAAATTAAAGGTAAACCTTCGAGTTTTTAGTAAAATAATAAAATTTATTTAAAAAAACTCCTTACCCCTCACACCTTCTTTTCTAGTGGAGAATTATAATAATCTAATGCTTATTTTTTATACAATTAATAATAAAAATCAAAATAAATAATATATATACTATATTATATATATTATATTATATATATTATATATATATATATATTTATAAATAAAAAATAGAAAAAGAAAAGTAATCTTTAACTTGATTATATAAACACTTCCATAAGAAATAATAGGGGGAGGGGGTAAACCTTATTTTATTTAATATATTATTACTTATTTGATTATATTTATTATTATAAGATTAATTAATTAACAATAAATATTAATTAAAATATAAGATTTATGCTCGAGGTTTTTAATATATAAACTTACCACAGAAAACTTTATAAAGAATTTTATTATATTTAACCTATGGCTATTGAAAAAAAACCACATAAAGAGATAATAAACAAGCCGGTAGTTACAAAAGAGGGCAGAAAGTTAGGTGTAATTAAAGATATAACTTTTGAGACAAGAACTGGTGAATTAATTCACATTGTTTTAAAAGACTCAACACCTTATTCAAATCAGCTTAATCTTGAAAGATCTCAGGAAAGAGAAGTATTAATACCCTATAATTCTATAATTGCTATAGGTGATTTTGTTGTTGTTTCTGAAGAAGATTTAATTTAATATAAAATTAATTTTATTAATACCTTAACTTATTCATAAATGTGTTAGTGTCTTTTTATTTTATTAAACTGAATTTATATTTTTAACAGTTTAATTATACTGATTTTTAATTAAGTTTAAAAACAATCAACTCTTATACTTTAAATGGAAAAAGGGGAATTTGATGAAATACAGGAATTTGAGCCTGTAGTTCGTCAAAGAAAGATTGTCAGCATAGGAAATCTGCTTTTTTCTTTCTTTATAGGATTAATTATAATCATTTTTTTTATTGCGGTAATATCTTTTCTTGCATTAGATACTCTTAACTCAGTGGTTTTAGCAACAATTTTAATAATTATTTATGCAATTGTTTTATTTTTCTTACTTGAACCTGAATTTTTAAGAGAAGTAACCAAAACAACAGTCAAAACTATTAAAAGACCTATTATTAAGGAGGTTATTGTAGAAAAACCTGTAGTCGAACAAGTAATGCATGAAACTGAAAAAACTATTTATGTAACAAACCCTAGAAAGAAATTGAATATCCCTAAATATGATTATTTAGCTTCTTCAGAAACAAGAACTTACCACAAAAAGTCTTGTAGACTCGGAAAGTTGATAAAAAAGAAATATAAAGTTTTAAATAATGACCCTAATTATTTTATAAGAAATAAATACAAACCCTGTAAGGTCTGTATAAGGCATTTGAGAAAAGTCTAATCTAAGTTAACTAATTAATTCTTATTTAATAACAATATTTAAAAACCTAAACTTATACCTACATTTATGCAAATAATAGGATTTAATCTGACAAAAATTTCAATAGAAAGGAAAGAAAAAGTAGGAGGCAATCTCCAAATTAATCAAAGTATTGATATAAAAGATGTAGTTAAAGAAAAAGTGCCTATTTCCCAGGAAGAAGCACTTAAAATGAAGTTTCAATTTTCAATAAATTATCAAGAGGATCTTGCAAAAGCAGAGTTTGAAGGTAATCTTATTCTTCTTCCAACAAAAGAGGAATTAAAGGACTTTTTAAGAGAATGGAAAGATAAAAAAGTCCCTAGTGAAGTAAGAATTCCTTTATTTAATTTTATAATGAACAAATGCAATATTAAAGCATTGGCTCTAGAAGATGAACTTAATCTCCCATTCCATATCCCACTCCCTAAAGTTAATCCTGAAAATAAGCCAGAGAATCAAAAATAATCAGCGTCTAAGAATTTTATTTTAACAATTTCTTTAATTTTCCAAAATTATATTCTTTTCTTTCTCGTTTATTATAAATAATTACATTAAATTTTTCTAAATTGATATCATTAATAAATAAAAACCCCTTGTCATGTTTTGACTTTTTGAGATTTTTCAAATCATAACCAAAACTAATCGGACTAAAACTTGGAATTATATAAACTTCTTTTTTTTCAAAGTTTCCTTTTAGAAAGCATTTATATTTTTCTCTTTTATAGTTATCACAAAGGGTTATTGCAGGATGCAAGTGTCCAAGTATTAAGACTCTGCTTTTTTCAAAACAACTTTTATATAATTTATTCCCGTGCATAAAACCTATTCCCTTATATATATAGTAATCTACAAGTTTGACTTCTCTTTTTTTAGCAATAGGCCCTAGAATATTATCATGATTGCCTTTTACAAGTATAATTCTTTCATTTTCTATTTTTTTAAAGTTATTTACACTACTGTTTTTATCATTAATTTTAGTCTTTATAACTTTTTCATCTAAATAATCAAGTAACTTCAATGTTTCACTCCATTCAGCTTCACTTATCTTACTAAACTCATGTTTTAAATCCCCTAAAATAATAACTTTTTTGACTTTCTTACCTTCCATTGCTAGATTCCAGAAGATAGAGTTTAATTTTTCAATTATTTCTTTGAATTGTATTCTTGGAAATATTCCTGATTTTGTGATATTTTCTTCATAACCAATATGTAAGTCTCCGAGAACTAATATAGAATTATCAATAAACAAAGCATCTTGTAGATATCTGATTTCTACTTTTTCAAGGGCCTTTTTACTTATTTTCATGTTTTTTGTCTAATTGTTTACTATTTGTCTGTCTTTTTATCTGTCTGTTGGAATCCAACAGTCAGTTAGACAGTTATTTTTCCTTTTCTTTTATTTCACGAGCAATTTCCTTATGCATTCTTTTCATAAATTCCAGTTTATCTTCCATTTTTAAGAGGTCTGAATAGCCTTGCAATACCAAGTTCATTGCAAAAGGACTAGGTAAGTCAGTCTTAACTTTTTCTATTTTTATTTTTCCATCATTTATTAATCTCAAAACTAGTTTTGTTTTTTCTTTGTCCATTAAGTCTTCTAAAACTTCTCTTCTAGCTTCTTTTAGTATTGGAAAATCTCGACTTATCTTATTTATAGCATTTAATAGAAAAAATGAGTTCATTTGTTGTTTTCCAACAGTTTTGCTTCTTCCCTTATAATTTCTAAGTATCATTAAGCTTCTTGCAGCACAGTGCCTAAATCTTCTTTTGAGTATTTCTGTCTTTGAAATAGCTTCTTCAAGTATTGCTTCAATATTTTCTGGCTTAAGTAACTTTAAAGCTTCATCAAGAGGCAGGTTTTCACCTGCAAAATAAAAACCATTATCATTAATACCTAGTTCAATATCTCTTCCAACTTTTTGTCCCATTAAATATCCAAGTGATCTTGATAATGCATCATTTACTCTTCTTCCATATAATGAATGAAATATAATATAATTTTTTTCACCTTTGTAGTATTCCACTACTAACCTTTTTTCATGACTAATTTTAGAATATCTATATTGTTCATTAAAATAATTGTAGATAGCATTTGAAACTGCTGCATTAACATAACAATGTTCACAAATAAACTCCCTGATTTCCTCTGGAGATGTTTTCTTTTCAAATTTCTCATTGAGTAAGTATCTAAATCGATTTATTTCAAGAGCCGTGTCAAAACTAAGTGGTAACATTTCACTAAACCATGAAGGGATAGTAGGATTTCTTTTAATTCCAGTCTTAACATAAGCTTTCATTCCACGCGTATACATAAATTGATATTTTTTCCCACCTAAGGCAAATACATCTCCAGGTTTCATTTTTTCAAGAAATCCCTCATCCACTACACCAACTTTTTGGTCTTTTCTTTCCCCTTCACCCACCACAATAGTAATAAAACTTTCTTCAGGAATAGTCCCGATATTAGTAAGGTAAATAACTCTTGCAAGTTTTCCTTTTTTACCAATTTGTTTGGTCTTTGTATCATACCATATTTTTGCATAAACATTTCTATGTTCTAAAGCATATTCTCCTGCTAAGTAAGAAATGACACTCATAAAATCATCTCTTGTTAAATTTCCATAACAATAACTCTTTTTTATTACTTTAAGCATTTCATTAATATCCCAAGTTTTCTGAATAGCCATTCCAAATATCTGCTGAGATAAAACATCAAGACAGTTCCTTGGAATATTTATTCTATCTATCTTTTTTTCCTTACATTCTTTATTTAAAATACTACATTCAACTAAATCATCCCTGTCCAGAACAATAAATCTTCCCTTACTTGTATCATGTAATTTGTGGCCTGCTCTTCCAATTCTTTGAAGTGCTCTAGCAGAACTTTTAGGACTTCCAAGAAGTATTACTAAATCAATATAACCAATGTCTATTCCAAGTTCAAGGCTTGTACTTGTAACCACTACTTTTAGTTCTCCTTTTCTTAGTTTTTCTTCAATTTCAAATCTATATTCTTTGCTTAGAGCAGAATGATGAGCTCCAATAACATCAATACTCTTAGTTTTAGTGGAGTTAGGGTCTTCATCAGGTATTTCTGTGATATAATTTTCAGGAAACATATCTTTTAAGTGATTTATTACTCTTTCAGTTGCAGCCCTGGTATTTGTAAATACAATAGTTGTTTTATGTTGTTGAATCAGCTTGTCTATAAGACCATACAAAGAGTTATGCATTTCCCCGGGATTAGTATCAATTAAATCTTTTACTCCTGTTAAAACTTCAATATCTAATTTTTTACTTGCAGAAACTTCAGCAATAGAGCATTCTCTTTCCATTCCAACTAAAAAATTAGCGACTTCATCAAGGGGTGCAATTGTAGCCGATAGTCCAATTCGTACAGGAGTTATTTTACTGATATCTTCAAGCCGTTCAAGACTAATTGTCTGATAAACCCCCCTTTTATTTCCAAGAGAATGGATTTCATCAATTATAATAAATTCAACTCCATAAAAGTGTTCTATAAACTTTTTACTTGTAAGAACAATAGCTAAGCTTTCAGGGGTTGTAACTAAAATATGCGGAGGGTTTTTTAACATTTTAGTTTTTTCTTTTGTTTCAGTATCCCCAGTTCTAAGGTTTACCCTTATCTTTTGGATTTCAATATTTTTAGACTCAGCTAGTTTGTAGATTTCTTCAAGTGGCCTTACTAAGTTAACAAAAATATCATTATTTAACGCTTTAAGTGGACTAGTGTAAACGCAGTAAACTTTATTTTCTAATTCTTTTTTCATAGCAATATCCACCAAATAATTAAGAATCGCAAGAAAACTAGTCAAGGTCTTTCCATTTCCAGTAGGAGCAGAAATTAAAATATTCTTTCGTTCATGAACACTCATTACTCCATAGAGTTGACTTTCTGAAAAATCAGAAAACCTACTAAAAAACCATTCTTTAACTAAAGGGTTTAAAATACTAATTATCTCTGTTGCCTTTCTTAGTTCTGCCCTAGGATATTGTTTTTTTATAGTTTCCATATTTTAAAGTAAACAACTTTCAAGAACTCTAAATTTTAATGTATAATTTATACTTTTTATTATATAAATTAGTCAAGATAGTCTAAAACCGTTTTTAGTAAGACTTACTCCTGATTAAAATTGCTAACTATTGTGAAAGTACTAAATAGTTATTTTTACCAAAGCAAGAAATAACTTTTATCTTTACGTTTAAGATAGATACTATATAAATCTAATTATTTTCAGTAGCTGAATTAGGTTGTAAGTCTTTATTTTCTCCTTGTCTTTTCAAATAATAAACTACTCCCCCAAAAAATACAACAAAAATGAACCCCATTATAATCCAAAGCCATAAGTTACTTTTCTTTTGAGGAATTTCGCGAGCCTTAACTTCAACACTCCAAACATATTTTTGATTTTCAAGCCCCTCTCTGACTTCTACACTTATATTATAGGTTCCTATTTTTAGTCCTTTGAAACTATAATTTGTAACATCTTTTTTTATTAATTTTCCATCTAAGTACCACTTTATAGAATCATTTTTTGAGTTTTCAACAGAAAAAGACTTTGTCTGATTAACAAACATGCTTATTTCTTCTAGATAAGGGTTAGGATTTTCTATTACGACCTCTTCATTTGAATCATTTAATACTAAATTTTCTATAGATCCATTTCCTAAATTTTCAGAGGTATTTGTACTTATTATATTTAGGCTGCTATTTGAATTGTTAATAACAATTTCTTCATCATTTTCTTCTATAATTGGGCTGGTAAAGTCTTCCCCTATGTTTTTTTGATAATTTATATCAATTATGGGATTATCTAGACTAAAGTTTTCATTTGCAGTCATAGTAATATTACTTCTTTCTCCAACCAAATCAATTTTTATATCTTGGGATAATACATCTTTTACAATCTCCCCAATAGTTTTACCAAAATAATCTGTAGGATTTACAACTTTCCTCAAATCTGATTCACCATTTAAACTAGCCTTATAATCTAAATATCTTACTTCTCCACTTGGAAGAGTAACTGGATATAATACTTCAAGTTTTCCAGTAGAATTATTATACTTGACAGGCGTATCTAAAAAATGATCATTTCCATCAGAATCCGTAACTCCAAATTGTATGGTCCCGTTCTTTTCAGCGATTTTAAATTTGAACATTATTTCAGTAAATGTGTTTACAAAAGATTTCCAATCTGAAATACTTGAAAATTCCTTAGAATTCCATTCGCCTTTAAAATTTAAACTTGCAGAAGTATCTGCTCCAATTATTCCACCTAAATTGTAATTGAGGATTAATATTAAGAACATAAATAAAACAAGATTCTTATTCTTACTCTTTTTCATTAAAAAATTAGGTTAACAACCTTTAAAAAGTTATTCGGTTTTATTATTTTATGAGACTTAGTAAAGATAAAAAAGATAAGATAGCTGAACAGATTCTTTCATTCTTATATCATAGTTTTCCTACTGAACCATTTACTGCAGAAATTGCAAGAGAAGTAGTAAGAGATGAGGAATTTATCAAAAGGATCCTATTTGAATTAAAGGATAAAAACCTAGTCCTTGCTATAAGAAAAAATAACAAAGGGGACCTATTCTCAAGGAGACTTAAATGGAGACTTTCAAATAAAGTCTATGATGCCTATAGGTCAAGGCAGTAATCTTATTTAATATCTTTTTATTTACATAAATCTATATAAAACTCTTTTCCTGCCATAACTTATGGAAAAAGAGCAGATTAAATTAGCTTTCTCAAAAGTAAAACAAGATATGCTTATTTTAGAGAATGAAGTATCAGCCCTAAGATTAGAAGTTTCTGAGCTCAATTCTCTAATTAGGACTCTTTCTGAAGAATTAACTCATCAAAGATTACAGGAAATAGCCTATCCAACAGATACTAATTCGGTTTTATCCTCGATAACTCCAACAGACAGTCAGACAATCCAACAGATAAACCCAACATTAGACAGTTATCCAACAGACAGTCAGACAGTTCCACAGGAAATAGAGGGGTTAAAAACCCATTATTTTGATACTTCCACAGGAAATAGAGGGGTTCCAACAGACAGACAGACAGTTAGACAGACAGACCAACAGACAGAAAACAAGGTATTTTTGCCTTATTCAGAGGCTAGTAACTCTACCAGCATTGAGGCAAATATACAAGAGGCTTCTGAGATTTTAAACTCCCTAGATCGCTTAAAAAAGGAAATAAGGCTAAAATTTAAGAACCTTACAAGCCAAGAAATGCTTGTTTTCTCGACGATATATCAGCTTGAAGAGAATGATCCTCAAAATAATACCTATAATCATATAGCTTTTATCCTTCATTTAAGTGAAAGCTCTATTCGAGATTATGTACAAAAAATGATTAAAAAAGGCATCCCAATTAAGAAAAACAAGATAAACAATCGAAAGATTCTCTTGTTTATTTCTCAGGATTTAAAGAAAATAGCCACTCTGCCAACGATTATTAAGCTAAGAGAGCTTTAACCCCTAATAAATCAAAATTTAAGGTTTTTAAGCCTTTTTAGCCTTATTTAATCTATTCCTTATTTGTTCTTTTTAGACCACTTCAGAGCTTTTATTTCTAAAACTCCTCATAATTTTTTGTTTTTAAGTTCGGTGTAACGAATTTAAACAAGTCCTAGCTACGGCTAGGATTTTTTTATCAATTTATCAATTTTTCACAAGCCTTAAAAACCTAAAATATTGAGTTTTTAAGACTTAAACACTTAATTACTTACTTAAATGTTTGAGCTTTTCCAAACTCTATTTTTTTACTTTTTTAAGCTTTTTTGACTTGGTTTTCCACTCACTTTTTGATTGAATATACAGTTTGACTTCATTTTTTAATCCTCTTATTTGGGCTCAGCTCTATTTTTCTCACTTTTTGACTGAAATTAATGATTTTTTGTTGTTTTTTCATATTAGTTAACTCTCACTTTTCCGATTTTTAGGGGTTTTTTGAGCTTTTTTCCATAAAAAACCATTGTTTTTTAGTGTTTTTACCCTATTGTATCTAGGCTAACTCTCACTTTTCCGTTTTTTTAAGCCTTTTTGCTTATTTTTAGCCTATTTTATTGTTTTTTGCTTATTTTTTAGGACTTTTTGTCTTTTTCTTAGTTATTATTGCCTATTATTAATCTATTTCCAGGTCTTCATTTTTATTTCTTTTTTTAACTCTATCTTTTATCTTTTTACTTTTGAGTAATATATCTTTAACTTTTTCAGGAATATAGACTCTTTTTTTATTATTTTCTCCAATAATTTCTTCAATTAATCCTTCATTTTTTTGCCTTATATTATTTATTTGGCCCCTAACTGTTGCTTTATCTTTTCCAAGCATTGCAGCTAGATCTTCATAAGAAAGTTTCATGTCTGAATTAAGTAAAACAAAGATTATTGCCCTTTCAGTTGTAGATAAATTGTCTAAAAATGTTGTTTGAACAGCTGTTTGAACGCCGTTTAAAACACTAGAAACAGGTGTCTGTTTACTAAACACTGTTTGCCTTTGTTTGAAAACTGGTCGTTCTCCCACAATAGAAAGAATATTTTTAAGGCTTTCAAGCTCTTCTTTAACCGAAGCTAATTCTTCATGTAGGTCAAAAATATCATCTTTTAGCTTAGAATCTTCAGTGTCTAGGTGTTTGACCCAAGTACCTAAACTGTTTATATCATGTTTAGAGCTGTTGAAGCCTGTTTGAACAGCCTGTTTAAGTTGTTCAACTTCTCTTTTTTCAGCTTTTTTTGTAAAAAATCCAAACATAATGTAATTAAAAAATGATTATTTATAAACCTTACGATTCACCATATGCAAATACCTGTTCAAACACCAGTTTATCGTCGTGAAAATTTTTTTTTGAACACTGTTTGAACACTAGTATTTTTTTCATTTTTTCATTAAATTTTTTAAAAATATGCTCTCTAGATAAAACATGCTTTAAAATATCTCAAAAATAGGGTGTTTGAACAACTTGAAATTGATTATTTTTTAACAAAAAGCTAAAATAAATGTCCTAAAATGCTTAAAATTAAGCCAATTATTACACTACAAAGATGCCTTCGGTCATAGTTAAAAATTAAACAAAAACCGCTTAATTTTTTTAATAAATAACTAGCTAGAAATAGCTTAATTTTTAATCAAAAATAGCTTAATTTTGATAAATTAATCAAAAATAATGAATTTTTTAGCAATTTCAAACTTCGTTTTTTGTTCAATAATAAGCTTTAAATACGAAAAAAACCTCTACTTTCTAACCAAATTTAACTAAAATAAGCTAAATTATTAATAAAGATCCGCTTATTTTGAACTGTTCAAAAGGACCAAAACCCATGATTATCCGCTGGCCCTAAACTCTAGAAATCACTTTAAACTAGATATAATAGTTGGCAGAATAATTGCATTATTTCATGCTATAAGGTATCCTATCATTTTCCATAAGACTAGCTTCCTTGCAAGATCCTAACCCTATGCCAAAAGTTAGGGTCTTCGCAACCTCCTAAAAGTAAGCAAAAACATAAGCGTAATGCTAAAAACTTTTAGCATAGGCAAAATCAATCAAAAATATCACAATCATAATTTCAAAAAAATCTGAGGAAAAAGAAATAAATTTCCTATTTAGTTACAGGAATAAGTAAATAGGAAATAAGGTGAAATAAGTAAGAAAAAGAAACGAAACGAAACGAAACGAAAAATTAGAAAGGTAGGTAGCCTAGGGTAAATGGGCAAGGTAAAAAGACGAAAAAAGGTAGGTGGCCTAAAGTTAGCTAGAGGCCAGCCAAAAAAGGCAAGAAAGGAAAACTAAACAAAAAGGAGGCAAAAATGGAAAAAATAGATCCAATAATAAAAGATCTTGGAGCTAGTGCAATGGCTTTAAGACTGCAGGAATCATGTACTTGTAGCAGGGTTAGTTACAAACATGTTGGTCTTTTTCTAATTCTAATTCTAGTTTTAGTACTAGCATCTCAAAGAACTTTTATTTTTCCAGCTATTGTTCCACAACTGCTTGCGATTTTAGTTAGTACATCCTTTATAGATAACAGGGAAAAAAGACCCAAATAAATATCATGATTAAATTATGATTAATTCATGATTTTAATTTAGCCTCACAACCTAAGTTATAAAAAAACAACATTTATTTTTTTATTTTTCAACCTAGTTATAAATCCAATAAATAAAGCGACATTATGCGAACCTTTTTAAGATAAACCCCTTCATTTCCTATGAAAAAAGTACGCTTTTTCATCTTTTTTTAAAATTTATTTTCAAAAGCTTTAAAAGTTAAGTTCATTTTATAGGTATTATGAAAAGAGATAAAGAGCCAGATTTTTGTGGGGTTTGCTCTCCCTCATGTAGTAATTATATGTACATACAACAAGAGTGTTGGTCAAAGGTAGTCAGGTTACTAGATACTAAAGGCCAACCAGTTCAGTTAGGAGATCCCTGTCTTTATCCCGGAACCTATGAAACATCCCATTTCTATAAAAATATCCATCCAAAATCCCGGGATAAAAGGCATTACTAGGTTTGACTAGTTTCAAGTTGTTCAAACACCCCTTTATCGAGGGTAAAATCACCAAAACAAACACCTTCTAAACAGCTTAAAAACAGTCAAAAACCCCTGTTTAAACACCCTAATTTTTATAAATCCTGTGCCCATCCACTACTTATGGGTGAGATAAGAATTTGTGGGCCTGAATGTGAACACTTCCTTAAAGACAGAGATGATTTTTATAGATGTGCAAAGATAGAAGTTTACTTAGATATTCATGTAAGAGCAGGAGATCCCTGTAAGTACGAAGTGCAGCCTAAAATATCTTTAGGTGGACTCGAGTCTTTGGGTGAAGGTATTTTTCTCGGCCGTATTAGGGGATTTTAATATTATTTGATCTAGCAGTAACTTTTTAGCTTTTATCAAAAGTTTTTGCATATATAAAAATCTACTTTTAAACACTACACACAACTCAAAAATAGTAGTTAGACACTACAAGCCAGCTTAAAAAAAGAAAAATATAAAAAGGGTTTTTTGATGAAAGTAAGATGGTTGAAAATAGAAAACGAAGAACACTTGCAGAATGCTTAATGCAGGGTGGAATAAAAGAAATTACATTTAGAAGATCTTACCTTTTAGGAACAAGAGCGGGCGATGAACTAAATCCCATTTTTGAGAATTACTCTTACAAAGTTATCTCCTTAGGTTGTGAAGTGGAATGCGAAAGGGACAGATTTGGAAGATCAAACCCCCCCTATATTGCAAAGACTATGATGTTGGTTAGATTTGTATATCCAAATTCTGCTTTAGGTACAAATGAAGAACTAAATGTTGCAAGGCACCTGGATAATTTAGAATGGTTTGAGTCAGATGCTAAAGATGATATCTATGCCGGCGAAGAATTAGTAAGATTTGGAAATTCATGGAAAAAAAGTTCCCTACCCAGCCCATCTAATAGTTCATGTTTTCAATAAAACCCCTGTTTTTTGGCCTAAAAAAGCTCTTGTTTTCCTAAAGCAACTTTCCCCTTGCAAAGGTTCGTACAAGATATATTATGCGAACTAAGGCAGAAATCCAATCTATGCAGCAACTTCTTAGCTTTTCTTAAAAGTTTTTGCATAGGTAAAAACAGGCTTTTGAACACTACAAAAACACAAAAAAATAAAAAAGTAGTGTTTAAAATTGGAAAATTTTTTATCGAGATTTTTCCCTACTTAGTCTAATTGATAAAAAAACTATAAGAAAAAGAATTAACAAATCTGCCGCAAAAATCAAAATACTTATTATTCCCGATTGATGACCCCCCATCCAAAAAAGTAAATATGGCCAAAAAACAGCTGCAGCTACTGAATCATCAACATATGTTCCAGAATTTTCAATAAACATCCATAGTCCTAAAATAATTCCGACAAATAGATATAACCCTATTAATGTTAAAGGTAGTTTAATCACTCTCTTCATAACTAATTTACTCACCTCCATCTTATAAATCTTTGCATTACCAACCCCTTAAGAAATAAATTTGGTTGCTTTTAGCTCCAAATTTAGACATTTCTACCTTAGCAGCAACTTATTAGCTTTTCTTAAAAGTTTTTGCATAAGTAACCTCGCCATTTAAACACTACAAACTTTGTTCAAACAACTGTTTTTAGCTGCTTGTAGTGTCTAAACAAACACCTAAACTTTCTTAAACACGGTTTAACCAAAAATATCTTTTGTTAGAAATATTGTAGCTACAAGAAGTATTAATGATATGATTGATCCTCTTCTACCAACATCCCGAAGTAAGTTAAGATTCTTCTTCTTCCCAAGATAGTAAGCTCCTAAACATACAAATAAAAACGCAATAAATAAGATCTTAATCTCCATTGTTTCCATATTTCAAATAGGCTTTTTTGGTTTTTAAAGCTTTACCCTTGCTTAAAAGTTTTTAGCAAAATCTCCCATCTTTTGCCTTTAAAAAGCTTGCGAAAATGCCTAAAATTTATAATATTTTACCCATTTTATCGTCGATAAAATCCTTAACTTACTTTAACTAAATTTTTCTTTTTTGTTAGATTAATGAGTAGATATAACCTTACACACTCTACCTTTTTCAAGATGTCTAACTAACCCCTTCATTAATTGAAGATGGCTTTCATAATCAGAAATCCTATTTTCATATCTTCTTCTTTCAAGAGCATCAGTTGTCTCGGCCATTGCCATCTTAAGAGTGTTCATATCAGCCATAGTAACCTTTTGTCTTGCAAGATAGTAATCTAACCATAATTGGACTTCGTCCCTAGTGTTTAATGTATTAGGGCCATTTTGTTCATATCCAATTACAAAAGGTTCAAGTCCGCCCAGGTCTTTGGCAGCTATTTCTCCAAAATTTTGTCTGTCTAGATTTAACTCAAGAACCCTGGCTTTTTTACCATACTTGAGCGCTTTTTCTGCATGTCTTTCTCTAAGTAACACAGTTTTAGCAGAAGTTGAGTAAGCAGTATGAACCTTTTTAAGTGCCAAATAAGCTTCTCGTCTGTCTTCTTCACTCTGGTTTTCACTATGTCTTTCTTTGTAAAATTTGCCAATTACAGTGTATTGTTTTCCAAGTTTAGCTCTCATTAGTAAGTAAAATTTGATAGTTCTAAATGTCTAAAATAATATAGTTTAGAAGTAAAATCTTTAAGAAAAATTGCTTTTTAAACCTTCTGAATCTGTTTTTAAGTTTGTAAAATTTACACTTTGTAGTTATATTCGTCTTTATCTGGAGGATTCTGACATTTAGGACAAACCAGAATATAGTCATCTCCTACCTTTTCCACCCTCATATGTTCTAAACACTTTTCACAATGATCTCGAAGAAACACCATAAAATACTTGCTCACTATTTTTTATTCACTCTTTTGTTTTTTAATAACAAAAATTTAGTTTTTAAAGATATCTAAAAATTTGAAAGTTGACCCATATGTTTTTATACCCCCTTTTTCTAAGTTTTATATCATTAGTAGAACGGAGGAAAGACGAACAAAATGGAAGAATTTAGAGACAGAGAAATGCATAAAGCAACCTGTTCTGACTGTGGACAAGCATGTGAAGTGCCGTTCAAACCTACAGAAGGTAAACCAGTTAGATGCCAGGATTGTTTTAGAAAAAGTAGACCACCAAGAAGCAGCGGAGGCGGAAGATTCGGCGGAAGAAGTAATTTCGGCGGACCAAGAAGAAGCTTCAACGACGGGCCTAGAGAAATGCATAAAGCAGTTTGTGCCGAATGTAAGCAAGAATGTGAAGTACCATTCAAACCTACAGAAGGTAAACCAGTTTATTGCAAAGATTGTTTCCAAAACAGAAGAAACAATCAAGAAGAATTCTAGTTTTTTATTAGAATAATTCTTTATCAAACACTTTTATTTTTATTTTTTTTATTATACTTTCTTTTTTTATTCACTCGTGATGTAATTCTCTTTGATTAAAGATAGATGCCTTAATTTTATTATTTGGTTTATAGTCTATTCTTCACAAGATTTACTTTTGAAAATAGATTTATATACAGGTTCGCACAATTAAGTTTATTAAAAGAGGATAAAGTAATGAACCAGCAAGAATTTCTCAAAAATCTAGAAACTGAAATTAAGATCGCAAAACTTTCTCCCTATACTATTCGTAACTATGTTGAATTCAACAAACAGCTATTATCGCACTCAGGCAAGGAGCCTGCAGATATCCAACAACAAGACATTAAAAATTTTTTAGCAGATAAAATGAACGATCGTGCATCATCTTCGACTATTGTTTGTTTAGCCTCTATAAGGTTTGCATATCTGGCTCTTTTAAATAAAGACCCTACTGTTGGAATAAAGCGTCCAAGATCTGAAAAGAAAATTCCTCAAGTCTTAACAAAAGAAGAAGTAATAAGATTAATCAGTTCATCTTCAACAATAAAAAGTAAGCTTCTTACTCAAATACTTTATTCTTCAGGCCTACGAGTATCTGAATTAGTTCGCCTTAAAAAACAAGATTTAGACTTTAATGAAAATATTGGTTGGGTAAGGGGTGGAAAAGGGAAAAAAGATAGAATGTTTATTTTATCAAAAAAACTCTCAGCAAGATTAAAAAAATATATAGATAAACATCCAGACTGGAATTATATTTTTTCAGAAAACAGTCCACTAACAACTAGAAATATTCAAAAGATTATTCAAAAATTAGCAAAAAAAGCAGGAATAAATAAAGATGTCCATCCCCATACCCTAAGACATAGTTTTGCAACCCATCTTTTGGACGCAGGGACTGATTTGAGAAAGATTCAGACCCTCCTGGGTCATAGCAGTATAGCTACAACTCAGATTTATACTCATATTTCAAGTGAACAAATAAAATCAATTAAAAATCCTCTAGATGAATTATAATTTTTATAAAAATAATGCTCTTTTTGGAATTACGAGCCCTTCAGGTTTTATTTCTTTAAGTTCATCCCAAACATTATTAGTGCTTCCTCTTCCTTTGCTTTCAAGATACTTTGTAAAGTTTTCTTGAAATTCGGCCATTTCAAGCAATGTTGGAATTCTTATCTGGTTGGTTTTAAATCTTTCTTCCAGATCAAGAACTGTTCTAGTCTTTAAATTGTCTTCAAAATAAATTCCTAGGGTTGGGTCTTCTTTTCCAGTTGCTACTTGATGAATATAATCATGGAGTCTATGTTCACAAAACCCAAGTCCATCTACAGGTTTTCCTATTGCAGTTATAATATTGTATCCTTTTTGACTGACATAAACAGTTCCTGTTCTAAATGGAGATACTGGAATTGTTTCCATATGTTCAACTATTTCAGATAATGGTGCATAAACAAACGGCCTGTCGCAATAAATGCAACACGCATTCTCGATTGTTCTTCTAAGTGTTTTTGTTTTCATGTTTCATATATCCCATTATATTCCTTTAAAAACCTTTTTTAGAAATCTTTATAAATACAAGTCAGATTTTTTTGGCTTCCCTAACCTTTTTATAGTTGAGACTCTTTATATTTTAATGACTCAGAAAAATCAGGTTTACAAATGTGAAATTTGCGGAAACATTGTAGAGGTTCTTCACGAAGGAGGAGGCGAGCTAGTTTGCTGTGGACAACCAATGAAATTACTCAAAGAAAATACAGTTGATGCTTCTTTAGAAAAACATGTTCCTATATTGTCTGAAACCCCTCAGGGTGTCCTCATTCAAGTTGGAAGTGTTCCTCATCCAATGGAAGAAGCACATTATATTGAATGGATTGAAATTCATACTAAAGACGGAAAAGTAGGAAGAAAATATTTAAGCCCTAAAGATAAACCTGAGGCAGAATTTTATACAGACATTAAAAATATTCTTTTTGCAAGAGAATATTGTAATTTACATGGACTTTGGAAGTCTAAATAATTATATTTTTCTTTAAGATTTTATAGTGCACAGATCCAGCCACCATCTACAACTATTTCACTTCCAGTCATATAAGATGAAGCATCACTTGAAAGAAATACTACTGGTCCTGCAATATCAACAGGTTTACCTGCTCTTTTAATTAAAAATTTTTCAAGCAGTTTCTCCTTTATTTTTTTGTCTAGTCCATTTGTCATTGCAGTATCAATAAGTCCAGGATGAACTGAATTTACTCTAATTCCAAGACTACCAACTTCTGCTGCAAGTGATTTTGTAAAAAGTCTTATTCCACCTTTGCTTGCAGAATAAGCAGCTCCACCACCTGAGCCTTCTATTCCTGCAATTGAAGAGATGTTAATTATTGATGAACCCTTTTTCATATACTTAAGTGCTGCCTGACTGCATAAAAACGGTCCTTTCAAATTAATATCCATTGTTTTTTCCCAGCTTTCTTCTGGAAAATCTATAGTATTTCCAGGAATATATATTCCTGCATTATTAACTAAAATATCAATTTTTTTGAAATTTTTTATTGCCTCTTTTATTAAGTTTTCAACTTCTGATTTTTTAGAAATATCTGTTTTTACATAAATTGTTTTTCGCTTTAATTTTTTTATTTGATTTATTGTATCTTCTCCACTAATTATATCAGAGATAACAACATCTGCGCCTGCTCTTGCAAGTTCAACTGCAATCCCTTGTCCTATGCCTCTTGACGCACCTGTAACGATTGCAACTTTTCCAGTTAAGTCAAATAAATCCGCCATCTCTTTTTCTCAGTTATTTTATCAAGCATTCATTCTATTTAATAGTTTCGCCTTAATAATTCAACTGTTTTTTAAGAAATCAAACTCGCCAGTTAGCTCTAAAGCTTATAATAAAATTAAAAAATAATTAGTCAATTTCAACAATATATTTGCCTTTACCTTGCCTCAAGTCAACCTTTTTCTTCCAAGTTGCATGAGGATATCTTTTCATTAATTGTTCAATAGCATTCCAGGACTTTTCAAGTCCTAAATTTGCCCCTCCAACAATAGCAAATGATAATTCAATTATCATTATTTTTTTGTAGTCTCCCTCCTTGTAACCTATCTAGGCTACTTTTCTTTAAATAAAAAACTAAATTTTAAAGTATATGTTTTGGATGGCTATTTATTTAAATACGAAAAATCTGAAAAGTGGTTACAAATAATTTTTAAGTAGTAGCAGCTATTTTAGAATTTTAAGTTTATTCATTTTAAACTATATTTTAAATTTTAATTATTCTTATAAACCCTAAAACCGTTTATTTATAGATGACTAGTGACAAGAAAAGTGTACTCTATGTAGCTCTTGACGAATCCAATCATGGCAGATTTCCAGAGGTTTGTGTAGCTATTTTTTCTATAATTCCCGAAGATGCCTATAAACACGAATTTTTCTCTAAAGGAGACTTGCACCTATTATGTCAACTTCCTTCAGCAAATAGAGATTATAGGTTTTTATTTTTAGACGAACATCAATTAAAACCATCTCAAAGTAACCTGACTCTTGTTGCTCCAAGTTTAATTTTACCTTATTTACAATCTTTGACAGGAGGGTTTGATGTTATGAATATTTATTTAGACGGTAGATTAAATAAACCTGAAAGAGATCACCTAGATCATTCATTTGAGCGGCATGTAAGCAAGGTTCATGCAAGGGGTTTTATTAAAAGATGGAAAAGAGCTGATTGCGACTGTTCAAGATCTTATATTCAGCCCTATCTTTTAGGAGTTGCAGATGCAAAAGCTCATTCTTTATACGAAGAATATAATCTGGCTTCTGCCCCTAATATTAAAAAAATATCTCATGATAAGTTAGTTCAATTATTATAAATAGAAATCCTTTTAACCCTCCTTTATTTTAATCTTAAAATGGTGCTATACTCTCATTCACGACTTTCAACATTTGAACAATGTCCATTGAAATTTAAGTTTAGATATATTGATAAATTGGAGCCAGAAATAAAACAATCAATAGAAGGTTTTCTCGGAAATAGAGTTCATGACACTTTGGAGTTTATTTATATAGAATCTTGTAAAGGAAGAACCCTTGAACTTGATGAAATAATTGAGTTTTATATTCAGGTCTGGAACAAAGAATATTCAAACGAAATTAAAGTAATAAAACAAGAATTAACTGCAGAGCATTATTTTGAAAAAGGAATTAAATTTTTAATTGATTATTTTACAGCAAACTATCCATTTAAAGACAATACTATTGCAGTTGAAAAAAGAATAATTCTTGATTTGGATCCAAGTCAACCTGGAAAATATAAACTCCAAGGCTATATTGATAGACTCGTTCATAATAAAGATTCGAATATTTTTGAAATCCATGACTATAAAACAGGACAAATAAAAACTCAAGAAGAACTGGATAAAGACAGGCAACTCGCTTTATACTCTCTTGGAATAAAAGAGTCTTTTCCAGAAGCAGCAGACATTCATCTTATCTGGCATTTTCTTGATTTTAATAAAAAGATGCAGTCGAAAAGAACAGACGAGGAATTAATTCAGTTAAAACAGGACATAATCAATCTTATAACCAAAATAGAATCTACAACAGATTTTCCTGCCTGTCCAAGTATTTTGTGCAAGTGGTGTGAATTTCAGGGTTATTGTGATTATAAACCTGAATAAACCTATTAAAAACTTAAGAACTTTTAAAGTAACTTAAGTTTTTTAGCTAAATTGTTAATCTTTGAAATAATCCTCCTCAGATAATGAGTTTCTTGCCTGGATATATGTTTCATAACTTTTTAATTTAAAAGAGGTGAGTATGCGAGCCTCTAATGATTCTCCTTACATTACTAATACTTTAGTATCCTCCTAAGAATTTTGCACACAAATTCTTAAATACTCTATCCTACATTTTATATTTCTAAAAAAGGTTTTTAAATTTTAATATGTGGTCACTTTATGAAGATGAAAAAGCATTGCAGCCATTGGTTTTTTCAAATGGAAAATCTCAGGCAGATGTAGTTAACGAAGTTATAGAAGCAATTGAAAAAGGAAGCAAGATAGTTTTTATTCGCGGTCAATGTGGAACAGGAAAGTCAGCAATTGCCCTTAATTTAGCAAGAAAATTTGGAAAAACTTCTATTGTTGTTCCAATAAAATCTCTTCAAGAACAATATATTAAAGATTATTCTGAAAATAAATATGTTCTCTTAAATGGAAAAAGACTAACAATCCAGCCAATTCTTGGAAGGCAGAATTTTAAATGTAAATATCTCGAAGAAGAAGATATTAAGGGCATTGAAAAATATTCTAGGGAAAAAGATGCAAACCTTTTTGAAAGTCTTGCCGAAAGTTCAAGACCAAATAAAGCTAAGACTGACACCTGTGATAATACTTATCTTCCATGCAAAATAGAAATAAAAGAAAGAAACCTTTCTGTACTTAAAGAATATATTAAAAAAAATCCATTGGTCAATATTTCAAATTTTGATTCTATTGATGATATAAAAAGAATAACTGTTGCACCTGTCTGCGAGTATTGGTCACCAATTGTAGCAGAAGAGTTTGAAACAAAAAGGTTCAAAGATGCAATTAAAAAAAGTTACACTGGAATAAACAAGAAAAAATATGCCTTTTATCAAAGAAAATCAGGTTGCCCTTACTATAATCAGTATAATGCCTACATTGATGCAGATGTCATAATTTTCAATTCTCTAAAATACAAAATTGAAAGCATGATGGGAAGAAAACCTGCAACAAATATTGAGATAATTGATGAATGTGATGAATTTTTAGATAGTTTTGCAGAACAAGCACAGATTAATCTTTCAAGGCTATCCTTTTCTCTTAATATGATTCATTCTTCAGAACCTAGAATAAAACAGACAATCGATAAGTTAATTGATATAACCAATGCAATTAAGGCTTCTGAAAAATTAAAAGAGTCAGATGAAATTTATGAACTAAATAATACTCTTATTCAGGAATTATTACTTGCAGTTCTGGAAAATCCAGACCTGCTAGATTTAATTGAATCAGATGACCATAATTATTTAATTCATTTAGACCAGGTTGCAAAAACTTTTTATGATTTTATGGATGAAACTTTTTTCTCTGTTGAAAAAAGAGAAAATGATAAAATAATAACTTTAGTAACAACAAACCTAGATAAGCAATTAAAAACAATGGTAGATAATAATAAGGTTGTTGTAATGATGTCTGGAACAATTCATTCTGAAATGGTCTTAAAAAATATTTTTGGTCTGGATACATTCAAGGTAATTGAAGCAGAAATAGAGCATCAGGGAGAATTAATAAAATGCAAACATGGTTATGAAGTAGATTGCAGTTATTCAAATTTTAAGTCGAAAAGACTCACTAGGGAGACCTATCTAAAAGCTCTTTCAAAATCAATAAGTTGTGCAAAATCTCCAACACTTGTTCATGTCAATTCTTTTTCAGATCTTCCGACAGATCAGGAAAAAGCTCAGTTTAATCTGGAGAATCTTATAACTCAAAGGGAATTAATAGAACAGCAAAACAATGACCCGACAGCCAAGAGAGTAAGGGAGTTTAGAGATAAAAAAACAAAAATATTGTTCACAACAAAATGTAATAGAGGGGTTGATTTTCCAGGTGACATATGTAATAGTATTGTTATCACAAGATTTCCTTATCCAAATATCTCCAGCATTTTTTGGAAAATCTTAAAGAGAAACAAGCCTCAGCATTTTATGTCATTTTATATGGATAAATCAAGACGAGAACTCATGCAGAAAGTCTACCGGGGCCTAAGAAGTAAAGATGACAAGGTTTACTTGCTCAGCCCTGATAAAAGAGTGCTTGACTTTAAGTTTGAGAACGAAGTTAAGAAATAAAAAAAGTTAAAATAAAGTCTTGAGATAAGATTTAAATTAATCTTGGTGACAACCAATATCTCCTCTTACATAGATTCCTTCTTTGCCTTCTTCTTCACACATAGAATTTTTGATTTTATGTATGTCTTCAGCTATGGACTGGATAGCTTCTATCAATAATTCTTCAGTTTCTGGTTTCATTTTTTACCTCCTTTTTAATTTTTCTTAAAACATTTCTAACAAATTATTTAATTTTGTTTTAAAATAATTATTATACTCAAAATAGGCTATTTTTATTACGACTAATTTAATAAATGGGGTTTGTAACTTATAATAAATGTACTTATAGAAATAATCCACAACTTTTTAAGTTAATCAATGGCCCAACCTCAATAATGAAATCTTCTTTCATATTCTTTATGATCTAACCACTCTAAAATAACTGAGAGAATAGCAACTTTATTGTTTTTAACAGTATAAATTAATCTCCAGGCATCAGGAAGATTATATTTCCAGAGATTAGTAAGATTTCCATATCTATTGATATATTCCTTAGGTATCAAGTTTTTAGGTATTTGAATTCCACAAAAAGCATCTTCTTCAAGATTCTTAAATGCCTTAACAAGTTGTTCATAAAGATATCTTTCTTTTATAGGATCTAATTTTTCAAAATTTTCCTTTAATCTTTCATCTCCAAATATTATTTCTGATTTCATTTGCTTTTCCACATCAAATGCTTTTTCTTAAGATACTTTTCAACACCCTCAGGATCCCATATCCAACCAATCTTTCCTTCACTATCAACTGCGATTCTTCCAGCATAAAGAAGGTAGTCAATAATAACTGAATAGGTTTGATACATCATTTTCTTTGGAAGTTTCTCCCAGATCTTTTTTTTGCCATAATGTCCACTATTATCATAGATAAATTTTTCAACCATTAAGACACTATCGAGTCTAGGATAATGTAATATTTTTTTTATTTCCATTCTGTTAGTTATATATACTTATATACCTATTTAAATATTTCTATTTAGTCATATTTTTATAATTCCTATTTCTAAGTTTAATATGAAAATCCTAGATTTTCCAAAAGAAGGCAGGCCCAGAGAAAGATTTCTAAAATTTGGACCTGAAAGCCTGAGCGATGCAGAGCTCTTTGCAATTTTACTAAGAACAGGCAGTAGGGGTGAAAATGTAATTGATATGTCAAACCGCCTGATTAGTGAATATGGCCTTGACAAACTTTTTGAGTGCTCACTCAAAGAACTTGAACAAATCAAAGGCATAGGTCCAACAAAAGCAATGCAGATCCTCACAATTGCAGAAATACAAAAAAGAATTAATCAATCCAAAAAACCAATAAAGCGCATCACATGTGCACAAGATGTTTTTAACCTCATGCATGAAAAACTTAAAGACAAAAAAGAAGAGCATTTCTATATTCTGCTTCTGGATACAAAGAACAACCTAATCTCAGAACCTGTTCTTATTACAAAAGGCATACTCGATGCTTCAATAATTCATCCCAGAGAAGTTTTCAAGCCCGCAATAAAGAACTCAGCAAGTAAAATAATATTAGTTCATAATCATCCCAGCGGGGATCCTACTCCTAGCCCGGAGGATATTTCTATCAATGAAATATTAATGAGAGCTGGAGAGGAGATAGGTATAAATGTGTTAGATAGCATTATTGTAGGAAAAAATGAGTGGCGGGATTCGAAGAGTAGATAAAAGTAATGACTAAACATATAATTTATTTAATAGATCTGTTTAAATATTCTCAATTATTATTTTTTTCATGCTTAAATCCGAAATGTTTAAGATTGTAAAGGAATTGTCTTTTGATGAAAAAAGGATTGTTTTTAAAAAAGGTAATACTGAAATATTGCTTCTTAGGCCATCCAAACTTTCAGCTAGATTCAAGGATTATGATGTTAATAAAAATTTTCAGATATGGTTGAAAGAAGGAGACCGAGAATTTCGCCCAAATCATTTGAGAGTCATGATAGACTTAAATCTGCGAGTTAGGAGCCGCCAGGATTTAAAGAGAGATTTGTTGCTTGCTTTTGACAATATTTTTTATGGAAAAGATCCTGAAAAGGAACTTTTGAAATTATCCAAGGAAAAATTTGAGCATTACTTAAATGATTTAGTTATTATTGGAGTTCTTGCACAGTTATTTATTCTTGAACAAGAGTATGGTTACCATAAAGAAAGCATGTTTGAACCCCCGACTTTATTTTTTCAGGGATGGATAAGGGAGTTTATTGATAACCCTAAAGAGATAGACAATTTATGTATGAGTGTTTGTAATGGACAACCTCCAATCACAAAATATGTTAATTGTGAAAACAAGAAACATAGAATGTATGTTAGGGAAAATCCCTCACTTTGGTATCTATCTTAGCTAAGAATTTAGTCCTGTATTGAATAATTTGTAATAACTACTTCACTTATTTGTCCTCTTTTTGTTGCATCACAATTAATCATTCTTGTAGCTTTTACAAAGTGGATATTATAGTCTTTATATAAATTTTTTATAAACTTACTATCACTATTACTTAACATAACTTTACAACCTCTTTTGTCTAATTCTTTGAATATTTCTGCTAACCTTTCTTGCTCTTTTTCTAAAAAATTATCCTTTGTGTAGGTTGTGAAGCTTTCTTTTTTTAATGGATAATAAGGAGGATCAAAGTAAATAAAATCTCCTTTCTTGGCTTCTTTTACAGCTTTATCAAATTGACTTACTTTTATATCATCTTTTTTCAAAAGATTTGATATTTCTCTTAAATCTTCTTCATTACAGATTCCAGGATTCTTATAACTTCCAATCGGAACATTAAATCCTCCTTTAGAATTTACTCGATACAATCCATTAAAACAAGTCTTATTCAAATAGATGAACCTTGCTGCAATTTGAACTGAAGTTAATTTCTTTGTATCTAGTTCCCTCATTTTATAATAAAACTCTTTATCATGTTTTAGTTTGTATTCTTTCAATAAACTGATTAACTCACCTATATTGTTTTTTACTTCATTATATGTTAGAATTAATTCTTCATTGATATCAGATAGATAAATTTTCTTTATTTCAGGATGGTTTTTAAGAAGAAAGAATGCTACAGTTCCACCTCCCACAAAAGGTTCAAAATAAGTTTCTATTTTCTTTGGAAAGAATTTTTCAAATTGTTCTAAAAGTTGTTTCTTTCCACCTGCCCATTTTATCAATGAAGGTACCCCTTTTTTCATATGCTATCCTCCTTTTAATTATCTAATTTTAGTTTATAGATCTTTGGGTATTTAAATAAATTCCAAGATAGGGATAAATGCGAAAAGTGGGGAATAAAATATTTTATAGAACTCTTTTAATTATTCGGCTTACCGCCTATCTTCTTATCTGAATGACTTCTGTCTTTTACTTCTTGCTCTTGAGTCACCAGGTTTGTTAGCTTCTTTTCTTCTAGTATCTGCAACAAGAAGATTTTTATCATATTTAATAAACGCTTTCTTTAGTTCTTCTGATTTTGTGAACTTAATAATGGCTCTTGCTATTGCAAGTCTTGATGCATGGATTTGACTTTCTTGACCACCGCTTTTTACATTAACTCTTATATCAAAGTCAAATTTACCTAGGACTTTTTTTGTTATTTCAATAGGTTCTTGTATCATTAGTTTTTTGAAAAAATCAAGATTTTCATAAGGTACTTTATTAATAGTAACCATCCCATTTCCACTTACGATTGTAGCTTTAGCTATTGCTGTTTTTCTCTTTCCTCCAACCATTATTGCTTTTTGTATGTGTCCCATTTTATTTTTAAATTTTATAACTTATCTGAAATTTCTTTGAGTTTAAGTCCTTGCTTTTTACTTTCAAATTTAATTGCTTTTTCTTTTGCATATTCTTCAGGTATTCCTTCATAACATTTTATTTTTTCAAATGCTTGTTTTCCAATTCCCCATCTATAGTTTGGAAGCATTCCCCTTATTGCTCGTTTAAGCATCATCTTACTAAGTCTTGGATAATGGGGTCCTTTTCTAGAAGCTCCGCCTCTTGCTTTTTTTACCCTATAATGATTTAGAATATCTGCTTTATTTCCAGTAATTATTGTTTTTTCAGAGTTGATTATAATTATCTCATTTCCTTCAAGAGCTTGTTTTGCAACATAACTGCAAAGTCTTCCAAAGATTGCTCCTGTTCCATCAATTATTATTTTTGCCATGTTTTATTTATAATATTTTTACTCCTTTAAGTGTAGGGTTATCTTCAATTTCTTGATTTATTGATTTAAATTCACAGCCTGCTTTTTTAAGTTTTTCTTTAGCTTGCTGTGAAAATCCAAGTGCAGCAATGCTTATTTTTTTATTTATAATTCCTTGGCCTAAAACTCTTCCAACAATTAATACTTGTTTATCTTCAAGTTCATTTAATTGATTCATATTAATGTTTTTTTGCTTTCTTGAAGGGCCAGATAACTTTCTAGCAAGATCAAGCAAATTATTTTTTTTAGCAAGATTTATTGTTCTTACTAAATACAAATTTGTTTTGCTTTTTACTCTCTTACTTATTTGATTTTTTGTTATCATTTTTGTGTTTTTTTGATTTATTATTTTATTTTTATTATGCGGGAAGAAGGATTTGAACCTTCGAAGGCACTAAGCCAATAGCTCCTTAAGCTATCCCATTTGACCGCTCTGGCATCCCCGCATATCGTTTGAATAATTGAAGATGAGCAGTATTTATTTAAGCGCTTTATCCAGCTGTTCTAGATTTTCATCTAGAGCCTCTATTGCTCTTAGGAATATGTCTTTTGCTTTTAATTGTCCCCAAGATTCAATTTCGAAAATTATCTCATTTGCTTCCTTAAGCTTTTTTATCTTACTCATAAGTTCTTCTGGAAGTAATCTTTCTTTTAAGTCAGCTTCATCATAAGTTATCTTTCCATCTTCATCAACACTTACAAAATCAATTAATTCAGGATCAATATCATGTTTGTAATAAATAAGTCCCGGTGAATATTTTATGTGATCAACTCCTTTTCCAAGATTTGCATCAGCAACTATTTCAAGTTCTTGGTCTTTGTCTAGTATAACAATTGGAAGTTTGTAATCTGTTTCAACTGAAGGAGTAATCTCTGTTGAATAAACTGTTCTCGGTCCAACTGCTTTTAATTTGAATTTTTGTTCCTTACTTGTTTTGTCTGTCTTTATTGGAACAAGTCCAAGTCTGTGCGCAATTATTTCATCATAAAGTGCAGAATCATTCTTATGTATTTCTATTTCATCTATAGCCATTATAGGAATTTCAAGCGAACTTCTTCTTACTGCATTTGCAAGACTCGATGACATATCTGTAACAAAACTAAGCTTTTGTTCTTTTTCATTTGAATTTTTTATTTTTATCATTGTATATTTTGTATTTGTTTATTTTTAAACCTTTATTATTTATTTAACTTTTTTTAATGAATTTACTTCATTAAAAAAAGCAAAACTATTCTCGCCATCAGGCGATTTTTAAACTCTTCTTCCTCTTCTACCGCCTTTAGCCTTAGGACCTCCCCTTGCTATTCTTGTAGTATCCATTACACTTATTATTTTGAATCCTGCTCTTGTAAGTGCCTTTATTGCACTATGTGCTCCAGGGCCAGGATTTGTTTGTCCAGTTTCCGATCTTATTCTAACGTAAAAACCAGTTATCCCATTATCTTTTGCTTCTTCAGAGATTCTCTGTGCAATAAACATTGCAATAGTGGGATTAGCTTTAAGTCTGCTTTGTTTTGTTGATTGTCCACCTGAAAATTTTACAATACTGTTTCCAGCAAGATCTGTTAAATTAATTATAGTATTATTAAATGTAGTATAAATACTAAGTATCGCAATTCTTTCTTCTTTATCTTTTCTTTTTTCAACAACATGTTCTTCTGTTTTTACTACCTTTGTTTCTCCAAGTCTTTCTTTTAATTTTTCAACTTTCTCTTCTATCTTTTGTTTTTTGAGTTCAAGTTCTTGTTTTGTTATTTCGTCTGTCATTTTATGCTGTTATTTCCTCTTCTATTTTTTCATTTTCAATATCTTCTTTTATAACTTCTTCTTTGGATTTTTTAGGCGTTTTTATTTTAAGGACTATATTTAATTTTATTTGAGATTCTTCCTCAAGCGAAACCATATAAGATGGAATATTAACGATTTGGTCTCCAATTGAAACATGTTTGTGAGTTATTAATTGTCTTGCTTGTTTTGCAGTGGTAGTAAGTTTTTTTGCATGAACAACTGTTTGAAGTCTTCTCTTTAGCCAATCTTCTTTGTTAAGTGCAAGTGCATCTGCAATGCTGTTTACATTAAAACCTTTTTTATGAAGTCTTTCAATAAATTCGTTTTTTTCAACATCAGATTTTGTAATCAATTCTTTTGCAAGATTTCTTATTCTTGCAATTGAAGCATCTGCTTTCCAAATCTCTCTTTTATTTTTTAGTCCATAGGTTTCTCTAATGACGTTTTCTGCTTCTATTCTCGGTTTATCAAAAGGCTTTCTTGGCCTTGAATATGTTTTTCTATTTCTTTTTGGCATTTTTTATTTTTTTAAAATTTATTTTTTCTTCGCTGGTGCTGGTTTCTTTTTCTGAACTCCAACAGCCCTTTTCTTTCCTTTTGTTCTAAAGTGGCTCTTTGTTCTTTGTCCTCTAGTAGGTTGTCCAGTAGCATGTCTAAGTCCTCTGTATGATCTTATTTTCTTGAGCCTTCTTATATCTAACTCTTTTTTCATATCTAAATTTGCTCCAGTTAAATGAAAATCTTTTCCAGTTTCAAAATCTTTTCTTCTATTTAAAAGAAAATTTGGAACTTTTCCTTCAAGACTTCCAAGTGTAGCAATGAGTGACTCAATTTCTTGAGGTGTTAGTTCAGTTATTTTTTTATTAGGGTCGAGTTTGAGTATTCTGCATAATGCATTTGAAATGCTCCAAGAAACTCCCTTTAAGTAAGTAAGCCCTGTAAGAACATTTTTATTTCCAGGAATATCTGTCTGCATAACTCTAACTATTGAATAATATTCTTTCTTAACTTCAGGTCTTGCCTTAGGTTTTTCTTCCTTGTCTGTTTTTATATGTTTTTCTGCCATTGTTGTTTTTATTGTGCGGATATAAATAAATAATATTTTTGTTTATTTACTATTTCTTCCATGAGTCTTTTTTCTACAGCTTTTTTTGGATCCGGTAAATTTGAAACCCTTTCCTTTAAGTCTTCCAAAGACTCAAAAGGCTTTTTATTTCTTTCGGTAATTATTGCTTCAGTATGTTTTCTTCCAAATCCTGGCAATAGTTCAAATTGATGGATTCTTGTATTTATTGCTGTAGCATTATTAAAAAAGTCCACAAACTTTTTTTGATTGCCTGTAACTTCCTTTTCAATAAAATCCCCTAACTGTTGTTTTGCAGTTTCGGTTAATTTATCTTCAGGTAACCTTCCAAGAATATAATAAATCTTGTCTCTCTTACCTTCTCCGATATAGGCATCTTCACCCACTTCAAGTTTAATTCCTCTTCGCGGAATTAATTGAAGTAATGTAAACTTCTTAACTCCTATAGCTTGAGCTATAGGCATCATTTTCTTCTCGAGTGGATAACCATAAGGTAAATAATCTAGGATTATGGCGTGTTCTTCTTTCTCTATCATTTTCATTATTTAGAGTTCTTAACGATCTCCAGTATTTTATTTGTTTCATCCTCGTTCAAGCTTATATCTACGAATATTTTATTTAATTCAGAAGCATCACTAGGGAGTAAATCCACTATCTTTATCACATGTTCTCTCTTCATTTTAAGTAAGTCTAATTTTTCAAGGTCTGCTTTAATCTTTTTTGCCTGTTCTGGTTTTGTCTTTAAAAATTTCTTTAAATATTCTTCAGTCTGCTGTTTCTTTTCAGTATCAGGCGTCTCTCTGATTATTTCTTCAACTTCATTCAAATTTATAGGTGTTCTGTCAAGTATCATTTTTTTATTTTAATTTTTTTAAGTGTACTGGATGAATTATATAAGTTTTTTCCTTATTTAAATCCTTTATATTTACAATATATGAACTTCCTCTTTTAGACTGCACTACTCCACATCTTCCTTGAATTTGTCTTGGAAACTTTGGTTGGACAGCAAGTTCTCTTACAACTGCAACCCGGTCTCCTTCCTTAAATTCTTGAAAGTAATTACTAAACTTTATTTTTCCATGTGTTCTTAATCGTTTTCGGCTTATCATTTTTTATTTTTATAATATTTATTTTGGAGTCCACTAAGAATTCTTAAGGTTCTTTAGTGCTCAAATTTGGCCATTTAAGATAGCTGTTTTGCTATCCACTAATTACCATTTCTCTTAAAAACTATAGAAATAATGCATTTAAAAAGCTTTCCGATGTATTGTTTTCTAAAATAAGTAGTATAAATACCTTAAAACTTAAGTTATCCCTTAGTAAAATTAAAATTTATAATAATTAAGACAGATTATCTAAATCAAGTAGTTCTTTTTTTTAGTATCTTTGATTAATTTCCGTTTCCGCCTTGATCTAAGTCTCCTTTCCCTTGAGCTTCTTCCATGTTTCTTTTGATTGCAGGAAACATTTTTGGTCCCCACACACCAACTCCACATCTGTCGCAAACTTCAAGAGCTCGTCCATCAGAAATTTCACATCGACAATAAGTACATTTTGCCATTTTTTTTATCTCTTTTTAATTAATCAAATTAATTTTATCAAAGTTTATAAAGATTTCCACATCCGACTATAACTATCTGAAATACTAAAAATAAATTCAAGAAAGTTTTTTAAATTGATTAATTCATAAAAATTTGAAGAGTTCTGTGATAACTTAGAATATGAAAAATAAAATAATAATTCCAGAATCATCAGGATTTAACCCTCTTCATAATCGGAAAAAATATAGCGAGCGATTGTTAGAAAATTTAACCATTGCTCCGTTGGATATTTTAGCAATTGGTTCTTCTTGTCCAGCTGCATTTAAAGTTTATCCCAAATTAATGTTATCTCATTTTCCTAAATCTGGTTTTAATCATAGCTATTTTTCTATTTGTTTAGATGCCCAGCTTTATCAAATAGACTTTAAAGGAAGAACTGAATATAGGGTGGATAATCACACTTTTGGTAAAACTCTCAGATATTTGGTCTACTCAAATAATCACCATATTGGAGGGTTAGGTTATTATGCAGATTCAGGCCATCAAGAGGTCCCTCGTATACATACAGGATCTTCTGGACATTTTTCATTTTTTCTCGCAGTATCGCCAAAGCAGCTTGTGGATGTTAAAGGGAATCCCTTATTTCCAGAACTTGTCTAATATTTCATATAGATTAAGACTTTTTTCTTTCTATTCATATCTAAGGGTATCAGCCGGTTTTATCTTTGATGCTTGTCTTGCAGGTAAAAGTCCTGAGAGTGCTCCTGCTAAAAATGCAAATAACATGCACCCTAGAACAAGATACCACGGGGTTGCTATTTTTAGAATTGTAGTTTGAAGTTGAGTAACTGCAATATATTCAATTATTTTTCCAACAACAAATCCTAGGCTAATGCCCAGAAGTCCTCCAACAAGTCCAAGAATTCCTGATTCAATCATGAATATAGTTAATATATCTGAATTTTTTGCTCCAATTGCTTTCATAACTCCAATTTCTTTTGTTCTTTCAAGAACTGAAGTATACATTGTATTTGCAATTCCAACAGCTCCAACAAAAAGTGAAATTGCTGCAACCCCTAGTAAAAATGCAGTGACTATATTAAGAATTGTAGCAAAGCTGTTTAAGAGTTCTTCAGGGGTGTATAAGTCAAAGTCTATTGTTTTTTCAGTAACATCTCGAAAGTTTATTAATTTTCTTTTTGTATCTGCTGCAACGGTTTTAATATCCTGCCCCTCTTTTATTTGTACTGCAATATAGTCTACTCTTTCTCCTGAATTAAACAATGCCTTTGCATCATCAAATGTTATATAGACTTGTTGATCATCTTGAGGATTACCTATTTGAGTTAAAATTCCAACAACATCAAACTCAACATCGTTTAGAGTAATAGTATCTCCCACTTTAACCGGTTTGTCATATAAATTTGCATATTTGTAACTATATCCTAAAACAATTTTTTTTGAGTCTCCTTCTCTTAAAAACCTGCCTTCATCAACCTTTACATTAAATGCTTCAAGTGTCATATCAAGTAATTTTCTTTCACTAGGCAAACCCATAACCATGTAATATCTGCTTTTTTTTCTATAGGTTATTTTTGCATTTCCCATATTAAATCCAACAACTTCTTTTACCCCTGAAACTTTTTCGATTGTTCTAACATCTTCATTGGTGAGTTCTACAGCACCCCCTCCACCAAACCCTGCCTGCCCTTTAGGCATTATAAAGAACTTATCAGCTCCAAGTTGCTCAAACTGATCCTTAATCGCATTGTTTAGCCCAATAGAGAGACTGATAAGAACAAATATTGTTGCAATTGAGATAAATATTCCAACTATTGTAAGCGAGCTTCTAAGTCTTTTTTTAACTAGATTTCTACTTGCTAGTGTAAAATAATCTTGAATCATTTATGACCTCATTGCATCAACTGGCTTTAGTTTACTTGCCTGGTAACTTGGAATAAGTCCTGCTAGTATTCCAATAAAAAATGAAAAACCAATTGCACCTATAAGAAGAGGCCATGATAAATTAATTGTTATTATATTTTCTCCAAAATAGCTATTTGCAGAGATTGAGACAAGTAGTGAAAGCAAAATACCAAATATTGCTCCTGCAACTCCTCCAATCAAACCAAATAATCCTGATTCGATTACAAATAAAGTTAAAATATCTGAATTTTTTGCTCCAATTGCTTTAAGGGTCCCAATTTCCTTTGTTCTCTCAAGTATAGAAGTATACATAGTATTTGCAATTCCAATTCCTCCGATAAGTAAAGAAATTGAAGCAATTCCAACAACAATAATATTAATAATATTAAGAATAGTATTTACTGCTGCAAGAGACTGTACAGGTGTTTGAACAGTAAAATCCTCTTCACCTATTTTTTCTTTCCTATCTTTTCTAAGTTTATTTTGAATGTCTGTTGCAACTTTTTCCATATCATCTTTATTTTGTACTCTTGCAACTATTAAATCCGCTTCATCACCAATGTTTAAGATATCTTTCATATCGTCTTCAAACATTAAAACAACCCCATTAAGTATTGCAGAACTTCCAGGTTTTAAGATTCCTGCAACAATAAATTCTTTTCCCTGGATTTTTATTTTAGAGCCAACTGCAATTTTTTTACCAAACAAATCTTCCGAAGCAAAACTGTTTCCAAGAACAACTTTACCATGGTCACTTAGTGAAATTACCCTTCCTTCTTGGGTTTCTGTATTAAGATTTTCATAAATAAACTCTAGTTGTTTTTTATCTTCAGGAAGGCTTCCAAGATAACTAAACTCTGCATCTTTATTATACTCTACTTTTGCGATTCTTATGAGCCTTGGAATAACAATTTCAATTCCGTTTACTGATTCAATGAGCCTTACCTCGTGGTTAGTTAACTTTTTAACTGCAGTACTTCCAGGGGGTCCAAAACCTGTTTCTGCGTTTTGAATTGTAAGAGTATCTACAGATAATGATCCAAACTGCCCTGTTATTGCAGTTCTAAGACCATCTCCCAGGCTTATTAATGACACTACTGCAGCGATTCCAATAAATATTCCCAGTAGAGTGAGCCAACTTCTTAGCTTTCTCTTTTTCATGCTGTTTGTAGACAAAAAGAAAAGGTCTTGTATCATAATTTTAAAAGTTAATAATGCTTAATTAATCTTTCTCTCTTTTGAAAAATAAAGTTTTATTCTTTAAGTCTTTTGCTGTTCCTAATTGCCTTAGATAATATAAATATTAAAATTAAAGCAATTATTCCAAGAACATAATAAGTAGTATAACTTTTTTCTAAAAGTCCAAGATTTACTGCTTCTTCATTAGTATAAACCTTCAAACTCACATCCTTATTTTCATTATATTCTTTATTTGTAACATCTTGGTATACAATATTAAATGGGATTGTCAATGTGCTAGGAGCATTATCTTTAACCAGGATTGTAAGTTCATTAGTTTGAAAATCATTATTATCAACATCTCCAACATAAATTTTATTTGAAGAGAGTAGTGTATAATATGCAGAATTACCTAAATTAATCTCTAAAAATTTAACATCAGCAAGTCCTTTGTTAATTACTTTTATGGTTATTTTATTGTTTTGTCCTTTTAAAAATAGTCCATCTTCAAGACTAACATCAATAACTGGCTCAGAATTTACCATAATACTTATTAGAGACTGCTTGGTCACAAGTTCATTATTGATATCTCTATAGCTCATTACAACTGGAATTTTATATATCCCTGAACTTGCATCATTAAATGCAACTAGTTTAAATGCAACCTGTTTTGTTTTTCCAGACTCAATTGCATCAAAACCATACTGAGAACCTGAATCAAAAGGAGCAAGGGGTAAGTCTTTCAAATCAAGATTTATACTAACATCACTAATATCTTCATCTGCATTGTTTTTTAAGGCAATTCCAATATCAGTTGTTTCTCCTGGCGCAATCTGGTCGGGGCTCGTAGTAACTGAATTTATAACAAGAGCAGAACAAAGACCTAAAATACTAATCAAATAGATTACTCCCACAAGTATTGTTAATGCGATTTTTGTTTTGGTCATCTTAAATTAATTTCATCTCTTAGAATAAGCTTCTAAGGCAGTTTACCCTAAGTTTTATAGTAGAATTAGACCTTTTTAAGGATTATTATACTCTCTCTATTCTTTTACTATTTTTCCATCTCTTATTCTTATTATTCTTTGTGCCCGTTTCGCAAGATTATTGTCATGAGTAATCATAATAATAGTTTTGCCTTTTTTATTAAGTTCAATAAACATATTAAGAATTTCTTCCCCGGTTTTTGAATCAAGGTTTCCAGTTGGCTCATCTGCAAGAATAACTTCAGGATCATTTGCAAGTGCTCTTGCAATAGCTACTCTTTGTCTTTCTCCTCCAGATAGTTCATTTGGAAGATGATACATTCTTTTTTCAAGTTTAACTTCCTTAAGTAGAAGTTTGGCTCTTTCCATTCTACTTTTTTTAGGGACTCCTTGAAAAATCATTGGAAGTGCAACATTCTCTATTGCATTAAGTGTAGGAATTAAATTAAATGTCTGGAAAATAAATCCAATTCTTCTTCCCCTTATTTGGGCAAGTCTTGATTCTGCTAAGTGTTCTATATCAATTCCATCAAGAAGAATCTCTCCTTCTGAAGCAAGGTCAAGAGCTCCAACCATATTCATCATAGTAGACTTTCCACTTCCTGAGGGACCAGTAATTGCAACAAATTCTCCTTTATTGATTGTTAAACTTGCATCATAAACTGCTTGAATAACTGAATTCCCCATCCGATAAGTCTTACATATATTATCCAGCCTTATTATCTCATTTTTCTTTCCATGATGTGGCTGTTTTATCATTTTTTAGAACTCTTTTAAGATTTATAATTTTTTAAAGAATAAAGTATATTTAAGATTTGCTGTTTAATATTCAGATTTTCTTTTATGAATGTTTCTTCTATAAAGATAAATAACAAGCACTATCAATAAGACTAGTGCAATTAAACCCAAATAATAACTATTGTTGGCAATTCCCAGTTCTGCTCCAGTTCTTATTTTTAATGGAAGTTTAAATTCCTGGGAATAATCTTTATTGAGTGAATCCTTGTAATCTACTTTTATTGGAATTGTTAAATCTTTAATATTATTTACAATCTTCAATGTAAATGTTGTAGACTGAAAATCATTAGAATCCAAATCTCCAATATATTTTTTATTACTTGAGATAATCTCATAATCTTCTGATTCTGCTATTTCTGCAGTTAAAAAAGTTATATCTGCCAAATCATTATTTGTGAATGTAACTGTTAATTCTCCTGTTCTTTTTTCATCATAAATCTCAGTTTTTTCAATTTGTGCAAAAATCTTAGGAACACTTTTTACAATAAGGCCTATTGAATAATTATCTTGTCTTTCTTCTCCAATGTTATTCAAATAATCAATTTCAAGTGATGCTTTATAGACCCCTTCTGCAGTTTTTGGAAGAGCAATTATCTTAAAATTAAATTCTGCTTGTTTATCTGGCTTAATTTCTGAAACTCTTTTTTCAGAGACATCGCTTATAAAAGCAATTTCAGCAGGAAGGTATAAATGCGCCCTAATATCTTTTGCAGGCAAATCTCCGTTATTAATCATTACTACTTTTAAAACTCCCTCATTTCCCGGAATCATATTAAGTGGTTCAGTAGAAATTTCTTTAACTATGAGGATATGTCCAAAACTAAGCCTATTTTCATTTTGGGTATCTAACGCAATTATATTGCTAATAAGTATAAGACCCATCAACATTAAAACAATTTTATTATTCATCTCACACTCTCTTTATTATACTTAGGATTTTACTATTTAAAAACCCTTTCTTGCTTTTTGTCTTAACTATTTGACAATTTCCTTATTAAATTTTCAATCTCTTCAAAGGTTTTAACTCGATTTAGTTTAAGTCTAAGTTTGCTGCTTCCAGGAAGTCCTTTAGTAAACTCTTGTGCACGAAGCTTTGCATCCTTTATTGAAAATATATTAAATTCTCTGGCGAGTTCAATATATTCAAAATAATCTTTTATTTTTTCTTCTTTAGTTTGTTTGATTATTTTACCCGTTCGTAAATATTCATTTATTTCTTTGAAAATAAATGGGTTTCCAATTGCACCCCTCCCGATCATAACATAATCACAACCCGTTTCTTCAAGCATTTTTTTAGCATCAGATCCACAAAAAATATCCCCATTTCCAATAACAATGATGTCTACATTATCTTTTATTTTTTTTATAATGTTCCAATCTGCATTTCCAGAATATCCTTGTTTTACTGTTCTGCCATGAATTGTTATTATGCTTGCCCCATTTTCTTTGCAAATTTTTGCAATCTCAACAGCATTAATTGATTTTTCATCAAAACCTGATCTTATTTTAACGCTTAGTGGAATTTTTATAGAACTACTAATCTGTTTTACAATTTCTCCAATTTTATTTTTTCTTTTGAGTAGAGCCCCTCCGCTTCCTTGTTTTAGGATTTTATCGCTTGGACAACCTAAATTTATATCAATAACATCAAAATTTTTTTCAAGTATTTTTGCAGATTTAATCATGTTTTCAGTATTATTAGAAAAAATCTGACACACAACCGGTTTTTCTTCTTTACATGTTTGAGCAAGATTCATAACTGCATTATTTTCTCGGGCTATTGCATTTGCACTTAACAGCTCAGTTGAAACAAGCGAAGCCCCATATCTCTTGCACATAACTCTAAATGCAATATTGGTTATATCGTGCATAGGCGCAAGGACAAGTTTGCCTGCGAGTTTTAAAAATTCTTTTGTCATTTTATGATTGTTTCATTTTATATCTACTAATAGAATTACACCCTTTGCACTTAATGATTTTAAATCCTTCCCGAATTCTGACTTCAGAATTTTCAGGGTTAAACATAAAATGACACTTTTTACAAAATTTTTTTCTTAATTCTCCTAGTTTGATATTTTTGCTCATTGCAAGCTTTTTTGCAGATTTGATTTCTTTTGCAGAACTTTGTTTTAGAAAAATATTTTTAATATATTCGTTAACTTCTTGTTTTGTGAGGTTTGATTTCATGATATTTATTAGCAAAACCTCTTATATAAAATTAGGCATTTAACAAATATTATGCAGAAATCTAGAACTTTTTGAACTTATTAATTAATTCTAAATTATCAACTTGGCCTAGAAACATTGATCTGCAACAGTATCTTTCTAGTTTTAAGTCATCAAAAACTTTCTTAGAATCTTCTTTCTTTACTTCTACTCTGTCTTTGAATTCTTCCCATAGATGCCCTATAGGTTTTCCGCAGCTCATACAACGAATTGGAATTATCATTTTAAATTGAAGGTGAAGACAACTTATTGGGTTCACTTCCGTTAGGAAACTATCAACCAACAACATAGCAAGCTTAACTTCTGTGTTCGGAATGGGAACAGGTGTTTCCAAGCTATTATGGCCGTCTTCAATATATCTTAAAATTGAGGGTTTATAAAGGTTTTTATATTAGAAAAAAATCCGGGGTTTTCAATATTTTTTATAATCCTAAAAACTTTGTAAGAAGTTTTTTATATGCGAGAAATTTAGGATTTTTATTGCGGGGATGCCGGAGCGGTCAAACGGGACAGACTCAAAATCTGTTGCTTAGTGCTTTCACAGGTTCAAATCCTGTTCCCCGCATTTATATTCTTTAAAACAAGATTTTTCAAATACTTATATTTGTAAGAATAGAAGTCACCAAGAATTGAGAAATCAATTGTTGAGTGCCTGTTCCCCGCATTTATTCATTATGAACTTTAATAATTGTTTTCTACACACTATAATCTTAATAATCCTATTTTTTCTTTTTGAGTTTAATGAGAAATTACAATTTACCCCCTAGAAAGGAACCAGTCTCAAATCAAAATTCAATACAATACTCTATAGGTCTTTTAGAAAAATCCTTAGGGATTGTTAGAGTTTTTGGGCTGGATAGTATTCCCCAAGGAGTTCGGAGTATCCTAGATTATGCAATTAGGAGGGGAGATCTTAGCCAAGAACAACTTGAATTAGCTGACTTAAAATATCATCAAGAATATGCAAAAAAATCTCTCGAAAGGTTATTCTATTAAATGCTTTTACTATCATACATTTTTTAAACTAATCTTCTCTTTTAACTTTAAAGCCCGGGTAGCTCAGTTTGGATTAGAGCGAAGCACTCCTAATGCTTAGGTCGCAGGTTCAAGTCCTGCCTCGGGCGTATTTTAATCTGCAAATAGCTGTAGAACAAAGATTTAAAAAACTATCAAAACTATCTTAATTTATGCGTGGGTAGTTCAGTGGTTAGAATCATTGGCTTCCAACCAGTTGACCCGGGTTCAAATCCCGGCCCGCGCATTTTTTTATATCTTTCTAATGATTTTTCAAACTGAATAGGGATTAATTAAAAAATGAGGGGGTTGAGTAGGCCCGCGCATTTTTATATTGTTATAAGAATTATTTTCATCCCTTAAAAATAACAAAGCTTATAAAACCACTTTTTCTATCTAAAATTAACAAAAAATGGAAAATTCACCATCTCATATAGGTACTAAGAACTGGTATGATAAATACTATAAGCTTATCTTACTTATTCCAATAATTCTTTTAGTTCTCTCTCTTGCCTATCTAGGATACTTTTATAATAAAACTGGCGACATAATGTTAAAAGATTCTTCTTTGACAGGTGGAACAACAATTACTTTAATGGGAAATGTTGATTCAGCTGCGTTAGAATCTTCCCTGCAGTCTCAATTCTCAGATATTGCTGTAAGAAAGTTAACTGATTTGAGGACTGGTAAGCCCATCTCAATTATTATAGATACTTCTGCAAAACCTGAAGTAATAAAACCCGAAATAGAAAAGTTTTTAGGCTATAAATTAACTGAAGAAAATTCAAATATAGAGTTCACTGGACCTTCTTTAAGTAAAAGTTTTTACAATCAATTACTATTGGCTTTGGCAATTTCATTTATTTTAATGTCTATTACAATTTTTATAATTTTTAGAACCTTTATTCCAAGTCTAGCTGTAATTTTTGCAGTGTTTGGAGATATAGTAATGCCTCTTGCATTAATTGACTTTTTAGGAGTTAGAGTTTCTGCAGCAGGAATTGCTGCATTTTTAATGTTAATAGGTTATTCTGTAGATACTGATATTTTGCTTACAACAAGAGCATTAAGGACAAAAGGTGGAACTGTAAATAAAAGAATCTATAGAGCTTTTAAGACTGGTATTTTTATGACTTCAACTGCATTAGTTGCAGTTCTTCCAGCATTCTTTATAGTTTCAGGACTTCCAGATTCATTCAGACAAATATTTTTCATCTTAATGCTGGGATTATTTGCAGATATATTAAACACCTGGCTTACTAATGCTAGTATAATTAAATGGTACTGTGAGGCAAAGAAAATAGACTAAAATGAAACTAACTTGGAAAATTTGGCTACTAATAATTGTATTAATTTGTTCAGGAATAATCTTAAGTCCAAACTTTGAAAAAGGGGTTGTAATTAAGAGTGTAGAAAAAAATTCAACTGCTTTTGATCAGGGATTAAAAACCGGTTTAATAATAAAATCAATAAATGGGGAAAACATAAATAATTTTGAAGATTATACAAGAGTTACTAACACGATTTTTCCAACTAAAAATAAAACAACTGTTAAGTTTGGAACTAGTAGTGGAGAAATCATCCTTTTTACAAATGAAGCTCCAAGAATAACTGTTGCTGATATTCCTAGAACAAAACTTAAGACAGGTCTTGATCTAAGCGGAGGAGCAAGAGCGCTTGTTAAAGCTGAAAATAAATCTCTTTCATCTTCTGAACTTGAAGACTTAATTACAATTACAAATAATCGTCTTAACGAATTTGGAATAGCAGATGTTTCAGTAAAATCTGTTTCTGACTTATCTGGAAATAATTTTATGCAAGTAGAAGTTGCAGGTGCAACCTCTGCAGATCTAAATGACCTTATTTCAAAACAAGGAAAGTTTGAAGCAAAGATTGGAAATAAAACTGTCTTTACTGGAGGAGAAGAAGATATAACTTATGTTGCAAGAACTGGGGCGGAATCAGGAGTTTATTCTTGTGGCGAATATCAAGGAGAACAGGTATGTAGTTTTAGATTTGCAATTACGCTTAGTCAAAAAGCAGCAGAAGCTCAAGCTAGTGTAACTAAAAATCTTTCAACAGATCCTTCAGAACCAGAGTATCTCAGTCAAAAACTAGACCTTTATTTAGATGATAGTCTAGTTGATTCACTTTCTATTTCAAGAGATTTAAAAGGAAGAGTAACAACTCAGATTTCTATTCAGGGAAGTGGAAAAGGGGCAACAAAGCAAGAAGCTTACGATGATGCACTAAGTAACATGAAAAAACTTCAAACTGTTTTAATTACTGGAAGTCTACCTTATAAACTTGAAATAGTCAAAATTGATACTATTTCTCCAGTTCTCGGAAAAGAGTTTACAAAAAATATAATCATCTTAGGGTTGGTTGTTTTTATCTTTATTTCAATTATGTTATTTATAAAATATAGAAGAATAAAAGTTACTCTTGCAGTAATATTGACTCTTTTTTCTGAAGCGGTAATAACTCTGGCTATTGCTGCTTTAATAAAATGGAATTTAGATGCACCAGGTATTGCAGGAATAATTGCAGGAATGGGTACTGGAGTAGATGATCAGATAGTAATTCTTGATGAAGCTTCTTTTGATGATAAGTCTAGTTTAAAAGAAAAAATAAAAAATGCCTTTTTTGTCATATTGAGTGCATTTTCACTTGTAGTGGTTGCGATGATTCCATTATTCTGGGCAGGTGCAGGAATGTTAAAAGGATTTGCACTCACAACAATAATTGGAGTTAGTGTAGGAATATTAATAACTCGACCTGCATTTGCAGATATAGTTAAGCGAATAATCAAGGAATAGGTTCTATATTCATAATCTTTAAAAACCACTCATATCTTGCTATTTTATGAAAGTTTTAGTAACTGGCGGCAGTGGTTTTATTGGAAGTAATTTTATTAGATATTTGTTGACTAGTTCTGAGACTAAACAAGCAGGTATTGAGAAAGTCATTAATCTAGACCTTCAAACCTATGCAGGTCAAGGAAGAAATATTGAACATATGGGTCTTGATAAAGACCCCCGGTATGTTTTGGTCCAAGGGGATATTTGTGATCCTTATGCTTCTCTTGACATTTTCCAAAAATATAGTCCTGATTTATTATTTAATTTTGCAGCAGAAAGTCATGTAGATAATAGTTTAAGTGATAATAGTCCATTTTTAAGAACAAATATAGAAGGGACAAGAGCTCTTGCATTTACTGCAGCAAAGAGGGTAAAAAGATTTGTTCATATTTCTACAGATGAGGTTTATGGAAGTATCAAAGATGGAAGTTTTGTTGAAACTTCTCCGCTTTCTCCATCAAACCCTTATGCACAGACAAAAGCAAGTGCAGAAGGAGTAATTATGGAGTATACTACAAGCAGAGGACTCCCTGCAGTTATTACAAGGAGTGCAAATAATTATGGTCCTTATCAATTTCCAGAAAAACTTCTTCCTCTTTTTATTACTAACTTGGTTAATGGACAACCAGTTCCGTTAATGTGGTCTAAAGAAAATCCAGGGCTTAATGTTAGAGACTGGCTGCATGTAGAGGACAATTGCAGAGCGATTTGGTATGTTTCAAAAAAAGCAAATACTGGAGATGTTTATAATATTCCCGGAGACAATGAAAGAACAAATATTGAGATGACTAGGATGCTTCTTAGTCATTTTGGGGTTGGAGAAGATATGATAAAAAAATCAGAACATAGAAAAGCCCATGATTTTAGGTATTCAATTTCAGGAGATAAATTAAAATCTTTAGGGTTTGAATACAAACATCTAAATCTCAATAGTGAAGTTAATGCTCTTTGTAGTTGGTATGAACAAAATCCATCTTGGTGGGGGCCACTAAAAAAATGACCAAGACAGGAATTGTTTTTGGAGCAGGATTTTTAGGAAAAAGAATTTCCAGTGAATTAGACTATAGGCTAGTTTCAAGACAAGAAGTAAATCCTCTTAATCTGTCAAGTCTAAATGATTTCCTAGACCAAGAAAAACCCGCAGTTGTTATAAATACAATAGGAAAAACCGGAAGACCTAATATTGATTGGTGTGAAGCCCATAAAGAAGAAACTTTTCAGGGTAATGTTACTGTTCCACTTAATCTTTCAACTGAGTGCTCTAGCCGAGGAATTTTTTTTGTTCATATTGGAAGCGGATGTATGTATTCAGGTTATCCTTCTAATGGTTTTAGTGAAAAAGATACCCCTAATTTTTATGGTCCTCAGTTTTATGCAAAAACAAAAATTATTTCCGAACTTGCTTTAGCAGAGCTTCCCGGTTTGATACTCAGAGTTAGAATGCCTATTGATGATAGACCCAATGAAAGAAATTTAATTGATAAACTAATAAAATATCCCGAGGTTATTTCTGAACCAAACTCTATGACAACTGTCCCTCATGCAATAAATGCAATGAAATCTCTTATTGAACTGAGGAGAAATGGAATTTATAATTTAGTAAATCCCGGGCTTATTTCTGCAGCAGATATTATGAATCTTTATCAAGAATTAATAGATTCAACCCATACATTTAAGCCAATGTCTTTAGAACAGTTAGACAAAGTAACTGTTGGAAAAAGGTCTAATTGTTATTTGAGCACATCTAAACTTGCTTCAGAGGGTTTAGAACTTCCTGAGATTCATGATGCTGTTAAAGAGTGTTTAATTGGATATAGGGGGAGATTATAATGAAAGGAATAATTCTTGCAGGAGGAAGAGCAACAAGACTTGAGCCTGCAACAAAAGCAATTAGTAAACAGATTTTACCAGTTTATGACAAACCTATGATTTACTATCCCCTGTCAACTTTAATGCTCACAGGAATAAAAGATATTTTAATAATCTCTACTCCAAGAGACCTGCCAATGTTTAAATCTCTTCTAGAAGATGGCTCCGAGCTTGGAATGAATTTTTCTTATAAAGTTCAGGATAAACCAAGAGGTCTTGCTGATGCATTTAGAGTAGGTAAAAAATTTATTGGAAATGATTCTGTTGCACTTATACTAGGAGATAATATTTTTCATGGTCATGGACTTCCAGAATTATTAAACAAAGCAAGTTCAAATAAAACTGGTGCAACAGTTTTTGGATATCGGGTAAGTGACCCACAGAGGTATGGAGTAGTTGAATTTGACAAAAATGGAAAAGCAGTTTCACTTGAAGAAAAACCCGCAGTTCCAAAATCCAATTATGCAGTAGTTGGACTTTATTTTTATGATAATTCAGTTGTAAAAAGAGCAGCAAATCTAGAACCGTCTAAACGAGGGGAGCTTGAAATTACAGACCTTAATCGTACTTATTTAGAACAAGGAAATCTCGAAGTTAAAATAATGGGGAGTGGTTTTGCTTGGCTTGACACTGGAACTTTTGATTCTCTTTCAGATGCATCAGATTATGTAAGAGCAATACAAAAAAGACAAGGTTCGCAGATTTGTTGTCCTGAAGAAATTGCTTATAGAAAAGGTTTTATTGATGCAGAAGGATTAAAGAGGGTAGCAGAACCTCAAAAAAATTCAGGTTATGGCTCTTATCTTTTAGGCCTACTTGATGAATAATCTATTAGTTTCTTAAGTCTTTAATTTATTTAATGGTTTTATTCCTAATTCACCTATGAATAAAATTCAAACTTAATCTGGCTGAAATTATAATTTCAGACAAATTTACTCGATGAATAAGATTTTTAAAGAATAATCTGCTTTTTAGTCTATGTTACCAAAAATTCATTTTATTTTCGGGCTCATCTTTTCAATATTACTTTATTTTCTATTTCACTTGACCCTCTTTCAGGCATTTTTGATTTTATTTGCCTCTGTTTTTATTGATGTAGATCATTATATGTTTATTGTCAAAAGAAAAAAGATTTGGAACTTAAAAAAAGCTTATTATTGGCATAAATCTCTTCCTAAAAATCATAAGACTATAATGCATATTTTTCATACTGTTGAATTTATTGTTCTGGTTTTGCTGTTGTCTTATTTTTGGAGCGGGTTCTTTTTTATTTTTTTGGGAATGATTTTTCATTCAATTTTGGATTTAATAGACCTCTTTTATCATTATCGGTTTGGAGTCAGAGAATTTAGTTTAATAAGATACCTTTCGAGAGATAAAGGTAAATACTTTTAAACTATATTTTAGATACTAGAAAATATTAAAAACTAAAAAATATATCTAGCCTAATGAAAATAGGTATAATTGGAGTAGGATTTGTTGGCGGTTCAACAGCAAGGGTTTTGCATTCTCATCACGATCTCTTTTTATATGATAAATATAAGACCCCTGAATGGTGTAATGAAAAATGCAATGAATGGGCAAATCCTCCAATCAATACACCTCAAAGTTTAGAGGTTCTTGCAAAAGAGTCAGAAGCTGCTTTTATCTCAGTACCAACTCCTATGCAAAAGAGTGGAGCAATTGATTATACAAATATCCATAGTTCCATTAACCAGTTACTTGAGTCAACAAAGCAGGCAGGAAGAAACCCTGAAGACCTTTTAGTAATAATTCGGTCAACAGCAGTTTCTGGAACAACTCATAAACTTTCAGAGCAATATCCATTTAGATTTGCATTTAATCCTGAATTTTTAAGAGAAAGATATGCTCTTGAAGACATGCAAAATACTGATAGAATAGTTCTAGGTGCTGATGACCCCTTAAGTCTAAATCAAGCAGAAGCAATTTATAAGCCGGTATTTCCTCAAGCAAGATTTGTATTAACCGACACTAAAACTTCAGAGATGATTAAATATGCTTCAAATGTTACACTAGCTTGTCAAGTAGCAGTTGCAAATGAAATTTATAACATATGTCAAGTTACAGGTGTAGATTATAATGGAGTAAAAGAAGCAATACTAATGGATCCAAGAATTGGGGATTTTATGGATGTTCCTGGATATGATGGGGACAGAGGTTTTGGAGGAAAATGTTTTCCAAAAGACTTGAGGGCTCTTACTTGGCTTGCAAAGGATTTAGGATATGACCCAGACCTTTTAGAAGCAGTTTGGAGACTCAATCAAAAAGTAAGAAAAAATCCAGACTGGGAGCAGATAGAAGGAGCAACCTCAGAAAATAATTTTGGAGAATGTAACCCTGCTAAATAATATTGAGTCTTAAGAAACTTTTCTTTTTCAATATATTTAAATACAATTTTACTATATATTAATTATGAAGAAAAACAATAATCCTTTAGATGATTCTTTGAAACTTATTGCAAAAACTTCAATAATAGTTTTTATTGGGTTAGTTATGTCTAAATTGCTAGGTTATGCCTATAGGATAATTGTAGCAAGGTATTATGGTCCTGAAGTCTATGGTTTGTTTTCTTTAGTTACAATGGTCCTAGGAATAATTCTGGCTGTTTCTTCACTTGGGCTATTAGATGGTCTGGCAAGATTTATTCCACAATATCGTGGAAAAAAAGAAAGTAATAGAATTTCATATCTTCTAAAATTGACTAATAAAATACTCTTAGTAACAGGTATTATTTCAGCAGTCTTATTATTTTTTCTTTCAGAATTTATTGCAGTAAATATTTTTCACGATATTGACCTAGTAAATCTTCTTAAAATTTTGAGCTTTTTTGTACCCATAGCAGTTCTTTCTAGTCCCTTTTTAAATGCTTTAAGGGGATATGAATTAATCAGCAGTTATTCTTTTGTATATAATATTCTTCAAAATCTTGTAAGAGTCTTAACTCTTGTAATCCTTGTAGTATTAGGATGTGGGGCTTCTTCCTCAGTAGTTTCTTATTGTATCGGATTTTTAGCAGTGCTTATTACTTCCTATTTAATCTGCAAATATAAACTTCCCGAATTATTTGTTAAATCTAACTTATCTAAACAAGAGAAAACCCAAGTAAGAAAAAGTTTCTTTTCATATTCTTTTCCACTGATGTTTTTTTCAATAGCTTCTATGTTATTTTACTGGATTGATTCTTTCTTTTTAGGCTATTTTAAAGGAGCAGAATCTGTAGGATTTTATAATGCAGCAGTTCCAATAGCTCTGATGCTTTCTATGATTCCTGAACTATTTATGCAATTATTCTTTCCAATGATAAATAGGCATTATTCAAATAAAGACTTCGAACTGATTAAACAAGTAAGTAAGCAACTCGGAAAATGGATATTTATGGTTAATCTTCCCCTTTTTATTTTAATATTTGTATTCCCGGGAGCAGCAATAAACATTTTATTTGGAAGTCCGTATCTTGTCTCTGAAAACGCATTAAGGATTTTAATATTTGGTTCATTTATAGCTTCAATCGGAACTATTTCAAATAATCTTCTTTCAATGGCAGGAAAGTCAAAACTTGTTCTTATGGACATGGTAATTGCTTGCTTAGTTAATGTAATTTTAAATTTTATATTAATCCCTATGCCCGTCATTATGAGCATAGACAACTCTTTAGGAATAAATGGGGCTGCACTTGCAACAGCACTATCTATGGTATTCTTAAATATGTTGTTCTTTTTTCAGGCAAAAAAGAGTCTCGGAATTATTCCAATAAGAATTAAAATGATAAGTATACTCTTTATAGGTCTTATTTCAGGATTTCTTTTAATGTATCTCAGAAGTATTTTTTCTTCTTCAAACATTTTTTTAATTGTAGTATTGACGATTGGTTTTTTAGGGGTTTATTCCTTTTTAGTATTAATATCAAAATCTTTAGATTATAATGACTGGAGTATAATTTCTGCAATTTATAGAAAAATAAGAACATTTAGTTAATTATTTAAAGTTTTTCCCAAAATAAACTTTTCTTGTTATTCCTTCAAGTGTTCCAAAATATCTTGCAGTTATAAACAATAGCATGTATGGAAAGAATATTTTCCATTCATTTAGATTACTTGCCTTTTTTATAGAGAGTAGTATTATAGAAATAGGGGAGACCAGTATCATTAAAAATGGAATAATTTTTTTAATTAGAGGCATGTTTAAAAATTTATTATTTAAAGAAGCACCAATCCATCTACTTTGCTTGTAGACTGCTTTTAGTGTTTCAGGATTTTTATGGTAACAAGTAGTGTCGCGAGCAACATAGGGTTTTATTTTTCTTTCAATAAAAAACGTTTGATCATCAGCATATCCATATTTAGGATTAAATCCTCCCATTTCTAAAAATTTCTTTTTAAGTATTGCGCGAAAAATAACTGAATTTCCATAACCTTCTTTCTCATTTACTCTAACTTTCCCCCAACATCTACTCCAGATATTGTTGGTATTATCAATAACTTCATAATTGTGAGTAGTTCCAATAATCTCTTTTGAACTTTCAATAGGTTTTATTAAATTTTTTAAATAATTTTTTTCAAAAGTCATGTCTGCATCAACAAATACTAGTATTTTTCCATAAGCTTTTTTTGCCCCTAAATTTCTAGATATTCCTGGACCCCTATGTTTTCCCAGTATTAACCTTACTTTTTTAAACTTTTTAACAATTTCACGAGTTTTGTCAGTTGATCCATCATCAACAATAATTATTTCAATATTTTTTTCAGATTGAATAAGCAAACTTTTTATTGCATTAGAAATATCCTCTTCTTCATTATAAGTGGGAATTATTACTGAAATTTTTATTGGCTTCATTTTACAAAACTTTACCTCTTAACGAGTAATTGAAATTTTATTTATAATTTTCATTTTATAGCTTCAAGAGACACTTCTAGAAATTGTGCCGGAACTAAATGAGATATGAATAATGCCCATGCTTTTTGAGTAAATCTAGTCGAGTTAACAATCCATTGTATAGGTTGAAGTCCTCTTTGAAACATTATTTTTCTAGACTTTATTTTAAATCTAGCCTTAGTGTAATAGTTAAGTTCATCTTCAGGTCTAAAATAGTTAAATGTAAAAAAAGTATAAACTGACTTGTGCGTTGGATCGCAAAAGCTCCATACACTTGGAAATATTGGAACAATTATCATTGTTTCACTACCATTTTTAGAAATTCTCCATATTTCTTCCATAGGTTTTATAATATCTTCTAAATGTTCCAGAACATTATCACAATAAATATACTCAAAAGTATTGTCTTTAAATGGCCAAGGATATTTTTCTAGGTTATGGACAACATCCACTCCAGGAAGTTTGACAATGTCTAAATTAACAAAATCTTCTTTTATGTCTTTACCGCACCCAATTGTAAGTTTTTTAGACTGTTTCATTTTCGAGATAAGAATAATCCCCTATTTTAACATTTTGGTAGTTCTTAATTGCTAAAACTAATGAGTTAAAAAAGTAAAAAGTCCTTATAATTACAGTTTTATGAAAATAAAAATTTGAAATTTCCTTGCTTCTAAATGGATCTTTTCTGGTTAGAAATATTCTTACAAACTGATTAAAAACCATTTTCATTGCTTTTGGAAATTTCTCATGTCTAAAAGAAAAAAGTATCATTCCATAAGACTGGTGTTTATATATAAAATCCTTGGAAGAAGATTTATAAGAAAAACTTCCAACATGGACTGATTTGGAAAGTCCTGTATAAACTATCTTAAATCCTTTTTCTTTTGCCCTAAAACAATAATCTATATCATCTGGACCATAGAAATAGTTTTCATCAGTTCCCCCTATTATTTCAAGAACACTTCTTTTTATTAGAATATTAGCTCCGCCAACAGCACTAACTTCCCTTACAAAATTATACTGCCCATTATCTTTTTCATTATATTCCTTAGGTTGTCTATCCCAAAAAAGTTGTTGAACTCTTCCATCTGGAAAAACTAATTTGTTTCCACATATACCTCTTTTCTCCTCTTTTTCAAGTTCCTTAACCATTAAACTAAGCCAATCCTGTTGAACTGTTACAATATCATTATTCATATTGCAAACATAGTCTGGATTAAATCTTTTTATAACAAATTGGTAAAGAAGATTACTCCCTCCTGTAAATCCTAGGTTTTCTTTTCCTTTTAATAAAAAAACTTCCTTAAATTTTTTAATCGTTTTAATTGAATCATCACTTGAACCATTATCCAACACTACAACTTTATAATTAGGATATTTTGTTTTTTTAAGACTCTTTAGACAATTATTGATTTTTTCACCACCATTCCAGTTGACAATGACAATACAAACAAGGGGTTGATTTTTCTTTTTCATTTTTTAAAGTCCTGTTTCCTCTTAAAAAAACCTCTCCAAAACCAATAGAAATATTTAGGATTAAAAACATTTGCTTTGATTATTGGCTTCCACCAGCCAGATAGTTTAACTCCATAAATTCTAAACAAGCAGCCCCAAGTATTTGCATTTTGCAGTCTTTTATATCCTTTTGCCTTAAGATATCCTGGATGATAATGTTCTACTACGCTATGAGGGTAGGCAATCTCTCCAACTTTTTTAAGTTTCATATACAAATCCATATCTTCTCCACTATTTAGAAAAGTAGATTCATCAAAATATCCTACTTTTTCAAGCATGTCTTTTTTATATGCACAGCCCTTTTCATCAAGTAGGGGCGTATATTTTTCTTTGTTTTCAAAGTCCATAACATCTGAAGCACAAGCAACTATTTTTGGATATTCTAATGGCTTGACTAGTGTAGAAAGCCAACTATTTGAAATAGGAATACAATCTTGGTGAAGAGTTACAATAATATCATATTTAGCTTTTTTAATCCCCTGATTCATTGATTTTGCAAGCCCCCATCCTTCATTAATTTGGATAACCTGTATTTTGCCTTTGTAACTCTGGTTCTTTACAGCGTTATTCACCCTTTTCAAAATCTCCTTATTTGGGTTATACATGGGAATTATAATTGAAACATTCATAGATTAGAAATAGAGATATCATTTAAATATCTTAGTTTTATTAGATTTATATGTCAAATCCACATCTAAAAATAATTGAGATCTGTCCTTTCTCAAAAGGAATCTGCGGAGTCTGGGCAAGGGTTATTTCGGAAAGTAATGAATTTACCAGACTAGGTAACCAGGTTACTGTAATTTCTTCAGATATAATTAAAGGAACTAATGAAAAAGCAATATCCCAAGAAGATATTGATAATATTTGTATTAAAAGATTTAAATCCAAAGGGCTATCCATTTCTAAAAATGTTAATTCATTTAACTATGAAAGTGAACTTCAAAACTTAATACACAAAAATCAAGTAGATATTGTAATAACTCATCTTTTGCATCCTCATTCATTTAATGCTTTAAGAATTTGTTTAAAAAATAAGATTCCATGTTATTTAGTAACTCATGCCCCATTTAATGTAAAAAGAAAGTTTCCATTAAATTTTGCAACATCTTTTTATAATAAATTTAAAGTAAAACCCCTTTTAAACAAATTTACAAAAGTGATTGCAATAACTAAATGGGAATATCCTTATTTAAAAAGACTAGGCCTAAAAGAAAATAAAATTGTTTATATCCCAAACGGACTCCCTGAAGAATTTTTTTCAGAAAAAATAAACCATTCTGTTAAGGGAAAAGATGTATTATTTCTTGGAAGAATTGCACCTGTAAAAAATTTAGAAACTTTTGTTTATACTGCAAAACTTCTACCTCACCTGCATTTTGCAATAGTGGGCAGCTTTGAAAAAGAATACTTAGATAAATTAGACAAAATTATAAAAAAGAATAATCTCAAAAATATTAGGATTTTACCTCCTGTGTATAATCTAAAACAAAAAATAAAACTAATTGATTCCTATAAACTATTCGTCTTACCGAGTAATAGGGAAGCAATGCCTCAGGTCCTCTTGGAAGCAATGGCTAGACAGAAAATAGTTATTTCCTCAAATACAGACGGTGGAAGAGAAATAATTAAAAACCAAAATAACGGGTTATTATTTGAGATTGGAGACTCTGGCCAACTTGCAGATTTAATAAAGAGTAGTCTTTCAGAAAAGAATATCCAAAAACAAGCAAGAGAAGATTCAAAAAAATACTCCTGGAGAAAGTTAATTAAAGTATATCTCTCCTTATTTAAAAATGATATCAATAATAATAACTGCCTATAAAGAGCCAAGCACAATTGGAAAAGCAATAGAACAAATTTTAAAAAACAACCTGACAAATTATGAAATTCTCGTAACTGCTCCTGATAATGAAACCCTTAATGTTGCAAAGATTTATTCAAAAAGATACAAGTTTGTAAGAACTTTAAAAGATGAAGGAAAAGGTAAGCCTGCTGCTTTAAATCTTGCAGTAAGTAATGCAAAAGGCAATATCCTAATCTTAACTGATGGGGATGTTTATGTTGGAGGAGACTCATTAAGTTTTTTGATTAAACCTTTTGAAAATCCCAAAATAGGTGCAGTTTCAGGTAACCCGGTTTCATTAAATTCAAGAAAGAATAGACTTGGTTTTTGGGCTTATGTTCTAACTAGTATTGCAAGCAAAAGAAGGTTAACCGCCTTAAAATTAAAAAGAAGATTTTTTTGTTCAGGATATTTATTTGCTATTAAGAAATCTTTGTTTCCAAAGCTTCCAGAAGAACTATTATCTGAAGATGGTTTTATTTCAAATAATGTATATAAAAAAGGATATAGTCTAAGTTATTCAGAAAAGTCAAAAGTTTATGTAAAATATCCCACAACATTTGATGACTGGGTTATTCAAAAAAAGAGAAGTGCAGGCGGTTACAATCAAATAAGAAAAATGACCAATGTAGAAATGAGGTCCTTTAGAAAAGAATCTCTTGGAGGATTTTCACTTTTAAGATATGTTTCAAACCCCTTAGAATTTTTCTGGTTAATCGAGTTATTTTTAGCAAGAGTTTACCTTTGGTTAGTTATCTATAGGGATATAAATATAAATAAGAAATCTCATAAAGAAATATGGAAAAGAGTAGAAACTACCAAATAATTTTATAAAATCTAATGGAAAATTCAGAAGAAACAATTAAAAAAAGAAAAGATAAAATAAAAGGATGGTTTAAAAATCCTTATAATTTGACTTTTTTTGCAATAATCTTATTTGCAATAGCAATTCGATTTTATTATTTTTGGTTGACTAAAAATCAACCTATTTGGTGGGATGAATCTGAGTATATGTCCCAGGCAAAAGCAATAGCCGGGCTTCTTCAATATGATACTTCTTCAATTCGTTCTCCAATATTTCCTGCATTTATGTCTATTTTTTTCTTTTTAGGAATTACTAGCGAGCCTATTATGAGATTTTTAGCATTATTTATTCCATCTGTTCTAGTTATTGTTCTAACTTACTTTATGATTAAAGAAATGTATCTGGATAAGAGGATAGCTTTAATTTCTACAATCTTAGTTAGTGTTTTATGGGAGCATTTATTTTATAGTAATCGTTTTCATACCGAAAATTTTGCTTTAATCTTTCAGTTTTTAGCATTATTTATTTTATTTAGATGTTATATTAAAAGTAAAGACTTTTATTTTATAAATCATAAATATTCCCTTATTTGGATTTTATTATTTTCGATTGTCTCTATGGCATTTAGGCCAGGAAATGTAATGTTTATTCCGGCCTTGTTATTACTTGTTGTTTTGTTAAATAAAGATAAACTCCTTACAAAATCAAGTCTAATCATTATTGGTCTTCTTATTGTTGCGATAATCAGCGCATTTATCTTTACAAGTATTCCTCAAAATTTTTTAAGTACTTATACTCATTTTTCAGACCCTATTGGCTGGAATTCATTTAATGTATTTTATGGTTTTTATGAATCTCCTATTTCATATATACCTTCTTTGCTTTTTTATGGGTTTTTAATAGGGCTCGCGATGATTTTTTTTAGAACTGTTTTAGTTCTAGACAATATAAAAACATTTAAGGTAGATTCTGAAAACCTTGAATTTAAATCAGATTTATTTAACCTTCTTTTGCTTTTTTCAACCCTCTTCGTATTTGTGTTCATTATGCGTGCAAATAGCTTTGAATATCGTTGGTTTTTCCCACTACTTCCTGCAATGCTTGCTTTTACAGGAAAAGGGATAATTGAATTTTCAGAATATATTGGGAGTTTTATAAAATCAAAATATTTTGTTAGTGCACTAATAATTTTAATTGTAATACTTGGAGCTTACAGTCAAATGATTCATGCAGACCAGATAATAAAATTTAAAGTTGATTCTTATTCGCAAGTAAGGGATGCTGCTCTTTGGATAAAAGATAATTATCCCAAGAATACTCAAGTTCTTTCAATATCTTATCCCCAAACTGTTTATTATTCAGAAAGAAACGTTAGTACTTATTCATCGATTAAAAACTCTTCAGAGTTCAATAATTATCTTGCTTCAAATAAACCAGCGATTTTAGAGGTCTCAATATTTGAATCTCATCCAGAGTGGCTAAACTCTTGGATTAATGATAACAAAGATAAGTTAACTCCAATAAATGCTTATTTTGCAGATAAAGAACAAACTCAACCGGTATTAGTTCTTTATAGGCTTGGATATAATAATACTTCTAGCAGTGCTTAAAAAATAAGCAAAAGTATTCATAAATGCAATAAATGGAAACATAAATGCCACGAAGTCTCTACTTTTATTGTAGAGTTTGATAGAATAATAAAAATTAGGCAAAATTAATAAATTAAAAATAATTGTTTTAAAAAAGGTAATCTTCTCAAGATGAGTGTTTGGAAAATAATTAAATGTTTTTTGCTTTTTGTCCTTAAAATAAACCTTGCCCCATCTAAACTTTTTTTTGATTAGTTTTAAAAAACTTTCTTCTGAATAATGGGTTGTTGAATCTATAACTATTAATAGCTTGTTTTTCCCCACTTTAACAAGGTCTTTTATAATTATTACATCTTGGCTGTATCCACCTATTTTTTTCAAATCATTTTTTTTATAAAAAAAACAATTTCCTCCTGTAAGCTGGGTATTATCAAGTTCAATATTTATCCCATCTAAATCATTATTTATAGAATAATCGTTTATATTCCTCAAAAAATCTATTGAACGATATGAAAAAAAAGAATCTGTTCCAATCAGTGAGATATATCTAGTAACTGGTTTTGATAAGGCCTCATGCTTGAGCCCACCAAGAATGCCCACTACATTTTTTTCTTGTTTAAATGTTTTAATAATTATGTTTAGTAAGTCTTTTCTTTGAAGTTCATTATCCTGGTCAATAAATCCAATAATTTCTCCCCTGCATTTTTTAAATCCTAACCATTTTCCATTTCCTACTCCTTCTGGAAGGCGATTCTTATTATTTATAATCTTTATCCTTTTGTCTGAATAATTTTTTATAATCTCAAGGGTCTTGTCTTTGCTTCCGCCATCAACACATAAAATTTCAAAGTTCTTACATTCTTGATTTAAAATAGAATCAATGCATCTTGAAATTATTTTCTCCCCATTATAGGTGCATATAACTATAGAAATTTTAGGGTTCATTTTGTTTTATATTTTTCCATTAGACCTATGAGAAAACCGAGTCCATAACTTAAATGTATTGTTAAAAAGATAAATGGCAGTATAAATACAGATTTGAATTCTTTATTTAGGATGCTTTCATAAACTGAAAAAACAAGGCTTAATATAACATAAATAAGTCCCGGGATTAAAAAATATTTACTAATCAGGCTCAGGGTTGGAAGAATTAAAAGATAAATTAAAAAAAGAGTAGGGCAAATAAAATATGGTCTTTTAATTGTCTCAAGAAAATTTTCTTTTTTAGGTCTGACTCTTCCATAATTAAATATTTGTTTAAATAATTCAGAAAAACTATTTCTACGAAGGTTGTATACAATTATCTCAGGAGTATAAGCAATTTTAAAACCCGCAGCTTTAGCATCACTAATAAATTTTGGATCTTCACCCGGATAAATATTTTCATCAAATTTAACTCTTTTAAAAACCTTTTTTCTGCAGATAAGGTTAGCTGAGGTAACTACGGTTTCATCTGCATTTAGGCTAAGTTTGCCTTGACTATATCTTTTACTCATAACAGAAGCCCCAAATAAAGAACTAAGTGCATATCCGCTAGATCTTGCAAAGAACTTTTCGTTTGAATAATTAAGTTGAGGTCCCCCAACAATGTCTATTTCTGGGTGTTTTTTAAAGAACTTTTCAACTTGGATTAACCAGTCGAAATTAAGAACCGTATGTGCATTTGTAAATGCAACAAGTTCAGTTTTTGCTTTTTTTATTCCATTGTTTCTGTTTCTTGAAGTATTGTTTCCAGTCTCAATAATAATTTCAAAATCAGATTTATTAATGGTTTCAAGAACACTTAATTTTGCCCCTTGTTTTGCAGGGATTACTAGTGTTATTTTTTTCTTTGGTTTAATCATTTTATTACCTCTAGTTCAAAAACTACTTCTGCACAAGGAAGGACCCAGCAGAAAAATCTTTCATAGATTAGCGGATTTAAATTAATTATTGGATTAAGTAAAGGGTTTAAAAAAGTAAATGCAAGTCTGGTAAAATTTAATCTTTTTTTTACTATTTTAAACTTGGTAAGTCCATATGCTCCTTCTTCAAAATAATCAAATGTAAAATAACTAAAAAGCCTTCTGTGGGTTGGGTCTCTATAAGACACTCCGCATGAAAAATGAGGCACACGAATGATTATCTTTCCATTTGTCTTGCATATCCTTTTTAATTCATTCATGGTTTTAGGCAAGTCTATTACATGTTCAAGTACATGAGAACAGTATATTTCATCAAAAGTATTATTTTTAAATGGTAAACGTGGTTTATTTATATCAAAAACAACATCTACGCCGTTAAGTTTAACAGAATCTAAATTAACATAACCTTCTTTTATGTCTTTTCCACATCCTAGATTTAATTTTTTCATATGGTTATATCAGATGATGTATTTTTATAGATTCAGGCATTTTATTATAGATCCTTATAAATCCTTTAAACGGAGAATTTATCAGTCTTAATCTAACTACTGATGCAAACATTTTTATTGGAACACTTTTAAGGTTAATTTTTGAACCTTGTTGATCTTCCCAAACAGTAGGTATTTCTTTAATTTTTAATCTTTTTTTATTAAGTCTGTATAACAAATCAACATCAAATCCCCATTGAGTTATTCCCAGTTCATTAACTACTTTATCTATTGCTTCTCTTTTGAATATTTTAGCCCCGCATTGAGTATCCGAATAAGGTAAAAAAAGCAAGCTTCTAACTACAAAATTAAATCCCTTATGGGTTATTTTTCTTTTTAGACTAGTCTTAACAATGGACTTTTTATGTCCCCTACTTGCAATTGCTCCATCATGTTTTCCTAAATATTTTATCAGCCAATAAAAATGTTCAGGAGCCGTAGCCATATCAGCATCTACAAATCCAATCAAATCATTATTCCTTTTTAATGAATCACGAAATCCTTCAATTATTGCAAATCCTTTTCCACCTTCTTTAAATCTAATGCACCTTATCTCACTATTCTCTTTAGAGTGGACTTTTACAATATCTTCTGTTTTATCCTGAGTATTATTTATAACTACTAAAATTTCAAAGTCAATATTTTCTTGTTCTTTTAGATTTTTAAAAAATTTAGAATAAGCAAAAAGGGTTCTGCCTATTCTTTCTTCTTCATTATGTGCCGGAATTATTATGCTAATCTTCATTATATTGAGTTATTTGTAGATGAATATAAATTTAAGTGTACTGTAGAATCCGTTAATTATATGCCAAATAAATCTACTCTAAATATTACTAATGCAATTAAACAGAGTATTATTTGAAATGCAAATATAAGGTAGACTACATCTTTTTCATAAACCTTTTTCTTGAATTTTTTGAGTATAAATAAAGACAAATGCGTAAGGCCGTAGATTTTAGTGTAAGGAAGCTCTAAACTTCCGTCTTTTTGAGGAATCAAAAAAGATTGCTTTTTTAAACCCCCTCTTGATTTAAGCACTGTTTCTAAAATATAGGGGATAAAGACAAATACTGCAATTTTTTCAAAATTTCCAAGAATAGCCATGCAGGCGATTAATGCCCCTATTGAATAAGTTAGTATATCTCCTGGAAAAACACTTGCAGGGTATTTATTATAGTAATAAAAAACTAAAAGGCTCATAACCATACAAAGTCCAATTAATGAAATCCAGGATGAGCCAGTTATATAGGCTATAAATGATAAAAAACTAATTATAATTATTCCTTGACCTGATTCAAGTCCATTAAGTCCTGCAAGCATATTATAGGTTGTTGTTGCTCCTGTAATTCCTATTGGAATAAGAATTAATGGATAAATTATACCTAGTTCAATTAATCCAAAAAAAGGGAGCATTATTTCATGAACCCCTGCATTTATTACAATTAAAGGTATTGAAGCTGCAAGTGCCAAAAAAATTCTAAATCTTGCAGAAAGTCCACCATGCTTCCAACCCAATAAGTCATCGGTTAAACCTACTATTGCAAGTATTAAAATAACTGATAATAATCCAAATATTTGTAAACTAACTCCACTAACATCTTTGAAAATAAACTGTCTTATTGCAATATAAGATAATACCCCTAGGACAAATGCCATAATAACTACAATTCCTCCTGAAGAAGCAACATCCTTGGGTCTGTTGAATTTATTCATATCTTCCCATAATAATCCAACCTCTTTGCATTTTTTATTCCATTTAGGCAAAAATATCAAACATACAATTAAGCTTACTAATAATGATATAAATAACAATATTTCCATGATTTTACTTAGAATTTTGGGCTTTTTAAAACTTATACTTATAGATTATAACTGCCAATCTAGATATAAAGTAGCATCTTTATCCTGATATTCTTGCTTTATCTTTTCATTTCCAGTGTATTCAACAGACCATATTTTTATTGGTCCCTGTATTCCTTGGAAATAAACAAATTCAGGGAGATTCATACCTTGACTGTTAAGGCTTGAGATTATCAAATTAGGTTCAGAATGAACTATTTTAAAATTAGGGAATTTCTTAAAAGGGTCATTTAATAGATATTTTTGAGCAAAAAATCCTCTCATAAGTCTTGGAGAAATAAAAATAGAGGCTCCAATAGGATCTGCGCCAACTCTTTGTCCATCTTGAGTAACTTTTGTCATTATATATGCACAACCTTCAATTCCTGAATTAAAGTCAATAAACTTTTTATCAACAGATAGATATCTGAGGTTTTGCTTATATTGTTTTCCTTGATAAACCATTACAACATAGGGTTGTCCAAATTGAGTTTGATTTGACGTTTTCATGTATGGAAGAACTATTGCCCCAACTCCTGCAGCTTGTCCTGGGAGTAATATTTCTTTTCCACTATCATTAATTATTAAATCTTCATCTAGGGCAATTCCTCCAGTATAAACTAGCAGGGTCTCATTGCTTGTTTCTTGAGTCTGACTTTCATCCAGTAAGAAAGTTCCAAACCAAGAATATCTATCATAATTCTTATCACTTCCAATACTTGAAAATGCACCATACTTACCAATATCGCTTGAATCAATCAGTAAATGTGTTGTATTATGATTATATAAAAATTCAAGTGAATCTTTTTGATTATCCCCTGTAAGAACAAGTCTACCCATCAAATAATTCCAATAAGTTATTGAATTTCCTCCATCAAGAACTGTGGCTCTGTTTCCAATACTTTGGACCCAATATCCATAATCCCACCAATGTGCAAAAACTGCATCTGACGAAGTATTAGTATCCACCCATTTCATTGCCTCTTGCCATTGTTGATTATAATAAGAAGGAACATAATTGTAAGATTCGGTTTTTATCGAATTGTAAAAACTGTAAAAACTAAACATACTAAGTATTAAAATTAAAAGTACAGCTGCCCCTAGCACTACTTTCCAAGTTTCATCCTTGGTTTTTCTAAATCCCTCAAAAGAATATATTATTAAGAATCCTACAAATATTGGGATGATAGGTCCAAGAACCATAATAAGTCTAACTGCACTTCTAGCTGTAAATAAACATAATATAAACAAGACAAGTAAGAATAAATATTCAAAGTCTATTTTTTCAAATGCCTTATCTTGCACTTTATCATATTTTATATAATAATAAACTAGTGAACCAATAAATATAAGCGCAGATGCATAATAAAACAGTTTACTAATAAAATTTTCTCCATTAAATATTGTTGAATCAGAATATCTTGAAAAAACGAGTCCAGCAAAAAGTAAGACATAAGTTAAAACTAAAATCCAAGCATCTTTTTCTTTCAAATGATTTAATGCTTTTTTAAATAATAATATTGAACCTATGACACCTAACCAGAACAAGATAGGTATATTTTTAAGACTAGGTCCAAAACTTCCGACCCACTCTATAAAATGTGGCTGGTTATTTTCAGCAACAGTGGTGCTCCATCTTCCAGTAATTGGCCTAAACATTATTTGATTAAGTGCAGTTAATTTTTCAATAATGACGCTAGGTCCCATTGCAATTGAAACCAAGATAACTCCTAGTATAACTGAAATTATAATTGAAATAAGATTTGATGGGAGTTTTACTTTTTTCATAAAATCTTTTTTATATAATGAGAATTTTTCAGCGATTAAATGGACAAATAATACAAAAAATACTAAGAATGCAAGCCCACTATCTAGAGAAGTTAAAAATCCTTTTATTGAAAATCTGTTTGTAAACACAAGTGTAACAATCAAAGACACAAATAACCATGAAGAGTAAACTGCAAATTCCTTTGTCTTTACTTTATTTATTATAAATGCTCCAAGGCTTGCAACAGCAACAGTAACATAAATATATTCAACTCCTCCCCAGGTAAGTCCCATTAAAGCAGTTGAAATTCCTGCAAGTACTCCAAATGTTATTGCAAGATAATTCTTTTCAAATTTCCAGGCTTTTAGAAATAAGTAAAATGCTAAAAACATAAAAAAGAAACCAACTGATTCTTTTTCAGGAATTCCTGCAACAGTTCTAGATAAAAATACAGGTATTACAATCATAAATGCAGTTGAGATAAGTGCAATTAAATTTGCACTTAGCTTTTTCTCTTCTTTTCTGATAAAAACTTCTCTCACAAATAAGAAAAATGAAATTATAGTGAGTCCAAAAAATATCACTGGCATGAGTGCTGCGGCAAATTCAATAGGATATGAGCCAAACATATTAACGATATTATAAGTAAAAACAATAAAATAAGAAACCATTTGAAGTTCAGTTGTTGTATCAAACCCAAGTGGGACATTTCTAAAAATATCCTGTTTTGGTAAACTTCCATTATTTTCAACTATAGTTTTTGCATATCTTGTAAATAACCATGGGTCCAAATCAGGCCCAAGTGTCCAGTTGTTAGTAGCAACATTCCAAAGTCCAGGTTGATTTCCAGCAACTCCGGAATTATGATCCTGCATAGGAAGGCTTCTTATATAGACTCCAACTCCCACGAGTACAATTAATAATAAAATAACCCAAATTTGACTTGTCTTAAAAAATCTAACTACATTTTTCTTTCTCTCTTCAATTAATTTTTCCTCATTCATAATAAACCTTTTAATTAATCTTATTTAAACTTAACGAATTTACTTGCTTTAAAGCTTTTTTAAAAAATTAATAATCTTTTTATTCTTCCAGAATATCATTTACTTCATCTAAAAGCTCTACTGCAGACCTTTCTTTTTCCAGAGTTTTTCTTCCACAATATGGACAATCAATCGGATTTTGCATATCACATCTAAATCCACAATGGGAACAAATACATTTTGCCATGATTTCACCTTATTTTATCTTAATCTATCTACTTTTTAAATTTAACCTTCTTTTTCTCAGAGATTCTAGTGTGCAAATTAATTTTGTTTAGAACAGTGCAGGAGTTATAAATACCTCAATTAGTGCAGCAACAAACAATAGGACTACTGCAAATATAATCAAATTTAATGAATCTTGGAGAACTGTCCAAAACTTTTCAGAGTTTGAATCATGTTTGATTATAGCAATACTAATAATTCCCCCTGCAAGTGCTGCAGCAAAATAGCTTCCTATTTCAGGTATTCCATGAATCATATATCTTGCAAGTCCTACTGGCAGGTTAGCTAGACTAGATTTTGAGAATATCCCTATTGCCGCAGCTATAACTGTGGCATTCCATGCAAGTATAAATATTGCTCCTGCCCCAAAAATAAGCGAGAATACTAGCGTAAAGATTAAAACAAAAATATTATTTGCAAAAATATTAACTATTCTGTCTTTTGAAGTTAAAAATCCAGTTGTTTTTGCAGCAGTTCCAAGTCCGTATTCAGAAGTACATTCTTGAAAATGAGAAGGTTGATTTATCATACAATAAGTCTCTATTTGTGCACTAAAATTCAAGTTTCCATTTTCAAAAACAATATACCAAAATGAAAACGCAACTACAAATCCCATAAACAAAAACATAAAATAAAGTATTGCTTTTCCATGTTCTTTCATAAGTCTTAAAAAGCCCTCTATTTTCAAATCTTTTTCTTCTTCATTTTTAATTGCATAATACATAAACGGTATTGAAAACATTACACAAAAAGTTACAACGAGTATTCCTGAATATTTTGAAAGAACAGGGTCTCCTGAAAATATCCATTGGACTAGTATTAATGATAATGCAGCATAAAACATTCCAATAAAAAACATTTCCCAAGGTCGTCTCTCTGCTTTTTTTGGATTAATTAAAAGTTCTAACATATCTTCTCCTTTTTTATACAGTTATTATGAATTTTAAGGTATTTAAATATTTAAGGGGTTTGTTTCACATATAGTTTAAATTTAAAATTCTGATTTAATTTTTTTAATAAAAGGTTTTTTATAGCATAACTCCCTTATCTATTTATAAAAAGGGGAAAAATGAATAACTCTCAAAAATTTAATCAAATCTGCAAGGATATAAGGTCGGTTAAAATTCAGGGTGCTGAAAACATTGCAAAAGCCGCATTTTTCGCATATAAACTAATCCCAAAAAAAAGTTCTAAAAAGAAATTAATTTCTCTAAGGCCTACTGAGCCTATGCTGCAAAGTGCACTTAAACTTGCAGATAAAATGTCTTATGAAGAATTTATAGATGGCCTTAGAGCAGATCAAGAAAGAATTAATAATGGTGTATTTAAACTCATCAAAAAAAATTCAATTGTATTTACTCATTGTCATTCTTCATCTGTAATAAAAGCGCTGATTTATACATTTAAAAAATCAAAACCTTTTGAAGTTTATAATACTGAAACAAGACCATTATTTCAGGGAAGAAAAACTGCAAGAGAACTTGCAAAATATGGAATTAAGGTTACTATGTTTGTTGACTCAGGTATTAAGATAGCTCTTACAAAAGAGCAGGATAAAGAGGAAAAAACAAAACCTGTAAATATTATTTTTCTTGGGAGTGATGCCATAACTAAAAAAGGAGTTGTAAACAAGGTGGGCAGTGGAATAATTTCTGAAATTGCTAAAGATAACAGGATTCCTTTATACATAATATCTAACTCATTAAAATACTCTCGAGCACCAATTAAAATGGAACAAAGAAGTCCAAAAGAGATTTGGAAAACAAAAAATAAAATTAATATTAAAGACCCTGCATTTGAATTTGTAAAAAAAGAAAATATAACTGGTATAATCAGTGAATTTGGAGTTCTCTCATATAATCAGTTTTTAAAAAAAGTAATTAATTAAAAAGTTCTGAAATAAGATTATTAACATAATCAAAATCTCCGTCGTTTAATATAATAATATCAAAATTTTTTTTAAACTCTTCTAAATTATTTTCAACATTTTCATTTAAAAATCCTATTTTAATCAGATTTTCATATACAAAACCTTCAATCATCCCAAGGTCTCCAAGTGAGTCTCCAAGAAGTATTACATTTTTTCTTTTGAGTAGCTCTGAATAAATTTTAAGGTTATGGATTTCAAACTCATGCTTATTAAAGACATGAATTATTTTTTCATATCCTTTTGCATTCCCTTTTTTATCAAAGATAAAATTGTTTCCAATAACGTTGATATTGTTATAAAAAACTCCTTTTTCTCTTAAATATTCTTTAATCAAATCTCCTAGGCTGGAAGATATTACTACAAGGGGGATCTTATTTTTATCAAGGTATTTTAATAGTTCTTTTGCTCCTGCTCTAAATTCTAATGACTCTTCTTTTATCATGTCTGAAACACATTTCTCAAGTGTCTTTAAATCAAAACCTGACTCTACTAATAATTCCATATGCTTTTTCCACCATTCCTCCATCTTTTTCATTTTTTCTTTAATATCAACAGAACTGTCAATTTCTATTGGATGATATTTGTTGTATAGTTCATGAGCCTTTTTTGCATAATCTTCACTTAAATAATTTCCATTTCTTAAGTGAGATATTATCGATTTTGATTCATTGGAATTGTAAAATGCTCTTGTAAGCGTTCGATCAAAATCAGACAATACATGGAATTTGCCTTTCCCATCTTTAGAAATATTTCTTTTTAATTCTGCGAGTCTTTTTTTATCTGGAATGATTATTTCACTCATATTAATTAAAATAAAAAATCAATTGTGCCTGCACTTGCATTCATCACCACAGTCTTCTTCACACTGGCAATTTTCGTGATTACACTCATGTTTTCCATGTTCATGATTTTTGCCTAAATCTTCATTTTTAGCAGTTTCTTTTATAAGGTCATCCATTTGAGAATCAAGTTCTTGAAGCCTCTCAGCTATTTGATATTTTGCAAGAACCAATTTTTCCATTTGCTCATCAACTAACTTGTTTGTATCTGTTATTGATTTTTTAACAAAAGTTTTATTTCCAACTTCTACAATTAGTTCTCTATTTTTAATTTCAACAGGGAGATATATTTTTTTTCCAAGGTTTACTAAAAGTTCATTATTCTCATTTTTTTCAAGTTCACTTAAGCCTAGCTTTAATTCTTCCATTTCAGAAATATGCTGTTCAATCATCTGAGACTGGGAATTAAGTTCATTGACTTCTTGTTCAATCATCTGCAACTGAATTATTCTTTCTTGGTCCATATATACTCTGGTAAATAAAGGTTTTTAAGCATTACGTATTTGTAAAATTATGGTAAATTGGCTTGAAACTCATAATAATGTCTCATTTTTAGTAGCAATACTCCTGGCAGGTTTTATCTTCTATATTTCATCTATTCCGAGTTCAAGTTTTCCTTCAGGACTTGGAATCTTAACTAAACTATATCACTTAGGAATTTTCTTCATTCTTACATTCTTTTTATTAATGGCGTTGGTTCAAGGAAAAGCTCAGTACAAATATTTTATCTTAACTACACTTCTAATTGTAATTGCTTATGCAATAACAGACGAACTTCATCAGTTATTTGTTTTAGGGAGGAATACTGCAATTGGAGATGTTTTAATTGATTCTATTGGAATATTTTGTGCAGGTGCATTATACTCTCTAACTATAAAAGAAAAATAATAAACTGTAAACTTATGCAACATTAAGCAGCTTTCTAAAAATACTAGAAAAAATTAAACTTCCAAGTATATAATAAAGTATCCACCATCCACCAAATATGGGCTCAAGATAGTTTCCAAACCATCTAAAAAATAAGATTATTGGGATTGTAGTAAATAGTAAGGGTTTTGTTGTAAGTTCCATTGTTCTTGGGAAAAACTCTAGCTGCTTTTTTTGTAATTCAAGTAACTTTTCAGGATGTTCACGATATTTTTTCATTTCTTCCTGCAGGAACTTTTGTTCTTTTTTCATTTCTCTTAATTGTTCTTGGTCTGAAAGATATTTTTGAGCAAGAGTTAATATTAATGAGGTAAATGCAATAATCGCTGCAAAACCTAAGTAGACATTGATTTTAAGTAATGCTCCAAATGTAGGGTCGAGAACCGAGTCAACAGTCTGTTTTATTACTGGATATTTATCCCACAGTGCAAATACGACCCAAGATAAACCAAGAACAACTAGTAACCAAATCATACCTAAACCTTTTTTATCTTCCATTGTTATTTTCACCAATTAATTATTAATATAAACTATTTAATAGAGTTTTTAAAGCTAATGAATAAAGTCTTTCTTTATTAATTGCAACAATCCAGGTATTTTAAAACAAAGTCGAGTTAACCTCAATCTTTGTTTAAACTCCCATCATTTTTTTAAGTGCAGGGTTCATATCTAGTGCATGTTGTTGTGCAATATTCTGATAGAACTGGAATGTAATCATAATTCCAAGTAGTAATGCAGTTCCAGCAACTAGTGCTCCAAGTATATCAGCAAGTGCCGCAAGGAGTCCAATTGCCATTCCACCCATCACTGTAAGTGGCATTACATATCTTGCAAGTATTGATTCAAGAATTCTTTTATCTTTTCTAAATCCAGGAATTTGCAGTCCAGAATTAAGTATATTTTGAGCCTGATTCATTGCATCCATTCCAGAGGTCTTAACCCAAAAGACAGAGAACAATGCAGAGAAAAACATGTAAAATATTATATGGCTTATGGCTTGAGCAATTAACATCCATTCCCAACTTCCTTGTATTATTCTATCAAGAATACTTGTTGGAGAAATCCAGTATAATAGTCCAGATATTGGTCTTCCATTCTGGAACTCTCCAAGGAATGTAAAGTATGAAGCTATCTTAGGTCCCATTGTGCAAGCTACTTGGCTCTCAGTACTTATACAAGGAGTTGCTGCATTATAGACTAGTCCTCCAAACAATTGGAGATTTGCAATTAGGGCAGCAGTAAGTATAACTGGAATAACGCTGGCATAAAAGAATTGTAATGGCCATTTCATTGAATATCCCCTAAGTCTATCGTAACTTAATGGAATTTCAATTTTCAATGATTGAGCCCATACAACAACTAAGAAGAGAATCACTGTAGAAACAAGTGCAGCTAGTGCAAGCATTGCACCCTTTGAATCTGCAAGCATTAGTGCTTGAATAAATGATAAAACTTTTCCAGGACAAGAAACACTGCCAAAGTTAAGTAAGCATACACCTCCTTCAGTTCCAAGGAATCCAAATGATGCAACAAATAATCTATAACCTACTCCTGCTGCAATAAACAGACTGATTCCAGATCCAAAACCCCACTTGTTACATAATTCATCCATAAATAATATTGCAAGACCTCCTAAGATTAATTGAAAGATTAACATTCCATTGTAACCTGGAGCTGCTTGAAGTCCTTTCATTACAACATAAATTGTTGCTTCAAATATTATAAAAAAGAAAACCAATAATTTTTGCAGTCCTTGAAAAAACTTTTTTCCTTCAGGATCTGAAGTATCAATATCTAGAATTTTACTTCCAACCAATAATTGCAATATGATTGAAGCCATAACAATTGGTCCAATACCTAGTGAAATTATCGAACCAAAATTAGTTCCCATAATAATTGCTAAATACTCAAATCTTGCTAGAGCATTATTCTCAAGACCATAAAGAGCAATATTCTCCATTATAAAATAAGAAACAAGCACTATCAAGGTCCATTTTAACTTTGTATTAAAACTTAATTTTTTTTCAACAGGACCCTTTACTTCTGGTAAATTTTTTAAAATGTCTCTAAATTCCATATTAATTATAAAATTTTTAGGTTTATAAACTCTTTATTTCTTTTTCTTCAATATTACTTTCTTTATCTTAGGTTTTTCTTCCTTAGAATTAATTTTTTCTTCTACCTTTCTTTTATGTTCGATTTGAATAAGTATTGCTTCTCCACCTGACTTTTCTATTTTTTCTTTTGCACCTTCGCTAAAACCAAGTGCTTTTATTTTAATAGCATCTTTTAATTCCCCTTTACCCAAGATTTTGTATTTTTTTAATTCTAAAATATTATTTTTTCCATACTTTTTCATTAAGCTTTCTAAATTATTTCGTATGTCTTCAAGATTCATTGATTTTGATCTGTCCTTTTCAGTTTTTCTAGAAGTTACTCCTTGTTTTCCAAAATAATTATTTCCATATAATTTTATTACAAGTGACTTTTTATGGTCTGCCCTTTTTCCGGTCCCAGCCATTCCAACTCCACCATGGTGTCCACTACCTTTCCATTTCTTTCTAGCTCCATGACCATAAGTTGTGTCTCCTCTCCATTTCATAGATTTTTTTGTTTTTTTAACTTTAAATGCCATTTTATAACATCCTCTCTATTAATTTATTTATATCGTTTTTATTATTTCCCAAAACTCCCTTAGGATATTGTAATTTGCTTTTGATTCCTTTTCTTGGAGGATGTAATCTAAAAAAAGGTTTAAGTTTAAAATCTTCTAATTTTTTTCCAGTGATAATCTCTTTTGCAGCTTCTTCATAATTTACTTTTGCAGTTTTAGAATTCTCTACTGGAGAAGTGCTTTTTATTACTTTTGCTCTTGCATTTAGTAGTTTAACAAGAGTCTCGTTTTCTATAGGGCCATAAGCAACTGCATGTCTTACTTTCCAAAGCATTCCCATAAGTCCTTTATTCTCAGAATTAATTAGAACACAAGAATATTTTCTTCTAAGTCTTAATCTGTCAAGTGTACTTGCAATTTCAGATTTTACTTTTACTTCTCCATCAATTCTTACAACTGCGATAAGGCCCTTTGAAGCATGACTTTCAGCTTTTTTTGTTTTTACAACTATCTTAGTAAGTTTTGTTTCAACTACCTTTTTCTCAGGAGTCTTTCTTATTTTTGTTATTTTTTCTTCTGTCATTTTGTTTTATTTTGTCTATTCCTAGACTTTTTCACCGTTTATTTATATTGCCTTATATTGTTTGGATTGTATCTTCTGAAAATCCTAATTTTATGAGTACTTTTCGGATACTCTTGGAATGATCTCCTTGGAGTTCAACAGTGCTATTCTTTACTGTTCCTCCGCAGGCGAGTTCCTGTTTAAGATTTTTTGCAATAGTTTTCAAGTCCACGCCTTGAAAACCAGATACGATGGTTATTATCTTCCCAAACCTTTTCTTTTCAGTTTGGACCTGTATTCTCTGTTCTGTTCTTGCTATATCTTCACAAACACAAGCTTGCAAAGGCAACCCACATTTTGGACATATATCCATTGTTTATTTTTTAATAGACATTTCATTTAGTCTATTAATAGTATGTAATCTTGCAATTGTTCTTTTTATTTCTTTAATTTTTAATTTTCCGCCCTTTCCAGATGCCACTTTATTTTTAATTAATTCCATCCTTAAGTCTTTGACTTTTTCTTCTATTTCTTTCTTTGACATTTTTTTTATATCTTTTATTCTTATTATCATTCTTTCTCCTTATCTTCAGTTTTTATATCTTTATTGTCTTTTTTAACTCTTTTTGTTTTTACTTTTTTCTCTTCTTTATCTTCAGAAGATTTTTTTGTATTTTTTTCTGCTTCAGGTTCTTTTTTAACCCTTATTCTATTTTTCATATTTTCATCAATATCAATTCTATCATAAATTCTTGCATCAGGAGCCATTATAGCAACTTTTACTCCAATAATTCCAGTTTTAGTAAGACCTACTGCCTGAGACCTTCCCACCTCTTTAGCAGATTCCCCTGCTTTCTTTAAATAACCTTCAGCAAATCTCCATGATTTAGCTCTTTCACTCGGAAGCTTTCCAGAGAGTCTAAGTTCACATCCAAGTGCTCCAGCCCTCATGATTTCTTGTAATTTTTTATATGCAATTACCTTAAATTTAAGATTACCCATTCTTTCAAGAGCCATTGCTATTTCATCTGCAACTAGTTGAGAATCAAATAATGGATTTGTTATTTCCTGTATTTCAATATGGGGATTTTCTAGTTTAAATCTTGTCTTTAAAAATGTCGTAAGTTCTTCTATTTTTTCTCCTTTTCTTCCAATTACAAGACCTGGTTTTGCAGTAGAGATTATTATTTTTTCTCCAACAGGAGTATATTCAATGTCTAATCTGCTAATTTTACCCTTACCTAGATTTCTTTTTATGTATTCTTTAATTCCATATTCTTCCTTTTTTAGTTTTATAAATTTTGATTTTTCCATTTTTACATATCCTTTGTTTTGTTTAGCGCATCCATGCATGCCATTGCAAGATTTATTGTTGATCTTACTTGTCCTGAACTTACACTATAAACATCTTTTATTCCAGCTAGCTTTAATATTTTTTTACATTCATCTCCAATAACAAGACCAGTTCCTTGAGGGGCAGGCATAAGTTTTACACGACAGCTTCCACATTTTCCTTCTACAATAAACGGAACTGTATGTTCTTCTCCACACACACAATCAAAACTTCCACATCCTCTTTTTATTTTAACCAGTTCAAGTTTTGCTTTTCTAAGTGCCTTTGCTCTTGCAGGTAATGTTTCTTTTGCTCTTCCATATCCAGCTCCAACATATCCGTTTTGATTTCCAACAATACATAAACATGAAAATGTAGCAACATTTCCTTCTGATGTTTTTTTCTGAGTTTGTCTCCAAGCTCTTCTTTTTCCTCCACCAAACTTTCCTTTTGCTTGACCAATATTAAGTACTTCTGAGTTTAAATCCAGTAAAAGGTCGATTATTTCAGATTCTAAGATTTTATGTTTTAGAGCTTCATCAACATTAGTTATCTTTTTTTCTTTTACAAGAATTCCAAGTTTTGTTTTAGGTTTCCAGTCTTCAAGTGATTTTAGCTGTTGCTGTTTTAATCTTTCTTCTCTTATTTTATTCATTTCTTCTATTTCTTTTGGTGTCCTTACACGTCTTTCTATCATTTTATTGCTCCTTTAACTTTACTAAACATTTCAGTTAAATTATTATTTTTTCCTTCGATACTTTCTTTTGAAGGAACTACTTTTTCATCATAGTTAATTTTTATTCCAGAATCAGCTATTCCTTTAACTGCTGCATAAACTCTTGAACCTTTAGTATTTGGAATGAGTCCCAAATCTAAAACAAGTCTTCCTTTTACATCCTTAGCTTTTTTACCAAGTAGTAGTCCTGCTAAGTATGATGCAGTAGTAGATTTTAAACTTCCTTCTTTTTCTTTTGACCATCCAAGTTTTAAAAGATCTTTTGTAGTTGCACTGTAGACAACTTTATCCTCTGAATCTCTACTTTCAATTATCTGTAAAGTTAAATATTTGTTTGTTTTTCTTATAACAAGTCTAAGGGAATTTGATTTAAGTAAACCAAGTCTTCTTTTGTAATTTGTTTTGTTTTCTATTCTTCTTCTTTTATTGACTTTCATTGTTTCTTCTCCTTCTTAGTTTTTTTAACTTCTGATTTTTTAATAGTTTCAACTTTTGATTCTTGTTTTTCTTGTAATTTTTTTAAATTTGTTAAATATTCTTTTAAATGTGCTTTGCTTCTAAACATTTTCATCTTTGCCTTTTTTCTTAATTCTTTGTATAACTCTTGTGTTATCTCATTATTTATTTTTAATTCTCGTATATATTTTCTAAGTTTTCTAACAAGTTTAACATAGAGTTGTTTTCTATTATTTATTTTCTTCTTTATCTTTCCAGGCCCTCTTCTTCTAGTTCTTCTCACTATTTTTCTTCTTCCTTTTACAGGTTTTATTCTTATAATTCCTTCTTCAAACAAGGTTTTAATATCTTGCTTTGTTATAGCTTCTTTTATTTCAGCAAGAGAACCTTGATTAAAGATAATTCTATTTTTTCCAACCTTTAAGGTTTTTGCAGCAAGTTCTTTCTTTTTAGTAAGGTTCATTATTTCTTTTCCTCTACAGTTTTAGTTTCAACTTTTGTTTCTTTTTTACTTTCATTATTTTCAGCCTTAGGTTCTTCTTTTTTATCTTCTGCTTTTTTTTCAGCTTCTTTAGCTCTCTTGCTTCTTTCTTTTATTTTATCTTCTTTCTTCTTATTGCCTTCTTTTCTTTCTTTTAATTTTTCTTCAGTTTTTTCTAAAAATTTCTTAGCATTAAGATTATTAATTCTTATATTATTTTTTAGGATGTAGTTTGCAATTTCTATTTTCTTTTTCATTCCAATCTTTGCAAGAATTCCTACTTCATTCTTTTTTATTGATTTTATTTCTTCAATATTATGGACTAGGATTGGTTTTAATTTATTTATAAGACTTCTTAGTTTTCTTTCTCCCCTATACCCAATATTTATATTTCTAAGATGACCTTTCATTTTAAGTCTTACCTTATTATCAATACCTTTTGATTTTCTGTAGATTTGTTTCTTTTTTCTTCTAAGTCCAAGTTTTGAATATTGTGTATATCCTATTCTCAAAAATTTTGGTTTTCTTTTTATCATAAGTAGCTTACTCCTGGTTTTTCAATTATAAATATCCCATCCTGGAAAATTCTTCTGTCTCTTTTTCTTACCTTTGTTCCATTTTCGATATTTGCAGCAGTTTGACCTGCAACTTCAATATCGACTGAATCAAGTTCAATAATATCCTTGTTTAATTTAAGATTAACCCCTTCAATTAGTTTTATTCTTCTGTCTTTTTTCTCACCAAGGAAATTCTTAACAACTAACTCATTTGTAGCTTTATCATGACTTAATGTCATTGGAAAATGAACCGATGCTGCTTGTAATCTGTATCTGAAGTTCTCGTTTAAACCTTTAATCATGTTGTTAATATGAGCAATCATAGTACCGAACATTTTTCTCTCTCTCTTTGTTGATTTTCTAGCCTCAATTATTATTTTATTTCCATCCACTTTTAATTCTAGGATTGGATTTAATTTTCTTTTAACCGTATTATTATTCTTTTTAAGTATTATCATTTCATTTTCAATAACTGCATTTATCCCTCCAGGGATTTCAATTTCTTCCAAAAGTCTTTCTTTTTTATTTTCCATTAGAATACATATGCAATTAAGCATCCTCCGATATTTTTTTCTTCAGCTTCAGAATGGGTTATTAATCCTTGGTTTGTTGAAACTATTAGAAATCCAAAGTTTCTTGCAGGAAGATATCTTCTAACATAACTTTTCACCTGATCAACAGATGCAGTATATCTTGGCTTTATTGAACGAACTTCATTTAATTTTTTTATTTCAATTTTTAGTTCAGTCCCTTCAACCGAATAATCTAGATAACCTGCTTGTTTTATTAATTCAAGTACATTTCTCAATAGCTTTGAATGCTTTTTGATTGTTACTGATTTCTTCTTTGCACGCTTAGCATTCATTATCTGATTCAATGCATCTGAAACTATATCTTGGCTCATGTTGTTTTTTTCTCCTATGAATATTTTTTAAACCCTAAGTCTTCTGCGATTTCTCTAAAGCAATGTCTACACAGGTTAATTTCGTAGCTGTTAACCATTGCTCCAAATCTCCCGCACCTTTCGCATTTTTTCTTTGCGATTCCGCAGGTTTTTTCCTTGGGTTTATTATGTTTAATATATTTCTCTCTAACGGCAGGTTTATTAGCAAACTGTTTCAAAAATTTTCTCCAATCACTTGCGGTCATTAGTTCCTACCTCCAGGTTAAATTCTTTAATTAAATAATTAACTATTTCTTCTTTTGTTACATTTTGTTTTTTTGGATATTTTCCTTTCTTTATTTTTTTCATTTTAACTCTTTTACCTTTTCTTTTGAATACTATGTCAGTCTCTAGCCCAAGCATTCCAATATCTCTGTTGTATTCCATTCCAGGAATCTCAATATACTCTCTTATTCCGAATGAGGCATGATTTTCAACAATTTGTTTTGGTGAAATACGATTGTCTACTGCCGCAAATAATCTTTTAAGTATTCCGATTATTTCTTGTTTTTTTCTTATAGTAACTTTACATCCACTTTTTTTACCTGGGCTTATTCCAAATCCTGGAAGTCTTCTTGTGGATTTTATTGTCTGAACTTTTCTTTTTGTTATTATTTGTAGAAGTTTCATGGATCTTTCTAGTTTGTCTTCTATTCCGCCACAGTTAAGGACGATTTTTTCTATTTCAATATTACGCATTTTATTTTGTTCCATTATTTTATAGCAATAAGGTTTTTGACCCAAACATTTATTTTTCCATCCTTTGAACTTATCTTAGCAATAGATTTTCCGCCCCTTAAAACAATTTCTTCTATTTTTCCACTGTTTCCAGCATGTTTACCTTTAAGGATAAAGACTTCTTTTCCATTTTCCATAGGAATTACTTTTGTTATTTTTTTATCTTTTAAATTTATAACAATTGAGTCTCCAGTATTTACTTTTTCTTTTGAGATAATATTCATTCCATTGATTAAGTTTAATTGTACTTTATTTCCCAAAATAACTTTTTTGTCAAGAACCTTGAATACTTTTGTTTCTGCTTCTTTATCAGTTATTTCTTCAAAAGTTATTTTCTTTTTGTTAGATAACCCTGCTCTAAGGTTTTTCTTTGTTAAAGGTAAACTTATAACATCAAAGATAGATATAGGATAATTAACATTTCTAATAGTTTTTTGGTTGATTATTATTTGTTTTTCATTTATAGCTCTCTGTAGTTCTTTTTTATTTTTAACAAGTCCTAATACATCCCTCATTGCAACAACAAGAGGTATTGATTCTTCATGATTATGACTTGCTAATGCTAGATATTTTGTTCCCTTTCTAGGAACTGGCCAAAATTTGGGTATATTATTTCTTTTTAGGTGCATTTTCTTTTGTCTCCTTTGTTATTTTTTTAGTTTCTTTTACTTTTTTTTCATTTTTTCTATTTATTGATGCGAGTCTTTTTTTATCTTCCATTTCAAGTTCTTTAATTTGGAGGTTTGAACTGTCGAAATAAACTCCGACTTTTGTTCCATCTTTCTTTGTTCTATAAATTCCACTAATCATTAATCTTAATTTTTTTAAATCAATAGATTCTACCTTTCCAACTTTTTTTCTAAATTCCCCTCTCATAACCACTACGCTGTCTCCTTTTCTTATTGGGAAATTTCTTTTTCCATATTTTTTTCTAAGTTCTTTTGTTAAGTTTGCTGAAACCATTTTATGTCTTATGTGGGTCGGAGCATTAGCTAGATATTTTCTTTGTTTTCTAGGTTGTTTACTTGAATTCCACTTGGTTGAAAATTTCTTTTTCATTTTATACAATATATTTGGTTATCTTAGCTAAGAATGGCCATCTATCAGCGACCTCCTTTGCTATTGGTCCTTTAATTTGAGTTCCTTTTGGATTACCCTTTTCATCTTTAAGTAAGCAAACTGCATTATCCATAAATGCTACTCTTTCTCCAGTTTTTCTTCTAAAAGGTTTTTTTTGTCTAATAACTACTGCATCAAATACTTGTCCTTTTATTTTAGGGTCACCTTTTCTTACAGATACTTTAACATGATCTCCAATTTTGACATATTGCTGTCTTCCTTTTTTTGATTTTCCACCCTTAACTCCTGTAATCCTTACAATTCTTGCTCCACTATTGTCGCTTGCAAGAGCCTGGCTTCCTAGATTAAGTCCATTTGTGAATTTTGCACTTACGCCTTTCATTTTTCTTTTCCTCCAGATTCCACATTAATTTTTTTAGTTGTAATGAAATGTATTATTTTGCTAATCGGTCTACATTCAGTTATTTCAACATAATCTCCAAGATTAATCTCAGTAAACATACATTCAGGAAGTCTTGCATGAAGTTTTGTTTTTCTTTTAGCATATCTTTCATATTTTTTAATATAAATTGTTCTGTCAAATTCAATTACTATTCTTTTTGGAAACTTTCTAATAACAGTTCCTTTAAAGCTTCTTCCTCTTAGACTTATATCTCCGTGAATAGGACAACATTTGTCTTGACATTCAATTTGTTTTTTTGTTTGTTTTTCGTCGGTCATTTTAAATTTTTATTTTTTTCTTCAGAACCTTTGATTCTGAATTTTTTTTAATTGTGATTGGTACTAGTTTAATTGCAACATGACTTCTTTTAAATCTTCCCTGTCCAAATCTCCTAAATGGTCTTGGTGCAAGATTTGGAATTGCGTGTAGTTGATATTTTTCCAGTTCCATTTCATTTGCTATAGCATTTGATTTTAAACTTTTTAACAGTTTAACATATATGCCTGCTGCTTTTGTAGGATATCTTCCTGACATCATATTTCCCTTTCTATGAGGTATTTCTCCTCTCATTGGGACTGCTCTTTTAAGTTTTGTAACTTCTTCAAGTTCAAATATTGCTTTATCAATTTCCTTTCCTTTTATGAAATTACAAATTGCAACTGCATGTTTAAGTGAAACTGATAAATCTTTCCCATTAACTACTGCTTCAGTTTTTTTATTTACCTTTTCAATTTTAACTGGCTTTGATTTTTCTGTTTCTTTAGGTGCTGAATTTGTTTTGTTTTCAACTACCTTTTTCTCTTCAACTTTAGTTTCTTGTTTTTTCTCTTCAACCATTTTATTATTTAGCAGTTCCAGCACTTGATCTTGTTGCACCGATTCCAGCTGCTCCATGTTTAACTTTACTTCTAGTTACTGAAAATTCTCCAAGCCTATGACCCAACATTTCAATTGTTATTTCAACTGGAACGAATTCTTTTCCATTATAAATTTGTATTCTCATTCCAACCATTTTAGGCACGATTACGATATTTCTTGAATGAGTTTTTATCTGTTTATTATGAATTATTTTTTGATTACAATTTAAAACAAATCTTTGTAATTCATCAGATTGTTTAAGTGCAGCTCTTTTTTCATTTGCTTTAAGCAAATTTGCAAATTCACGAATATCCATTTGTTTTAACTCTTCAATAGATTTACCTCTATATGTAAGTTCTTTCTTCTTTAGGTTTTGTTCAATTTCTGCCATGTTTAAATTATTATTTTATATGACCTGTTCTTTTTGGTCTTATATGACCAACCTTTGCTCCAGGTGGTGCATTTCTTTGCGCAATCTTTGATTTAATTCTTTTTCCTCTTCCACTTCCAAACGGATGATCAACTGCATTAGTTTTAATTGGAGAGGTTCTGTGCCATTTTCTTCCCTTAGATAACATTAAATGGTGTTTATTTCCAGCCTTAACAAAAGGTTTCATTGTTCTTCCGTCACCAGCTGCAACACCTACTGTTGCCCTAGAATCTTCATTTATAACTAATTTTCTTCTTCTGATTATTATTTCAACCCCTTTAGCATCTCGGTTCATTATTATTCCAGAACTTCCTGCACTTCTAAGGCATTTTCCACCAGTACCTGGACTAATTTCAATATTAAAAACCTTTGTTCCTTGAGGAATATCTTTTAATCTTAATATATCTCCATCAACAATCTTATTTTCTTCTCTTTTTCCAATATAAATTTCTTGCCCCTCATAAACTCCTTCAGTAGCTGGGCTGTAAAAATCTTCTTTTCCAATTCTTATTTTTGCAAGAGGAGCAGTATGTGCAAGTGAGTTAATCAACTTTACAATTTGTGCTTTCCCTTCGCTAGTAAGTCTTGGATATCCAATTTTGTAAATATAAGCCCTCTTCCTCATTGTGAAGGCAGGTCCGCCCTTTCCTCTTGCTTGTTGTGTTATTGATTTTCCCATGTTAAATTTCTCTGAAATTTAATCAGACTGAAAATTTCCTCCAGAGATTTTCAGGATTTCAAAAACCTTGTTTATCAAAACCGAAGGTTTTCTACTGTTTTTGAATTTATTTATTTTCATTTTATATCATTCCTAATTTAGTTGCAACATCTATTGCAGGATTCTTTTTATTGAGTGTTAGATATGCTATTTTTTTATTTCCATGTATTAATGTGTTTATAGCATCGATTTTAACATTGAATGTTTCTTCAAATTCTTTTTTTATTTCAGTTTTTGTTTTTCTTCTATCTGCCTCGATTGTTAAAGTATTGCTTAATTCTATAAGTCTTACTGCTTTTTCTGTTGTAATTGGTCTTATCATGCAAGTGACTCCAAATCTTTAATTGCTTTTTCTGTGAACATTGTTATTCTTGCTCCACCGTCTGCAAGATCGCTTATTTGCAACTCATTTGTTCTAAGAACATCTATTCCCTGAATTTTTGTTTCTTCTTCTTTTCCAATTATAAGTAATGCCCCTGCATTTCTTTTATATTTTCTTCCCCTAAGTTTTCCTATTCCAGCTCTTATTTTTCTCTTTTGAATTGCAACAGTGGATAATTCGCCTAGAATTTTTTTAATTGATAAAATGAATGCTTTGGTTTTTAATTTTAATATTTTATCTTCAATTATTAATGGGAGGTTAATATCAATTTTCTTATTGCTAAGGGTTTGATATTTCTTTTTTATTTCTTTAACAGAACTAGTATAAGTTAATGCAGATAATAATACCTTTTTCTCTTCTTTTTTATTTATTTTTCTTACTCTTGCTTCAATTCTTGGGGGATGAGCTCTTCTTCCACCTTTTGCAGAAGGAATTATTGCAGCTTCCCAATTAAATTGAGTTCCTCTTCTAGACATTACTTTTCTTGGAACTCTTGGAATTCCTTTTCCTCTGTCAGACTTCCAATCATGTCTTGTATGCATTATCTTTCCAGAAGCAGATCTATTCATTCCAGCATATTGCTTAGGAGCATAAGGTTGTCTTATTTTTTCAGTTTCAATTACTTTGAATATTAAATCTTCTCTTATTGGTTCTTCGAATAATTTTGTTGTTATCTCTCTAACTTTCTTTCCTTCTATATCTAGTATTTGTACTTTTACCATTATCTTAATTCAATAAATTCGTAACTTTTTTTAGTATGAACTGTAGTTGGTCTTAGTGGTGCAGTAATTAATAATTTTCTTTTTTCAGGACCTTGAACACTTCCTCTAACAATCAAATAATCAGTTTTTATCTTTCCAAAGTTCTTGAATCCTTCCTGCGGGTTAATATCTTTTTCTTTTATATCTCCAGCAAAAACAATTTTAGCGTTGTATATGACTCTTGTAAAGAATCCCATTTGCCCAGGTCTTGGTTGATGGAAATCAACTCTTGATGGGTGCCATGGTCCTCCACTTCCAAGAGTTCTTTGGCCTTTTTCAGATTTGTGCGATTTAAAATTAAGTCCAAATCTTTTAATTGTTCCTTGGAATCCTTTTCCTTTTGTAACCCCTCTCAAATCTATAATTCCTTCCTTTAGGACATCTTTGATTGTAATTTCTTTAGGTAAGTAATTTTTTATTAATGTAAGCTTACTTTCTTTTGTTCCACCAAGTCCAATCTCTTTTATATCTGGAGATTTTTTAATTCCTGTTTTTTTGACTTGAGAATAAACAACAATTGTAACATCATCAAAATCTTTTTTCTCCATATCTTCTATTTTTTTATCAGTTTTTTTTGGAAGCTTTATTCTTTTTATTAATTCTTTGTCTAAATTATGGTTTAATACTTCACCCATAACCTTGCCATCTTTGTAAAATCTAACAGAAAGTATTTTCATAGTAGGACATTCAATAATTGTAACGGGCATAGTTATCCTCTTTCCTTTTGTAAGTGAATGAGGAGTGTTATCTTTAACATAAGCAGATTTCATTCCCACTTTATATCCAATAAAACCTAAAATTCCTTCTTTTTTAGCAATAGCATCCCAACTAACTCTTGGTAACATTCTAGTAGACCTGCTTCTAGGATAGAATTGCAAGCTTCCATGTCTTGGTTTTGGATTTGTCATTTTATGATATTATTTTTTTAAGCACATTAAAACTCAAGAAGAAATCTAATTCTAGATTGTTTCTGAGCCTTTTCCTGAAAAGGAAATGCTGTCAAAAACTTAAGATACGTATTTTCATTATCCTAAATCGTTGTAATATAAATTTAAAGCTAGAATGGGTTTATAAAGGTTTCCAAGTCTTTTTAAGAAAATTTAGAATTCCTAAAATCTAGGTTTTTAAGGACTTTTACGCTGCAAATTCTATCTCTTTTTGTATCTTAGTCCCATTAATATCCAGTTCTCTTATTATCTTGCCTTTTCTAAGTGATTTTTCTCTTATAACTGCAAAATCTTTCTCATCTTTTAGTTCTGGAGGGATAACAATATCTTTTATTATGAAATTATGCCTGACTTGAAGTTTTTTTGCGCCTATAGCCTCTTTTTCAAAAACAAGTCCTTCAACAATATTTTTGTCAGTTGTTTTAAGTTTGCAAAAATCAATTTTTAAGTCTGCATCTTCTTTTTTTGCTCCTGAAGCTCCTTTTGCAGATTTAGGGGATTTATCTTTTATTTTGAGTTCATCATCTCCAACTTTAAACGAAAGTCCAATGAATGCTTTTATAACATTATCGCATAACTCAACAATTTCAGTTCCAGTCATTTCTCGATTAATCATATACTTTCTAACCCCCATGGCCATTTTTCTTTCTTCATACTTAAATCCTTGAAGATCTAATGCAGAAATTAAAGCTCCGGTTACATGTGCCTTATTGTTTCCAAGTTTTTCACCCATTGCCCTTGCAAGTTCTCTTGCATATTCAGCAGTTGTAGCTATTGTAAATTTTCCACCAGATTCTTTAATCTTAATTAAAGCTCGGTCATTAAATTCACCACGAGAAAATTTTTGAAATTGCAAATGAACAAACTCATCAGTCTTTCCATCAAATATTTTTTTTATAAAAGAGTCCATGTAATAATTTCCTTCTAAATAGTTCCGGAGTTTTTCTTTATAAATCTTACTCTTAATTTTACCCCTGAGTTTAGACAAAATTTATAAAGATTATCTCTATATAAGATTATGCCAGAGAAAAATAATTTTAAGGAAATAACTAATTATGTTCTTATTGCAGGCCTTTTTATACTCGCTGCAGTAATAATCTATCCAATTGTTTATTCTATAATTTATGGTATTTTATTTGCATATATTTTTTATCCGCTTCATAGATTTTTAACAAAAAAAATAAAAAATGAGTTTTTATCTTCTCTTTTTATCTGTATAGGCCTTCTACTAATCATTGTGGGAATCTTTGCCCTGACTTTTGGAGTAATATTTCGAGAATCAATTAATTTTTTCTTGTTCCTTCAAAAAGCAGATTTAGCTGAGTTGTTTAGAAATATCCTCCCTGCGTTTATTTCATCTTCTACCGTCTCAGACAGCGTAGCTAGTTCACTCAATACTTATATTTCAGGTCTAATTGCAGAATATATTAATAACTTTACAACTGCTTTGTCAGATCTTCCATCAATTTTAATACAATTAACTGTAATAATCTTTACTTTTTTCTTTGCATTAAAAGACGGTAAAAAGGCAATAGAATATGTAAAATCTCTTTCTTTGTTTAAAAAAGAAACCGAAGACAAATTCTTTAAACAATTCAGGGATATTACTAGTTCGGTTTTAATTGGCCATATGGTTGTAGGGGTGGTTCAGGGTTTAATGGCTGGACTTGGTTATTTTGTGTTTGGAGTTCCAAATGCTATACTACTTACAGTAATAACTGTAATTGCCGCAATTATCCCGGTAGTGGGTCCTTGGTTAGTTTGGGTTCCCGTTGATATTTATTTATTCGGAACAGGAAATACTAGTGCTGGACTTGGTCTTTTAATCTATGGCCTGGTGGTTATTAGCTGGATAGATAATGTAATAAGATCTATGATTGTTTCAAGAAAAACTCAGTTGAACACTGGAATTGTAATGATAGGTATGTTTGGAGGATTATTTGCATTTGGATTCCTAGGTTTAATAATTGGTCCTTTGATTCTTGCTTATGTTTTACTTGTAATTGAACTTTTCAGAAAAAGCACAGTTAGTGAGGATTTAATCTTTAAAAAACCAGAATAAAAAGAGGAAATATTTTTATATGAAGCTAATAATAAAAAAATTAAGATTTTTAACAGGTAGACCTGTTTGTATGATCCATGAAGAAACTGCAAAGAAAATGAGTCTTCATGTAGGTAATAGGGTGGCTATAACCAATAAAAGGCATGAAAAAATAATATCCATAGTAGACACCGTTACAAAAATAATAACTCCTGGTGAGATTGCAGTTTCAGAAGAAATTTTAGAAATCTTAAAACTTAATGATAAAGAGCCTGTTAATGTTGAAATAACTGAGCGTCCAAGAAGTCTTTCTTTTATAAAAAATAAATTAATGGGTTCAAGACTAAAAAAAGAAGAAATTCGTGAGATAATTAATGATATCGCAGATAATTCTTTAACTGAAGTTGAAGTTGCATTTTTTATTTCTGCAGTTTATAGCAGGGATATGAATATAGAAGAAACAAAATATCTAATTCAAGCCATGGTTGAAAGTGGAACTAGGCTTAACCTTGGGGGAGAGGTTGCTGATAAACATTGTATTGGCGGAATAGCCGGAAACAGGACAACCCCCATTGTAGTTTCAATAGGTGCTGCTGCAGGGCTTATCATGCCCAAGACTTCATCAAGAGCAATAACTAGTGCTGCAGGCACTGCAGATTCAATAGAAACCATTGCAAGAGTTGATTTTTCAATAAATGATATTAAAAAAATAATAAAAAAGACAAATGCTTGTCTTGTTTGGGGTGGCACCCTTGGACTTGCTCCTGTTGACGATAAGATAATAAAAGTAGAAAGACTTGTTAATATTGATTCAACAGCACAATTACTTGCAAGTATTCTTTCTAAAAAAATTTCTGTTGGAAGTAAGTATGTTTTAATTGATATTCCGCAAGGTAGGTCTTCAAAAGTAAATAAAAAACAAGCTGTTAAGTTAAGAGAAAAATTCTTGATTCTTGGAAAACTATTTGGATTGAAAATTGAAGTTGTTTTAACTGAGGGTTCAGAGCCTATTGGAAATGGTATAGGCCCTGTTCTTGAAATTAAAGATGTTATTAAAGTGTTGAGTAAAGATGCAGATGCTCCAAAAGATCTCGAAGAAAAATCATTGGTTCTAGCTGGCAGACTTTTAGAATTAACAAAAAAAGCAAAGCCAAACAAGGGTTTTGATATGGCAAAAGAGATTTTAGATTCTGGAAAAGCACTTAAAAAATTTAAACAAATAATTGAAGCTCAAGAAGGTAGTTTAACTGTTTCTCAAAAACCCAAATTTTCTTTTGATGTAAAATCTCAAGACCGAATAAAGATAAGTCATTATGATAATAAGATGATAAACAAGATTGCTAGATTTGCAGGATGTCCTGAAGATACTGCTGCAGGTATTTATCTTCATAAAAAGAAAGGAGAAATTGTAGAAAAGAACCAATCGATATTTACAATTTATACATTATCTGAAGAAAAATTAAAACAAGCAAAAAGTCTTTATGAGAGAAACAAAGAAAAAGTATTTGAGTATAAAATTTTAACCAAAGATTGCTCTTAAGTAAACTAATTTTTTAATATAACAAATTATGTATTGAATCAAGATATTTAATATGTTCTGATCTTACATCAGTTATTAAAGATTTATTGTTGCTTATTTTTTTTATGAGTTCATATCCTTTTTGTCCTCCAATTACCATTGGGAGGATAACATAGTCTGCTCCAGATTTATAGAGTCTTTTTGCTTCGCTTATTCTTTTAGCTACAATAAATACTAGAGTTTTAGGATTGACTTTTTTTATTTTCTTTAAAAGTAGCAGATTATCATCAACATCTGTAACTGTACTCACAATAATTTCAGTTTCTTCGAGGTTAATTCTATTAAAAATTTCTTCATTCATAAAGTCGCCATAAACACACTGGGTCTTTTTTTCTTTTAGAGATTTAATTATCTTAGGGTTATAATCAACAACAAGTACTTGCTTATTTTCTCTTTTAAATTCTTTTAATAATAGGCTCCCCATTCTATGGCAGCCAAAAATTATTATTTTAGGCTTGTAATAATCCTTAGTTGAATTATATTTTTTAATAACTATTGATTTAAATGGATTAAGTATCCAACCGAACATTCGAAAGATTCCATTCCCATAGTTAATCAGATAGTTGGTAAGATACATTGTGAGGACAGTTATTAAAACAAGTGTACTAAATAGCCCATGATTGATATCTTTTGCATTAAGTCCAATTGTTAAAATGATAAGTGAGAATTCACTAGTTTGAGCGAGTGCATTTCCTGTTAAAAATGCAGTTCTTTTTTCATAACCGAGTATTCTTACAAGAACCATTGTAACGACCGGTTTTACAATTAAGATTAATGCTAGGCAGATTAAAAATATTGAAAAGAATTCTTTTGGGATAAGTTCAAGTTGCATTCCAAGTGCAACAAAAAATATTAATGCAAAGAATTCTCTAAGTGGACCTATCTTTCCTTCTATCTCAAGTTTGTAATCCGAATTCGCAAGAATAACTCCTGCAAAAAAAGCACCTATTACTAAAGATAACCCCGCAACACTGGCCCCTATTGTAAGTAAAAATAAAAATGAAATAGAAACCAGTAATAAAAATTCAGTATTTTTTGCAGCTACCCTAAACATAGGATTTACTATTTTTGAGAGGATAAGCGCCAAAACAACAAAGACTAATGCCTTTATTAGGATTATTACTAAACTATTAAGGGTTAAATCACTTAAAAGTATAGACAATGCAATAATTGCAGCAATATCTTGAATAACAAGTATTCCTATCAAAATTCTTCCATAAAGAGTGTCGAGTTCATCTCGATCCGAGAGAAGTTTAACAATAATCATCGTGCTACTAAATGCAACAATAAGTCCAATGTAAATCAGAGCCTTTCCAGAAACTCCAAACCAGCCAAAAATAAAGAAACTTATTAAAAATAATAGTATGACTTCAAGTGCTCCAGCAATTAAAGAAACACTTCCAACTTCTTTTAATTTTTTAAACTGTATCTCAAGTCCTGCAGTAAATATCAGAAAAGCAATTCCAATTTGAGACAATGAAAAAATAAGATTAGGGTCTTTAATTAAGCCCAATGCTAAAGGTCCAATGAGTATTCCTGTGATAATATATGCAGGAATCAAAGGTTGCTTAAATACTCTCATTAAAAATCCAATTGTCGTAGCAATTAATATCATAATTCCTATCTCAAAAAAAACAATTAAGTCTGCTGGAATTTCTGAAATAAAACCCTGTAAAACACTAAGCATCTCTTTTCACCATTTATTAATGTCCATTTTTAACTATAAAAATATTTCTAAGTTATATATTCTAACTATCTAAAAATCCATGCCACATTATCCAGATTTTTTAAAGCAGAAAATTGCCTCAGAACAATTTTATCATCTAAAATTCATACTGCATTATCCAGATTTTTTAAAGCAGAAAATTGCCTCAGAACAATTTTAT
>JBBACR010000002.1:94401-96168 GCA_041656875.1 Candidatus Pacearchaeota archaeon
CATTATCCAGATTTTTTAAAGCAGAAAATTGCCTCAGAACAATTTTATCATCTAAAATTCATACTGCATTATCCAGATTTTTTAAAGCAGAAAATTGCCTCAGAACAATTTTATGATACAAAAAATCTATACTGTAGTATAGTAGATTTTTTAAAGTTTTGAACTGTTATTTAAGTATGTATAAGCCTCAGGACCACATACAACAAATAGCAGACCACATAAAGAAGAACCTCAGCAAAGGTTATACTATGGAGTCTTTAAAATTTTCTTTGATGAATCAGGGATATTCTAGAATTTCTATTGAAAAAGCAATTGATCTTGCAAATCTGCAGTTAGCTTCAAAAGTTCCAATACTTAGAGAAAAGCCCCAAATAACTTATACTGCAATTCCAGAAGTTTCAAGGCCAGGATTTTTTAAAAGAGTATTTGGCAAATTATTTAGATAGTTCTTTTTTACTTTTAGAAACCTTGGGTTTATCTTTGATTTCTTCTTTAAGGTTTATCTCACTTTCAGCTTCTTCTTCTCTTTTAATTTTTTTATCAACAACTAACAAAAGCATAAGGAGAATAAACAAAAGAAATGTAGTTGAACTCACAAGGAGTACTTTTGGATTTTGAGCTTTAGTTATGTTGGTTATAAAACCCTTTAAATTAATAACAACATTCCCAGTTATCTCGCTAATATCCACATTATGGCTATCTCCCTTAATGTTTGCATATGCCCATATGCCCACTCCTGCAGAACCAGTCTCAGCATTATAGAGTAATGCTCCATAATATTCTCCTGATTTTTCAAAAGTTAAACATACATCTACTTCTTTTTGATCATTATTTGAAACAATTTTTTCAGCAAAACCATTTATTATTGAAAGGTTAGTTGAATCAAGATTATAATCATTTAAATCCTTTGAATCTGCTTTATCTGTCCATCTGATTCTTGCACTCAAATTTCCTCTATAATCACTAAAAACTGTGACTGTTTGACATATCCTTTCATTTGTGTTTCCACTAAATTCTATTTTGGGTGGATGAAGTAATAACAAAGTTGCAGAAGTAGAACTTATAATAAAAAAACTTACAAAAATAAAAATTAATATCTTCTTCATTTTACCTCTTTTTATATTAGATAAAAGCATAATTCCTTTTTAAGAATTCTTATTCAAGAATATCTATAATCAAGTGAGATTTGGCATAGCATAGAAAATTATTTCTGCTTTTTGATTCAGCATATCTTCTCTTATTTTATTATCATACTTATTTAAGTCTAGTTGCATATAAAACGAGCCTTTTTTATATTCATCATCTCCAGTGGGTTTTTCAATACCAATACTCCAATTTCCTATTTTTTCTGGTTGGATAGTAATATTACCAACTGTTTTTTGAAATCTGAAATACAAATAATTAAATATTTCATTAGAATTTTCTTTAAGGATAGGAGTTATTATTACATCAACATTTCCAGTATTGTTAATGTCTACTTTTATCTCTTTGGTTTTCATAGAACTCTTGCTTAGATTTCCAAGACTAACTTGATTAGGTACCTGTATGCCTACAAATGATGTAAATCCAACTAAATCTACTTCAACAACCATAGTATCATTTGAACTTAAGTTCGTCTCTTCAGCAGAAACATTGTTTAGACCAAAATAGAAAGTTGCCCCTAGAATAATTAGTGCAGTCAAAATGATAGTATTGGATAATACTATTTTCATAAATATATATCTTAGAATATACTTTAAATATTTTCCGGTTTTGTCTATCTTATTA
>JBBACR010000003.1:0-59254 GCA_041656875.1 Candidatus Pacearchaeota archaeon
TTTTTCCAACTTCAATCGCATCTTTTTGACCCTTGACAGGATTTATCCCACCTAAACTTAATAAGTAAGGATGTTTTTTATCACTTATAGAAAAAACATTTTCATCAACCCCATTATAAACAACATAATCTACTTTATGTCCTTTAGATTCATATATCTTTTTTTGACTTTGGCTTATTGAAACAAATTTGCTTTTTCTTTTTCCTACAAAAGGAGTTATTGACAAATCCCAAAAAGAATCTATATCTGAATGAAGAGTAACTAAAGAAGGTTTGTTTATTAAAAAATCAAATGGTAAAATATTATCATCATGCAAATGAACCAAATCAATTCCTTCTAGTTCATTAGCATATTTTATTGCTCTTGCTGCATGGTCTGCTCTAAGTGCAAATCCTGTAAATGCACTGTTTTTAGCTTTGTCTAGGACATCATCTACTCCAATTGCTCTAGGAATAGTGGGGTATAATTTACTTGCAGGGTTTGAACCTTCGGGAGCAACAACTCCTGCTGAATAACCTAGGTTAGTCAATTCAGAATCAAGTAAATAAAGAACTCTTTCAGAACCTCCATATTTTAAATCAGGAGTTACAGGTAAAAATGGAGTTGATATTTGTAATGCTTTCATGTTTATTTTACAAGAATTAAATATTCTGGTTAACAGTCTTAATTCTTTTTGCATACCTCCTTTGAAATATCTGGATTTTTCTAGCTTCTTCAATTATCTTAGGCCAAGCAGCAAGTGTTTCTTTTAGTAGGCCAAACTCTTCTCTTAATGTTGATTCAACATATTTAGTAAATTCTGGTTCACTAAATCTTTGATATTCATGATGTAAAGCATTTCCAAATTGAAGGAAATAAGATCTTCTATCTGGGAATTCTAATGCTTTTTCTTGAGCAGTTTTATGTAGTCTTCTTGCTCGTTTTAACATAGATTCTACGAGTCCAGATTCCACCCTTAAGTCATCTTCAAATTTAACAGAAATATCATCTACAGAACGAGTTAATCTTCTTAATTCTCCTTTTAAAACTGCTGACAATTCTTCATTTAGATAATCGCTTGCAAGGGGTGGACGATTGTAAGGACTTCTTTTATGAGTTTGCATTGCATCTACATGGGCTGAAGCAACACCTCTATGTTTTGTTGACCAGATTCTAAATAGATAATCTTCAAACCTAAGCCTAGTTGGAATAAATGGCGGAAGACCTTTACGATTATCATAAGCAGATACTCCGCAGTCTCCTCTCCAATTTTGTGAGGTTACACAAGGAGTATAATCTGAAATAACATAAACTTTAGATAAATCATTTACCGAAACTAAAACTGGATTTCTGAAAAATTCTCTTACATAATCTGCAGCATCAACATCTGATGAACCTGTTCTGAAAGATTGAGCTACTTTAACTATTGCATTTGGTGAAACTTCTCCATTGACTAAAGTTAATGTATTTCTTGTTAAATTTCCTTTAGTATTATTAGTTAAAACATCAGTCATGCTGTCTACAATCATTTCTCCTTTTAGAAATGGAACTTCTTCAACCCTTTTTCCAATAACATCAAAAAATGCAGATGCTAAATTATAATGAGTGTCTTGTCTAAACATGTCAGTAGCATCTTTTGGCAAATATCTTCCTTTGCCTACTTGAACGCCTTCAGAAGTCCCATTAAAACCCTTTTCACCTTCCCTAAGTCCAAATGGATACATATCATCATCAACAGTCATGAACCTGCTTCCAAGAGTATAAACTTGAGTAAAATTTCTGTTTCCTCCGTAACTTGGTTTAAACATTCCTTTTAGAAGGCCCATATCCAGATTAGTTCTTCTTTGAAGTTCTGTTAAAAAATTAGATTTTTCAGATTCACCTACATAAAAAAGAGGTCCATCATAATTTACAGAAGCAAGAGCATCCAGACCTTTTTTTCTAGAAGGACTTCCTTTCGCATCGTCAAAAACAATTATGGGAATATCCTGGCCATATCTTTCGAAATTTTGAGCATATCTTTGAACAGTTCCTGCAGCTTCAGTTATTCTATAAGTCGGAATAACTAAGCAAGGATCGTCTCCTACCTTCCCAGTTACAGACCTGGACCATAAATGTTTAGGAGCTTTCGCCATTATAGACTCCTCCTCAGAAATTGATTTTTGCATCCAGAATTAATTAGAACAGAATAAATTGGAACTTGCTTCATTGAGCTAGAACTCTCTAAGATAAAGTTATTTTTAACCACTAAACTTTTAGTAGTTAATATCTTAGTTGAATTCATTTATTCATAGTTTGCAGTTCCCTCCAAATATCTAAGAAAATATCATATTCCCTTAGAACACCTCATTTGGATTTAGTGTTCTTGGTAATTAGAAATGATATTTAAAAATTATTATAATGTAAAATATATATTGCAGTATAATATAGAAATATTCTTAATTTTAGATAAAGATTAATGAATTATATACAAGCTGGTTTAAAAATCCTTCGTATTCTTAATCCATTCAAAATTTTCATTTTGAAGTTTTAAAAATCTCTGTTTTAATTAAACTTAATTTTGATAATATTTTTATAGGCTGCTTTCATGTTATTGATTATGGTAAGAAAAGAGGATAAGATTAAAATTAAAATTCATTCTAACTGGAAATTACTAATCGTAATTATAGCCCTAATTATTTTGTTGTTTGTTTTAATTTATTTTATAGCAAGAGAAGATTCTCAGACCATTAATTTTCGAGAATGTGAATCGAATGACGAATGTGTTCCTGTCAGTTGTTGTCATCCAAATTCATGTGTTCCTGTGAACAAGACTCCTTCTTGCAAGGGAATATTTTGTACCGAAGAATGCTCAGGGCCACTAGACTGTAATGCAGGACATTGTGAATGCACTAAAGGTAAATGTAATGTTGTAAGCGATAGATAAAATAGATTTAATAAACATTTAAATCCTGATAAGTGTGAATATAATAATGAAAAACCTAAAGCCATCCCATAGGGAAAAGAAAAGATATCTTTTAATTAAAGGCAAAGATGCAGATAAGAAAAAGATAGAAGAAACTATACTTGAATTTATAGGAGTTTTGGGATTTGCTGAATCAAGCCCTCAATTTCTGAGGGGCGCGAGCTCGGGAATTATTCTTGCAGTTAATAGGGGTTCTGTTGATAAAATAAGAACTAGTTTTTTAATGAGTGAAAAAGATTTGGAAATTGTTCGGGTCAGTGGAACTATTAAGAATCTTAAATAAAGGACTAGAATCTCAAATTTTTAATACGAAATATTTCTTCAATATGAATAAAATCTCTAACATCTTCATAACAATCTCTATGACCTAATGGAAGACATTCTTCACAATCCAAGCATTTAGAATATCCATTGAGGGGTTCTCTTCTATTATTAATTCCCTGAGCTTTTATTCTCCAAACACATTTTCCTGATTGAACATCCCCTATACTAATATATCCATTGCAAAAATTAAGAAGTGCGCCTTCTGGAGGAGGATTAGAAGGGTCACTATGGCCATTGTGAGAATTAGGGCCAGAACATTTATCAATCCCATTACAAGAATATAAGCAATCTCTTAATCCTTTTTGTTCTTCAGGTGTTGGAGAATCAGGTCCCTGAAGAGATATTCTTCTTTCAGCTCTTAAATGATAAAAACATCTTTGCAAAAGAGGTATTTCTGTAGGCATTTCCTTTAATCACTCTCAGGTTTAACATTACTTAAGATAATAAGAGCTAAGAACTATATAAATTATTCCTAAACTGAATGAGAGATAAAGAGGTAGAAAACTTTAAAAATACCTAGTTCTTATAAATTTTGAATAAAATAAGTGTGGTTTTAAATCCAAAGAAGAAATTCTTTTATTATTTCTTTGGCTTAAGACAAATACTATTATTAGGAGTATAAAAATGGACATACCAGACATGCAACATCAAGTAATGGGATATGATAGAAGCGCCACTATGTTTTCACCTGATGGACATATTCTTCAAGTAGAATATGCAGAAAAAACAGTAAGACTTGGAACTGCTAGCATTGGAATTAATTGCAGTGATGGAGTATTAATCGTAGCTGATAAAGGCATAAAAGATATTTTAATTGTTCCTGAATCTGCTGATAAAATCTATGAAGTTGATGAACATATAATTGCAAGTGCATCTGGATTTATCAGTGATGCCAGAATACTAATTAATCAAAGCAGACTAACTGCTCAACAACATAGAGTTACTTATGATTCTCCTATTGATGTTGAATCAGTAATAAGAGAAATAGCCGATATAAAACAACAATATACACAACATCCAGGAGTAAGACCATTTGGAGTATCACTTATGATTGCAGGAATACAGGGAACTCAAAGTAAATTATACTCAAGTGATATTACTGGAAATTATTTTGAATATACTGCAGTTGCTATTGGTGAAAATGATGATAAAATAAAAGAAATACTTAGAAAAAAATATAAAAAAGAAATTAAAATTGAAGACGGAATAAAATTATGTTTTGAGATATTTAGAGAAGTTCTTGGAACCAAATTTGAATTATCTAGATTTAATGTTTCCTATGTCAAGACTGACGAAGGAAGATTAAAAAGATTAAAAACTGAGGAAATAAAAAAATATGGATAATTTTTTTAAACCTTTATTTACTAGTAAATTTCAGGAAATAAAAATAGATTAAGATGGTAGATATAGTAGCAAGACTTAGAGTTGGAAAATTAGGTTTTGAGACTATGGTAGATTTAGATTCTGCTATGAAACTCAAAAAAGGAATTGAGGTTTCTATAACTGAGGTCATAAGAGATAATTTTATTTATACTGATTTAAAAAAAGGAATGAAAGCTGGAAAAGCTGAACTTGAATTATCATTTGGAACAACTGAACTAGCTGATATTGTTGAAAGAATTGTAAAAAAGGGCGACTTGGAAGTAACTCAAGAATTTAGAGATGAAGCACTTGAAAACAGAAAAAAACAAGTTATTGATTTTTTATCAAAAAATGCTGTCGATGCAAGAACTAACAGACCTTTTACACCTGAAATGATAGCTAGTGCAATCAAACAAGCAGGAGTTAAGATTGAAAATGTTAGTGTAGATAAACAGATAAAAAACATAATAGAAACATTAAAAAAGGCAATTCCAATTAAAATAGAAACAAAGAAAATAAAAATCAAGATTCCTGCTCAATTTACAGGGCAGACTTATGGACTTGTTCAAGAATATAAAGAAAAAGAAGACTGGCTTTCCGACGGAAGCCTTGAAATTATCTTGAATATTCCGGTTGGAATAACAATGGATTTTTATGATAGATTAAATAAAATAACTCATGGTTCAGCATTGACAAGTGAGATTAAAGATTAAGAATGACAACTGAAATTACAGAAGAAAAAATTGAAGAAGATACTGAAACAGAATCAAAAAAAGAAAGAAAACTAGTAATACCTGGAGAAACAATTGTAAGTGGTGAAGATTATCTTCCTGGAGATTTTACAAGAAAAGAAGGAAAAGATGTTATTGCAAGCAGATATGGACTTGCTGAAGTTTCAGGCAGAGTTGTTAAAATAATCCCTATTTCAGGTGTTTTTGAGCCTAGAAGAGGAAATACTGTTATTGGAAGGGTTGAAGATGTTACATTTAATGGGTGGCTAATTAATATAGGTGGGCCTTATACGTCTTTTTTACCACTTGCTGAATGTCCAAGATTTATTAACAGAAATGATATTGCAGAATTTGCAACTATTGGAGATGTTCTTTCTGCAAAAATATGGAATGTTAAAAAGGGCGGAGCTGATTTAACACTAAAGTCAAGAGGACTTGGAAAACTCGAGGGTGGAAGACTTATAAGAATAAATCCACATAAAGTTCCAAGAGTCATTGGAAAAGAAGGAAGTATGATTAACTTAATAAAAGATGCAACAAAAACAGAAATAACTGTTGGCCAAAATGGTTATATATGGCTAAAAGGGGATATTGAAGGAGAAGAAAAAGCAGAATCAACAATTAAATTAATCGCAGAAGAATCTTCTACATCAGGACTTACTGAAAAAGTAGAAAATTTCCTTGGAGGAAAAAAATAAAATGAGTTACACTAAAAGATTAGACAAGAGAAAATTCGATGAACTTAGACCTATTCAAGCAGAAGTTGGAATAATTCCTAATGCAGATGGAAGTGCATTATTTGCTTTTGGAAAAACAGTTGCAATTGCTGCAGTTTATGGTCCAAAACCACTTCATCCAGCTCATATGCAAGATCCTGAAAGAGGAATAATAAGATGTAATTACAACATGTTACCATTCTCAGTTACTGAAAGAGCAAAACCCGGACCAAATAGAAGGAGTAAAGAAATTGGAATGGTTGCAGGAAATGCACTTGCTGCTGTTGTAGACCTCACAAGATTCCCTGGAACTGTTATTGACGTTGAGATAATGATTTTACAAGCAAATGCATCAACAAGATGCGCTGGAATAAATGCTGCTGCCATGGCTCTTGCTCATGCAGGAGTGGTTATGAAAGAAATGGTATCAAGTGTTTCAATTGGAAAAATTGATGATAAAATTGTTGCAGATATAACCAAAGAAGAAGAAGATTATCATGAAGGAGAGGGACCGACAGATATTCCATTTACAATGACATCTAGAACAAAACAAATAACTCATTTACAACTTGATGGAAAAATACAGACCCATAGATTTAAAGAAGCTATGGAAGCTGCTAAAGTTGCATGTGACAAGGTGTATGAATATCAATTAAGAGCATTAAAAGGAGAAAAAATAAACGAAAACAAATAAAATGGAACTACCAAATATTAACAAAAAAAGAATAATCAGTCTTTTGAAAGACTCAAAGAGATTTGATTCTCGAAAACCTTTTGAATTTAGAGATGTAGAGATACAAACTGGAATTTCAATAAATGCAGAAGGAAGTGCAAGAGTTAAACTTGGAAAAACAGAAGTTATTGTTGGAGTTAAAATGGAGACTAAAGAACCTTATACTGACCACGAAGATGAAGGAACAATGGTTACTTCTATGGAATTCTCACCGGTTTGTGGAGAAAGATATGAATCAGGACCTCCTCAGATGGATTCAATTGAAATAGCAAGAGTAGTTGATAGAGGGATAAGAGAAAGTGGATTTATTGATTGGAAAAAATTATGCATAAAAGAAGGAGAAAAAGTATGGTCGATAATGATTGATATTTATTGTATAAATGATGATGGAAATGTTATGGATGCAAGTTCAATTGGAGCTGTTGCTGCACTTAAAATGGCTAGATTTCCAGGGTATGATGAAAAAGAAGGAAAAGTGAAATATGAACAACCCTCAAATAAAGAATTACCCTTAACTGAAAATGTACCTTTGGCATTGACTTTCCATAAAGTGGGAGACAGCCTTGTTCTTGATCCAAACAGAGATGAAGAAGATGCAAGTGAAGCAAGAATAACTCTTGCAATTTCATCTGCAAAAAAAGATAAAATGATTAATTCGATGCAAAAAGGTGGAATAACTCCATTAACAATTGAAGAAATGGAAAAAATAATTGAACAAAGTGAAAAAGTTTATGATGAACTTTTCCCTAAACTCGAGAAAAAAGTTAAAGAGTTAATGAAATAAAAACCGGATAATTTATAAACCTATATTTTGGATTATATACTATTAAACCTCAAGGAAATAAAAAAATATGTTAGAAAAATTTGAAGGAAAATTCACAAAATATGAAGTCGCGAGAATTCTAGGTGCTAGAAGCCTACAACTTGCTATGGATGCTCCAGTTTTACTTAAAATGACAAAAGAAGAAGAGGAAGACCTTAACTTTAATACTTTAAGAATTGCTGAAAAAGAATTAGAATCAGAAGTTTTACCAATAACAGTTAAAAGACCGTTGCCTAAAAAATCTGGTAAAATTATAAAGAAACTTACTGAAGAAGAAATAAGAGAAAAGCTTGAAAAGCAAGCTAAAAAAGAAATGAAAGAAGAAAAAGTTGAAGACAAGGATGTTGAAGAAGGCGAAGTTAAGGAAGAAAAAGATGTTGAAGAAGAAGGCGAAATAATGGAACTTGCAAATCCTGAAGATGAAATTAGTTCTGAAGACAGTGGCGATGAGAGTGAAGAAATATAAAAAAAGCTTCGCGAGATAATTTTCTATTTTTTTAACAAAGTGAATTTGATTTAAAAAATTAATTTATCTAAAGGGGAGGACTCTGATAAAACAAAAAAATTAGAAAAGATTTTTATATCCTAAAATAATGTTTTATCTGTGATTATAAGATGCAAATAAAAAAAATAGGTGCAAAAATAGTTTTTGATTCTAGAAAACAAAAAACAATACAAGTTGTAGTTAAAACTGACCAGGGCAGTTTTAGTAGTTCTGCTCCTGCTGGAAAATCAACAGGAGAATATGAGGTTAAAAGTTACTTTAAAAGTCTTGAACAGGATATTGATTTTATCGAGAATATTGACATTAAAAGCGTAAATGATAAACTTGAAAAAAACAGAAAAATTATTGATTCAGATCAAGCATTTAATTTCTTAAACTACATTGAAAAATTAACCTATAACAGAATAGGTGGAAATTCTCTTTTTGTTCTTGAGGCTTCTTTTTTGAAAGCAATTGCAAAAGATAATGGAAAAGAATTATTTCAGCTGCTATCAGAAAATACAGGAGGGAAATTAAAAATGCCGCGTCCTGTTGGAAATACAATTGGTGGAGGACTTCACAGCAAGGGAAGAAATGGAAAAAGACCTGATTTTCAGGAGTTTTTATTTATTGCAAATGGAAAAACATTCAAAGAAAGTTTTGAAATAAACAACAAAGCCTATGAACTTGCAGGTAAATTACTTGGATATTGGCTAAAAACAAAAAATGATGAAGGAGCTTATGAAACAGACTTAAGCAATGAAGAAGTGCTTGATATTATGAAAAATGTTCAGGAATTACTTAAGAAAGAAAAGCAGAAAGTAGATATCGGGCTGGATATTGCAAGTTCTAGTTTTTATAAGGATGGGTTTTATATTTACAAAAATTTTCATAAGGAACTAGATAAAAACAGTGAAATAAAATATATGGTTAAACTGATTAAAAAATATGGGCTACTCTATGCTGAAGACCCTTTAAATGAAAATGATTTTAGTGCTTTTAGTGAACTTACATTTGAAACAAGAAATTCAGATTGTATGATTGTTGGAGATGATTTAACCACAACCAATCCAGAAAGACTTGCAAAAGCAATAAGACTCAAATCAATTAATGCTATAATCGTTAAGCCAAATCAAATTGGAAGTTTGATAAAAGTCAAAGAAGTTGTTGAAATGGCTAAAAAAAATAATATTAAAACAATAATCTCGCACAGAAGTGGAGAAACAATGGATGATACTATTTCAGATTTAGCTGTAGGATTTGGGTGTGATTTTATTAAAACAGGCATATATGGAAAAGTAAGAAAGGCAAAACTCAAGAGACTGATGAAGATAGAAAGAATGATTCGGAGATAAAGATTATTTCAATAAATTTTCTTTAAATTTATCCAGGTCTTTTTTTTCAAATCTTGCTCCTGCAGCAGGAATATGGCCGCCAGCATTTGCATTTTTGAGGTCATGAATTGCTTCCTTTAATAATAGCCCCATATTCTGTGAATGGTCCTGACTTCTTGCACTTACAAGGAGCATATCTGGCTCTTTATCGTCTTCAGCTATAATAACAAATGCTTCATGAGGTTTTTGTATTGAGACATTTGTAGCAACAATTGATTTTATATGAAGCTTATTATTAAAATAATAAAAATATAATTTTTTATTTGGAAAATATTCTGCTTTTTCCCAAAAATTAGCTAATTCTTTTTTAATTTCCAACTGAACCTGATTGTAGCATTTTTCTAAATCTTTTATCTCATTTTTTAAAACCAAATCATAAACTTTCTTTAAATTATCTGGGTAATAAATTAAAGCTGAAGAAATTATAGCATAAATTTTTCCAGGTTCTGACTCAAGTATATTATTTTTATTTACTTTTGGATAAATGTTCTGGATAAATTTGAGATTATCTTCATCGTTATATGAAAACTCTGCAATCATGGTTGCACAGACAAGTTCTTTCCAATCTTGATTTAGAAAGTCTTTTCCAAGATTATAAATTGTAAATGCTGCACAATCTTCAGATTTTGTTTTAATTATATTTTTCTTGTTTTTTAAAAGAGGGTTTATTGGATGGTGATCAATTAAAAAAATATCCATTTGTTTTTTAAGATTTTCAAAATCATCTAATGCTAAATCATCTATGCTTACATCAGAAATAAACAGTTTAGAAATATTATTTTCTTTGAACAAGTCGGATAATCTTTTCAAAACATCATTTTCATACTCGATAAATCTTATGAGTTTAACTGGAATTTTCCTTGACTCTAATATTTTTTCGAGAAATACCCCTGAAGCTATCCCATCAAGGTCGGTATGAGTAAGTATTGCTACATTATCATCTTTATTTATAGATTTAAGAAACTCCAAAAATTCATTTTTACTTCCTATGATAAATTCCATAAATTAGACTAATAATAAGAATTATTAAATGTTACTTAAAAAATAAAATCATGAATTATTCTAATTCGCCAGTAAAGTCTGTTAATACTGCATCAAACTTCATCTTTTTTGCTTTGCAGTATTCTCTTGCAAGAATATATAATATACAGCCAATTGATTTTTTTGCTTTATTATTACAAGGAATTATTTTTGAAACCTGATTTGTGAAATTGTTTGTATCACAAAGAGAGATAACTGGTTTTTTAAGTCTAAAAGTATCATTCAATGCATTCTTGTCAATCCAAGGATCACAGATTATTGTTAGTTCTGCTTCAAAAAAGTTTTCAAGTTTAAGATTAGTTGTAACCCCTGAGGGATATTTCTTTGTGAAAGCTTTTATTCCAGTTATCTCTTGGAATTTTTTTGCTGCAGGCCATCCTGCTTCTCTTTTACAGACAAGATAAATTTCTTCAGGTTTATAATTGATTAAAAAAGCAATTGATTCCCTAAGCTTGTCATCAATAACTGCGGTGTTTATTACAGCAAGTCCATCTGCTCTTCTTTTATAAACATACTTTCTCATGTGAGGAGTAATTACTTTTGTTCCAAGATGAACTGCACATTTAATATAATCTTCAAGGGGGATTAATGTTTCTTTTTTTCCATCAACATTTTTCTTTTCTTCGATAATATCTTTTTCAGTTATTTTTTTTGAAAGTTCTTCTATTTCTTTATCTGAAAGATCTTTTTTGTCTTTGTCGCCTTTAGAAATTCTTTCGTTTAATTCATTTGCTAAACTTCTTTGGGTTTTAGAAGAATCTTCTTCAACTCTAGCGTTTAATTTTGATTTTTTCTTTTCTACCATAGAATTCTATTGATAAAATTGATTTATAAAGATTTGCATTGCAAATCTCTATGCAAACCAACAATTAAAAGTCAAAGTAACAAAACATTATCTACAAACATAATCTAAAGATTATTACAAATGAAAATAAAATCATAGTTTAATCTAAAATTATTTTTTAAGATTAATTAAACAAATTAATTCTAAAATTTTTAGAGTAAATTCATCTAAATTATTTTTAATTAATTCAAAAAAGAATTCTTCCGTCGGTAAAATTATTATTTAATCTCAAAACCGATAAATCTATCGACAAATTTAAAAAATTTAGAAAAAAATTTGGCAAATTTAGAAGTCTTTTGACGATAAACATCGATAGAAAATAATGGAAAGCTTTATAAATCTACTAATAATCAATTTTTTATAAAATGTTAATGATATTAACTGGGATGATTACCTTAAGCAACTTTTAGGTAGGATGTAGTAGATAGTCAACTAGTTGTATTGTATTCTAAAGCAGAATTTTGGAGGAATATAAAAGATTATTTTTATTTAAGTTATAATCAAATTAAATCCAGTTTATCCTGCTGGCGGATGCGGCTATCTGGTTAATAATTAGACATGCAAGTTTATCGCGAGATGGCGAACTGCTCAGTAACACGTAGCTAACCTGCCCTTAGGTCAAGCATAACCTCGGGAAACTGAGGATAACTCTTGATAGAAAATGTTTTCTGGAATGAGATATTTTTGAAACTCGAGCCTAAGGATGGGGCTGCGGCTGATTAGCTAGTTGTTGGTGTAAAAGACTAACAAGGCGATGATCAGTAAGGGCTCTTAGCGGAGAAGCCCTGAGAAGGAATCTGAGACACTATTCCTAGCTCTACGGGGTGCAGCAGTCGAGGAACTTTTACAATGCTCGAAAGAGTGATAAAATTAACCAGAGTGTTTTCTTTACGAAAACTTTTATCTGCTGTAAAAAGGCAGATGAATAAGGACTGGGCAAGACCGGTGCCAGCCGCCGCGGTAATCCCGGCGGTCCAAGTCGCATCCACAATTATTGGGTCTAAAACATCCGTAGCTTGTTTTGTAAGTTTCTTGTGAAATCCCAAATCTCAAATTTGGGGCGTGCAAGAAATACTGCTTTACTAGAGACCGGAAGACGCAAAGAGTACGTTTGAGGTAGTGGTAAAATATGTTAATCTTGAACGGACTAACAATGGCGAAGGCACTTTGCGAGTACGGTTCTGACAGTGAGGGATGAAGGCTAGGGGCGCAAAAGGGATTAGATACCCCTGTAGTCCTAGCAGTAAACGCTGCTTACTAAACATTAGTACCTCCTCGAGAGGTATTAGTGCTGTAGAGAAGTCGAAGAGTAAGCTACCTGGGAAGTATAGTCGCAAGGCCGAAACTTAAAGGAATTGGCGGGGAGGCACTACAACGGGTGACGCGTGCGGTTCAATTAGACTCTACACCGTGAATCTCACCAGGACCGACAGCAGAATGAAGGTCAGTCTGAAGGGCTTACCTGACACGCTGAGAGGAGTTGCATGGCCGACATAAGCCTGTGCCGTGAGGTGACTTGTTAAATCAAGTAACAGGCGAGACCCCTGTCTTTAATTTCTACGATAAGAGCACATTAAAGAGACTGCCTTGGTAACAAGGAGGAGGGTGGGGGCGATGTTAGGTGAGTACAGCCCGAATGCCCTGGGCAACACGCGCGCGGCAATGTCATATTCAGTGAGATGCAACTCTGAAAAGAGAAGCTAATCTCCTAACGTATGGCTTAGTTCAGATTGAGGTTTGTAACCCAACCTCATGACGCTGGAATCCGTAGTAATCGTTTGTTATCAACGAACGGTGAATATGTCACGGCCTCTTGCACACACTGCCCGTCAAACCAACCGAGTTATGCTTTGGCGAGGTCCTTCGGGAACGAACCTTAGTACAGCAAGGTAGGTTAAGTCGTCACAAGGTATCTGTAGGGGAACCTGCAGAGGGATCACCTCCTATATAAAAATTTTTAAAATACATATTCAACAAATTACTTTCTACTGCCAGTTTTTCCTAAAAAAATCTTATGATTTTTTGGGGCCGGAGAAAATAAAATTTTTCCGGTATCATTAACTTTTATTAATATGAATCTCGAAAAACTTCGAGAGGATTTACAAAAAAAGGACCAACGACGCCAAAATACCGGCGGCGTGCGGGATCTAAAGAGGGCCTGTAGTCTACAGAAAATCAAAAGATTTTCTGTCCCATTCAAAAATAAAATTTTTGAAGGCAAACTTGGACTACAGCCAAAAAACAAAACGGGCCTGTAGTCCAATGGTAGAACACATCGTTTGCAACGACGAAATCCGAGTTCGATTCTCGGCAGGTCCATATTCAATAATCACAGATCATATTCATTTAATCAATGAAGTTCAGAGATGAACTAAAACATCAAACACATACAGAAATTAAAAAATTTCTGTCTGCAAAAATCCGCAAGGATTTTTTCACAAATGAAGTTCGATAACTTTGTTATCGGGTGGAGTGGAGAGTTTATACTCAATGATACAGATAGAGAATAAGAAGATAATTTAATTATTTTCTTTCTAAAATGATAATTTATTATCAAATTAGAATAATCTTAGTCTTACTTAGAAAGTAAGAGAAATTACGATATAAATATAGTCGAGAATTATTTATAATTCTCGTACTCCTTATTACTGTTAGAAGGATAGCTTGGTTTAAGCTGTGAAGAAGGACGTGGCAAGCTGCGATAAGCTCCAGGGATCTGCATGCAAGATTTGATCTGGAGATTTCCTAATGTGAGGTAACACAATAAATCTGAGAAGATGATGTACGCTGGGAATTAAAACATTTTAGTACCGGCAGGAAAAGAAAACAAATTAGTAATACCCTTAATAGCAGCGAGCGAAAAGGGCACAGGGCAAACCGAATCTCCGTGGGAAACTGCGGCAGAGATGTGGTGAGTTGTATCCTAAGTCAATAGATCAAAGTCTTCTGGAAAGAAGCGCCTTAGAGAGTGAAAGCCTCGTAGATTGTTTTGATATGGAAATACTCGACAGAGTAGTGTATCCCGAATTGGATGCATGAATACAGCAGAATTAACTGCTAACCCTAAATATTAGCTTAAGTCCGATAGTGTACTAGTACCGCGAGGGAAAGCTGAAAAGAACTCATAAAAGAGAGTTAAAAGACTTGAAATCTAACAGTTACAGTTGGTTACTGCTCTCTACGGAGAGTTGTAACGTACGTCTTGAAAAACGACCCAAGGAGTTCAATTAAGTGGCAAGGTTAACATTTGGAAGCCGAAGCGAAAGCGAGTATGAAAATGCGTTAGTCACTTATGTGAGACCTGAAGCCAGATGATCTAATCATGAGCAAGATGAAGTTTTCCGAAAGGAAAATGGAGGTCTGAACAATTGTTGTATGCATGCACTATGATGACTTGTGATTAGGGGTGAAAAGCCTATCGAATCTGGCAATGGCTGGTTCCTGTTGAAATATGCCTTCGTATAGTCTCATTAATTAACTTTCTTACGGTGTAAAGTACGGATAGGTGTTGCAGAGGGTTTTTCCTACGGACAACTTTCCAACTCGGAAACTGTAAGATGAATGTAATGGGAAACAGTGGCGATGCGTAAGGTGGCGTCACAAGACCCGAACAAGGGAGACTAAAGTTAAGGTCCCAAAATTTATGTTAAGTGTATCAAAAAGAGTCTTAAACCTGAGACACTAGGGATGTAGACATAGAAGCCGTCATCATTTAAAGAAAGCGTAACAGCTCACCTATTGAGGTTTGAGGCCTTGAAAATGGACAGGACTAAAACATAATACCGATACTTTAGACATATTCTATTTAGAATATTGTGGTAAACAGGCGTCTTTTCGGCGCAGAATCTTTTTCGAGAGAAAGAGTGGAGCTGGAAGGAATGAGAATCTTGGGAGGAGTAAGAACAGATTTCGCTGAGAATCGCGAAATATCGTAAGGGCAAGGTTTCCTTGGCAATAACAATTAACCAAGGGTTAGTCAGAACCTTAGTTGTACCTTAACTGCGTATGACGATGGATGTCAGGTTAATATTCCTGAACTATTTAGATTCGTTTAAGTGCACGATTCACTTTAGGATAAGCATAATTTCGAAAGAAAGGTTTTGCAAATAAAACTGGGGAGGGTAATCCTTAGATCCAGTAGAATTTGTAAAGTGAAAATTGCTGATTCCAGGAGTCAATGAAAAGGTTGTGTATAGCGTCTAGATATCTGTACCTAGATTTGACACTGATGCCCTAGCTGAGAAGGCTAAGATATGAAAGATTAATCTAGTTAAGGGAATTCGGCAACATTGGCCCTTTAGCTTCGGTAGAAGGGGTGTCTATATTTGTGTTTTTAGAAATGGAAATGCATTTGTAGATCTCAGTAACAAGGATGGTTCGACTGTTTATCAAAAACGTAGCCGATTGCTAATCTGAAAAGACTTGTATAATCGGTGAAACCTGCCCAGTGGTGGTGCTTAAAACTGTGTTTCAACGCGGCTAAGACCCATCAAACGGCGGGCCTAATTCCTGAGGCTCTTAAGGTAGCGTAATACCTTGTCGCCTGAATGACGACTTGCATGAATGGTTTAACGAAATTGTCACTGTCCCTAACTAGAATCTTCTGAAATTATTGTCCGGTGAACAGACCGGAGACACCTAACGGGAAGCTAAGACCTTGTGGACCTTTACTGCAACTTGTTGTTGTGAATTTATGATTAGTACATAGAATAAGTAGGAGAATACGCGTAGTTTCGGCGAAGCGGCTCAAAATATGTAATACTACTTACCTTTTGTAGATTCACTTACTCTTTCGAGGACATCAGCAGGCGGGCAGTTTGCCTGGGGCGGGACCCCTCTGAAAAGATATCGGAGGGACCTAAAGACAAGCTCATCCAGGTCGGAAATCTGGAGTAGAGCGTAAGGGCAAAAGCTTGTCTAACTGTTTTCAAAACAACACTGAAAGCAGAATTGAAAGATGGGCCTAGCGAACCATTGAGCGTTTTTAATGGATGCCAATTGTGGTAGAAAAGGTACCCCAAGGATAACTGGGTTGTTTCCCCCGATAGTTCATATTGACGGGGAAGCTTGCTACACCGCTGTCGGCTCTTCCTATCCTGGCTGTGCACAAGCAGCCAAGGGTGCTGGAGTTCACATATTAAAAGGAATCGTTAGCTGGGTTAAGATCGTCGTGAGACAGATTGTATGATATCTATTAGGTGTGTCGTTGTTTGAGTGGAAGGATCCTGTAGTACGAGAGGAACCAGGGTTCGGAGCCACTGGTTTAACAGTTATTAAGAGTAGGCTGTGCAGCTACGCTCCATGTGGATAAGTGCTGAAAGCATCTAAGCACGAAGCCATCCGCAAAACGAAACAACAGAGGCCGTCGAAAAAGACGACGTTGATAGAGTTGATGTGTAAGATCTGAGACATCGAGGATTTCAGCATGCAACTACTAAAAGCTTCATTTATTATTTACAGAATCGTATACTAAGATTATTTATTCTCTATCTGTATCTTTTGATATAAAATCAATTTTTCTTTAGAAAAATTTATTGACTACTGGTAAGTCTAATAAAAATTAAATAGTTGAATAGACTTTGATTTATAATGAAAAAACTAACTGATAAAGTTGAACTAGACAAAGCAAATCCTAAATTTATGTATTGCTGCAGAAATTGCAATAATACTGAATATGATTCTGAATGTATTTTCGATAAAAAATGTCCAATATGTGAACATCGCTATTATTTTCCAACAAAAATAACAAGTTCACAGCAAGTCTTATAAAGAAAAAATATTATTGTTCTATTCTAAGAGGTGGATGAACAGGCGTATCTATTAATGTCTTATCTTTTCAGATTTGATATTTATAACTTCGAGGAGTCTAGCCTTCCTCGTCTACCTCTTTTTAGATAAAACAGAAAAGTTTAAATCCTCCTATTATCTTGATTTTTTGTGAGTGAGGCAAGTCAACTTACGGGACTGGTCATTAAATTGACGAGCTTTGAAAATATGAAAGCTAGTTCTGAGGAAGGTCTGCCCATCAAAATAAGATTATCAAGTGAAAGCTTGATTGCTGCGAAGCAAAGCTCTGTTACAGAAACGACACAGCCATATCTGAGTAATGAATCCGTGGGAGAAACAAAGACGATATGGACATGATGAAACGAACACCTTAATCGATGCAAGGATAAGTTAAACTACGTCCGCATAGTCTGATGTTGACATAATCTATTCTTAGGAGAAATCCAGAGAAGATTAACAGAAGGTGGCCTACTGCCCACTCACACTTTTCTATAATTTAATTTTGACCAAGTCAAAATTAAGTACTATTTATTTGCAACTTTGGAATGAAGTAAATTCACCTTAAAATTTACATTCTAGAATAAATTATTCAAAGGAGGTATCTTGTCTTAAAAAGATATAAAATACTAATGTTTAAATAAGCATTTTATCTTAATTTTTTATAAAGCGGGGGAGTAGCTCATTGGGAGAGCACTACGCTGAAGACGTAGGTGTAGCGTGTTCGATTCACGCCTTCCCCATTTTAATATAATCGAAATATTCTTAAACCTTAGTTTATTAAAAAAGTAAATAGAAGAAGAGTTCTGAAAAAAAATTAAAGAGTTTTTTAAAGAATGGCAAAAAATCTTGAAAAAACAGCTCAGAAAATATTAGGATTTGCAGGAATTAAAATTAATGGAAATAGTCCTGAAGATATTAAAATACATAATCCTAGAGTATATGAGAGAATTTTAACAGAGGGTTCGCTAGGGCTTGCAGAATCATATATGGATGGAGACTGGGACTGTCAAAGACTTGATGTATTCTTTTATAAGATTCTAAAAGAAAGAATTGATGAAAAAGCACTTGAAGGCCTTAACTTCAAAACCAAGATAAAGCTGTTAGCTTACAGAATAAAATCAAAAGTATTTAATCTGCAAAATATTTCTAGGTCAAAAATTGTTGGAAAAAAACATTATGATACTGGAAATTATCTTTTTGAGAAAATGCTTGACCGAAGAATGCAATATAGTTGCGGATACTTCAAAAATGCCAAAACTCTTGATGAAGCTCAAGAAGCAAAACTTGACCTAATTTGCAAAAAAATAAATTTAAAACCTGGAATGAAAGTTCTGGATATTGGCTGCGGATTTGGAGGATTTGCAAAATATGCTGCTGAAAAATATAAAGTAAAAGTAATAGGAGTTACAATTTCTGAAGCACAGGCAATATTTGCAAAAAAATTTTGCAGGGGACTTGATGTTGAAATAAGAGTTCAAGATTATAGAGAAATTAGTGAGAAATTTGATAGAATTGTTTCTATTGGAATGTTTGAACATGTAGGATTTAAAAATTATATAAATTTTTTTACGATTACAAATAAATTACTAAAGGAAGATGGCTTATTTTTACTTCATACAATTGGAAAAAATACTTCTGAATTCTCAGCAGACCCTTTTATTATGAAGTATATTTTCTCTGGAGGAGAATTACCCTCCCTATCACAAATAACAAAAGCTGTTGAAGAATCATTTGTGGTTTTAGATGTTCATAGTTTTGGGGGAGATTATGATAAAACCTTAATTGAATGGAATAAAAATTTTAAGGAAAATTGGAACACTATAAATAAAAATGATCATGGAAAATATGATAATAGATTCAAAAGGATGTGGGAATATTATCTATTATGCTGTGCAGGAGCATTTAGGGTTGGAAATATTCAATTATGGCAGATAGTTCTTTCTAAACCATTAGCTAATGTTAATTATCAAAGCATTAGGTAACGCCCATAAAGTTTAAATCAGGTAAATTCTTAAAGTAAGTATCAAATTTAGGAAAAATTTAACATGACATTTAAAACAATGGATGATATTGAAGAGAAAAAGAGAAAAGAAAATAAAGAAAAAATGAAGATAGAAATATCTGAAGATATTAATGATGTTCTTGGAAATGTTTTTGCAAAACCTAAAAATAAAAGAAAAAAAACATGGGTAGATAGAATATTTGATTTATTAAAAATACTTGGAGTTATAGTTCTAGTAATGATTATTATCAATGTTATACTCGGAAATGTCTGGTTACTCCAGTTTTTTTTAAAAAGTTTATTTAAACTAGGATAAGAAAACATTTATAAGGGCGAACTCATTAAAACAATTATAAAAAAGATGGAAGAAAATCCAAAATATTTTCTGTCTGTCAAATTTAAAAAAATTTAACATGGTGAAAAGAAATAAAAAAGCAGCTATTGAACTTTCAATGAGTACTATTGTTATTTTAGTTCTTGCTATGAGTATGCTTATTTTAGGACTTGTACTAATCAGAACAATTTTTACTGGAGCTACTGGTAATGTTCAAACAATGAATGATAAAGTAAAAGGGGAAATCTCAAAATTGTTTGAAGAAGATACAAGAGCAGTTATTAATCTTCCAAACGGACTTGCTGCAATGAAACAAGGAGAACAATTTGGAATTAGCTTTGGTATTCAAAATAAAGGCATAAGTCAAAAGTTTAAATGGAAAGTTGTTGTGCAAGATGATGGTGTAAAAGCAAAATGTGGAACTACTGAAGATAAAGCAGCAAAATGGATTGCTGGCGGAGCTACAGGTAGTGCAGATATTGCAAGCGGACAAAAATATTCAGATATTATAATGTTTAATGTTCCAGAACAAGGGGTTAATGATGTTTCTAAATGTATAGTGAGATACCAGTTAGTAGTTTCAAATGAAGATGGAACTCCTTATGCAACAGAACCTTTCTATGTTCAGGTAAAGTAAAGGCTAAAATAGATAATATTTTTATAGGCATATTTGTTTGATTAATTATGGCATTAAAACTTTATAATACACTTACCCGAAAAAAGGATATTTTTAAGCCAATAAATAAGGGCGAAGTTGGAATGTATACTTGTGGTCCGACTGTTTATTGGTATGCTACAATTGGAAATTTAAGATCTTATATTTTTTCAGATATTTTAAAAAGAGTTCTTATTTATGATAAGTATCAAGTTAAACACGTTATGAATATAACTGATGTTGGACATTTGACTTCTGATGCTGATTCCGGAGAAGATAAAATGGAAAAAGCTGCAGCTAAAGAAGGAAGAAAGGCTGAGGAAATTGCAGACCATTACTTAAAAGTTTTCAAGGAAGATTTTGATAAATTAAATATAATCACGCCAAACATCTGGTGCAAAGCAACAGAACATATTAAAGAACAAATAGAACTTATAAAAAAACTTGAAGAAAAAGGATATACTTATAAAACAAAGGATGGAATTTATTTTGATACTTCTAAATTTAAGGACTATGGCAAACTGGCTTTATTAAATATTGAGGGGCTTGAAGCTGGAAAAAGAATTGAAGCCCGAGAAAAAAGAAACAAGACTGATTTTGCACTTTGGAAATTTTCAGAAGAACCTGGAGTTCGACAACAAGAATGGAAAAGTCCTTGGGGAATTGGTTTTCCTGGCTGGCATATTGAATGTTCTGCAATGAGTTCAAAATATTTGGGAGAACAGTTTGATATTCATACAGGGGGAGAAGACCATATTCCAATACATCATACAAATGAGATTGCACAGAGTGAATGTGCATTTGGAAAAAAACCATGGGTAAGATACTGGTTACATGGTGCATTTTTAACATTCAAAGGAGAAAAAGTTAGCAAGAGCAAAGGGGGACTTTATACCGTTTCTGAACTCGAAGAAAAAGGATATTCTCCACTAGATTATAGATATTTTTGCCTAACTGCCCATTATAGAACTCAATTAAATTTTAGTCTTGAAAATCTAGATAATGCAAAAAATTCCTTGCAAAGACTCAAAAGGATAATTGATGAAATAAAAGAGGATAGTAAACCAAATGAAAAATACTTAAAGGAATTTGAAAAAGCAATTGAGGATGACCTGGATATGCCCTCGGCATTACAAGTTTTATGGAAACTTGTCAGAGATGAAAATGCAGTCGGAAAAATAAAGACCATAGAACAAATGGATAAAGTTTTTGGACTTAATTTATTAATCAAAGAAAAAGTTGAACTTCCAGAAGAGGTTAAAAAACTGGTTCTTGAAAGAGAAAAAGCAAGAAAAGACAAGGATTTTAAGAAATCAGACGAACTCAGAGATAAGCTCAATAAGTTAGGATGGAAAGTTGATGATAGCAAGGATGGAATGAAAGTAAGTAGGTTATAAAATGGCTGAGGTTATTATAAAAAATTCTAAGATAGAGGGTAAAGGAGTTTTTGCAAATAAGGAATTTAAAATAGGAGAAGTTGTTGTAAAGTATAGTCCAATTAAAATTAGCAAAGAAAACTTTCAAAAATTAAGTCAGAAAGAAAAAGAGTCAACATTCTTAATTAATGGAGATTATATGAAACATACAAGTCCTGCAATTTATGTTAATCATTCTTGTGATCCAAATACAAACCCTTCTAATGAAGGAGATATAGCTATTAAAAACATAAAAATTGGTGAAGAAATAACTTCAGATTATTCAAAAGATAGTTCTGAATTAAATATGAAATGCAATTGTGGAAGTAAAAATTGTAGAGAAATTATAAAATAATATGAAACGAGATTGTGTAAATAAATATGAGAATGAACAGGATTGTCCTTGCCTGGAAGAAAACTGTGAAAGACGGGGTATTTGTTGCGAATGTATAAAATACCATAAGCAATGCAAAGACCTACCTGCTTGTTTAAAAAAGCAGTAAACTATAAAAAGGATTTTTTCTTAATAAAATAGTATAAATAAAAAGGAGGAAAAATGGTGCTTGAAAATTTACAATATGTATCTATAGTAATTGAGACAATAATTGCAATCATGGGCCTAATTCTTGTTTTTAAGAAAAATAAAAATTATGGTTATGGAATATTTTTAACATTTGCAATTTATGTTTTTTATGACTATGCAAAATTAGCTAGCCTTAGCGTTTCTACAAATGTTTTATATTCGATGTTTTTTATTGCAAGTTTATCTGCTCTCTGGGCAGTCTGGAGAATGTATAAAGAAAACAATAGAAAGAGGTGAATAAAAATGACATGTGGATGCGGATGCAAAACTAAGAAAAAGGTTACTAAAAAAGCTGTTAAGAAAAAGAAACAATAGAAAAGTTTTAGTTTACTAGATTTTGAAAATATAAACTTAATTATAAAATGAAACCTGAAGATTTTTTAAAATTAAAATATAAACCAAAAGAAAGTGATTTGGTTTGTTTATTTAGAGTTGAACCTAACAGGGTTTCTGTTAAAGAGGCTGCTGCAAATGTTGCCCTTGAGTCTTCTACTGGAACCTGGGACGAGGTATCAACTGAAAAAGAATATATGAAAGACCTTTCAGCAAAAGTTTTCTCAATTAAAGGTAACTGGGTGAAAATTGCTTATCCTGGAGAATTGTTTGAAGGAGGAAATGCACCAAATATCCTATCTTCTATTGCTGGAAATATTTTTGGAATGAAAATTGTTAAAAACCTAAGGCTTGAAGACATTCAAATTCCAAACGAATTGCTCAATTCTTTTTTAGGACCTAAGTACGGAATAGCAGGCATAAGAAAAATGATGAAAATTAAAGACAGGCCCCTTGTTGGAACAATTGTTAAACCCAAATTAGGACTAAAAACAAAAGACCATGCAAAGGTTGCTTATGAAGCATGGCTTGGAGGATGCGATCTTGTCAAAGATGATGAAAATTTAAGCTCACAAAAATTTAATAAATTTGAAGGAAGACTTGCAAAAACCCTTGAAATGGCTGACAAGGCTGAAGACCAAACAGGGGAGAAAAAAGCATATCTTGTTAATGTTACTGCTGAAACAAAAGAAATGATGAGGCGAGCAGAACTTGTAGAACAACTTGGAGGCAAGTTTGTTATGATAGATGCTGTAACTGAGGGTTTTGGAGCACTTCAAACACTTAGAGAAGGTAACTTTAAAATGGCCATTCATGCTCATCGCGCAATGCATGCTGCATTTACAAGAAATCCAAAACATGGACTCTCTATGATGGTACTTGCAGACATATCCAGATTGATTGGAGTTGATACACTACATATTGGAACTGTTGTTGGAAAACTCGAAGGCAAACTAGAAGAAGTAGAAGAAATAAATGAAGAAATTGAAAAAAATACAGTAAAAGAAACTCACCATAGGCTTAGCCAGGATTGGGGGAAGATAAAACCAACTCTTGGAGTAAGTTCGGGCGGACTTCATCCAGGACATGTTCCTTTTTTAATAAAACATCTTGGAAAAGATTTAGTCCTGCAATTTGGAGGAGGAATACATGCTCATCCAAATGGAACATTTAGAGGTGCAATTGCAGTAAGACAAGCACTAGATGCAAGCCTTCGCGGAATTTCATTAAAACAATATTCTAAAAATCATATTGAACTAAGAGATGCTCTTGATAAATGGGCAAAATAAAATCCTGAATAAGTTAGACACAAGTTTTTATATAATTGGATAATTTTTAAGTAACCTTATGCAGAAAAAAACTAAATATCAAATTCTTGGAGGAATTATTTGCGCAGTTACACTAGGACTTATTAGTTTTGGATATTTTGCAGGATATGGTGGAAACCGGTGTAATATTTCTTATATGAGTAGTCCAACGGATTTTAAGAGCCTTATTCAGATAGGTTCGTGTGATTGTTTTTGCTGCAAGGGATTTTATGGTCAAGGATATGAATCCTGCGGAATATTTGGTTTATATTTTGGTTTGATACTGGGCGCGATACTTGGGATATCAATTGTTCATTTAATATGGACCAAAAGATATAATCAAAAGTAAAATTAGCCAAATTTTTTAACTAGAAATTTAAAAAAATCATTATAACTTCCCCTCGAAACCCTTAAAAAGACTCTTTCTTTTAATCTCTAATGCAAAAAATCAAGGGTTTTTAGACATCTTAAGATTTGCAAACTAAATATAAAAAAATTGAACATATGCAAAAACTATCTAACTTAGACAGAAAATATGAGGACTTTAGATGGTTCTTTACATCAAACAATGTTTTAGTTGTTGGTGGAAAATCAGATGAACAAAATGAAATTGCACTTGAAAATTTTTCAAAACCTAATTATATTGTAATGCATACTACTGCTCCTGGAAGCCCTTTTATGATTATTCAGTCAGACCGTCCAACTAAAAAAGATTTAGAAGAAACAGCAGTATTCTGTGCTTGTTTTTCACAACAATGGAAACTTGGAAAAAGATTAATTGAGATTGATGTTTTTGCTGGAGAACAAATCTACAAATTAAAAGGCATGAAAACAGGAACATTTGGGCTAAATGGAACAAAAAAGACATTAAAAGTAAGACCTGAACTAGTTCTAGTTATACAAAACGGAAAATTAAAAGCAGTTCCAAAAACAACAAACCAAGAAAAGCTTGCAGAGATTCGTCAAGGCAGTCTTTCAAAACTAGAAGCTGCTGAAAAAATCTCCAAAATTGTAAGAAATAAGTATGCTTTTCCTATTTCAAAAGAAGAAATATTACAAGCTATTCCCAGCGATAAATTAAGCGTAAGGTAAACATATAAAAAGCGGTTTTTATTCTTTTTATTATGACATCGCAAATGGAAATGCAGCTTGGGAAAAATGGACTTACAAAGGAGTTACTGGAAGAAATAAAAAAGAGATTTGAAAATCGAGAAGTCAAAAACCTGAAAATAAGTGTTCTCAAAAGTGCTCGTGAAAGTAAAGCTGATGTAAAAAAATATGCAGAAGAAATTGCTCTTTTTCTTGGAAAGAAATTTACATATAAAGTAATGGGATTTAGCATATTTTTAAAGAAGTGGAGAAAGGAAAAAGAATAAAAATGCAAAAGCACCCATTTTTAGTCATAATCGATGGTCCGATGGGTGCAGGAAAATCCACAGTTTCTAAATTAATTCATAAAAAAATAAAGTATAGTGCACTTTTGTCTCTAGATAGAATTAAACATATTATTTCAGGAGTTAAGGTAGATGACTTAGAACATTTGCAGCTAGCTTCTGAAATTGGAGCAGTTATGACTAAGGAATATCTGAAAAGAGGCAAAAATGTGATTGTAGAGAAAGCATTTACAAAAGAGGAATATCTCAAGGATTTTCTTAAACAAGTTAATTATCAACATTCAGAAATATTTATTTATCAAATAGAAGCCCCGCTTAAATTAAGAATAGAAAGAGTAAAGGGCAGAGATTCTCCTGAAGGAATAAAAACAAAACCTACACTCAAGAAAATAAAGAAGAATCATGAAAATTATAATAATTTTAAATATAAAAATGCAAAAATCTTTGATTCTTCTAGACTTACTGCAATTCAAATTGTTAATCAAATCTTAAAAGATTTGAATTAGTAATCTTTATAAACTCACTTTATTACTAACGTTTAGGTTTGAAGGTAAAATAATTTACCTATCTAATGCTGTAAAGCATGACCTGAAAAATAAGTTCAACATTGAGATGTTGAAAAATCAATAAATGTTGATTGATATCAATTATAATATAAACTAACATGGAAACAAAAACTTCGCCAGTATATGGACTTAAACCTATTGAATATAATGCTAAACTAGCAAACCTACTTAAAGAAATGCCTGAGTTCGTCCGACCTGAATGGAGCTATTTTGTTAAAACTGGAATTGCAAAGGTTAGACCTCCCCAAGATACTGAATTCTGGCATAAAAGGGCTGCAAGTATTCTAAGACAGATTTATACTCATAGAGTTGTTGGAGTAAATAGGCTTAAAACTAGATATGGAAGTCTTAAAAATAGAGGAATGCAACCTGAAAAATTTATGAAAGGAAGCGGAAAGATAATTAGAACTATTCTTCAACAAGCTGAAAAAGCAGGACTTCTTGAAAAATCTCATGAAACTGGAAAAAGGGCTGGAAGAGCACTCACTAAGCAAGGAAAAGAATTAATGGAGAGTGTAAAGTAAAATGAAAATTACAATTAATTTTCAATTATTCGCTTGTGGAGGACAAGCTTCATAAAATGCCAATCGGAAGAAATTGTTATCAAAAGAAAATAAAACTTGCGAAACATAACAAAAGAACTAGATGGGCACCAGTTTGGGTGGTCCTTAGAAAACTAGGAAAAGGTAAAAAATCACATCCATCTGCAGTAACTCATGTTAAAAGACATTGGAGAAGAACTAAACTTAAAGTTAAACCAAGAAAGCAAAGAAAACAACACCTAGGTTAAATGAATTAATCTGTAAACAGATTAGATTCATACGAGCTAAATTAAATAAACAAATTAAAATATAAAATGGCAGACAAATCAAAAACTAAAGAACCAAAAATGATTTTGGAAAGAGAATATATTGTTCCACTTAGAAGGGAATGGCTAAAAGTTCCTAAATATAAAAGAGCAACAAAAGCTGTTAAAGCATTAAAGGAATTTATGGTAAAAAATATGAAAGTTTATGACAGAGACTTAAGAAGAATAAAAATTGACCAAGTCTTAAATAATGAACTCAGATTTAGGGGAATGAGAAAGCCTCCAACAAGCATTAAAGTTAAAGCTATAAAATTTGATAATGAAACTGTAAGGGTTGAATTAATAGATATTCCAGATCATGTTAAATTTGCAAGACTTAGAGAAGAAAGATTAAAATCAAAGATTGAGAAAAAAGTAAAAGAAGAAAAGCCAAAAGAAATAGAAGATAAAGAAAAAGCAGCAGAAGCAAAGGATAAAGAAGAAGCTTCAAAAGATGAGACATTAAAGATTGCTAAAGAGCAGGCAAAAGAACAAAAACATACCATCAAACCGCAAAATTCTGTAGAGAAAAGCTTTCAATCCAAAAAGTCCCAAAAAGGGAGGTAAAGAGTTCTAAAGAAAAAAGTGATAACAAAAAGTTTTAACGAAATTATTCTAAAAGATGGTTTACAAATCAAAAAAACAATTAAAAAAGTTAAGTGATAAACAGTTTTTTGAAGATATTAAAAAATATATTAAGTCATATCATAGTTTTTATGAGTCAAGAGTTCCTGAACTTAAAGTTCTAGCAAACAGACTTCATGAAGAATATGATTTAAAAGAATTTTATAAAGTTTTTAATAAATTTTGGAATTCAGGCTATAACGAAGAAAGAACATTAGCAGTTCATACATTACAATTGTATAAAGAGGATTTTGACATTAATACCTGGAGATTTTTAAAACCAAAATTAAAAGATATTAAGAGCTGGGATAAAGTTGATCGGGTTTCATCTAATATAATTGGGGAAATTCTAGTTCGGGAGAGAAAACTAGAAAAAGAAATAATAGCTCTTGCCAAATCCAATAATATTTGGTTTAAAAGAATGGCAATAATGGCTACAGTTCCTCTGATTAAATTAAATAACAATGAACTTTCACTCCAAATTTGTGAATTCTTTATTCATGACAAAGACAAGCAAATTCAAGAGGCAGTTGGGCTTATTTTAAGAGAGATTGGAGAGCAAAAACCTGCAGTTGCAAAAAAGTTTATTTTAAAAAATATCCATATGCCCATACTCAGCTTTGATATTGCTACACAAAACATGAAAGAACTTCGAAAACTAAGAGATGTAAAAAAATTAGGTCGTGAAACTTCTATTGTTAAAAGCATAAAGAATATATTTAGAAGATAAGTGAGGATTTTCTAGTTAAGTTTATAATAATCCCAGATTATTTATTACCATGAACAAAAAACTCGAAGAAGTATTGCAAAAAGCTGAGAATACAGAGAAGGCAAAATTATGTGGGAGATATTTTAAGACTGGAAAAGGAGAATATGGGGAAGGTGATAAGTTTCTTGGAATAATTGTTCCACTACAAAGAAAAATCTCTAGGGAGTTTGACTATTTAGAGATGGATGAGATTCAAGAATTGCTTGACTCAAAATATCATGAAAAAAGAGTTATTGGTTTATTTATCCTTATCCTAAAATATGAAAAAGCCTCTAAAGAAAATAATCTGCAAATAAAAAAACAAATATTTGAATTTTATTTAAAAAATGCAAGTAAAAATAATGTCAATAACTGGGATTTAGTTGATATTTCTGCTCCAAATATTGTTGGGGACTATCTTCTAGATAAGAACCGGGATATTCTTTATGAACTTGTCAAATCCAACAATTTATGGGAAAGGAGAATTTCAATAATATCTACACTAGCATTTATCCGTCAAAAAGATTTAAAAGACACCCTAAAGATTTCTGAAATTCTACTCTTGGATAAACATGACTTAATACACAAAGCTGTTGGCTGGATGCTTCGTGAAGCAGGAAAAAGGGATGTTGAAGTCTTAAGGAAATTCTTAAAAGATAATTACAAAAAAATGCCAAGAACTATGCTTAGGTATTCAATAGAAAAGTTTTCTTTAAATGAAAGGAAAGAATGGCTTTTAAGATAAAAGGTTAATTAAAATTTTATTTATTTTAATACTCTGTTTAATGTTCTTAATGGAATTTTGGTTAGATAAATGTCTAATGCATAAAGCCCGAAAGATTCAACTATTGAGCCAATAATCCCTCGCCTTGAGTCTAGATTTTGTTTTGGAGGAACTGCTTGAAGTGAGAACTTATGAGAGGTTTCAAAATCAGGACTTCGCCCCATATACAAACATAACTTTTCTTCAAGACAGGCATTTTCTCCGTTTTCTCTTACAACTGGAAAAAATAAATCAGGAGAAATAGATGGATTTTCTTTTAGGAGCCTTACAAGCGCATTTGCTCCAACCCCTACAGCAGCTGCACGATACACAATAGAATCTTGCGCTAGAGGCATTATTCTTTTAACAGAACTAATTGGAATTTTACTATAATTTTCCCAGCCAGAGTCATTTAAGGTTAAATCTTCATTTGTAAATGAATAATTAACTGGGCTAAAATCACTTGAAAAATTAGGCATTGAAATCGCAGGAAATATCCTTGCCTGTGAATAAATATTATCACCATCGCTAAGAACATAACTGCCATCTTTTTTTATAGAATAATCTAATTCTAGATTTGGCACAACAACTGCTTTTTTTAATAATACTTCAAGAATATGTCCTTCTTTCCATCCAGACATAGAAAGAAATCCTTGAAGCTGCATTAGTCCTGGAGCAATAATTTTTCCAAACCTGTCTATTTTGTGAATCTCATTTGGATCTCCATGAACAAGTGCTGCAAGCCTGCTATTTTCTATTGTGAATAACCCTGTCATAAAAATAGTCAGCTAAATAAGACATTTAAATATTATTGTAAACAAAAGAATAGAAATAAAACTTGCCCTTGAAAGTTATTACTCACCCTTTAACATTCTATATTTTGCAACATACTCTTGAAAGAATTTATCAAAATAACCTTCACCTGCAGTTCTTAAGACATCTGAAATCTCTTTGGGCCCAATATAAACATTATCTTTTAATCCTAGTGCCATTTGATTAGTTACAAAAGATGGGCGAACCAAAGCACAATGCACTCCCTCAGATTCAATAACTGCAAGTTCAATATTATGATTGGGGTTTAGTACATTCTTTACATTTTTACCTTTTATTTCAACATACTGCCCCTCAGAAATTCCTGCATAAATGCATAATCCTGCCTTAAATACAGGTCTGTCCCTTGGAAAAACATGTGTGTGAAACATATCTGGACCTGCAAAGAGTATAACTTCTCCGAGTGAAGCTACTCTTACTTTTTCCATTTCAATTTGTATATGTTCTAATTCTACCATTCTTAATTAAAAAATATTTAAATCCATTTATAAACTTTCTTGTAATACAATACTTTTATAATAGAGATTAGTTCTATTTTTTAGATGAAACAAGAAAAACCAATTCCAGAGCTTTTAGAATTCTCTATAATAAATGTAGATAAGCCTGCAAACATGACTAGTTTTGTCTGTGCTGATAGAGTTAGAAAAATGGTTGGAGCAAAAAAGGCAGGACATACAGGAACACTGGACCCAATGGTTACAGGAGTTTTACCGGTTTTACTTAATCGGGCAACAAGACTTTCAAATTATTTTATGAAAAAAGACAAAGTCTATGTTGGAAAGATGCTGGTTCATAAAGATATCTCTGAACAAAAATTAAAAGATGAAATGGAATTTTTTATTGGAAAAATAATGCAAAAACCCCCTGTTAAATCAAGAGTTAAAAGAGTTCTCCGTGAAAGAACTGTAAACAAATTTAAGATAATTAAAAAAAATGGAAGAGTTGTTGAATTTGAAAGTGATGTTCAGGCAGGAACTTATATTAGAAAATTAATAAGTGACCTTGGAGAAAAAATTGGAGGAGCTCATATGACTGAACTTAGAAGAATAAAGGCAGGACTCTTTAAAGTTAATGAAAGCCATAAACTTGAGAAAATACAAGAAGCATATGAAGAATACAAAAATGGAAAAGAAGAAAACTTAAGAAAGATGCTTATTCCTGCGGAGATTGTAAAACAATTAGTCACTTCCCTTCAAGTTAAAGAAGAAAGTGTTAAAATGTTACTTAATGGAAAACCTTTGACAAAAGAAGACATTATTGGAAAAATTCCAAACTCAGAGCAGTTCTCTGTATTTTTTAAAGAAAGATTTATAGGAATCTATAATGAAACAGACTCTTTATTAAATGAGAGAGGTAATTGCGTTATAGCCAAACCTGCATTTGTTATGAATTAAACAACAGCTTTATAAACAGAGTTTTGGATTAATTTTTATGGTATCACGACAACAAAAAAAGCAAATGCTAGATTATCTAGTAGCAAAACTAGAAGGTTCTGAAGAAAAAGTAAGGCCTGTTACAAAAGAACTTATCCCAGGAATAAAATCTAATTATATCCTACTAGGTGAAGATGGAATTGTTTTTTTAGCTGACCAGTATTATGCAGGAGCAAGGCTTAAAGGATTATACTCTAGAAATAAAGAAAGATTTCCAAGATTTGGGATTGTTTTTTATAAAGATGGAAAAACATTTTTTAGAAGTGCTGCTGAAGCAAATTATTTTAAAAAAGAACATGAGCTTAGTTTAAAAAAGTATGATGATGCTTCAATGCAAAAGATGATGTTACTTAGGCCTGAAGAAATATTCGTTCATAGACTTTCTGACCGAGTTGGAGTTCAATATTATCAACCTGACTCACCAAGACTTGAAGAAGCACTTGCTTCATTTAAATTTGGATCTGTGGAATTTGATTATAGCCATATTCCAAGTGAAAACAGATTTGGTCCAGTTACAAAAGAATCAGAAAGGCTATTTATATGGCACGTGAGAGCAGAAACTAAAGAAGATTTAGCCCTTAAAAGCTGCCAGCTTGCCTTAAGAACTAGTGCATAAGGTTAGGTGAAATTAAACATACCTTTAAATACGATCAATATTTGTTTTTATTACATATAAAGGCTATAAAGATAATCCAAAAGTCCCTAAAAAGGAATTTTAGTCTTTTTAAGATTCGAATAAACCCCTATTTTAAAATAAGAAGTTAGCTTACGAGTTCTTGTATATGAATTAATGCACGGAGGATAAATAAATACAATGGGAAATTTTAACGACGGACCAAGAAGAAGCGGCGGAGGATTCGGCGGAGGCGGCGGATTTAAAAGAAGCTTTAACGACGGACCAAGAGAAATGCATAAAGCAGTTTGCTCAGAATGTAAGAAAGAATGCGAAGTTCCATTCAAACCTACAGAAGGTAAACCAGTTTATTGTAGAGATTGTTTTCAAAAACATAAACCGGCTAGATTCTAGTAAAACAGAAAATAGCTAAACATTTTTATTTTTTTATTTTTTTAATATTTCGAGAGAAAAAGAAGGGGATATTGGTTCTAATAATTTATAATAATACTTATAAAACCTGACTAATTTTAGGTATTGTGGATAATTATATAACAGAATTTTTTCAAAAAGCATATGAGTTTATTAGTCCTGAATATGCTAGAAATAAAAGAATGACAAAATTTGAAGCATTAGTAGAATCTGGAGAATTAGAAGGAATGTGTTCTTCTGAAGTTCATAACTTGTTTAGAATCAAAAGAATATCTAATGAATTTTAAAATAGATTAAAACATTAATTCTTTAAACCTATTTTTACTAGAATCTTTATGAGAGAATTCATATACTATTCACAAAGAGCAAGAACAACTGGAAATTTTGGAGACGACTTAATGAAAGCTGGAAGAATGGATATTGCGTGTCAGATAGTTATAATGAGTTTTTTTATTTCACATAAACTTAGGAATAATGTAAAACTTCATCTTTTATTTAATGGACCTCCTGATGCTCCAAAGCATATTGAAATGTTTCCAGGAAAAGCACTTGGAGAAGATTCTGATCATGATATATCTAAAAAAGATATTGCAGGGCTGATTAAAAAGATACTTTACAAGTATAAACAGGGGCAGAATTATGAAGTAATGCCTGGTTATTTTATTGAAAAAAAAGGAGTTATTGATGTAGTTAATGAAATGTTGACTGCAGGAAAAGAAGTTTTTATACTGGACAAACGAGGAGAAGACATAAGAACAATTGAGATTGGGAAAAATCCGGTTTTTATTTTAGGAGACCATGATGGAATTCCTAAACAAGAACTAAAAAGACTTAAAAAAATGGACATAAAAAAAGTAAGTGTTGGAGATGAAATGTATTTTGCAAGTCAAACAATGACCATTGTCCAAAACGAACTTGATAGAAGAAGGATTGAATAATAACCTTTAAAAAATACCTGATTTTTAGATTTTTTATTAAGCTAGATTCTGAAAAGGATATTAGTTTAATTTTATTTATTTTCTGCATCTAGACCATAACAAAACTTATATATTCCCTAGATTAGTCATATTTATACAAAAAAAGGAGACAAAACAACTTTTTCAAAAACTGTAGAAAACCTTCGGTTTTAACAAGCAAATTTTTGAAATCCTGAAAATTTGATAAAATTTTCAGTCTGTTCGTTTTGTACCAAAACAAACATGAAATCAGTAAGAGTTTATATTTCAGGAACGGTACAAGGAGTTATGTTTAGAAAATTCATTGAAGAACAGGCAAATCTAATTGGAGTTAGGGGATTTGTAAGAAATATGGATGATGGAAAAGTTGAAGTTATAATTGAGGGTATAAATGAAAAAGTTGATAAAATGATTGAGGCATGTAAAACTGGAAATAAACATGCACAAGTAAGAGATGTTTTAGTTCAAGAGATAAAATATCAGGGTTTTGAAGGATTTAAAATATCAAAATTGTAGGGTTTAGTAACCTATTTAAATTCGGTTTTCTATTTATTCTGAGCAAACATGGGAAGACAAGATCAAATAATTAATGAAAGAAAAAAGAAGATAGAAGAATTACAAAAATTAGGAGTAAATCCCTATCCTCATAAATATGAACCTAAAGATTATTCTTCTGAAATAAAAGAAAAACATTCTAAACTAAAAGAAAATCAAAAAACTAAAGACAAGGCTAAAATTGCAGGAAGAACAATGACTGTAAGAGACCTTGGAAAACTTATTTTTGCAACGGTTCAAGATTCAAAAGGAAAAATCCAAATTATTCTTCAAAAAGAAGAAACTGAAAAAGAAAGTTTTGAACTCTTTAAAAAATATGTTGATATTGGAGACATTATTGGATGTGAAGGAACAATAATGAAAACCAAGACCGGAGAAGTTTCTATTCTTGCTTCTAAAATTGAAATGCTTTCAAAATCAATTTTACCCCTTCCTGAAAAATGGCATGGTATTTCAGATAAAGAAGAAAAATATAGAAAAAGATACCTAGACCTAATAATGAATCCTGAAACTAAACAAGTTTTTGAAAAAAGAACATTAATACTTGAGTCGATTAGAGAAATCTTAAAAAAGAAAAATTTTGTTGAAGTTGAAACCCCTTATCTTAATACTATTTATGGCGGAGCAAAAGCAAAGCCATTCAAAACTCATCTAAATGCATTAAATATGGATTTATATTTAGCTATTTCTCCTGAACTTTATTTAAAAAGATTAATTGTAGGGGGGTATGATAAAGTATATTCTATTGCCAGAAATTTTAGAAATGAGGGAATTGATAGATGGCATAATCCTGAATTTACAATGATGGAAATCTATCAATCTTATGCAGATTACAATGACATGATGGACTTATTTGAAGAAATGTATGAGTATTGCGCTAAAAAAGTTAATGGAACAACTAAAGTTGAATTTAGAGGTAAGACTGTTGATTTTAAGAGACCTTGGAAAAAAATGACAATGTGTGAAGCAATTAAAAAATGGGTAGGAATTGATGTTCTAAAAATGACAAGAGAAGAATTAGTTAAATTTGTTTGTGAAAAAAAATTAGAATGCATGGTTAAAAAAGACAGTTTAAGCTGGGGAGAAGCTGTGCAAGCTATTTTTGAGGATTTTTGCGAAGAAAAAATAGAACAACCAACATTTATTATTGACCATCCACTTGAATCAACTCCATTATGCAAACGTCATAGAAATGATAAATTATGCAGATTAATTGAAAGATTTGAACCTTTTTGTATGGGTGCTGAACTTGGAAATGCTTATTCTGAATTAAATGATCCTATACTTCAAAGAGAACTACTAGAGGGACAACAAAATGCATTAAGTAATGGAGATGAGGAATCAAATCCTCTTGATGAAGATTTTATTAATGCAATTGAAATTGGAATGCCACCTACCGGAGGAATCGGACTTGGAGTTGATAGAATGATAATGCTTCTTAGCGGACAAGAATCAATAAGGGATGTCATACTATTCCCATTTATGAAAGTAATCGAAGAAAATAAAAGTGAAGAAGATTCTAAAAAAGTAGAAGTCAAAAGAGAGGAAAAGAAAAAAAAGTAAAATGACTTTAATCAACAAAAGCAAAATAAGAGAGGTTGTAAAAAAGCTTGATTCTGAAAATCAGATAACCAGTGTAGCAGAAGAAGTTGAAACAGAAATGGAAAAAAAAGTAGAAGAAATGCTTACACTTGGAATAAAAAGAGCAAAAGCAAATCAAAGAAAAACTTTGCTTGCAAGAGACTTATAATTATTAATTTTAAATAAAAAGAGGCTACATGAAATTCAAAAATATAACTACTGGAAAAATTATTCTTGCAGTAATTACAATTATTTATACACTAATCTTTGCTTTTTTATATTTACAAAAAGAAAATTATGAGTTTATGGGCTATGTTGGAGTAATGATTCTTGCAATTGTCTTAATAGCATATCTTAATTCAAAATATAATTTTAGTTTAGGTTCTCTAATTGGAATGAGTATCTGGGGACTAATGCATATGGCCGGAGGTTATTTTATTATCGGAGATGGGGTTTTATATGGATATCTTATATTTCCATTCTTAAGATTTGACCAATTTGTTCATGCCTGGGGGTTTGGATTTGCAACACTTATATCTTATTATGTAATAAAGCCTTCTTTTAATCCAAAAGACAGCCTTAAACTATCAGTTTTCCTTGTATTTATTGGAATGGGGCTTGGAGCACTTAATGAAATTGTAGAATTTATTGCAGTTTTAAGTCTTCCACAAACAGGAGTTGGGGGTTATGAAAATACTATGAAAGATATTGTTTTTAACACATTTGGAGCAATTATTGCTGTGAGTTATATTAAATTAAAAAATAAATATTTTGATAAAAATAATAAAAGGAGGTAAAAAATGGCACTATTTAAAAAAAGCAAACCAAAATTTCCGACATTTGCAGCAGTACTACTTGCAATAGGTTTAATTTGGTTTTTAAATGAGATTGATGTTATTCCTTGGACAAATATACCTTGGATTCCGGTTGTACTTATAATTGTTGCAATAGGAATGATAATTAACAGATACAGAGAATAGTTTATCTTTATTTTTTTATTATTTTTTATAAATTTACTTAAAAAATTAGCTAATTAATCGAGAAGTTTAGAGTTATAAAACTTAGAATTTCTTTTAAATAGAATTATTAAATATAAAAACTTTATTCAAAGCAAATATTTTTATATTATTAAAAATGTCAATTATTGCAAAGAGGTTCAAGAAAATGTCAAATAAAGCAAAAGGTTCTAAGGCTGAAAGAGAATTATTTTCAATGTTTATTGATAATCAGTTTAGAGCAGTCAGGGTTGCTGGATCTGGAACAATGGAGAATGCTGATTGTGATCTCATTGCAGGAAAACCTGGTGCAAAATACTGTATTGAAGCAAAATCAGCTAAAAATCCGATAAAATATATTTCAAAAGATCAAATAAACCGATTTATTGTTTTTTCTGAAATTTTTGGACTTTCTCCTGTTATTGCAGTTAGATTTAACAGACTTGGCTGGTTTTTTTTAAATCCTCTAGACTTAGAAGATTCTGGGAAAAACTGGGTTGTTAATATGGAGATTATAAGACAAAAAGGCAAAAGATTTTCACAGTTTTTTGGAGTCGACAGTAAAAATTCTAGAATAAATGACTATGAAATTCTTAAAAACACGGATTACTGTGATGGAGATGAAACAGAAGGCACAGAAGAAAAAGAGTGAGAAAAAATAAAATATCCTATAACCGAATTAATTTAAATCAAAAAAAAACCATTATGTTTATGAATAAGAGCTTACTGCCCATAATCTTTGGATTTATTTGTATTTTATTAATACAACAGGAGATTAGTAGTTTAGCTAATAATACAAATAAAGAACCTGCTGAAATATCCTTAAGGCTTGACTGGAATGATAATGAAATAGTTAATGGGCGAGAGTTTAATATTGAAATAAAATCATTTAATTTAAAAGATAAAAATTATGATTTAAAAGTATACATTTATCAAGATGATAAAGACAAGCCCATTTCTCAAACAAGAGATGAGGATTTTAAATGGATTTCTTCAAATAGGTATGTTAATAATTTTTTTACACTTTCTGGAAATCAAAGTGAACGTATAAAACTGCGAATAAATGAATATTACAGCAATCTTAGTGGAAGTGCTACTATAATTGCAAGAATAAGGGAAAGTGGAACAAGCAAGTATATTGAAGAGCAAGAAGATATTTTTATAATAAAAAGCAGGGTTTTGATAAAGCAGGTAAGTGAGGACAATTTGCAACAAGACAATGAGTTAGACCCTCCTCAAGAAGATAGCCCTATAACTGGAGGAGTTATTAGAATTGGGGCAAATAAAGAAACAGAAAGTATAAAAACCCAAAATAATATTGTTTATGAATCTAAAAACGAGCTAATAAAAAGATATGCAAGTTATGGTTTTATAGTATTAATCATAATTTTTTTTAGTTTACTGGCTTTAAAATTAATCTAGACAAACAAAATGGAAACAGACAAAATAAGAGCATTATTTATTTACGAAGTTCTTGGAAGACCTCCGGAGCACATAAAAGCAGCCCTTGAAGACTTTATCGATAAATTAAATTCTCAAAAAGGAATTAAAGTAGAAAGTAAAAAAATTCATGAGCCCACTCCTTGCGAAGATGAACATGCTAAAGATTTGTTTACTACTTTTGCAGAAGTTGAACTTTTAATAGATAATTTAAACCTGTTATTTTCAGTTGTTTACAATACTCTTCCAGCAAGTGTAGAAATAATTGGACCTAGTGAAATGAATTTGAAAAATTTTGATTTAAGTTCAATTATTACAGATTTAACACTAAAACTCCATAAATATGATGAAGTTGCAAAAACAATTTCAATAGAAAAGGTAGGACTTATAAATGTTGTAAAAGAATTGCAAAAGGAAGTTGAAAGATTAAAAGTAGGAAAGATTCCAGAACAGATAACTTTTAAGGAAAATATAGAAACTAGTAATAAAGACGTAAAAAAGAAAACAAAGAAGAACAAAAAAAATAATTAAGTTCGGTCTAAATCTCCTGAAACTTCTCGGTTAGGATTCATTCTTGTTTTAAACTGGTGAGATTTTTCTTTTAATAATTCATCTGGAGATTTTCGCTTTTGATTTTTTTTAGTTTTATAGTAAAAGTAGCCAAGCAATATCCCTACAACTAAAAGAAGCAAAACCCCATAAACCCAGTTATAACTTGAAACTACCTTGTCAGTACATTCTCCTTGACAACAAGAACCTTCAAGACTTGAAGTTACAGTACCATTACATTCCTGATTATCAAGACAAATTCTTCCAATATAAGCACAACTGAGGCTTTCAGTTATGCCAGTCCCACTAGTTAAGTTTACTTGAGTTTTATTTTCAGTTATTTCAAAAGTTAAAGGAATAATAGTATCACTATCCCCATAATCTGCAATTACCTCTCCTGAAAAATTAGATTTTATTTTTACTGAAAGGCTTAGATTTACTTGTTCACTTTCTCCGGGCTCAAGTAAACTAATTGAACTAGGTTTTATTACTGCATTAAAGTTATTTGAAATAGTTATATTAGTTAAGTTTTCGTTACCTGAATTTTGAAGCACAATAGTAAAGAAATAATTCTGACCATAAACTAAAACTCCTGTTAGTTTTTGCGGATTACTATCGAGTCTTTTTATGCCCTCTGAATTATTTATTTTTTTAGTTGTAAAAACCGGGATGCTGTAGTCATTTATTTTAAGAGTTGTCTGACTTGCTTTTAGATCAGAAATCAAAAACTTTATTGTTTCTTCTGTTTCTTCAGCAAGTGAAATGTTTTTTGTTACATTCCCTAAAGAAAAACTTACTTTTTGTCCAACATCTAAACTCTTTACAGTTATTTCAAAATCTTGATTTGTAAAAATAAATCCGGGGTTTATAGAAAGTACAGACACGTTTGTTCTTTTTATTGTAAAATTTTGAATTAAAGCATCTGATTTTATTTTGCCTAGAGAAATATACTCTGCATTTTCTATTTTTAATGAATAATTACCTTCTTTATTTGGAAGCATAGCATAGAAATAATATTGATTGTTTTGCTTAGTTAAACCAGTTATAAGGGGTTCTGAATGGACTTTATCTCCTTCATAGATAAGAATATTGTTAGAGGTCAGTGAGATAAAGTTACCTTTTATTTCTGAAAGAAGAGTTTCTCTTGGAGAATAAGAATCTTTAGTTAAAATTATTTCTACAGCAATTAGGTTAGGTATTATTAATAGAGATAAAAATAATATTAACAGTGCACCTTTTTTTATTTTCATGAGTAGAGTAATAATAAAGAGATTTTAAATTTAACTGAAAAACTAACAATAAAGATTAATTTGATTTAGAAATTACTTGCTCATATCCCTTAGCTTCTTCATAGTATCTTCAAAATCTTTATCTCTTTGTGAGTTTCCAGCCATAGGTCTTCTTTGTATTGGCGGTCTTGAACTTAAAGGTTGTCTCATTTGACCTTGAGGGGGCATTGGTCTGTATCCTGGAGGCGGACTAGTTGGTCTAGTTGTGGGAGCAGGCCCTTTTCCAGATTTAAATCCAGATTTAACCTTAAAGACCCAAATCTTTAGTTGATTTCTGAAAATAATTGCAAGTATCACTAAAATAATTAAAAGGATTAATAATCCAATTAATAACCAGTTGGTAGATGAGGCAGGCTTTAGACCGCAACACTTTTGACCGATACTACAATCAGTGTTATAAACAGATTTTTCTTCATCGTTATCAGCACAAGCAGATTTACAAGTATTGCCTGCATCTTCACAAGCATTAGAAATTGGTTCTGTTGATTGACAAGATCCTGTACAACAAGAAATTATGTCTAGTGAAGAAACTACAGGAGTTGAACATTCTTCGGTGTCTTCGCATTTAATTCCCCCTTTCTCTGAACAACTTTCTTCTTCAGGTTTAGTTTCACAACAAACAGCTGCTGCAGAGGAACAATAAAAATTCTCCAGTTTTTTATCCTGACTACATTCTAAAGCAGAAGTACAAAAGTAATTATATGTTTCACAATCAGTATTTACAGGAGAAGAACCACCTGAGTCTGCAGGATTTCTTGGCCAAGTAGACCAAAGTATAAGGGCAGTATTAGAACTCCAACATCCAGAAGCTTCTTGGATACTTAAAAAATATTTTTTTGCATTTTCCATTTCCTGAGAATTAAAATCCTGTAATGCTAAAATGGCAATAGAGGTATCATATAATTTATCTTTACTTGCATCCCAATATTTGCTATTTTGTTGCAATAGAGATAATTGCGTAAAATAATCATCTGAATGAGTCAACATCACTAAAAATGCAGTTGGAAGATATTTTTTGTTTGCAGTTTCGTCAGACATTGCAGCAATATAAGGCAAATAAGAAGAAATATCCTCGCCTTTTTTTGCAAGAGCTAAAGCTGCCCAAAGACTACCTTCATAATCACAATCAACACCTGTTGCAAAACAATATGCGTCTACTTTTTCTTCAGTTGAGTCAGAAGCAACTGCTGAATGAGCCCTATTTGAAACATAGAATACAGAACTTGCTGGTTTTTTATAAAGCAAAGTTGTTATAAAATCTTGATCGCAAGAAATTGTATAATTTTTTGAAATATCTTTAATTTCAAACCAGTTATCATTATAAGCCTTAACCAGGCCTGCGGGATCAGAACCGCCTATTTTTTTGTTCTCATTAATTATAATTTTCTTTCCATTAATATTACATTCGGTTTGGTTATTTGAGTCAATCTCTAAATACCAAGTTAAACCGGTTTTTAACTGCCTTTTAGATAAAAGCCAGTTAATCTGATCATCCACATCTTCATTTATATTTAATAAAGCTAAAATACCTAAGGCAGTTGATTTAATGTCACAAGAAGTTGAAGCAGTAGTTCCCCAACAATCACCATTAATTTTACCCTTAAGCAAATTTTTACATTCAGACTGCACTTTTGAATCATAAGCCATAGCTAGTAAACTAAATGCAGCAAGTTCTGTGTTTTGAGTATTTCCACAATTATCATCAAGTGTAGCTTTAAGACATTCATAACCAGTATCCTGAACAGAAGCAGATTGATTTTCAGCTGCAAGTGCAAATGAAGTTGTAAATAATATTGCTAAAAAAGCTATTATTGTTAAGGCACACTCTTTTTTCATAAAAAATTAAGGTTACTTAGGTATTTAAATTTGATGGATTTTTATCCATAAATCTATTTTAATATTTGTTAAAAGATTAATATATTTTAAAATTAAAAAGTTTTAGATTTAAAATATTTTTTAACAGCATAATTAATAGGATTTTTTACTTGCTTACATAATTCATCGGGCTTACAAATAGCCAAGTCCTTATAATTAGTCTTATCACAATTAGGAGGCATTCTTGCGCCACTTTTTTTATACCAGATTAATTGTGACTGAATATAACCTTTTTTTAGGGGCTGAGGATTTTTTTCATTCCATTCATTTATTCTTTTTTCAAGTTCAGCATCTGAAACTCCAAGAGACTTAAAAAAATTAATTAACAGGAAAAGTGCTCTTTTTCTTCCATCTCCAGGAATTCCCTTGAGGAGGATTTTTATGCAAGGAGGATAAATATCTTCAGTAGGGTTCGCAATCTCTATTTTCTTGTATTCGCCAGGACCTAATTTTTTATTTGAATTAACGGGTTTTGAAATCTGCAAGGCAGTATTGATTGAATCCTTTTTTTCCTGAATCATTTTTTCTTCTTTATCTTTTTGTTCTTTCCAGTCCAAAGCCTGAAGAAGAAGTTCTTTTGCCTCATTTTCCCGAGCAATCGGATAAAAATCTTTTACTTGAGCTTTCAGAGGATTTGCATCTTTAATCTGAAAATCATTTATTTTATTTTTATCTAGAACAATTGAGGCTAGTGCGGTCTTTTCATGCAAAGAATAAGGCATCCTAAACAAATGTCTTGGAGCCACTAAAATCAAGTCGGCATCAATTAATTTTTCTGTGGCTATTCTTTCTTTTTGTTCAAACATTTCTGGATTTTTCCTAGAATTAATATTACAAAACTCACAGGAATAAATTTCTTTTCGGGAATTCTCAATTAATTCTTTCCTACAATCAGGACATTTTGATTTTCTTCGGTTATTATATAAGCCATCCATGGTCACGATTTCATTTTTACATCCAGGACAAGTCCAAGTTATTAAATATTTTTTAGTTACAGGCCGATTACAAGAAATGCATTCTTTTACTATCAAATCTTCTTCCTGCCTTCCTGTTTTTTTTGCAAGTTGTTTTAAGCTATCATCTTTTAAGATTTCTTCAGTAAGTTTGGGCTGAATTAGTTCTGATAAATACTGGCAAATAATCCTGGGCCATTCTGGAAACATATCTTTTGTCTTTTGTGTATAGATTTCTTTTGGAAAAGCTTTCCATGGGACAATTAAATGAAATCCTTTTGACCCTGAGAATTTAATATTAAAGTTTTCAAGTCCATGGAGTCTTAGGGCATTGATTAAAAGTCGGGTATAAATCTTACTATATTCTAGATAAGGTGAATCAACATCTAGAAGTAAATCCCAGCCAATTCTTAATTCATCAAATTCTTTTTTGGAAAGTTCTGTTGAAATTTCAAGGGGATCAGACCAAATCTCTTCTGAACAATGAAAAGAAGTTGCTCCTTTTTTTACTTGTTCACTAATATCAGACTCATATTGAAACGCATCTGGACGTTTCCCAAAACCTTCAAAATATCTTGGAACGCATTCTCTGTTTTTTGAAAATTCAAACATTGCTTTTTTAACATCAGACCTAGAGTAGTAGATAAAAGTAATTTCTCTTACTCGTTTTTCTTTAAAACTTCTTTCTTCAGGTTTAGAATCCGTTTCCATTTTTAGTCCTTTATAAGGCACCAAGGTTCCTTATTAGCAACCTCCTTCAAATTTGCCAGTCAAAGGTAAGATAAAAATGAATTTAGGTTTTATAACTCTTGTCTTGTTACTCAAGAATGAAAATCGAAAGGCCATATTTAGTATCATTTTTCAAGAGGTAAATGGAGTAGAATAATTTACTATTCATGTCAATTATGAGCTTTACAGCTAATTGACTATAACAATATTTAAAAACAAAAAGGATAATATTCATTTACTAAAAAAGGTATTAAATTATGTTACTTAAACTAGATCATCCAAAATTATTTTCAGAAATAGTCGGAATAATTTCTGAATTAGTTTTAGAAGTTAAATTAAAAGTAACTAAAGAGGGTCTAAGCATTCTTGCGATAGACCCTGCAAATGTTGCAATGGTTTCATTTAAGCTTCCAAACACTGCTTTTTCAGAAATTGAAGTTGAAGGAAAAGAAGTTTTAGGTGTAAGCCTAGACAGTTTAAAGGCAGTTCTCCGAAGAATTCATTCTGGGAGTATATTAATTATCACAAAAGAAGAAAATGAATTAAAATTGCAAATAAAAGACAAAGTGACAAGAGAATTTAATCTAGCATTAATTGATGTGGAGGGCGAAGACAAAGAAATTCCAAATTTAGATTTTACAAGTAAAATTGAAATGTCTTCTACGGATTTTTCAGAAGTTATTGAAGATTGTTCTATTGTTGCTGATTCCTGTTCTTTTGTTTCAGAAGCAGACAAATTTGTAATACAAGCAAAGGGAAGTTTAAATTCGTTTAAATCTGAATTTTCATCAGATGAATTAAATATTCAAGCAGAAACTGCAAATTCAAAATATTCTATAGAATACCTTCAAAAAATGATAAAGGCGACAAAATTAACAGATAAAGTTAAAATTAATTTTTCAAATGATTATCCATTAAGACTTGATTTTACAACACCTTTTATTGAACTTTCTTTTATACTTGCACCAAGAGTTGAGAGCGAATAAAAATTCTTAGACTATAAATTTTATTTTTTCCAAAACCTTTATATATTATGAATATTCATATTATCTTGCACTATAACAATGATATTAATGTTATAGAGAATAATACAAGTAATATTAGATAGCATATACTAATGTAAAATAAAAGGAATATACTAATGAATGTTCAGCAAAAAGAGAAGATACTAAAACTTCTGAGGGAAAAAAAGGTGATAACTAGCTCTGAGCTTGCAAAATTCCTTGGAATTTCCTGGAATACAGCTCAGAGCTATTTAATGGAACTTGCTCTTGAAGAAGATATAATAAGAATAAAAAAAGAGGGGGTTAATTTATGGATTTTAAAATAAACAGAAGAGGACAAATTACTATTTTTATAATTCTAGCCCTTATGATTTTAGTTGCGTTGGCTATAATTTTCCTTTTAATTAATCCTGTTAAGATAGATGTTTATGATGAAAACAATCCTCAGGCAAGTATTGAATCATGTGTTAGAGAATCAGTAGAAGAAGCACTTAGCATTCTGACCCCCCAGGGAGGAGATATTGTTCCCAAAGGAAGTATGAGATATGAAGGAGAAGATATTACTTATCTTTGTTACAATCCTGATTTTTATAAAAGATGTTTAAGCCAAAGACCACTTCTTGTTGAGCATATTGAAAAAGAAATAACTGATTACATAACTCCAAGAGTTAACTTATGTTTTAATAAACTTGAGGATAATCTTAGGTCAAGATATGATGATGTTGAAGTTGGGGAAATGACTCTCACAACAAGACTTTATCCAAAACAAGTTGTTATTGAAATAAATAAAAAAATAAGTGCAAGCAGAGGCGATCAGTCTAGAACCTTTGAACGTTTTAGAATGAATATGGTTCATCCAATCTATGATCTTGCAAAACTCTCTACTGAAATTGCAAATCAAGAAGCAAAATATTGTAACTTTGATGATTTAGGATATATGATACTTTACCCTCAATATGATATTACCAGTATAATAACTGGAGATTCAGATATGATTTATGTTGTAAAAGAAAGAGCAACCAATCAACAGTTTAGATTTGCAACAAAAAGCTGCCTGCTACCGGCAGGATTTTAAAAGGATAAAATGTTATTATATAAACAAAAAATGAGGGAAAGATATTTCAATAAAAAAGCTGGTGTGAGCTATTTAGAAATAGTTATATTAATTTTAAGTTTATTTGCAGTATCTTATATTATTTATTCTGAAACAAAATTGGTTGAAACTGTAACTACTACAACCCCTATTGATGCTAAAACAACTACAATCCCGATAAGGGCTGCAACAATCCCTATTGAAACTATCACTACTGTTGAAGCTAATACGATTAGTGTTCCTCTAAAAGCTGCAACTACTCCTAATCCTGATGAAGACTTAGTTTGTTGTGAACAAACTATTGATGGCCATACTTGTCAAAATGTTGGAGTGAGTATGTGTAATTCAAGTCTTAAAATATCTCCTAATGATTGTGAAGATAATCAAGATTTTTGTATGATTGGTTGTTGTATTAGTCCTACAAATGGACTCTGTAATGTAAGAACTTCAAAAAGAGATTGTACTCTTATGAATGGAACATTCAAAGGAAGTCCTCTTTGTAATATACAAGATTGTAAAAAGGGATGTTGTTCTATAGGAAATCAGGCAATTTGGACAACTGAAAAAAACTGCAAATTTGAAGGAAATACAAATAATAAAGACATTCAAACTGAATGGACATTTGACGAGGGGTCAGACACCGAACTTAAATGCTTGTTTGCAGTTGAAAAAAATAAACTCGGTGCTTGTGTTTATACTTCTGAAACTGAAGATACCTTACTTACTGAAAGAAAATGTATCTATACTACTCTAGGAGATTGTGTTGACAGAACTGGAAGCGATATAAACTTTGATAGAAATGGAACTTTTTGTTCTAATCCAATACTTAACACTACTTGCAAAGCAAAAGACCATCAGGGATGTCTTGAGGGAAAAGAAGATGTTTATTGGTTTGATTCCTGCGGAAATTCAGAAGATGTTGCAACAGATTGTGATTTCGCAGCTGGAAGTTATTGTGGAAAGTCAGGAACAGATTATATTTGTAAAGACATAAACTGTGTTGTAGATGGAGTATCTAGAAGAAATGGAGAATCTTGGTGCGAATACGATGGTGCAATAGGTGTTGATGAAAGTGCTGGAATGAAAGATAAATATGGAAAAGATCCTGCAGGAAGCAGACATATAAAACATATTTGTTATATGGGTACTGAAAGAATAGAACCTTGTTCTGATTTTAGAAATGAACTTTGTGTTCAATCAGATAGCAGTACTGCTTCTGGAACTTATTCAACTGCAAGTTGCAGAGTAAATAACTGGAGAAGTTGTTTATCTTATAATTCTAAAAAAGGGGCTGATGCTATGATGGAAAAATGTAATAAAAATGTAGACTGTTTTATTAAACATGTGGATATGAATGGAGGATTTAATTTTAAAGTTTGTCTCCCTAAATATCCTCCGGGATTTGTTTTAAGTGAAAATACTAATCTTAGTGAAAGTGGAACTGAAATTGCAAATGCCGGAGACGCCATATGCAGTATTGCAACTCAAAGATGTACTGAAACCTGGATATGCGGAATATTTGGATGTATTTGTGTTGATAGTTGCCTATGTCATACTTCTTACTTTACAGAAAAAATGAATGAATTTTGTCTTAGCCTTGGAGACTGTGGATCTTATATTAATTATGTTGGAGCATATACCAGCGGGGGAATTGGTACAAGATCTACAGGAGATGCTCCTCCAACATCCACTTCAAATAAGTTTTCTAAAAATGCAGGACCTCAGGCAAATCAAAAACCTGCAGACCCTGGAACTCAAGAATTTTTTGAAACACTTAATCCAGAACAATTAAGAGAAATTGATGGGGGAGAGGATGAAAATCTAACTACTAATGCATTTGAACAAGAGCTACTTGCAGTATCTGGTTCAATGGGCTCTGACTATTTAATAAAAATACTTGCAAATCATGCTGAAAACGCTAGTGCACTTGTTGGAAATATTAATCCAAGACCAGTTAGTATGGCTGGATTTTTTAATGGATTTGCATCTGTTCAATCAAGTATAAGTTCACAAATTGTATATAAAGAAAGAAAAGTTGGCGGGTTTGAGATGATTGCTGCAATGATTGCAGCACTTATTGCATTTGTTCTTACTGCAAGTATTATGATAACATTACTTGCAGCTATGCTTGCATTCATGTTTGCAATGGCTTGGATTATGTATGTTCATATTGATTTTACATGTAGTATGTGGGAGCCACCTGCAGGAGGAGCAGACTGCAATAAATGTAATAGAGAAGATATTCCGTGTACAGAATACAGATGTAACAGCCTTGGACAACTATGTGAATTTATTAACAAAGGAACTCCTAATGAATTATGTTTAAGTAAACCTGCTAATGCAGCAGTTCCAGTAATTAGTCCCCTCTTAAGCGTTATTACTACAGGATATAAATATGAAAATATAAACGCCAATGGATTTGAACTAAAAACGGTTGATGGTAATTGTATAGATGCATACACAACTGTAAGATTTGGAATTAAAGTAGACCCTTTTGCAAAATGCAAATGGGGAATTGATCCTAAACAAACTTATGAAGAAATGCCTGAATATATTGGAATAAATGGAAATCATGTTTTACCAATTCATAGGGCAGATTTATTTTTCCCAAGTCCGGAAGCATTCAAGAACAGATATAATTTGACTGATAAACAAATAAAGGAAATCGGAGACATGACATTTTATGTTAAATGCAGAACTGCTGATGGAAAAATAAATCCGGATTCATACTCAATTAAGACTTGTGTTAATCCAGGGCCTGATAGAACTCCTCCTGTAATTACTTATCCGCCCCAAAATAAAAGTTTTGTTAAATATAATACTGATGAACAAGACTTTGTATTTTATGTAAATGAACCTTCTGAATGTAAATGGTCTACAAGTAATGATAAAGATTATGAATCAATGGAAAATAAAATAAATTGTAATCAGGATATTCATTATTATACAATGCTTGGACTAAATTGTACTGCTTCATTAAAGGGGCTGATAAATAATACTAAGTATTATATTAAGTGCAGAGATACTTCTGAAAATAAAAATGCAATGGTAGACAATTATGTTCATGAAGTTTATAGTTCAGGCAGCCCACTTATAATAACTGCATTTAAACCCGGAGTAGATGAAGATATTGTTGCAGGAGTTGAACCTGCATCTTTTAAATTAAGACTTGAAACTTCAGGAGGTTCAGATGAAGGAAAAGCTACTTGTGAGTGGATGGGAAACAATGGAATTGGTGATAGATTTGAATCTTTTGAAACAATGAATATAGAACATTCATATGAACTTACAAGAGCAAAAAGTGGAAGATATAATATTAACTTTAAATGCGAAGATATTGGGGGAAATATTGCAGAGAACTCAACTTCATTTAGAGTTACTCTTGATAAATACGGACCTCAAATAACTAGAATTTATTATGATGGAGGGCTTAGAATAACTACAAACAAACCTGCTGAATGCAGATATAATGCTTCAGTAGTATTTGATTTTGAAACTGCAAACTCAATGGGAGTTGGAGATCCAAATGAAGATGGGCTTGGATTAACTCACTCTGGGGAATGGTCATCTAAAACATACTATATCCAATGTCAGGATAAATTCAAAAATAAGGGAACTAAAATAGTTGTAAGACCTTATGAGTTATTTTCCAAATAAATTTATAAACAATAATTTCATTAAAAAACAAACAAATGATAAACAAAAAAGAGAGTTTTTTATATAGAAAGGCGCAGATTTCAGTTTTTATCATACTCGCAATATTAATTGCAATTGTTTTAATTGTATTTTTTGTAAATAGGGGCGGTCTTACAAGCATTATTGGCGGAGAATCTCCTATAAGTCAAATTGAAAAATGTATGCAAGACAATGTAAAAGAAGGACTAGGAATATTGAGTTCTCAAGGAGGAGATCTTGAACCGAAAAATTATTATTTATATCAAAATGATAAGGTAGCTTATTTATGTTACACTGAGGAATATTACAAACCCTGTGTAATGCAGAAACCATTACTCAAACAAAGTATTGAAGATGAACTTAAAAATTATCTTGAACCCACTATGAATCGTTGTTTAGAATCAGTTAAAAGTTCTTTTGAAAGAAAAGGATATAGCCTTACTTATAAGAATCCAGAAATTACTGTTCAAATAATTCCAGAGAATATTGTTATTAACAGCAATGTTCAATTAACTGTTTCAAAAGAGAACACAGAATCTTATCAAAATATTAAGACATCGATTAGTTCAAGTATGTATGGATTCATAATGACCTCTAGTTCAATTTCTAACTGGGAAGCAAGATATGGAGACAGTGAAACCTTAGCATATATGTTGTACTATCCCTCACTCAAGGTTGAAAAAAAGATAAGAAGCGATGGTTCAAGAATTTATATTTTAACTGATAGAAATAGTCTTGAACAATTTAAATTTGCTATAAGAAGTATGGCATTTCCTTCAGGAATAACTGGAAACTAAAATGAAAAATAAAATATTATTAATCTTAACCGGAATTTTTATTTTGTCTGTTATAATTTTAGCAGGATTTGTTAATGCTGCAGATGCAACATGGCCTTCATTTAATTCCTGTTGTGAAAAAACTATTAATGATGCCTGGTGCCAGAATACTAATGAAAAATCATGTGATACTTCAACTGACCCTACAACAAAATCCGCATATAGAAAAACACCTACAAGTTGTGATGCAACAAGTTATTGCAAACTTGGCTGTTGTGTTGACTCGGATGAAGGTTTATGCATGGAAAATACACCTCAGAAAGTGTGTCAAATTTCAACAGGAACATGGCTTGATGATGCTCAGTGTAATGTTGCCCAGTGTAAACTTGGCTGTTGTATCCTCGGAGATCAAGCTAGTTTTGTAACACAAACTAGATGTAAAAAATTATCTGCACTTTATGGACTTACAACTAATTTTAATAATGCAGTAACTGACGAAGTTAAATGTGTTATGATGGCTTATTCTCAAGATAAAGGAGCTTGCGTATACGAAATTGAAAATCAAAGAACCTGCAAATTTACAAACAGAGCAGATTGTGAAAATATACAAACTAGTCAAACTGGAGAAAATTCGACAAGTGTAGAGTTCTATAAAGATTATCTTTGTTCTGCTGATGAACTTGCAACTAATTGTGGACCTACAACAGACACAATGTGTGTAAGTGGAAAAGATGAAGTTTATTTTAAGGATAGTTGTGGAAATCAAGCTAATATTTATGATGCAAATAAAGTTTATTCTAAGTCAAGTTCTTATTGGCAAAAAGTAGTTGCAAAGTCAGAGACTTGTGGAGGAATAAATCCAAAGGGCGGTAACATAAATTCAAAGACTTGTGGAAATTGCGCATATCTTGAAGGAAGCATTTGTGGTAAGGGAACTGCAACATATGGTGAAAAAGTTTGTAGAGATTTAAATTGTTATAATACTCAAAACGGAAATAATTACAAGAATGGAGAATCATGGTGTGAATATACTGGAGAAACTGGCAATGGACTTGATGAAGTAGGTAGTAGGCAGTTTAGACATGTTTGTATCCATGGGGAAGAGACAATAGAACCTTGTGCTGATTTTAGAAATGAAGTGTGTATTGCTGATAAAATATCGACAAGCATGGGTGAATTTAGAGAAGCTGCATGCAGAGTAAACAGATGGCAAGATTGTATTGACCAAATTACTGAAGAAAAATGTTTAAACTCAGATAAAAGAGATTGTTATTGGACTGCAGGACTTGCATATGATGGTGCTGGAACAACAGCAAATAACGCATCTGCTACTAGTATTGGAGAAACTGATACTACTGGTAACACTGGAATAATAAATGGAACAGGAATTTGCCTTCCAGATGTTCCTCCAGGACTTAAATTCTGGGACTCTGGAGATGCAAGTAAGATTTGTAGTTTAGGTAATTCTAAACAAAGTGTTAAATATGAAACAAATATATTTGGAACAAAAAAATGCGTTGAGAATTGTGAAGTTCTTGAAACAAAATGGCTTGAAAAAATGAATGGTGTTTGTTCAAGTCTTGGAGACTGTGGAGCAAAGAATAACTTTGTAGGAAGATATACTGATGATGGATTACTATGGAAATCTAATGGTAAAATACTAAACTGGGATGGAACAACCAAATGATAACAAAAAGTAAAACTCAAAAAATAAAAGTTTATTTTCTTATGATAAATATAGTTTTATCTATAATTGCATTTAGCGGCATGATTAGTTCTGCAGATGTTGCAGCTCCTTCTGGAACTTCTGTTACAAATCTTAATACTGGAAAACTTTCAACTACACCTCCGGCTCTTACAACTAATCCTGGAACATCACCTACAGGAATTCCAGGGGCTTTACCTGGCACTGTTCCTGGAACTATACCTGGAGGAACAATGCCTTCAGGGGATGATGAATCAGAGATAGGTGCAGGTGGAGCAATAAACACAGGAAGTCTTTTTAGTGTTAATATACAGTCTATTGCAACTAAAGCTGGACTTGGTTCAATGATTTTTGGTACAGTAGGTTCTCTTGCTGGAGGAGATAATGGAGCATTATGGGGAGCTCTTGCAGGAAGTGTTGGAGGAGTTGTTTCTGCATTAACTGAAAAATCTCTTGGACCTGCAAAATCATTATTACTTGGAGTTGCAGTTGCAACAGTAATCTTTTTACTCACTTATAAAAAAGCTTCAAAGGAGATAGTTGAATTTCATTGTTTACCTTGGCAAGCTCCAATAGGTGGAGATGATTGTAGTTTATGTAATACTTATAAAGAATGTTCCCAGTATTCATGTAAAAGCCTTGGACAAGCTTGCGACATAGTAAACCCTGGAACAACAGAACAAAAATGTGTTTGGATAAATCCTAACGATGTTAATTCTCCAACAATTGAAATGCAAGAAGTTACTAAGGGAAATAAGTTTGCTCCTGATGGGGCAATAAGACCTCCTGCAACAGGAGTAAAAATTACTTCGAATACTGGAAAAGATGGATGCATAAAAGCGTTTACTGCTCTTGAATTTAGGTTTATAACAAATGAAGCAGCACAATGCAGAATAGACTATAATCTAACAACTAAATTTGATGATATGACTTATTATGTTGGGGGAGATAGTTTATTTTTAATTAATCATACTGAAAAATTATCATTACCAGGGCCTGATGCACTAAAGAATGTAAGTTCTCCTGAACTTAAAAATGATGGAGCTTATACATTATTTGTAAGATGTAAAGATGCAAACGGTAACTTTAATCAAGATGCTTATTCAATAAGTTTTTGTGTTGAAAAAGGACCTGATACAACCCCTCCGGTTATTGTAGACTCAAGCATCCCTAGTGGAAAACCTGTTCAGTTTAATAAATCTAAATTATACTTGGAAGTTTATGTTAATGAACCTGCTGAATGTAAGTGGAGCCATGAAGACAGATCATATAAAAATATGGAAAATCAGATGGATTGTGATACAAATGTTTGGGAAATGAATAATAAACAGGTTTATACTTGTAGAACAAATTTAACTGGAATAGAAAATAGAAAAGAAAATAAGTATTATTTCAGATGCAAGGATAAACCATGGTCTTCTGAAGGAGACAGAAATGAAAATAAGCAAAGTTATGAATATTCAATAATGGGAAGTCAACCACTTAATATCATGAGTATAAGTCCTGAAGCAAATGATACTATTTCAGGTGCAACAGATACAATACCAGTTTCTTTAGAAATTACAACTGATAATGGATATCAAAATGGAGAGGCACTTTGTTATTACTCGATTACAAAACCTAAAAATGATGAAAGCTACATATTATTTCTAGAAACTGGAACAAGTAACCACAAACAAAGACAGGACCTTCCAGCTGGAAATTATAAATATTATTTCAAGTGTATAGACCTTGGAGGGAATACTGTTTACAATGTAACTAACTTTAAAGTGGAATCTGACAAGGTAGGACCTATGGTAGTTAGAGTTTATAATGAGAATGGGGAACTAAAGATAATCACTAATGAAGAAGCTGTGTGTAGTTATTCAACAAAAGATTGTAATTTTGAAATAGACACTGGAGTTGAGATGCTATCTGCAGATTCAAGGAACCATAATTCAGAGTGGAATATCAATCAAAATTACTACATAAGATGCAAGGATAGTTATGAAAATCAACCAAATCCCAATACATGTTCAATTGTAGTAAGACCTTCAAAACTGGATGATCAAAGCGAGACAATTTTACTTGAATAAAATGAAATATCAAAAATCCCAAGTAACAGTTTTTATTATACTAGCAATTATAGTGGCTAGTTTAATTCTAGCAGCCATTGTTTATAGGCCAAATGAAGATATTAAAACGCCAGATGTAACTAAAATTGATCCTATTAATTCATTTGTTATTGATTGCTTAAAAGAAACAGGAGAAGATGCTGTTTCTTATATTGGTTATACTGGTGGATATTTTGATTTGCCGAGCTTGTCTACTGATGATAATATTGCTTATTATTTTTACGCAGGAGAAGATTTAATGCCTTCAAAAGAAAAGGTTGAAGAACAATTATCACTTTATATGAACAATATGCTTTCTTTTTGCACTAAAAACTTTATTGATTTTCCTAGTTACAATATAACTGGTGGGGAAGTTAAGACCAAAACTAAAATAGAAAATAATAGTGTAATATTTAGTGTAGATTATCCATTAACTATAAGTAAAGAAAATAATAATTACAAACTAGAAAAATTTGAAGATACAGAAATACCTGCAAGACTGGGAGTTGTTTATAGTACTTCAAGAAAGATTATGGATGAGCAAATTTTTAACCCTGAAGATGTTTGTTTGACATGTATTTTAACATTGTCTCAAAAAAACAAAGTGCAAATAGACTTGAACAGTGTTAATAATTCAAAAGGAGATAATATAATTATTTTTACAATCACAGATACAGATTCTCATATAAAAGATGCTGAATTTAAGTTTAATTTTGCAAATAATTATGGTTAAACTTGAAATAAGTTATTATTTTTAAGACAATGTTTAAAAATGAGTGAGTTATTAATAGCCTATGAAAAGGGGACAAATTACAGTTTTCATTATTCTGGCAATTCTTATTGTGGCCTTAATCGGTGTGTTATTTTTTTATAGAATTAATCTTTCAAATGTTTCTGGAGTTAATAATGAAATATCTCCTGTTTACTTATTTGCTTTAAACTGCATAGAAAAGTCAGGTGAAGAAGCAATTTATAATATTGGACAAACAGGAGGATATATTGAAGTTCCAAATCTCTCTACTGACAATAATCTTGCTTATTATCTTTATGAAGAACAGGATTTAATGCCTTCAATAGAAAAAATACAGGAAGAGCTTTCTTCTTATATGAATGATAAAGTATTTTTTTGCACTAAAAACTTTATTGATTTTCCTGACTACCATATAAAACAGGGAGAAATAAAGACAAAAACAACAATTGCAAACAATAGTGTTATGTTTGAGGTAAATTATCCATTAAGTATTGAAAAAGAAAATAAGACTTATTTATTTAATTATTTTAAGAATATAGAAATACCTGTAAGGCTAGGGGTTATTTATTATGTCAATCAACTTATTTTAAAAGATTTGAAAAAGAATAGGCCTGATGTCTGTGCCAGTTGTCTTAATACATTTGCTGATGAAAACAATCTTTACATAGACCTTTATGGCTATAAAGGATCACTCGTCTTTATGGTTAGCGACCCGCAGTCCAGAATAAATGAGGAGCAATTTACATTTTATTTTGCGAATAAATTATGATAAAAAAAATACTTATTATTTTAATTGCACTAACATTACTTACATGTATTGTTTTTGCAGAAGAAATTTCAACTGACAAAGCAGGAGCATTTCCTGCAGATGTTAAAAAAATAATCAGTGACAAAGAAGAAAATATAATGAATGAGTTTAAACTAAGTGTGGAAATTCAAGTTAAAAATGCAGAGGTTGAAAGAAAAAAAGGAGAAGCAAAAATAACAATTAGTATTAAGGAAACAACAGGCTCAATTAAAATAAAAACAAAAGATGGAACCCGTGAATATGCAAATCTTGAGAAAATAAAAATAAATGAAAAAGAATCTAAGCCCACAATTGTTATTGATAAAGATGGAAATATTATGGAAGCAAAGTTTACCGTTGGAAAAGATGGTAAATATGTTTTTGGGAATAGGGAATATGAACTTACTAAAGACACAAAAGTTTATCTTGAAAATGGAAAACTCTATCTTTCTCTTCCTGAAGGTGGAAAAATAGTAATGCCTAAAGCAGTTGGAAAAGAAAAAGATAACATTGAAACTATTTATCAACCAAAAGGGACTGGGTTTCTCTTAGAAAATGGAGACAAATGGACAAAAGGAGAATTAAAATTCAAGGACGATAGTTTTTATTTTGATGACAAGGAAGTTATTTTTGGCAGTATGACCATCAGAAATTCTAAAAGTGTTAAAACTTATCTTGATTTTAAAGGAGAAATTTCAAAAGTCAATGGCCCGTATTTATCTGTTAATAGCAAGGACCAAAAAATTGTTATTGGAACAAACAGCAATGATGATAGTCCAACAGTGAGATTTGACAAAGATAATGTTTATGGGCTTATAATAAGGCCAACAGACCATGTTTCAGTCCAAGTTTTAGCAGGACATAAAGAAGGTTCTTATTTTATTTTAAATGGGAAGGACAGAAATAATAAAGACTTGGCAGCAGAAGTAAAACAAAGCAGAGGATATTTTGCATTAAACGAAGATAATAAAGCAGTTGGAACTTATAAAAAAGATGGAAAAATTTACTTTAGAACCGATGGAAAATTTTCAACAGGTTTTGAAGATGACAAAGGAACTACTTCAGTTCCAATAGAGTTTTCTCAAATGCTTATTTCGGATGGGACAAAAGATGTTCCAATCAGTGTAAATAAAATCATAGAAAATGGAAAAGAAGTAACTACCCCTAACAAAATGGTGATTAGTGCAAATCTTGAGGTTGGAATCGGACCTGAGTCTACTTGGATTCCTGGAAGCCTGTATTCTTCACAATATCCTTTGATTACCCGAGGGGTTTCAGACAGGCTAAGTTATAATTATGTTCAATATACAAAAGAAGGTTTTCAAAGATACACAGGAGTTCCACTTAGTATGGATAGGTATTCTGAAAGCAGAATGACTCCAGATAAATATAGAATGCTTGTTGACCTTATGAATGGCCTTACTCCTGAAAGTAAAAGTACAATTAAGGCATTATATATTCATCAAAATGCTTATATGGGTGGAGAAAGTGGAGGAGATATACTTGGCTGGAATACTCCTAAAGGAATTGAAGTTAGTTTTAGTGCTGTTGATCTGGGCTATATAAGACATGAAATTATACACTCTATTACTGACAAGCTTGGAAGAGGATTCTGGAATGAATGGCAATCAGTTGGAGGAGGTTCAGTTGCAAATGTTGGATATGATCCTAAAGATCCGAAGGAAGATGCTTCTGAATATGGCCATTTCCTAGTTTATAATCCAGCTAAAACTGCAAGGCTTTTAACAACAGGAAGTCAGGCAAAATATTATCGTGCAAAACTAGCAGTTTTAACTAAATACAAAGTCATGTCAAGAGTAGAATACAATCTTGCTTTTGCAAATGCAGGACTTGCTTATGATGATGCATCAATTCAAAAATATATACAGGCAGTAAAATAACAATGAAAAATAAAACATTAATGATAAGCATTTTTATAATTTTATTTAGTATTAACCTGGCTAGTGCAAGTTTTTATTATAATGTTTCAGTTAAATATAGTTATGGAAATTTAAGTATTAATTCTGTTGAGGTCATATTTTCAAATCAGAATATTACTTCTTTTTCTGGAGATTATTATCTGGAACTTAAAAACAGCAAGGACAAACTAAATTCCTATTTGTTTAGTATTCCTAGCACAGTTACCTATGACCTTGAAGAAGATAGTTGGAAAGTTAACCAAGGAGGAGTAATTAATGTAAATGAGACTGACTTTGAAGTATTTGTTCCTTATGAAAAAAATGCAAATGAAATAGTTATAACTGACTCAAACAAAATTGACATTGCAAAAAAAGACATTAGTTATCTTTCAAAACAAGTCGTTAATAACCAAGTTACAAAAGAATTTGAAACCAACACCCCTGATTCTACTAAACTTATGCCCATAGAAACTTCTAGTAACTATTTAATTATCGGACTGATTACCTTAATAGTTATAGTTGCAATAATTATATTTTGGGCTTTTAGAAAAAAAAGCAAGAAAAAATAAAAAGAATTAATTACGAGTTGTTTTTGTATAAACTTTTAAGAAATCAGGATTAATTCTTTTGCCGCCATAATTTCTTATTTCATGCATTAATATTAATCTTGTTGAAGTTAACTGATCTTTATAAAAATCAAGCAAACAATCTGGATTTATCTCTGGATAATTTTCTAAATATTCTGCTCTTATTTTATTCATATCAACTCCCTTACGAAAAATAGGAACTATTACTTCTCCTTCTGACTCAGATTTTCCACTTATCCTTTGCTTTATTTCTGCACCTTGGATTAAATAAGCAGCACGATCAGCTTTTTGAATTGCTTTTCTTTGTGACTTTGTTAAATTTGAGTTTTCAAAATCAGCAGGACTCTGATAAAGTTCAACAGTTGACTTCTTCTGAGTGAGATTCATTGTGGACCATTTTTGTTTAAGTCTTTCTTTATTTTCACTAGGAAGAGCATTCCAATTGTTAGCTCCATAAACTAATCTAAAATCATCTAAAGTATAATTTGAAGAAGGTTTTCTTGCAGGTTCGCTAGGTTGATTAAATCCTTCACTATAGACTCCTTGATTTAAAGGAACATCTTGTGCAATTGCTGGAAGTCCATTACATACTAAAGAAGTTCCAACTACTAAAGCTCCTAATCCTTCTAAAATACTTTTTCTTGAAAATGGGTTTCTTGACATTTTGTGTTATCCTGTTTTTATACTAATATTGAATAGATTCCAAAGTTTATAAATCTTTCTTTATGCTGTTATTGAATAGTAGTTACAGTTTAACTGATTAATAACCAAACAGTAAAATTTAAAAGAAGAAATAGACTAAAATAGTCTATGAAAAAGAGAGTATTAATTTTATTGTTCTTACTTACAATTGTATCGATTCAAATGGTTTCTTCTACAGATGGAGTTTATATTGAAGATACAAAAACAAATACATTTTCTAAACTTAATTTTGGAAGTTCTGGAGCAGAAATAGGCAGTTTATACAAAACAGTTAGCTTATCTAATAACTATAATAATGTAATTGGGACATTAAAGAACGTAATAATCCGAGCTGATGGTGCGGGGGTGGTTGTAGAAATGAAAAATGATGGCTCAATTTTATCTACTTCTTCCAAAGATGATTGGAATTATAATGTGGGTGTCACTCCTGGAGGAAAATTTTATTTTGATTCCAGTGGAAAATTAGCAAAAGTTAATTTTAGGGCCTCGGAAGATTGGGCTTTTTCTTTAAACGGAAATAAATATGCTGTTAAGGAAGGTACAGATTTAAAACTTGAAAATGGAGAAGTAGCTATAGAATCTAAAGGTGATTCTTTTAGTTATTACCCGGAAAATAATCCTACTAAAAAACAAACGTTTTCAAATATAAAAGAAGGTGCAAAATTTAAAGTTGATAAAGAAGGAAAGATGATTGAAGCAAGTTTTGAATTAACTAAAGCTACTTCAGTGGTATTAAATGGAGTAGAATATAATCTTCCTGAAAAGGCAAAGGTTTTATTAAAAGATGGAAAAGTCATCATCTCTCTTCCAGATGGAGCCACTCTTGAAGATCCTAAAGTTGTTGACAAGGAACTTGCAAAAGATGCTACTTTTGAAATAAAAGCAGAGAGTGGAAAACTTAAACTTGGAAAAGATAGTCTTGAAGGAACAGTTAGTTTTGAAGGAGATAAAGATGGAAACTTGCATAAATACATTAAAGATGAAAAATATAATCTGGGCGGACTTAGTGTAACACAAAAATCAGGAGAGAAAACAGAGATATTTTCTGACGGAGAACTTCACCCTGATGCAAAAGGAGCATATTTATCTGTTGGAGATAAAACACTTGCTATTGGAAAAAATACTGAAGGAAAGGGTCCAGAAGTAAAGTTTGAACCTGGAAACAGATTTCTTGATA
>JBBACR010000004.1:0-2513 GCA_041656875.1 Candidatus Pacearchaeota archaeon
TAAAAGAACTTGAATCTGCAATAAAAAATAAAAAAATAGCACTCACTCCAATGTGTAATTCAATTGAATGTGAAGATAGTTTAAAGTTTAAGACAAATGGGGCAAAGGTTCTTAATATTTCTGAAGACCAACCTAAAATAAAAGGTAATTGTGCATTATGCAATAAGCCTGCAAATTATATTGCAAGAGTTGGAAAGTCTTATTAGTTTTTTATAAAAATTCGAAGGGTTTTTAAAGCATTTAATTCTAAAAACTGAATGCCAAATTTAAAATTAAACCCTGAGGTAAGAGCAAAAGTAGTTCATTATGTGACTGAAAGATTTTCAGAAGAGATTTCACTTCTTTATCCATGCAAGAAAATAGAAGACTTAGTTGGAGAATTATCCAGTGATGATTTGACTGCTATTGCCGTAGATGAAACTCCTTTGATGGGAATTGTTAAAATGATTGGAACTCCTGAAATTAAATCAGTTTATTGGCAGATAATACATAACTATCCGGATATGGGCATGATGTATCCTGATGCAAATATATTTGAATTACCTCAAAATCAATTAGAAATGCTTGCAAGAGGAGTTCCACTTAAGGAAGTTTTAGGAAAACCTACCCAGGAATTAGATATAATTTCAAGACAAAATCCCAATCCCATGGATCCACCTTCTAGAAAAAGAGTTGATTACTTAAGACCTGCATCTCCAAGACAAGCTTTTTTTGGTGGAGGAAAAAGGGTAAGTGTCAGTGATCCTGGCAATAATAATTATCGTGGAAGAGGCGGAGCAGAATAATCTTTTTTTATGTCTGAAATTAAAACCTCGTTCTTTAGAATGAGATAGTAAGTTTACTGTATTTAATTTCGGAACATCCCAAAAACAAGTGCCTATCATAAACCCGCACTTTTAAGTGTGGGTGGCACATTGTTTTTATTATGCAAATTTGTTTAATATAAAATCAGGAGCTAATCTGTTTTTAATATAATTTTCTTTTACTTCTAATGGAAGTGTTTTAAATTGGTCAACTATTTTTCTACAATTCTTACTTTCGCATTTACATTTCATTGTCCAAAGACCTCCTCCTGACTCTTCTATTTTTTCTTTATTATCATCCATTGTTGTAGAATAATCAAATGTTATTTCTTCATTTTCTTTAATGTCTTTTAATGCAACAAGTTCGTTTTTGCCTCTTAAGAATGAGTTAGGGTCACAAGAATGATTTGCACTTCTATAAGGTTCATCAAGATCAATATAAGTTTCATTATCAATTCCAAGAGGGTCTGAGCCTTCTTCAAGATCATTATCCACTCTTGCAATCATTTCATCAATATCCATTAAATGTCCCTGCATAAAACAAATTGTTTCTCCTTTTTTTATTTGAGTTATGGCAAAAAGCCCTCTTCCAGAAATTCTTGATTTTCCTGCTTTAATTTTTTGATTCATAGTAGTAAGTTTTAGAAAGAGTTTACTTGTTTTTTTCTATTATTTCTTTGCAAAGGTCTTTGCAACTATTAATGGGAATAAAATCGTTGCATCACCAAATACTTTTATAGATTCTGAGTCGGGTTTTATTTTTCCCCAAGAAACTGCTTCATCCGGTCTTGCACCTGCATCACTTCCATCCCATTCCTGCATAGTATTAATATACACTGCGTAATCAGTTCCATTTCTCATCATATTTGCATTGTTTATATGGTGTTTTATAACTCCTCCTCCAAGGATTATGATTCCAGTTTTCTTCTGGACTATTGTAAACTCATTCATATCATGAACATCTCCTGCAATGTCTAGTTTGAAATCCGGATGTTTATATATAAAAAAATGAATCATGTCCCCAATACTACCATCGATTATTGCAGGACAATAAACTTTTATATCATTTTTATAACACCAGTAATAAATACTTCTTTCATCATTTATTTCTTTTCCAATTATTTTAATAAATTCTGAAACCGTAATTATATTTCCGGTTTTTTTCTGCTCTTCATAAATCTTTTCTAAGATAGGGGTCATAAAATCTTCAAATTCACAATATCTATTATTTGGTATGTAGATATTTCCTGCTCTGTTTACTCCTTTTTTATTTAAGAGTTCTCCAGATGCACTAAATTTTCCAACTTTAAAATCTCCAAGACATTTAATAAAGTCTTCTTCGATTCCGCCTGCAGTTGTAACAATAACTTTTACTTTGTTATGTTTAGCTAGATATCTAAAAACATCACGAAGACCTGAAGTAACCAGGTTAGAAGTATATCCGAGATAAATAGTAGCATTATTTTTAATCATGTTCTTAATTATTTTAACAGCTTGTGCAAAATGGGTTGCTTGAAATCCTGTTGATTCAAAACTATCGAGCAGTTTTTCATAGTCTACACCTGAATCAAAGTCATATCCTTTAATTGAAAGACCTTCTATTTCTTCGCCTTCAAAAAGTACATTTTCTTTTGCAATTTCTTCAGTATTTTTTTCTGTTTTTTTACTTGTCATAGGTAAACCAAAAAAAGAGTCATATAAAAAGCTATC
>JBBACR010000004.1:2613-20265 GCA_041656875.1 Candidatus Pacearchaeota archaeon
TTATAGTAATTTTTCTATATTTTCTTTAAATTTAGGAAGGTCACTAATAGACATTTTTGCACCGGTAGCGCTTTCATGGCCACCGCCTGTAGCACTCTCTATCCCTTTTATAGCTTCAAGTGTTAATTTTCTTATATTGCCTTTTCCCCTCATAGAAATGTTTGCAATTTCTCCATTGATAAAAACAACTATTACTACTTTATCTGGAAATTCATAGACTAACTGATTTGCAATATTTGCGCTTAAACTTAAACTCCCTCCATACTGAAAATAAATAAATTTCTTTTTCGCAAGTTCTCTTGCTTTCTCCATAAGTTGTTGGTATTTTGAATCTATTTCGTTATATCTTTTTAAAATTTGTTTTGTATTTGAAGTTTCTTCTAAAATGTCCATTGGCCCTTTGACTTTTGTCATAAATTTAGTCATATTAACTACGTTTGTGATTGTGTCTTTTAATGAAAAGTCCAGAATTCTTGCAATTCTTCCAATTTCTGAATTATACAATACATCAAACGCAGATTCAGGGTTCTTTTTCGCAAGTTCGGGATATTCTTTTTCAAAAATACTATAAAAATTAGGCATGTAACAATCGCTGATGTTTCCAATTATTGCCAGCCAAATATCTTCTTTTTTGTTGGTTATTTTATAGGATAAATAAGAAACTGGTTCATTTGTTTTATCATTGAGATAGGGATTATAATAATTTATATCAGGGTCTTCTGGCTTCTCTACTTGATGATGGTCAATCCAGACTACTGGGAGATTATCTTTTTTTACTTTTTCCAGAAATTCTTTTGAGACAATGGGCTTATCAAGTATAAAAATATAATCGGGTTTTAATTCCTCAACTTTTCGGTAATAAGATGCATTTAAATCTGGAAATGACCTTATGACTACTCCTTTGCCCCTCTCAATATATCTTCGAAGCAAAAGAAAACTCATAAGCCCATCATTATCATTATCAAAGAAGAAAAGAGGATTTTGAGCTTTTTCAAGATGTTCTCTTATCTCATCTACTTGTCTAGGGGTTAGCATGTTGTTTGTTCAAGAAAAACATAAAGTCCAGATATATAAACTTAACCAAGTTCTAAAAGTAAATCATGTTTTGATTATTTATGCAATAATTTTTGTATTAATCTTTTGCTTTCTTCTTCACCATAAGCATAACTCATCTCAGATATTCTTCTTGCTCTTCTTTTTCTTTTCCTATTTTCCATGCTGTATCCTAAAAACAGCATAACTGCTGCTGCTAAGACCAGCAGTATCCAAGGACTAACTGATTCATAAAAAGAACCTATGTCAATACTTGAAACATCTCGAATTGCATTTCCTGCCAGAATTACATCTTGATTATATTGATGATAATTTATTCCACTCATTGAAAACATGAAAAAAATAAACAAGAATACAAGACCTAATGCGAAAATATCAAATAGGTTTGATTTCTTTTCATATTCCGGAACGTATCTAGAAACTACTTTTTTACCTTCTCTGTGACTAGAATAGTAATAAGGCCCAAATGATTTTCCATTTTTTTTAATATATCTTTTATACACCATTTTTTATAATTAAATAAAGTATTTTTTATTTATAAACCTTAGTGAAAAAATTATATTTTCTTACCAATCATTATATGTTCTCTTAACGTAGATAATTCGTGCCTTAAATTTTCTGCATCTTCTTTTAGAACTCTTTCTAGTTCATGATCATTTGCATTGAGGATTCCATCCAAATTTTTGAAATGTTTTATCAAAATTTCTATTGAAGATTTTACTAAATGTGTTTTACTTAGCATCCTATAGCCTCGGGGTATAATATTTGTTTCAATAGACCTTCCAAAAAGAACTTTTGAAATGTTGTTTAAGTCGAGAAGTTCATCAAAATTTAAACTATCAAAGAAAGGTCTTACTCTTGAAGGTCTTGAAATATAATCTTTTATTATAAAGTCCTCTTTTTCTTCAATTCCTTTTGTTAATTCTCTCATTCTCATTCTTAAAATAATTCCATCTTTTCCAAGTTCGATAATATATTCATTTATTATATTCGCCATTTTTTTAATCATTTCAAGCCTCTCGAGAATTGTGCAAACATCAGCAATAGAGACAAGATTTGTCACTTCCAGTACATTTAAATTGGTCATAAGTTCATTAAACACTTCTTTTTGTTTTTCAAGTATTTGCAATGTTTCTGTTGCTCTTCTTAATAACTCCTGGGTATTTTGAAGAACATATCTTGAATTTCCATAGTAAATAGTTATTGAGCCTTTTCTTTCTGAAACTGCCATAATTAAGCCATTGATTTGTTTTGCAGCTCTTTCAGCAGCTTGGTGTCTTGTTCCAGTTTCAATTGAGTCATATTCCATTCTTGGAACAAGAAGGGTATTTGCATAAAGAATTTTTTTGAAATCCTCTGAGAGAATTATTGCACCGTCCATTTTAGCAAGTTCAGTTAATCTTTTAGAAGTGAATTTACAATTAACATAAAATCCACCTTTAAATATATTATTTGAGTTAGAATTACTGACAACAATTAAAGCACCCATTTCTCCACTCACTATGTCATTTAATGCTTCTCTAAGTCCGGTTCCAGAACTTAATTTTTTTAAAATTTCAAGCTTAGTGATCGTTTTTTCTTTTTCTTCTTCAGCTTGTATGTTTGGAAGTTCAATTAAACTTCTTTCATTTAAAAAATTATTTTCTGCCATCTTTCACCATCTTTTTATAATGCCTAAAAATAATAAACCTTATATTTAAAGCTTTATGGTTTGCAATAAATATTTGGTTTATAAAAATAATCAATTATTTTGTAACTTATTAATTAAACCAAAGGGCTTATATAATAATATAAGTAAAAAAAGGAAAAAAAAGAAAAAATTAAAACATTCCTAATTTATACTGTGCTGAGATACTTGCAGTTATTTCCTGTTCGCTTGGAGCAAGATTTGTTGCTGCCTTTAATGCCATGCTATTATCCATTGGGGCTGTGCCACTTGCTGATTCAGCTCTTGAATAATAATTAAGTGGTCCTTGATAGCCATAGTCCTGATTTGTTATAGATACAAGTCTTCCAACTCTTTTACCTTGTCCACTGGCTATTGATTGGGCTTTTGTCATTGCATCTTTACTTGCTTCTTCTAAAGCTTTATTCTTATATTCAGCTTGTTTTTCTGTTGATATTTCAAAATTGATGTAACTAACAAGAGCTCCTGCCTTTATTACAGCATCAACAATACTTGGAACTTTTGTAACGTCTTTTGTTTTAACAACTAATGACTGCGAAACTACATATCCCTTTATTTTTTGCTCTCTGTAGTCTGAACCATAGTCATATTCAGGATAAACCTGATAATTGATAAACTTTAGTTCATCTCTACTATAACCTGTTTTAACAAGTTCAGCTAATAGCTTCTCACTTATCTTTTTATTCTCTTCTTGTGCAAGCTGTGCTGTTGTATTTCTTGTTTCAACATTTATGTTTACAGAAACTTCATCAGGCATTGCTTTTACTGATGCAACTCCCTGAGCTGAAACAACTGGTCCTACATTAAAATAAAGATATCCTGCTACTGCTAAAATTGCAAGAATTACTATTCCAATCCATATTTTATTATCTGTTTTCATTCTAAACCTCCTTTCATTTTTTTATATTGGTTAATTAAGAGAAATACTAAAATTGTGATTAATCCACCAAATAAAAACCAGGCCCAGGCTTGTGAACAAATAGAATTTGTATTAAGACAAATGTTTTGAATTGAAGGAGCAAAACTAGAAGTAGTTTGAACATCTTTAACAGAGGCTTTTAGAGCTCCTGTTCCTGCGTCTGAAACTATATTTCTAACTTCTCCATTAACAAATAATTCTTGACTGGCATAATTTGCATAGCTTAATTTATCAGTTATTACTTTTATTATAAAACTTCCAGTTAAAACTGCAACAAATGCAGGAAGGATTCCTTTAAAAGAAGATTTTGGAGAAATAATTATTTTTTTATTAGATAGTTTATACATATCTATTTTTCTTCCTTTCACGCTCCAGAAAAAGTTTTTAGTCTTTTCAATTAAGCCTGATTCTATTAATTTATTTAAATTGTATTCTGCAGTATTTATTGGTATTGCAAGTTTATCTGCAATATCTTTTTCACTTGCTTCTTTTGTTTCTGATAAATAGTCAATTATTTTTTTGCAGGTTTTATTTCCTATTACCTCTGCAATTTTTTTGGATCTTTTATCATCTAACCCAATCATAATAAACTTGTCTTCTTCTGTCATGTTTTAATTAAATTAAGCAGATATTTAAATCCCTCTAAGGGTTCAATTCAGTTTGAACTCATAGTTTTTTTTAATTATCTTAAAATTTACAGAAATCTTTATAAATAAAGTTTATTATTGTATTTGTATGAATAAGTGGTTAGAAATCTTGATAGGACTTATCCTAATCGTAGCCGCAGTTTATACATGGATGCTTAATCTATGGGGATTTGGGGCTGCTGCATTAGAATTCCTTAAGGGTGGAATAATCTGGTTTGTAATAATGATTGGATTATTGTTCCTTATGCTAGGGATAAGTGACTTAAAAGACTAAAAAAAGAAAGGTATTCTTTCTTTGAAAAAAGTTGTATTAATACTAGATAGTTATTTCTCTAATTTGATTTAGGCAATCTAATTACATAATCAATATAAATGCTATTTTTTTAATGTAGAATAAAGGGGGAGAAATAATTATGACTTTACAAAGATTTTTTGACAGCAAGCTCTGTTCAACTTGCAGAGGCAGAGGTTTTTGTGGAAAGCCTTGCAGAATTTATTCCAAGATAAAGGATTTTACTCCAAAAACTAAAACTCATTTCTCAGGAGCTTCTCCACCAGAAATTTTTGTTGGAAAGTTTAATTATCCAAATATTTCTTGCGGAATACTTACTCCTGAATCTAGTGAGGGCACTGAGAGTTATGCTATGCCTGAAATATGGCATGAAAAAAAATTCAGTATTGATACAATTCTTACAAATCGTTCTAAATTAGTTTATGGTAAATTTAATACTCAGGTAAAAAAAGCAAAAGTAGAAAATAGGCTTCTTAAGGTAATGCAAGAAGTGAGCATGGCATACAAGCCAGTTTCAACAGAGTTTTTCCTTAAAAGACCCCCTATAATGAAACTTGAAATGCATAAAAGTTTTCCTTTAATTGGAAATCCTGCTTATTTAGAGCATGTGAGGCTTGAAGAAAATCCTGAGATAAAACCTAAAGTTGATTATTTGGTCTCAGATACTGAAGCCAAGGCAGTTACTTCTATTGTTGAGCTTTATAAATCTCAAATAACTAATAGTAATATTATTAAGATTCTTAGTGCAGGTTTACTTGGGAAAAAAATTCAGAGAAGGCTTGTTCCAACAAGATGGTCAATTACCGCAGTTGACGATACTATTTCAAAAGAACTTTTAAAAAAAATAAGGTATTATCCAGAGATATCAGATATTCTTTTATTTCATGGTTATTATGTGGGTAATCATTATGAGATTTTACTTCTTCCAGAAAAATTTTCATTTGAAGTCCTTGAAGCTTATTTGCCTGGAAGTTTATGGAATCAAATGTCAGGAATAAGTCTTACTCAGGATTATGAAAGATTTAATGGAAGAAAACATTATGCAGATAAAGTAACTGGTGCATATTATACTATGAGGCTTGCACTCTGTGAATATCTTGAAAGAATAAAAAGACAAGCTTATTGTATTGTTTTTCGAGAAGAACGTCCTGAATATTATGCTCCTCTAGGAGTTGGTATTTTAAGAGAACTTGCAAGAGAAGCTTTTTTAAAAACCCCTGAAAAATTTAACACTATAGAAGAAGCATTACAAAAATCTCAGACTAGGCTTAAACTTTCAATCGGAGTTTTTAGCGATAAGTCTATTTTACTTAAGGAATTTGGAAAGCAAACCAGACTTAATAAGTGGTTTTAATTATCTAAATAGCCAGATTAAACTACCCTCAATTATTCCTGCAATAATTAAAAGGGGAATTACTATTAAAAGGAAAACTCTGATTGATTCAACCAGATTTAGGAATAGCTTGGTTCTTAGAGGTTTATTCCATAGTGTGATTATTAAAATAATTGGAAAAGAAACAAGGGTTAGTGCAATTGAAGCGATCATTAATGAATATAATGCTGGTTTTTTAATTTTAGGATTATAGAATAACATTGTATTTTTAATCAGAGAGATTCCAAGCTTTATTCCCAGGCCTATACTTATCATTACAGCAGGAATTTCAAATATTCCGTGAGGAAACAGTTTCCATAAAATTAAAATTCCCCCACTAGCCACAGATTTATTTGCGACAAATCCTAACAGATATCCATTCATAACTATCACTCCCAGAGGAATTATTCCAAAAATGATACCCAAGATTAAACCATAAAAAGAACTGGTCATATTGTTATTAATTATAAACAAAATTAATTCAACCCCATTTAATCCTGATGTTTGATTTATTAAATTTTTAATAATCTCCATTACTTCTTCTTTAAAAAATATTGGAAAGAAATATCCAAAAAAAGCAATTATAAGAAATAAAATAAATGAGAACCAAATATAACCTTTAGATTTTTTTAAATAAGTTAAACTGCATTTAAAATTACCTGAGATAAAATCGTTTTTATTCTTTAGAATTTTTTTCTCACTCTTTTTTGCCATATTTAAACAACTCTAACTATGTTTTTAAATCTAATCAAGCATAATTTATCAAATCGTTCTAAGACGAGAAATATCTTTTTATTAACTCGGTCTTTTTTTTGTATCTCTTTTTAAGATAATATGCATAAATAAGTCCGGCAACTAGCCCTCCAAAATGAGCAGTGTTTCCGATTGGCAATGGAATTACAAGACCAATTAGAACTAAGGGTAAAATTGCAATTATTGGCAAAATCCAAAACGACATTTTTAGTGGTAAGGCTATTTTAACCCATTTAGGATTAAATGAAAACATTGTGAAAATAGCAACCATTATGTAAATAAAAATTAGTGTATCAAAAATTCCAATAAAACTTGCAGTGGGATAAAGACTGTCTACAACTGACTGAACTATTATAGCTATAAGGGGTCCTGCAATTAAATATACTTTACTGTATGGAGTTAGAACTGCAAGCAAGCCTAGAAGAGAAAATACTGCTCCTGATGCTCCAAGTGCAAATATGTCTGGACTTCCAAATATTTTTGCACCAATAACCGAAGCTCCAAAATAGTAGGATAATAAAACATAGACGAGTCCTGCAAATAATCCTGAAATTAAATATAACCAGAAAAATCTTTTTCTTCCAATTAATTTTTCAACAAAGTTTCCAATAAAGAAAAGTGAAAACATATTTGCAAGCAAGTGCCAAAAATATATGTGAGAAAACATACTTGTTAAAAGTGTCCAATAGTTACCATTAAAAAAACTATTTGCCTGAAGTGCGATTACAGAAATTATTTTTTCTTCCCCAAAAATGCTGATTAGTATAAGGATTAAAACAAAAATTATAACATTAAAAGCAATAATCCAATTAGTCATGCTTAATTTTCTAAAGAAGTTCTCAAGAAAATTATTTTTTAAATTTTTTTTAGTATAGGTTCTTAATCTTTTATCCATCGTTTATTCAGAACTAAATTTTCTTTTTCTTTGCGGTTTTAGCAACTTTCTTTACAGCCTTAGGTTTTTTAGCAACTTTCTTTACAGCCTTAGGTTTTTTAGCAACTTTCTTTACCTTAGTTTCTTTTGAATTAGTTTCTTTTTTTTCTTTTTTTCTTAATTCTCTATTTTTACTTCTTTCAGCTTTTACTTTTCTTTCAGCAGCTTTTATTTTAACAGTTTTTTTCTTTTCAACTTTTTCCCCTTCTATTTGTCTTTCACTTACCACCATTTCTATTTCTTTTTTTATTTTATTAATTGCTTTTTCCAGTTGCTCTATTGATTCTTTACTTTCAGATAATTGATAAACTTCCTCACATTCAGAACATATAAAATCATTCATAAGGGCAGTTTCTTCATTTACTTCTATTGAACAAGTATTACAAGAATAATATCTTTTTTCTTTTCTATTTTTTAATTGAGTTTCAAGTTGCTCTAATTCTTTTTTTAAATTTTCTTCCAAGAGACTAAGTGATTGATAAATGTTAAGTGTCCAGAAATAAATATACCATCCTTTTCTTTTATCTTTTTTTCTCATAAATGAAACAAGTCCGTAGTCAGATAGTTTGTATAAGATATTTCTTGTCTGATTTATTGTTAATTTTAATTTTTTTGCTATTAAAAATTCATTAACATGTTTTTTTCCTATAAGCAAATCTATTATTGGCGTTGATTGTTTATTTATCAGAGTTTCGACGATAGATTTAAGAAATTTTACTTGCATATTAAAGTAAGAAAATAATCGGAAATCTTCTTTTAATACCTTTCTATTACTCTGTTACCACTATAAAATATTATCAAATCTTTAAATTTGCAAAAAACAAAAGTTTTTAAGTAAACAATTATTCTAATGTATATTAAATATAATATATATTCAAAAAATGAGTTGGTTTAGTAAAAAAGAGAGTGTAAGTCCTGATAGATCGCTTTTGCCAGATTTGCCAAGCAGTCCTGCGCAAAATCCTAATCAGAGTTTTGGTCCTGAAGACCTTTCTGCAATGGACCTTCCTCAGATGGAAATTAATGAACTTTCTGCAAGTTTACCTCCGATTCCAAGTAAGAATGTAAATGAAATGAGTTCTGCTAGTTCAAGGCAAGATAATTTTGAAATGCAAAAATCTGAATTTCAGCCAATTAGTCCTCCTGAGGGATATAATGGAAATCTTCAACAAACAAACAAACCTCAATTAAAACCTCTTATTCAACCAAAAACTCAACAAAGAGTAGAACCAAAATCAAAACCAAGGGTTGTTGAAAGAGATGACGATGATGATGTATATCAAAGACGTTCTTCAAAAAAAGAACCAGTTTATATTCGACTCGATAAATTTGAAACAACTTTAGATGCATTTGAAGAAATAAAATCAAAAGTGAATGAAATTGAAAAATTACTTGTTAAATCCAAACAAATAAAAGTTGAAGAAGAAAAAGAACTTGAAGAGGGAGAAAAAGAAATTCATCTTATAAGAGAGAAACTCGATTCTATTGATAAAAATATATTTAACAAATTTAGTTAAATTTATTTTAAAAATTAAACAGGATAGATTTTAATTAAATATTCTATGGAAACAAAACATATTCGAATTGACTCCGAGGAAATTATCTCTGCAAAAAAAGAGATACTGCAGTCTCAAATAAATACGCTTCATCTAATTAAAAGAATTAGGAATTATAATATTCTTAGAAAGAAAGAACTTGCCCTCAAAGCTAAAATAAAACAAGAAATTGGTTTTTTAAAGTCAAAAATTAATTTAATCATTTCAACAATGCCAAAAGAAGCAAGTGAGAAAAAAACCCTGCCTGTTGAAACAATTGTAAAGGTAAAAAAAGAAGTTAGTCCATTTAAAGAAAAAATCAATAAAGATCTTCAAAAAGAACTTGATGAAATCAAGGCTAAACTTGCAAAGCTTGGATAGTTAATTTTTTTATTTAGTGCTCATAAAAGGTCCTTCAACGCAGGTCCTTTTCCCTTTAGGGTCAGCACAACTTCCGCATATGCCTATTCCACATCTAGTCATATAATCGACAGAGGAATATATTCTTTCTTTATTTGAAACCTCTAGCTCTAACGGCAAAACTGCTTCAATCATTGCCCTTGGTCCACAATTAAAAAAATAACTTCCAGGAGTTATTTTTACTGTTTTTAATAAATCCCTGACATTTCCTATTTTTCCAAGACTTCCATTTTCTGTTACAATACCTACTTCCCCAAATTCAGAGAATCTTTCCAAGTAAGGCAAATGTTGTTTGTCTTTTGCTCCAAGTAAACTAAGAACTTTTGCTTTCTCAGATAATCTTTTAGCAAGTAAATAAAGACCTGCGATTCCACATCCACCTCCAACTAAAACAACTTGAGAATCATTCGGTACTTCAACACTTTTTCCATAAGGACCTCTAACATATAATTCATCTCCTTTTTTTAATGAATTAAATTCTCTTGTAAATTCCCCTCTTGCAAGAACGCCGAGAGTTAATGGACTATTGTCCATAATTGAAAATGGTTTTTCACCAATACCTGGAATCCAAGCAAAAACAAACTGACCTGGTTTTGATTCAAGCTCAGAGTCAGTTCTTATAACTTTAAAATCACAATCAGGATTTTCAATTTCTAATGCATAAAATTTTTTATAACTCATATCAACTTTTTTTAAAAAATCTCCTGCATAATCCAGATTTGCTTCCAAATCAATTCTCATTTGACCAAAATAAGCTTTTAATTCTCTATCACTCATTCCAGCAAGAGTGCTTCCAATTCCAAATATATTTGCACCAGCTCTTTTGTAGTTTCTTACATCTTTTGCACTGGAAATTCCGCCCATTCCAATTATTGGGACATTTTCTCCAACCGCTTGCCTTATATCTCTTACACATTTTATTCCAATAGGAGTTATTCCTCTTCCTGAAAGTCCTCCGATTTTATTAGTTAATACTTCATGCCCATCAAAAATATAGCAACCAGGGCCAACTGTATTTATTGCAACAATACCCTCTACACCTCCACTTACTGCAGCTTTTGCAATCTCTCCAATATTACCTGCATTAGGAGTTAATTTTGCAAAAACTGGTATTTTAACATTTCTAACAACTGCACGAGTAATTTCATAAACTAAACCTGGATCCTGACCCAGTTGCATTCCATATCCTTTTGCATGAGGGCAAGATAAATTTAATTCAAAACCATCAACTGATGATTCAAGAGTTTTTGCGACATAAACAAATTCAGCATCATCTTTTCCAAAAATGCTGGCTAGTAAAAACTTATCAGAAGGAAAATGAACTCTAGATAATTCTTCTCTAAAACTTTCTACGCCTGGATTTGTAAGTCCGACTGCATTAACAAAACATCCTGGCAAATATTCTCCAAGAATAGGTTCTCTATTTCCTTCTCTTGGTTTTGGTCCAATACTCTTTGTAGTAAGAATTCCAAGTTCAGGAATCTCTTGTGCAAGTTTTTCTAAACTGGCTATTGAAGTTGTTATAATTCCTGATGGAATTGTAAACGGCATTACTTCTTTTTCTCTAATTTGAATTTTTTTAATTTCCATTTTAATTAATCAGACTTTTGCAGGCAAATGTTCACAAGGATCCAATGCATAATCTTTTGCATATACAGCTAATTTTTGATAATCAACTTTACTTCCTCTTTTTTTTATATTTGTACCAAAAATCCTATTTACTGTTGGATGGGTCATGTTGTCAATAAGATCTGAACTTGCACCTTCTTTTACAAGTAATTCTAAATATCTTGGCCAAGAAGTAAGCCCAGGAATTCCAGATAGATAACCTCTTTCATATTTTTCCTCAAAACTATGGGGAGCATGATCACTTTCTAAAATATCAATGGCTCCATCCTTAAAATATTGAAATAATTCTTCTTTTGTTAGAGGGTCTCTTAGTGGAGGATTAACTTTGTATCCAATTCCTTCCTGAATTCCAAAAACCCTGTCTCTCATAACCCTGTTAGACAATAATAAATGATTTGGAGTAACACCGCTGCTGATTCTTAAGTATTTCTTATTTTTATTTATTATATCTACTGATTCTGGAGTTGTTACATGCAAAATATGCAAATGTCCTTTATACTGGGCAGTTTCTGCAAGTTTTATCTGGTCTTCAATGGATCTTATTTCAGCAATTTTTGGCCTTGCATCACAATGACTAATTGGATCTCTTGGATTCCATAATTCAGGATGCATTTCAGATTCTTTTTCGCAATGAACTGCTAAAACTCCCAGGTAATCAAGTTTTGCAAGGGTTTCATAAACTTTCAACTGGTCTTCAAAACTAACTACACTTAAATCTCCAACAGATTTTCCAGCAAACATTTTAAGTCCAATGACTCCAGCATTCTCTCCTTCTTTTGGGAAAAATTCTTTATAACATTCAATAGCTTCTTTAATTTGAAAGGGATTTGAAGTTAGTCCAACATATAGTCCATAAAAAACAGGGCTATTGGCTTTTTTTGCATCTTCAAGCCTTTTTTTTACAAGCTCTCTTGAGATAATTGCAGGATCTGTATTAGGCATATCAAATATTCCATCCAGACCAATAGCTTCTGCAACATTGAGTCCATGTAAAATTGTTTCTTTATAACTCCAGTTCCAGTCCCTAAGATGCACATGACAATCAATCATAATAAATTTTAAAATCCAAATTATTTAAACATATATTCAATCTTATTACTACTTTTCTTTGATGAATCTTTTTAATAAAAATATATAAAGCTGTCATCCTCCTGAACAATATGAATAATCCAAGGATTTCTCAACTGCTTGTTGAAACAAAGGCATTTAAGGATTTAGATAAACCTGTTATTTTGACTTCTGGTGAACTTGGAATCTATTATATTAATACTGAAAAACTTGCACAAGATAATGGAGAATTTGAAAAATTTGGAGATAATTCTTTGGCAATGATTCAACATGCAGTAAGAATGACTAAGGAACATCCAACATTTGGAGAAGTAATTGATATTCTAGCAAATGATGCAAGAAGATTATTGCCAAATTTTAGCAGAAATAATGAATATGGAATATCTGGTGGTCAAAGAAGAGATTGGCTTTTTTCTGGTCCAGTAGCTGATAAATTGCAAATTCCTCATATTTCATTGTATAAAGATGGAAAACTGGAAATTGTAGCTCCTAGTGGAGAAACTTACGGTCTCGAAGCATTGGGTGGCAGAAGATTTCAGACATTGCATTTTGTAGATCTTTTAACCGAAGCCAGTAGTTGCTATAGACTAGAAGGAGAAGAACCTGCTGGCTGGATTCCAATGCTGGGGGGAAATAATTTTCCAATAAATAATTTGGTTACAGTTGTATCAAGACTTCAAGGTGGTGAAGAAAGACTTAAACAACAAGGAGTTAATGTTGAAGCAAAAGTTGCAATTGATGCAGATTTCTTAAAAAATTATTCAAAGCAGCCAGAAATAGCTGTTCTTTATAATCAAAATCCAACTGCTTGGAGCCAGGATTATTTGAGAACTAATGGAGCTTTATTATTTGCTGCAGATTTTGATCCTGCTGGGAAAAAATTAGACAGAGCAAAAAAATTCTTAACACGATATAGATCTATTTTAGAAGAAGCAGGCAGACTACAAGAACTTGATTTGGCTGTTAAAGATAAATATAATAAACCTTTAGATGAACTAATAGGGGTTAAAGCATAAAATGACAAAAACATTTAGAGAAAAATGGCTTGAAACAGTTGAAAGGACTAATTCTGTTTTATGCGTTGGCCTTGACCCTGCTGAACATGCAATGGGAAGAATAGATGAAGGACTTCCTGGAGAAACCAACAAACTTGATTGGACACTAAGATTAATTGAAGCAGCAGCACCATTTGCTGCAGCTGTTAAACCTAATCTGCAATATTGGAAAGACCATCATGGAATGGAGAGTGAATATAAAATAGTTGAGACTGCTCATGAAAAAGGACTACTTGTTATTGATGATTCTAAACTTGCTGATATTGGTTCAACCAATGATGCAGGAATGTTTCATGCCCAGTCTAAGAAAATGGATGCTATAACCCTTGCCTGCTTTGCAGGAAATATAAAAGAAGCAGCAGGCCAGACAAAATCAAGATATCTTGGAGGAATACATATGTGCTTGATGTCAAACCCGGATTATGCAAAAGAAAAAGATAAATGGGTTGAAGTAGCAGAAACTGATTACGATACTAATGATATTTTATTTATCCGTGATAGACCTCATGTGAGACAATATATACAACTTGCAAATGATTCTAGAAGATTTGGTCTTGAAGGGGTTGTTATTGGTGCACCTAGTTCAAAAAATCATATAATGGAACATGAGATAGAAAGAGCAAGATTTTATACAGCTGGTCAGATGTTAGTACTTCTTCCAGGGGTTGGAGCTCAAGGTGGGGAAGCAAATGCAATCTGGAAATATTTTGCCAAAGATAATGTAATTGTAAATGTTGGAAGAGCAGCAATGTTTCCAAAAGGCTCACGCTCTAGTCCAGAAGATCAAAGAGAAGCTGCTAAACATTATCAAGAAATGCTTAACCAATTAAGAGCAGCTTAAAAACAGTTAATATTTTAAATACTTTATTTCTTATCTTGTTATCATGGACAGAAAACAATTAATCAAAGCATATTTGGATTTTTATAAAAGCAAGGGCCATAAAGAGATTGCTAATTCAAGTCTTATTCCTGTAAATAATCCCACTGTTCTTTTTACAACAGCAGGAATGCATCCAATTATCCCTTATCTTCTGGGACAATCTCATCCACTTGGAAAAAGACTATGTGATGTTCAAAGATGCATAAGAACACAAGATATTGATGATGTTGGAGATACATATCATCATACTTTTTTTGAAATGCTTGGAAACTGGAGTCTTGGAGATTATTTTAAATCTGAAGCAATAGAATTTAGTTTTGAATTTTTTACAAAAGTCCTAAAAATACCCCTTGAAAGATTTGCAGTTACTTGTTTTGTTGGAGACACTACTGCTCCAAAAGATAACGAAGCAGCAAAAACTTGGGAAAGACTTGGGATTTCAAAGGACAGAATAGCATTTCTTGGAAAAGAAGATAACTGGTGGGAGACGCCGGGTCCTGGGCCCTGTGGACCTGATACAGAAATGTTTTATTGGAAACTTAATAATAAAAAGCCACCAAAAAAATTTGATCCAAAAGATAAAAATTGGGTTGAAATCGGAAATGATGTTTTAATGCAATATAGCAAGGATGATTCTGGAAAATATAATGAAGCAAAACAAAAAAATATTGATTTTGGAGGAGGAGTTGAAAGGATAGTTTCAACACTCAATGGACTTGAAGATAATTATCTTGCCCCTTACTTTTTACCTATAATAAAACAGATTGAAAAACTCTCAGAAAAAAAATATAATGAACGTGATGAAGTAACAAAATCCATGAGAATTATTTCTGACCATATTAAGGCAGCAGTATTTATTATTGCAGATGGAGTAACCCCAACAAATTCTGAACAGGGCTATGTTCTTAGAAGATTAATTAGGCGAGCTATTCGACATGGAAGAAATATTGGGATTACTCATTTTACAAAAGATATTGCAAAATCAGTTTTTGAGATTTATGATGATTATGATGTAATCAAGAAGAATAGAGAAAAAATAATAGCTGAACTTGAAAAAGAAGAAGTGAGGTTTCTTGAAACACTTGAAAAAGGAATAAGAGAGTTTGAAAAAATAATCAAGAATCATACAAAGATTATTCCTGGAAAACTTGCATTTTTATTGTATCAAAGCTATGGATTTCCAATTGAGATAACCGTTGAACTTGCAAAAGAAAATAAGATAGAGGTTAATCTCGAGGAATTTAATGAAGAACTTGAAAATCATCAGAAACTCTCAAGAACAGCAACAGAAGGAAGATTTAAGTCAGGTCTTGGGGATAATACTGAGCAAACAACAAGACTCCATACCGCAACTCATTTACTTGAAGCTGCACTTAGAAAAATACTCGGAACTGAGGTTTCTCAAAAAGGCTCTAATATTACAGGTGAAAGACTTAGATTTGATTTTTCATTTAACCGAAAATTAACTTCTGAAGAAATAAAAAAAGCAGAAGAGCTTGTTAATTTTGCAATAAAAAATAAATTTAATGTTAAAAGAGAAGAAATGTCTCCTCAAGAGGCAAAAAAATCAGGAGCACTTGGATTTTTTGAACATAAATATGGGGATATAGTAAGCGTTTATACTATTGGGAATGAAAAAGCGCCTTTTTCAAAAGAAATTTGCACAGGGCCTCATGTAAATAATACAAGTGAACTTGGAAAATTTAAAATAGTCAAGGAAGAAGCAAGTTCTTCTGGGGTAAGAAGAATTAAAGCAGTACTTGAATGATTATTTTAATCCTCTTGCAACCATTTCTTCATAAATACTAACCTTGCATCCAGGATTATCGTACATTCTGTCTCCTGTAATCCCTTCTTCCTTTAACATCTCATAACCAGCTCTTGAAAGAACAAAAGCAAACTGAGCAGCATCTTCAAAATGAACATTAAATGGAACAGTTCTTACTTCAACATAAAGTTGATTTGGATTTATTTCTCCAATTCTTAAGTCCAGTGGAAAGTTACCAACAACTCTTTCTCTTGTTCTAACTTTGAGTGTTCCCCTTAGGCCTGGAGACTCAATTCTTTTAATTTCTTCATTTGACAGAATTACTGAATATTCAATACCTATTGAACTTGCTTTCATATAATCCTCTGAAATAAGTCTCTTTTAAATATTATTAGAATTAAGTATAACTATTACTCTATAAAAATTCCAGGCTTTCCTGGTTTTGCTTTTCCTGCCTTGTTTTCAGGGTCATATTTGTTTTTGTCATTTACTGCAAAGACTTTTACAGGTTTTTGAATTCTTTTGCTCAAATTTTCACTATTATATCCAGAGAGTTCAAAAGGCATAACATAAAGATAAATTTTTTCTCCTTCTTTTCCTTGTTTTTCTTTAATAATTCTTAAAACATTTTGTATATCATTTATTGTTTTTTCAACAGATTGTTCTAATTGCTCTAACTTATCATCTATCTTTTTTTCATCAGAAACTGGCCATTTTTCAAGGCTGATAAATTCTTTGTTTTTTAATTTTGACCATAGTTCTTCAGTTATGTGGGGGCAAAAAGGGTTTATTAATTTTAAATAGTTTTCAAGGTCTTTTTTTGCTATTTCCTCTTCAGAAATAAAAATATCAAGCAGTCCCCTTAACTTAATTACAGCCAGATTATATCTGAATTTTTCAATATCTTCTGTTATTTCTTTAATTGCTTTATTTATTTTGCTTTCAACTTTTGCACTTGATTTTCCAACTTTTACATTTTCAAAATAGTCAACAAATTTTTTAATAAACTTATGCATGCTTTCAATTCCAGTATCAGACCACATAGAATCACTATCTGGAGAAGCAATAGAAACCAGAAATATTCTTAGTGTATCGCAAGAATATTTCTTAATCATATCCAGCGGATCAACTACATTGCCTCTTGATTTACTCATTACAGCTCCGTCATTTCCATGAACCATTCCTTGATTAAAAAGATTTAAAACTGGCTCATTTATTTTTGTGAGTTTTATGTCCCTGAAAAACTTTGTATAAAATCTGGAATAGATAAGGTGCATACAAGCGTGTTCTGCTCCTCCAATATATTGATCTATCGGCATCCAATAATCGGATTTTTTAGTGTCAAAAATTTCTTTATTATTTTTTGAATCACAATATCTAAAGAAATACCATGAGGAATTAACAAAAGTGTCCATAGTATCTGTTTCCCTTCTTGCTTTTCCATTGCATTTTGGACATTTGACTTCTGTAAACTTTTTATTTTCTATTAAAGGATTCTTTGAACTTTCAAACTTGATGTTTTCAGGAAGAACTACTGGCAGGTCTTTTTCTGGCACTGGAACTGCTCCGCATGTATCACAATAGATTATTGGAATTGGAGTTCCCCAAAATCTTTGTCTTGAAATAAGCCAGTCCCTGAG
>JBBACR010000004.1:20365-48135 GCA_041656875.1 Candidatus Pacearchaeota archaeon
TTTTATTGGGATATTATATTTTTTTGCAAATTGAAAATCCCTTTCATCATGGGCAGGAACTGCCATAACCATTCCAGCACCATAGTCTGCAACAACAAAGTTTCCTGTATAAACTGGAACTTTTTCATTTGTTAGGGGGTTTATTGCATAGCTTCCTGTGAATGCTCCTTCTTTTTCTAATTCTTCTGCATCTTTTTCACTTGTTGATTTTATTTTTTTGAGGAATGCGTCAACTTCTTTTTTTTGCTCTTTTGTTACAAGCTCAGGAAGTCTTGGATGCTGGGCTGAAACAACCATAAAGGTTACTCCGTAAATTGTATCTGGCCGAGTTGTAAATATTTTCCAGTCTTCTTTATTTATTTTAAAATTAATTTCAGTTCCATAACTTTTTCCAATCCAGTTTTTTTGCATTGCTTTAATTCTTTGGGGCCATAGAGAAAGTTTATCAACACCTTCGTAGAGTTCGTCAGCATAATTAGTTATTTTAAAGAACCATTGGTCTAAATGTTTTAACTCTACTGCTGTATCATTGTGTCTCCAGCACATTCCTGAATGAACTTGTTCATTTGCAAGAACAGTTCCACATTTGCTGCACCAGTTTACAGTTGCTTTTTTCTTATAGGCAAGATTTTTCTCAAACATTTTTAAGAAAATCCACTGGTCCCATTTATAATATTCTGGAGAATGACTCATAATCATTCTATCCCAGTCATAAGTAAGTCCTAATGATTTTTGCTGTTTGATAAACATTGCAATTGCATCTTCAGTGAACTTTTTTGGATGGGACTTGGCTTTTATTGCAGCATTTTCTGCTGGAAGGCCAAAAGAATCAAAACCCATTGGATGAAGCACATTATATCCTTGCATTAATTTGAATCTTGCACAAATATCTCCAATAGTATAGTTAAAGGCATGACCAATATGAAGACCTGAACCTGAAGGATAAGGATACATTTCAACAACATAATATTTTTTTTTGTTTTTTTCTTCTTTTGCATAAAAACATTTAGCTTTTTCCCACTTTTCCTGCCATTTTTTTTCTATTGCACTAAAATCAACTTCTACCATATAAAAACCACAAAACCCAAGTTTTTAAATAATTCTCTTTAAAAAACTATTCAAAAACATTAACATCTAATTTTTTTAATCCTTTGATTATTTTATCATAAGGAAACCCTACTATATTAAGATAACAACCTTCAACTCTTTCAATTAAAATATCGCCATTTTCCTGAATTGCATAAGCACCTGCTTTGTTCATAGGTTCACCCGATTCAATATACCTAATTATTTCTGTTTCATCTAAATCTCTAAATTTAACCTTAGTTATATCAAAATCCTGAATAACTTTTTTTTCTTTAGTATCAATAAATGCAATGCCAGTATAAACCAAATGAACATTATTTGAAAGTGCTTTTAAAATTTTATATGCATCTTCTTTATCTTTTGGCTTTCCAATAATTTTATTATTAAAATAAATAAAAGTATCAATGCCTATAACAATTCCTTCATTAATATTTTTTGCAACATCCAGGGCTTTTCCATAAGCAAGTTCCATAACAAGTTTTTTGGGTTCTAAATTAAGTTGCATATTTTCTTCATAATTTGAAGGAATAAATTCAAATTTAAGGCCTGTTTTTTCTGCTATTTTTTTCCGGGTAGGAGAGCCTGTTGCTAAAATTATTCTCGTTTTCATATTAAATAGTTAGAGAAATAATGTATTTTTAAAATGTTCTAATTCTTTGGATATTAATTTTATTAATGAAAATTATTCAAGTAAATCCTTTAAGTTATCCCCAACTTGTCCTAAAGTGTTTCTATGCCATTTCCAACATAATGCACTTCCATCTTCTCCAATTCCTATATCGCAGGTTGTTCCTATTTTACTAGCTGAAGAACTTCCAATTATTCCCCAAGCTAAAACAATAACAAGAATTATTGCGATGATAATAATTATTTTAACTGACGTTTTCATACTTTAAAATAATCCTACTAGTATTTATATACTTAACCCCATTTAGTCTTTTAATCAACAACTTTAAATAATTCTTTTTATTTTGTTTATTATGAAAACCATTAAGTTTCCAATTTATATTACAGAAAACAGAATTTTTTCTAATTCTGAGAAAGCAGTATCTATTGCATCTGAAAAAGGACTTGGTGAACTAACCTTTGGAAAAGTAGTATACTCAATATTTGAGGCTCTTTATTTAGTTGAAACTTCTAAAGCTGAAATTATTAATATTAAGACAAACAAGGTTCTTAAAGAACAAGAAATTTTAAAAATATTCTCAAAAAATAATGGAGATTTTTTAATTAATTTTATAGTTTTTAAAAAGTTAAAACAAAAAGGGTATAATGTCAAGACTGGTTCTAAGTTTGGGGCAGAATTCAGGGTTTATGATAACGGGATTAATAAGCATGCAAAATGGCTTGTTTATCCAATAAAACAATCTGAAAAATCTAACTGGAATGAATTTATCTCAAAGAATAGAATAAGCCATTCTACTGGAAAAAAACTTCTTTTAGCATTAGTTGACTCTGAATCTAATGTATTATTTTATGAAGTTGACTGGAAGAAGATTTAGGACTGAATTCTCAGAATTTTAAAACAATTTTTTGTAAGTTTAAGCGAGCAACTTTTAGACAAAGTAAATTTGTTAAAAGTTCTATAAATTTGACTGGAAGAATATTCAGAAAACTAAGCGATTACTAATTACTCCTTATAAATTAACAAATTAGACCCTTAATTTTATTAACTGATTTATCTTAATTTTTTTATGTTAATTGCACATGATGTCCATAATAAAATAATAGAGACACTTAAGAAAAGAGGTCCAAGTCTTCCTATTCAAATAGCCAAGGAAGTGGCTCTTAGTTCTTTATTTGTTTCTGCATTTTTATCAGAGCTTGTTGATGATAAAAGGGTTAAAGTTAGTTCTCTTAAGGTTGGGGGTTCTCCGCTTTATTTTTTAGAGGGTCAGGAAGAACAGCTTGAAAAATTTCATAAATTTCTTCATCCTAAAGAATCAGAAGCATTTCTTTTACTCAAAAGTAATAAGTTGCTTAAAGATTCTGGTCAGGATCCGGCAATAAGAGTTGCCCTTCGTGCTATAAAGGATTTTTCTTATGGATTTAAGATTGGTGAGGATATTTACTGGAGATATTTACTTGTCCCAGAACAAGAAATAACTGAACTTATTAGCTCGCAAGTAAAACCTAATTTGACTTTGGAGCAAAAACCTGAAATAACTCCTGAAATAACTCCTGAAATAAAGACTGAAGTAAAACCTGAAGTAATTTCTATTCCTGAGGCCCTTAAAGAAGTAAAGTCTTCACTAAATGAGGAACAACCTGAAGAAAAGCCAAAACTTTCTAGAAAAAAACCAATTCATCAAAAAGAATCTTTAGAAAAACCAGGGATAATTGCAAAACCTGAAGTAGTTTCGTTTGAAAATCCTTTTGCAGTTAAAACTATTGAAAAACCAAAAAAAGAAAAACCCAAGTCTAAGTTTGTACTGGATTTAATTAAGTTTATAGAACAAAATAATTGGAAACTCCTTGAAGAAAAAGAGCATAAAGCAAAGGAATATTCAGCAATAGTTCAAGTTGATACTGAACTTGGTCCAATTGCCTTTCTTACACTTGCTAAAGACAAGAAATCAGTTTCAGACACAGACCTTAACACACTGCTTAGGCAGGCTCAATCAATACCGCTTCCTGCTTTGTTTATCTATAATGGTAATCTAAACAAGAAAGCTCTTGAGTACCAACAAAAGTATTATTCTATTTTAAAAGTTAAACTCGCTAAGTTACCTTAAATGTCCAAAACAATAATATTTAAAAGTCTTTAAATCTATTAAAAACTGGTATTTTTGTTGGATATTACCTATCAAAAAGCTTTTAAACTAATAATTTAGACTAATACTATGGGAAGAATCAAATCTAAGCTGGTTAAAAGGACTGCATTAGGCCTTTTAAAAGAAGAAAATATATTTACTGATAAGTTTGAAGGTAATAAGGAGCTAGTTCATGGAATTACTCCTAGTAAGAAAATAAGAAATCAAATAGCAGGTTATATAACCAGAAAAAAGAAAGCAGGGATTACCGTAGTTACTACGAGTGATTTTTAGGTGCTAATTAATCATTAATATTTAATATGACAGAAGAAATTCATGAAGAAAAGCGAAATATAAATGATAAGGATAATATAATTTTTGTAGGGATTAAACCTTTTATGAATTATGTTACAGGCGTTGTAATGCAATTTCAAAATAAAGGTCAAAATGAAGTAGTTGTTTCTGCTAGGGGAAAATTTACTTCAAAGGCAATTGATGTAGTTGAAGTTGCAAAAAGAACTTTTTTAAAAGATGAGAATATTCAGGTAAGGGACATTAAAATTTCAAGTGAGCAGTTTGAGAATAAAGAAGGAAGAAGAATATTTGTTTCTTCAATTGAAATTTATCTGGTTAAGCCTGAAAAAAAGTAGAACTATTTTTTACTCTTCTTTAGAAGGATGTCTAGTTTTTTGTTTATCTCATTTACATTTTTGTAAATTTTCTTGATTCTTCTATTTTGAATCATTGCCACAATACTGTTTATTACCCAAAAAATAAGATAAATAATAACAACGATTCCTATTGTTTTAATTATTGTGATTAAACTTGTGATATTTCCAAGAAGTTCAGGAGGCAAATCTTTTAATGTTAGATTATTTGAAATATTAGCTAATGCTCTTTCTTGTATTTCAGAAACATTTACATTGTTTATTATTGGGCTCGAAATTGCAGTTATCATAAATATCACCAATTATCTTAATTAATCCTGGTTTTTAAGCATTTTCAAAGGTTTTTTAAACTGCTTTATTTTTGTATTTCTAGGGCTGCTTAGCTTAGCGGTTAAAGCACGACTCTCATAAGGTCGGGACCCCAAGTTCAAATCTTGGAGCAGCCATTATTTTTCATAAAAATTTAATCTTTCAATCTGTTTAGGATTGATAAAACCAATCAGTTTAATGAATTTTTTTAAATTTTTTTTACCATTAATCTGTATTCTATATTGCTCTTGACGATTAGCATAACCTGTTTGAGTTACTCTTTTAGCAAGATAAAGATTACATTTTATGTTTCTCGAGTTAAGGTAAATACTTATTTCTTTTATTAAATTTTTAGCGATTCCATTTGCTTCTATTCTTGGATATAAAGTACCATTATTATTCGTTAAAACTAATGAACCATCTGTAGCAAAAAAACCTTTAATTAAGTATTTAATCAAGTTCTTTTCATAAAACACTTTTGGAACAAATAATTGATTTCCTTTTTTTCCTATTGGAAATCCAAAACTATGAATAAAATCAAAAAAGTCATTTTTAACAAAATTTAATTGTATAGAACCTGTTTGTGGTTTGTATCTAATAGGGATATCTTTATTTATTTGATTTTTGATTATAGGTTTTATGATCTTTTCAAAAAATGGGATATCATCTTTAAGACTTCCTGCAATAAAAATAATTTTTTTATTTTTATTTGTTAGACTGAGACAACCATCCCCTAACATTATTCCATAAAGAATTGCAAAATTTTTATTTAGTTTTAAAACCATTTTAAAATAAGAAATGTTTTAATATAAATACTTTTGCTCTCATAAATGCCTTCGAGTATTTTAAAAAATATTTAAGACTGTATGTTGATTTAAACTTTAAATTCATATTTTTGATCAAAGATAAATTTAAAAACAAGCATCATAATATAGTTTCATGCAAGTTTTAGAAAAAAACAAAAAAGAGATTGAAGAAAGGGCATTAAAAATGTCTGAATTTTTAAGGATGGAATATCTTGAGAATTGTCTCAAAAAATTTACTGATGTTGAAATTTTAAGATATTGTTATTCTGAATTATCCAGACTTTATGAAAGAAATGTAATGTATACTGAAGCAATAAAATATATTGCAAAGTTTCAGGAAGTTGCAATAAGCCCCAGAGACAGATTACAAGCTTATATCAGGGAAATTGAATTATTGATAAAATCAGGAGCTTACGATCGAGTTGAGTATTGTTATAGCAGACTAGCTCAGAGTGCTACACCTAAAGAGATTTATGAAATAGAAACAAAAATAATAACTTTGTATAAAATTGAGGGTCAAAAGTTTGAAAAAACAAATAAAAATTCTCTTGCAATAAAAGTTTATGAAAAATTGCTTAAACTGGTTAAGGATTCTGAAAAAACTGAAGTAAAAAAGAAACTTCTTGTTCTTTATAAGAAACTCGGAAGAGTAAGAGAGTCTCTTGAAATTGAGAGAGAACTTGGAAGAATAATTTAAACTATTCTTTTATACTTTTAACTGTATAGAACCAAAATTCTGAAGTTTTCCAACTATCTTTAGAAAGTCCTGCTTTTACTCCAAGATGTTCTAAAAAACTAGTTTTTTCTTGAAGTTGTTCCCAAACTTGTGGAAGAAATGTGCTAGAATAAAAACCATTTTTTAAAATAATTCCCATTTTTTTATTTATTTTTTTAAGCAAATCTTTTTCATCTTTGTAATCAAGTTTTTTTGGAATTGAAAGTATGGATATTTCAATTTTAATTCTGTTAAGGTCTGTTTTTTTAAGTGGAGGAAATCTTGGATCATTAAATGCAGACTGAATTGCATTATCAATTACATCTTTGTAAAGTTCTTTTATTGGTTTTAGAGTTCCAATACAACCTCTGAGCTTATTTTCAATAGTTAGTGTGACAAAACAAGCTTGATATCCTGCATATTTTTTCTTAAGTTCTTCTGGGATAAATACAGTTTTATTTTCGAGTTTGCATTTAATTGTTTCTCTTGCCAGTTTTAGCAGGTCATTATTCATAATAAATCCAAGAATTCGTTATATTTAAATAATTTTAAAAAAATTAATCTTTTATTTTTCCCCATTTTATTTGTTTCCACATTCTTTCATGGAGGAAAAATACAGGGATTTTAAAAAGAGTTAAAATAACACTGAACTGAATTGACATAGCCAGATTTCCATAAACCAGATAGACTGCAATTATTACAATAATAAAACTCACTACTTCCCAGACTAATCCTTTTATAAAACTTCTTTGTAATGTTGATCCCATTTTTTACTTATTTAGTTAACAAAAACAGCTTAACATTTATAAATTCTTTGAAAATTTATAAGAATTAGATATTTCCTATATGTACGTCATTTAGATATTTTTTAGCTACATTGTATGCTTTTTCCAAGGTTTCTTTTGAAGTTACTTCTTTATCTGACATTTTGTATCTTGGAAAAAATCTGGTTAGATGCAAGGGAATATTTTTGTCAATTTTTGCAATAAAATTTGCAATTTTTTCAATATCTCTTTCTCTATCATTTAGGCCAGGGATTATTAAGGTGGTAATCTCAATCCAGATTCCTTTTTGGTTTGCTCTTTTAATTGTTTCAAGAACTGGGTCTAGTTTTGCACCACAATATTTTAAATAAAAATCATTGCTAAGGGACTTTAAATCAATATTCATTGCATCAATATAAGGGGATATATAATCAAAACTTTCTTTTGAAAAATATCCATTTGTCACTAAAATATTTTTTAGTCCCTTTTCTTTTGCCAACATGGCAATTTCCTTAATAAACTCTACAAATATTGCAGGTTCATTATAAGTATAAGAAATAGATTTACAGCCTGTAGCAAGTGCATCTTTTACAATATCTTTTGGAGTTGTATCTTCTCCCAGGATTTTTATTTGTTCATGTTTTGAAGCCTGTGAAATATCAAAGTTCTGACAAAAATCACACTTAAAATTACATCCAATTGTTCCAATTGAAAATGTTTTTGAACCTGGATAGAAATGATATAATGGCTTTTTTTCAATAGGGTCAATTCCCATAGAAGCTATTTTTCCATAAACCAAAGAATAAAGTTTTCCATTTATGTTTTTTCTAACGCCACAAATTCCTGTTTTTTGTTCTCGAATAAGACATTTATGGCTGCAGGCAAGACATCTAACACTTGTTTTATCTCTTTCAACTTTGTATAATTCACATTCTTTTAATTCATTTGAGTTTTTAGTTACCATGATGTCATTATATAAGATTTTGAATGTTTAATTAATTTGGGATTTATAATATTTGCATGCAAAAAGATATATATGAATATATCTTAATATTTTAATGTGGTATCCTGAAAATAAACAAGAACTGGAGGATTTTATTGATAATACTTTTAAAAAAAAGCCAAATATAAAACCCAAAAAGATAAATGGTCTTATAGTTCCGCATGCAGGTTATGAATATTCTGGGGAAATTGCTGGAAAGGCTTTTTCATTACTTAATGGCAAAAAGATTGATTGTGCAGTTATAATTGGGCCTTCACATTATGTTCATTTATCGAGTTTTGTTACTTCGAGTCTAGATGAGTGGAAAACTCCAATTGGGACAATAGAACTTAAAAAAATAAATCTCCCTATCGGAAATATTGAAGGGGAACATTCAATTAAAAATCAAGTCCCTTTTTTACAGATGCTTGGAATAAAACAGATTATTCCAATAATGGTTGGAGAAATAACTAATGAAAATGCAAGAGAACTTGCAAGGAAACTATCTAGAATTAAAGCAGTTTATATTTTTTCAACAGACTTAACTCATTTTATGGAATATAGTCAAGCAAAAGAAAAAGATGCTAAGACCATAAATATACTTGAAAACTTAGACCTGGATAATTTTTTAGCTGTTGATGCTTGTGGATATTATCCACTTTTGGTTTTAATGCATCTTTGCACAATAAAGAAAACAGAACCTCATTTAATTGAATATAAAAATTCAGGAGACATAACCTCTGACAAAAGTTCTGTTGTTGGTTACTGTAGTATGTGGTTTTAAACATGATTAAAGCAATAATTTTTGATTTTGATATGACCCTTATAAATTCTCTTTATATTGGCAGAAAATCCAGACAAATGCTAGGAGAAAAATATGGAATTTTTATGAAGAGCATAACTGAAAAACAGGCTTTTGGGATGAATCATGAAGGTTTTGCAAAAGTGCTTGAAAAAGATAATCCTGATAAGCTTGACTGGCAAAAAATAGACAAAGTGAATATGGAATATATGAAAACAATATTTGATACAGAAAGTTTAATGCATATGAAACTACTTCTCGACTTAAATAAATCTGGAATAAGACTTGGAATAATTTCAGGAAATACAAGCCAGATAATTATAGACTTTTTGAAAAACAAGAAAAATAAGGGAAAGGTCAAGTTTGATTTTATATTTACAACCGATGGCCTTAACAAAGGAAAATCTAAATCTGATTTAATTAAAGAATGCTTAAATAATTGGGATATAAAAAGCATAGAATGTATTTATGTTGGAGATCATCCAAACGATATAATTGCTGCAAAGGAAGCAAAAGTTATATCTGCAGCAGTTCCTTCTGGACTGCATTCTAAAGAAGAATTAAAGTCTTATAATCCTGAAATTTTAATAGATAATTTAGACAAATTAAAAGAATTTATCTCTGAAATTAAAACCTAGTTTTTTAGATATTTTAAACTGCCCTTACAAAAACTCTTGGCATTAAATCTATTTTGGCAATTCTCGGATTAGATGTAGGATAGAAATTTCCAAACCCTTGACTAGAATCGCCTGCAGTTCTATAGGTAATATATTCTTCATTACATTTACGGGCAAATCCTCTTAAGTCATTAATAATATATGGCATAAAATCCTCTTTTAAAACTTCTATTTTTACTTTTAAATCACAATCAATTTCACCTATATCTCTTCCAAGAACAAGTTCTCCAATATCTGAATCAAAAATAGCTCTACCTTGTTTGTCAGGAGTAGGGACAATTGATTTTACAGCTTGAAATACTCCTTTTCTGGTTTCATATAAGAAATAAGGCGAGCCTTCAAAAACAACTGGTTCTGAACAGGCATTAGCTATTATATGTGTTTTTCTTGATTGAATTGAACTCATTTATCTCCATCAACACTCTTCTTAATTTTTTAAGAGAAATCTTTATTTTTAAACTTATGGCTATATAACCACCTAGTTTAGATTAGGGGTTTTAGTCCATCATCTTTTTTTCTAGGGATAATATGAATATGGGCATGAAAGATAACCTGGCCTGCAACAGGTTCATTATTAACAATTACATTAAACCCTTCTGCTTTTTTTTGTTTTATTAGATCTAGCGAGACTTTTTTTATTCCTTCAAGCATTTCATTTCCAAGACTTGCTGGCATGTCCAGAAGATTTCTAAAATGATTTTTTGAAACAAGAATAGTATGGCCAACTGCTTTTGGTTTTGCATCTAGAAATGCAATAAAATTATCATCTTCATAAGTTTTTTCTGCAGGAATTTCTCCACTTATGATCTTACAAAATATACAGTCATTATCTTCCATGATATACTTAAAAATATAACTTATTTATAAAGATTTATGAACTTGTTTTTAATTTTTCAACTAGGTTTTTAACTTTAGTTTCTATTTCATCCACTCTTTTTTTAATACCGTTTATATCAGTATCCATGCAATCAGTTATTTTCCACCAGATTATTTTTTTATTGAAACTATCTTTAAAAAACAAGGGATTCACATTATCTGCTGTAATAATTATTAAATCATAATCCTTAATTTTAACACAGTCGACTCTTCTAGCAATTTTTCTTTTAATTGTATAACCTTTTTCTTTTAATATATCAATAACGCTCTTTGGAGTATTATGTATTGAGCCAATAATTCCAGCACTTTCTGCAATTATTTTCTTATTTTTGTTTAGCTTATTGAACATAGACTCTCCTACTTTACTTCTAAACTTATTATGTTTGCAAATAAACAGGATTTTCATAAAACTAAGTACATTTTTTAATTTATAGATTTTTGGTACACTATAGAATTATCGCTCACAAAAATTTATAAGCTGAATATCTCTTTTAATGATTAAGATGAAGAAAAAAATTAAGGTTACAAAAGTCAAGGAATTTTTCATAGACCGGATGGAAATAATGGCTTTTATTTTATTTGTGCTTGCACTTTTTCTTATGGATGTAAATATGAATAAAGTTATGGATCAAGGAATTGATACAACTGTTACAGTTATTGGCAGTCATGAGATAGCTGCAACTTCTGGATTTTGGGCTGGATTTTTAGCATCACTAGTGCTTTTTTTCTTTATATCCTTTAGGTCACTTTATGAAAGAAAAAATCGACTTAGTTATCTAGATATTATATTTGGGATAATTGGAGTAATCGGCCTTATGATCACTCTTTCGGGTGGACTTATTGCTTTTTGGCATAATAGTTCTCTTGTGATTCCTTTTTTTAATTATACATTTAGCAGAGTAAACTATTATCATACTGGAATTGGCCTTGATATTTTTGCATTATTTTATTTTGCACTTACAAAATCCTCTAAGAAATAATATTTTAGAATTTTAACTTACTTTACTTCCAAGCTCAATATCTCCATCTGTCTGAAGAAGCTTTACTTCACTATGATCATCATTTACTGCTGCAAGAATCATACCCTTACTTTCAATACCCTTTAATTTCTTAGGTTCTAGATTACAAAAGATAATACATCTTTTTCCTTCTAGTTCTTCTTTTGTATAATGCATTTTAAGTCCTGCCACTATAATTCTTGTTTCAGTTCCTAAATCTATTTTTAATTTGTATAATTTGTCTGCTCCAGGAACATCTTCTATTTCGAGAACTTCTCCGACTCTTAAATCTGCTTTTGCCCATTCATTAAAAGTTACTATTCCTTCTTCCATATTATTATCCGATTTATTATCTTTTTAAATATTCTTATTTTAGTCCAAGGCTTTTAAGGAATCTTGAAAATCCGCCGGATTTACTTGGTATTTCTATTTTTAGGTTTTCTCCAAGTATTCTTTTTGAGCTACGCATATAATGTTTTGAAGCTTGGCTTTTTGAATGTGTATGTATTACTGCATTTTTTAAAACTTGAGACTCTTTTATAGAATCATCTTCTGGAATAATTCCAAGTATTGGAACTTCAAGCATATCTTTTATATTTGATAAAGACATTTCTACTTTTTTGCCTTGGTATCTTGTTATAATCACTCCGATTACAGGTTTTCCCATTTCTTCTGAAAGTTTTATTGCTTTTAGTGCATCTGTTACTGCAGACATTTCAGGATTTGTTACAATAATTATTTCATCTGCAGCATACATTGATGATTTTGCTTCTTCTCCAAGACCGGCTGCACAATCAATTATTACATGATTGGTTATTCTTTTTAGTTTTTTAGTTAATTCAGGAAATTTTTTATAGTTTATTTTTTCTGATTCTTTGAGTGATAAAGAAGCTGGAATTATTTTTGTTCCTGATTCATGTTCATAAATAGCTTCTTCTATTTCAGCCTGGCCATTTAAAACATGATTTAAGGTAGTTGGAACAATTGGAGCACCTAAATGAATACCTATATTTGGAGTGGTTAAGTTTCCGTCTACAATAACTACATCTTCTCCTAAGCTATTTAAAGCGATACCTAGGTTTATTGCAGTTGTAGTTTTTCCTACTCCTCCTTTTCCAGATAGTATAGCGTATATTTTACCCATTTTTTTTATAAATAATCTAAGATTTTTTGTCCTTAATATTTAAGGTTTAGATAAGAGAAAAAGTTTCGCATAATTTATAAACCTTTCTAGAATTTCTGCGTATTCCTTTAACTTTTCAAGGTTAATTGGAATTTCTTCTTTTTTATAAGTTACTCTCAAGCAAACTCCTTTTCTAAATTCTCCTTCTTTTGTTTTATTTAATATATCTATTAATTTAAACATTTCATAAACTTCGAGTGCATCCATAACTTCTTTTTGATCATGAAATGCCTTTCTTATAGTATCTACTCTTAATTTTGGTGCATCAGGAATCTGTTTTATCATTTTTTTCTTTTTTCCTTTTTCTAGAAGTCCATCAAAAGTGTAGTCAATCATTATTTTCCATCTTTTAAGTAAATTAATCATTACATCACAGGTTTTAGTATATTTCATACTAACATATAATAAATGGTCTGCGCTGATTTTCTCCTTGATTATTTTTTCTAATGCTTCTGACATAGTTAAGGCTCTTTTCAATTAATTAATCCTTGAAAATAGAAAAGGGACATTTTGATTAAGTTTAAAAGGAGCACTTCTATATAAATCTTATCTTTTTTTATAACTGTAGAGTATTATCAGATTTTTATTGATTTTTTAAACTCTTTTTCATATAACTATTTAATTTTTAAATTAAACTTGATTATTATTCTTTTCGCAAGTAATAAGTATTCTTTTATTTTTTGAATGTTTATTGCCTGAAAGCTTAGATTATCTGAAAGAATGACCACGTTATCTTTTTTTACAAATTCTATGCTACTTTTCTTATGTTTTTGATTTAACTCAAAGATTTCTTTTATTTTAATTATTTGTTCATTTGTTAGTTCATAGTCTTTTGAAATTTCTTTTAGAGAACTTTCCAGCAGGTCTAAATTATCTTTATTAAAATCAACATTTTTTAGGGGGTATTTATAATTAAACATACAATTCAAAGAACAGATTATTGCAAGGTTTATCTCTTCAATTATTTTGAGTAAAAGCCTTTTTTCATTTACAAGTGGAAATGTAACATAGGTTATGTGATCTGCAATTTGTATATGTCTTAGGGCTTGTTTTAAGTCTTCTTTATATTGTTGCATTGTTTGTATTTATTCTGATTTATTAATATAATTATTGACTTCCTTGTTATTTTTTATCAAATAGTTAAAACTGAATACTAACTAATATAGAATTTATAAGCTATTTTTAACTTAGGTTTAAGATTGCTTCAGCAAGGTCTCCATTGGAATCTTCTAAAGCTTTTTTTGCTTGGTCTTCTGAGCAACCTGTTTTCTCGATTATGGTTTTAATATCTTCTTCTATATTTGTGGAATCTTCATCTTGGGATGAACTTGCTTCTTCTCGCATATCTCCGGATATTTGAAAATTAGTTTGACCCTGCATTTTAATTTTCATAACTGACGGGTCTTCTATTATAATGTCTTTACCTTCACACTCTATAATGACTCTTTTTGCAGGAATTTCTTCTTGAGACATTCCCATCTGTTTCATCATAGCTTGCATTTTTTTAGGGTCTATTCCTGGAATCATTTTATGCAATCGGATAGAAAATTTTTAAAGATACAACAAATACAACGATTAGAATTATAAATAAGACTACATGAGAGGGTTTTAGCATAAGTTTGCTTTTATATTCCTCATTATAACGCATAAGTCCGCCGCCACTTGAGGGCATACTTAATCCTTGATTTGCCATAAAAATTAGAAGAATAATGGATTTTTAAAGTTATTGTTATACTTTTGATTTTAATTCAGGAGAGATATCCAGGGGTATTTTATCGCCTGTTGAACTCAAAGTATAACTAACAACTAAAAGTCCTCTATTACAAAGTGTTCTATAAATTTTGTTTGATGCTTCTTTTGGAACAGGTTTATTATCAATACTTGATAATACTAGTTCTGCATCTGGAGCTTCTAAACTATACTGTAAATAAAAATCCGGATTATTCGCTTGAGGAATTGAGTGTTTTAATTCTCTTTCTTCAAAAGGGAGATTTTCCAGCATAATGTCTAAAGTTGTTCTACCTTTTGCTTTTGGTGACCAAACTAGAAATGTCACACTAGGCTCTAAAAGTCGGTAGTTATCCATAAAATATTTTGATTTATTCTACTTTTAAGTATTTAGGTGGAATAGCATAAGATTTTTAAGATAACCTTTCATATGATTTTAAAGAGAACAATGACTCAATCACATAATTCAAAAAAAGCAGAAGAAAAAATAGAAGACTCCTTGAAATCAAAGATTTCTGGCCCTTATAATTCTCATGAGGTTGAAAAAAAGATTATAAGTTTTTGGGAAAAGGAGAAAATCTATAAATTTGATTCTAAAAAGAAAGGAAAAATATATAGCATAGATACTCCGCCCCCAACTTTATCTGGAAAAATGCATATTGGGCATTCTTATTCTTATTCTCAACAGGATTTTATTGCAAGATTTCACAGGATGAATAATGAAAATGTGTTTTATCCTTTTGGAACAGATGATAATGGGCTTCCAACTGAAAGACTTGTAGAAAAACTAAACAGTGTCAAAAGTAAAAGCATGAAAAGAGAAGAATTTATACAGCTTTGTCTTAAAACTCTGAAAGAAATTACGCCTGATTTTATAAGTGACTGGAAAAACCTTGGAATAAGCTGTGATTATGATTGTTATTATTCTACTATTAATGACAATTCAAGAAAACTTTCACAGAAATCATTTATTGATTTATATAATAAAGGACTTATTTATAAAAAATCATTTCCAACTCTTTGGTGTCCTGAATGTCAGACTTCTGTTGCGCAAGCAGAACTTGATGACAAGGAATTACCTTCATTATTTTCCACTTTAAAATTTAAGATAGCAGGTTCATCATCTAAAGATAATGAAAAATCGAAAAATGCTGAAGATAATTTTATTTTAATTGCTACAACCAGACCTGAACTTCTTGGTGCTTGTGTTGCTGTTTTTGTAAATCCCAAAGATACACGATATAAAAGTTTAGTTGGAAAGACTGCAAAAGTTCCTTTGTTTGATTTTGAGGTTCCGATTATTGAAGACGAAAGTGCAGAAATAGATAAAGGAACAGGGGTTTTAATGATATGTTCTTATGGAGATAAATATGATGCAGAGGCAATTAATAGACATAAGTTAACTCCAAAAATAGTTCTTAATTATGATGGGACTCTTAAGATTTCAGGATATGAAGGTCTTAAGGCAAGAGCAGCAAGAAAGAAAATTCTTGAAGAGTTAAAAAAAGAAGGTCTGATTGTTGAGCAGAAAAGTATAACTCATGCGGTTAATGTTCATGATAAATGTGGAACTGAGATTGAATTTCTTCCAACAGAACAATGGTTTATTAAAATCCTGGATAGAAAAAAAGATTTTATTTCCCAGGGAAATAAAATAAAATGGCATCCTGAATTTATGCATAAAAGATATGATAACTGGGTTAATGGTCTTGAATGGGACTGGAATATTTCAAGAGACAGACATTTTGGAGTTCCTATTCCTGTTTGGGAATGTCTTAAGTGTAAGCAAATAATTGTTGCAACTGAGTCTGAACTTCCAATTGATCCAACTGAACATAAAAAGAAATGCAGTAAATGCAAATCTGAAATGGTTGCTGAAACAAAAGTTCTTGATACTTGGATGACTAGTTCAATTTCCCCTCAGCTGGCAAGTTCTTTAGTTAAGACTAAAGAAAATTCCAAAATAGCACTTCCTTTTTCACTTAGGCCTCAGGCTCATGATATAATCAGAACATGGTTATTTTATACTGTTGTTAAATCACTTTACGCTGAAAATGAACTTCCCTGGAACAATACTATAATTTCAGGATTTGTTACACTTAAGGGAGAGAAAATGAGCAAATCCCAGGGAAACACTATTTCTCCTCAGGAAGTTATGGAAAAATATTCTGCTGATTCTCTTAGGTTTTGGGCCGCAGGTTCAAAACTTGGGGAGGATTTAGACTATATGGAAAATGATTTAGTTGCAGGAAAAAAATTTGAAAATAAACTTTGGAATGCATCAAATTTTGTTTTTATGAATTTAACTGACTATAAAAATGCAAAACCCAAAAAAATAGAAAAAATTGATGAATTATTTTTAAATAAACTCAATGAACTTGTTTTAAGTTGCACAGAGGCATTTGAAAATTATGAATATGCCAAAGCTAAACTTGAAACTGAAAAGTTTTTTTGGTCAATGTTTTGTGATAATTATCTTGAAATAGTTAAGAAGAGAATTTATGAGAATAAGAAAGGAAAAGAAAGCAGTCAATATGCATTGTATACAGGACTTTTGACAATATTAAAGTTGATTGCTCCGATAATGCCTTTTATTACTGAAGAAATTTATCAGACTTATTTTAAGAAGTTTGAAGGAGATAAGAGTATGCACATAAGTCAGTGGCCTAAAGTAGCAAGTTCTTTAGCTAACGCTAAAGAAAATTCCAAAAATGCTGCTAAAACTGAAAATGAACTTGATAAGTTTATTGAAATATTAACTAGGATCAGGCAGGAAAAGTCAAATGCAAAGAAATCCATGAAATCTGAGATAAAGCTGGTTCTTTCTAAAGAAGAGAAAACCCAAATCGCGGATTTACTTGAAGACTTAGCTGATGTTACAAACGCTCGAGAAATAGCTGAGGGCGAGTTTAAAGTGGAGTTTATATAGCTCTTAATTTATCACAAAGTATCACAAAGATTATAAAATAGACTATTTTTGTTAATTTAACTAATATATCATTTATATTATAAATTTATAATAACCATGGCACTAGACGAACAACAAAAATTCAAACTTGAAGATTTCCTAGATAGGATGAAAAGTTATAAGGCAAGGCATACTGAACTTATAACAGTTTATGTACCTGCAGGTATGGATCTTAATTTAATTACAAGACAACTTGAAGCTGAAAAATCCACTGCTGCAAATATTAAGTCTACTGCAACAAGAAAGAATGTTGAAGCTGCCTTGGACAGCCTGGTTAGATATTGTAAGCAAACAAGATTTGCCCCTAAAAACGGAGTTTGTTTATTTTCTGGAAATGTTTCTCAAATTGAAGGTCAGGATGATTTTATTGTTGAAATATTTGAACCTCCTGAAGAACTTGGTATGAGACTTTATAGGTGTGACCAGACTTTTGTTTTAGATCCTTTATTTGAAATGCTTGAAATAAAAGAACTCTATGGTCTGCTTGTGATTGAAAGAAAAGAGGCAACCATTGGAATGCTTATTGGAAAGAAAATAAAAGTTTTAAAACATTTAAACAGTTTTGTTCCTGGAAAAGTAAAAGCAGGAGGTCAGTCTGCACAAAGGTTTCATAGAATTACTGAAGGACTTGCAAAAGATTTCTATCGAAAAATTGCAGATATTGTTAAAACAGAGTTTTTTGGAATTAAAGGGCTTAAAGGTATTTTAGTTGGAGGGCCTGGACCTACTAAAGAAGATTTCCTAAAAGAAGGAAATTTAGTTACTGCACTTATGGATAAGGTTCTAGCTGTAAAAGATATTGGTTATGCTGATGAACATGGACTTGAATTATTAGTTGAGAGTTCACAAGATGTTTTGGCTGATCAGGATATTGTTCGTGAACAAAAAATCTTGGAGAAATTCTTTAATATTCTTGGAAAAGAAAAGGATAAAGCTGCTTATGGCAAGGAACAAGTTGAAAAAGCTCTTTCTTATGGTGCTGTTGATTTATTGCTTCTTTCAAAAAAACTTCCAAAAGAAGAAATAAGGAATTATGAAAAAATGGCGCAGGAAACTTCTGTTAAAATTGAAATTATTTCAGGAGATCTTGATGAGGGAATGCAATTTTTTAATTTGGGCGGTATTGGAGCAATACTTAGATTTAAAATAAATTAAATCTAAAGTCCTAAAAAATTATGATTAATTTTTTGGAACTCCAAAACCAAAGAAAATTTATAAAATTTTCTTGGCCACAAAAACTTCTGAAAGTTTTTGATGGTTTACATTTTGAAGTATTCAAAATCAGTTGATTTTGAAAGTCCTTAAAATTTCTTTTTAATAAATTTTAGGAACTCCAAAACTTACATTTTGAAAGTTCTTAAAAATTCATTTCAATAAGTTTATTAATTTATTACTTATTTTGTACTTATGAAATTAAAAGTTCCTTTTTATAAGTCTCTTCATGATACTGATTGCGGACCTCTTGCACTCAAGATGGCTCTTTCTTATTTTGGAAAAGATTATTCTTTTGAAGAAATTTCAAAACAGGAAAGGCAACTTAAGAGTGGGCTTGTTTGGTCAACAGGAATTGCAAGAGCTGCAAAAAAATTGGGTTTTAGGACAAAAATAATTTCAACTACTAATTTTAGTCATGAAGAAGATATTTCTTATTATAAAAAATATTCAGATGATTTGGGCAGGAGAGTTTTAGCAGAATTGTCCAGTGAAATTAAGAAAATCGGGGTTGAAATAGAAGAGAAAAATCTACCTCTTAATGAACTTTTAAAATATGTTTCAAAGGATTCTATTCCTATTGTTCTTGTAAACTGGTTTACTATTTCAGGCAGGGAAGGGTTTAGTGGTCATTTTTTAATTATAACTGGATATGACAAAGAAAATGTTTATGTTCATAATCCTGGAATTGCAAATGCTCAGGCATATCTTGTTATTAAAAAAGAAATTTTTGAAAAAGCATGGGAATTTAAAGGGACTGATAAAGATTGCATTGTTATTTTTAGAAATCCTTAGTTTAAAACCAGTCAATTAACCAGTTAGGAAAATCTCCTGAATCATTGCAATGGTATACTTTATGGGTTATTTGATTAAATCTCAAGTCAAGTTTTAGGTTCTCTATTTTGACTAATTTTTGGTTTACATTGGATATTGAGAGCTGAGGGGGTTTGAATCTTTCAGGGGTTTTATTAAAACACTTTTCAAATACACTTATTGAGTCTTTTAGGTAGTTGTTATTATTATCTTCTAAAAATTCATGGTAATTATGATGATAACCATGCAATGCAAGAGTTTTATTTAAGTATAAGATTTCATTACACCAGCTATTATTATCTGAGATATTGCTTTTTTCAAAACTTGGAATTACATAAAGAACATCTGATTTTTCTAGATAAGCTTTATCACAGGGGATATTTGGAGAAACATCATCTATTTGCCTTGGCAAAGAAAGTCTTGTTAAAAACAAAATTATTAATAAAATTGCTATAACAGAGAGGATTTGTAAGATTATTTTTTTTAATTTCATATTTATCTCTTTTTATTCTCTTAACAGTAACATAATAACCCTTAAAAACATTATTTTCCTAAACTGGTTAATGAAAACTGCTGAAACTGTCAAGGATATTGAAGAAAATAAAGAGATTGAAAATTTAAAAAAGGTAGAGGCAGCTTTATTTATTTCTGCAAGGTTTTTGAATTTACAAGAATTAGTGATGCTTACTGACATTAATCCTTTGATGCTTAAAGAATTAATTGAAAAGCTTACTTTGAAATATAATCGGGAAGAGTCTGCAATTGAGATTATTGTAAAAGATAATATGTGGAAAATGGATGTTAGACAAGAATATGTATCAATGATTAATAAACTTGCAACAGGAAGTGCTGAATTTACAAAATCAGAACAGGAAACTTTGGCAGTAATTGCATATAAACAACCGGTTAAACAATCGGTGATAATTAATATTCGTGGAAACAAGTCTTATGAACATATCAAGCATTTTATTGATATTGGGCTTGTTGTTAGTAAAAGAGTAGGTCATACTCTAGAATTAAAACTTTCTGATGACTTTTTTGAATATTTTCATCTTCAGAAAAAAGAAGAAGATGGAAAGATTATTGCTGTAGAAGAAAAGGATATTGAGGATACTACTGGGGATGATAATGAAGAAGAAAATGAAGAAGTAGGTAATGTTAATCAAGATGTTAGTGATGATAAGAATCTAGAGAGCAGTGAAAATGAAATTCCTAATAAAAATGAAGATTCCAAAATAGCACAAGCAAGTGAAGAAGAAGCAGAAAATAGTGAAGATAGTTCTGGGAGTCAATAATGGAATTATTACCTTACATTTATTTAACTTATATGTTTATTTCAATCTACATGTTAAGTTTTTTTCTTATTCTTTATTTTAGAAATAAGAAAGACTTTTTCTCTTATCCTATACCCACTGAAAAACGTGAAGTAACTTTTATTGTTCCTTCGTATAATGAAGGAAAGACTATAGAAGAATCTATTAAACATATTTTTGATGTTGATTATCCTTATATTCGTGAAGTAATTGTTGTTAATGATTGTTCAACAGATAATACACAGAAAATAGTTGAGAAACTTTTAAAAAAATATCCTAAACTGAGACTTATTAATAATCCAAAGAATCTTGGGAATGCTGCAGGTTCTCAAAATGTTGGCCTTAAACATGTTAAAACTGAATTTTTAGTTGTTGTTGATGCAGATTCTTTTCCTGCAAAAGATTCAATTTCGAAAATGATTGGTTTTTTTAATGATCCTAAAGTTGGAGCAGTTACTTGTCCTGTCCTTGCAAGAAATCATAATACTTTTTTTGAAAAATTACAAGCGATTGAATATCAGGCAATTTCATTTGGAAGAAAGTTACTTGAGTATGTAGATGCTATTTATGTTACTCCTGGCCCCTTGGCAGTCTATAGAACAAAAGCTCTTAAAGAAATTGGAGGATTTGATGAAAATAATATGACTCAGGATATTGAAGCTACTTGGCATTTAACTGCTAATGGTTGGGATAGAAAAATGAGTCTTTCTACGAGTGTTACAAGCCAAGTTCCAAATAAACTTAAGGCCTGGTTTATTCAAAGAAGAAGATGGAATATTGGCGGGCTTCAATGCATCTATAAATATAGAAAAGACCTGGGAAGAAAAGGAATGCTAGGGTGGTTTATTATCCCGTTTTTTATCCTCAATATGTTTTTAGGTCTTCTTGGACTTTGTATTTTTACTTATCTTTTTTTATCAAAAATTATTGCCAGATTTTTATTTACAAAATACTCTATTGCAGCAGGAACTCCTGTTATTACCTTAAATGAATTTTATGTTACTCCTAGTTTTCTTAATTATCTTGGAATAATGTTATTTGTTTTTGGACTTATTTATATTCTTATGATACTTTATATCATGAATGTGACTATTCTTAAAAAAGAGAATATTTTAAATATCCCTTTTTATTTAACTGTTTACTTAATACTTTATCCATTTATAATGGTTAATGCAATATGGCATACTATTATTGGAAAAAGGAAGTGGAGATAAATAATCGCTTCGCGAGATAAGATTGTTATTTTCAACAAAGTGAATTTGATTGAAAATAATTGAATAGAGTGAAGAATAACTACCCACAAAAAGCTTAACTAGATAAATAATCTAAACTAAGACAAAAAAGCTTTAAAAGATAAATAAACAAAAGATAAATTAAAACAAGATAAAAAAGTAAAAAATGTTTAAATCACAAAAACATGTATTTTGGCAGGCACTTATAATTACTTTAGTTGTATTTAGCCTTGGAATTATTGCAGGAGTTTTACTAGAGAATTTTCGGACTAATCAGGTTAATTCCTTAGTTGTACAGTCTGAACTTAATCTACTTGATATCAGGCTTCAAAATCAAATTTATTCAACTACTAAGTTTAACTGCAAAATGGCTATATCTGAAAACCTGAAATTTGCAGATAAGACTTATGAAGAAGCAAAGACTCTTGATCGATATGAAAAAGCAAATGTAATTACTGAAGATCTTAAGGTTGCTCATAAGAAATATGATCTTCTTAGGTCTACTTTACTTTTGAATTCAATGATTATTAGAGAAAAATGTAATTCTTCTTATTCTGAAGTTGTTTATTTTTATCAATATAACAATCCAGATATGGATCTTAAGGCAAAAGAAAGTGTTTTTTCAAAACTTCTTGGTGAACTTAAGCAGATAAAAGGAGATTCTATTCTTCTTATTCCAATTGCTGCTGATAATAATCTTTCATCAATAAATCTACTTCTAGATAAATACAATGTTTCAGAAGAAGATTTACCTATAATCATTATTGATGGAAAGACCAGAATTACTGAAATTGAAAATATTGATGATCTTAAAAAAAGAATCAAATAACTTGATTTTAACATTTATCCCTTTGGTTTTTTAATATATATCTTTAACAACAAAAAAGAATAAAAAGCTAGTCTTTTATATTGTTTAACTGGAAAAACTGAGGTTTATGAGATAAAAATGGAAATATGTGCAAGATGTGGAATTAGTGAAGATATTATAAAACTCTATGATGCTATATATGAGGGTCAGATGGCTAGATTATGTGAGAGATGCGTTATAATTGAAAATTTGCCTGTTATTCGTCAACCTAATGCTATTCAAGTAAGGGAGTCTGAAAAAGGAGTAGGAGTTTATGAGCGAATGAGAAAAATAGCAGGTCTTCCTGAGAATTCTAAAAAATCTGATGTTATTGTCAGGGGTGAACGGCTTAATTTACTTAATAAAAATCCGAATCTTGAAAAGCCTACTAATGAAAAGCCTAAACTGATTGAACATTTTTACTGGGAGATTACACGAAATAGAAGAAGAAAGGGATTGTCTCAACAACAACTTGCAGATACAATTCATGAGCCAGTTATTATTATTGAGATGCTTGAACAAGGCAAACTTCCTGAAAAAAACAGTCATGAAATAATAAGAAAGCTTGAAAATTTATTTCAGATGAGGCTTAAAAAAGTTAGTGAGCTTGAAGTTCTTGAAAGAATGAAAATTATGCAATCAAAACCTGTCTTACTTGATTCTTCAGGAAACAGACTTGAACAAATTCCAGAACCTGAAATAATTGAAAATGTTGAAACTGTCGAGGAAAAGGTTTTAGATGATGGGAAAAGAAATTTTGTTGCAACTGATAATTCTGGAAATTTAGACTTAAGAAAAACTGATTCAAGTTATGTTACTGTAAATGATTTAAAAGACCTGCATAAAAAAAGAATAGAAGTATCAAAACAAGAAATGAGGGTTGAACAAAAAAGAATAGAAGAAAGGGAAAGAATAATTGAAGCCAGAAAAGAAGAATTAAGACTGTTTAAAGAAAAAGAATCAGATGACCTGGATAATATGCTTGGTGGAGCTGAATTATTAGGTAAAGAAGATGAAGAACTAGAAGACAGTGGATTTGATGATAAATAAATAAATAATTTTATAAAAAAATATGACTTACTTTCCAAATATTGGTAGAACTCTGCTAGACGATGCAGATAAAAATTTAAAGCTATATGAAACAGGGGCTGATAGGCGTGAAGATAGACTTGATCTTGCAAGAATTCAGGTTGCAGCTGCCCATGATAAAGGAATGAACATTGATTCTCAATTATCTAGACTTGTTAATAATTATAGGGTTTTGGAATTCCCTAGTGAACTTAGGGATAGTTTAACATAGGACCTTTCTTTTAAATTACTAACTTGAAAGAGAAGTAAAATAAGGCAAGAGGATAACCTTTAAAAACCTACTTTTTGTATAGTTTTTATATATTTGGAACTATTATGGAAATAAAAATTTTGAAGGATGAGAAAAATGAACTTGAAGTTCAAATGGAAAATCAAACTGTTGCTGAAGTAGTTAGAGTTTATTTAAATCAAGATGATAGTGTTAAACTTGGTGTTTGGAAGAGAGAACACTATTCAAGACCTTTAACTTTAAAAATAGTTACAGAAGGAAAGACTGCAAAAAAAGCACTTTCTGAAGCTATTGCTAAATTAAGAAAGGATTTGGATAAATATTCTGATGAATTTAAAAAATCATCAAAGTGATTTTTTAACACAACAAAAATCAAAGATTTTTGGGGAGATTAAAAATCAGGAGGTTTTTAACTCATTCAATTTTTACAAATTGAAGTTTTAAAAAAGCTAAGTAAAAATTATTTCTAAAAATTAGTGGTGACAATTAAAAACCAATGGGACTAAAAGATTTTATGGGAAGAGTATTTGGAAGAAGTTCTAAAGCTAATTCTGAAACTTGTCCTTATTATGGGATGATTAGTTCTCAAATAGATTTATTTGTTAAGACCTTAGACATTTTTGCTGATACTTTGACTTTTCTTAAGCATGAGCGAGATATACATTCTTTAGGTAATGCTGTTGGTGGTTATATAAAAGGATATACTGAAGCAAGAGGACTTGATAGCCATTCAGATGATATTTATAATGGAGTTATGGCCAAAATTGAAGCAGATTTGCCTGTTAATATTAAATGGCCTGGTAAAGAGGTTCTTGTTTCTCAGATGTTTAATTTATCTTCAGGTTATATAAACCAGTGGGAAAAATACCAAAAACTCACAGAACAAGGCTGGGGAAGTGAAGGCCACAAAGCAGAATATAAAAGCAGTCTTGAAATGCTTATAGACAGAGATAATCAAAAATAATTCTAAAAAATAATTATTCATAAGCTTCAAGTTCATCTAGTTCTTTTGGAGTAAATATTTCAAAAGTTATTCTGTAAAGAATTTCATCTTCGTCATTAATATGTTTCCTAAGTTTTTCTATTATTAATTTTCCATGAGTGTTTAGGGCATTTTTAACTTCTATTTCACTTCCTGAGTTAATTGCTTTTTTTATTGCTTCTCTATGCACTCCTAAGGTTTTATGGTCAAATAACATAGCTTTTACTGGAATTACTATTCTTTCATGCTTTAAAATAGGAAATATTGTTTCTTCTTTTTGTTCGTGTTTGTCCCAAAGTTCTATTAATGTTTTAAAAACATGTAAAAGATTTGGATAATTAATTGAGTCTTCAGTCATTATTGCTTCTAATTCTGCAAGTTCTCTTTCTATTTCCTCGTGTTCTTGTTTTAGTTTTTCTATTGAATTCATGATAAAAAATATAATAAATTTAAGAATAAATAGTTTTTGGTTTGTTTTTAAAAAATAATTAAAAAAATAAAAAAATTCAGTTTTATTTGCCGCAGTTACAAATGCCGGTTTTTAATGCAGAACAGTTTTCATTTCCGCAGTTTTTCTCTTTAGTACACTTTTTGTTGCAGTTGTCACAGCCAGCTTTTGTTTTTTCGTTAGCCATTGTAAATTGACTTAGTGCAATTCCACTTATCAAGAATATTCCTACAATGATTAATGCTATTAATTGCCATTTCATTTTAACCTCCTAGTTGATTTAGTTAAAAAAGTCTGTTTGAAACAGCTTATAAGCATTAACCTGAAACTGGTTTCAAGCTTTGTTTATTCAACAATTACAGTTGCTTTCATACTTGGATGAACTTCACAATGATAGTCAAAAGTTCCTGCAGTGTTAAATGTATGCGAGTAAACTTCATTGGTTTTAAGAAGTTTTGAACTCATTTCATCTTGTTTATCAGAAGTTACTGTGTGAGTTTGTGAATCTAGGTTTTTCCATATAACTGTTTCTCCTTGTTTTATTGTTAAAGATAAAGTAGAGAATGCGAGATTAGTTATTTCTATATTATAGGTTTTACCTAAACTTGAGATATTGTTATCAGGCAGGTTTACATTTGGGTTATCAATAGGTTTAGATCCATTATACCAAACATAACCAACAATCAATATAACTGCTATAACTGCGATTCCTATCCAGATTTTAGTATTTTTTGCCATTTATTTAACCCCCTTACAAGTCTATTTTACTATGTAATCGAGGTTATTTATAGTTTTCCAATTAATTCTGTACTAGGTTTAATGGTTTTATGTCCTGGTTTCCAGTTCATAGGGCAGACATTTCCAGTATTTTCTGAAACAAATTTTGCTGCTTGTAATTTTCTTATTAATTCTTCAGAACTTCTTCCAATATCATTATCATGGAATTCAAATGCTTTTATTAATCCCTCTGGATTAATTAAGAATGTTGCTCTTAAAGAAACTCCTTTTTCTTCAATATAGGATTCATAATCTTTAGTTATTTTGTGGGTTGGGTCAGAAAGCATTGGATAGGTTATTTTTTTAATTAAAGGGGAAGAATCATGCCAGGCTTTATGGACAAATACACTATCAGTTGAAACTGAGATTATTTCTGCACCAAGTTCACTAAACTGGTCATATTTATCTGCAAGTTCACCTAGTTCTGTTGGACAAATAAATGTAAAATCTGAAGGATAGAAAAACAAGATAACCCATTTTCCTTTGTAATCTGAAAGTGATATCTTCTTTATTTCATTATTTATTAAAGCATCTTCTTTAAATTCAGGAGCTGGATTGTTTATTTTTATCATAGGGTATGTTAATTTATACTTTCTTTAAGTATAAATTAGTTTTGTTTGTTATTTTTTGATTGAACTATTCCTTGGCTAATAATTCTTCAATTTTTTTAGGATCAAATCCAATTATTATGTCTTCATCAATTTTGATTATTGGAAAACCTTCCTGACCTGTTTTTTCAACAATGTCTTCTGCTGCATCTTCATCTTCTTCAACATCAATATTTTCAAAGATATACTTTTTAGAGTTAAGATATTCTTTTAATGAATTGCAATGCGGACACCATGACAGCGTATATATTGTTATTTTTTTCATAATAATCTCATCTAGACTACTTCTTGTTAGTAAGAGCTTGTCTTTTATTTTAATACTACTATATTTGTCATTCCACGTCTTTTTCTTTCGATTAGATTTTGAGCTTCTAGACTATCAAGGATTCTAGTAATTTTAACTTTATTTAATTTTGTTTTTTCTATTATATCTGATTGAAACATATTTCCTTTGTTTTCAAGTAATAGGTTCATTATTATTTTTTCATCAGAATTTAAGCCTTGAACAGACTTTTTATCAAACTTTCTTGGTTCTAAATTTTTAAGAGGCTTTATTTGTTTTATTACTAGTTTTTCATTTTCTTTTGAAAATATCAGGAATATACCAATTAAGAGTATAAAAAAAGCAATTGCAATGCTTAGATAAGTTTGAGTATTAATTGTTCCATACATTGGGCAGGACGAGCCATGAGAGCATGTTGTTTTGACTATCTCTGTTAGACCTTGGTTAAACAAGAAGATTATAATCATGATTAGGATTGCAATTCCTGATATTAGGTATCCAACATTTTTGTTTTTCATTTTTTAAATTGGCAAATTATATATGAATTAAATTCATATGAAATACAATTCATATGTCTTTATATAATTTTAGGTGTTTTATTATACTAATTTTATTTTATAAA
>JBBACR010000004.1:48235-57583 GCA_041656875.1 Candidatus Pacearchaeota archaeon
TGATACAATAATTCTTATAAGCTATCCAGGCTTATTTTTTTAAGCTCAAGAATTTTTAATTCTTGAGATACAGACAATTTGCTCTGCAAATTCTCTGTCTGTTAAAATCCCCTTGATTGGGGAGGAATTTAAACATGGAAGACTTAGAACTACCTAGAACAAAAGAGATTGATGATAGTAAGATTATGACTGGGAGTTATGATATAAACAAGTTACTTGAAGGAGGATATGAAAAAGGGATACTTACTCTTTTTTATGGGCCTGCTGCATCTGGAAAGTCTAACTTTGTTACCCTTGCTGCTTGTCATTTGGCTAAAAAGGATAAGAAAGTTGTTTTTATTGATACTGAAGGGGGTTTTTCTCTTGATCGAGTTCGTCAAATTTCAGGAGGACTTCCTGAATTTATTTTAAAAAATATTATCATATTTAAGCCAACTAATTTTTATGAACAAAAAAAAGTTTTTTTTAAACTACTTAAGGAGTATAAAAGTAGAAATATTGGGCTTATTATAGTAGATTCTATGGTTATGTTTTATCGCCTTGAACTTGCTATTGCAAGAAAAAAAGGTATTGAAGAAATAAGAAGAATTAATAATGAACTGGCAAATCAAATGAGGGCATTATATGAAATTGCAAGAAAAGGAAATATTCCGGTTCTTATAACCACTCAAGTCTATAATGATTTTTTAAATGAAGAAGATTGGGCTCTAGGCAAAGAAGCAGGAGTTAATGTTGTTGGAGGAGATATTTTAACCTATTGGAGCAAATGCATTATTGAACTTAAAAATAAAAATGGAAGAAAAAAAGCAATTATTCGAAAGCACAGGAGTCTTCCTGAAAAAGAATTTAATTTTGAAATTGTCAATGAGGGAATTGTTAAAAGGGGATGGTTGTAAAGAATATTTAGAACCAAGAAAAATTTTGAATGTTTTCTCTCTCTCGGCTGTGAATTTTAATTAACAATTAATTATTGTAGACAACTTCTCTACTAGACTCTTCAAAGTTTCCTTGTTTATTTTTCCAATCTTTTTTATAATTAATTCTTTGTCCAGCTTTAGCAAATTCTCTGTTTTTATACAGCAACTTGTGAAAAGCTTCCCTTCATCAAGATTATTATTTGTCAGATTAATAGTGTATTTATCCTTTAAAATATTTGAAGTAACACCGATTACAATAATATCCTCAGAATATCTGTTGAATTCATTATTACTGATTACAATAACCGACCTTACTTTTCTGCCTGATTGATCTGAAAATGGGAAAGGGACCAGCAGTAAATCCCTTTGTTCTATCATAAATATTTACTCCAGATTTCATCATCTTTTTTATTATCCCACATCTTATTCATTGATTTTTCAGCTATTATCATCCAACCGATTTTTTCTTTTTTTGTTCTATCTAATTTTTCCATAATTAAATGTCTTATAAATTCGGATTTAGAAGGGTAATTTTTGTTTTTAATAAACTCTTCTAATTCTCTTGCTTCGTCTTCAGGGAGTTTGATTGATATTGTTTTCATAGTAATCCCTGGGGATTACTTGTTTATATCGTTTTTGGGGTGGTTAAAATCCAAATAGCAGGATTGTTCGAAATAGATATAGGTTATTAAAATTGTTTTTAGATTCTATAGAAACATTAAAAATAAATTATAATTGGATTTTCTCTCAAATTTGGTTAGATCCTTTAGCTGATAAGTCCATATTTGTATGTTTTGTTCCACAAACATCAATAATTCCATTATACAAATCTTCTGAAGAATGTTTTAATACATAGTCAATAGGGAGAATTATTATTTCTTTTACACAAAACCCATCTTGTATTGGATTGGTTTTTCTTTTTTCTTCTACAAATCTGTTTAAATCATTTATATCCCTAAACTTTCCGAGCACTATATATTCTCCTTCTCCAGACATTGTTCTTATCAAAAGATTTACTTCAGGCAGTCTCATAAGCCTGGCTTCTATATCTTTTGTATCTTTTTCATTAAGGTTTCCAAATCTTACCCTAACTAAAGCAACCAGGCTTACTCCTAATTTTTTTAAATCCAAATTTAAAGTATAACTTTTGATTAAATCTTCTTCAAGTCTTTTTCTTATTTTTCCTACTGCTTGACTTGAAATATTAAGTTTTTCTGCAATAGAAGTATCTGATAGTTTTGCATTATTTAAAAGTAATTTTAAAACTTCTTTTTCGTGTTTTGTAAGCCACATATTATTTTTTATTAAAATTTATATTTCAGACTTAAATTTTTTAATAACTTTAAGTTTAATTATTTAACTGTTTTTTAAATAATTATATTTTTATAGGATTTAGGCTTAAAAATAGGTAACGCATAATAAGCTTTATATAAGTTAATATTCTATTATATATAATCTATTATTTAATTTTAAGAATTAAGATTTAATTAGGTAAAATAAAAAAGATGGCTACGATAAACTCCTTTGTAATTGGTAGGCCTAAACGAAATTACTCTAAAGCATCTTGGGGGATTATTGGAATTTCACTTGTTTTACTTGTCTTGTTTCAAGGTCCTGCACAAGCTTTTAATCTTGGACTTTTAACTTTTTCAGACACTACTCCAAGTAAAGGGGAAAAAGTTTCTACAATTGCAACAATTGATATAAACTCTGATGAAAGAATTGATATAACTAGGCTTGAATTATTAGTTAATGGGAATTTATCCAAGCAGTGCAGGTTTTATCCAAATGCAAGCCTTATTTCTGGATGTGAAGGAATAAATATTAGCAGACTAGCAAATAATATTTCATATGCACAAGGTTATGGTTATAGTTATAATACTTCTGAATATGGATACAGGACAGGATATTCTAATGGTAAACTTGAATATAATTTAACTTTTGATACTAATTATTTTATTCCTGATAATTATTCAATTAAACTCAGGGCAATTATTAATGGAGTTTATTTTGATTCTTTAATTCAAAATGTCTTGATTAACTCTTCTTCTTTATCTGCATTAAATAGCAGTTATTATGCTGGAGATAATTCTACTATCAATAGTGGACTTGGAATTCTTCTAGTTATGAATTCAAGTTCTTCTGGAAATATGACTATTGCGAATTATTCAACTAATTTTCTTGGAAATATACCTTCAGGAAATATTTCATTTGAAAAATTTTATGAAATTGATGCAGACTCAGGTATTCGCGAAAATATGAGTTTTACTCGAATTAATATTAGTTATCTTGATTCTCAAATAAGTCTTTATGGGATAGATGAATCAAGTCTTAGAATCTATTATTATAATCTTTCATCTGGAATCTGGGAAGTTTATAATTCTCCTTATGGGGGAGTTGATACTGAGAATAATGTTGTATGGGCAATAACAACTCACTTTTCTATATTTGCAGTATTTGGGACTGCTGTAAGCAGTTCAGTTGTAAGTCCTAGTGGGGGCGGAGGCTCGAGTGGAGGAGGAAGCTCATGTGTTTATAGTTCAAAGTATAATTGGAATTGTTCAGAATGGAGTGGTTGCACTCTTGGAAAACAAACAAGAATCTGTAACCCCAAGAATAATTGTGGAACTACTGTTGGAAGGCCTGAAACTCAAAGAGTTTGCACTTTACTTTCTCAATTATTTGATATAAAATTTGAACTTAAAGATTCAAAAATAGGAACTTCAAATAAACTTTCTTCTATAATCAGGTTTGAAAGTTTTGGAAATGTTCCAACTCCTGTTGGACTTACTTATAGAATTTTAAACACTAATGATGATGAAGTTTATGTAGATAAAGGAGAAGTTATTGTAACAACTGAAGAAATTGTTGTAAAAAATTTTGAAAACCTGGATTTGCCTGATGGAAGATATAATTTGGTTCTTACAACTCTTTATGATGGAAATATTACTGATGAGTTTAGAGCAGAGTTTGTTGTTGGAACTACTGGATTTTTACCTGGCAGTTCAGACAGTTGGGCTTTTCCGATTATTATTTTTGGAATAATTGTTGCAGTGGTTATTGTTCTTACAATGATTTATTTTTCTAATAAAAAAAGAAAAGAAGATGAAGAAAAGATTGTTCTTGCTAAACTAAATAACGGGGAAAATCACAATGGAAATAATCATAATGGAAATAATCATAATGGGGAAAATCACAATGCAGATTATGCTCGTAATAGCAGTATTAACAGTCTTATGGGGTTTAATGGGGTTTAATATAAACTAATTCTGGTAATGTTCTAAACATAATTAAATGGGTAAGATGAAGTAGCAGTCGGGTAAGGAGAAGTTAAAGGAATTAGGCAAAGCAAGGTTCTAAGAAACTTACTAATGGATTTTTAGTAATGTTCTAAACATAATTAAAGGGTAAGCTTTCAGCGAGAGTGGTTTAAATTGAGAAGAAGTTAGGGGTTGATCTTATTCCCTTGCAAAGGATTAAAAAACTAAAGGATATTATAGTTTATATGTGAAAAGATGGCTAAGAATCATAAATCCTTTAATTATGAATTGATGTTTTTGATTTTAATCTTAATTTTTGGATTTTTTTTAAGAGTGTATGAACTTGGATATTCTCCTTTTTGGATTGATGAGGCAATTTCTTCTATTGCTTCTAGATCTATAGTTGAAAATGGATTTCCTATTTTGGGCTCTGGACTTGTTTATAGTGGGGCTCATGTTTTTCATTATGTTCAGGCATTTTTCTTATTATTTGGAATGACTGATTTTAATGCTCGACTTGTCTGTGTTCTTTTTGGAATGCTTACAATTGTTCTTGCATATTTTATTGGAAGGGAATATTCAAAAGCAGGCGGGTTACTTGGAGCTTTATTTACTGCAGTATTTTATTTAGAAGTATTTTTTTCAAGACAGGCAAGGTTTTATCAACTATTTCAGTTAATGTTTTTTCTTTCAATTTATCTTTTATATAAGTCTGGTGAATGTAAAAATAAAAATGGAAATAAAAGTAAAAAATCAGAGACTATCTATTTAGTCCTTGCGATAGTTGCATTTTTTATTGCGCTTGATACTCAGATTGCAGCACTTGTGCTTGCTCCATTTTTAATTGTTCATATTCTTATCTATAATACTAAATATAATAAATATCTTGCAATTATTCCTCTTATTCCTCTTATTTCTAAATTTATGCCTGCAGTTTCACTTTCTTCTGTTTCTGTAGCTTCTGTAGATTCTATTTCTGCTGCTACAAATTATGCAGATCAGTATTTTGGTTTTACTCTAAATCTTAGGTATCTTTTGATATTATCTATTCCAGGGGTTTTGATTAATGGACTAAAAAAATGGAAATTAACAGTTTTAATGGTTTTTCCTTCAATTATTATGCTTGTTGGAATCTTTTCACTTCAAACATTTGCACTTAGATATGCATATTTTATTGTGCTTCCAATTATAATTTATTCTTCAGTTCTTATTGGTTTTTTATATAATAAACTTGGAAAAGTAGTTATTTTACTTGTATTGTTTTTACTTGTATTTCCTTCAAACTTAGTTTATCCTTATACTTATGTAAATGTAATAAAACCAACAAGCTCTAATCATGGATATAGTGATTATTCAAGTCCTGAAACAAATTATAAGGTTCTTCCCTTAGACTTAGCAATTAAACTAAGGGACAAGAATAATACTCTGGTTTCATTATTTTCTTCTGATGTTGAATGGTATTTAAGAAAACCTGATTATGTTATTCCATTTTCAATGGACGGAAGAGGTGAAGATCAAATTTCATTTAATAAAACAATAAATGGAGTAATAACTGCAGAAGTAGTTGATAGGTATAGTGGAGCTCCAATACTTACAAATAACACTGAACTTAAAAGGCCATATTATGTGACAAAGGATCTTTTTTCATATTCTAAACTCAAAATTGAACAAAGAAATAGATTTGATAACTTAGTGAATGAATGTGAGACAGCTTATAGTGCTGAAGATTTGAATGTTTATGAATGTACTTAAGAAAAAGAAGATAAATAATAAATAGATAATAAAAAAACCGAAGAAAATTCTTGGTTATAGAAGACTCAAAGATTACATAGCAGTTTGTCCTAAATGTGAGTATAATTATGTAGGTAAAATAATAACCAAAAGATTTATATAATCTTATATAATATTGTATAATATGGTAATTAAAACATTTAATGTTGAGGAAAATGTATATGAAAGATTCTTGCAATTTTGCAAGGATAATGGAATTAGTATGAGTAAGCAAATTGAAATGTTTATGAAATCGAGGGTTGAGGAAAAGGAAGAGATAAGAGAAGAATACTTACAAAAACTCGAAGAAATAAGAAGGGGAAAGTTTATTAGAGTTGATAACTTTGCTAAGAGGTATGGCATATAAATTAGAAATACCTGAGAATCTTGATAAGATTTTTCATAAACTTTCTAAGAAAGATAAAAATTTATTAGAAATTATTAATAATAAAATAATTCGTATTCTAGAAAATCCTTATCAGTTTAAACCATTGAGAAATGAAATGGCTGGAATAAGGAGAGTTCACATTGGCAAAAGTTTTGTTTTAACTTATGATATTTTAGAGGGAGATAAAATTGTTAGGTTACTTGATTATGATCATCATGATAGTATCTATAAACCCTAGAAGTTCTAAGGTTTCTTTAACTTCAAGTTAAATGCCCCTATAATACATTAACTGATTATTATGATTCGATTCATAAACTTCTTGAAGCTCTTAGTTTAAAAGAAGGTATTAAAATAAAAGGAGAAGGAGCACATCAAGAGTTAAACAGATTACATTTGTAAAAAATATAAACTTAATAGCTCGGATTGTACTTTTATCCAAGAAATGAGAGATTTTAGAAATCGGATTTCTTATGAGGGATTTATGATTTCTGAGGATTATCTTAAGATGAATTTTGAAAGAATTAATAGAATTATAATGACTCTTGAACAAATTTATAGTAGATAACCTAATTTTAAGGTAGTTTATAAAAATTATAATGAATAAAAGAAAATAAAGAATAAAATTAAAACTAAATCAATATAAATAAATGTTTGGTAATGTTAAGAAGGACAAAAATGAGTGGATAAGATTAAGATTTGGTAAATAAGCAAGAAGATAAAGAAGAGTAAGCAAAAATCTAATGGATTTTGTTTAGTAATGTTAAGAAGGACAAAAATGAGTAAACAAGAAAGCGAGTAAGATTTGGAAAAATCAATTTAACGGCTTCTTTAAAATTTAAGATAAGTTTAATTCGAAACAATTAAATAGACTAAACTTTATTTAATTTTATGAAAAAGAAAAGGGTTGCTATAGCAATAATAATACTAATACTAGTTATATTTGGACTTTTAGCTTATTTTTCTCCAACTCTCAAGATAAATGGAAACACTGTGGACTCTTCAGTAAAACCTGCTGCAAATGCTGCTGCAAGCACTTCTAATTCAAAAGTAAGTGCAAGTGCTCCAAGTTCTTCAGCAAGACCTCCTGCAAGTGCTCCTACAATAACTCTTGAAAATTTTCCTAGTTATCTTGCAAAACAAAATATAATAAAAGAACTACCTAAAAGTGCTCAAATTTCTTTGGTTCTTAGTGATGTTGGAAAGAGCTACATAGTTACTACGGGCAGTATTGTTGAAGGGCAGGTAAATAAGCCAGACATAATTGTAACTATTCCTTCTAAATATGTGTTAGACTCAGGGGATTTTTGCTCTCTAGTAAAACTTGCAAATAGCAGAAGGGATTTATCTTATGAACTCAAGGCAAGCAAAGTATCTCTTGTTTGGAAATATAGTGGAATGATGAAATATAAGAGCTGTTTTTAGATAGGTGTAGTTGTCTTTTTATGCTGCTAAATAGTCTAATAATTAAATCTTCTTTCATAGTTTTTATGATCAAAATATTCTATAACCATTGCAGTTATTCCTGATTCATTTGCGAAAACAGAATAAACTAATCTCCAAGCATTAGGAAGAGGATACCATAGCAAATTATCAATTCCATATTTTTTTAGATATTCTTTAGGAATTAAGTCCTTTTTTATCCTTTCTCCACAAAAGGTATTTTCTTTAAAATCCGCTATTGCTCTTCTCAGTGCTTTCTTTAACCAGTCTTCCTCGTTTAAAGAATTAAAATCTTCCTCTATTTTTGAATCTGCAAATATAACTTCATTTGCTGGTTTGAATAATCTCATTGATATTAATATCTTTTATTATTCATAAATCTTTTTGTTAATTCTGGATTCCAAATATAGATAACATAATCAGAATTATCAACTCCGATTTTATTATTTTCAACAAGATATGCTAAAATGACATTAAAAGTTCCCCACATCATTTTTTTTGGAAGATTATTAAATAGTTCAGTTTTCTTATACTTCCCACTATTTTCTTTAATAAATTTTTCAACCATAATGACAGTGTCAAGCCTAGGCATCCTAGTTATTATGTCCTCAGTATTGCAGTTCAATTGATTATTTTCCATTTTATTGAGTTATCAGATGATAATATTATCAATTGATACTATATAAATCTTACTGTTAGACCTCATATCGCTTTTTAGTAACTTAATGTAATATAATGAGTATATCTTTTTTCTAAGAGGAAGGTTTTATTTTAATAATAGTGTGAAAAAGAGTAGAAATATTGTTTATTTTGGTCAATCTAAATATTTATTAACCAATTTTATTAAAATAGGTTATAGGTAAAACAGATTTTTATATTTGCAGGGCAAAATCATAATAATCGTAGTTTAGAGTTTAGAAAAAGATGGAAGAAAATTTAAATCCTCCGGAGGATAGAGACAATAATAGAGATAATAACCGGGATAATTGGAGCAGAGATAATCATCCTAGAGATTCTAGGGATAATCAGCCTGTTAGTTATACAGAAAGTTATAGGCGAATGAATGAAAGAAAGCTTAGAGAAGAAGCTTTAAGGGGGGAAAGAGCAGAAAGAGAAGAAAGACTAAAAAGGCAAGATGGGTTTAAGACTAATCATTCGTTTAATTCTTCTAAAAACAATTCTATAAATAATATTCAAAGAGATAATTCAAGTTCTATTCACTTCGAAAACAAAGATTCAAGATTTTCTACTAAAGCAGATAATTCTCCAAGAAATTTTAATAGGGTTGAAAGAGGTTTTAATACAGGTAACAGGTCTACAAGAAAGATTGAAAAATGGATAATTGTTGCAGTTTATGTTATAGTTATACTTGCAGCAATTTATTTTATCTTGGCAACATTCTTCCCAGGTAAGATGCCTTTTAGTAAAAGCGTTTATGAGATAAAGGCAAGTGATTCAAAAATGTTTACTGCTTTAGACAGTTTTTATATTGATGATCAAAGTGTTTTAGGCGATAAGGTACAAATAGATAATATAACTGTAAGACCGATTATATCTTCAAAAAAGTTTAATT
>JBBACR010000005.1:0-41020 GCA_041656875.1 Candidatus Pacearchaeota archaeon
ATCCTCAGTCTTTATACTCCAACCAATTTTATTGGCTATCTTTCTTAAAGAGTTAATTAACTTACTTAGATAATCTTGTTGCCTTATATTAAATCCTCTATTATACTGCCATCCATAAGGAGTTTTTGATTTACCTTTTAGTTGTATAAATTCTTCTCCAGTATCCTTTTGTCTAACTCCAAAAACCTTCCCTACTCTAGTTTCTTCAGAATAAATTTCTTCTGAATGTAATTCTTTATAATATTTTGGATTAAGTTTGATCTCGTTTGTTGATTTTTTCTTCTTTGATTTAATTAATTTTACTTTTTTTGGCATTTTAATATTAAAATTGATAGATTCTTGAATATTTACATCTTTCTATTTAAGTTAATTTAGACATATCTTTCCCATTTCCCAGGTGGACATACTATACTAAATCTTTCAAAATCTACTTTTGATTTAAATGGGTAGAAAAGAGATACATTTTCAGAAAGAAGATAGGGGTCTAATGAAGTTAAAAGATTAGATATAAAATATGCAAAACTTAGGTCAGTTAATTCATATCCTTTTAATTCAAAGGGTCTGTGATCCCACCAAACATGTAAAAAAGTTTTATTTCCTAATGAAATATTACTTACTTTTGTAAATATTGAACATTCAGAAAAATCAAAAAAACCATTTAGAGACTCTTCTAAAGTATTCAAACTAAGGTTACACTCATAAGAAAAAATTCCATTAAAGATCTTTTGGCTTAATGGAAAGTTAATTTCAATTTTTTTAGCGTTTTCTTCACTTTTCTTAATTGTTTCTATAAGTTTTTTTGTACTTTTAATTGAAGTTTTTACCTCTATAATTGCTTTAACTGAATCTGCTAAAACAACTACAAAATCTCCCTCAGAAAATAAAACCGGAAAAGAATTATCATAAATTATAATGTCTATTTGCGTACTAATCTCTTTATTATGATTAATAACAAATCCTGTTCCCATAGAATATTTTTTAGGTAAAAATTTGGATATAACATTCTTTAATATTGCCTCTTTATGTTCCCCATCTTTTCCCCAATGAGACTTCCCAATAAGGTTTCTTACTCTATCCTTTACTGCTATTAATTCTTGGTTTAAAGATTCATAGAATTTTTTAAAATCTTGGTCTACCATAATATTTATAGCTATTTTTAAACTTAAAGAACTTTTGTATTTTTTGGTATCATTTCAATAGCTTTCTTAATTGCACTTTCAGGCAACTCTGGGAATAAATCTTTAATTTCTTTTTGTATTCCTGCAAAATTCCATTGTTCTTTTAGGCCTTTTCCTTCTCCGGTTCTTCCGTAAAAATGTTTATGCCATTCAACATCCTTTAGAGGAATAACATTAAAATAGGGTTCATGATTATGAACTACAATCAAATAGGTTTCTGGCCAAAACTGAAGATAGTCTTTAATTCTTGCATAATTGAAGTTATATAATGCTATACCTGATTCTCTACGATCAATAAATGATCTAAATTTTGCTTCTATTAACAGAACTTTACTTTTTTCTTTGTTAACTGCAATAAAATCTGGCATAGACCTTATCTTTTTACTAATTTCCTCTTGATTATTATTCCTTAAAGAACTCTTTAATTCATCTATATTTTGTTCTATACCATACTTAATACCTTTCCATCCAGGAGCAGAATTAATCAAGAAACCAACAATATTCTCTGCACTGTTTCCAATGAGTTTATTCTCTTCCCAATCTTTTGAGCAATTATTTTCCATTTTTCTTTAATTTATCTTGGATTATGCCTATATAAGTTTTTGTCTATCTATTGTCAATCTTTCCTTTATAGTATTTTGTCTATCTAATGTCTATGCCAATAGATAAAGAAGTCATATGGATTTTAAGGGGATCACAAAGGAAAGATGTATTTGTTAATCTCCCTGATACAGAATTTATGCCAAATAAGCTAAGGAAAGAACTAAACCAAAAAATAAGTTTAAACCTCAGTTTAAGGGAAATAAGTAGACATTTAAGAGATTTTGAAAAAAGAGGATTTGTTAGTTGCATAAATTCAAATGACCCTTATAATAAGATCTATAAAATCACTAATTTAGGATTGAAGACTAAGGAAAGGGTTAAGAGTCTTTCTGTATAAACTTAAATTATCTTTTAATCAGAAATAATACATAAATATTTATAAAAGAGAGATTATTTTAAAACTAATGAAATTTAAAGAAATATTTAAAAATAACTGGGATTTAATTCCAGTTATACTCTTTGCTATTTTATTTTTTGCGATTGATGCAAATAATGCAAAACTGTTTTTTGGTGGAATATACTTTATTTTATTAGGAATTATGGACTTTACCAATAAAGGATCTTTCTCTGGAACAAACAAGAAATTAAATTTCTATACGGGAATTTTATTGATTACTTTAGGGATTTTTAGTTTACTTACTATTTTTTTACTTCCTCAATTTTTAACAGCCTTTATAATTATATTTATTTTTATAGTATTATTTGAAGCTTTATTATTTTATTTGTGGGGGCCGGATAGTTGGTTTAAATATTATTTATATATCCTTTTTATAATTCCAATAATAGGATTGTTGATAAGCCTATTTAGTGGAATTTATACTATTCTTTTAGAAAATAATTTTGATAGGATGACTTTCATTTTAATTTCACTCGGGATTATGGGTTTTATTTTAATGGTACATCTATTTTATTGGCCCCTTGATTTATATAAAAAAAATTCAAATAGGAAGATAATAAAATATGTTAATAAGATTAATTTTGGAGCATTTATATTAACTTTAATCGGAGCTATCTTTTATATTGTTTATTTTTGGGCAGATCAAAATAGTGCAATGGAAAAGTTATTTTTAATAATATCAACTATTACTGCTTTAGAAGTAACTGTATTTACAATACTGGGAGTAATTTTATCTCTTTTTAAGGAGAAAGGTTCTAAATAGTTTTCTTTATTAACAATTATTTAATTATCCCCTCTTTTTTTGCTTATATGTTACTCATTTTATCCAAATTTGTTTAGGTTAGTATCTTTTTCATTAATTATTTTAGATTCTTGAGTTTTCTTATGATTTAACTTTATCAGTTTCTTTCTTGAAATCTTTTTAGAATGAGCATAAAAATTAGGCTCTTTAGCTTTGAATTCCTTATCTTTAGAATCTTCAATTGGATATTCTAGAATTTGTAGATTATAACTTTGCCTACAATCATAGCAGGCTTCCGTAGGTTCATTAAAAACTTTTTCTTTTGGAGCACATAAATTCAAAACCCAAACTTCCTCTTTACAAACTGGACAAATCATATTTCAAATCCTTTCACATATTTATTCTTATTTTTGTAAAATTCAGTAATTTGTGAAGTACTATGAAAATATTGATAGTTAGAGTTTCTATGTGCTTTTTTCAGGATACCTCTCTTATATAATTCTTTTAAGTTAATCCTATAGAAAATACCTGTTTTATTTAGTAAACGTTTGTTATGAGTAGCCTTGGCATATAAAGCAAAATCTTTGTAAGTCTGAAATTTATTTTTATCCATAGAAATATACTTCAGAAGATAATTTATTACAAATTCAGGATGATCTTTTGTGTATCTCCAGACTTTATTTCTTTTATCAAAATATTTAGAAGTAACATGCATATTGACCTCTTGTTTAGAAGTTTTCACCCATAATCTTACTAACTTAGAATGTTTAATATTAGAGACATCTTTTGAATTACATTTAGAGTTAGCACAATAATATTGTTCTGTAGTCTTATCATAAGCCATTAAATTCTGACCACATTTATTGCAATGACCTCTTATTTTATTATCAAAATACTTGCCATAAACAATCGCATGAATATGAACATGCCAATTACTTTCTGTTCCAGTAACTTCAATAACATAAATAGAAGCTATAATTTTGTCCTTAACTTCTTTAAGTCTTAAAAATTTTTGATAATTCTTCCTTATAATTTTCATCCCTTCTTCCAGATTAGAACAGTTTCTAGGGCTGATAGTAAGAAAATAAAGATAATAAGTTTTATCATAAGATAAAGATTTTAAAAAAGGTAGAATCTCCCTTCTAATCCGATTACTACGAATTTTAGCACATACTGGGCAGATAGTTAATGTACATTTATATGTAGGAGTGAATAAGAAAAGATTCCCCTCTTCTTCTTTAAGTAATTTATAATCAACTGGTTTATGTCCACAATCTAGTAAGGATTGTATAGACTTTTTTGGATATCCAACTTTTTCTAATTCTAAAGCAAATAGATTGATATCAAAATGTGAAGATATTACATTACTACCAAGTAAAGAGCCCTCTGGGCTCTGAGAATCATTAGAATCCATTTAGAAACCTCGGATTTTGGAGCTTCGCTTACCAAAATCCACACCTCTTTTAGATAATTTCTCAATTGAGATTTCTATTCTTGTTAATTGAGAATTTTCTTTTAGCTTTTGCCTGCATAATTCAGAAAGAGAAATATTCCTATTTGCAGATTCCCTTTCAAGAACTTCTCTAAGATCTTTATCAAGAAATATGTGAATTTGATGATTTTTCTTTCCCATCATCACTTACCTCCAAAAGTTTGTCTAATTTTCTATTGAGCTCTTCTAGTTTCGAAATAATCTCTTCTCCTATGTCTCTCTCAGGTGATTTTAATTTCATGACTAGAAAAAGTATAACTTTAACTTAACCTTTTTATACTAAGTTTGGTTCACTAAATTTATATATAAAATGAAAGTTAAAACTTACCAAAATCATGAATCTAGATATAGGGATGTTATGAATATAATTACAGATGGAAATCTTTGGACTTTAAGAGAAATACAAAAAGAACTAAGGAAGAAAGATCCCTCTATCATAATTTCAATTCAAGGTATTAAAAAGCATCTCAAAACTATGATTCGTAGCCATTTTTGTTTAAATTTAAGGTTTAATAAAAATTCAAAAAATCAATATCAAAAAGTGTTTGATCAAAAATTTCCAAAAAAATTAGATCGATATTATATTACAACTTTTAGATCTGGAGTATTAGCAGATTTTTTGGCTAGAAAAGTAACTGGATTTCCAGATAAGAAGAAATATGTTAAAATGATCGAAAAAGTGGTTATTCCTTACAAATCTATTGAGTTTCAGAGTATAATGACTAGACATATTTTTAAAAATGATAGAATTATTGATGGTATCATTAAAGATGAAAGGAAAAAGGGGAAAATAATAACTAAAGGATCTATAGAAAAAGATTTAGAAAAAGCATTTAAATTAACAACTAAATTAAAAAAAATTAAGTTTAATCCCTCTTTAAAAATAATTAAAATTAAAGGTAAAAAGTATTTTGAAGTCAATGGAGACTTAATCTCAATGTCTCGTTTAATGGATTTTATGAAAATACTTAATTCTGATTTAATAGGTCTTGATGTATATGAAAAATGGTTTGCATATAATGTTTCTAATAAAGAAAATCTTATGATACCTGTGCATAATGCTATGAGGGATTTGTTTATAGAAATGGTTAAAGATTCACAAAAAAAGATTTAGGACAAATTATGTCCATAAGTATCTAGTAAGCTTTTTCTTGTTATGCCCATAACAAAAGCTAGATAATCATATTTATCAAATCCATATTTATGTGAAATGTTATTTAATAAAGATCTTTCTTCTTGGGAAATAGGCTCATGTATGCTTTTTGCATAGATTAAAGCTGCTTCTTTTAAATCCGCAATTTTAGAATCATCCATCCTTTTTCCGTTCAATAAATATTTTTTAGCAAATTCTTCTTCATTCTCACTAGCTTCTGCATGATGATTTGGGCATAACTCAATTAGATTTTCATCACAATCTTCACCAAAGTTTTTTAGTGGTATTATATGATGTAAATGTGTTCTTTTATTTTCCCAACCACAAATTTTACACTTATTTTGTTTTTCCATATTTTCTAAATTTATTTAGATATCTACTTTTTTAATATTACACAAAAAGCTTCTTCTCAAAGCATTTAGACTAATATAAGGTTTTTCTACTAGTATTCCTGCTCTTCCACAGTCTAACTTAAATGCTGCTTGTAATGAACTCGCATTTAATAATTTTTTTAGAGGCATTATTTCGAACATTTCTGCCCTAAAATGCATAGGCAAAGGTAAGATTATCTTTTCAGAATTTTTCCCACGTTTTATTAACATTGTTCTATTTTTGAGGTTAACATCTCCGGGTTCCAAATTTAAAATTTCTGATATTCTGCATCCAGAATACCATACCATAAAATAAGCAAATTTGTAATGTTTCTTTGAAACCTCTAATATTTTTATAAATTCTTCTTCACTAAGACTTAAAGATCTTTTTTTGTTTAACATAATATTTATATAATCTTATACCTTATTAATTTTATCACTTTAATAATCAAATAAATGAGAGAGTCTCATTAGATTAGACATAAGGTAGTTTAGCTCGGTTCGGGCGTTTTTTATATTAATTTATACGCTTGTATAAATTAGGGAATGATTGAGTATTTTTGACAAAGTAAATTTGATCAAAAATAATTATTTAAAAAACTATTCTCTAGCCCGATAAGATCTCTTTTTTACACCTTGAAGTCTTTCATACTCGAGACGGTCTATCTTGGTTAGTAATTGTTTTTCACAATGAATGTCGAATCCTCTGCATTCATAGCATTTTCTAAGTTCACTACTTTCATTTAAATCTGCTCCAGGGCTTCTGGCAGTTATATAAAAAGCACATAGGTCTATTTTTTTCATTTTGTTTTTCCATTCTGCTTTATTCTAAACATATTAAAAATCCTTGCTTTTAAATTTTCATCTTATTTATAAACCTTAAAATTTTAATTAAAATATGGCAAAAGAAAGTGAAGACATTGATTATGATTTCATAAGCAAATATATTAAAGACGATCCTTCATTAAATAATCCTGATTTGAAAAAAGATGATGAACCTTCTTTATTTGGGAAGATTGAAATAAGAAAGTCAGGTGCTACTGAAGTATTTGGCAGTATTGGTCAGGGAGAAAGTCATTCTTATGGAAATTCAGGAAACCAAGGAAACTCTGGAAATAATAATTTCAAGAAAAAATGGAATAATAACTATAATAATAATGAGGATGGTGATGATGAAATTGACATATCTGTTGAAAATGAATCAGGAGAAGAAAACAAATCGGTTTCAAAATCAGTAATTGAGGCAAAAAAAGAATTTTTAGAACATCTTAATGATGATTCATTGTCCCTTGATACTTGCGGCAGTGTAAATAAAGATTGGGGCCGATGATAAAACTCGTAAGTTATTTTTAAATTTTAAAATTATTTATCCAATTTTTTTAATTCTTCGAATAATTGGATTTGAGCCTTAGTTAATTTTTTAGGAGTCTTAACTTTAATGATAATAAATTCGTCTCCCCTGTGATGAGGATTATTTACATAAGGAATCCCGTGTCCCTTAAGCCTTAAAACACTTCCTGATTCAGTTCCTTTTACTATTTTAATCTTTAATTCTTCAGAAGAAAGAGTAGGAACTGCAATTTCTCCACCCAAAGCAGCCTCTGAAAAACTTATAAAAAGTTCAGTATAAACATCAAATTTTTCCCTTTTGAAAATTTTATTGGGCCTTACCTGAATAAATAAGAATAAATCTCCTTTTGAGCCATTTTTTAAAGTATTTCCTCCATCTGGAACCCTTAAAGTCTGACCATTATCAATCCCAGCTGGAATTTTAATTTTAAATTTTTCTTTACTTGCAACAATTCCAGATCCACTACAATTTCTACATCTACTTTTAGGTATTTGTCCTTTTCCTTCGCAATTATCACATTTAATTGTCTGATTAATAACCCCCCAAGGAGTTCTCTGATTAATTTTGAGTCTTCCATGACCATTACATTTAGAACAAGTTTCTAGTTCATTATCTTTTGCCCCTGTTCCATTACAGAGCCTACATAAAATATCTTTTTTTATTGAGATTTCTTTTTCACATCCAAATACTGCCTCTTTAAAGTCAATTGTTAACTCATAATGTAAATCCTGATCTGTATCTTCTTCATCAAAAAATTGATTTCCTGAAGAACCATTTCGGAGTAAATCTCTAAGTAAATCTGAAAAGTCTCCGCCACCAAAATTAGAATTAGACTTTGAACTAAAAGAACTGCTTTCTCCAGCATCATAACGTTTTCTTTTTTCTTCATCACAAAGAGTACTATATGCTTCATTTATCCCTTTAAAACTTTCTTCATATTCCTTTTTTTTATCCTCGCTTGCCTTATCTGGATGAAATTTTAAAGCCAGTTTTTTATAACTTTTTTTTATAGTTTCAGCTGAGTCAGTCTTTTTTACTCCAAGTATTTCATAATAATCTTTTTTTACCATATTAGATAAGAAACATTTCTTTTTTTAAATTCATCTAAAAAGAATTTATTTTTTTTCTGAAGAATCATTAACCACTTCTGCATCAACAATCTTAGGATCTGAGTTAGTATTATTTGCTTCTGCTTGTTCTTTAGCAGAATTTTCATAAATCTTTACACCTATTTCTTGCGAAACTTTTTTTACTTCTTCTAATTTTCTTTTAAGTTCATCAAGATTATCTCCTTTTAAGGTTTCTTTTAATTCGTCTATTTCTTTTTGTATCTTACCGATTGTTTCTTTGTCTACTTTATCTTTATATTCTTCTAGCATTTTTTCCATATTATAAATCAAGGATTCAGCTTCATTCTGAGTCAATATTTTATCCTTTTTTCTCTCATCTTCTTCTTTAAATCTTTCAGAATCTTTAATCATTGCTTCAATTTCTTTTTGAGATAAAGATCCACCAGTAACAGTTATTTTTTGTTCTCTAAGGGTGCCTAGATCTTTGGCTGAAACATTAACAATTCCATTAGTATCAATATCAAAAGTAACTTCTATTTTAGGTATTCCCCTAGGGGCTGGAGGAATTCCAGTTAAATCAAATTTGCCCAGGGACTTGTTATCCGCAGCCATTTCCCTTTCACCTTGTAAAACATTTATGGTAACTGAATCTTGATTATCAGCAGCAGTTGTAAAAACCTCACTTTTTTTTGTGGGAATAGTAGTATTTCTTTCAATCAAAGAAATTTTAAGTCCGCCAACAGTTTCAATTCCCAGTGTCAAAGAAGTAACATCCAAAAGCAAAATATCTTTTACATCCCCACTGATAATTGCACCCTGAATTGCTGCACCTAGAGAAACTGCTTCATCAGGATTAATAGATTTGTCAGGAACTAAGCCAGTAAGTTCTTCAACTAATTTTTGAACTTTAGGAATTCTAGTACTCCCACCAACTAAAATAACTTTGTCTATTTTAGGCATTTTAGCGTCTTTGATTGCTTGTTTAGTTGGATTTTTTAGCCTTTCGAATATAGGTTCACAAATTTTTTCAAAATTTGCTCTAGTTAAATTAATATCCAAATGTTTTGGTCCATTTTCCCCAGCAGAAATGTAAGGAATAGTTATTTTTGTTTGCTGAGCTGAACTAAGTTCTATTTTTGCTTTCTCTGAAGCATCCCTAAGTCTTTGTAATGCTATTAAATCCTTTTTCAAGTCAATTCCATTTTCTTTTTTAAATTCACTAGCTAAAAAATCCATTAAAAGCTCATCAATATCATCCCCACCAAGAAAATTATCTCCACTTGTAGACTTAACTTCAAAAATCCCTCCACCTAATTCCAAAATAGAAACATCAAAAGTTCCCCCACCAAAGTCAAAAACTAAAATTGTGTGGTCATGAGATTTATCAAGACCATATGCTAATGCTGCTGCAGTCGGCTCATTAATTATCCTTTTTACATTAAGTCCTGCTATTACTCCTGCATCTTTAGTTGCATTTCTTTGTGCATCTCCAAAATAAGCTGGAACAGTTATTACTGCATCAGTTATAGTCTCCCCTAGATAAGCTTCTGCATCTTGTTTTAATTTTTGTAATATCATTGCAGAAACTTGTTCAGGAGTATATTCTTTGTCTCCAATTTTAGACATTTTTTTAGTCCCCATTATTCTTTTTACACTTCGAATAGTACTATTTGGATTTGCAACAGCCCCTCTTTTAGCAATATCTCCCACTAATACTTCATTCCCGTTAATTGAGACAACACTAGGCGTAGTGTTATTACCTTCAGTATTTGGTATAATTTTGGGCCTTCCACCTTCCATTACGCTTACTGCTGAAAATGTTGTACCTAAATCAATACCTATAGTCTTATTCATTTTTGTTTACCTTACTAACTTTTACTTTTGATGCCCTTAAAAGCTTATTGTTTAATATATATCCCTTTTGAATTTCTTCAATTATAATTCCTTCTTTTTCTCCATTAACAGTTAACATAGCTTCGTGGAGTTTTGGATCAAAATTCCCTTTAGTACTAATCACCTTTAAACCTTGTTTTTCTAGAATTTTATTTAACTCTTCATAAATTAGACTTACCCCGGGGTCATTATTATGTTTTAATGATAATTCAAAATTATCCAGTATATTCAATAACTCTGAAATTAAATTTGCGTTTGAATTAACCTCATTTTCTAATTTTTCTTTTTGAATTCTTTTTCTAAAATTATCAAACTCTGCTTGCAACCTTTGAAATCTTTCAAGAGAGACAGTTTGAGGGGTTTCCACTACAAGTTCAGAATTTTTTGAATTATCTTCTTGATTATTTATTGATTCTTGTTTTTCTTCTTCCATAATCTATCTTTAATCTTATCCCTTATAAACCATTCTATCGAGATTATGACTTATTTTAGACCAAATAATTTATATTTTTCATCTAAAATGATAATCTTTACTTAAGTTTATAAACGCATTTTATAGTATGTTTTTATGATAAAGATTAAAGGCAATGAAATAGCAAAACCCAAGATTACAAACTCTTTTGATCGTCGTGCTATCCAACTTCAAAATAGTATTATGAATACTTTAAAACAGCTAGGAATAAATAGAGATTATATAGATGTACCTATGGAAAAAATGGTAAGGCAGAGTGCTCAAGCATCTGTTACTTGGTATTTTGCAGATAGAAATCTAAAGTATAGTTATGCTCTTATGCCAACTTTTATCGAAAATCTTTATATTATTGATAAAGTTTTAAAATTTGAAGTAGAAAAACTCATAACTGAGGAAATAACTCTGGATCAATTTTCACATGAATTTTCTGAAGATGATGATTTATCAAAGCAACTTCTTGAAGCAAGAAAAACTTTAGAAGTTAAGCCTGATGAAAAAGATTTTGAATTAATAAGTAAGAGATATAAAGAGTTAGCAAGAAAACATCATCCAGATATGCCTGATGGAGACCATGAAATGTTTCAAAAGATAAATGCTGCACACAAACTCATTAAAAAAGAATTAATGTAAAAAGATTTGAAAGATATTGTCAAAACAGAATTCTAAAAGTAGAAACATATTTTAAATTCATTATCTTTAAATAGATAGTATTGATTTAATATATTAATATGGTAATTACAAAAACTAAATCAAAGCAACCAGTAATAAGACTTGAAGATATTTGGAAAGTATATCAAATAGGGGATATAAAAGTTGAAGCATTAAGAGGGGTTAGTGTTTCTATTAAACAAGGAGAATTTGTTGCAATTACAGGTCCATCTGGAAGCGGAAAATCAACTATGATGAATATGGTAGGAGCACTTGATATTCCTTCAAAAGGAGCAATTTACCTTGATGGAAAAGATATTTCAAAACTACATGAGTCAGATCTCGCTGAAATTCGAGGCAAGAAAATTGGATTTGTATTTCAACAATTTAATTTAATTTCAACTCTTTCTGCACTCGAAAATGTTATGCTTCCAATGGAATTTGAAGAAGCAGAAGATATTGAAGAGAAAGCAAAAAAAGCACTTACAATTGTAGGCCTAAATGATAGAATGAATCATAAACCTAAAGAACTTTCAGGGGGACAACAACAAAGAGTTGCGATTGCGCGTGCAATTGCAAATAATCCTGAAGTAATTCTTGCTGATGAACCCACTGGAAACCTTGATTCCAAAACTGGAAAAGAAATAATGGATTTGTTTAATAAACTTCATAAAGAAGGAAAAACAGTTATTCTTATTACTCATGATTTAAATTTAGTCAGATATGGAGAAAGAATTGTAATTCTTCGTGATGGCAAAGTCTCAAATGAAAAAGTCTAAAAACAGAGGAAGAATTCATAAGCTTTAAATACTATATATTACAAAATACTATATAACATGAAATCAAATAAACTTTTCGCACTGGCAATATTAACACTTGCAATATTTTCTCAAATTGCAATGATTAGTGCACAAAAAGAAATTACTTACCCAAATGCTAATCCTGGAACTTCACTTACATCAAGTCTAGTTGTACAGGTTTTAAAATATGAACCATACCCAGTTAGTGCTGGAGAATGGTTTACAGTTTATTTAAAGGTAGAAAACATTGGACAAGAAGATGCAAAAAATACAAGATTTACACTTGTTCCAGAATACCCATTTTCATCAACAGATGTATTAATTAAGGATTATGGAACAATTTTTGGTACAAAGCATGGTTATTATTCAGGATATCCTGAAGATTCTAGTCAAGTAATACTCAAATATAGGGTAAAAGTTGCTGATAATGCTCCTGAAGGAACTTCAGACTTAAAATTAATGATTCAATCAAATAAAAATGATCCTACTGGAGTTAGTGTAACAACAATACTTCCAATTGAGATTGGAAAAACAAAAACAGATTTTGATGTTGTTATGCAAGACTCAACAACACAAGGAACTGCTTTTGCTATTTCAAATATTGGAAACAATGATGCTACTGCAGCTACTGTTTCAATTGAACCTCAAGATAATGTAAATATTACTGGTGCAAGATCTTCGATTATTGGAAACCTTGCAAAAGGAGATTTTACAACTGTTAGTTTTCAAATTTTACCAAACACTAATTTAAATGAAGTTAATGTAAAAATTGATTATACTGATACTGCTGGAGTAAGAAATACACTTATTAAAAAAGTGCCAGTAAGCATAGATTCTAGCTTTGGAAATTTGACTAATATAAAATCTGCTTCAAGTAGTACTAAATATTACTTCCTAATTTTTGGAATAATACTTGGAATGCTTATCCTTTTTGTATACAGAAAAATAAAAAAGAAAAAATAAGAGGAGTTCATAACAGATGAAACTCTCTAAAACATTTAATCTTTCTCTTAATATGCTTCTTCATAGCAAACTTAGGAGTTGGCTTACTATTCTTGGAATATTTATTGGAATTACAGCAGTTGTTGCTATAATTTCACTTAGTCAGGGACTTAAAGATAGTGTTAATTCCCAGATAAATTCTTTTGGTCAAGACAGTATTACTATTTATTCTGGAGGAAATCGTGCAATGGGTGGTACTGGAACTACCAACATAAAACCGCTTTCAGATAAAGATATTCAATTGTTAAAACTTGTACCCGGAGTCAAATCTATTAATGGACAAGTTAGTTATTATGCTACGGTTAAATATCTTGGAGAAACCACCCATATATCAATTCAAGGATATAATCTTGCAGTGTTCAAAGATTTTGTCACAACAGACATTAGTTCTGGAAGATATCTTTCTTCTGGAGATACTAAAAGCATAGTTATTGGAGATGAAATTGCAAATGAAATTTTTAAAACCAAGCTTAATATTGGAAGCTTAATTACTATTCAAGATAAACAATTTAGGATTGTAGGAATTCTAGAACCTTCAAAGGGCATTACTGGCGGTGACAGCGATATTTATATGTCAAATAAGGATTTGAGAGAGTTATTTCCAAATGGAACTCTTGCTTCAGATGAATATTCTAATATTGAAATTAAAGTTAGTGATCCGGATTATATAACAGAGACAACTGCAGAAGTAGAAGCTGCCCTTATGAATTCTCATCATGTAACGAGCGATAAAAAAGATTTTACAGTTGTTTCATCTAAAGTAATGCAAGAGCAACTTGATACAATTATGATGGGTATTACTCTATTTCTCGGAGTAATTGCAGCTATTTCCCTTCTTGTTGGAGGAATTGGAGTTGCTAATACTATGTTTACATCAGTTCTTGAAAAAACAAGAGATATTGGAGTAATGAAAGCAATTGGAGCTAGAAATAATGATATTTTGTATATATTCCTATTTAATTCAGGACTCCTTGGACTTGTTGGAGGATTATTTGGAATAATCTTTACTCTTCTTATTTCACTTTTAATTTCTGCTCTTCATATAAGCCTTGGAGGAGACTCTTATTTGACAATGCCAATTAGTTTTTGGGTCATGGCTTTTGCAGTTACATTCTCAATTGCAATTGGAATGATTTCTGGAGCAATACCGGCTTACCGTGCATCAAGATTAAAACCTGTTGATGCATTAAGATATGAATAAATTCTATAGATGGTTATAATAAAATAGACTAATATATGTTTTTCATAATAACTATCCAAAATACTCAATATTTTTAAAATATTAATTAGTTTTATATCTATGAAAAAGAGATGTGCTAGCTATTGCATTTTATTATTTCTTTTAATTGTTTTTTCAATAAATATTATATCTGCTCAAAAATTTATTATAGATAATACAAATATTTACAGCAATTCTAAAACTGCAGGTAGTTATTATCAAGACCTAAATAAAAATGATGTAAATATAACTCCGAAGACCTCTATAAAGGCCACTTCAAAATTGTCTCTTTCAAGCATAAATACAATAACCGTAGTTTGGCCAGAACAGGGTTATTATTATATAACTGATAACTTATTTCTTGAAATAGACACTTCAAACCCTTCTTCTTGCACATATACTTTTAATGGAAAAACAGAGAATATGATTGATAATCAAACTAATCACTACAAACTTATTACCGGACTTATAGACAATATGGCGAGTAATACAAATTACATAATTGATTTTAACTGCCATGATGGTTTTACTACAACTTCTGCTTCAACTTACTTTAAGATTAATACTTCTGAACTAGACAGATATTTTATAAGAAGCAATTTAGGAAACTGGAATTATATAAACTCGCAATGGGAAGGTTATGTTAATAAAGATGGACTTATCGAATATTACCGTTCAGTTTATAATCCATCTGATAAAAAGCCCATAACTAATCAAATAGATGTCCTAATCTTTGATAGTGAAAATTCTCTTGCGGCAGGAGTTAAAAAATACTTTTTAGACGAGTATGGTTCTAAAATTTCAATACAGTCTATTGGAGACAAAAACTTTTATGTTTACACTGTTTCAGATGAAAAATTTATTGGATGGAAAAGTGGAAATTACTTTGTTGCTAATTGGGTCTATCCTTATCAGAATTTAACTCCTGTAGATTTTGAAATTTCTGAGGATATTCTAAATCCTTATCTTTCAAAATATCCCAATGATTTAAAATATGGAACTTGCGGTGATGGAAAAGTAAACGTGTTTAATTTAGATGGGATAAAAGAAGAATGTGATAAAAATTCAGAAGTGATTTCATGCGGCAGTAATACTGGTGAATGTAGGGCTGGTCAAAAGTCAAGAAAATGTGCATCTAACTGCACATGGCAGGATTATGGAGCATGCAATGATACCAAACCTCAAAATGAATTATGCGATAGCAAAGATAATAATTGCGATGGGAAAACTGATGAAACCTTTACTTTTTTAGGGCAAACTTGCAATGCAGGGGTTGGAATATGTAAGCAACAAGGCAAATATATTTGTTCTTCTTCTGGTTCGGGTGTAGCTTGTAATGTACTTGCAAATACACCTCAAAAAGAAACTTGTAATGATGGAATAGACAATGATTGTGATGGATTCATTGACTTTAATGATGCTAACGACTGTACACCTTTAAATGTAAATTCTCCAATAAATAAGGTTTATTCAGGTAAAAACATATTATTTGATATTTTTTCAAACTATCTCTTTAATGACATAACCTATTCTTATTTAGATAATCGTGGAAAAGAGATTAAAGTTAAATTATGTAGCAAATGTAATACTTATAACAAAACTAAATCTCTCAAAGACGGGGTTTATAATATTTCTATTGCAATAGGCAATAAAAGTCAGGCCTTTTCAAATAAACAATTATCTTTTTTAGTTGATTCAATAGCCCCAAAGATTTCTAAAACCTTGCCTAAAAAAGGATTTACAAATGGAAATTTTACAGTTCAGTTTAAAGAAGATAATCCCAAAGAATTAGAGTTAATTTTTGAGGATCAAAAGAAAAATCTAGATTTAATCAATGAATGCATTACAGAAAAGGGTGTTCAATTATGCAATACCAAAGTAAATCTTGCAGGTCTTGAAGGCAAGGAGATTTGGTATTATTTCAATCTAACAGATATTACTGGTAAAAGTGCAACTTCAAAACCAGTAAAACTAATAGTGGACACAACAATTCCAACAGCTAAAATAAACTGGACAATTAAGAAAGGAAAAGTTAACTTTGTATTTAATATTACCGAGGCTCATTTTGATGAAATAAGCTATGTTGATTCAAGTGATAGCAAACCTAAAGAAATAATTTTATGTTCAAGATTAAAAGATAATATGTGCAAATCAACAAAGACATTTAAGACTGGAATTCATAACTTAGTTGTCTATGTAAAAGATGAAGCTGGAAATACTCTTAAAAGTCAGGTTAATATTAATATTTAAAAATAGTTATTTTCTACAATTCAAATTCATCTATAAATTCAGCAATGGATTTGTATCTTTCTATAAACTTAAATCCTTTATCAGTTAGAACAACAAATTTATCATTCTTTATCTGAACTTCGGTTATTAATTGTCTTTCAAGCAACTCGGTGTAATATTCCTTAAAACTGCTTGAAGAAAGACTGGACTTTCTAAGTAAAGGGGTTGGTTTTATTGAATTTTTGTTATCTTGAACTATTTTTAAGATATCTCTTATTATTTCCAGTTTTCCTCTTTTAACCATATTTTTAATCTCCTGTTTTTCTTAGAACTTTATAAAGAATTATCATAAAAAGAAGAATAGAAACAAGATAAATAATTAGTTTATAGACTTGTGAGAATCTGGGTATAAGTATGTCAATTATGTTTAAACTCCAAAATATAGATAATAAAAGATAGATAAGATACAGACTTTTTCCAGATTTATTTTTAGAGTCTTTGTAGGCAATAAACAAGCTAAATAATACTATAATTAGCAGTATTAAGTTGAGCACAAAAAATACTTCTCTTCCAGCAAACAATAATGCAGTCAATGAAATAATCAGAGAGACAAAATTAAAAAAATAAATCTTAGTCATACTGTGATTTGATTTTTTCCACATAACACTATACATTAGATAAAGTATTGCCATTGAACTAAAATACAAAAATAAAAATGTTGAAATACTTCCAAGCAGCCTTGGAGATAAATCAAAAAATTCTCCTTTACCAAATAAGAGAAAACAAAACTGCAAAAAATACCTAAAAAAATAAGCAAATGCAAAAAAAAGAAATGCCTGTCTAAAATATTTTATTCCTTTATAAGAGCTTAATTCATACATCTCTTTTGTTGCAACATATACCATAAGGCTGCAAATGATTATAACAAAAGAGTATAACAATTCAAGCCCTATTTCAGGAGGAAATAAAAATTCTATGGGAGGTCTCATCTTATTATAATATAATAGAATAATATCCTATTTTTAAATATATAAGTTATATGGACATAAAGTCCACCTTGTTTATAAACCTAGATCGAGAAAATAGAATATGAAAAAGTCTGAAGGGATGGATATGTTAGGAAATATGAATATCTTGTCTAAACATTTTAGAATAAAAAAGGGGTCTTCAAAAGAATGATGGGTAATCAACAGACTGTAATTAAACTAGATAATGTATGGAAGAAATATGAAATGGGAGAATCAGACCCATTAATTGTTTTAAGGGAAATAAATCTTGAAATAGACAGAGGAGAATTTGTTGCAATTACAGGTCCTTCTGGAAGTGGAAAATCTACAATGCTTAATCTTGTTGGAGCACTAGACAAACCTTCTTATGGTGAAATTTATCTTGATGGAAAAGATATTTCAAAGCTTCGTGAATCTGAACTTGCATTTCTTCGTGGAAAAACTATAGGATTTATTTTTCAACAATTTAATCTACTTAAGAATCTGACTGCACTTCAAAATGTTATGCTCCCAATGGAAGCAACAAATGTTCCTGAAAAAGAAGCTTATGAACGTGCTAAATTTCTTTTAGAATCTCTTGGACTTGGAGAAAGACTTTATCATAAACCAAATCAACTTTCAGGAGGACAACAGCAAAGAGTTGCAATTGCACGTGCTCTATCAAATAATCCTGAAGTAATACTTGCTGATGAACCCACTGGAAACCTTGATTCAAAAACTGGAAAATTTGTCATGGATTATTTAGGCAAAATGTATAGTGAAGGTAAAACCGTTATTTTGATTACTCATGACCTTGATTTAGTAAATTATGCAAAAAGAGTAATATACATAAAAGATGGAGAAATAGAAAGAGAAGCGATTAATAAAAATTTAAAAAGGTACAAAAAATGAAGAGGTCTTATTTAATTTATATGTTTATTGCAATTTTACTTATGACGATTAGTTTTATTTCTGCAGCAGATGATAGTTTACATACATGCAACTTAAATATCTCTATTATAAATCAAGACCCTTATCCAGCAATTCCTGGAAGTTATGTAAAAGTAGTTTTTCAGGTAAATGGAGTTTCTCAAAGCCAATGCCAGAATGGAGTTTCTTTTAAATTAATTCCTAGTTATCCTTTTTCGCTTGATGATGGAAACTACATTGTTACACTTGATAAAAGCACTTATACTCAAGGATATAATGGTTATTGGATGGTTCCATATACAGTTCGTGTTGACAAAGATGCACTCGATGGAAATAATACTCTTCAAATAGGTTATAGGCTTGCAGATTGGCTTGATTCTTCATCCTACAGTATTCAAAAATTTAATATTGAAGTAAAAGACTCAAGAACCCAGTTTGATTCAGTAATACAAGAAGCAACAAGTTCAGAAGTTTCAATTGCTATTGCAAATGTTGGAAAATATACTGCAAATTCAGTTGTTGTTAGAATTCCAACTCAAGATGATTATACTGTTACAGGTACTGATGGGCAAATGATTGGTAATCTGGATAGTGGAGATTATACTCTTGTTGGATTTTCAATTGCAAAAAAAGCAAGGGCACAAACTACAACAAACGGGAATTATAATATGCCTCCAACTCAGGGTTCAGGACAAACTCAGGTAGCTGCAAATTCTACATTTAAGTTTGATATATATTATACAGATAATATTGGCGAAAGAAGAGTAGTAAACATGGCTGTACCTTTAAACATTGCAAGTAATTTTAGTACTGGTGCAATGATGGGAAGAGCTAGAACTACAACAACTGCATGGTATTTGTCATGGACTAACTGGCTGATTATATTTGTTGTTCTAATAATTATCTATTTTATTTATGGGAGATATGGTGAAAATATTAAAAATTTATTTTCTAAAAAAAAGAAAGCTACAACAGGTAGAATTCCTGATTGGGTAACAAATGCAAAGGAAAAGGAGAAGAAAAGATAATCTCTTTACTTAAAAGATGAGATTTAAAAAATCTTTTCAACTTGCTGTTAATATTTTTGTACACAGTAAGCTTAGAAGTTGGCTTACAATCATTGGAATTATAGTAGGTATTGCTGCGGTTGTAGGTATTGTTTCTATGAGCCTTGGTGCTCAACAACAATTAGAGGCAAGGCTGGGAAGTATGGGCGCTGATGTTTTAACAATCAGTCCTGGAATGAGCAGAGCTTCTGGAGGAGGATTTGGCGGAGGTGGTTTTCCAGATGGTGGAAGAGATGTTCCTGGAGGATCAAGTTCTTCATCTACTGCAAAAAATTTAACACAAAAAGATATTATTGTTCTAAAAAGTATACCTAATGTCAAATATGTAATGGGGCAAGTTTCAGGCAAGGCTACGGTTTCTTATTCAAGTAAAACTGCAAAAAATACAAATGTAATCGGAGTTGATACTGAAACCTGGAAAGAAGTTACAACCAGTAAAATTGAGTCTGGAAGATTTTTAATTAGTGGAGATGTTTATTCAGTAGTTATAGGCAACCAATTTGGGGAGTCGGTTTTTTCAAAAGAGATACCAATTAATACAAAGATAATCATCGGAGGGAAATCTTTTAATGTTGTTGGAATACTCAGTGAAGGAAGAAGTATATATATCCCAATTGAGCCTTCAAGAACAATTCTTGAAGATGTTGGAACAGATGAATTTAGTTCTATTTCAGTAAAAATTAATGATGTTGAGATTTCAAATGAAACTGTGAACCTAATAACTAAAAAACTAATGCTTTCAAGAGGAATTTTACAAAAAAGCAAAGTAGATTTTGGAGTTAGTAATCCTGCTGCTATGCAAGAAACAATGAAAGAAACAATGTCTACTATGACTTATTTTCTTGCAGCAATTGCGGCTATTTCCCTTTTTGTTGGAGGGATAGGGATTGCAAATACAATGTTTACGTCTGTTCTTGAAAAAACAAAAGAAATTGGAATAATGAAAGCAATTGGAACCCAGAATAGAGATATAATGACTATGTTTCTTTTGAATTCTGCTATCATAGGGCTTGTTGGAGGAATTGGAGGAGTTATTGTAGGTACATTTTCATCCACTGCAATAAACAGTCTTGCAGGAATAACCACTACCACAACTAGTAGTCGTGGAGGTGGTGGAGGTATTGGATTTTTAACTTCATCTTCTTCAGTAGTTAGTCCTACATTAATTATAGGAGCATTACTTTTTGCAGTAGTTATTGGAATGGTTGCTGGAGCAATTCCTGCTTATCGTGCTTCAAGACTTAATCCTGTTGATGCATTAAGATATGAATAGGCAAAATTAAAGCACCTAGCTCTAAAGAATTATAATGATATCTAGAAAAACACCGGTAGAGATTGTTATTTCTACAAGTTTATTTTTACCTATGGCTAGAGCTGATGAAAATTCTTATAATATTTAAAGATAATAATGTCCAAGTTAAAAAATAAGACAAATAACTTAATTATACTTATTTATTACTACTGTTTCCAGATTAACTATCTTTATATAGGTAAATAGTTAGTTGATTAATTATTAAGGTGTAAAAGAGAATGAATCTGAAAAAAGAGAGTATTCTAATAAGAGCGTTTCCAATAGTAATTACTTTTGCAATAATGTTACTTATATTTTTCTCAGGACCTGCAGAGGCATATAGCTTAAGTCTTTGGAGTTCTGATAATAGTCCAGATTTAGGGGAAAATATAAATTTTATAGCTTCTCTTAAAATAGACAACAATGAAGTATTAGACGTAGATTATCTAATTTTAAATTTAAGGGGAATAAGTCCTAGTGTAGAAATTAATTGCAAGTTTTCTGTAAATGGAACAATTCTTAGTGGATGCACTGGAATTAGTATAGTACAAATTTCTTCAACTCTGTATGATTATGGTTATAATTATGGAAGCGGGTATGGCTATGGTTACAAACCAGGAGTATTAAAATATAATATAAGTTTGAATACAACTGGATATAGTCCTGGAAAATATGAAACTTCTCTTAAGTTTATTGCTCAAAACCAGACCTTTGAAAAATCTGGAGATATTCTAACCATTCAGACTTATAGTGGTGGAGGCAGAACAAAACAAAACAGTTGTTATCTTAATGTTGGAGAACCTATAATGGATAAAAATATAAGGGGGAGGGGTGGAATTATTTCAGCTGATGGAACTATTTTTGATACTAATAACAAATTAAGTATGTCTATACGTTCGAAAGGAGCAACAAGAGGTTCTGGTTCTATTACTTCTCAAAAAAATAGAGAAAGATTTAGTTATAAGTTCAAGATAACCAGCGTAGAAGATAGTAAAAATCAGTCTTTAATTTATTTAAAAGGAACTTATAGGATAGGGACTAAAAAATCAGTTCCTTTAAATACAATACTAACAATTAACAAAGCAACAGGTCAAGCAAGTCTTAATGAAAGTGTAATTTCCCTTGAAGAAATGAATTTAGTTTTTAATGGAAAAGGATGCTAAATAAAATAGTTTAAATCGAGTCCTAATTATTCTAGATTAATGTTAAGAGAATTTAACCCTAAACTTAGTTGAAAGCCTTGAAGAAGTAGATAGACTTGCAGGAATTATAAAAGTTGCACTTCAAAAAGCAGGTTGTGCAGCTTTGACGATTAGGTAAAATCTTCTAGGTTAAAAAAAAATAATTATAAATGAAATTATTCAACAACTATCTTCCCTACTGCATATGGATGAAGTTCACAAAAATATTCAAAAGTTCCAGAAGTATCAAAAGTATGGTCATAAATCCTACCTTGCTTTAGATAACCTGAATCAAGCTCTCCTGAATCTGAAGTTATCATATGATCCATATAATCCCTATTTACCCAAATAACACTGTCTCCTTTTCTTATTATTAATTCTGAAGGAGAAAAGCCAGTGCTGTTTATTTCAACATTGTAAGTTTTTGGATTAGTTGATATTATAGTTGTAGCATTTGTGGTATTATAAGAAGGATATTCTTGGATAATATTACCTGTAGGGGTGCTAATTGAAGACTTATTTGGGACTGAACTTTTATCATCTGGAATAAAGTTGACAAATAAGACTACAGTTGTCAAAAGAATAAAGATTAATGCTATGACTATAAAAAATACAGAGCCTCTCATTTTTAATCAAGTGTAAAACAACTAGAAGATATTTATAGATTATGGTAAAAGAATATAATAATATGTTAAAGTCATATTTTAAACAATGCAGTTGGACTTTCTCTTTGTGATACTGATATTTTAAGTGAGAAATCTTTTCTTTGTTTTAGAATATTGAAAGAGTTTAATGCAAGCTCAGGAGAATTATTATTCTTACTCAAATGAGAAAGCATAACATGTTTAAGACTGGGCTTAGCATTTTCTAGGATACATGATGCAGACTGAGCATTTGACAAATGACCGATATCACTTTTTATCCATTTTTTTAAAAAATAAGGATAAGGTCCGCTTTCAAGCATTTCTTCATCATAATTTGACTCAATACATAAAAAATCAGAGTCTGAAACATGTTTAATTACATTATTACATACACAACCGACATCAGTGATTATGGAGATCTTTTTTCCATTAGAGATATTATAAGAAACAGGGTCTGCTGCTTTATGGAATTTTGAAAAGGCTTCAACTTCGACCCCATTTAAATTAATGGTCTCATCATTCTTTATAGAATTAATTAAGTTCTCATTTGAACATAAACAACTAGCTTGGATTGTTTTTTTAGTTGCAAAAATAGGGACATTAAATTTTCTTGCGAATACATCTGCCCCCCTTATATGGTCTGAATGTTCATGAGTAATAAAAATTGCTTTTATAGTCTCAGGGCCCTTATTAATTAAAGACATTCTTTCAATAATTTGTTTTGTACTTATCCCTGCATCAATTAAAATTCCTGAATTACCATTACTTACATAAAAACAATTTCCAGATGAACCTGATGCAAGTGCACATAATTCCATTTTAATTTATTACGTCCTTTAAATCTTTATTTTTTAACTGAGTTTCTAAAATTATTTTTCTCATTACTTTAACCACCAAAACTGGATTTTTTCCAATAGTAGTTTCTTCGGATAACATTAAAGCATCTGAGCCATCCAAGATTGCATTTGCTACATCACTTACTTCTGATTTTAAAGGAGACTTAGAACTTACCATTGAAAGAAGCATTTCTGTTGCAGTAATTACAATTTTTTTCTTTTTATTACATTTTTTTATTATTAGCTTTTGAACAATTGGGACTTTTTCAAAACTTATGTTTTTTCCTAAATCCCCTCTTGCAATCATTATTCCATCACTTACTTTTAATAATTCTTCAATATTATGTATTCCTTGTTTTGTTTCTATTTTTGAAATAATTTTTATTTTTCTTGGGGAAAATAGCTTTCTTATGTGCAGTATTTGATCTTTTGTTTCTGCAAATGAAACAGCTAGATAATCAAACTTCTGAGCCTTAAGCCAATCAATCAAATTTAGGCCTTTTATATCAAAAAGAATCTTACATTTTCCAATTTTTTTAATGTTTCTGATTGTTTTAAGGTATTCTGGAATTGAACCATATTTTGTGTTTATTCTGGCAATATCCAATCCTGAACTTATCATTTCTTTTAAAATAGAATAGTTCCTACTGGCAGGTCCAATTGTTCCTATTATTTTTGTCTCCATTATTCACAATCTGCTATTTGGCACTCCTCTTTTATTTTTTCTTTTACTTCTTTTGATTCTATTAATTTTTTATCTTTCCAATTTCCCTTAAAGAAAACTATAAGTGCAAGGGTTGCCCCTACAATAGTTGAAATTGGCATTGAAAGGTAAACTCCGAGTTCATTATGTAAAATATATTTGGATAGAATAAATCCGCTTAAAACCTGGACTATTATAACTGTCAAGGTTATTTTCATGGTAGTACTGACATTTCCACTTCCCCTGAGAGTTCCCAAGATAGACATTTGAATTCCCATTAATCCAAATGCTAAGGCCATTACCCTGATATATCTTGTTCCTTCATTAATAACTGCAGTATCTCCTGGAATAAATGTAGAAATAATCTGATTTGCAAATATAAACATTAGTACCCCAATAACACTTAAAACTATAAATCCCAGAACAGTACTTATTTTTGAAATCTTTTCGGCTCTTTCTATTTTTCCTGCCCCTATATTATGGCCAACTAAAGTAGAATTTGCAATTGACAGACTTAATGCAGGTATAATGACAAGCATTATCATCTGGCCCCCAATACCATATGAAGCAAGAACTATTGTTCCAAATCCTGCGACAATTCCAGTCATTAAAATCATTCCAACTGACCTTGAAGATTGTTCGAGTGAAACAGGGATTCCTAAAAAAATGATTTTCTTCATTAGTGAAAAGTCTGGTTTCAAATGCTTTGTTTTCAAATGTATTCCTTTTTCACCTTTTGAAAGAATAAATATTCCTATGAAAAATGCAATTGCCTGGGTAAACATTGTTGCGAGTGCAGCTCCTCCAACCCCTATTGCAGGAATAAATTTCCAGCCAAAAATAAACAATGGATCAAGTAAAAAATTCAATAAAACAGTTCCAAAAACAATGTAAATAGGAGTCTTTACATCTCCAACTGCCCTTGCTAAAGACTGATAAACTGCATAGCCAAAAACAAAGACCATTCCTAAAAAGGAAATTCTTAGGAAACTAACTGCATTATTAAAAACAGCAGGTTCTGCTCCAAATAAGCTAATTATTTGAGGAGCAAAATAATACCCGATTAAAGAAGATATTATTGACAAGAAAGTAGCAATCACTAATGTCTGACCTGTTACAAAATTAACTTTTTCATGGTCTTTTCTTCCTTTATACTGGGAAACAAGAACTCCTCCGGCAAGTCCGACTCCTCCTGTCAAAGCGATTATTAAAAATATTATGGGAGTACAAAGTGATACACTTGCAAAAGCATCTGCACCCAATCTTCCTACCCAAAATGCATCTGTTAGTTGATACATTGACTGCAGTAGATTTCCAATTATTATTGGAATTGTCAAAAATATTATTGACTTTATAATAGAACCCTCAGTTAGAGTATCAACTTTCTTTTTTTCTTCCATATTACTAAATAACTAAAGCAATTTTTAGTTTAAATATCTGCTTAAAATCAAACTTTTAAATAATCATATTTTTCCTTAATCAGTTCAAGACCTTTAACTGAACAACTAAAGAACTCTGTATTATTAAGAAGAGATGTTGGATCCGGACTTTGTTTTTTACAGTTCGCAATTATAAGTTCTACATCATTGAAAAAATTATCGTTGGATAATTCTTGTTTTGTAAAATTAAGCTTGTTTAAAATAGCTGAGTTATATTTTGTCTTAAAACTGGCACTACAATTTTTAACACAATCAAGGTCAGGTATTAACTGGGTTGTATTCTGATATAATTGAATCTTTAGAGGACAATTGTACTGACAGAAAACCGCCCAATATAAACCGTTTTTATAACTTGATAAATCTGCATTTCTTTTAACTTGATAAATTTGATTTGACTGATAAACATAAGTTCCAAGAGCAATAACTACTATAATGATTATTATAAGTGCAATAAATGTTCTATTCCTATGGATAGTTTTTGTCTTAGCGTACTCGTAGTTTTTCATATCTCTTTTAAATTATGAATGTATTTAAAGTTTATGAAGTGAAAATTTTATAGTTTATCCTATATAACGCAGAATAAAAAGGTTTAAATATGAACCTTAGTTCATATGTACATCAGGACATATATAAGGAAATCAAAATGAAGACTATTAAATACTACCCGTTTTTTCAAAATCTAGCAAATCCATTAAAAATAATGATAGTTGCAGAACTAAAGGAAAATCCTAGTTCGGTTTTAGACCTTGCTAAAAAATTAAATGTAGAACAGTCAAAGTTAAGTCATGCACTTATTTCACTTCGAAATTGTTCTATTGTTAATGTCAGTCAAGAAGGCAAAAAAAGAATTTATCATTTAAATAAAGAAACAATCCTGCCTATGCTGGAAATACTTGACAAACATGAAAGTAAATTCTGCAGCAAATGTAGAGCAATGAAGAGGAAATAAAATCTCATGGGACTATTTACTAAAAGAAAAACAATATATCTGGATAATGCTGCAACAACCAAAGTAGATGAATCTGTTGTAAAAGAAATGCTGCCATATTTTACAGAAAAGTATGGGAATGCAAGTTCTCAGCATTTAGTTGGGCAAGAAGCAAAAAGGGCTCTTGAAGAATCAAGAGAAACAATTGCAAAATCAATTGGAGCCAAATACGATGAAATTGTTTTTACATCAGGAGGAACTGAAAGTAATAATTTGGTTTTAAAGGGATTATTTTTTAGTCCAGAAAATAAAAATAAAAGACATATTGTAACAACAAAAATAGAACATGATTGTGTTATGAACTCCTGCAAATGGCTTGAGACCCAAGGCGCAAAAGTAACTTATCTTAATGTTGATAAAGAGGGATTTATCGACTTAGAGGAATTAAAAAATGCAATAACAAGTGAAACTCTTATTGTTAGTATCATTCATGGAAATAATGAAATCGGAACAATCCAAGACTTAACTGCTATTGGAAAAATTTGCAGAGAAAAAGGAACTTATTTTCATACAGATGCCTGTCAAAGTTATACTAAGGTAGACATAAATGTCAGAAAACAAAATCTTGACTTTGTTACTTTAAATGCCCATAAAATTCATGGTCCAAAGGGGGTTGGAGCACTATACATTAACAAAAATGCTCGAAATAAAATAGTTCCATTGTTTCATGGAGGCGGACATGAAAAAGGAACAAGAAGCACTACTGAGAATATTCCAGGAATTGTCGGGTTTGCAAAAGCAGTTAAAATTTCAAGCAATTCTAATTTAAAATCTATGAATAAACTCAGAGATAAACTAATTAAAGGGATACTTGATAAGATAGAAAATACTCAGTTAAACGGACCTTCTGGGGAAACTAGACTTTGCAATAATATTAATATTTGTTTTAATGATATTGAAGGAGAAGCAATTGGAGGATATTTAGACTCATATGGAATATGTAGTTCAACAGGTTCTGCTTGTGCATCACATTCTTTAGACCCGAGTCATGTTTTAACTGCTATTGGACTTTCTCATGCTCAAATTAACAGTTCAGTTCGACTAAGTATAAGTAAGTTCAGTACAGAAGAAGAGATTGATTATGTACTTTTAGTTTTACCTAAAATAGTAGAAAAGCTCAGAAAGATAAGTCCACTTGCTAATAAATAGTCAGGAGGTAAAAATGGAAAAGAAAGATAGCTATGAAGAACATGCATGTGAATTCGAAAATGAAGCAGAATGTGAAGAAAACCTTGAAGAAGAAGGAAAGGAAGTAACCGAAGTTGAAAAAAAGCATTTTGAAGAAGATGAAGATACCTGGGAATGATATCTTCATATACTCGCTTTAAGAGGTAAAGCTTCGTAAGATGAAGATACCTGGGAATGATATCTTCATATACTCGCTTTAAGAGGTAAAGCTTCGTAAGATGAAGATACCTGGGAATGATATCTTCATATACTCGCTTTAAGAGGTAAAGCTTCGTAAGATGAAGATACCTGGGAATAATAGTTTCATTTGAAGGTTAGATTTGCAAGTTCAAAACAAAAATGAGGAAATAATAGTTAGAAATAAGATTATAAAATAATTAAAAATATGAAAAAACAAACCAAAAAATCAGAAATAAACAAGAATATGAATTTCATGGAGATAATTGAAAAAAATCCCGAGGCATTTGGAATATTATTTAGAAGAGGGATGCATTGTATTGGTTGTGGAATGGCTGCAAGTGAAACTCTTGAAGAGGGTGCAATCGCTCATGGAATAGATCCTGATGAACTTGTGAGTGAAATAAATAACTCATTTAAGAAAACTAAACCCAAAAATAAAACTAAAGAGAATAAACCTAAGAAAAAACAGAATGGAAGAAAATAAAATAATTGATTTAACAAAGAATAGTAAAGAAGAAATTGAAAAATATCTTACTGAACTAAAGAAAAAAAAGAAAGTTGTTGCTACAAGCGGCTATTTTGACCCTATACATCATGGTCATGTTGAACTATTCAAACTCTCAAAAGAACTTGGAGACCACCTTATTGTTATAATTAACAATGATAATCAAACAACTCAAAAAAAGGGATTTGTTTTTATGACTGCAGAGGAAAAGGCAGAGATTATCTCAGAATTTGCATGTGTTGATAATATTTTTATAAGCATTGATGAAGACCAGACTCAATGCAAGACACTTGAATATTTAAGACCGCATATATTTGCGAAAGGCGGAGACAGATATGTTTATGAGATTCCTGAAACTCCTGTTTGCAGGAAACATGGAATTGAAATAATAGACGGAGTTGGGGCAAAAGTTCAGAGTTCTTCTGATTTAATTAAAAATGCAAGAGAGGCAGAAGAAAGGTTAAAGCAAAATGAAGAATAATTTCAATGAATATAATAAGGAAGTAATGAAGAGATTTTTAAAACTAATAAAATTAGATAAAAATTTTAAGATTTTTAAAAATCAAATGGAGGTTTATTAACAATGAAGAATAATTTCAATGAATATAATAAGGAAGTAATGAAAAGATTTTTAAAACCCAAGAATTTTGGAAAAATCAAAAATCCTGATGGTACAGGTAGCATGGGCAATCAAAAATGTGGAGACATTATGGAAGTTAGTTTTAAACTTGATAAGAAAAAGAAAATAAAAGAAATAAAATTTCAGACCTGGGGATGTGGGGCTGCTATTGCTGCTTCTGATGCATTATGCGAGATATCTAAAGGAAAAAGTCTAACCGAAGCAAAAAAAATAACTAATAAAGATATAATAAAAAGTTTAGGTGGACTTCCTGAAGTAAAATTACATTGTTCTGTTCTCGGTGCAGGAGCACTCCATAAAGCAATAAAAAACTACGAAGAAAATAAAAACTAAATTATTTCTTTTTCTTAACTGGCTTAGGATTTGAATTTGATTTCTTTCCTAGTTCAGAGAATACATAGATATAGAGTATTTCCAATATTCCTACAGTATTGACTATTAAAAAAACTACAAACCAAATTGTATGCTGTTTTCTTGCTGATTTCCAAAGAGCAATTCCTTTCCAAACAAGTGACCAAACAGAGACTATTGCAAGAATAATATATAAAACTCCCAGAGATACTCCAAGATAACTTGCAATGTCATTATAAAGTGCAGTTGAATCTGATGTTGAAATTACTGAATTTAAAAGTTCTTGAAAACCCATTTTATTTTATCTCTTTATATGTAGAATACATAAATCTGATTTATAAATCTTTTGAATAAAAGATAATTTTTTATATCCAAAAAAATCTGATTATATCGTCTTTGAAAATATTGTATGTTGTTTAATACAGAAATGTTTATAAACTAGAAATTATCTAGAGTTAATACAAAACACAACTCGTTGTGCTTTTAAAAAAGGGGGTATACAACCTGTTGTATGTCTAACTAATAGATGAAATGTATATTTTGCGGCTCTGAGACTCATGTAACCGATAAACGAGAGTCTACTTCAGGAACTAGGAGAAGGAGAGAGTGCTTAAAATGCAAAAAAAGATTCACAACCTATGAAGAAGCTGAACAAGGAAATATTATTGTTGTGAAAAAAGATGGAAGAAGAGAATCTTTTTCCAAAGAAAAGATAAGAAACGGGATAATAAGGGCTTGTGAAAAACGTCCAGTGCCCATTGAAAAAATAGACAAGATTATTGAAGAAGTTGAAGAAAGTTTGAGAAAAAGAGGAAAGGAAATAAAAACTGAGGTCATTGGAAAAATGATTATGAACAAACTAAAAAAACTTGACGATATTGCATATATCAGATTTGCGTCTGTTTATATGAATTTTCAGAATTTAAAAGATTTTAAAGAAGTTATGAAAGAAGTTGATTAAATAAATTTTAAAAAGAGGTAAAAAAGACAAATTGTTTTGTAAACAAAAAACATGGCAAAAACACACTTACCAAGACACATTAAAAAAAGAGATGAAAGAATTGCTAGATTTGATTCAGATAAAATAAAAGCTGCAATTTCTAAAGCAGTTATCAATGTGCACTTAGATGATCCTGATCAAGCAACAGATAAAATTTATTCTGCGACTCTGGAAAGACTGCAAGGTGTTAATGGAGATATGCCTTCTATTGGTGAAATTGAAAATATAATTGCAGAAGCTTCAAGAGCTGTTGGTTATTCAATGGTTGGAAATGCTTATATTGCTTATCGTGACAGAAGAATTGAAGCAAGAAAACTACTTGGAGTTTCTGGAAATGGAGATGTGAGAAATACTACTGATGCTGCACTTATGATTGAATCCGACTCTCAAGAGTCAATTGTTCTTTGGGACAGAAGTAGAATCACTAGTCAACTTGAAAAAGAAGCATTACTTGACCATGAACTTGCAACTGATGTTTCAAAAAGAGTTGAAAATTTATTAATTGATTCTTATAATCAAGGAGTAAGAAGACTTAAAACAGGAGATATTAGAAATATTGTTGACTTAGTATTATTACAAGATGGTCTTGAGGGAGTACTTAGAAAACAAGCCCCTTTAGCGATTCCTCGTGCAGACCTTAATGCACTTATATTTAGTAAAAGTCAGGAGAACAGCAATGTAGCAAGTAATAACCCTGAAGCATTTAATCTGGGAATTGCAGAAGCTATTCAAAAAAAATATGCACTTGAAGAAATATTTAGTAAAGATGTTGCTGATGCTCATTTAAATGGAGAACTTCATTTACATGATTTAGGATATGCTACAAGAGTTTATTGTTCTTCACATTCTGTTGAATATTTGAAAAAATACGGACTTAATAAGGTTCTTGCAAATCTAGAAGCAAAATCAGACCCTCCAAACTCTGCTGCAGTTTTAAATCAGCATATGCAGACTTTTTTGGCCTCACTACAAGCACATTATGCAGGAGCATTAGGCTTTGGCTTCTTAAACATTCTTTACTCTTCATTACTTAAAAGACCAATAGAGGTTGTTTATGGAAAAGTAAATGGAATGGAAATAAATCTTGAAAAAAGAGACCTTGAAAAATTAGTTGAACAACGAGTATTTAGTCTTGAAGAAGGAGCTGAGAACAGGTTTGAACAAACTGGTCAGAAAAAAGAACTTAGAGAAGTTTCTCAAAGAGAATATGACCAAACAGCACAAAACTTAATATTTGCGGCTTCTCAAAATGCTTTTTCAAGAGGCGGACAAACTTTGTTTATTGATTTTAATATTCATACAGGAGTTCCACAATATTTGAAAAATGTTCCTGCTGTTGGACCTGGTGGAAAATACATGGTTCAAATGCCTGATGGAAATATAGAAATGGTTAATGATGTCCAAAGAGTTAATACTGGAAATGTTTCGGACACTATAAATGGTGATGCATATGATGCAGGGCTTGAAGGAAGACTTCAAGGCGGCCATATTGTTGTTTATGGAGATTTAGAAGATAGTGCACAGAGATTTGCAAAATCAATGATTGAAGTCTGGAGACATGGAGATAAAGATGGAAGACCTTTCCATTTTCCAAAATGTGACTTACATGTAGATAATAATTCTTTTTCTGATCCTAAACAAAAAGAAGTACTCGACTCTGCAATACAACTTGCTTCTGAAAATGGATCTACTTATTTTATGTTTGACCGTGGAGATGGAGCTGTTCTTGCACAATGCTGCAGACTTAAAGAAAGAATTGAAGACCCTGCAATGCTCAAATATCCTGAAAGACTTAGATTTACAGGATTTCAGAATGTTACAATTAATATTCCTCAGGCAGCTTATCGTGGTAAAACCATCGAAGGAACTCTTGAAGAAATAAGCAAATCCATGGAACTTGCACTCAAAGCTCATGAACAAAAAGGAGCTTTTATTCAAAAGCTTCTTGATACAGATGGAAGTCCTATGAGAAGTCTTGGAAAAACAAGTGATGATGGAACTCCTTATATTGATTTAGATAAATCCACTTACATTATTGGAAATAATGGACTTAATGAAGCAGTTCAAGCATTAACAGGACAGCAATTACATGAAAGTGAAGAAGCATTTAGAGTCGGAGTTAAGATTGCAGCACATATGTATCAAAAGGCACTTGAGTTTAAACAAAGAACAGGAAGAAAGTTTGTTATTGAAGAAACTCCTGCAGAATCAACTACAAGAAGATTTGCAATGGTGGATAGATCAAAATATCCAGAAGCTAAAAAAGTTATGAAAGGAACTGAAAAAAATCCTTATTATACTAATTCAATACACTTTGCACCTGATGCTGATGTTGGAATTGTTGACAGAATTGTTGGACAAAGCAAGTTCCACGACCCATTTATACAGGCTGGAGCAATCATCCATGCTTATGTTGGAGAACAAAGACCTAACCAAGAAACAATTAAAGGAATTGTTCAAAGAACACTTGAAAATACTAGATGTTCTCAATTAGTTTTTTCTCCTACATATACTGAATGTGATGAATGTGGAAATGTAATGGCGGGAGAAAAAGAATTGTGTTCTCATGGTGGATGTTTAAATGCAGTAACAGATACAAAAAATCCTGAAACATTAAATGTACTTACAAAAATTGTTGGTTATGCTAGTAGAGTAAGAAACTGGAATGGTTCTCAAAAACAAATATTTGAAGACAGAAAAACAGCAGAAGCATTATATGCTGGAGAAGCTGGAAGAGATATGTCATGGTTATATAATCCTAATGGACATCAAAAATTAACAGTAATACAATTTGCAAAACATGGATGCGAACCTTGTAGCAATACAAAGACAAATATCGAAAGAATACTCGAGGAAAACACCGGAGCTGATATTGATTATAGACTACATTATCTTGACACTCCTAACCTTGCAGGACTTGAAGATGCTGCAATGTATGGAGTTCCATTTGATGCTTTCCCAACAGTAGTTGTTGCAGGAAAGAATGATTATTGGAAGAAGACAACAAGTTATGCTCCAAAAGCAGCTGCATGTCCAAATGATTCTTGCAGTGTAAAAACAAAACCAAGAAATGATTTAATAAAACCAAGCGAACTAAGAGACGCAATAAAAGCAAGACTTGGAGATTATGCTACAGCTCAGCCAGCTAGTCAATAAAAAAATAAGAGGTGAAAACCTCAAGAAGAATTCTTGAGATAATTAAATGGAGAAATTAGCAAAATGAAAATATCATCACATCAAGAAAGCACAATTGATTATCCTGGAAAAATGGGGCAGATACTTTTTGTTTCAGGATGCAATTTTAGATGCGGGTTTTGTCATAATCCTGAACTTGTCGATGGAAAGATAAATGAAGTTAATTTAGAGGCTCTTCTTAAGAATATAGGCTCTAAAGTAAGAACTGGATGGTATCAGGGAATTACTATTTCGGGAGGAGAACCAACAATATACCAAGATCTTCCTGAATTTATGAAACGACTAAAAGATATGAATCTAAGTGTTAAACTAGATACAAATGGTAGTAATCCTGAAATGCTTAGAAGACTTCTAAAAGAAGGAACAGTTGATTATGTTGCAATGGATATTAAGTCAGCTCCTAACAAATATAGGACAATTGCAGGGCCTAATGTAAATGTAGATAATATTTTTAGAAGCATTGAAACTGTTAAACTGTTTCCAGAGTATGAATTTAGAACAACAGTTCTTCCTGAATTTAACTCTCAGGATATAGAAGATATTGGAAAACTAGTTTCTAATTATAAAGAAAGTGAAAGAGGTAATATGAAAAAAGTCAGATTATACACACTTCAGCAGTTCAATCCAAAAAAAACACTTGACCCCAGTTATATGTTTAGAGTTCCAAAATCAAAAGAAGAAATCGAAAGATTCGCAAAAGCAATGGAAAAGTATGCAGAAGTTGTGAGAGTGCTGGTCTAGATAAATTTCTTAGATAAAATCAAAAAAACAATGTGCCACCCACACATAAATGTGTGGGTTCGTGACAGGCACTTGTTTTTAGGATGCTCAGAAATTAAAACACCTAAAGACTATCTACTTACTAAAACAAGTGGTTTAATTTCTGACATCAAAAAAATAATATTTTAAATCATAATTAATTTTATTAAGGGTCTAAACAGTTAACTAAACATGAAAAAGGGGCTACTCGAAAAATTACTCGGAGCATTGGGAGTTAGTCGAACAGAACAGTTCTTTTTAGAAATACAAGAAACAAGAGAAGCTATGAGAAGAATTGCTAATTTGGAACTTGACCCTTATGCAGGATCTAGTGCAGACAAAATTTGTTATTCAATGTTAAAAAAGTGGTCAGTAGGAAATGCAGAATATATTAAATCAGAAAAAAGTACAATTACTTTATTAACTCCTAGTGGGAGATGGTGTTCTGTTCCCCCAACACTACAAGGAGCAATGGATATTGTAAGAGAAAAAGATCGATTGTATATGCCATTTTATGTTAAAGATACTAAAGGACCGATAAAATCTGTGTATAGGGATTAACTCAATTCATAAAATATATTTTAAACTGATATAATATTTATATATTAAATTAATTAAAAATGTTTAATTGTAAAAGAGTGTTAAAATGGCTAGAATTCCTATAATTCATGTTGAAGGTCAAAGCATGCCTGAGGCTTGGGAAAAAGCTTATTTGACACTCGCGGATAAGGGCCTGGTTTACAAAAGAGATGACCCTGATGATTCTGGAGAACAAATTGATTCTAGAGTTATGATTGATATTCAAAATCCAGATGCAGACCCTTTTTCACATAGAAAGGGTGGAACAAATGCTAATCTTGCTCCACTATATGATTATTTACTTGAAATGATGGGTGCAAGAGATTCTTGGGTTAAGGACCATAATGATCCAACTGACACAAGATGGGAGTATACTTATCATGAAAGACTTGCAAGACATCCAGCTGGAAATGTAAATCAAATTGAATTTGCGAAAGAAAGAGTTGCAAATAGACCTTCATCCAGAAGAACTAATTTAATTACATGGTATCCTCTCAGAGATACTGTTAATCGGCATACTCCTTGTTTACAAAGAGCATGGTTTCATGTAACTCCTGGACAAGAAGGAGAAAATGATACTATGGAAATGCATTATGAGTTTAGAAGCAATAATGTCCTTAATGCTTCATTTGGAAATATTCTTGGACTTTATGTTGTTGGATGTGATGTAAGAGATTATGCTGAAACTCAAAATAACAAACCACTTGATATGAGAATGATTCATAGTGCAAACTCATTTCATGTTAACTCTCATGATTATAAAACTTTTTTAGCACAAGTTGGTTTTATTAAAAGATCTATTGACGAAAGACACGAAGGCCTTGAATGCAGGACATTTTCTAGAGAAGACATTGTTGATGGACTAAAAGATGTTAGAAAAAAAGTAGAAGAAGATTTAATGGCTCAAACTGCAAAAAGATATAATGGGGATTTAAATCAAGAAAGAGAAAGAGTTCATTCTATTGGAGAAAGAGTTTTTTATTTACTTGATAAATATGCTCCAAAATAAAAATGGTACTACAAAGAATTGAGATTCAAAAAGAATTTGGATTTAGCGAACTAGAAGAAAGATTAAGAGAAGTAAAACTTAAAGGATTTTCTGAGACTCGAATTTATAGGGATGCTAAGATTAGCGTTCAAAAATTGGATAGTAAAGCTGTTGAAGATTTGTATATTCCTCAACCAACAGTTTATAGGAAAGGATTTTTAGATAGAATTGAAGCAATGCAAAAACTATTCAATAGAAGTGGAATTGATGTGTTTTGCTTAAATGGGGGAGTTGATTATGTTGCATTTGATGAAAATGGCCAAGCAACACAGTGGACCCTAATACCTCCTGTTGCTGAAGTCAATTTATTTAATTTTGTCAATGGAACTATTGATTATTCTAATTTACTTGGTGAAGATTTAAAAAAAGTAATGCAAGAAAAGGGGCATGAATTAAATCCAGAACTAAAACAGCTTAATTATCCTGGATTTGATGGAGCAAAATCATTGCCATTAGTTTGTGATGGAAGTCATAGAATACATTCTGCTTATGAAAGAGAAATAACTCAAAATGTTTTAATGATTGAAGTTCCGAAGTCATCTGAATTTCCATATTATGCAGCTCCAAGGCCTTATTCTCTTGTTCATGTTGAAGATATAAGGCCAGATGAAGGCAGTGCTGAAAAAATTCATGTTTTAACTTCTCCAGGGCATAAACTCTTGTATAGGTTATTTCCAAGTGGAGGAATTCTTAGTGGTGATGTAAGGCCTGATAAAACTTTAGCAGGACAATAAAAAATAAGTTCTAAATAATTAAATTTATCAATAGCATTGATTTAGATTTAAGATGTTAAAAAAAGATGATATAAAAGTAATAGGATTTGATTTAGATAATACTTTATATAACTCCAATGAGGAAATGCAAAAAAAGATAAGAGGAAAAATCTACGAAAAACTATCAATTATTTTGAATATACATTTAAAGGAAAGTGAAAAATTATTTGAGGAAAACTATAATGGAGAGTTTCCATGGAAAAATTCTGGAAGAAGAACTATTGAAGAACTTGGAAGAATGTTTAAGGTACCTGTTGATGGAAGAGAAATTGTTCAAGAAAGTATAGAAGAGGCAGAAATTATTGATTTAATTGAAGAAAATAAAATGCTTGAAGAAATGCTCAAAAGATTAAAGCAAAAATACCGATTAGATATTATTACAAGTGGGAATCATGAGTTTGCATTAAAAAAATTAGATAAAATTGGAATTGAAAAAAAACTTTTTGAGTTAATTCTTGCAGAAGGCAAATTTGGAGGTAAGACTACTGGAGAGGTCTATCAATACTGGATTAATGAAAGAAAGATAAGTCCAAATCAAATCTTATATGTTGGAGATAATTTAAGGGCAGATATAGAGATTCCAAAATTACTTGGAATAAAGACCTGCTTTGTTGGAAAAGAAAATAAGATAGCAGATATTTGCATAAATGATATTTTGGAACTTGAGAAATATTTATAGATTAAATCTCAATTATTCTGAAAAGTCTTTTAAATATCTTTGATTGTAAACCCGCATAAGTCTTATAAATTGTTTTTCTATATCTGGATGATATTCTCTTAATTTTATTCCTGCTTCTGCAAAAGACTCTTTTGTGAGTGAATCAGGCTCCTTATAGATCATTGAGTAAACAACTTCGACAATTCCATTTCCAACTATCGTCTTTGCGCAATCAGAACATGGAAACATCACAGTGTAAAGAGTGACTCCTTTCAAACCCTCTCTTGCTATCTGATCCATTGCATTTCTTTCTGCATGAGCTCCTCTGCAATTGCCAGTTCTTTTATGATCCTGAGAAATTCCAAGTAAATCTTTTCTACATCCGATTTCAAGACAAGACTTATTTCTTTGAGGAGCTCCATTATATCCAGAGGCAATAATTCTTTTGTCTTTTACAAGGACTGCTCCGGTTTTTAGATGCAAACAACTTGCCCTTGTTGCAGATTCATAAGCAGATAGCATGAATATTTCATCCCAAGAAGGCCTATTTTGATAATCTTCTGCAGATTCAAAATACATTACTCTGGTATTTGCAAGTTCTCTTAATTCTTCTTCAATACTTGTTGATTTTCTAAAAGAGTGCCTTCTTCCTGAGTTTTTTCTAACCGGATGCATCTTTTTTACTTTTCCTGCTTGAACTATTTTATTCTTTGGCATGATATTTGACTATTTTTTAGTTTAATAACAATTGTTATTATAAGATATAATAATTAGATAGTATTGTCCAAATTGATATTATGAACATTCTATAAGAAACATTTATTAACAGGGCGTTTCTAGTTTTTTTAATGTTAAAATACATTTTAAATTCAGAAAAAACAGAGTTAAATAAGTTAATATGGTCAACACAAATACCGACCTTGAAGTTACTGAAGAAGAATTCAATCAGATAATTAATAATTCTAATAAGCTTGTAGTAGCAAACTTTTTTGAAGAGTGGTGCATGCCGTGCCTTATGATGGGCCCAATTATTGAAGATTTGGCAGAAGAAATGAAACATGTGACATTTGTCAAGATAAATAAAGAAGATAATGAGGAGCTTGCCCTAAAGCTTAAGATTTCAAGCATTCCATGTCTTGTTGTTTTTAAAAATGGAAAAGAAGCCCATAGAATGATTGGATCTTATTCATTTGATATTATTAAAAACCAAATCGAAGATTGTTTAAGATAACTAGCTATAATTTTAAAGTATGCTTTTTAAAAACGAATATGTTTTTAAATGAAAAATATCTTAGAAAATTTATAAAAAATGGTGATACAAAAAGTTTTAGTTAAAATAAAAAAATTGCATCCTGATGCAAAAATTCCTTTGCTTGGAACTCCTCATGCTGCAGGCTTTGATTTGTACTCTGTTGAAGACCATGAATTTCAACCAGGAGAAACTTATGCAATGTCAACAGGAGTTGCAATGGAAATTCCTATTGGAAAAGCATATTTTATCTGGGACAGAAGTGGAATGGGATTTAAAGGAATGCACAGATTTGCAGGACTTATTGATTCAGATTATAGGGGAGAATTTAAAATTATTTTGTTTAATTCAACAAAAGAAATATTTAAAATTTCAAAGGGCGACAGAATATGCCAGGTAGTGATTCAAGATTATTATACTCCTGATTTTGTGGAAGTGAGTGAATTATCTGAAACTTCCCGCGGAGAAGGAAGATTTGGGAGCACAGGAAAATAAGCTCTTTGGAGAAAAACTATTAAATTAATATTTTCCAGAACCCATTTATTTATAAATTAATTAAAACATTTAAAAAATATGAATCAAAATTTTCAAAAAAAGGTTGAATTAGTTGCATGGCTGCAGAATCCTAAAGAAAGCTGGGATGCTGAAGATCCTGCATCTTGCGGAGCTCGTGGTTGCTTTGATGAAAAAAGTTCCAGTGATATACACAGTGATGAAATTGCAAAACCTCGTGAAGAATATGAATCAAGAAAAGAAAGCATATTTGCAGCAACATCTGGAAGAGGACATGGAGCAGTTTTAGACCAGAGTGAATTTTTGTTTTCAATTGATAATTTATCAAGAGCATCTACTCTATTTTTATGCGCCCCTCAATATGCTTCTCACTTACAGCAATCGCTAAGAAGAGCAACTGCTCAAAGAGGTTTTCACTTGCCAAAAAGCCTGGAAGGAACTTGTGCAGAAGAGTTAATGCATGAACAATTTGAATTATATGACAAAATGCAGAGTTCTCACATTCCTAGTGAAGATGCAAGATATATTCTTCCATTATATACAAAGACTGCTATTCAAACTAAACTTGATGCAAGGGAACTAATGCATTTATATTCAATGTCAAAAAGAGATGGTGTGCCTGAAGAAGTTCGCGACACTGTTAAACAAATGATTGAAAGAACATTGGAAATAGCGCCAAGACTCATGATAAATAGAGAAACAAATTATGAAGTTTTAGCATGGATGTCTGCTTCTCAATTATTTGCTCCTGAAAATAAAACAATTGAAGAATTAATACATGGCCATTCTACAAATTGGAATCCTCCTGAAAAAGTTGTTTTACTTGATCATGCTGGAATTTATATGAATCCTGAAGCAATAAAAAAAGCTGTTATGAAAAGAGATGAAGTAGAACTTGCAAATATGAAACATTATCATTTTACATTTTTGGCTCCAATGTCTATTGCAAGTTTTCATCAGGCAACAAGACAAAGAACATGGGATCAAGGTGTACAAACAATTACAGGAGCATTAAAAAGAGGAAAATATGTAACTCCTCCAAGTATTAAGGGAACTGAATTTGAAGGACCTTATCAAGAATTAAATGAAAGGTCAATAAGAACAGCAGATGAATTAAATACTAACCCTGAAGCTGTTGGAATTGCTCCTCATTCACTTAGGGTTTATGATTTAATTCATATAAATGGATGGAATGCAATTCACTCCATTGGAAAAAGAACCTGCACAGAAGCTCAATGGGAAATAAGAAGTGTTGCAAGACAGATGGCAGAATATATTAGAGAAGTTATTCCTGAAGTTGGAAAGTATTCTGTTCCTCAAGGAATAATTTATGGAAAATGTCCTGAAAAAAAACCTTGTGGCATATGTGATAAAAAAAATAGGTAATAAATTTTATTTTTAATTAAGCAAACTTTTTTAAAGCAAATTTATCTAGAGTTTTTATTATTAACTTATAATAAGTTCATTAAACAAGTTAATGAAGAGGTTAATAAGTTCATTAAACAAGTTAATGAAGAGGTTAATAAGTTCATTAAACAAGTTAATGAAGAGAAAGGGGCCATAGCTCAGCCCGGTTAGAGCACCTGCCTTTTAAGCAGGGTGTCGGGAGTTCAAATCTCCCTGGCCCCAGATTTTTATCTAAGTTATATCGGAGATTTGAACAAGTTCAAATTAATTCGTGATTTCATTTTCAGTTA
>JBBACR010000005.1:41120-53357 GCA_041656875.1 Candidatus Pacearchaeota archaeon
ATATAAAATGAAATTACTCACCCTAGCCTCAGATTTTTATCTAAGTTATATCGGAGATTTGAACAAGTTCAAATTGATAAGTATAGTTTAGTGTATATATTATTATAACAATAATTAAAAAGCGTTTTTTGTTCAACGATTTATGACTGAAGAAAATAATTATAATCAAGTACTTTATCCCGTCGTAACTGGGTCAAATGGAGAACTTCAAATAAGTTATAGACTTGGCAAAAGAAATGTAATTACTGAAGGGGAAAATGTTTCTGTTCCTGTTGAAGCCCGACCGACTTTATGCGGTCATGATATTTTTTTTGAAGGGAAACATGTTTCATCAGTTACTGAAAAAGATTCTGAAAGGGTAGGAGCAGGACCTTTAGATTATTATGTTAGAAGATGGTTAGAACAAGAAAGTGTTCGTTAGTTACATTAATTTTAAGATTTATTTAGTTAATTTTTGGAATATTTAGGGTTTTTAGAGAAACATTTATAAACCCCTCCCAAAATCAAACCGAAAGGTTTATAAGGCAAGTTTCAGAATTATTTATAATTATAAAGTCGTTAAAGGAAATTATCGCATTTTAAATTGCACTATCCTAATTGCCTTTATCTAAAACATCCCAAAATGCACATTTTACAGCCTAAACACACGAAACTCGCCCAACAAGAGGTTGAAAAACTACTTACTGAACTTAATATTTCTTTAGCACAATTACCAAAAATTAAAATTAATGATCCTGCTTTACCTGAAAACTGTCAAATATCTGAAGTTGTTAAAATAGAAAGAAATGTCGACGGAAAAAAGACAGATTATTATCGAGTGGTATCAGTTTAATATTAATTTAGAACAGTTTGGGTGAGATAAATAAAACGAATACATGAAAATTAAAAATTTTCAAGCATTCATCTCGGAATACAAGGAACAATAAAAATGAACATAGAAAAAGAAAATCAGAAAGAAAGTCACATACTAGTAAAAAAGTATTTAGAAGGTCACAGCCTAGTTGAATCTAATATAACTTCTTTTAACAATTTCATAAACCATCGAATGCAAGAAATCATTGAAGAATTAAATGAATCCATGCAAAAAGAAGAAATTGAAATAAAACTTGGAAAAATAAAAGTTGGCAAGCCTCAAATTATTGAAGCAGATGGAAGTTCTCATTTAATAACTCCTGCTGAAGCAAGAATAAGAGGACTTACTTATGCTGCACCAGTTAATGTTGAAATAACTGTAAAACAACAAGACCAAATGGAAAGTCATGATGTTGAAATTGGAAAAATTCCAGTAATTGTTAAAAGTGAATCATGTAATTTAGCTGGAATGACTAAAGAACAACTAGTAGAAAATTATATTGACCCGTTAGAACCTGGCGGATATTTTATTATCAATGGAAATGAAAGAATAATTGTAATGACTGAAGACTTAGCAGAAAATCAACCATTTATTGAAAAATCAAGAGGAAAATTAATGTTAAGACTTTTTTCAAAGAGGGGAAGTTATAGAATTCCAATTTCGATTACTGACACTCCTGAAGGAATTGTTGAAGTTTCATTTTCAAGATTTAAAAATATTCCAATTGTAATAATGCTTAAAGCACTTGGAATGACTAAAGAAAGTGATATCGCAAAATATATTGGAAAAGAAAATGATTCTTTAATTGTTAACTTATATGAATTTACTGAAATTCAAAACGAAAAAGATGCTATGCTTGCTATTTCTCAAAAAACTTCACTGCAAGGAACTGAAAAAGAAATTCTTGACAGAATAAAACAAAGACTTGATTCATATTTCTTACCACATATTGGACTTAAAAAAGAAGATAGAATTGAAAAGGCAATTACATTATGCAAATTTATAAAACAATTCTTTATTGCTAAAGAAAATCCAAACAATTTAACAGATAAAGACCATTATGCAAACAAAAGAATAAGAATGTCAGGAGACTTACTTGCTGATTTATTCAGAATAAATATAAACATTCTTCTTAGAGATGTACAACATTCATTACAAAAAATTCAAAAAAGAAAAAAATTCTATTCAATAAAAACTATTGCTAAGTCTACACTATTTACCCATAGAATTGAAAGTGCAATTGCAACTGGTAACTGGATAGGCGAACGAACAGGAGTTACTCAAAATATGGATAAGACAAATTATCTAGCTATTCTTTCACAATTACAGAGAGTGAGTTCTATGCTTCCAGGAGAACAAGAAAATTTCCTTGCAAGAACACTTCATCCAACACACTATGGAAGATTCTGCCCGGTTGAAACTCCAGAGGGTACTGAAATTGGACTTCGTAAAAACCTTGCAATCCTTGCTAAAATTTCAACAAGATCTGATTTGACAGATGAAAGATTATTGAAAGTTTTAGGCACTATGGGGATGAAAAAAGAAATGGAAAAGGAAGGAAATGATGTTTTCTTTAATGGAAGATTTATAGGTCATGTTGAAAATCCAGCTAAACTTGCAAAAGAGTTAAGAGAAAAAAGAAGAATTGGAGAATTCCCGATTGAACTTTCTATTAGATATAATAAAGAATTAAACAATGTGCTTCTTTCTACAGAAGTTGGAAGAGTAATGAGGCCTTTGATAATCCTTGATAATGGAAAATCGAGACTAACTGAAGAACATCTTAGATTACTTGATGAAGGAGATTTGAAATGGAATGACCTTATTAAAAATGGAATTATTGAATATTTAGATACTGCTGAAGAAGAAAATGCACTTGTTGCTTTAACCTCTAAAATAATGACTAATGAAAATACTCATTTAGAAATCGATAAAATAGACTTACTGGGTGTAGTTACATCTTTAGTTCCATATGCAAATTATGACCAGTCATCAAGACTCAATAGAGGAAGTAAAACTCAGAAACAAGGACTCGGACTTTATGCTGCAAATTTCCTCTGTAGAATTGATACTGATGTTAATATTTTACATACACCACAAAAACCAATAGTCAGAAGTTTTGTTTATGATACATTAAATGTTCATCCAGCAGGACAAAATGTTATTGTAGCAGTTATGACTCATGAAGGTTATAATATTGAGGATGCATTAATCTTGAACAAGGGTTCTGTTGATAGAGGACTTGGAAGAAGTACTTATTTTAGACCATATACTTCTCTTGAATTAAACTATGCTGGCGGGCTTAGAGACGAAATTTGTATTCCTGAAAAAGATGTTTCAGGTTATAGGACTGAAGATTCATATAAATATTTAGAAGATGATGGGATTGCTTATGTTGAAGCAAAACTTCATTCAGGAGAAGTAGCAATCGGAAAGATATCCCCTCCTAAATTCTTATCAGAAGTTAGGGAAATTTCAATTAAAGCAAAAAAAGAAGCTTCATCAGTTATAAGGCAAGAAGAACAAGGAACTGTTGATGCAGTATTTATTACTGAAGATGGACAAGGAAACAAAGTTATTAGAGTTAGAACAAGAGACCTTAGAATTCCTGAACTTGGAGATAAATTTGCAACATCACACGGACAGAAAGGAATCATCGGAGCAATTATTCCTGAAAATGATGTACCATTTACTTCAAAAGGAATCAGACCTGATATAATATTCAATCCGCACTCAATCCCTGGAAGAATGACTGTTGGTTATTTGATAGAGTTACTAGCAGGTAAAGTTGCTTCACTTTCTGGAAAAATAATGGATGGAACAGGATTCTCAGGACAAAAGATTGAAGACTTGGAAGAAGAATTAAAGAAATTAGGATTTAGACAAGATGGAAAAGAAACAGTTTACAATGGAATAACTGGAAAAATGTTAAACTTAAAAATTTATATTGGAAATATGTACTACTTAAAACTAAAATACATGGTTTCAAATAAAATGCACGCTAGAGCTTCTGGAAAGGTAACACTGCTTACAAGACAGCCAATTGAAGGAAGAGCTAAGGGCGGAGCATTAAGACTCGGAGAAATGGAACAGCAAGCACTTGTTGCACATGGAGCATCATTACTACTCAAAGAAAGATATGATTCAGATAAAGTTGTCTTACCTATTTGTACAAAATGTGGTGCAGTTGCAATTGAAGACACAATAAGAAACAAAACATCTTGTCCTATGTGTAATAGCCAAGAAATCGAACCTATTGAAATTTCTTATGCATTCAAATTACTTGTTGATGAAATCCAGTCACTTCATATTAGAACTAAATTTAATTTAAAGAATAAATACGAATAAAAAAATGGTAAATAAACCCGTAAAAAAACAAGTTGAAAGTCTGCAATTTACATTGCTTGGACCTGAAGAAATCAAAAAGATTTCAAAAGCAAAAATTATTACTCCTGAACTTTATGATGTAGATGGTTATCCAGTTGATGGAGGACTAATGGATTTAAGACTTGGAGCAATTGACCCTGGAGTCAGATGTAGAACTTGCGGAGGAAGACTTAAGGAATGTTTAGGACATCCAGGAAGTATTGAACTTGCTAGACCAATTATGCATATCAAATATATTCCAATTGTTGAATTATTCCTAAGATGTTATTGTTCTGAATGTCATAGACTAATGTTAAAAGATAAGGATAAAGAAAAATATAAAACAATAAAAGACAGACTTAGAAGATCTAAAGATGCAAAAAAATGTCCTCATTGTCAATGTGAACAAGAAAAAATAAAATTAGATAAACCTTCAACATTTAGAATTGGAAAGAAAAGATTATTCCCTGGAGAGATAAGAGAAAGATTAGCTAGAATCTCTGATGAAGAAACAAAACTTGCAGGAATTGATCCAAGGATATTTAGGCCTGAATGGTCTATTCTTACATTGTTACTTGTTCCACCTGTAACAGTTAGACCATCTATTACTCTTGAAAGTGGAGAAAGATCAGAAGATGATTTGACTCACAAATTGTCAGATATTATAAGAGCAAATCAAAGACTCTGGGAAAACCTTAATGCAGGAGCTCCGGAAGTTATTATTGAAGATTTATGGGATTTATTACAATATCACGTTACAACATTCTTTGATAATTCAATCACAAAAATTCCACCAGCAAGACATAGAAGTGGACAACCACTTAAAACAATAACTGAAAGAATAAAGGGTAAAGAAGGTAGAATCAGACATAACTTGGCAGGTAAAAGAGTTAATTTCTCATCGAGAACTGTAATTTCTCCTGATCCTGCACTTAAGATAAATGAAGTTGGAGTTCCTTTTGAAATCGCAGAAATACTTACTGTAAATGAAAAAGTTAATTCAACAAACATTGAAAAATTAAAAGCTGTAATCAAACATGAACATTATCCTACTGCAAATTATGTAATAAGGCCTGATGGAAGAAGAAAAAGAATAACTTCTGAATTAAAGCAAGAAATTTTAGATGAACTTACTCCGGGTTATGTTGTTGAAAGACAATTAGTTGATGGAGATGTAGTACTTTTCAACAGACACCCATCACTCCATAAAGCAAGCTTGATGGCTCATTTTGTAAAAGTTATTCCATACAAAACATTTAGAATACATCCTGCTGCAGCTCCACCATATAATGCGGATTTTGATGGAGATGAAATGAATATTCACGTTCCTCAAACAGAAGAAGCAAGGGCAGAAGCAAAAATCCTTATGGATGTTAATCAGAATTTAATTTCATGCAAGGATAACAGTAATTTACTTGGATGTATCTCTGATGCAATCACTGGAAATTATTTACTTAGTAATGATACGCTTACAAGTGCAAATGCTTCTCAATTATTATATCAATCAGGAATTGAATTCAAAAGAGGAAAAAATCATATTAGTGGAAAAGAATTGATTTCTGAATTAATTCCATCTAAAATTAATTTTAAAGGAAAAACAAGAACAGGAGATTCATTTGTTATAAAGAACGGAAACATTGAATCAGGAGTTGTTGATGAAAATGTGTTTGGAGTTGAATCTGGAGAATTATTAAAAGAACTGGATAAAGACGTTGGAAGAACAAAAACAATAGAAGTACTCGAAAATGCATTTACAACTGGAGTACATTATCTTTCAAAGAACGGATTTACAATTGCAGTTAGAGACTTAAATGTTAATGAAAAGGTAAAAAAATCTACTGCTGATATTATAAATGAAGCTGAAGAAGAAACACAAAACATTATTAAAAGTTATGAAAAGAACACTCTTGAAATTATTCCAGGAAAAACTTCTGAAGAAACGAGAGAAATTAAAATCCTTCAAACTCTTAATGGAATTAGAACAAAGATAGGAAAAGTTGTTGAAAAAGAAGTTTCAAAATCAAATCCAATTAGTGTAATGATTAATTCAGGAAGTGGTGGAAATGTTTTAAATATTACTCAGATGGCATGTTGTGTAGGTCAACAGGCATTATGGGCAAAAAGAATTGGAATTGGTTATCATAACAGAACTTTATCATTTTTTAAAGAAGGAGATTTAAGCCCTAAATCCAGAGGATTTATTTACAATTCTTTCTTAAAAGGACTTGAACCTTATGAATTCTTCTTTGGAGCAATAACTGGAAGAGATGCTCTGATGGATACTGCACTTAGAACTCCAAAGTCAGGTTATTTATACAGAAGACTTGCGAATGCTCTTCAAGATATAAGAATTGAATATGACAAAACAGTTAGAGATGGAAGTGGATCTATTATTCAGTTTAAATATGGCGGAGATGGAAAAGATGTTTCTAGATTACACAAAAATGGAGATATTGCAGCTGGAGAAGCAATTGGTATTGTTACTGCTCAGTCATTCGGAGAACCTTCAACACAGATGGCACTTAACACTTTCCACTTTGCAGGAGTTTCTGAGATGCAGGTTACTTCAGGACTTCCAAGACTAATTGAGATCTTTGATGCAAGAAGAACTCCTTCAACGCCTACAATGGAAATTTGGTTGGATAAAGAACATGATAATGAAAAAGATGCAAGAGTTATTGCTGAAAAAATTCAAGAGATTAAACTCAAAGATATTGTTAAAGAAATTAAAATTAATTTTGCAGATAAAAAAATAGAAGCTTCGGTTGATAGTGATTCAATTAAAAGAGTTCATTCTTCTATTGAAACAATTGCAGGAAGACTTAAGGAAAACGGTAATGATTGTAAGGTAAATGGAAGTACAATTATATTTAATGGAAAGGATTTGAATTTCAAAGAAATCTACAAATTAAAAGAAAAAATAAAAGAATCTCAGATTTCTGGAATAAAAGGAATTGAACAAATTCTCGTTGTTAAAAGGGATGAGGGTTATGTAATACTTACTGCAGGAACAAATCTTGAAGAAATAATTAAGTTCAAAGGAGTAGATAAAACTAGAACAATTAGTAACGATGTTCATGAAGTTTGCGAAGTTTTTGGGGCTGAAGTTGCAAGAGCTACAATTATTAGAGAAATTCAAAAAGTAACAAACTCTCAGGGACTTGATATTAATGAAAGACACTCTCAGTTAATCGCAGATGCAATGACTTCTGAAGGAATTGTAAAGGGAATAACAAGAATGGGAATAATCTCGCAAAAAAGTTCAATACTTGCAAGAGCAAGCTTTGAGACACCGGTTAAACAGTTTGTTAATGCAACACTTAAAGAAAATAAAGATGAACTTAATTCAGTTATTGAAAATATAATATTGAATCAACCAGTCCCAGTTGGAACAGGACTTCCTGGACTTATGGTTGAAGTTACTGGCCCATTAACAGATCAAAAACCTAAGAAAGATAAAAGTGTTGCTCATTTAACTAAAGATACAAAAGATTCTTCAAAACATTCTACTGAACCGATTGTTGAAAAAACAAAGAAAAAAAAGTAAATAATTTTAATACCCTATCTCTTCAAATATCGAGGAGAAACATTTAAAAACTAAACATTCAATTCATTCTTATAAATCATTTTATATTCATAACACAACAAAATGGTAAAAATTTTAGATATGCAATTTATACGATATGCAAACTTGTTTGAAAATGTAACAAGAATAAAAACAAATCATTGTTTTGAATATAATAACACAATTATTTTTGTTGTTCCAAGAAAACTTGTTATGAGAGCAATGGGAATTAATAATAAAAATATTGATCAGCTCAGTTATCTTATTAGTAAGAAAATAAAAATTATTGCAATCCCAAACGGGAAAGAAGATTTAGAAAGTTTTGTTTCTATGATAACTAGACCTGTTAGATTTAAATCAATTGAAATAAGAGACAATGAAGCAATTATCACTGCAAACACCCAAAGCAAAGCTTCTTTAATTGGAAGAGAAAGAGTAAGACTTGCAGAAATGGAAAATATTCTTGAACAATATTTTGGAGTCAAGAAAGTAAGAGTTAAATAAAAAAGTTATTCTTTAGACGAGATCTATTAAATTAAAATATTATTTTGCTATAATTTTTTCCAGCCCTTCGACAACTGTCTTTGAAACATCAATTAAAATCAATTCATGAATTGATGAACTTAAACTGTTATCAGTTAATACTGCAGTCTGGCCATCATTACCCCTAAAACAAGAACCATTTCCATCCTTGTTTATAGGATGCCCATATTGTTTTTGAAGAGTACCCCAAACCCGAGAATAAGTTGAGTTTAAACTTTCAGGGTCTTTAATTTCATCATAAAAACTAATCACAGTTACTGTCATTTTTATTTTTACCTAGAATAAATTCTGAGGTATTCTCACCCTGAATTTACAAGACAAAACCCGTTTTTAAATTTAGTTATAATCCTTAATATAACTGGACAATAATATTTCGAGGGTATAGGGATTATCCGGAAGAGATACCCACACCGAAGACAAGAAAAAATTTCTTCGATAGCTTTTTAAACCCTAATTATTATCATTAATTATTACTATTTAGATTAAAAATGGGACTTAGAAACGCAACAAAATTAATGAAGAACAGAAGAAAGTTCAGATGGAAGGACAGACTTTACAAAGTTAGAACTCTAAATCTTTTCAAAAAATCAGATCCGCTTGGAGGAAAAAATCAAGCAAAAGGAATTGTAATTGAAAAAGTTCAAAAAGAAGCAAAACAGCCAAACTCAGCAATGAGAAAATGTTGCAAAGTTCAATTGATTAAAAATTCTAGAACTGTTACTGCGTTTATTCCTGGAAATCTAGCTCAAAAATTTATTGATGAGCATGATGAAATAGTTATAGAAAGAATTGGTGGAAAACAAGGAAGAAGTAAGGGAGATATTCCTGGAGTTAGATGGAAAGTTATTAAAGTAAATGATCAACCTTTGAAAAGACTTTGGAAAGGTAAGATTGAAAAAGGAAGAAGATAAGCATGAGACAACAATATGATGAAGATTTGAATGAAGAGCAATTAATGCAGCTCGAGAGAGAACTTAAAGAAGAAGAGGAAAAGAAAAAAGACTTAAATGGATTTAAGCTATTTGGAATATATGATGTTTCTGACATAAAAATCAATGACCCTGGAATGAGAAAATATCTTAATCTTGAACCAAAACTTGTTGTAAAAAGTTATGGAAGAATAAGGGAAAAATATTCTAGAGGAAAAATTAACGTTCTAGAATTATTTGCAAACTTAATTGCAGTTCCCGGACATCGAGGAAAAAAGCATAAGATACAAACTTTTTGGAAATCTGGAAAATACTCACAGAATATGAATATTGTTTTAGGTTGCTTAAAAATAATAGAAGAAAAAACAAAACAAAATCCAGTTCAAGTTTTAGTTACTGCAATTGAAAATGCTGCTCCAAGAGATGGGATTACAGTAATCGAATATGGTGGAGCAAGATATCCTCAAGCAGTTGATGTAAGCCCACTTAGAAGAGTAACAATGACAATAAGAATAATTGTTCAAGGAAGTTATGATAAATCTCACAATAAAAAAACTAAAATTGAAGAGGCTCTTGCAGATGAAATAATGAAAGCTTACAGGGCAGAACCTGATAGCTATGCAATGATTAAAAAAAGAGATTCTGAAAAGCAAGCTGATTCTGCTAGATAAACAAAATCATATTCACAACAAATTATAACTCTTCAAAAACCTACTAAAATAAGAAGGTTTTTGAAATACAGGAAATAAAATTTCCTGGCTGTTATTTTTGTTTCACAAAAACAACATGGCAAAAAAGGAAACACCGTTTGAGAAAATTCAAAGATTAATTTCAAGTCAAGATACAATTAGAAACATCGCTACTTCTGCACATATTCACCACGGAAAAACTGCTCTTACAGATAATTTGCTTGCTGCTGCAGGTATGATGAGTGAGAAACTTGCAGGAGACCTTGATGGAGGAATGTCAACATGGCAACATTCAGATGAACAAGAAAGACTTTTGACAGTTGATGCTGCAAATGTTTCAATGGCTCACGAACTTGAAGGAAAAGAATATTTAATTAATCTAATTGATACTCCTGGACACGTAGACTTCTCTGGAAATGTTACAAGAGCTATGAGGGCAATTGATGGAACAATAGTTCTGGTTTGTGCTTCAGAAGGAATCATGCCTCAAACTGAAACAGTTATGAAACAAGCACTTAGAGAAAGAGTAAAACCTATTTTATTTATTAATAAAGTTGATAGAATGATTAATGAACTTAAACTTACTCCGGAAGGAATGCAAGAAAGATTTATGAAAGTAATTGATCACTTTAATCTCTTAATTGAACAGATTGCAGAACCTGAGTTTAGACAAAAATGGAAAGTTAATGTTGCAGATGGGTCAGTTATATTTGGAAGTGCAAAAGACAATTGGGCATTATCTCTTGCTTTTATGAAAAAGAAAGGAGTTAGTTTTAGAGATGTGATTTCACTTTATGATGGAAGTATGACTGAAGAAGAAAGAAAAAAATGGGTGTGGGAAAAAGCTCCATTATTTGAAGTATTGCTAGATTCAGTAGTTAAACATTTACCTTCGCCTGTTGAAGCTCAAAAATATAGGATTCCTAAAATCTGGTCATCTGGAGATTTAAGTACTGAATTTGGAAAAGGACTTCTTAATTGTGATAGAAATGCAGAAGTTGCATTTGTAATAACAAATACAATTATGGAATCAAGATCTGGAAAAGAAATTTCTGCTGGAAGACTTTTTTCAGGAACAATAAAAGAAGGAATGGAAGTTTATCTTAATAATGAAAAGAAAAAACAAAGAATTCAACAGGTTTTAGTTTATAATGGAATAAAACCTGAACAAGTGACTGAAGTTCCTGCTGGAAATGTTATTGCAATTACAGGGCTTATTTCACAACCTGGGGAGACCGTTACAATAAACCCTCAAGAACCATTTGAAAATATCAGACATATATTTGACCCAGTTATTACAAAATCAATTACAGTTCCAAAACCTCAAGATTTACCAAAATTAATTGAAGTTTTGAAGAAAGTTGCAAAAGAAGATCCAACACTTAAAATTGAAATTAATGAAGAAACTGGTGAAAACTTAATGAGTGGAATGGGTGAACTTCATTTAGAAATTATTGAAAATAGAATTAGAACTGAAAAAGGAGTTGAAGTTAAAACTTCTGAACCTATTGTTGTTTACAGAGAAACTGTTGCAAAAAAAGGAATTGAGGGAGAGGGAAAATCACCAAACAAACACAACTTATTCTTTATGCAAGTTGAACCTCTTGAAGATGAAGTTTACAAAGCAATCAAATCCGGAGATTTACCTGAAAGAAGGTTTAAGAAAAGAGAAGAAGATATATGGAAAAAATTAAATGAACTTGGAATTTCTAATGATGAAGCAAGACAATACATTGAAATTTATAAAGAATGTGCAATTATTAATAAAATTAAAGGAGAAGTTAATCTTATAGAAGTTATTGAACTCGTCCTTGATGGTATCGAACAAGTAATAAATGCAGGAGTCTTGGCTCGAGAACCTTGTACAAAATTAAAAATTACTTTAACCGATGTTAAACTTCATGAAGATGCAATTCACAGAGGTCCTGCTCAGGTTTATCCTGCTGTAAGAGATTCTCTTAGAATGACAGTTAATTCTGCAAGTCCTTGTTTATTTGAACCAGTCCAGACTTTACTTATTGAAGGTCCACTTGAATTTATGGGAGAACTTACAAAACTTGCTCAAAGTAAAAGGGGACAGATCCTAGATATTGAACAGGGTTCGGGACATGTTACAGTTAAAGTAAAACTACCTGTTGCAGAAATGATAGGAATAGCAAGTCAACTTAGAAGTGCAACAGAAGGAAGAGGAACATTCTCTATGGTTGACCAGAGTTTTGAGAAAGTTCCTGCAAACATACAACCTGAAGTAGTTAGAAAGATTAGGGAAAGAAAAGGTCTTGCTGATAACGA
>JBBACR010000006.1:0-48399 GCA_041656875.1 Candidatus Pacearchaeota archaeon
ACCTTACTCCCTATATTCCTTCCCCATATAACCCGGTTAATGGAGTTTTACTTCAAGCTTATGATACTATTTATAGCAATAATCCTGATAATAATATTTATATTGATGATGTTTGCCTTGCTGATGCTAATACTGAATGTTTAACTCCTTATGAGGGAGGAATAATTTCAATGACTGAGGGAGAAACTCCTTTTTATACAAATATTTCAAATCCTTATAACTTGACTCTTGATGCTGGGCAATCACAAGTTGTAGACTGGTATGTTAATGCAACTGGTGGTTTTGGAAGCATAAGTCCATTCAGTGTTTATGTTAACATAACTAATAGCACAAGTCTTTCATCAAATATTCTTAATTGGAATGTTACAATTGGTGGTTCAAGTATTAATCTTTCTTTGATTAATCCTCTTACAAATGCAAATCCAAACAAGTTTAATAAAATCAGTGTTAATGTTAGTTGCGAAAATTTAGCTGATTGTGGAAATATTGACTTAGTGCTAGATAGAACAACTACAACACAAGTTGAAAATGGAGGATTTGAAACTGGAGACCTTTTAAATTGGAGCAGTTCTAATGGTGCAACAGTATCTACAAGTGAGTATTTTAATAACACGGATTACTCTTTATGGATGCTGAATTCTAATTCAGTATTGCAGATTGTAAATCAAACTTTTGCAAGCACAAATCCATATTATGTATGTTATTGGGTTAAGGGAAGTGTCTCTACTTATAATGGTCATTATGATACTTTTGAAGTTTATGCAATAAATGATAGACCAAACTCTCCGAGGTTACTTGAAAGTTTTACAAATACTGGAACTACTTGGGCTGATTGGACTAGAAATTGTTATAATGTATCTTCTTATTATCCTACTGTAAATCCAATTAAAGGAGTTTTATTCAAAGCATATGATGATGTTTATTATACAGACAATAATGTTTATATTGATGATGTTTGCCTTGCGGATATATCTCAAACCTGCCTTACTCCTTATAGTGGTGGAATAATTTCAATGACTGAAGGAGAAACTCCTTTTTATACAAATATTTCAAATCCTTATAACTTGACTCTTGATGCTGGGCAATCACAAGTTGTAGACTGGTATGTTAATGCAACAGGTGGATATGGGAGTATAAGTCCATTCAGTGTTTATGTTAACATAACTAACAGTACAAGTCTTTCATCAAATATTCTTAATTGGAATGTTACTATTGGTGGTTCAAGTATTAATCTTTCTTTGATTAATCCTCTTACAAATGCAAATCCAAACAAGTTTAATAAAATCAGTGTTAATGTTAGTTGCGAAAATTTAGCAGATTGCGGAATAGTTAATTTGGTTTTAGATAGACCCACTACAACACAAGTTGAAAATGGAGGATTTGAAACAGGAGATTTTACTAATTGGACAAGATGGTCTGCAACCGGAAGCGCAAATGCAACACTTTCAACTAGTGAGTATTTTAACGATAGTGGTTATTCTCTTAACATGCTTACTACTCCTGATAGAAAATGGCAGAGTGTAAGTCAGACTTTTGCAAGCACAAGTCCAGATTATCTATGTTTATGGGTTAAAGGAAGTCTTACTACTTATTCTACTTATTATGATTATTTTGATGTTTATGTTATAAACGACAGGCCTAATTCACCTAGGTTGGTTCAAAGATATGAAAATATAAACTGGGCTGATTGGACTAGGCTTTGCTTAAACCTTACTCCCTATATTCCTTCCCCATATAACCCGGTTAATGGAGTTTTACTTCAAGCTTATGATACTATTTATAGCAATAATCCTGATAATAATATTTATATTGATGATGTTTGCCTTGCTGATGCATCTCAAACTTGTCTTGTTCCTTACGGCGGAGGAATAATTTCAATGATTGAAGGAGAAACTCCTTTTTATACAAATATTTCAAATCCTTATAACTTGACTCTTGATGCTGGGCAATCACAAGTTATAGACTGGTATGTTAATGCAACAGGCGGATATGGGAGTATAAGTCCATTCAGTGTTTATGTTAACATAACTAATAGCACAAGTCTTTCATCAAATATTCTTAATTGGAATGTTACTATTGGTGGTTCAAGTATTAATCTTTCTTTAATTAATCCTCTTACAAATGCAAATCCAAACAAGTTTAATAAAATCAGTGTTAATGTTAGTTGCGAAGATTTAGCAGATTGTGGAAATATTGATTTAGTACTAGATAGAACAACTACAACACAAGTTGAAAATGGAGGATTTGAAACTGGAAGTTTACAGAATTGGAGTAGTTCTAATGGTGCAGCAATATCTACTAGTGAATATTTCAATAATAGTGGTTATTCTCTTAATATGCTGAATTCTAATTCAGTATTGCAGATTGTAAATCAAACTTTTGCAAGCACAAATCCATATTATGTATGTTATTGGGTTAAGGGAAGTGTCTCTACTTATAATGGTCATTATGATACTTTTGAAGTTTATGCAATAAATGATAGACCAAACTCTCCGAGGTTACTTGAAAGTTTTACAAATACTGGAACTACTTGGGCTGATTGGACTAGAAATTGTTATAATGTATCTTCTTATTATCCTACTGTAAATCCAATTAAAGGAGTTTTATTCAAAGCATATGATGATGTTTATTATACAGACAATAATGTTTATATTGATGATGTTTGCCTTGCGGATATATCTCAAACCTGCCTTACTCCTTATAGTGGTGGAATAATTTCAATGACTGAAGGAGAAACTCCTTTTTATACAAATATTTCAAATCCTTATAACTTGACTCTTGATGCTGGGCAATCACAAGTTATAGACTGGTATGTTAATGCAACAGGCGGATATGGGAGTATAAGTCCATTCAGTGTTTATGTTAACATAACTAATAGCACAAGTCTTTCATCAAATATTCTTAATTGGAATGTTACTATTGGTGGTTCAAGTATTAATCTTTCTTTAATTAATCCTTTAGGAAATGTAGAAGTAAATCCTAACCGATTTTTTAATGTCACAGTCAATATCACTTGCGAAAATTTAGCTGATTGTGGAAATATAAATGTTACTTTGAGTAGACCTTCTGATGTGCAGTTAGACAATTATGGTTTTGAAACTGGAGATTTTACCAACTGGACAAAATGGACTGAATCTGGAAGCGCAAATGCAACAATTTCCTCAACTCAACATTTTAATGATAGTAGTTATTCTCTTAATATGCTTACTACTCCGGATAGAAAATGGCAGAGTGTAAGTCAGACTTTCTCAAGCACAAGTCCGGCTTATTTATGCTTATGGGTTAAAGGAAGTCTTACTACTTATTCTACTTATTATGATTATTTTGATGTTTATGTTATAAATGATAGACCAAATTCCCCAAGACTTGTCCAAAGATATGAAAATATAAACTGGGCTGATTGGACAAGATTGTGTTTAGTACTTACTCCTTATGTCCCTTCTCCGTATAATCCTGTTAAGGGAGTTTTACTTCAAGCTTATGATACTATTTATAGCAGTAATCCTGATAATAATATTTATATTGATGATGTTTGCCTTGCTGATATTAATCAGACTTGTTTAATTGATACAGAAGGTAAAGAAATAATCTTAACTGAAAATGGAACACTTCCTTTTTATACAAATAACCCTAATCCTTACAGTATAAATCTTGATAGTGGACAATCCCAATTATTAACTTGGCTTGTTAATGCAACTGGAAGTTATGGAAGTCTTCATACATTTGTGGCTTATGCAAATATAACTAATAATCCAAATGTTTCAGCTATGACTAATGCATGGAATGTTACAATAAAAATTCCACAATTTAATATTTCTTTAATTTCTCCTTCTGCAAATATAGGTGTAGTTACAAATCGTTCTTTTAGGGTTCAAGTTAATGTAAGTTGTGATTTTGTTGATTGTGGAGAATTAAATGTGAGCTTGAAAGGGAATGGAACAGAACTTATATCTACAAATACTTCTGAAAAACCTTTTTATGCAAATAATACCAATCCCTATACTTTAATTTTAAATGCAGGAGAATCACAAATAATCGATTGGTATGTTAATGCTACTGGAGACTATGTCAATACTTACACTTTCCTTGCCTTTGTCAATGCAACTAGCAATATGAACATTTCACATATGACTAATTATTGGAATATTACTATCGGTCAATGTGTAGCTAATACTGATTGTAATACTGGATATACCTGTAAAAATAATCTCTGTGTTATGTATCCTTCAATTAGTTTTGTTCCTCCAACTCTTGCAGATGATTCATTTACAATTGAGACTTCTATTCCAATAAATCTTTCAATCTCAAAAGGAACAAATCCAATTAATAACATAAATTATAATTGGAATGGAACAACATTCACAATGTATAATAATAGTTTAATTTTGATGTATAATTTTGAGAATAACTCTTTACTTGAAGAGAGTGCAACAAAGGTTGTTGATGCAAGCATATACAGTAATAATGGAACTGTTAATGGTGCTGCTGGTTGGAGTCCTTCTGGAAAATATGGTGGAGCAATAAATTTTGATGGAAGTAGTGGATATATTAATGCTAGTTTTTATGGCTCTCAAAAACAAGGATTAAAGATTTTTAGTGTTTCTTTATGGGTAAATACAAATGAGAGTAGAACTCATTCTACTTATTGGAATAGACCTAGTTTAATTGGAGAAGCTTCTAATGGCGGAGGTTCGGGGGATTTTGGAATAACCACTAATGGCGGTTATATTGGAATGTGGGGGGCATTAGATCCTACTGACAGAAGTTATTTATCTTCAACAACTCAAATAAATGATAACCAATGGCATTTTATTACAACTTCGGGTAATGGTTCTTATATAAATCTCTATGTTGATGGAGTATATGAAGGAAACATGCTTGGCGGAACTGTTGGTCTTGATAGATATCCTTTTTATATTGGTGCAGTTGATACAGGAGATTTTGGAACTCTTGGTCAAGCACTTTATTTCCATAGTGGTTTAATTGATGAAGTTAGGATTTGGAATAGAACTTTATCAGCCCAAGAAATTTACCAACAGTATGTTTCTAATTTACAAAAGTATAATCAAACTAATTGGTATTTGTATGTTAATCAGTCAAATACTTCAACTGCAGGGCTAGGTAATGGAGTATATACTTATTATGCTAATGTAAATGATACTGCAGATAATTCAGATTTGACTGAAACAAGGACAGTTGTTCTTAATACATTTTATTGGAGGCTGAACCTTAATGGAGTCAATGGAGATATTCATATTAATAAGGATGAGTTAGTTACAGCCTATATTAATTTATCAAGTCCGCCTGCTGGAAATTTAAGTATCTATAAAGATGGAGTTATTGCAGGACAAGCTCAAGATGCACAAGGACTTACTTTTTCAAGTTCGGATTATCCAATTGACCGGTATTATAATATAACTGCAAAGTTTAATGAAACTTCAGATTATGATGCGAGTTATATAACTCATTGGGTAATTGTAGGTCCTGATACCACTAATCCTAATGTTACTTTATTTTCTCCGGGGAATAATAGTTTAATTAATAGCTCAAGTATTTTATTTATATTTAATGCAAGTGATAACTATCTTGAGAATTTAAACTGCAGTATCTACATTAATGGTAATTTAACTGGTACTAACTCAAGTGTTTTACTAAATACAAATACTACCTTTAACATTACAGGGCTTACTGAAGGAGAAAATCAGACTTGGATGATTAATTGTATAGACAATTCAAGTAATTCTGGAAATGCTTCAAGAATTTTTTCTATCTCTGATTTGACAAATCCTACTGCAAATATAACTTATCCATCAAATGAAACTATTCTTTATGAATTTACTCCAACAATCACTGTAAATTTATCAGATAATCAGGCACCTACTCTTTCATATGTTATTTTTGTAAATGGGGAAGTTAATAAAATTGGTTCTGGAGTTCCGAGCGGGGTTCTTACAAACATTACTCTTGAAACTCTTTCTGTTGGAACTTATGAAATAATTGTTCGTGCAGAAGATTTAGCCGGAAATAAGAAAAATTCAACTGCTGTAACTATTAGTCTTGCAAATGTACCAATACAATTAATTTCTCCTGAAAATAACTATACCACTAATCAAAGTAATATCAATTTTACATTTAATTTTAGTGACGATAGTTATAGCCTTGCGAGTTGTTCTCTTTATATAAATGAAACTCTTATTTATACTAATGAAACTACACTTACAAATGAGAATAATACATTTAACACTACTGCTCCTCCACAGGGAAATAATCTAGTCTGGAAAGTTAATTGTACTACTCTTGCATATACAAGAGAAAATACAAGAATAATCAATATAGATTATAGTGCACCATTTTTTATAAATGATAGCGTAGTTCCAGAATCTTTTTCAGGGTATTCTGTAACGGGGAATTTATTTAATATAACTGTTGAAGATAATGTTGCGGTTGATAGTGTTATCTTAGAAAATAATTTTAATGGGAGTTTTGTTAATGAAACTCTTAATTGTTCAGGTACCTCTGCTAAAAAGAATTGTTCAGTTTTGTATCACCTTGCTTCTGGAACTTATTCATATCAATATATTATAAATGATAGTTATGGAAATATGAATCGTAGTGAATTAAAATCTTATGAAGTTACTGCAGGGGTGGATGTTGTTTCTCTTTATTTGAATGGAATTGAAAATAATTTAACAATCACTTATAGCCATAATGTTAATGCGGCTGCAGATTCTTTTTCTGGAACACATAGTTTATTCAGAGATGGAACTCTTGTAACTAATCCTGAAATAACTAATCTTTCTGTAGGTTACTATAAATATAGTGCTAATTCAACAGGAGATATTATTTATGCACCTGGAGAAGAAGTGACTTATTATCTTAATGTTACAAAAGCTATTCCTTTACTTAACTTAACTGCAAATCCTGGGTGGAATAATGAATATGGGGTTGAAATAACTGTTAATTGTACTTCAAATAATCCTGAAATCATTCCAAAAATATATATTAATGGTATTGAAAACGCAAATCCATTTATATCTATTCCAGCTATTGGAGATTATAATTATTCTTGTAATATCTCTGAATCTACTAATTTTACCACTGCATCTGTAAATAATACTATGATCATACGAGAATCAAGTGATGTTCTTACTCTTTATCTGAATGGAATTGAAAATAATTTAACAATTGGTTATGGAAATATAACTAATGCAACTGCAAATTCAACTTCTGGAACACATAGTTTATTCAGAGATGGAACTCTTGTAACTAATCCTGAAATAACTATTCTTCCTGCAGGGTATTATAACTATAGTGTTAATTCCACCGGAAATATGGTTTATACTCCTGGAGAAGATGTGAGTTATTATCTTAATGTTACAAAAGCTATTCCAGAGGTAATTTTGAGTGCAAACCCTGGTTGGAAAATAAAGCAAGACACTAATGCAACAATATCTTGTTTTGTTAATAATACTGAAACAAATATTAGTCTTTACTTAGATGGTAGTATAGTTAATAGTTCTATTGGCGGAATGATCACAAATTATAATAATTTTTCTTTTGGAAACTATAGTTATTTCTGTAATTCAAGCGAAACTCAGAATTATAGTTCAACTTTTAGTAATAATACTTTAGTTGCTGGATTACTTCAAGAAACAAATTTAACTCTTAATATTATTCCTTCCCAAGATGTTGCTGACGGGACAGAAACAACTGTAAATTGTACTGCTAATCATCTTGAGGCAGTTCCTGCACTATACTTAGACGGACAGATTCAAGTTAATCCTTATATTGTAACTCATAGTGTAGGAACTTATCACTATGTATGTAACATCTCTGAATCTTCAAATTATAGTTCGGCTGAAGTTTCAGCTAACTTATCGGTTAGATACCTTAGTCATTGTAATTTAACCTTTAATCCCCTTGAAGGGGTTTATGGGGAAAACACTATTGCAAGTTGTTCTTGCTCAAATCCTGAAACAAGCGCTCAATTATGGAGAAACAATGTTAATGTTACAAATGAAATAGGCCAGAATAAAATTTTAGGTGCTGGAAATTATACTTATATATGTAATTCTAGCATGACTCTAAATTATTTATCTGCATCTAATTCATCTAATTATACGGTTATAAAGGCAACCCCTATTTTGAATTTAACCCTTAATGGTTCTTCTGAATCTAACATCACTCTTCTTTCTGGAAACTCTACAAATATTACTAGTGTTTTAATCAGTCCAAACTCTGGGCAAATTAGGCTTTATCAAAATAATGTCCAGATATGGCTGGATAATAGCCCTTTAAGTTTGTCAAGAACTTTTAATATTCCTGGAATTTATGAAATAAAAGCAGAATATAGGGGAAATGCTAATTATTCTGCTGTAAATAAAACATTTTATGCAGAAGTAATTGATTCAGGTCTTCCTTTTGTAAGCTTAATTTTGCCTTTAAATAATTCATGGAATAAAACTAACAATCTCGCATTCAAATTTAATGTTACTGATTATTCTTCAGTTTTAAATTGCAGTCTTTACCTAAATAATGTTTTGAATATGACTAATGAAACTACCCGCACAAATATTTCAACAACATTTAATGTTTCAGGACTTGTTGAAGGAAAAGACCAAAATTGGACTGTTGATTGTATTGATAATGCGACTAATCATGGAAATTCTTCAAGGGTCTTTAATATAGATTTGACTAATCCTGAAGCAAATATAACTTCAGGAGATTTAATTACTTCTAATCCTTCTCCAATAATCACAGTTAATCTTTCAGATAATCTTGCACCTACATTAAGTTATATTATTTATGTGAATGATGTAATAAATAAACAAGGGTCTGGAATATTAAACGGAGTTCTTACAAATATAACTCTTAATCAATTAAGTTCTGAAGAAAACAAAGTTATTGTTCAGGCAATAGACTTGGCAGGAAATAAAGTTAATTCTTCTTTAGTCGATGTAAATCTTTCTGGAACAATTGTCTTTTTATCATCACCTGGTGTAGATTATGTAAGCAATGTTAGCGATGTTAATTTTACATTTAATTATACATCTATTTCCAGCATTTTAAACTGTAGTTTATATTTGAATAATAGCTTAAATCAGACTAATGAATCTTCCCCCCAAGGACTGCCTATAACCTTTAGCGTCTTTAATATTTCTGATAAAAAGAACATAACTTGGGAAATAAGTTGTATAGATAATAATGAACCAACTATAAATGCAAGTAGCTCTCGGTCTCTTACTGTGGACACTATTCCCCCTTACTGGACTAATATTACATTGAGTAAACCTTCAGGTTCTGAATACAGCTCAGTTCCACTACAATTTAATATTTCCTTTTTTGATAATATTGAAATGGATTCTGTAATTATTGAAAATAATTTTACAGGGAATTTTACTAATAATACTATGACCTGTGTTGGGACAGAACAAAAGAATTGTACATATTCTTCAATAGTTCTTGTTGGAAATTATTCTTATAGATTTATTGGAAATGATACTGCTGGGTGGATAAATATAACTCCTTATTTTAACTATTCTATTATTCAAAGACAAGTTTCTTTTACCTTGCTTCTTGATGGAAATAATTCAGATCTAATGGTTAATATTAGTCATAATGTAGAAATTGCATCAAAAGTTAAAATTCCAGATCATGGAACAAGTTATATTTATGATAATGGGGTTTCTATAGGGGTTTGTGAAGAGGCTGCAGAGTGTTATTTCTATAAGTCTTACAATACTGTGGGATATCACAACATTTCAGCTATATTCTATAGTACTTATTTGTATAACTCTATTGAAAGCAGTCATATAATCACAGTTACAGATCCATTAAGCCCTTCAATTTCAATAGTTTATCCTACTAACAAAACTTATACTTCGGACGTTACTGCATTAAATTACACATCTAATGGAGTATCTTGCTGGTATAGTCTTGACAATGGGATTCTAAATTCAAGTGTTGTTGATTGTGGAATTAACTGGACCGGACTTATTTCAAATGAAGGAAATAATACTTGGACTGTTTATGCAATGGATATTTTTGGAAATGAAAGAAATGCAACCGTAATGTTTACCAAAGACAGTTCTATGATGTCATTTAATGTAACAATTAATTCAACAGATGGAAGCAATCAAACAAAACAAGATTTGAACTGTTTTACTACTATCCTTGATTCAATTCCAGGACATCAATTAAATGTCAGTGTTATTTGGTATAAGAATAATGCAACTTCGATTTCTATTGATTATAATAACAGCTATGAAAATGGGACTGAGTTTATTTCAACTCTGGGTAATCTAAATACAACTAAGGGAGAAAATTGGAGTTGTGCAATGAGGTATTTTAATGGATATTCATATTCAGAATGGGTAAATTCTTCAGAACTAGTAATACTAAATACATTACCAAATGTCACTCTTATTTCACCAGTAGAAAATAATCTTACAACTAATAGAACTCCTTTGTTTAGCTGGAATGGAAGCGATGATGATGAGGATATTTTAACATATGAGTTTAATCTTACCCTTGTACCTTCTAGCTTATGTACAGATTCTTTCGAAAGGTCTCAGAATAAAGAAACTCTTCTTTCAAATACCAGTTATATAGCTACTCCTTATCTAAGATGTTTATATGATAATGGGGATTTTTACAATTGGAAAGTGAGAGCATATGATGGAGAGACTTATTCTAACTGGACAAATTTGAGAAATGTTTCTATTCAATCATTAGTTTCAATTAGTCTGCCTGTTGATAGCATTAACTTTGGAGTTTTGGGATTGTCTGAAAAAGCAAACACAAGTTCTGGAGAATATCCTCCAATGATCTTACAAAATAATGGAAATGTAGAATCGAATATCACTGCTAACTTTACTGATTTATGGGAGGGTGCTTCAAATCCTAGTGAGAATTATCAGTTTAAGATTACAAATACAACTTCAAATTGTTTTAACCCTTTAAATACTATAACTTCATTTACAAATGCAACTGCACCAGGAATTACTGGAAATATTATTCAAAAATTAAACTTTACTTCAGGTTATCAGACTGGATGCAATAATGTTTCAGTAGATATACTTGTCAGGGTTCCTTCAAGCGAACCTGCTGGCAATAAATCATCTATGATAACTTTCACTTCACATTTAGGAGAAAATTATGGAGCACTATAAACTAAATAAAATAATGGAGAAATTTTAACATGAAAAAAATATTTTATATTTTTAGTATTTTAAAATTCAATAAACTCTGGAGTAAATTTTAACATGAAAAAGCATTTAATTGTTGTACTTTTGCAAGGATTATTTTTATTTTTAATAGCTGGGCTAATCTATTATTTCTATCCTACAACTAATGCAAGTGTTGATGGAAATTGGGTAAATTTTAATTCAATTAATGCTAAAGTTATAATGATTTCTGAGAATCCTGATTTTTCAAACTCAAGATATTTGGATTTGACGCAAAGAAAAAATATTTCTCTTAATTTAAATCCTGGAACTTATTATTGGAAGTCAGACAATGGAATTATTGAAGGACTTCAGAATGAGCTTGTTGTGGTTTCAGAAGTGGGCATGAAAATAGATAAGACATCTAACCAAAGTGATTTAGTTAATCTAGGAAATGTAAAAATAAATGTTACTAAGACTAAAGAAGGTGCAATTGTTGGACAGGTGATACTTTCACCAGAACAATATGAGCAAATTGAGGATAGTGGAAATTATGTTGGGAGGCAAGATGGTAAATAGTATTTTAATTAATAAGAAAATCCCTAAAATTTATTTGATATCATTATTTTTAATTTTATTGATTCTTCCAGGGATTTTATCTCTTGGAATAACTCCCGGAAGAACCACTTTTAATTATGAAACTGGGATGACTGAAAAAGAAGTAGACTTTTCAGTTATTAACAATGAACATAAAAATATGCAAGTGATGCTTATGATACAAGGAGAATTAAACTCTTCAATAACTTTATACGAGAGCATGGTTGAATTTTCTCCAAGTGAGGAATCAAAGCAGTTTAAATATAAATTTAAGGTTCCAGTTGGAATGGACAAGATGCCTGGACTTCATACTGCCGAGATTATTGCACTCGAAGTTCCAAAAGCAGGAAGTAGTGGAACTTATGTTGGAGCAACTGTTGCAGTTGTATCTCAAGTATACTTTTATGTTCCCTACCCTGGAAAATATGTAGATGCTGATTTAAATGTTCTTGATGCTGAAACAAATGGAACTGCAACTTTTATTTTACCTTTAATTAATAGGGGAAAAGTTGGTATTGGAGAAGCAAGAGCAATTATTGACCTATATACTTCACTTAATGAAAAAATAGGCAGTATTAATACTGATTATCTTCCAATTGAGCCTGGTGCAAGAACAGAACTTACTGGAAAATGGGATGTAAATTATCCTAGTGGAAATTATCTTGCCAAAGTTACTGTGCTTTATGACGGTGAAAGCAGAAGTTTTGAAAAACAATTTGCAGTAGGGTCTCAGGCACTTAATATAGAAAGTATTTTAGTTAATAACTTCAGACTTGGAGAGATTGCTAAGTTGCAGATACTTGTTGATAATAAATGGAATCAGGAATTGAAGAATGTTTTTGCAAATCTCCTTGTATATAATAATGAAAATCAGGTTATGGCTGATATTAAATCTGCTGCTGAAAATATTCCTGCGCTTGAAAGAAAAGAATTGATTGCTTACTGGGATACTATAGGGGTTCAAACCGGAGAGTATAATGGAAAGTTAATGGTTAGATATGGAGAAAAGTCAGCTGATAAGAATTTACTTTTGAAAGTAAGTGAAGATAACTTAGATATTGTTGGAGTTGGTTATGCAATAAGGCCTCAAGGAAATTCTAAAGGAACAAGTCTTTCAACAATTCTAATTATAATAATAGTTCTTATGATAATTATAAATCTTTCATGGTTTGTCTTTTTTAGAAGAATGATGGCAAAGAAAAAAGGAAAATAAAAAAGAAAGGTTTATAATTTAAATTGTTTTTAATGTTTTATGATTTCAAAAAAAGTGGCAGTGGTACTTGTGATAATTGCAGTAATACTTGCAACTATTTCTCTAGCTTATACTTTAGTTAATCATAATCAAAAAATTTCTACAGAGGCCCCTTCTTTTGAATCAAGTAGTGGTTCTGGAAAAGTTGGAGTAATAGTTAATCCTCCAATAGTTGAAGATAAAACTCAAACACCTTAAAGAATGGCAAAAACTAAAATTGATAACAAGGGGTGGCAAATAGTTGCTTATGTTGCAATTGCTGTAATCTTTGTTTCTTTATTTGTTATTGGGCTGAGATTGACAGGTTATGCAATTGAGAGTACTGGAGTTGTTAATGTGACTATTAATCAGCTTGCATCTATTAATTTTACAACTGATTTTATCAATTTTGGAAATGGTTCTGTTAATGGTGGTAGTTCAACTGCTATTCTTGAAAGCAATGATACAGGTGCAATTGGCGGAACTTGGAATTGGACTGCCCCTCAACATTTTATACTTGAAAATGTGGGGAATGTTAATGTAATTTTAAATTTAAAGACAGACCAAGATGCAATAACATTTCTAGGAGGAACTTCTCCTGCATATCAATATGCTGTAAGGGACAGTGAGGTTGCAAGTTGTACTACTGGAACAATTAATTTTGATCAGTGGTATGATGTAAATGCAAGTATAAGTGGCAGTGGGACTCAAATTTGTAATTCTTTTACATTTACAGATTCTCATGACCTAATAACCATTGATGTAAAACTTGTAATTCCTTCAGATTCATCTGCAGGAAATTTAACTGACATATTTACTGCAACTGCAACTGCATTATAAATTGTTTTTTTTAAAATTATTTAGCTAAATCTATTTTTGCAGATATATACTCTATATCAAAGAAAGATTTATAAACTAAATTGTTTTTAATGTTTTATGATTTCAAAAAAAGTGGCAGTGGTACTTGTGATAATTGCAGTAATACTTGCAACTATTTCTCTAGCTTATACTTTAGTTAATCATAATCAAAAAATTTCTACAGAGGCCCCTTCTTTTGAATCAAGTAGTGGTTCTGGAAAAGTTGGAGTAATAGTTAATCCTCCAATAGTTGAAGATAAAACTCAAACACCTTAAAGAATGGCAAAAACTAAAAATGATAACAATGGGTGGCAAATAGTTGCTTATGTTGCAATTGCTGTAATCTTGGTTTCTTTATTAGTTTTAGGCATGAGACTTACAGGATATGCTATTGAAAGCACTGGAATTGTTAGAGTTAATATATCTTCTACAGCTGCTATTAATTTTACATCTAGTTTAATTAACTTTGGAAATGGTACTGTTAATCCAGGTAAGCCTAGTGCTACTCTTGAAAGTAATGCAACTGCTGCAGTTGATGGTGATTGGACTTGGACTGCTCAGCATTTTATACTTGAAAATGTAGGTAATACCAATGTAGCTTTAAATTTAAAGACAAATCAAGATGCAACAGGATTTCTGGGGGGAACTTCTCCTGCATATCAATATTCTGTAAATGATTATAATACTGAAACAGGCAGTTGTGGAACACCTTTAGTTACTCTTGAGGGCTGGAATACTGTGAGTACAATTGGTACTGATATCTGCACTAGTTTTCCTTTTACTGATGCTAATGATCAAATACAAATTGATGTTAGACTTGTAATTCCTTCAGATGCAAGTCCAGGTGAACTTTCAGATACATTTACAGCTACAGGGACTGCTATTTAGTTTTTTTATAAGTTTTATTAAAATAGTATATCTGATTAAATAGTTAAATAAAATATTTTATAACATATCTTTTTTATAAAAAACTGTTAATTTTTTAGATTTGTATTTTTAAATCAAAAGCTATAAAAACCAAGGTTTAATTATTATAAGATGATAAAGAGGTTATTATTTTTTTTAATAGTATTACTTGTAATACATTCTGTAAATGCAGGTTCTATTGGAATGACTCCTACTGGTTCTAAACTATTTTTTGAACCTAATTTAGAAAAAACATTTAGTTTTAGAGCAATGACTCCTGACCCTGAACAAAGAATTGAGATGTTTGTTAAAGGAGATTTAGCACAATATGCTACATTGAGTAAGAATAGTTCTATTGGGGGTGGAGCATTTGAAGTAAGAATTAAACTTCCTGAAAAAATAGAAATACCTGGAAATCACAGACTTCTTGTTGGAGCAATTGAATCTTTGAATGCAGATGGTGCTGGAATTGGAGGTCTTGCTTCTATACAAGTTCCAATAGATGTTTTTGTTCCTTATCCTGGGCAATATGCAGAAGCTTTGTTTAAACTTGAGAATGTAAATAAAGGAAATGACTCAATGTATGAACTTAGTATTAATAATCTTGGAACCCAAGACTTATTTGTAACTGCAACTATTGATATTTATGGGGAAAAAATCAAAGAAAACAAAGTCAAATCAAAATTTATTAATATTGGGATAATAAAATCAAAAGAAGTATTTAATGATGCAGGTTTTTTGAATGTTTCTTTTCTTGAACCTGGAATATATCCAGTTCTTGTAACAATTGATTATGGGAAAAAAATTAATTTGGAAAATGAACTAAAAATTGGATATCTTTTTATTAATCTAACTGATTATTCTTATATTTTTGAGACCAATAAAATAAACAAGTTTAATATTGAGATTGAAAATTTATGGAACTCTAAAATTTCTGATGTTTATTCTGAAGTTATTATAACTGACGAGGGGGTTGTTTTAGATACATTTACTACTCCTTCTTATTCTATACAACCCTGGCAAAAAGTAAATTTAACAGGATTTTTTGATGCAACTAATCTTAGTGAGGGAAAGTATATTGCAAATATAAGGATTTTTTATGAAAGTCAAATGAGTTCTAAACTTGTTTCAATTTATCTTAAAAGTTTTTCTAAAAATAATCTCTGGTTAATTATTATAGGGGTTATAACCATAATATTTATAATATCTCTTGGAATAATCATATACTTGGAATTAAAGATAAAAAAGGTGGCTCAGGGTGCTAAAAAGAAAAACAAAAAATAGCCTTTTGAACATATTCTTGCTGGTTATTTTTATAACGCTTGGATTAATTTTAATTGTAAGTTTTATTTTATTGCCCAATACTCAGTCTGTAAAAACCAGCTTTATGGTTTCAGAAAAAGTTGGTTTTGATTTGAACAAGAATGAATTGACTTTTGGTTCAATGCAACCAGGGGGAAGTGCTTCAAGAGCTTTAACTCTTGAAAATACTTTTAATCGAGAGATTATAATTACTCTTAATGCAGAAGGTAACATAAAAGATTATTTAATTGCCTCTGAAAATGATTTTATTTTAAAACCTAATGAAAAGAAAAATATAACTATTACGGCTTTCTCATATAAAAATCAAAGTTATGGCAATTATACTGGAAAAATAAATATAATCTTTAAGTATGTTTGATTAATGGATAAAATAAAAAAAAGACAGGATATTTGGCAATTAACTGCTTATTTTGCAATAATTATAATTATAATTTCATTATTTGTTGTTGGAATAAAACTTACAGGACATGTAGTCAACTCAGTAATTAATGTTTCAATTGAACAAAGAGCTTATATTAATTTTACTTTTGATGAAATTAATTTTGGCCCTGGAAGTATTACTCCTGGAAATTCTAATGCGACAATTGATACTCTTGGCAATGTTATAAATGGAAATTGGACTCCTGTATTTGAGGGTTTTACTGTGGAGAATCTCGGCAATGTTAATGTAAGCCTTGATTTAAAAACTAATCAAAATGCAGCTAGCTTTCTTGGAGGCCAAAATCCAAGCTACCTCTATAATGTTACTAATTTTGAATCAGGTAGTTGCATTTTTGGAACAATTAATTTTGGAGAATGGTACGATGTTAATACTACTGAGGATGGTACTAGGATTTGCAGCATTTTTCAGCCTTCAGATTCTCAAGATACCATAAGGGTTGATGTAAGGCTTGTAATACCTGCTGATGCAAGCCTAGGAATTAAATCAGATATCTTTACTGCAATCGGGACTGCAGTTTAAGGCTTGACAATGAAAAATAAAAATCGATTTATATTTTATTTTGCAGTATTTTTTCTTTTTGTAATTTTATTTGTTTCATTCTTATATGCTGCAGGAGTTGTGAGGTTAATTTTAGGTTCTTCTTCATTGTTTATTATTTTGACTCCTGAAAATACTACTTATTATTTTAATCAAAGCGAAGTTAATTATACTTTAGGTCTTAATGTTAGTACTGCTGCTGAAATAGTAAATTATTCATATTCTCTTTATGATTTGCGTCATAACATTCTTGTTTATTCAAATATTTCTTTTTTACCCAATGCCACCTTTAATGCGGTAAGGGGTTCAAATAGATTAGAAATTTTTGGAGTTGATAGTTCAAATAAATTATACAATGATTCAGTCATTTTTTTTGTATTTGTTAATAATTCTGCTCCTATAATTCTAAATATGAGCGATGATTTTTATGCTTGTGAAAACAATTTCTTTTCACTTAATTTTAATGCCAGTGATATTGATGAAGAGCTTTATTCTTTTTCTCTTAGCCCTCAATTTCCTTCAAGTCCCTTTTATATTTCTTCTTTAGGCGCTCTTAATTTTACTACTTTTAGTTATGAGATCTTTTCAGGAAATTTGAATAAGGATAATGCTGGAGGATCAAATAGTGGCTATCATAAATATTTGGAAACTATTTCAGTTTCTGATGGGGAATATGCTGATAGTAGGGATATAAACATAACCGTTATAGAAATTAATAATGCTCCAGTTATTGAGAATATCGGAGTACATACGATTTGGACAAGAGGTAAAAACACTACTTTTGATTATCAGGTTTTGGTTAATGATATAGAAGATGGTAATCAGAGTTCAGGAGATTTAACTTTTGACTTAATTTTTAATGAATCTCAAAATAAACTTTTTAACATAAGCTCTAATGGAACTATGAACTTTACTGCCACTAACAGTACTCCTGTAGGAGTTTATTATATCAATGTTAGTGTTAAAGACAGAGGTATTTTAACTCCTCATGAAAATATTGGTTTATGTGGACAAAATGGAAGTTCGATTAGTTCTTATAAACAATTTAGTTTAACTGTTACTGATGAAAACAGGCCTCCTAAAATAATTGAGTATGCTCCTTTGAGTTTAGTTTTAGCAGGATCTGGAGATAATATGTTTTACTTCAATATCACTTCTGAAGATCCTGATGGTACTATTCCTGATGTGTATTGGTATGTTGATGATAATATGACTTTTTATTATTCAGGTTCTTTTGAAAGTGAATTTTATTATAATTTTGGGTGCGGTACTTCTAAGGTTCATACTGTGAGAGTTAGAATAACTGATGGAGAATTAACTGATACGCAGGAGTGGAGTGTTAATGTTTCTACTGTTGCTTGTCCTAAAGGCGTAGTTTCTGGAGGTAGTGGCGGAGGCGGAGGCGGCGGAGCTCCTAAAAAAATAGATTGTACTGAAAAGTGGGGATGTAAGGAATGGCAGGTTTGTAATAATCTTAAAAAAAGTTTTGAATCTCGTAAAATTGATCTTGTAACTATGACCCAGATTAAAGCGAGATGTATTGAGTTTAATTGGACTGATGATGAATCTTGCGGTTTTCAAACCAGGGCTTGTGAAGATATTAATAAATGTAAATCCAGCCTGTCTAGTCCTGGAATTGTAAGAGAATGCTTTTTTAGTGAAAATCCTTCTTGTAATGATAATATTAAAAATTGTCATAATGAGAGTTGTGAATTACTTGTAGATTGTGGTGGACCTTGTTCTCCATGTCCAACTTGTTCTGATGGAATTCAAAATCAAGAAGAAGAGAGAGTAGATTGTGGTGGACCTTGTTCGTTATGTAAAGAAACTCCCCTCCCTCCAGAACCTAAAAAACCAAATAAATTTCTTATTGCTTTTTCATTGCTTTTATTTTTAGTAATGTTATTTTTAATAGTAAGATTAATCCTTAGATATTATCATTTGTTTGATGATTCTAGGATAATCTCTGGGCTCGGTAAAAGGGGCAGATGTTATCATGAAGATTGTTCTGAAAAAAAGGTTTATGAATATCGCAGTGTAAGTGGAAATGAAGTATTCAAATACAAAGACTTTAAGGGAACTCGAGTTGTTAGTTGCGAGAATCACAAGCCAAATGGCTGGATAAAAAGCAAGTAGTTTTACTAATAAAATAATTTTAGTTTTAATTAGAGAAAAAATATAACTAAGAAAGTTAACAGACATTTATAAGCTTATTGTTGTCTGTTGATTATTTTAGAATTTCCTATTAATTTATATATCCAAAATAACAAATTATATTTTAATGGAAGACAAAAGTTCATTAAAAAAATTTCCTGCTAATTTTTCCTTGGAAGATTTTGCAAGAGTTTATGTTGAAGAAGCTATTTCTGCGGCAAGGCTGAATCCTGATTGTGACCGGTTTTATAATCAAATTTATCAACAGGTTTCAGCCAGGGTTGGAGTTAGTCCTGATGCAGTAGCTTATCTTTCTCATCCTTTCCATTGGGAATTTTTTTGTTATTCAAATGGGGATGCTATTTTTAATTATAATCAGGTAAACCAAAGACCTAGTTCTGAGGCGTCTGTAGGTTCTTCAAGCAAAATTAGTCTTGTTAAAGAACCAAATTCTCAGGAAATAGCGAATTTAGTCAATAGTGTACTTAATGGTTCTTTAAGCAGCAGAGTTAAACCCTCTACTCTTTATTTTAAATTGTCTAAGGAGGACGTTTCTGATTTTAATTCTTCAACGGTCAATGAGAGAAGACGATTTTTCGAATCAAGAATAAAAAAAGTAGGCATAGCTTCTTAATTTAATAATCAGGAATTTAATATATTTTTGAAGTCTTTTGAATTATTTTTTAGAATTTCTTTTAAATCCTCTTCATTTGCATTAAATATGTCTGATAATGATTTGAATTTTTTTAGAAGGGATTCTGCTTTTTTTGGACCAATATTTGGAAAGGATTCCAAAATATATTGTTTTTGTTCTTTTAATGTCTTAGGAATCTTAGAATGCAATGAAAAAGGAGTTTTATTTTTTAGTTGTTGTTTTGCAAGAGTTATCAAGTATTTGCTAGTATCTAATGAATTTTTTGTAAAAATTATGTTTGTATTATAATTCGAAATTATTGAAAGAATAAACCCTCTTATTGCATTTGAGTTAATTCTACTTTCTTTACTTGTAATTGAGGATATTTCACCTTCGATAATTAAAAATCTTTGTTTGTATTGTTGCATTTGCATTAATTGTTCAATTAATCTCCTATTTATTATTGAAGAAATAAAATCTGAAACAGTTTTTCTTTCGAGAATAGTATCTCCTATTAAATAATCCCCTATTTTTAGTGATTTAACTTCAAGTTCAATTTCTGGATTTGACTTTAATTCAACCAAAATAAATGAATCTTTTTCATGAATGTCTGCAATTATCTTTGACTTTATTTTAGTTGAACTGACTTCTTTTTTTGAAAAAATGTCGTAAAACATATTTTTAAACAGTTTTAGAATTATATTAAATTTTTCTTTTTTAATTCAATTTTTATTGCCATCTTTTAAAACAGAGTTTCTTGTTTTTCCTCTTTATCTTCCTTATAAATTGAAATTCCATTATCCAGGTCGTGTTTTATTTCATCTAGTGAATTATACATTCTTTTTTCTTTTGCCTTTGAAGCATAATGGAATATTTCATCAAGGGTGTCATTTGTCAAGAGAATTATTAGTTTTCCTTTCATTAAACGAGCAGTTCTTCCCGCCCTTTGAATTTTTCTAATTGCTGATGGAATTGGTTCATAGAAAATTACTGAATTGACTTCAGGAATGTCAAGGCCTTCCTCCCCAATACTTGTTGCTGCAATAACATTTATTTTTCCCTGCCTAAACTCATTCATAATCTCTTGTTGTTCTTTTTGACTAAGTCCTGGATTATTCTCTCCCTTTCCCTTGGATTGTCCAACAAATACTTTTGCATTAATTCCTTTTATTTCATTCAATGTTTTACATATTTTTATTACAGTTTCCCTATACTGGGAGAATACAATTGTTTTATTTTTGGGATTTTCTTTAATAGACTTCTCTATTAAACCTTTTAATTCCAATAATTTTGGATGTTCAATATTTCTTGCAATTAATCCGTTTAATTCAATATATGCTTTGTTAAATTCAGGACTTTTTATTATTTGTTTTACTGCTCTTGATTTATTTTCTGCTGCTTGTTTAAACATTGATTTTATATATTCAATAGAAGAATGAAGAGTTTGAGTTTCAAGCAGTTCTATTAAGTAAGAGAGTTTAATTGCCTGAGCAGCTGCACTTGCTCCTGAAAGAAGATTGAAATTTTTATTGCCTTTAGATATTGAACCCATTATTTTTCCTTGAAGCTGGATAATATTTGTTTTTGTCGGGGGACCAAATAATAGTTTTCGGTTTTTTAATTCCTCTATTTTTTTTGAATACATATCTTTTATTATCTTTGTTATTTGTTTTATTTCATCTGGGAAGTCGAGCCTTATTATTTCAAATTCTAATTCCTGGAGATATTCTTTAACGTCTTCACTTTCTCTTGTCCTTATTTCTATAGCTTCTATTCCTAGATTTTTTGCAATTTGCTGAATTGTTGATTTGTCTGTTCCTGGACTTGCAGTAAGCCCTAAAATTCTTTTGTTTTTAGCTTGTTCTTTATATTTTTCTGCAACATAGGTATAGGCATAATTTTTTAGACAGCGATGACATTCATCTTCAATTAAAAGGCTGGTATCTTCTAAACTGTAAAGATTTTTTCTTAAGTCATTACCAATGCATTGAGGGGTACTAAATATAATGTCTGAAGTTTCCCAAAGTTCTTTTCTTTTTTCTGCATCTATTTTTCCTGTGAATAAGACCAGTTGTGCAAATAATTCTGGAAGATGTTTTTTAAAATAAGCTAGATGTTGCTCTGCAAGGGGTCTAGTTGGGGCTAGAAAAAGGGTTTTTGTTCCTGGGAATTTTTTTTGAGTGTATATTGAAAGCATTAAAGCAATTAATGTTTTTCCAATACCTGTTGGAAGAACGACCAAACAATTTTTATCTTTGCAATTTTCATAAATTTCACTCTGATATTTTCGCGGTTTTATTAAACTTAAAACTTTGTCTGGCATAAGTCACCTTATTCATTTTAATCTAGGCCGGGTTATAAGATTTGTTGTTATTAAAAGTTAGATAATTACTAGAATTAATGCGACTAGATACACAAATGCAAGAACTGTCCATGTTAGAATACTTCCAAAAAATATCTTTAATCCATCTAATCTGCTTATTGGAATTAAATTCCAAAACCCATAATATATTGAGTATCTTGAGAGTTCTGGAAATACATCTCTTATTCCTGGAAGAGCCCCTATTATTGCAAGAACTAGAAGACTTACAAATCCCCAAGCAGCTGTAAATGCAATATCTGATTCATTTAGCTCTTCTTTTCTTTTTAATCCTCTTTGTTTTAAAACTCTTGTTTCATGAACATTTTCTGCTTCAAACTGAAAAAAAGTAAACATCCTTAAGTTTCCTAATGTGAGGATTGAAAAAACAAATGGAATAACTAATCCAATTGGCAGTGGTTTTTTGAAGTGAGATCTTCTATAATAGCCCCATCTTTGAAATTCTAATACTTTATGTTCTATTTCTAAATTAAAAAATTTTGCAGCTATTTTTTTTGAGATAATACTTGTAAATAAAATCAGTATTGGAACTATTAGAACAAGGGGATTTAATGTATTTGAAGATGGAAAGATAATTATAAATTCATAGATAATAAGTATTATAATTATCCACACAATCTCTTTTTTTGTAAACATCTTTTAGACAATGAATTAGTTTATATAAATTTAATCATTGTTTTTATTCATCAAAAACATCTTTATTTAATATATGTTTTTGAGTTATAGAAAATAGACTATTTTCTATTTTGTAAAATATTTTTTGTTAAAATTATGCTTATATATTTTCCGCCATAGAAAAGTATTTAAACTAAATACTACATTTTTTGTTATGTTAAGAGTAAAAAAATTAACGAGCGTGATAGGAAAAAAGGTATTCACAGATACTGGTGACTTCTTTGGAGATATTGAGGAATGTAATCTTGTTGAAAACAAGGTTGAGAGCTGGAGAATAAGGGTTGCTAGTTCAATGGGTAATTTTCTTGGAGGTGCAAGAGGTGTTATAATTCCGCATCAGTTTGTTCGCGCTGTTGGCGATGTTGTTATAATCAGCAGAGCTAGTTTGCCTTTAGATGAAATGGATAGGAATACTGAACAAACAATGGATTTATCTGAAGATTCAGGAAGAAGCACTTCTATGTAATTATGGCTTCAGTACCCTCATACTTAATTGGTGATTATGCAGTAAGTTATGCATTACCTTTTGTTCTTGTATTTACACTTGTTTTTGCAATCCTTCAAAAGACTAAGGTTCTTGGAGATGGTGCAAAGCAAGCAAATGCTATTATTGCACTTGTGATTGGATTATTTTTAATTGCTTTCCCTGTTGCAAGGGATATTGTTGTTAACTTAATGCCTTTTTTGGCTGTATTTATAGTTATATTACTTGTGTTCATGCTTTTATATGGATTTATTGTTGGAAAAACTGATGGTGATGTTTTAGGTAAATGGTGGAAGATTGCGCTTGGAGCTATACTCACAATTTCATTAGTTGTATTTTTATTAATGATTACTGGTTTTTTTGAGGTAGTTAAGGGATTTTTGTTTGGAACAACTACTGGCTATCAAATTTTAGTTAATGGTGCAATGGTTTTAGTTATTATTGGAGTTATTGTAGCAGTTGTTAAAGGCGATAAGTAATTTTTTTAATTATTTTTAATGATCTGATTATTTATTGTTTGATTTATTAATCAGATTTTAAATTAAGTTTTGAGTTATTTAGTTTTAATTTTTATTTATAGACGTGAGGACTAAAAAATTAAAATTTTATAATCGAAATATATATAAACTAAGAAAATTTTGTAATAACTGGTGAAAAAAAGATGTATGGTTATTATTCATTAGGGGATGTTTTAAACAGCTGGGCTGATCAAGGTGTTTTTGCATATGGACTTCCATTTTTACTTATATTTGCAATTATCTTTGGAGTTTTAAGTAAAAGCAAAATGCTTGGAGAAAATAAAGGAGTTCAAGCAACAATTGCACTGGCAATTGGTTTACTTGCTTTACAATTCAATCTTGTTACTAATTTTTATGCAACTATATTTCCTTATGCTGGAATTGCAATTGCTATTTTAGTTGTTTCTATAATCTTAATGGGGCTTATGGCTCCTCAGTTGGATTGGACAAAATATGTATTTTTTGGTATTGGAGCAATTTTATTTTTAGTAGTGTTATTTACTTCACTGTCTGATTTTTCGTATTTTGGTGGATGGGGTTATGGATGGTCTGACTCTTGGCCTGCAATCATGGCTGGAATTGTATTCCTCGCTATAATGGGCTGGGTTATTTCTGGAAAATAATTAAAAACATTTTTTATAAGGAGTTTAAAACAAATAATTTAAATACTATAAATATTATTAATTACTATGGCAACACTAGACATCTCAGGATTATTTTTCTTTATGCCTGTATTTAGTTTCTTATTTGTATTTGTAGTTGTTTATGCAATCCTTGCTAAGACAAAAGTTTTAGGAGATCAAAGAGTTAACCTTTTGGTGAGTTTTATAATTGCAATTATCTTTATGAATTTTTCATCACTTGATTTATATGTTCGAACAATTTTACCCTGGTTTGTTGTATTACTTGTATGTTTATTCTTAGCTCTTGTAATAATTGGATTTTCAACAAAAGATTTTGAGAAGATGACTACTCCCGGTTTTGCTTGGGTTGTTGTTGCAATTCTAGTTATTATCTTTTTGATTGCTGCAATTAGAGTTTTTAATCCGATGTTTCATCCTGAACTTGGAATTACAACTGCTGGAGACGGTCAACAAGGAGTTTTAGTTCAAATAATGAGCATATTTGATTCTCAAGTTGGTGGTAGTGTATTGTTATTAATTATCGGACTTATTGCCGCATGGGTTTTAACTAAGAAGTAATCTTTTTGTTTTTAAATAATTAAAATTTAATAAAATAATATTTTATCTTAAATAACTTTCAAAATCGGTTTTTTGTTTTTTTAAAGGGGGTTGTCTTGGCTGTTCAGATATTTCTTCTTGCGTATTCTCATTTCTTTGGGTCTGTGAAACTTTATTTGATTGAGTTTGCACTGATTTATTTCCAGTAATTTCTTGCAAGGCTCTTATATTGTCTGTTAGAGGGTCAAGAACTTTGGAGAATGATTCTTGAGTCAGATGCATTTCTTTTGAGATGTTTCCAATATCTCTTCCATATTCCCCTATTTTTTTAATTATGGCCATTTGAAGTTCATCAAATTTAACTTCTATTTTTGTTAGTCTTTCATTCATTTTTTCAACATCAAATTGAAGTTCTTCTCTAAATTTAGTAAATGCTGAGATTTGTTTTTCTAACTTTTCTGTTTTTTCTTCTATTAATTGTTCAGCTATATCATTTACTGTTTCAATATCTAATGCCTGTTGTGGTTGGTATTCTTGATATTGTTGTTGATATTCTGGATAATATTCCTGATAAGTTTGTTCTGGATTTCCCTGAAACTCTTGAACCGGTTGTTGTTCTTCTTGTTGGGGTGGAGGACTTGAATTTGCTGAATAATCTGTGAAACCTTCTTTATCAACAGGCATTTGAGGGGCCATTTGACCTGGAGAACCCATTATACTTTGTTGCATTGAATTTTCCGTTTGTCCATCAGGGTTTCCCCCTTCAAAAGAGTTTTCTTGATTTAATGCAAGTTTTATATTTGATTGAGAAATTATTTCACTTATTTCCTTTGGGGAAACTCCCTCTTGCCTTAGAGAACCTACTATTTGGGAATCAGACATTCCTTGTTGTTTCATTTGAATTACTCTTTCTAGTGTTGCCATTTTATTATAATGTAATTGTATTTTTTATAGTTTTGTTTTTATTTTTTCAAATTATCTACTTCTTTTTGAACTATTCTTTGTATATCTTTAATTCTTGCGAATTCCAGTGGTTGAAACATTCTTATCTGCCTTTCAATTATTTCAACTTCTGTTTTTCTTGCATAATTTTCTAATTCGTTTACTATTCTTTTATTTAATTGTTTTATTCCTTTAAGGTCTGTAGTTATCTCACTTATTTGTTTTCTAAAGTTTCCAAGCTCTTTTTCATATTGTTCTTTTGTGGATACAAGATTTTCACCGATTAATAGAACTCTGTCTTTAATTAACCTTTGTTTTTCTTCAACCTCATTTAGCCTTGTTCCAAATTCTGATAAAAGTGCGCTTATTGATTCTTGTGATTCATCCATCTTTTTATCTATTTAATAGTTAAGCAGGGTTTAAAATTGTTATGATTAGAATATTTTTGTATTTTAGGTTATACATAAATTTTAATATACTCTCAGCTTCTTTTTAATAAAAGAATCTGGGGAGAAATTAATTAAACTCCTTGCTTTTAATAAACAAAAGGTGAAAAATTATGTTATTTAAACCACAAACTCCTGTGTATGCTTATGAGGTTATGAGGGAAGAAGGGAATCAAGTATTATATGTAAATTATCTTGGTGCGAATGTTGTTCCTAACGTTGCAGAGGATCCCGATGTAATGTCCAGAACGTTTGATGTATTAATTGAAGCTCCAAATATTTCCAGGGTTGTTTTTGTTCAACAAAGAAATTATAGTTATGGTTCAGTTGAGACTTTTATGCTTCAGGAAATAGCTAATTTATATGTTTTTTTAACCAAACAAGAAAAAATATTAATGCCTTTTAAACTTTCAATAATGAATTCTGAGTTTCTTAGTCAAAGATATAATGATGTTAGTTACTTATTATCTTTACTTAAGCGAGACCCTCTAGCTTGTTATTCTGAATTATCCAGGTTTGTTAAAGAAGAAAGACTTAATTTAGAAAAAACTCCTGATAATCTCCAGCCTGACCAATTAAGTTATGTCAAATTACTTGAAAAATTCATTTCTCTTCTCGGAAGTACTCAATTAATAAAAGAAACTGAAAGATATAGGGTTGATTATGTTTTTGGAAAAAGAGATATTTATTATAAAATATTTCGGCCTGACATTATTCCTAATTTTACATTTACCAGGCTAGTTTCCAGCCTTCCAAGTGATGCTGAGATTTTTCTCCAATATGAGATTGGGGAAAGCTATGACCGGTCCCTTGTAACTATTCTTAAAAAGAAAGAGGATGCAAAATATATTTATCATTTAATGCCTCCAGAATATTCTTTAGATGAGGACCAACAAAGTCTTTTGAATATTGGAAGAAATGTTTTAGTAGAGCATCAGCCAAAGGCAGAAGAGTTCACAGATCCTGAAAAAACAAGGCAGGTGTTTTTTAATGTTTCAAGAGATTTGCTCAGAGATCTTGCTGAAAGCAAGAATGTCAAACTTAGTTATGCTGATTTAAATAAGCTAGCTTCAATTTTAGTCAGACATACTATTGGTTTTGGTCTAATTGAAATTTTACTTCAAGATAAGTATCTTCAGGATATTGTACTTAATGCGCCTATTTCTATGAATTCTATTTTTTTAAGACATCAGATTTTTGATGAATGCATTACAAATATTATTCCCAGTAAAGAAGATGCTGATTCATGGGCTGCTAAGTTTAGGATGACTTCTGGGCGACCTCTTGATGAAGCAAATCCTATTCTTGATACAGATTTAGCTCTTGGAAATATCAGGGCCAGAATTGCAGTTATTCAACAACCTCTTTCTCCTAATGGGCTGGCCTATGCAATTAGGAGGCATAGGGAAGACCCGTGGACTTTACCTTTATTTGTTAAAAACAAAATGTTGAACAGTTTTGCAGCAGGACTTTTTAGTTTTATGATTGATGGAAGCAGGACAATTCTTATTGCAGGAACCAGGTCAAGTGGAAAAACCTCGCTCCTCGGAAGTTTAATGCTTGAAATTATGCCAAAATACCGAGTGATTGTTATTGAGGATACTTTAGAGTTGCCTGTTGATGCACTTAGAAAATTAAAGTATGATATTCAACGAATGAAGGTTAGGAGCAGTTTACTTAAAACGAGTAATGAGATTGGAGCTGATGAGGGAATTAGAACAAGTTTAAGACTGGGAGATTCAAGCCTTATTGTGGGTGAAGTAAGAAGCCTTGAAGCAAGAGCATTATATGAAGCAATGAGAGTTGGTGCACTTGCAAATGTTGTTGCAGGAACTATTCATGGAGCTTCTGCTTATGGAGTTTTTGATAGGGTTGTAAATGATTTGGAAGTTCCTGTTACAAGTTTTAAAGCAACTGATTGCGTAATTGTTGCAAATCCAATAAAGTCTCCTGATGGACTTAAGAGTGTAAAGAGGGTTTTACAGTTAACTGAGGTAAGAAAACATTGGACAAAAGATCCAGAAGAAGAAGGTGGATTTGTTGATTTACTCAAATATAATGTTGAGACTGATGAAATAGAACCTAGTGAAGAATTAATTAATGGAGACTCTGAAATAATTAAGAATATTGCCTCAGGAGTAAGAGAATGGGCTGGAAATTGGGATGCTGTTTATGATAATATTTTACTTAGAGGAAAAATAAAGCAAGAAATTGTTGATGTTTCAAATAAGTTAAACAGGCCTGATATTTTAGAGGCACCGTTTAATTGTTTAAGCAACAATATGTTTCATCAATTTTCAAAAGAAGTTCAAGATGATGTAGGATTACCTGATTCAAAGAATGTATTTCCTCTCTGGCAGGAATGGCTAAATAAAGCAGTTAAAGGAAAGAAAATTTAAATTATAATTCTAGAGAAAAACAAATAATTTATTAAGTGATTTTTCTATTTTATTAGTGTATTTATTTTAAAAAAGGTGAGATATGGATGTAAATGAAGTTTTAAGAAAATATTCAAAAAAAATAGAAGGTGAAATGAGTACTCATGATTCTCTTAAAGTCAATGAAGATTCTATTTCCAGGGATTATTCTCAATTTAAAACTGATATGATGCCTGAACTTTCCAGATATGAAAAATGGGCCAAGGGCGTTGGAGGACTTATTAAATTAAAGCTTTCAAAAAAAGATGAAGATTACATTGGAAAGCAACTGCAAATTGCTCATTTGAGTGTTGAACCTGGAGAAGCGGTTGGACTTGCATTAATGAGTTTTATTGGATTTTTCTTTTTTGGTACATTACTTAGTTTAGCTATTTGGTTTTTTAATGACGGGCCTTCGGGAGGAGAATTTCCATTTTTGTTTTTTGGGCTTATGATGGTAATTGCATTTTTTTTAGCTTATTATTTTTATACTTTACCTCAAAGACTTGCAGTCAAATGGAGACTTAAGGCAAGCAGTCAAATGGTTCCAGCTATTCTTTATACAGTTATTTATATGAAACATACAAGTAATCTTGAGCGAGCAATTAGTTTTGTTGCTCAGCATGTTGAAGAACCTCTTGCTCTTGATTTAAAAAAAGTTATTTGGGATGTTGAAACTGGGAAATTTTCTTCGATAAAAGATAGTTTAGATGTTTACTTAGATTTTTGGAAAGAAACAAATATGGAATTTGTTGAAAGTTTTCATTTGGTAGAGAGCAGTTTATATGAACCAAGTGAAACAAGAAGAATTGAAATTTTAGAAAGAGCACTTAAGGTTATTTTAGATGGAGTTTATGAAAGAATGCTTAAATATACTCATAATATTAAGTCTCCTTTAACCAATTTATATATGCTTGGAATTGTTCTTCCAACACTTACACTTGCTTTACTTCCTTTGGCTTCAACATTACTTGGCGGAGTAATCAAATCCATTCATGTTTTTCTTATATTTGATTTACTTGTTCCTTTTTTTGTATTTTATTTAACCCTTCAAATAATGCTTAATCGTCCAGGGGGTTATGGAGAATCCAGTCTACTTGAAAAAAATCCAGGTTATGCTCAATATGCTTCAAAAAGACCTTATTATATTGCCGGAGCTATTTGTGTTCCTTTGTTTATAATTGGACTTGCTCCTTTTATTTTTCAAAATAAATATTTTTTGCAACTTACTGGATTTCAAAGTGATTATACGCTTTCTGAACTTGGCTTAAGTTTTTTTGGTAATGGGAGTTTTTTTGAATTTAAAGATACCAGCGCAGGAATAGTTGGTCCTTTTGGTGTCGGTGCTTTAGTTTTAAGTTTGTTTATTCCGTTTTCAATTGCTTTGTTTTTTGCATTATCTTATTCCTGGAAAACAAAAAATTTAATCAAATCAAGAGACAGTACTAAAGACCTTGAAAATGAATTTAACAGCAGTTTATTTACTCTTGGAAATAGACTCGGGGATGGAACTCCTGCTGAAATTGCATTTGCAAAAGTTGCAGCTTCTACAAGAGGACAAAAAACCGAAAACTTTTTTCAAATTGTAAATGCAAATATCCAGTCTATGGGAATGAGTCTTGAAGAAGCAATATTTAATCCAAGAAGGGGGGCTTTAGTTTATTATCCTTCTTCTTTAATTGCAACTTCAATGAGGATTTTAATTGAAAGTGCAAAAAAAGGACTTAATGTTGCTGCTGAAAGTTTGATGAGTATTTCAGAATATGTAAGAAATATACAGAAGATTAATGAAAGGCTCAGGGATTTATTAGCTGAAGTTGTAAGTGATATGAAGAGTAACATGGTATTTTTAGCACCTTTACTTGCAGGAATTGTTGTTGGACTTGCTGCGATGATTACTGGAATTTTAGCTCAATTAAAAAACATGACTGATGTTGGAGGAGAAGAGGCTGTTGCAGGACTTGGTTCAATTGCAAATATAACTAAATTATTTGATGTTGCAAATATGATTCCGCCTTATTTTATGCAGATTGCAATTGGAGTTTATATTATTGAGGTAATATTTATTTTAACTGGAACCCTTGTTACTATTGATGCTGGAGAAGATAAACTCAAAGAAACTTTTGAAATTGCTGGAAATTTAATAAAAGGCGGAACATTATATTTAATTATTGGACTTATATCTATCCTAGCTTTATCTGCTTTGTCAGGAATTGCCTTAAGCGGACTTGCGGCTACCGGTGCATAAAAAATTATTTGAGCCTGAATTAAACTATAAGAATATTTATTAATACGGTTTTCTAATTAAATTAATATAAAAAGAGGCAAAATAATGAAGAAAAGATTTGATAAAAAAGGTATTGAAATGGCTTATCTTGCTTATTGGATAATTGCATTAGTGCTTTTAGTCGTAGTTGGAGTAGGTTATCTTTATCTGCGAAAAACAGATTCTGGTGCAATTGCTTTTGTTAAAAACTTGTTTAAGTTTGGAAGGGGACTAGGCTAAGAATTCGTTTAACTTGAAAATGTTTAATAAAAAAGGTGAAATCGCAGTTGAAAAGGTAATTACTCTTATAATTGTTTTACTTGTAATTGTAGTTGCAATAATCTTCATTTTTAAACCTGATATCTTGAACTGGATGAGAAATCTTCCTGAATATACTTATAATGATACTGATAGGGAATTACCTCTTTCTCCTGATCAGTTAGCCCTTATTGGATGTGAAAAACTTGTTGGAAGAATTGGCGGTCTTGAAGGGAGTTATTTTTCTCCAAAGAATTTTATTTCCATTGGAGGCAAAAAAACTGAACTTTATATTGAAAATAATAATGCCCTTCGGCTTTCACATAAAGATGAACTTGTCGCAAGTATAAGAGATAAGACTATTCAGGTTTATCCTGCTTTTTTAGACAAGTATTCTCAAACTTATATTGAGCTTAGCACAGTTGGACTTCCTAGCATGGAGGAATTGAGACTAATTGACAATGCATTTATTTTGAATACTGGAAATTATATTTGCAAATCTGAAAAAGCAATAAATGAAATTAAAGAAAATGAAAAATGTGTTGCAAAGTGTTCGCTTTACAATGGAGAATGTAGTGCAGTTATTCCTGAAGGTAAAGTTGCAAATGGAAAAATTGATTGTAAAGATGGTGAATTATGTTATGTTAGTGAAACTGAAACTAAACTTACTGATAATGATTTAAAACTAGAGCATCTTTATGTTTATGACCTTACTAAATCAAGTTATCAGGATATGGAGGATTTTGTTAATAAGGATAGTATTTCACTTTACAAAGGTAAGCATATTAGTTTTTCAATGAGGACTAATTCAAGTACTCCTTATTGTTTCTTTTTAGACAGTGATGCTAAATTTATTTATGGGTCTTATGTAGAAAAAGGACCTATTCCAAATAATTATCCTCTGGTTGTTACAACGGATTATTATCATGAATTGTCTTATTCAGGTGAGAAACTTTTTGAGTTTGTAGCTTGGGATCCAAATAATCCAAGCAAAAAAGTAATTAAGAGAATAAATGTAATAATTTCAAATGAGTTTCCAAAGGGTTATGATCCTGCTGAAATTGTTCCAGATTCTAAACTTAAAGAAGCTGCTCAAAATGCCAAGAAAGGAGAGTTTTTTTATATTTTTCAAGTAACTAAGGACTGGATTTGGCGTGAGGGAATATTTGGTGCAGGAGCAATGACTACTAAAAATTATAAAATTTCAAAAACAAGCAGCAGCGCAGTATCCATCTCTGCATTTGATGAAAGTAAAAACGAGTGGCATTCGTTAGATTGTAACCTTGGAATGTTTACAGTAGGTAAATCTATTTATGTTGAGAACCTGGAAAATAGCTTAAGTGCAACTTTTGTCAAGGATAAATGCAAATATTAAATCTATAACTAAAAAATGAAAATACGAAAACTAAATAAAAAATACTTTTCAAGTATTTTTTAAGCCTCCAAATGGAAACAAAAACTAATAAACATAAACTAAAAAGAAGAAGCTCCATTTGGAGCAATAAAAAAGCAGAAGATCTTCTTACTCCTGAGACTTTAAAAATAATTGTTGCAGTTTTATGCATTGTTATATTATTATATCTTGCTTATCAATTAGTTCCAAAGAAAACTGCACTTGCACAGGCAAGAGAGAATTTGAATAAAATTAATTTTGAGATTCAAAAAGTTATTAGTGGAGAAAAAAATCAGTCTGACTTTTTTATAGAATCTCCTAGTAACTGGTGGGTAATAGCTTGGCCATATAAAGGGGAAACTGAAAAACCTGCTCAATGTAAAAATCCTGATTGTATTTGTCTTTGTCCTATTCCAACTATTCCTTCAAAAGGATATTCATTAAAAGAATGTGATAATGTAGGTGTTTGCAAGGATTTAGACCGCCCTGTCAAAACCATGTATAAAGCAGAGCCTGTTGGAGCTTATGCAACCACTGTAAAAAGTGTTGAAAGTTTTTTAGGTTATGATGTTGAAAATGTTCCTCTTGATATTGGAGGAGCTTTACCTATTAGAATTGTTATTGAAAATGGAGTGGTTATTGTTGAAAAAGATAGAAACAATAATGAGGCTAAAAAATAAACCAATTTTTTAAAATGAAAATAAAATCTTTTAATAAAAAGGCAGTATGGAGTGATGCAATGCAAATAGTTTTGTGGATAATTGTATTTGCAGTATTGTGTTATGCAGTTTATCTTGCTGCTAAAAAAATAGGGTTTATTTAAATAATCCAATTTCTTTTAAAAAAGAAAGAAGTTTTTAAAAAAAGATGGTAATATCAATAAGAAAAAAAGCAGAAATAACCTCATCACAGATTGTTGCAATAATTTTAGTAATACTTGGATTTGCAATAATCTTATTTGTTTATTATCAGCTTAGCTGGACTGGGATGGTTGATCGAGAAGTTTGTCATCAATCTGTTATTTATCGTGGAACAAGCCAATATCTTACTGGAACTACTAGTTATGTTCCTTTAAATTGCAAGACTGATAAGGTTTGCATTACTTCTGGAATTCTTGGTGGAAGTTGCAAAGAATTTGAAAATGTCAAAGGAGTTGCTAAATTAAAAGTAAAAAATAAAGATGAAATAGAACAGTTTATTGCACGTGATATTATTGATTGTTGGCAGACTATGGGTGAAGGAAAAATAAGCATTTTCTCAAACTTTCTTGCCGATAAATATGGTCTAGGAACAGTTTATCCTAGCTGTGTTATTTGTACAAGAATAGCTTTTGATAATGAGAGTTTGGCAAAAGCTAAAATTAATCTGGAAGATGTAAATGTAGTCAGATACATGATGACTCATGCTATTCCTGATACAAATGTTAGTTACTATAATTATTTGTCTGGAGAGAAAGCAAAATTTTCTGTAAATCGTCAGTTGGATTTAAAGGAGATAGTAATTGATCCTCAGAGCGGTAAGGTTGCTGAGGGAGGTAGTATCTCTTTTGAAACAGGTTCAATTTCTGAACAAAATAACAACACTAATGCTGAACTTTCAGTTTTATTTATGCAGATTTCTGCTCCAAGTCATACAGGTGTTTTAAAAAATACCTTACAAACTATCGGTATTGGTTATGGTGCAAGTTTTCTTTTATCTCCGGTTATGGTAACAAAAGCAACAGTTGGTGCACTAACAAGTCCTTGGGCTTGGGCAATTGCAATTATTGGGGGAGCTTATCAACAATATTCTGTTGCTTCAAATAGGGCAATTAGTGCAGGATATTGTGGGGATGTTAGTGTTGGAACTGATGCAAGAGATGGATGCAGTGTTGTAAGAACAACTAATTATGATGTTAATGAGATTTCTAAGTATTGTTCAGTTATAGAGAGTATTCCTTAAATATTAACTTACTCGTTTATAGTTCAATTTTAGGTTAAATTTATAATCTTATTATTTTTTATTAAGTTATGATTCAAAGGGGAAAAAGGGAATTAAGAAAAGAAAAAGGAATGAATAAAAAAGGGGATTTTATTGTTCTTGAAACAACTATTTTTTTAGTGTTAAACATATTGTTTTTTATGATTATATTTATTTTTATAAGAAGTTCTAGTAATAATGATTTAATTTATGAACAGACTTATGCAAAGCAAATTGCCTTATTTATTGATAATTCCAAACCTGGAGTGGAAATTAGTCTTGATGTTTCCCAACTTTATAATATTGCAAGCAATAATCATTTTAGTGGAAATGTAGTCATGATTGATAATGCTAATAGAAAAGTCAAAATTAATCTGGTTGATGGAAAAGGTTATTCTTATGGTTATTTTACAAATTCCAGTATTATTTGGAGTCTTGACAAAGAACAAAAGAGATTGATAATGGGTGTTAAATAAAATGAGATTTATGAATAAAAAAGGCGGAGAGAAATTATTATCCATGTGGTGGTTTTTTGTACTTATTGTTATTGGGGGTGGAATTTTTATGGGAGTTTTAATTTATTATTCTGTTGACATTAATGTTAATCCTGTTGAAGCAGATGTTTTGGCAGAAAGAATTTTAGACTGTATTAGTGATAATTCAAATCTTAATGCAGATATTTTTAATCCTAATTTTGATATTTTTCAAAAATGTAATTTAAATCCAAATTTATTTGGAAAACCAAGTAATTATTTTATTAATATCTCTATTTATGAAGGCAATTTATCTGTTTTTAATATGACTCGTGGAGACCATTCGTTTCAAGCAGATTGTTTAATACAGGAAAAAGTAACTGCAAATGCTTTTCCAAAGTGTTCCAGGAAAATAGACTACTTTTTTTATGATAATCAAACTTTAAAAGTTGTTATTTTAGCAGCTTCAAATCAACAAGGTAAAAATGGTTAAATGGATAAAACAAAAATGAAAATAAGAAAAATAATTAATAAGAAATCTCAGATAGGTACAACTTTAACCTGGTTTGCAGGGTTTTTGGTAGTCTTTTTTGTTTTGGGATTATTTCTAGTTGCAACAACTCTTTTTTCTGTAAAAAAGAAAATTGTTTCTGGAAGTGATGAAATTGAACTTGAAAAACATCTGAGTGATGCAAAAGAACAAAGAATTTTGTTTAGCCTGCTTAATTCAAATATTAATTTAAGTGACAATGAAGTTAGAGTCAAGGATGTTTTAAGAGAAAGTGATATTTATAATTTAGATGAATTAAAAAGACTTGAATTAAAAGAAAAAATAGAGAATAGAACCAAGGAAATATTGGCTCAAGAATTTGGAGATGTTGGTTGTTATATCTTTGAAGCAAAATATGGGGCAAGTGATCCTAATCAACTGATTAAAAATGTTGATGTTCGAGGAGCTAGTCAAGTTGCAGGTTTTATTGAAAAAAGCAGTCTAATCTTTAGTAATTATGATGGTCCTAATGTTGATGTTCGAGGAGCTAGTTATATTAGTTCATCTAAATCTAAACTTCTTGCTAATTCAGTAAATATTATCCTTATTAGAAATACTAATAAAAATGTTTTTGGTGTTGAAGGAGACTTTGAAAAAGTAATTGTTAATTTTTATGGGGGTAAATGCTTATGATTTTAAGAAACTTAAATAAAAAAGCAGATTTGTCAGTTTTATTATTGGTATTTATGGCAGTTTTTTTGTCAGGATTTGCCTTATACATGTTTAATGTGAATTCTAATACAATTAAAACTGAAATAAAGGACTCGAGATATTTGGATGATATTTATGTTCTTGAAAATAATCTTGATTTTTATATTAATGAAATAATGGATCAAGCTGTTATTGATTTTAGATATGACTCTGGATCTGGAAAATTTGTTGAAAGATTTAATGAAGAACTCCAAAAATACAATAGTAATGGCGTATTTGTTTTATCAGAACTTAATCAGATTAATCTTCAAGTGATTAATGATAATGTGGAGTTAAACCCTGGCAGTGTTTCTATAAACTTTAATATTAAACTCGAGAAGGTTTACAGTGATAAGTTTAATGTTACCTATAATTATAACAAAAAATTTAGTCGAAAAATATAACTATTGAGAAAGTTTTTAAACTATGGAGATTTGAGTATTTTATGAAAAAAGAGATTAACAAAAGGGCTGATACAAGCATTAGCTTTGTTATTGCACTTGTACTCGGAGTAATTGTTCTTGCTATTGCTATTTATATGATTTATAATTATTCAAGTACTGGAAGTTGGCTCGGTGTTGCAGGGGGTAAGGACAATGTTGCTGCAACTGTAAAAGGTTGTCAACTTGATTGTTCTAGCGGGTCTTTTTACAATTATTGTACTAAAGAAAGAAAAATTATATTTGCTGATTCTAGTCATACTAATGGCGATTTTACCTGTTTAACTCTTGAAAATCAGAATGTAGGGCTTGAAAAATGTACTAATCTGGATTGTGCAAAGTCAGGCTAATTTTATTTTACTAAGAAATTTATCTTTTAAATGGCTATTCTTATTTTTATAAGTTGCTTATTGTTTTTTTGATTTCAAAAAGGTTTTTAAACTATGGAGATTTATTTAGGGGATGAAAAAAGGGATGAATAGAAAAGCGCAAGGAACAAGTGTTACTTTTATTATTGCATTAGTTATAGGCGTTTTAGTTTTAGTTTTTGCTTTTTATATGATGTATAAAACTCCAAGTGTTGAGTCTGGCAAGGTTAATGTAGGAAGCATTGTTCAAAGTTGTCAGATTTCATGTTCTACTTCTACTAGTGGTTATTATGATTATTGTACTAGAACAAGAAGTGTTGTTTTTGATGAAACTGGAAAAAAGAATGCCAGAAATAATCAGCCTTATACTTGCAGGCAACTTGAAACTGAGGGAGTTGGGCTTGAAAGATGTGATGCGCTTACTTGTGATGTTCAATATTATAAGTGTACAGACCTTATTCAAACTAATTGCGCAGGTATTGCTGGATGCGGTGGTGACTTTGTAACTCCTGACCAAGTTAAATCTTATCAAGATCAAGTTGGACTCGCTCCATTAAAATACAAAGAAGTTAAAATTTTAACTGTTAGCGATCCTGTAGACAAGGCAACCGGAAAGGTTTGTTTGAAGTGGGTTGATAATTAATATTTTTTTAAATAAATTCTTATCAAAAAGGTTTATATTTGTTTTATTCATAGTTTATTTGGAGAAAACTAAAATGGATTACGGACTTCCTGAAAAACGAAAAAATAAAAATGATAAAAGGGCTAAAGCTAGATTTAATAGATATAAGCGTGGTGGAGCTTTAAGGGTTGAGAAGAAAGAGGATAGAGAAAGACAAAATTAAAAATTTATTTTAGATAATTTTTACAATAAGATTTATAATGGGGTTTTAATTGATTTAATTAAAAGGGGCAAATATGTTAATTAGTAGTCAAAACTTATTTTTAATAATCCTTGCACTGGTTTGGATTACTGGCGCAGTACTACAGGATTTGAAAAGAAGGGAAGTTGATAATATCTGGAATTTTAGTTTAATTGCATTTGCTTTAGGTTATAGGCTAGCAGTTTCTGTTTTTTTAAATGATTATTGGTTTATTTTAAACGGGCTCATTGGACTATTAATTTTTTTGATACTCGGAAACTTATTTTATTATCTTAGATTTTTTGCAGGAGGAGATGCAAAACTCTTAATTGCTCTTGGAACTATTCTACCATTTAGTTATGACTGGATTGTTAATTTTAAGCTATTTGGTTTTTTTATTTTATTTTTTCTTCTTACAGGAGCTATTTATGTATTGTTTTGGAGTTTTTATTTAGTTACTATAAATTTTAACAGATTTAAACTTGAATTTAAAAAACAGGCAAAAAATTATAAAATCATGATTTATTTGGGACTCGGATTTTTCTTTTTAGGTATTATCCTGGGATTTTTTTTAGATTTTGTTTTTATTTCTTTGGGATTTGTTATTTTATTATTTCCTTTGTTATTTGTTTTTGCAAAATCTGTTGAAGAAAGTTGTTTAATAAAGGAGTTAACTTCAAAACAAGTAACTGAAGGAGATTGGCTTTACTGCGATATTATGGTTCATGGTAAAAAAATAAAAGCAAATTGGGAAGGAGTTTCAAGAAAAGATTTGGAACTTATAAGAAAATATTCCAAGAAAAAAATACTCATAAAACAAGGCATACCTTTTACACCAAGTTTCTTATTTTCTTTTATAATCCTCTTATTTGCCAGTAGTTATGGTTATATTTAAGGAATTCTAAATGATATTTTTGGAAGTTTTGAAAGTTCTTGTTTTATTTCTTCAGGGTTTTTCTCTACTTCTTTTACTTTTTTTCTAGGGGCTCTTGTTTTTGATTCTAATTTTGATTGTAATTTTTCCAAGTCTTTTTCTTCTGCCTTTATTTTTTTAGTTGGAACATCCTTGTAAAGCGGAACAATATTTATCATTCCATGTCCCATTAAATTGGAGGTTTCAATTTTAATATCTTCCGATTTCAATTTCTTTTTTATTTTTTTAGCTAATTTTTGAGCTAAGCTAAGTGCGGATTTGGGCATTTTTTCTACTGGAAGATGTTCTGTTGGAATAACTAATGAATGGCCTTTAGATAATGGATTGATTTCAAGTATTGCTACTGCTTTTTTGGTTTCTGCTATTTTATAAGAAGGTATTTTTCCATTTATTATTGAGCAAAATATACATTCTTGTTCCAAGGGGGTAGACTTTTCAGAATCAAAATCTGAAATTTCTATTTTATTTTGTTTTAAGAATTGTTCTAGTCCGGATTCATCTAATGTTTTTATATAATCTACTATTTTTTCTTTATCAGGCTGATTTGATTTATCAATTTGTTCTATCAACCTTTTTTTAATTGTCTCAGATTGTTCTTTTGAAATTACCATAGAGGTTTTAAGAATCAGAAACTTATAAATTAAGCGGTATTGCTAAAGTTAGAGAAGATTATCCAAATGCTCATCTCGCATTAGTATGGTCTTATTTAGGATTAAGATTGTGACTATCCAAATGCTCATCTCGCATTAGTATGGTCTTATTTAGGATTAAGATTGTGACTATCCAAATGCTCGCCTATAATCTATTACTTCTGCTGAAGAAACATGTTCTATCTTTCCGAGGTTTTCTACTACTTCTTCATTTGAATTATTGTCATCCCAAGAAAAACCTACAATTACTGCAATAAGTCCAAAAGCAATGTCTTCTCTTTCAAATCTTATACTTTTACTGCCTTCTTTCTCTAGAATTTCTTTTGATTTTGATTCTATAGCATCTAAATCTGTAGATGGAGATTCAGGCATTATTTTTACTTTAATTAGTGCGAGTGCCATAATTGTATTTTGGAAATTTGATTTATAAAGGTTTCCCTATTATTGGCTTGTCTATCTTAGCCATAAAAATCTGTATTGTCATGGCAAGGATATACTACATAGTTACTATTTTCGACCATAATTCTTATAAATGGTTATAATTTCATTTATCTAATTAAAATTGGTTTAAAAAAGAGCAGAATGGATAATAACTATTTAGAGCTCCTTGATTTTATTTCAAAAAATTCAGGAGTTAGTGTAGAAGAACTTGGAAGAAGAGTTGAGGCTAAGCAGGCAAAGCTTGCCGGACTTATTAGTAAGGAGGGTGCTGCTCAAATTATTGCTGCAGAACTTCATATTAGTTTTGATAAACAGTCTATAAAAATTTCTCAAGTTGTTCCTGGGATGAGGAAAATTAACTTAGTTGGAAGAATTATAACTCTTTTTCCAGTAAAAGAGTATAATAAGAATGGAAGGAGCGGAAGAATTGGGAGTTTTATTTTGGCTGATGAAACGAGTAATATAAGAACGGTTTTATGGGATGAAAATCATATTGATTTAATTGTAAAGGGTCAAATTTTTAATGATTGCGTAATTGAAATAACTAACGGGACCCTTAGAAACGGAGAACTTCATTTAACTTCTTTTTCTGAAATAAAACTTTCTGATAAAAATGTAGCTAATGTTATTAAGGATAAACCTGCTTTTAAGAAAACTATTAACCAGTTTAATACAAATGATAATGTTACTACAAGAGCATTTATTGTTCAGATGTTTGAGCCAAGATTTTTTTATGTTTGTCCTGCTTGCAAGAAAAAAGCAAGTGAAAACGGTGAATGTCTTGAGCATGGAAAAGTTGTTGTAGAAAAAAGAGCATTACTTAATTTTGTTATTGACGATGGAACTGATTCTATGAGGGCAGTTATGTTTAATGATAGCTTAAACAAAATAATGACTCCTGAAGATTTAGCTCCGGAATTGTTTTCTATTAAAAAACAAGAATTACTTGGAAAAGAGGTTATTTTAACTGGCCAAGTTAGAAAAAATCAATTGTATAACAACAATGAATTCATTATTTCAAATGTGGAAGATGTTGATATAAATAAACTAATTGAAGAATTAGAAAAGTAGTTTTATTATTGTTTGTAGTAGGATTTTATTTAAGAAAGATTAATAAATAAAATATTATGCTTTTAAATGGTGATATATGTTATTTAGAACTCATCTGATGTTTAGTATTTTTGCAATACTTCTTATGATAAATTTTGTAAATGATAAACTTATTTTTGTTTTTATGGTTTTAATCGCTACAATCATTCCAGATATAGACCATTCTGATTCAGTTATTGGTAAACGATTAGTATTTAGGCCCTTTCAATTTTTTATTAGGCATCGTGGAATGGTTCACAGTTTTACCATTGCAGTACTTGTTTCAGTTTTAATTGCAATATTTTTTCCAGTAGCAAGTCTTGGATTTTTTCTTGGTTATTGTGTCCATCTGATATGTGATTCATTTACACGAGAAGGAATAGAGCCGTTTTGGCCTTTTGACTATAAAATAAAAGGACATTTAACCACTGGGAAAAAATATGAAGAGTTTTTATTTGTCTTTATGATTGCAGTTAATTTTGTTTTGTTTTTGATTATAACCTACTTTGGATTTTTGTTTTAATTATAATAATCTTAATAAACCTCTTACCTTTCCTTTTAGAATGGCACTTAAAAATTGGAAAGAAGTTATAGATGAAGAGCCTAGGCCCAGAGTATTAAGGGTAACTAAAAAAACATTAATTAATACTTTAAGATTTTCGGCTTTTCGCGGAGCAATAACTCCTGATTATGCAAATAGGAGAATTCGCGAACTTGAAGAAGCTCAAGCACAAGAAGAAATACAAAAACAAGAAGCAGGATATGGTTTTTTTAGGAGCTCTTATAATTCTGTAAAAAATTATGTAACCGGATTTTTTATAATGGTTTAATTTTTAGTTTTCTTATAGACTTGGGACAATTTAACTTAGTTTTTTTTATGTCTATATTAACATATATAACTCATTTGGGTAATGCTTATAAAGAAAAATCGTTTGGGTAGATTATGGGGAAAATTTATCCTATAAATTTTCAAATATATTCAAATTAAAAAGGGGAATAAAATTTAAACATGGTAGAAAAAGAAAAAGATAAGGTAAAGGAAGATTGTGAGCCTGCAAAAAGTGATAGTGTAAAAAGAAAAAAGAAAAAAGAGGAAAAAGTAGAAACAAAACTTGCTGACCTTCCTGGAATTGGTCCTGCTGCTGTTGAAAAACTTGAAGCTGCTGGTGTTTTTGATTTAATGGGCATTGCTGTTCTTGGACCAAAAGAACTTTCTGAAATGGCTGGGCTTGGTGAAGCTGTTGCTAGAAAAGTAATTCAAGCTGCAAGAAAATTAATGGATTTAGGATTTCAGGATGGGCTTGAATTTGCAGAGAAAAGAGAAGAAATTTTTCATATTACTACAGGAAGCAAAGAATTAGACAATCTTTTAGGGGGCAGAGGTGTTGAAACTAAGGCAATCACAGAAGCCTTTGGAACTTATGGAAGCGGCAAGACTCAATTAGGATTGAGCCTTGCTGTTAATACTCAAATGCCCATTGAAAAAGGAGGGGCTGAGGGAAAAGCAGTTTACATTGATACTGAAGGAACATTTAGGCCTGAAAGAATAAGGCAAATTGCAGAAGCAAAAGGAGCTAATCCTGAAAGTGCACTTAAAAATATTTTAGTTGCAAGAGCATTTAATTCAGATCATCAGATTTTACTTATTGATAAAGTTGGAGAATTAATTAAAAATGGAGAACCGATTAGACTTGTTGTTGTGGATTCTTTAACTGCACATTTTAGGGCTGAATTTTCAGGAAGAGGTATGCTTGCTGATCGGCAACAGAAATTAAACAGATATTTACATAATTTAATGAAAATGGCTGAACAGTATAATTTAGCAGTTTATGTTACAAATCAGGTAATGGCAAATCCGGCTATGATGTTTGGAGACCCTACTACTGCAATTGGCGGAAATATTGTTGGACATGCTTCTACTTTTAGAATGTATCTTAGAAGAGGGAAAAAGGGAAGCAGAGTGTCAAAACTTATTGATAGTCCAAATCTTCCGGATAATGAATGTGTTTTCTTTGTTACAGCAAAGGGTGTTACTGACGAAGAAGCATAAAATTCATTTAGATTGATTTTTTTAGAGAAATATTTATATAGTATAAAATAAGTTATACTCTAGACAAGATGGTGATGAAATGAGGAGAGAATTTGTTGTTGCAGTAATTGTTTCTATTCTGTTTACTATTAGTTTTGTTTTTGCAAGTCATATTATAACTCCATTATCCGGAAGTTCTTATAATGTTAATGAAGATGTTGATTTTATTTATACAATGAGTGTTAATAATACAGATAATGAAAATACTGCAAATATAACTCAGGTTAATATTACTCTCCCTTCTGGATTTATTTTTGAATCTAACAGCAATGGTTCTGATTCCAGCATTGATTATTCTTTTGTGAATACTTCAAACGTTCTTAGTTGGGAAAATGTTTCTGGCCTTGTTATGAATTTAACTTTGAATAATTTTTGGTTTAATGCATCTTCTTCAACTCCTGGAAGTTATAATCTTTCGGTTACAACTACAAATTCAACTGATGTTTATTCTTTTAATATTTCTATACTTGTTAACGATACTACTGTTCCGGTAATTTCATTACAGTCTCCTAGCAATTCTTATTCTTCAACTTCTAGTTCTGTAGATTTTACGTTTAGAGTTACTGATTCTAGTGCGACAAACTGTTCTTTAATACTTGATGGAGTAATTACAAACATAAATCTTTCAGTAGATGTTAGTGGGGCAGTAAACAATTTATTTACAAATATTACTTCTGTTAATAATCATACCTGGAGCATTAATTGTACTGATATTTATCAAAATACTGCAAATAGCTCTACAGGTAATTTTTCAATAACTAGTGCTTCTTCATCTAGCAGTAGTGAGCCTAATAGTTATAGTGGAGTAATTGGTCAATGGTTAGTTACATGGACCATTTCAAGTGCAGATTTTCAAAAAGGGTTTTCAAAGGAGTTATCTAAAAATAACAGGGTTAAGATTGTTTTAAACAACACAGACAAATATGTTGGACTGCTTACTTTTATGAATAATAGTGTTGCCCTTGAAATTTCAAATAATTCTCAATTAGCTTTAATTTCTGTTGGAGAAGAAAAGAAATATGATTTGAATAATGATGGTTATTATGATGCTACTGTTAAACTCGAATCAGTGTCTTCAACTAAAGCAAGAATTAATATGAAATATCTTTATGAAAAGATAGGTTCGATTACTTCCACTAATAATTCACAATTAGCTTCATTGATTAATGATTCACTTGTTTCCGAAGAAGAAAAGGCAGTTCCTACAACTCCTGTTGATAAACCTAACATTTTATTTAATGTTGTTCTTGGAGTTATAATTGCATTAATTTTAATGATTGCTGCTGCTTTTATTATTGTTAGGCATAGAAAGAAGAATTCTTTTTATTAATCAATTTATTTAGGTTAATTGTTTATAATAATGTATAAAAAGCAGGTTTTGAATATATCTTTATGGAAGAAAAAAAAGAAGAGAATAATAGTTTAATAATCCCTCACTCTGGAGATTCTGAGGATTTTTTAGCTTGTTCAAATATGGAGGGGGTTATTTTTGCAGACCTGCATATTCATTCAAGATTTTCAAGAGCATGTAGCAAGAATTTAGATATTCCAAATTTGGTTAAATGGGCTCGTATTAAGGGAATTGGACTTCTTGGAACTGGGGATTTTACACATAATGAATGGTTAGCTGAAATAAAACAATTAAAAGAAGAGAATGGAGTTTATTGGTATAACTCTAATACTAAACCTGATGAAAAAGATTTTCCATTTATTTTAAGCTCTGAAATTTCTCTTGTTTACAGTCAAAATGGAAAGGGAAGAAGAGTGCATTTGGTTTATTTAGCACCTAATCTTGAGACTGTAAACAAAATTAATGCTTGGCTTGATACTAAGGGAAGAAGAGATTACGATGGAAGGCCCATCTTTAAAATTAGTTGCAGAGATTTTGCAGCTAAGATGGAAGAGATAGACTCTAGAATTGAAGTAATTCCTGCACATATTTGGACTCCGTGGTTTGGAATTTTCGGAAGCAAAGGGGGCTTTGACAGCCTTAAAGAAGCATTTGAAGATAAGGTCTATTTAATTCATGGAATTGAAACTGGAATTTCTTCAGATCCTTTGATGAATTGGAAAATAAGAGATTTAAATAAAATAAGTATTGTTAGTTTTTCTGATTCACATAGTTTTTGGCCTTGGAGACTTGGTAGAGAGGCTACTATTTTTAGGCTCAAAGAAGGTGAAAAATTGAGTTATGATTCAATTATAAAACAAATAAGAGAAAATAGTTTTATTGGGACTGTAGAAACTGATCCTTGTTATGGAATGTATCACTTTGATGGTCATAGAAATTGTAATTTTTCCTGCTCCCCAAGTGAAACTTTAAAACTTAATAAAATTTGTCCTGTCTGTAAGAAAGGTTTAACTGTGGGCGTAGAATATCGAGTTGATGAACTTGCAAAATGTGCAGAAGCAAATCATGAGAATAAAAAATGTTATTTTAGACTTTTACCTTTGCATGAAATAATCTCTTTAGGTCTTGGAATCGGAGTTAATAGCAAGGGTTCCTGGAAAATCTATAATGAATTAATTGACAAATTTCAGACAGAATTTAATGTTTTGCTGAATATTTCTAATAGTGAAATAAACAAAGTTATTCAAAATAAGACTGTTTCAGATTTAATTATTTTAAACAGGGAAGGTAAAATTAATGTTCGACCAGGTTATGATGGAACTTATGGGAAGGCAATTATTGGTGGAAAAGAAAGTGAGATATGTTCTGAATCTCAAGACCCAGAAAATTCAAAAATAGCTAGAGAAAAATCTTTGCAGAAAAAATTATTTTAACTTTTTTACACAAAATCCTTGTTTTTCTAATATGTCAGTTAGTTCTTTTGGATGAGTAGGGCTTAATTCTGCTTCGGTTTCAACAAAAACTCTTACTTCATAACTTTCTCTTCTGAGTTGTGTTCTAGTTGGTTTATGCACACTTATCAAAGTTAATGAATTATTTCTTGACATTAATATTTTATCTCCTAAAGTTACATAATTTTCTTGAAGAATATTAATCAAATTATCTTCTTTTGAGTGATATATATGTGAAGACCTGTCTTCAGGATCACAATTGTTATCATAGAAAGGAGTATATTCTCTACTGAATGTTGTTGAGATTTTCATTTAATTAATAATTTTTGATTGTTTAAAAAGAATATTATTTACTATTGGATATATTTAGAGTTATCTTTAATTTTTCTCTACAATAAAATCGCAGTGCTGTTTTTTTGCAGATTTTTCAATAGTTTCTAGTATCTGATTGACTTCTGCTTTTATTGCCTTAAAATCATCTCCAATTATATTTAAGCTGTATCTTCCTGCGGCAAGGTAACTTACATTACATTTTGAGTTATCACAAGCTTCCAAAATTATTGATTTTACTATTTTTATCCCATCAGAGGATTTTGTTGAAAGTTTGAATAGTTGCCTTATTTCTTTTGGTTTTTCTTTTTTTGAATCAAGAATTTTTAATATTTTTTCTGAATTTTCTTTGTTAAAGTATTTGTCTAAGACTTTTGGGTTTTGTTTTATTTCATTAAAGAAGTCTAAAATTGAATAATTTTCAGATATTTTTTCTATTGTTTTTTCAAATTCTTCTTTTCCAGAAGCTGTTTTAATTATGGCTTTGTAACTTTTTTCTTTATTTACTTTTTCTAAGAGTTCTTTTTTTTCGTTAGGTTTTACTCTTCTAAGTGATAATTGTATTTTTCCATCCCTAATACTTAAAATCTTACAAACTATTGTTTTATTTGGAACAACATATTCTCTTAAGTTTCTTATTCTTCCAGGTGCTATTTCAGAAGTAGTTACTGTTCCCTCTCCATTACCTTCTAATTTTACAAATACAGTTGTTCCTATTATTTTGTCTACAACACATAATACTATTTGGCCTTCTTCAAATTGTTCGTCCATATAAAAAACACCCAGAAATAGGTTATAAATATTTGCATTTGAAAAGTGCCTTAGATCTCTAGAAAATTATTTTTGAATTTTAACTTAAAATCTCAACTACTCTTGCCTTTATTTCAGATTTTCCACCTTTAGGTTCAGAAAGTATTGCATCACAAATTAAACATTTAACCTTTGTTGTTGCACCTTCAAAGATTGTTTGTTCGTTTTTGCAACTTTGGCATCTTACCTTAATGAATTTGTATTTTCCCATAGAAATAAGTAAGAGAATAGGTTTAAAAGGCTTTCTACGCCATTTAACTAATTCAAAATCTCTTGATTTTGAAGCTTTTTAGGTTACTAATCTGTTAAAAATTGGCTAATTTAAGGTTTATATTCACAAAATTTAAAAGAGGGGGTTTGTTTTATTCTTAATGAAAAAAATAGGGGGAATTTGTATTTGTTTAGTATTAATTTTTATAATTCTAGGTATTGTTGTTGCATTAGACTTGACTGGTGAAAATCTTCCTTCAACATGTGACGGAGGTCTTTGCAAACCCAATAGTAATTATGATTCAAGCAAGCCCACTAATGCAGGAAAAGTTATGGGCTTTGAGCAAGCAAATTATGTAGTTCTTGAAAAAGGGACTGGAGCTATTATTGAAAAAGAAACAAGAGAGATAGAAATAAATCAGCAACAAAAAGTAACAATTAAAGGAATAGAATATAATCTTCCTTCAAAAGCAAAGATTAAATTTGTAAAAGAAAATAATGTTGAAAAGACAATAATTTCTCTTCCAGATGGAGCCACTCTTGAAGATCCTAAAGTTGTTGACAAGGAACTTGCAAAAGATGCTACTTTTGAAATAAAAGCAGAAAGTGGAAAACTTAAACTTGGAAAAGATAGTCTTGAAGGAACAGTTAGTTTTGAAGGAGATAAAGATGGAAACTTGCATAAATACATTAAAGATGAAAAATATAATCTGGGCGGACTTAGCGTAACACAAAAATCAGGAGAGAAAACAGAGATATTTTCTGATGGAGAACTTCACCCTGATGCAAAAGGAGCATATTTATCTGTTGGAGATAAAACACTTGCTATTGGAAAAAATACTGAAGGAAAGGGTCCAGAAGTAAAGTTTGAACCTGGAAACAGATTTCTTGATA
>JBBACR010000007.1:0-29807 GCA_041656875.1 Candidatus Pacearchaeota archaeon
TCTTCTTTGTTCTTTCCAAGATAAGCTATAGTTTTACTAATAACCCTATTACCTTCTCGTACACTCTTTCTAAGATAATAATAATCATTACCGCTGATAGTTTGTTTTATAATAAACATCGTATTTAAAATTAAGCACTACAAAATACTATTTAAAGATTTCTTGCTTCTCTTTTAAACCCAATTGTCTCAAGATAAAGTAAAGTATTATCTGAAAGATAAGGAAGATTTTTTATTTTGTCTAAACTTAAAAATTCCTGAACCTTATGTTTATTTGGTTCCTTATTTTTTATAGTCCCGGAGTATTCAATAATCTCAAATAAATGTACCTCAACAGCAACATTTTTTCCATCCCTAATATAATCATATTTTCTACTCGCGATTTCTTTTAATTTTTTAATATCAATATTACATTCCTCAAATACTTCTTGCTTTAATCCATCTTCAACACTTTGACCAAAGTTTACCTTACCAACGGGAATAGTCCAAAATCCATACTTAATATGTTCCTGCATTAAAATTTCTCCGTTTGAATTTTTTATAATAGCAGCAACTCCTTGATGATCACAAACATCTTCTGAATTATATTTTACTTCAACCATAAAATAATAATAAAAAAATAGTTTAAAAAATTACTTATTTATTCCAAGGACAAGAATTCTTTATTCTCTCAAGATAAATATCACGAGGCATATGCTCTTCGCATAAAGTTTTAAATTCCTTGTTAATTTCTTCAAGACTTCTACTCTTAAGTAAAGTACAATTCAGCATATTACTAACCTCAGTAAAACAATTAGGATTAATAAGTGCCTCTCTTCCAATCATAAGCCCTTTGATATTTTTTCTCTTTGGAATGGTTTTTACAATATTATTATAATCGCGATAACTCTTTATTCCCCCATTAATCACAATAGGGACATTATAATCACAAATCTCTTTAAGTAAAGTATAATCATAAGCTCCTGTAGAAATTTCCTTTGCATGTTTAAAATGAACAACCACTTCAGTAAAATTAGGATTTTTTATCTTTTCAAGTTCTTCAAGTAGCCTAAAAATTCTTCCTTCTCGAATTTCAAAATCATTAAGCCCAAGTCGAGTTTTTACACTAACTTTATATTTATCTTGTTTTAAAAGTTCAGTTACAAGACTTGCAACCTTAGTAGGCCTTTTTATAAGTGCAGAACCTTGCCCGATTTTAGTAATCATAGGAGAAGGACAACTACAATTCAGTTGAATACCATAACAATTACTTTTTTCAGGTTCTTCACTAAGTTTTTCATTAATTCGTGTTAAAAACTTAGCACACTCAACTTCCCTTGAAGTTAAAACCTGCAGCCATTGTCTCTGTTCATTTTTAAAAAAATCAACTTCTTTCCAGGCTTTATTTCTCTCAAGTAAATAACCCATAGAAATCATTCCAGTATAAGAATCAGTTACACCCTGCATAAGACTACGAAATGCCCAGCAGGTAATATTTTCCATAGACGCCAGATGTATTTCCATAATATCTAGACAGCTAACTAGTTTAAAAATACTTTTGAAATAATAAAAAATTAAGCACAAGAAGAGTCCTAAAAACACTTTAATTTTTTAAAGGATTTAATGGACAACCCAAATAAAAATTATCTGTTTCTTTTCTAAAACCACATATCCGAGTATTACCCTTGCTATCTTTGGAAATTATAGTTCCAAGCCTCTTTTTATAAATAATGCACTTTGTTTTTCCATTCTTGAGTTCCTTTAGATAAGGACATGGTTTTGAAATACCATCAACTATTCCATAACAACATTTTCCACAACATAAACATTTATCTTCCATTTCATTAACTAAAATTTAACTAAAAAATCATATTAGGATTTTTTAAGATATAAGCACAGGAGGAGTCCTAAAAATTTTATACGATAAAATTTTGGGAACTTAGAACTCTTACGAGGTTAAGTAATCGAACTTCGATTCTCTATAAACTAAATTTCTAGAATTTACTTCTAGAAATTTAGCTATTCTTATCTAGCCGAAGGCTATATTATAAGCACAGGGGGAGAATCAGTTATTAGTTTCTATACTAGTGCTTTTCCCTTAATTTTGGCTTTCTTCCAAAATCTTATTTATGGTTTTAAAGAATAAATCAGCATTTTCAAGGGATTGTTTAGCCGGTTCAACATTAGCTTGAGGCAAGGTCTTATAGGTAAATTCTCCTCGCTTTCCTTTTTCCAAAGAAAAAATATCTAGTAGAACATCAGCTCTAACAACCATATCCTCATATATCTTAAATAAACTTTTATCAAGTTTGCCTGTCTTAACAAGGAATTTCTTAAAGGCTTGAAATGTTTTCTTATGAACATTAGGCATATCTGTTTTTATTCCTTCATTAATCAAAATTGCCTTTGCTGTATTGAATATACAATAATAACAATGACTTATAACCGAGCTGTAAAAAGTGAAGCTTGTTTCAATCTTGAATTGTTCTTTTTGAATTAATGGATTTAAGGAAACATCATTTAAGATTCTTCCAGCGATTAATTCATTCTCTGCTCTTGAAAGATAAAGTTTAGATATGTTGTTCATGTTTAAGCCTCTTAATTAGTCTGTAATATTCAATTAAGCCATAGTATATAATACTTGTTCTGTATATTTCCTTACCTACATTCTGCTCTTCATTTGTTAGCATTTCTAAAAATTCCTTTTCAGTAAAGACATTATAATCTATCTTGATTATTTCCCTTCTCTTTATAGTTTCAATAAGCGGAATTATTTCTTTTTTAGTTTCGGCATTATCAACAATTACGGCTATATCCAAATCAGATTTTTTTGTTGCTGTTCCCTTTGCATAACTTCCAAAAACAATTAAGGTAAAGAAGTTAGTATATTTTGAAACTCTATCCTGAAGCTCTTGCATAATCTTCTTTGGAATAATCTTGTTGTTTAGAATATCAATTTCATTGATTAAATTGAGATAGGACAGAGTGAGATTATTATTAAGGTCTAAAGAGTATGCCTTAACATCTGCTGTTTCTTTTGTTTGAATAAGATTCAACTTCTTAAATTCTTTTAAGGCAATTAAAGGAATATTATTAGACTTCTGTTTACTCATCTGTTTAATATCTTTAAAGGTAATTTCTTTGAAGATGTCTTCTTTAAAGACTTTCAATATTTTGACTTGGTTTTTAGTTAACATATCATTCCCTATTTATAGGTATATCAATACCTATTATTAGGTATAGATGTATATAAGCTTTTTGGTTTAAATAATTGTTTTAGGATACTATCTTAGGGTACTCTACCCTACCCTATTCTTTGGGGTCTGTTGGGATTGACACCCCAAAAATTTCAACCTAACTCCTATCAAAAAATAGGCATTTACCAAATATAAACACTTCAATTGGGATTAAAACAGCCAACCCCAACTTAAAGTTGATGTATTATCAAGATAAATAAAGCTAAGTTGAAGAGGATAAAGGGGAATCTTTCCTTTATTTAATATAAACAAATTATTTTTTTCTCCGGTCTCCCTTCCCCACCCCATATGTGTGTGTGGGTGTGAATTTTACTTCAGAACACCGTTCTTGTTACGATACTATAATTTAGTCTGCAAAACACAAGTTGGGATTTTACCCCAATCCCAACCCCAAGCAAAACATAAGGAATGTTAATTTATTCATCCCAAAGATTTTAAGCAAAGAGTTTTTGAACAAGCTCTTCTTTTATCTCTTCAGATAAAACTAATTCTTTTCCTTGTTCATTGTTTTCATTAAAAACATAAAGCAGTTTACAATTAGGACAGAAAGCAACACTACAAATAAATTTTGTATCACACATCTTGTTTAAGCCTCCTTTTTTAATTTGTTTATTTGTTCTTTTGATATTCCTTTCTCCAAAATAGATATAATCATGTCTGTTCTCTTTTGCTGTTGTTCTAGGCTTTGGATAATAAAGGTTTGCTGTTTCATCAAGACATTAGTTATATTAGTTTGATTGATTTGAATGTCCGGTCTTCTTGTTGCTTTAATATCTCCATTAATTATCTTTTTCATGTAACTAAGATATTCTGTATTTGCATGAATGTAATATGAAGCTGTCACCCTTATATCTGCATGACCTAAAAAATTAGCTACTAAATACAAATCCTTACTTTGCTCTAGTAATTGTGAAGCTCTTGATTTCCTTAAAGAATAAAGTCTAGTCCTACAATCTTTAGGACATTTATGTTTCAAGTTTGCAGGTTCATATAATCCACATACCTTCAAAACTTTTTCTCTAAAAGTTACTTCAAGGGTTTTAGTAGCCATAAAATTATTTGATAAACTAGGAAATAAATAATCGCTATCTCTCCAATATTTATCAGGCATTTTAAGGTAATTCTTAAAGTGAGGAATAACTTGTTGAGGCAAGGGAATTATTCTATCTTTGTGAGTTTTATTTGAAGTTCCACTAACGAAAAGAAGATTCTTTTTTAAATCAACATCTTTAAATCTTAATCTACAAGCTTCCGCCGGTCTTAATGCACACCAATAAAGGAATTGCAAACAAGTATAATCTCTCATTCTTTGAAATTCGCCTAAAGGATTTTTGAAATAATCTTTGCAGTTTCTCAATGTCTTAAACATGAGAGTTATTTCTTTTCTTGTGAAAACTTTAGTTGTATGCTTAACATTCTTTGGAGCACTCCAAAGTAATACATTTTCTTTAGGTAATTCATCAGTCATTTTTTCATCTCCTCTAATTTACAGCTTTCCCATAAAAGATTTAAATTTTTTAATAAGTGCTCTCCACTTCTTGAGAAACCATTATTTATGAGATATTTCGCAATAATTTTTATATGTTCTGGATTTTGATTTTCTATATGTTCATTATCTTCATAAAGTGAAAACCAAGTTCCAGCAACATCAACACCCTCATTATCCGAAAAATAGTTTCCAATTTCAGCTTCTTCCTGATTTCTTCCTAATTTTAAAACCTTAGTCATTTTTCAACACCTCTAAGAGCATTTGTCTAGCCTGTTTTCTATCTTGAGATTCAATTCTAACTTCATTATCTTTAAGAATAAAATCTTTCATAACATCACCAAAAGTGTTTAAGAGTAATTCACCTTTATCCGTGAGCCTATAATGTTTTGTTCTCCACTTCTGCCTTCCTTTACCTTCAATTTTATCAGAGCTAGAAATAAGATTAAAGAAAACTAATTTTTTTAAATGATTATGAAGATTAGTTTGAGCTATCCCTATAACTTCAGATAATTGAACAATCTGTAAATCAGGTCTTTTTAAAATAATCAACAATAAGGCATAATCGCAAGAATCAATTAGATTAGTGAAGTGTGTCCGCTTATGTTCATCAGATTCTTTACTATTCTCTCTAAGATATTTTAAGGCTAAATCCTTTCTGATATACTTAACAAATTGAACACCTTCCTTTATTTTTTCTTCCTTAGTTTTTATCTTCTCAAGTTTCCTCTTTTCATCAAGGATTATTTTTTCTTTTTTATACCTTAATTTAGCTTCAAGCTTTCTCTTTTCTTTAGCTTCAGGTCTTTGCCTATATTTCTTTGTATATTCTTTCAAGTAGGCTTTTTTATCAAAGGTTCGGTTAGGATGATTTTTTCTATATTCAGTAAGACACTTTTTTGAACAATACTTTCTCTTTTCAAAATCCTTATATGAATGTTCCTTTTTCCTTGAAAATTCATTTCCACAATTAAGACAGGTCTTTGTTGTTGTTTCAGATTCCATTTTTCAACAACACTCCTTTTTTTGCTCTTCAGGTTTTTGAGAAAGTTTATTTTGTAAGAAATGCAATTCCCTAAGTAGTTTCTTTTCATCTTCAGTTTCACAATCATCAAGAAGCACTAGCTTAGGTGAAACAGCCATTGAACAAGTAGCACAATTATATACAAACCTTTCATGACAATACTTTCCAGAATCCCAATCTCTCTCAATAAACCTCTCTAGCTTCATCTCTTTTTTACAGTAAGGACAAAAAGCCATCTTTTGAACCTCCCTGAATTTTTACAAGTCTGCTCTTATTATAACTTTCTATCTCATTTATCAAAGTTTGAGCGTCGGTGTTCTCTTCTATAAAATCCTCGTTCCTTTTAGGATTGCTAATAAATAATACAAAATTACCATAATCAACTATGGTTTCCTTGCCTTTTGTTGTTATTGAAAGTTTCATTTTATCTTATCCTCTATAAGTAGATTATCTACTTAATAAGTAGAGTATTATATAGTATATAAATCTTTCTATCTTGTAAGTAGATAGTCTATTTTATAAGTAGAAAAGTTTAAATATTGATTCTCCTTATAAAATATATGGCTAAAGAAAACAGCAACGACAAAGACAAGTATTCTACTGCTCTTAATATTCTTGAGAGAATCAAGTCAAATAATCATATCTCTGTTAAAGAGATAGGTGAAAAGAATAAAATGAACGAGAAATATATCTCAAGATTTATGAGAGAATTAGAAGATTCTGGGATAATAAAAAAAGAGTTCAATAATGACAAGAGAAAAAGATTATTGTTCTTAACTCCTAAAGGTGAAAAGCTTCTTCAGAATCTTAAAGAGATAAAGTCTAGTTGGAAATAATAAAAATATTCTAAATTGAGTTTTAAGCTTGTTTATCTGTTCACTTGAGAGTTCCCATGTGAACTAGGTTTTATCAGGCTTTTTCTTTGTTATAAATCTTCAATGTCTTGTGAACATAGCCTATTGAAATATTTCTAACCAATCCCTTCTTTGTCCTATAGGTCACTTGCTTACAGATTTCTCTAACTGGCAAATCCTTTAATTCAATAATCTTTTGATTGAGCCTTTCTTTTTCTCCATCAGTCATTAAGTTTTGTCTGCCTATCTTTTCACCTTCATCTTTTTTTCTTTCAAGAGTATGTTTAACCCTAAGACTTGTTTTGAGAGAATCTTGTTTATTAGCCCATCCTTTAATTGCAAGAAGCAACTCTACCATATTCATATCACCAGTTGTATTAAGATAAGGCTCGGTGAAACTTTCAAACATAACACCGCAATCTTTGAATAAAATCTTCAAGATAAGATTAAGGGTTTCTGTAGCTCCCATTCTAGTAAGTCTATCAGTATTGTAAACTAGAAGAATATCAAACTGTCTTTGTTTTGCTAACCTAAGCATATCATTTAATTGTTCTCTTTCCTTTTGCTCTTCTTCTTTGTAACCGCTTACATATTCATATAGCTCTTTGACAATGCTATAATTTTTAGCCTGACAATATTGCCTTAATTGAAATAACTGATTCTCTACATTTTGCTTTTGGTCATTAGTTGAACATCTGGAATAAATGCAACATCTATTTTTATTAAGGCTTAAATTTTGTGTCTCCATGTTTAAAGGTGTCTCATTGTGTATACAGTCTTTTTCCTATATCTCTATTGAGTGGGTCTGTCTCTATCTAATAGTCTTACAAAGGTTTTCCAGTTAGTCCTACTATATTTTTTATTTATCTTCCTATTAGATATAGACACTCTGTCTTTGATGTGTAATATTAGAATACAATACTTAATGTGAATGTTGTTCAATACATTAGGATAATTCTTTTTGACATAATCATATATCTCTGTTAGAGTTGCCTTATTCTTTTCATGCTTCTTTAAGCAATCAACTATTAAATTGATTATCTGCCTATCTGTTGAAGTCAAACAGATTGAGCTACCTCTAAATAATTTGATGTGTTTGTATTCCATTTTATAGATTATCTGTTATGTCTTCAACCTCTTCCTCATAATCATCAGATTCATTTAATTCAACTTCTTGTTTCTTATCTTTTGATTTCACCTTAATCTCTTTTGGTGAATCAGATTTAATTTCAAATCTAAATTTCTTTTCTTTAACTCCATCACTAGGGGTCAATAGAATATCTATAGCCTCATAGCCAGAAGCAATATAGTTAATCATTATTCTCAATGCTTCAGAAAGTCTGATGTTATCCCATTCTCTTTGATTCTCATAATTAGAATCTAGCCTTTGCCAGTTATCTTTATTAGAACAAATCTCAAGCAAACTATTTTTAGTTTGTTTGTCTATATCTAAAGAAGGAATTATTTCTTGAAACTTAATTTTAAATTTATCCATCACTTGATAATCATTAATCTTAATTATTTTAGAATAAAATTCTTTAAGGACTTTCATAATAGCTTTATTCTTGTCTGTTATTTTGCTTTCAAGTTCTAATAAAAACTTCTTGCTTAATTCTTGTTTACATGATTCACTAAAGTCTTTTATTTCTTTTTTAGCTTTAATCAATGTATCTTTAAGCTCTGAATTAAATTCTTGAATCTTTGCTTCAAATAAACTAAGCTCCTGATTTATCTTTTCAGATTTTTCTTTATCAAGAACTTGATAATTGTTCTTTAGCTCAATTAGGTCTTTGGATAATTTCTTTAATTCTTCTAGTTTGCTTCTATCAAAGAAATAAAGATTAAGGAGTTTGAGAAATTCTGAATTTAAATTCAGATAGCCTTCTCTAACTTCAAATATTTCATTCCATTCTACTAGCTCTTTGCCTGATAAAGTTTTATGTGACATTTGTTTGTTCTCCTTAATTTCCTATGCAATAATCTTAAAAAAAATAAAAAATAAAATTTAGATTATGCTTTAATTTCTTCTTCTCTAGTTTCTCTTTGCTCTTGAGCAAAAAGATAACCAGAATATTCATTGTTCAATATCTGCATAGCTAAGGCAATATCAAAAAGATTGAATCTTTTATCATCAAGTAAAAAGTCTGCTAAGTATTGTTTTATTCCGCTTACCAATACATCCGCCTTTTCATCTTGAGCTAGATTTTCTTTTTCTCCTTCAATCCCTGATTGATAAATTTTAACTCTCTTGCCTTTCATATCATCAATTTTTATCTTGTCCTTAGCCATCTTATTCTTTTTTTAAGATTCTAAAGACATTAGCTCCGCATTTTTCACACTTACCTTTTACGGCTTTTCTCTTAGAGCTACCTTTTCCATTTATCTCTGTTATCTCTGGCTCTAAGACTAAAACTTCAACTTTGCATTTCATACATCTTGCTTTATATTCTGTCATCTTCTTAGATTTCTTATTCTTCCTCCTTTCAATGATTTATAAATCTGACTTCCGCAATTCTTACAATTTCCAACAATTAGAGAATCTTTTTTCTTTACCTTTCTCATAAATTTAACTTCAACCTGTGCATTACAGACCCAACAATAAGTTTTCATTTTGATAAATTATTGACTGCCTTTTCAGTTGTGTTCAATATTGAAGGTAAGATTTTAGTTTCGGTATAATTTATAATTTGAGAAGTGTTTCTCATGTCTGGCATAATAGTTTTGTTTGTTGTTTTTTCAAGAATCCAAACAAAGATTGGTTTTCCAAATAAGATAATTCCTAACAACAAAATTATAATTACAATCAATAAAGCATAACCTTTTTTATTCTTCATCTTCTTCCGCCTCTATCTGATAGATAGTTTTTCCATTACCTAAACATTTCAAAAACTCTTTAGCTCTGGATTCTTTAACAGATTCTTGAAAAGGAATTATATGAGAATCATTTGAAGGATTACACATAGCAATCACCCCTTTGAACTTCTTGAAGTAATTTTTTAGCACAATCTAAGCAAAGAGTATTTATCATAAAGCCACAATAGACCGCTCTTCCATGTTTATCACAATGAGGTCTTTCACAATTCCAACACCAATTTGTATTTGAGTTTTCACAACAAGAACATTTCACAATTTTAGAATTGTCTAGCTTTATTGGAATAGTAAAATTTAAAGGACTATCTGAAAAGCTTTTTTCTTCTTCAATAGATAATTGAGTTATCAAAACTCTAGTTCCAGATAAAGCATTTATCAAGTGTTGATTTAATTTAGGGCTCATATTAATTTCACCTTCTTTGCTTTGTTGAGTTTGCCTTGACATAAAGGACAATGCTTTATTTTTTCCCCTTTATCTACTTGAATATTCAAATTGCATTTTTCACAGAATAGGCTTTTCATTTTAGAACTCCTGTCATCTGTTTAAGCTGTTCATTTTCTTCTTTCATCATTTCAAGAGCTGTTTTAACTTTTGGAGCTTCATAAAGAGCTTTCTTAATTTCTTCTTCAGGCAAATCAATATTTTTAAGGTAAGAACAAAGCTTTATTCCAGAGAGAGCAACTTTTTCATTAATCCCATAAGTCTTAGTCATATCTTCAAAACCAACACCATCAAAAGATAAAAGAGCAGATTCCAAAACCAAACAAAAAGTAGTCTTATTCATTTTTCTCACCTTCCAAAATTTCTTTAATTCCTAAATCAGAAAAGTCTAAATCATCTTTCAGGCTTCCGCCTAATTTCTTAACTTGCTCTTTTTGATAAGACTTAATTTTTGCTTCATTAAAAATAGGCTTCTTGTTAGAATCATCGTCATATTCGTCTTTTTCGTCATATTCGTCATTATTATTAATTAAATTATTAGAATTATTCATCTTATTCATCATAGATTCATCATCTATTTTCTTTTGTTTTTCCTTAATATATGATGAATCTGATGAACATGACGATTTTTCTTTACTTTCTTTAATCAAAAAGTCTTTAGTTATAGGAGTTATAATTTCATCAAAAGATTTTCTATCAATATCATAAAAAGCCCCATACATATCTTTATCTCTCAAATCTTTAAAACCTAGTTTATCTAAATGAGCAGAAATTGACTTGTTGGATTTTGGTTCATTTTCAAATCCATAAATGTTTTTATGTTCTTGCCTAATCGCCTCTAAATAAATTTTTGAAGAATTAGCCTTGTTTATTAGATTACTAAGACATAATAAAAATTTATAATCAAGAGTTGATTCACTTAGAGAATCATTCTTTCTTTGTTCTGATACCTTTTCAGCAAAAGCTATAATTTCAGGCAAGAGTTTTTTTTCATCTATAACTTTAGCAATAACTAAAAGCGGTTTCCATATCTGCAAGTCTCTTTTTTTTAATTTACTCTCAATACAAAAATTGAGATACTCTTCTTTAATTTTCTTACAATTATTCAAAGCCCAAACATAACATTTGTTTCTAATATTTTCCCATTTAATATCATTAATATCATTTTCAGGGTCTCTTTCTCCTCTTATGTCATCATCAGGAGATTTAGTCATTATTTGGGTAATAGCCCTATTTTCAGTAGCTCCATATAATCCATTGATAGAGCTTATCATTGTTGGAGAATAAACATGATACCATTTTGTTATAAACCGGTTTCCAATCTTTTCTTGTCTAGGCACAACTCCGTTTCTTGTATATGAAGCATTGATTAACTCTACCCTGTTATCTGCTTCCATTCCTTCTTTTGTAAACTTAAATAATTTTTCAGCTTCATCAATATATTTTGTAGGTCTTAATTCTTCAGTAATTCTAAATAATGTAGATTCAGAAGGATTTATCATTATATCAGTTCCATTTAAAGAAATAAAAGAACTGACTAACATTCCTTTACTCTTTGCAGTTCCAGACAATCCTCTTTTTTCAAAAATAGGATATGCACTAAAGCTTTGATGAAGATAAGTTCCAATATCCCATAAAGCATGAATTGAATACCAATTTTTCTCTCTGAAATAAAGATAATATTCATATTCTTTTTTTATTTCATTAAACAATTCAATACCTTCAACAACTGGACTATTATCTAAATAATCTCTAATGTCTTTTAACTTCCATCTTAATTTCATTTCTTGAGGTATTTCTTCATAAGAAATTTTTAGACTTGTCTCTAACCATTTTGAAACGGATAGACCTTTATAATCTGAAGTAATTATCACAGGTTTCCAGACCTGATTTTCTCCAAGTTTCTCGCCTTTCTTACCTTGAATATCTTCCATTTTAGGCAAGAGCAAACCAAAAGCAAAAATATCTTTATCAGTCCAATGAGAAGTAAAAACTCTTTTCTTCAAAATTTCGTTTTCATCAAAAATATAAGTGCTTAATTGTTTCTTCTCCTCTTCTTTAATTCCAGCCTCTTCTTTCAACTCTTTTATTGCCTCTTTATGATGTTTGTCCATTGTTGTTAATCTCTCCTTTTTTTTAGATTATGTTTTTTACACATAGCGAGAAAATCTATAATGTTTCCACCTTCACAACAACCAAAACAATACCATAATCCTTTTTCATCATTGAAACTTAATGATGGGTCTTTGTCTGCATGAAATAAACAAGTTGCTTTATTCCCTCTTACCTTAAAATTATATTTCTTTGCTAACTCAATAATAGAAACCTTTTCAACAATCTTAGAAGTAATACCTGTTCCTTTCACAACATTTTTTCTTATATGTTTTTCCTGACTTTGACCTCTAGCTTTAAAGAATAATTCTTTTTCACAATAGTTTACCTTTCCTTCATTCCAGACTTTTATTAAAGACTTAATCCCATATCCCTTAAAGTGTTCTTTCCCTTCTTCCGCTATTCTGTGCCTTTTTGCCTTTGTAAAATTCCAATCAACATTTTCCCAAAGACTTTGAGGAATATGTTTTTTCATAACTAGCTCTTTATATTTTAGAATCTGTTCTTCATTTAAGGGAAATTGTTCAGGGAATTGAATATTTTTTATATGAAGATGTCCGTTTATTTGTTTAGGACATTTCCAATATTCTAAACAATAACCAATAGAGCTCATTTCTTCAGCAACTTCAAATAACTGTTGCTCTGTTAAATCTTCAATAACAATTTCATCATTTGAAACCCATCTTCCAAACTGTCCAGCATAAGCTTCTTTATCCATTTTTTATGACCTCAAGTTTAGTTTGCTTATCATCAATCTTTATCTCTGGCTTAACAGTTTGAGAAATAATCTCTTCTTTTGTTTCTACAATAGGCTTTTTTTTGAAAAAACCCCTATGTTTTGCGGTGTTTTTATTGAAAGAAGATGGTTTCCCTAATGTTTCCCTGCCTAAGCGGAATTGCCATAGAAAACAGTTATAAAAAGAGCAATTTCGCCAACTCTTTAAATCACCTGCACAGCACATTTCTTTACAGTATAGTTTTATTGCTCTAGCCCTTGTTAATCGCCTCTTAGAGTGCTTCTTTGCTATTTCATCAATTGTTTCAATGTTCATTAGTTGCACCTCTGCTTTATTTTTACTAATCTTGATATTGGGATTACAATGACATTTTGATTAGACTTAATTTGAATAAGAGCTTCAGATAGTTTGAGAAGAATAAAATAACCTGAAACTATCTTTTCATTATCATCTAAATATGAAAGAAATATTTCTTCGCCTTCCCTTATACCTGAAGTCTTATCTTCTACCATGTTTACTTTTTCTTGCTCCGTTTACTTTTTTCAATTTCTTTAACCCAGTCTCTTTGTTCTTTGAGAGCATTTTCAGAAGAGCCTTCATCTATTGAATCTCTAGCTCTTTCAAGTCCTAAGACATACCTAGAACAAAGTTTTCCATGAGCATGGCTAATTAATTCATTAACAATGCTAATGTCCTGTTGTTTCTGTGAATTGTTTGTCATCTTGTATTCTCCTGATGTTTATTTTATCTTGCAGTTGCAAGAACATTATTTTCCCCTTTATTTTTTGGGATACTATTATTTTTTTGATTGACAGTTTCAATTATGAAAGCCTTAATTTCCATCAAGTCTTTTTTCATCTCTTCAAAATTTATATCATCATCAGTTTGTTGTTCCATTTGTTTCACCTATTTTAATAACAAGAGTAGTATTTCCACTAGAAACTAAAGTTTTTACAATTCCAAGATTTTCTAAAAAAATTATTGTTGCCTTAACTTGAGAAAGAGACTTATTTGTCTTTTTTGAGATAGCAGTCAAACTTAATGGATTTTCATTTTCAAAAACTGCCTTAATAATTTCCTCTTGAGTTTTTATTGTAGGATTTGAGTTTTTCATCATAAGCGAATGATTGCATTTGTTTGCATAAATGAGTAGTTATTTGTATTTATAAATGTTTGTATATTAGACTAAATATTAGCATTTGTTAGCAGAAATACTTATAAAGTTATTTAACATACTACTACTACGACTACTACTATGAAAAAGGAAAAATTAGCATTAGACAATAAAGATATTATTCAGCAAGTTGAAAATTTTATGGATAAAATAAAATTAGACCCTGAATTTACTATGAGTTGGCTTTCTGCATTAACCAAGTTAGAACAACATATTGTTTCAATAATTTATAATCAAAAAGAAGCTTTGAGTATTAAGCAGATAAGAAATAATTTAGTTGATGAAACTCAATATGCAGTTTATATTAATAAAATTGCAGATGATAAAACTGAAGAATTGAAAAGAACTAATGAACAGTTTCTTGAATCTAATTATGATATTGAAGCTCATTTAAAGGTATCATTTCCATTTCAAACATTTTTATTTTTAGGGGATAAAACAGATAGAGTTATAAAACAGATTGATGGAAAAACTTCAACTCAAGACTTTGAAAAAATTTTACTAAAAGAAAAAATAGCTCTACCAAGTTTTAGAACTATTGATGAGCGAGTTAAGAATCTTGTTTATATTGGAATATTAAGAGAAAGAAAAGATTTATCTAAAAAAGTTAAAGCATTGTATTACTTAGACCCTGTTATAAGAACTCAATTAAATAAAATTAGAGAACAAAAAAAGAAAGAATTTGATGACGATAGACAAAAAGAAATAAACAAAAGAGATGAACAAGAACTTAAAAAAAATGAATTTAAATTAAAAAAAGAAGAATTATTTAATCAAGCATATAAGGAATTTTTAAAAACTGGAGTTGATGCAACAACATATACTCCTGATTGGTTTAGAAGATTTTATAAAGAAAAACAAGGCTACTAAATTATTTATCTATACTCTCTTTAATACCCCTAATCATCAACTTGATTTCTCTGTTTTCTCGTCGCATTTTTTCATTATCTTTCTTAACATTCTCTAGCTCTTGATTCTGTTTTTCTAGCTTTAACTCAAGCTCATGCTTTTTGCTTTCTGGCAATTCATTTAGTTTATAGATTTTACTCAACATCTCTTTTCTTGCTTTCTCCGTTGAGATATGAGCATAAGTCCTATACATATCTTTATGACCCATCAACTGTTCAACTATTGGAGTTGGCAACTCCTCGTATAATCTCGTAGCTTTTGAATGTCTGAAAAGATAGTTCCAGAGATTCTTATTAACACCTGCTTTTTTTGCCATGTTCCTTAAAATTTTGTTTCCATTTGCCGAAGTCATTGGTTCATCTCTTGAAAATCTTGATGGAAAAACATAATCACCTTCTTTAAGGTCAGAATAAAAATAATTTTGTTTCCATTCCCATAAATATTTTCTAGCTTTATTTACTGGAAAAGGTCTTTGTCTTTTTGTCTTTTCACTAAAAAGATTTACATCGGCATAATCATCCTTGAAAATTATATCTTTCCATCTAAGGTCAAGAATCTCTTGAGGTCTTGCACCACTTTCAAAAATTAAAAACAAATATGCTTTTTCCTTATATGAAACAGCAAACCTTAACATCTTCTCAATATCCTCTTCAGTTGCTAAATTTCCCTCATTAACTTTTCTAGTATTAACATCAAATCTCTGTCTCCTTAATACAGGTTCTAAAAAATCAAGTAGGTCTAAATCCCTATAATGCCATTTAATAAATTTCTTCAAGTAAGTCTTTGTCTCGTTCTTTGTTGGAATACTTCTATTTGAATTATTTAGCAAAGCAAAAAATTCAGTTATTGTTTTTTTATTTTGCTTATCTAAATCTATTTCAGTAACATCATATAATTGAATAAGCAATCTTCTAATCTTCTTAACCTTCTCTGCTCCTGCCGTTGAAGAACAGAATTTACAAAAGTCATCCATCATTTTTATATTCTTTTTAGACATTGTTTTTTCTACAGTTAACAAATCAGAAGTTCCATCTCTGTATGAATTATATTGAGGGAATTTATTTTTCATAAAATACAGAAGTATCACTTATATTTAAAAGCACCTGTCCAGAAACTCAAATAAAAAGCACAGGGGGAGAATCGAACTCCCGAAAATTCGCTCTGCAGGCGAACGCAGTACCATTGTGCCACCTGTGCATCTGAAGGTTCCTTCTGAACCGAAGAGACAGAAAAACCTTGTTTTTCTGTATCATAAAGTCTTTGTTTATTAATCTGGAACAGATTTTATTTAGACTTTATGTTAAATAAGCTAAAAATAAGGAGTTTTTAAAAGTTGTTAATAAACCAGAATAATCAGTCTTCCTGAGACATTTTCAAAACAGAAGCTATTCCTTCAAGCCCTCTGAGTTCTTCAGCTTTTTCAAGAGAAATAAAAGCTAAAAAAGTGTCTTTTTGCATTCTAGAAGGAGTATAAGATACGCCTGCACCATTAAGTCCTTCCATTGCTTTTGCCTCATATCCTTCACAATAACTTATCTTATGCATAGAGGGTGGTATCATTGTAACTTAAATTCTCCTAAACTTGCTAAAAAAACAGGTTAATAAAGATTTTGGTAAAAACATAATTTTAAATAGCAATTTTTTTTAGTATTTTATATGCCTGGATAGCTCAGCCTGGATAGAGCGACTGCCTTCTAAGCAGTAGGTCGTAGGTTCAAATCCTACTCCGGGCGTTTAGATTATTAAGTAGGATTTTTCAAATACCTGAGTTCGTAAGAACGAATGGTTCCCAAAAATTCTTAATTTTTGAGGACCTACTCCGGGCGTTTAATGATATCATAAAATAATATTATCTCTAAAATTAGATTTAAACCGTAGGTATCAAATCCCGAAAAGTTTCATTTTTTCTAAGTAATAATTCCTCAGAATTAATCCCCTTATTCCCCACTATCTAAAAGTGCATAACTTTCATCATCTGACTTTTCTTTTTTAGAAATCTTTTCAGGGGTGTCGTTAGATCTTCCTAGAAATGCAACAAAAAGACCTAATGCAAGAATAACTCCAAAAATAATATATCCAAGGAGATTATTTTTTGTGTCTCCAAGAATTGCCATTCCACTAATAGAATTATAATCACCTTCACCATTAAATATAGTATAGCCCATTAAATCTCCTCCAATAACAAATAAGAGTCCAATTAAACCTGTAAATATAATAAATAATCCAAGATATCTAAAATATTTGTTTTTCATAAATCACCTTTTACACAATTTTAATTCATTCTTTGATATTTAAATTTTATTAGTGTAAAATATCCATTCAAAAACCTATTTAAACAGGTATTCACTAAAATTATAATGAAAATACCTATAACCTTTCTTGGAACAAGTAGTGCAGTACCTACAGAAACAAGAAACCATATAGCAATGCTGCTAGATTACAAAAATGAACATATTTTAATTGATTGTGGAGAAGGAACTCAAAGACAATTTAGAAAAGCCCATATAAATCCAGGAACAATAACTCGTTTGTTAATAACTCATTTTCATGGAGATCATGTTTTTGGCCTGCCAGGATTATTTCATACTTTATCATTAAATAATTATTCAAAAACACTTTATGTTTATGGTCCAAAAGGGACTAAAAAATTTATCGCTGATATTTTTAAGACATTTATCCAATCTAAAAAAATAAAATACGAAGTTCAGGAAGTTTCTGGAAAATTTCTTAAAACAAAAGATTTTGATTTAACTGCTTTGGCTCTTGACCATGATGCTCCTTGTAATGGATATTTGTTTGAAGAAAAAGATAAACTAAGAATAGACAAGGAGAAATTAAAAAAATTACATGTTTCTCAGAAAAACCCCGAACTTGCAAAACTAACTCTTGGAAAAAACATTAAGATAAACAAGAAGACAATTAACTACAAAACATTAACCTACAAACAAAAAGGTAAAAAAATCGGAATAATACTTGATACAAGATTATGTAATAATGCAAAAAAACTTGCAAACTCAGATTTAGCAATTATTGAATCAACTTTTTTAGAATCTTCTCCAAATGGAAAAGAACTTGCAAGAGAATACAAACATTTGACAGCAAAACAAGCAGCAGAACTCGCAAAAAAGGGCAAGGCAAAACAATTAGTCTTAACTCATATCTCTCAAAGATACGAACATAAAGAAAATCTTCTTTTAGAAGAAGCTAAATCCGTGTTCAAAGATACAATAATTGCGCAAGACCTCTTAAAGGTTGAAATTTAATAAAATTTCTAATAAAGCAAAAGGTTTTATTTATCAATATCTAGAGATATCAATCCAAATCTTTCTTCCCACAATACAGAACTCTTTGCTTCAATACATGAATCAACCCGACTCATCCTATAACCCATTTTATCTCTCTCGAGTATAAAATACAAACTGCTTTTCAAAGGATCATTATGAGCAGATATTAATTCATGATAAAAATCTCTCTCCATTCTAATTTGAATTAAGATTGATATTTAAGAATTTATATAATTTTATCCCTAGCTCAAGCTATACACATAATTTTTAAAGAACTTTGCGACCGTGCTATAATCAAAATAGGTCAAAGCTCGATTCTTATTGTTTAGCCATACTAGCAGGAGAAATAAAGATTATTGTGTCGCCTCTTAAAAAAGTCAACCCAACACTTCTTTTACTTTCATTCTCGATTATCTCTTTTGCATTGTCAAGTACAACATTGATGTGTATATCAAATGCTAAAAGAGTACCAACCATCTGCTTATTGTTCTTCAATTGCACAAGGACTTCTTTTCCCTTTGCATTGTTGAGCACATCTAGTGGCCTTTCTATTCCGTTAACCATATTTGAAAATCATTTAATAGGTATTTAAATCTTTCTAAAAAATTATTTAAAATTTATAAAAAAATAAATCCTGCAGGAATTTTATTGATTATCTAAAAGTTTAACAGCAGCATTATGCATCTTTAATAACTCATCTAAGGATTCAAGTTTATCATGGGATAACTTCATGCCACGAGTAACTAAATCAAATCGGTTATTAGGTCTTGAATTAACAAAAAGAGAAAGCGCATTATAATCTTCATCACCTCTCCTTAATACTCCAATGTGAGTAGAATCCCCATTAGGAGAAGAAAGATTATAACTAACAAAAGTTCTTTTTTCCAAAGTTGTTACTGAATAAATCAGGATTATTTGTTGAGGACCCATAGAAAAAACCAATACAAAATCCCTTTAAAAATACTCCATTTTACTGCTAATTAAAAAATTTGTAAATCCGAAACCTTTAAATATGAATTTTGCGAGAACATTTCATGGGACATGGAAGAAAAATAACCGGCGGAAAATATAAAGCATTTTCAAAAAGAAAAAAATATGCTATTCCCGGAACTCCAAGAAAAGTAAAACTAAGAGAAAATAAATCTAAAGTACTTAGAGGACTCGGCGGAAGCAAAAAAACTGTTCTTTTATCTGCAGATCATGTAAATGTTATTGACACTAAAACAAAAAAAACAAAAAAAGTTAAAATAAAAAACGTTATTGAAACTCCCTCAAACAAATTCCTTGCAAGGCAAAATATTCTAATAAAAGGCGCGATAATCGAAACAGACCTTGGAAAAGCAAAAATAACAAACAGACCAGGCCAAGAAGGTCAAATTAATGCAATTTTACTTAAAGAATAATTCTTAAATAGCGCTAAAAATAAGTAACCATAACCTTTATATAGTCGAATTTACATTTACTATTTATAAACCTTACTAAATATTTATAAAAGGGTCAGGTTCGAAATCAATATGAGTACAAGTGTCAAACGATGTCCAGAATGCGGGGGAATTAATCTTAATTGGGATGAACAAAGGGGCGAAGTTTATTGTAATGACTGTGGAACTGTTGTCGAAGAAAAGATGGTTGATTCTTCTCAGGAACTTCAAGGAAGTTTTGAATCTGGAGACAAAAAAGGAAGAGGAGGAGCTCCACTTTCAATGCAAAAGTTCGATAAAGGGCTTACAACAAATGTAGGGGAGATTTCTGATATTTACAAGCTTGATGCAGGAGCAACAAGAAAATTCTTAAGACTTAAAAAATGGCAGGAAAGAGTTTCAACTTCTATTGAAAGAAATCTAAGACTAGCAATGACTGAACTTAGAAGAGTTGCTTCTTTCTTGAATTTACCCGAAGTTGTAAAAGATGAAGCATCTAGAATATATCAGTTTGTTCTGCAAAGAGGACTAGTTAGAGGAAGATCTATGGAATCAGTAATAGCTGCTTGTATCTATGCTGCATGCCGTTCTTATGATATCCCAAGAACACTAGATGAAATATCAGCAGCATCAGATGTTGAAAGAAAAGAAATCGGAAGAACTTATAGGTTTATAATAAGAAAATTAGGGATTAAAGTTACTCCTTCAAGTCCAAAAGATTATATTCACAGATTTGCATCAGTTCTAAAACTTTCTCCAAAAACACAGAATGAAGCATTAAAAATATTAAAAAGAGCAGAAAATTCTGAGCTCACTAGTGGAAGAGGTCCTGCAGGAATTGCAGCAGCTGGACTCTATGTTGCAGCATTACTCAATAATGAAAAGAAAACTCAAAGAGAAGTTGCAGATGTTGCAGGAATAACTGAAGTTACAATAAGAAACAGATATAAAGAACTTTTAGAAAAATTAGGGCTAGAAGATAAACTTAGAGTAAAAGAAGCAGAAACAAAAGCTGCAAAAAAGAAAGAAAAAGAACAATAATTCTTATTATCAATACCTTTTTATAACCCGAATTTCTAGTCTAATTAAGCGGGGATGCCGGAGCGGTCAAACGGGATACGTTTAGGGCGTATTGCTTAGTGCTACACAGGTTCAAATCCTGTTCCCCGCATTTATATTCTTAGAACAAGATTTTTCAAATACTTTAACCTGAGTGAAACGAAGGTTGAAGTCCCAGAAAATAAATAATTTTCTGAGCCTGTTCCCCGCATTTATATTCTTAGAACAAGATTTTTCAAATACTTTAACCTGAGTGAAACGAAGGTTGAAGTCCCAGAAAATAAATAATTTTCTGAGCCTGTTCCCCGCATTTATATTCTTAGAACAAGATTTTCAATAATTAATTTTAAAAAACCAATTTTATATCTAGATAATTATTTTCTTTTCTGATCACTTAAATGAAGCTGATGTTCAATTTCATTCTGTAATTTTTTAATATTTTTATGAACAGCCTCAGAAAGCTTATAATCTTCAACTTCTGCATTAAATTTCCTATTATTAAAATCTATGCTGGTTTCAACAAGATATCTTGTAACATTTCCTTCTTTTTTATGGCACTTTAAATGAACTTCAAATAAATCTATCTTCTTAAAATGTTTTTCAAGTTTATCAAAATACTCTTCAAAAAGACTAACAACTAAATCTTTTTCATCCTCTTTTAAATTTTCACTCCCTTTTCCATAATTAATTTTTATCATAGAATTATTAATTAGTATTTATTTATAAGCCTGTCGATTTTAAAAATAAATCTATCTAACCATTTTTTAGAAGCTGAAATATCTCTGTGGATACAGTTTCTGTAGAACTAAAAGTGGTTACAGTTATTACCTTGGTTCCAATAATAATATTTCCCTTAAAATTAATAGCACCAATAATCGCTTTTATTCCTTCAATATATGAAAGTCTTGTATTAAAACCAGAATCATCAGTTAACCATCCAGTTGAACTAAACTTATAAGCATGAGTTGATGTCAAATATTCAACTCTTATTAAAACATCTTTTTTAAGCATTTCATCATTCCAGACTAAAGGAGTGGTTGTAGCAATAGGGGTTCCAACAGTATCAGTATTAGCATTAGTATTATCCGTTAAAGCACCAGTTGACTGCGAACTATCAATAAGATTATTTGAAGAACTGCTAGTTTGAGTAACAACTCCATAATTATCCCCCATAATTATTTTATCTGAAACCAAACTTTCTGCAATCTTCTTATACATTCTTGCAGTAAGTAATAATCCTCTTGCTTTGTAAATATTAGTAGTTCCAAGTATTGCAAGTCTGTCTAAATTATAGAGTATAACGTTTATTTTACTTTCAATTAAATCCCTGCTATCATTCTTACTAATGTCTAATTTATCAATTTCATTCTCAGCTTGATTTAATACTGAGATAGTAGTTTCCTCGGTCCATAACTGTTCCTCTCCAATTCTGCTCAAATCTACATTTTGAAGAACTTGTGATTCAAGTTGTGTATCTTTAATAACACTTTTTACAGAATTGGTATCAATCCAGCATCTAAGCGTGCTATCATCGCAATAACCAACATCTTTCCATCGATCATAAGTAGAATTTGTTGTGTCATATTGTCCACTAGCAAGTAATTTTTTACCAGGATTTTCAGTTGCACAAACTCTAATTATTCCCTGATTATACAAAGCAGAGTCTATTGTTGATTCAACATTTGCTTGAAGATTAGGACTTACTGAACTAATCAATGAAGGAGTTCCTGCAACACACTGACTTGAACTTGTAATCTGAGTCTGTGACACTTGGTCTGCTGCATATTGATCAGTCAAACTATTAAGCATATAGGATGTTGAAACTTTTCCAAACCCACAATCATCTTTTCCATTTACACTTACGCATAATTGTTTATATCCAGAAGGTGCTGTAAAGTCTTTAGCTTCATCTACTTGAGAACCAATTGCAATATAACCTCTTGCAACAACTAAAGAGCCTGTTGAATAAACTCCACTTGTTTGAGTTGTATCCTTTAAATAAACAACATAAGAAGAGCCCAAATCTTTTCCAGAATAAATATGATAATACACTTTATAATGAGAAGTCGCAGGAACAGTGGCTGTGCTTAAAACATCTTCGCTAAACCAGGCACTATATTGAACAGGACTGTCAGGTTCTATTAATCTGTCAAACCAACTAGTTCCATTTGTATTGCCTGCAACAGAAATAAAATTCTTGCAGACTTCAGTTCCAACATCTTCAGAAGACCTTGAACTAAATGCACTCATAGAATTAACAGCATATTGATTTTTAAAATAATCAACCGCATTCATAGTATTATCCCATGCATTCTGAACAGTTAAATATTCTCCACCACCTCTTACTCCTTGACCTGCAGCCATTTCAAGCATTCTTGGAACAAGCACATTAAGAAGAGGCGCAGCTTGCTTCCAGAAGAATTCGCAAAGATAAATACTTTTTATTTCATCACAAACTCCAATATTTTTTCCAGTAGTAAGACTTTCATTTAAACATTGGTAAGTTGAATTTAAAATACTAATATATCCTTCAAGTCCTGCATTAACTCCTGTAAGGCATACGGGTATTGCAACTCCTTCTTTTGCATTAGGAAGACACAATAATAAGCTACCTATAACTCCTGATTGTATAACATTATCAACCCTATACCTTCCACCATAATCACATCTTGATGCAGGACAAATAACTGGGTCACAAACATTAAAGAGTATTGTACAATCAGCAGGACTCATAAAATCAGTACATCTTCCGTCAGAACCTCCAAAAGAAGTTCCAGAAGTAAAACTTCTTCCATTAATAGTTACTCTCTTGCTTCCATATTGTTTAGCAGCATCACTAATAGCCTGCTGTCCTTTCATAAGCAATGTCTTTGATTCCGAAATACTCATTCCAGGGAATGCTAAATCTGCATTAGAATTTCCATTATAATATCTGCATATATCATCAGAACTTTTCTTAAATTCGATTAAACCATTTGGCCCTACATTACAAATATAGAAATTAACAGCTTTTCCAGAGTCATCATAAGGCTTTCCAACCCCTGAAAGTATGTATTCAAGTTCTACATACCATCCAGTTGCAACATCAAATGGAACTTCAGCAGGAAGTCCTTTATAAGGAGCTCTCTCAAAATATTTAACAGTTAATTTTTCAATATCCACCATAGGATTATTATAAGCCTTAGAATCGACCTGCTTGATTTTATCAAGACCCGCAAGACTCATGTAATCTCTAACAGACTTAGAAGCATTTTGACTAACCGGCCTTCCATCAATTTGAACAATTGTTCCATTAGGACTATAATCTCCTGAGGCCATTATATTATTACCTTTAACTTGAACAATAACTTCTTTTCCGGCAACTTCAGAATTAGCAATAAAATCAATTCTTCCAAAGTTCTTTCTTACAGGTATAAACACTCTTACAACACTAGTTCCTTCCTGGAAATTATTTTTATAAACATTATTGCTCAAATCCCCTTTGGTGATTCTTTTAACATCTCCATAGACAGAAGTGTCACCAGCAACAGTTAAAGTTTTAAGTCCAAGATTATATTGACTTGCATCTGCTTCTGCTTTTATTCTTGCTGCATTATCAAGTTCATAATTTCTAGCAGTCAAAACCACTTCCCCAAGTTTACTATTAATAACTGAATTAAGCACCTCACTTCCTCCAGATTTTCTAGCATTAGACAAAGTCAAGATATCCCTTCTTTGCTCATGAGTAAGTGTAGAATTCCAACTGCATATTCCAGTTGGACCATTAAAAGAAACCTTGGTCTTATCCTTATCAGGAAGTGTTATTTGATCACTTTGAGTTTGGCAAAAGTTATCAAAAGCAGTTTTAAACTCTCCGTCAACTTTTTTAGAATCTACCTGCCCTTGTAAATCAAGCATGTCAGTTCGAGTAGTAGTAAACTTATCCTGAATAGATTTCATAATGCTATTTGTTTGTTCAATTTGACTTGAATAAACTTTAACATCATTTTCAATGTCTGCATTCTTTGCAAGTAAACATTGCTGTAAAGTATCATATTGTTTATCATTAACAAGTTTTTCACAAGCTTCATTCCAACCACCAGTTCCAGTCATTAAAAGATTTCTTGCCATAGATTCTCCGTTTGCTCCTGCAATCATATTTTTAGCGCTAAGAATAGCAGAAGTTCCAAAGCAGCCAGCTTTCATTATTTTTATTACTCTTCCAAGATTTTCAACAATTTTATTTAATTGTTCTATATTTTTAAGTAAACTCTCCATAACCTCTTGAGTCTGATTAGTGCTAAGTTGAATTGCTCTTTTTTCAATTCCAATCCTAAACTTAAAATTAGATTGTGCATTTGGACCAAAACTTTTTGGAATCACAGTCAATCTTACTTGTTTATTAAGATTAATATGTAGTAGTTTAACATTGATTCCATCAAGAGAAGTTTGACTAGCTTGAAAAGTATCAAGTTTTTCTACCTTTGAAATAGGGGTGGTCTGATTCTTTGAAGATTTATCATATTTAAAAGAAATAGCAGTATCGCCAATTCCAGTCAATTGAATAGTTTGTACATATTCTCCACGATTAAGAGTCTTTATCTCATTAAGTCCAAGGGTTTCTTCTTTTCCATCGATTAATAAAACTGCACTTGAATCACTTTTCTTTGGAGTTTTCATGTCAAGGAGGTCAATTGTATATTGTTCACCATTAAGGTTAATAGTTGATTTTGATTTGGTAGTATCGTATCTGGTAATAAAGTCTCTTTCACTTTTTATTGAACTAGCTAAATTTGAATTAGGATACTCACTCAAAATTCTATCATAGAAAGACTGGGCTTTTTGATTCATTGCAAATACTCTTGAAAGTTTTGCAGCTTCATAAAGTCCAATTGCCCCATAAGAATCTTCAGTAGAAATCAATTTTTCATTCTGATAAAGAGTAAACAAATCATCATAGTTTTTTATTGCCTTTTCATAATATTCAAGTGCAAGTAAATCTTGCGAACTTAATTCCTGACTGTTCCAATTTTTATCCTGTGCAACAAGTACATTATCAAGAGTAACTCCAAATCCTTCTTTTCCTTCAACAATAACACTAACCTCAACATTCTTGTTTATTAAACTCTGATCTATTTTCCCCATTTTTAATTTATATTGTTTTAATACTTCTGATTTAATCAAAGGCATAAGGTCATAAACACTCTTCTTGTTATTTGAAACAACTTTTTGAATAACTTCGTATATCCCTTTATCTGCAAATTCATTAACTGTTGTTGAGAAATCATCTCTAATAAGAACACTGAATCTTTTGCTGTTTAAATCCTGGCCTAAATAAGCAATATAAACATTTTTACCAGCATCGATTTTATCTCCAATAATTAAATCTTTTTGCCCATCCGTAGAAGTAAAAGTGGCTTTTCCAGGATTAAGGCTTAAAACAATATTTCCATTCTGAACAGGACAATTAATTGTAACTTTCCCTCCACCGCCACTAGATTGAATGTCTACAACCCTACAGGCATTATTTAAAATTCTATCTCCTTTTGCAACCCAGACTTGCTGGTCATTTAATTGAAGTAATGCACTGTCAACAGGAGCATTTATACTATCAAGCCGAACATTCATTCCAGCTGCACAATAATATCCATTTAAATAAATATCTCGAGAAGTTTCCCCAGCCCTAAGTGTAATAGTAGCCTCCTTGGTATTAACATCTTTATAAACTCCAATTGTTGCAATTCCAGCCTCAATAGATTCAGCCCTTATGTAGGCTTTTCCATTCCAAAAACCATACTGTTTATAGTTATTAATCCAATCTGAGTCACTCATCTGAGAAGCATAAAAATTAGTTGTTCCAACCCCATATGCTCCTGCACTATCATAATTAAGTGTTGCAGTAATATTTCCTTCAATAAACTCAGGCATATCCCTCTCAGCTTCAGTTTGAGAAAGTACAACAACTAAATAACCCATATCAGTATTAATAGGAGACTTTGTTGGATTACTAATTGCTCCAGTATTTTTTCTTACAGCAGCCCTTGCAGGATAGTAACTAACTCCTGAAATACCTTTAGGATATTCTCCTGAAAAAGATAAACTTCTTATTTTTGTTAAATCAATTAAAGGATTTATCTGTATAGACATCACCTTACAAAAAACAGGAACATTTTGTTCCTCAAGTAAATCAGATCTTACAACTGCAGGACTACATCCCCCAGGCATTATTTGCATCATTACATCTTGTCTTGCAGTACAATCTTGAGAATTAAATTTAGGCCAGAAAACTGCAGCATTAGTATAATCATAATTTCCACCATAACTAGGATCATAATATTGTGTATTTATAGAACTCCCAGTATAAGTTCCACTACCAAGAAAGTTACTTGACTGACCAGTATAAACTCCATTGTTATAATTATTATAACTTGAAGTTCCATAAAGATTTGAGTTTGAATTATAGTTAGAAGCATAATTAGTATTAAGATTATTATAATTATTATAACTGCTATAACCTGCATAAGAAGTTCCATAATAATTTGGATTATAATTACTATAACCATTTCCATAATTATTTGAATTTCCATATAGATTAGAATTTGAATATAGATTAGAATTTCCAAGATTTGTGTTATAATTAGAAGTCCCATAAGCAGAATTTGCATATAAATTTGAATTAGTGCTAGATGTGCTATATCCAGAAGTGCTTCCAGAATAAAGATCTCCAGACAGAGCCGAAGCAAGACAGATACTCATAAGTAAAATTACAAATAATCCTGAGATTTTCATTTCTTTTATTATTTGGTTTTTCATTTTACAAGTTATATGTTTATTCAAATACAATGCCCAGCCCCGAAGTTTCAAGTTTATTATAATTAATTTGCAAATCTTCTGCCTTCCTTGGAACACTGAATTTATCAGGAGTTATAATTATCTTTTTAGAGTTCTCGATTTCAGACTGAGCAATATAATAATTTTGTTTTCCTCCTCCAGAAACTCCAAAACTGATTACTTGATCAGGAATATCTAAATCAAAACATTTTTCTTCAGTAGCTCCAAACATTCCCGCAACACCTGAGATCGGAACACTGACACATTTTTGACTTGTTTCACCCTGCAAATTAATATTTGCATCAGAATAAACATAAGCTTTAATTTCATATTGCCCTTCACTTAATTCAACTGTATTTTGTTCAGGATAAGTAACAGTTATAGCATCAGTTGTACCATCTGTATTATTTTTTGTAAATGTAACAATAGCATAATCAGAACTTTCTAAATCTTCTATTGCAAAATTAAGTTTATACAATTTATCAAGAGCAATGTTAAAGCTATTTTCTTTGACAGTAGAAACTATCATCTTTTTGGTTTTATATCCAGTAGCACTTGCAATTAAATATCCATTGACACATTGAGGGAAATTTGCAGATAAGACAGACTCTCCAGTATTATTATCAAATCTTGTTTTTCCAATATCACAACTTGTATCGAAACATTTAAACTTTATATTTGCATCAATAGGTTCAAGTACAGAATTATAACTATAAACATTTATTTTTGTGTTTTTATTTTGACATAATTCCGGAACAGCATTTGCATATGCACTTCCATTCAAACCTTGCCTAGGTTTATTCTTATCAATAATAACTACAACTGGAAGTTGAAACATTTCATTATCATAATAAACCTGTATTAAAACTGGATAAGCAACATCATAAACAAAATGATAAGGAACATAGCAAAATCCAAGTATTCCAAGTCCTTCTTCGAGTCCAACAGGGTCAGCCCTCATCATTCCATCTTCAGAGGGATTAACTTCCATTTTCATAGGCCAATATCTAGAATACATAAAATTCACATTTGCATCAACCTCTTCCCCAAGATCCTGAACAAAATATTTATGATCTTCTTGTTTTAATTTATAATAACTACCACTAACTTTAATTGCTGCAACATTTGCTTCAAGCGAATTTATCAAATCACTTCTAACTGCATTAGTAATCCAGACCTTAGGACTGCAAGTAATCTCATTTCCATCAACAGGAGTGTAAAGTCTTAAAACATCAACCCCATAATTTTCAAGGAACATATCTTTTTTTTGTTTTTCATAAATTTTTCTTGCAAGATTATAAAGTTTTCCAAGGTTAGAAGAAACTTCTTTAGAATGTGTTGTTCCCCTCCAAGTAGAATTCTCAAAATTAATTGCTATTTCCTGATTAACCTTAACAGTTATCTTGTTATCAAGAATAGTTGTAGTTATAGAGTTCACATTTCCAAGTTCGACCCTAAATCCTTGAGATTCAAATTTAGAAAAGTCACATTCAGAAACTCTTTCGGCTAAAAAATCATTTAACTGTTCTTGCATATTATCTTTCGTAGAAACTTGTTCCTTGAGAATACCATTTCCAGTAACATAATACCAATAAGGAATTCCATTACCTAGAAAATTTAACTGAGATGAGAAAGGCATAAAATCACTTCCAGGAGAAAAACTAGGCCTTTCAATATAACCTGCAGTTTGTCCAAGAATCATAGCCCCCATCTGAGTTTCATCTTGAATACAAGATAAATAATAATTATAAACAGGTTCAATTTCCTTAGGCATAGTCTGTCCAAAAACATTACCTCGAACCAAGAAATACACAGCTATTCCTGCAACAATAATAATTGCAAGTATAATAAAAACTGTAACCTGCCCTTTTTTATTTATCTGATTGTTACTTGTCATTTTTTCCCTCTTTTTTAATTTTCTTCTCTATTAATGAAATAATTTCACTATTAATATCCTTGTCTATAACCTTTTTAAAACTCTCCCATAATTCCTCATTTTCAATTAAAAGTAAATATTTTTTCATAATTCTCTTTTTCTTTTCTAACTACTTAATGTAAAAACGCATATATAAATCTTTCTTAGTTAATTAGTAACTTACTAACTTAGTAAGTATAAACATCTTAAAACAATAAAAAAAATTAAGAAATAATTGTATTAAAAATACATAGACCTGCCAAAAAATAACAAATTTAACAAGATTCACTCTTGTTAAATTGAGTAACTTATCTAACGGGCCACATTGTGGCGAAGTTATTTTTTAAAAATGGACCCACCAAGGATTGAACTTGGGATCTATCCACGTCAAGGATATGGTTTGCCACTAGCCTATGGGTCCATAAAATTATCAGTAATAGAGGTTATTTTAATTTATCTAAAATTAAAAACTAT
>JBBACR010000007.1:29907-47290 GCA_041656875.1 Candidatus Pacearchaeota archaeon
AAATGGACCCACCAAGGATTGAACTTGGGATCTATCCACGTCAAGGATATGGTTTGCCACTAGCCTATGGGTCCATAAAATTATCAGTAATAGAGGTTATTTTAATTTATCTAAAATTAAAAACTATTGGCTACTTGACAAGGAATATGTCCAACAGTTCTTGAAATAGTAACAAATCCGAAATTAAAGGCCTTTGCATACTCAACTGCATCAATTTCTATTCTAGGATAATAAGCATTGACCATGGGATTTCCCATTGAGTCCCCTTCAATAGGAGATCTTTCAACATAAATCCCTCTTCCATCAATAAGATAATCTCCTGCGCTTGGTGTAAGGAATTCATCTTTTCTCATTTTACCATCTAAAACCAGTTTGTCAAGTAAACTTGCAAAAAATCCATTAAAACCATTTGAATATCCTTGCCCCATATTTTTATAAAAAACATTCTCATCACCAGAATATATACTAAAGGCTGCAATATCTTCCCAGTTAAGATTAGTAGGGCCAGAATTATTAAAAAATTCATCTGGAGAAAATATTCTTCCTTGATTAAAATCAAGAATACAAGGCTCTAAAAAAGACCCATCCCTAATGCAATCAAATTTCATTCTTAACCCTTCTAGAGCAATAGTTCTTCCAACTCTTAAATTCTTAAAGCGTTCATACTTTTCTGCATGATTCATAAAAACAACGTGATAAAAACAATTAATAAAGATTTATATGAATAAATATAATTGTAAACATCATTACTTTCTGCTTTTCTTTCCACCCCTTACTTGTCCAAAATTTCCATTAATAAATTTAAAGTTTAATTTTCCTTTGTCAAGTTTAGCAATATGACAAAGATTCTCAAAAAAAGACCTGGGCAAAAGCCTCCTTTCAGTATAATAACTTTTTAGACTGCTATATTTAATATTAAATCCAAATTGTAAAACTCCCCGAACCGAAATACAATTAAGTTGAAGAACTGCTAAATCTAAAAACTTTCTCTGCTCTCCAGATGGAAATAAAACTCTCTGTTCTTTTAACTGCGACACCATACAATACAAAAGTTTAAAAACCTATTTAAATCTAATGTTTTATTAAAATTAATCAATAATAAAATGAAGTTACCAAAAACTTCAAATCGTAAGATTTGGATGGATTTGAGAATTTCAAAACAACAACACTATGAAATTACCAAAGGCAACAAAAAGATTTTGCCCATATTGTAAAAAAAGAACAGACCAAAAAGTAGACTTAGTAAGTACAGGATTTAAAAGAGGAACAATGGCAAGAGGTTCACTATCAAGAGTAAAAAAGAGAGGAAAAAACAGAGGATTTGGAAATCAGGGAAAATATTCAAGAAAAGCAATTAAATCTTGGAAAAGAAAAACTAAAACTTCAATGAGAAGAGTAATAATTTATAGTTGTAAGGATTGTAAGAAATCAAAATTAGGAAAACAATCAAGAAGAGTAAGTAAAATAATATTAGAATAAAAATGGCAGCACAAAAACAAACAAAAGTAATAACCAAAAGAAGGAAATTCATAGATGTAGAAATTCCATTAACAAGATCAAAAATAGAGTTAATTGCAAATTCTCCAAAAGATGTAGAGAATAAAACTATAAAACTTGATTTAACAAGACAATTGAAAGGAAAAAGCGTTGAAGTCGTTGTTAAAGTTAAACTAGAAGAAGGTAAGCTTATTGCAGAACCTGAAAAAATGAAGTTAATGCCCTATTTTATCAGAAGAATGATAAGAAAAAGAATAAGCTATGTTGAAGATTCTTTTTTTGTTCCTTCTCAAGAAAGTCTATTAAAAATAAAGCCATTCTTAATAACAAGAAAAAAAGTTTCAAAGGCAGTTAGAAAAACACTTAGAAATAAATGTAAAAACTGGGTAGAGGATTATGTTGCAGAAAAGAAAGATGGGGAAATATTCAATGAGATTTTATCAAACAAAATGCAAAGACCTCTTTCATTATACTTGAAAAAAACTTATCCACTTTCACTATGTGAAATAAGAATACTTGAAAAAGTAAGACAATTAAGACCTGAAGAAGTTCCAAAAATAAAAGAAAAACCTAAGATAGAGAAAAAAGAAGAATTTATTGACCAGCTTGAAGAGATAGAACAAGAAAGGATAAAAAAAGCAGAACAAGAAATAAAACAAACTCAAGAAAAGGCAGTAGAAGTTGAATCATCAGAAACTGAACTTGCTCAACCTTCAGAACCAGTTAAAGTTAAAAAAACAAGAAAAAAGAAAACTGAAGAAAAAAAAGAATAAAATGATTCAACAAACACTAGTTCTAATAAAACCTGACGGAGTTCAAAGAGGGTTAATTGGAGAAGTAATAAAAAGATTTGAACAAAGAGGGTTAAAAATAGTTGCTTTAAAATTAACTAAAGTTTCAGAGGATCTTGCACAAAAACATTATACTGATGATATTGCAAAAAGGAGAGGGGAAGCAGTAAGAAAAAGACTTTTAGAATTTATAACTAATTACCCTGTTGTTGCAATGATTATAGAGGGGGTAGATGCAATAGAAAATGTAAGAAAATTAGTAGGTGCAACAGAATCAAAAGCAGCTCTTCCAGGAACAATAAGAGGGGATTTTTCCCATGTAAGTTATAGTCATGCAGATGAAAAAGAAATTGCAGTAAAAAACATAATTCATGCATCAGCTGATGAAAAAGATGCAGCTTACGAAACAAAATTATGGTTTTCTATAGATGAATTACACGATTACAAAAGAGTTGATGAAGACCAGGTTTGGTAAATAAATTTCTTTTCAAATCAACCTTAATTAACAAATAGGTAGTTAAAACAGATAATTTAGGTTACAGCAAAACCCTTTTAAATGACAATATTGTAGTAATTTTATGCCTCCATAGCTCAGTTGGTAGAGCGGCAGTTTTGTAAACTGTAGGTCGTCGGTTCGAATCCGGCTGGAGGCTTTTTATATAAGATTTGTAGAGTAAATATTATTTTAATTCTCAAGTCCAAATTCTTATCAAATTGCTCGGTTCGAATAACTTATATTTGTAAAAATAGAAGTTTCAAAAAATATTTCTATTCAATCTGGATTACATTAGGAACTATCTTAATTTTATTTATGAATAATAATACCACTAGAAGAGTAGTTGGAACTAAAAAAAGGGTATTTCAATAAGTTCAACAGAAATAATAATTCTTATCTGTGCGGGTTTAATGGTTATAATCAGAATCTAGATGATTATGAGAGAGAAAACTAATAGTCAATTATTCCTCTTCAATAGCTTCTGCTTTCTTATCCACAATTAAGATGTTTGCAATTTCATCGGAAATATTTGCAACATCTCCTTTTTTAAAGGGTCCAAGTTGATTCCCTTCCAAATCTAAAAACTCCTCTGCATCTTCAATAAAAACAATCATTTTATTTTTAGCCTTAACTTCCTCTTCTGCATCAGTCCCTTTCAAAATTTCATTTACTTTTTTATCTGATTTTTCAAGAGACTTCATTATTCCCTCAAATGCTTCTTTTTCAACTGCAAGCATATTTTCAAAATCCCTTTTGGAAATTCCAGTTTCAGCAGCAACAAAAGCAAGTTCAAGTATTTTCTTTTTTCTTCTAAGCATCAATTCCTTAAATATCGCAATAGAATTTTCAAACTGCTTTTTTGTCTTCATTATAGTGTCTGAAAAATCATCATCTTTTTTGTTTGCAATTTCCTTTTTATCCTTTAAATAACCAGATACATCTTTAATAAAATTCTTTGGAATTGGCTGAAGTTGTTCACTATATCTTTCTTTTCTAAGTGCATCATATAGTTCATTATAGGTTATCATATTTTTGTTCCTTGATTCATAATGAAAATAAAGTTTAACTTAACTTTTGTCATAAAAGTTATTTCTTTGTTCAAACTTTCTTGTATAAGAAAGTTTGTTTCATTATAAGTTATCATTATCAGCAATTCTACCAATTTTACGCAGTTTACCTGTTTATCTAAAAATAAGAAATCATTTATAAGATTTGTTGTGCTGAAAAAATTTGCATTCTAAAATAAAATAATTATAGAATTATGCCTCTAAAACATAATGAAAAACCTTGTCATAAGGAATAGTCCACAAAACAACCTCTTCTTTTGATTTTTTTTCCATAATTTTTCTAAATAATCTTATGGAATTTCCAGATGCAGAGATAGCTACATTGACTTTTTCTTTTTTTACAAGTTTCTTCAGGTCCTTAATAAAGCTGGTTACCCTTTTCTCAACATCTGCAAAAGATTCCCCACCAGGCGGAGAAATATCATAGCCTCTATGAATTAGTTTAAACTCTTCTTCACCTAAAAATTCCTCTACTTTTTGTCTCTCCTCTAAAGAAAGATCTTCTATTGCATCTCCTTCTTTAAGTAAATCATATTCCTGATGCCCGATTTTCTTGATAAATTCTTCATGTTTGAGCCCTTCTAGTTTGCCATAACTTCTTTCAATCATCCTTTTATCACTAATTACTTTTTTACATTCAGGATGATAAACTAAAACTTGTTTTAAAGTGTCTTTAGACCTAGACAATCCATTATCAAAAGCAACATCAAATTTTTTGTCTTTTAGAATCTTACCAATAATTTTTGCTTGTTTAACTCCCAGGGGGGTAAGTTTACTATTCATCCAACCAGTAAACATTTTATTTTTGTTAAAATAAGTCTGACCATGTCTAAAAACATAAATATGATATTTCTTTGTCATTTTTTAACCTCTTTTTCTTTTAACTTAAAAGCTATAAGACTTTTTAAGCATTACTTATTAAGAACATAACTAAAAAAACAAGACTCTAAACTTCACAACTAGTATTTCCCTTACCATAATTACAGATTTTAAATATCTTAGTTGTCTCTTCTATTAAAAGATTATTTTTATCACTAAGATTACAAATAAATATGGCTTCTCCTTTGTTTTTATCAAGTTCGTTATTCAAGAAATTAATAGAATTGGTCATTATGTCTGCTCCAGCAGGAATATACTGTTGATAATTAGTTAAATTAGAAAGTGAATCAAAAATTATAAGATTACAACCATCTTTTATGCACTCAAGAGCATATCTTTCCATATCATTTATTTGATAAGGCAAAACAAACCTGCATTTTTCATTATTAGGAGGTTCTTTTGAAAGTTTAGTTACCCCATCAATAAAATAAATATTTTGAGTATCTATTCCTTTCTCTGTTAAAATTTTTTTTAAAGAAACACAACTTTGATTAAGAGTTATATAACAGATTTTACCCTTATGCTTACGGATTTTATCAATTAAAAAATTATTAAGATAATCCTCTCCATCTGAAACATATTTTAAAACAATCGCCATTTATTTTTACAATAATCAACTCCCCTTATCAGTAAATAATGAATCTCAAGTTTTTAAATATTACCTTAAAAACCCTTATAAATCCCATTTTATTAATATAATCATGTTTGGATTCTTAAAAGACAAGCTCAAAGAATGGGTAACTGGAGCAAAGGAAAAAATAAAACCAGAGGAAGCTCTAGAAGAAACACAACAAAAATCTCCAGAAGTAATAGAAATACCTGAAAATGTAGCAGATATTGAATCCTCACCTTCAAAAGAAGATGAGCTTATTCAACCAGTTAAGCCCAAAAAACCTTCTAAAAAACAAAAAGAAAAAACAAAGCCTAAATTAGATACTCCCTTACCAACCCAAGAAAAAATAGCTGAACCAGCTATAGAAATAGAACCAATTCTTTCTGAAGAAATAAAGCCCGAAGTAAAAGAAATTAGCCCCCCCCTCCCAGAAGAAATCATAGTAGAACCGAAAATAGAGATAACTCCTAAAGAATTCCCTCAAGAATTAGAAGAAGGAATAACTCCTAAGGAAGCCCTGGAAGAACCTGCTGAAAACCTAGAAGAAACAAAACAAGTAGAAGAGAAAAAACCAGGACTTCTAGCAAGAATTTTTGGAAAAAAAGAAGAAATAAAAACTGAGCCCCAAATCTTAACAAAAGCTCCTGGCCCCATTGAACCAACCCTTCCAGAAGAAGAAATAACCTCTAAAATAAAACCAGAACCTCCTGAAGTTTTGGCAACTGAACCCGTTGCAGAAAAAAAATCATTTTTTGAAAAAGTAAAATCTAGTTTTAATTATAAAATAACTCCTGAAGATTTCGAATCATTGTTTGAAGAATTAGAAATGCTTTTGCTTGAAAACAATGTTGCAATGGAAGTAGTAGAAGATATAAAATTAAAGCTTTCAAAAAAACTAATTGGAAAAGAAATAAAAAGAGATGAACTAGAAGAAGAAATAAAAAAAGAATTAAAGGCTACACTCAATGAAATATTAATTGACCCTGATGACCCCATAGATGCAATTAAACTCAAAAAAGACAAGCCTTTTGTAATGCTCTTTTTTGGAATAAATGGTACAGGAAAAACAACTTCAATTGCAAAACTTGCTTATCAATTAAAGCAGAAAAATATCTCAGTTGTCTTGGCTGCAGCAGATACCTTTAGAGCAGCTTCTATTGAACAAATATCAGAACATGCAAAAAAACTTGATATTCCTGTAATAAAACATGAATATGGAGCAGACCCTTCAGCAGTAGGATTTGATGCAATAAAATATGCAAAAAATCATAATATTGACGTGGTATTAATTGATACTGCTGGAAGAATGCACACAAAAACAAATCTTCTTGCAGAAATGGAAAAAATAGTAAGGGTAACTAAACCAGATTTGAAAATATTTGTTGCAGAATCAATTGCAGGAAATGATGCAACAGAACAAGCAAAATCTTTTCATGAATCAGTAAATATTGATGGTTCAATTTTAAGTAAAGCAGATGTTGATGAGAAAGGCGGAACAATTATTTCGGTTTCAGCAATAACACATAAGCCGATTTTCTATTTAGGAACAGGTCAAACCTATAAAGATTTAAAACTATTTAATAAGCAGGATTATATTGAGAGCCTGGGATTATAAATAACTTTTAGCTAAATTCATTTTAGATAAAAGTTACAAATTTATCTCGCGAAGCGATTTTATTACATTGAGAGTTTAGGACTATAAACACCTAAGATAATCCCATTTGTTCTTGCCATCTTTTCAAAACATTTTCGTGATTAGTATACCAAGTAGGGTCAAATTTAGGATTATTTTTATATATGCTTATTTTCATCCAGGGATTATTTCCTTTAAGATATTTAATTGAAATTTTAACTATCTCTGGAGGAGTTAACCAATAACTCCTATCGGCATAAGGTCTTAAATTCCTCTCATTTCCAGTGTCAACAGTACTAACATTTACAAAAATGCATCTAATTTTAAAGAGTTTTTCATTTATATTTTGTTTTATAATTTTTTTTAAGTATTGCTTAGATTTAGTATAAGACTGCCAAAAAGGAATGTTATAATTATGAGTAATTGAACCAAATGCAAAAATAGTAAGTTTTGTCTTAAAGTTTCTTTCTTTATTCATTTTATCTTTAAGAACTTTAAAAACATTTAGAAAAGTTATTACATTGGAAGAAAATATCTCATCATCGATTCCATCCAGATCCTTATCTAATAATGGGATACCTTGTTTTTCAAATTTAAACATCCCAATTGGATGAATAAAAATAACTTCTCCATAGGATTTTGTATTTAAATCAGAGAATACTTTTTCTACTTCTTCTAATTTAAGTAAATCCACAAAATGATAGTCTGAGTTATTTTTAAGAATAACAGATTTATTCCTGGCTAAAACAAAGCAGCTATACTCTTTTTTAAACTGAAAAAATTTAAGATATTCAGCCCCAAGTTTCCCAGTCACACCAGTAATAATTACAAGTTTCATGATACTCGGAGAATAAAAAGCATTGTATAGGTTTGGTTAAATAATAATTAAACCAAAAAGTTTAAATAATAAAATAAACCTTAAAGTTAAATGAGTATAGAGATTAGTCTGCCTTTTGGAAACAAAGAAAATGTGAAAAACCTAGTTTTCTCCATTTTAACCTCTGAATATCCTCTTAAACTAATTTCTCTTACAAATTTCATTCATAAACGTTATGGGAAAGCAGTTACTTTTCAAGCTGTAAGAAAGGCAACCCTTTTGCTAGTAAGCGAAGGAATTCTCTTGCGAGAAGGAAATACATTTTTAATTAACAAAGAATGGGTAAATAATAGTAAAACAGTTCTTGATGAATTGTATTTAAAATTAAACAAAAAAGAATCCCAAAAAACTACTGAATCAATTGGGGGAAATGTTACAGTGTTTACGTTTAGCTCACTGAATAATATGATGAAGTTCTGGCAACAACTAATTGATGAATGGTATAAAAAATTTAATCTAAAAGACTATCCATATAATTGTTATCAAGCAGCCCATTTATGGGAAGGATTATTACATTCAGATGAAGAGAGAATAATCATGCACCAATTAAAAGGTAAAAGAATAAAATCTTATATTTTAACAACTGGAAATAGCCCCCTAGATAAACAAATAGTAAGATTTTATAAAAAAATCGGAATAACGACCCACATAGAACCTTCTAGTTCTTCATTTGACAAATCATACTATGTTGGAACCTATGGAGATTTAGTTGTTCAGACACAATATCCTGAAGAAATAGTTAAAGAGTTAGACCTCTTTTTTAAAAAAAATAAAACATTGCAAGATCTAGATTTAGTTAAATTATCTGAAATTGTAAATAAAAAACAAGAAATAAAATTAACAGTTATTAAAGACATTAATATGGCAAAACAAATAAACAAATCAATTATTTCTCAAATATAATCTGCCAAAAATTTTAAAAACAACTATTCTTCAGGATTTTTATGGCAAATAAAAAATTAGAAAAAATATCTAAAACTGAGCTAGTATCAGGACTAATTGGAATGCTTTGCCCAATTCCCATAATAGGAGAAGCATTTCTGAGTAGATTTTTGTATCAACCCGTTAAATCAACAGGATTTTTTGGAGAGTCTATGCCTTCAAATTTACTAGCATCTGCATGTGTAGCAGGACTTATAAGATTTCAAGCATATCAACCGGTTTACATACCAGTGATAAATTATGTTTCAAAAATATTTAACTAATTTATTTTTTAAATTTCCAATAAAGATAACCTATAACAATTAGCACTAAAAATACAATTAAAATCCAAAACGGATATTCACCCATAGCTCCAATAACTGCTCCAGTTATAAAAGACCATCCATCTCGGTTAAGAGTATTGTTAATAGGACCATTTTTTTCATCAGACTCCATAACTAAATCCCTAGTTCGGTTAATATCCACACAAGATTGCTTTTCAATTGGTTTTGGAGCAGTGGCATTGCAATAATAATCAGGATAAGTACAAACTCTTGTCTGTTTAGAATTTTTACACTCAGTCCAAGAACTACAATTCCATTGAGTAATACAAAGTCCATTTCCAGCCCCAGCGCCAGTTGCACTACTTCCCCCACCACCAGAAGAAACAACCGGAGAAGAACTTAAAGCAAGAGTTGTAACTGAAATATTAAGTTCACTCGAAGTCTGATTTAATTTATCTTCGGCTTTAATATAAAAAGTATAAGAAGTTGAAGCAGAAAGTCCAATAAAAGTATAATTACTTTCAGTAGTCCACAACCATTCATTTCTATTAATGCTTAACCAATAACCCTTAGTTTCAGAGTCATTAGTAGGACTAGTTGAAAAGTTTAATTGAACACTTGTTTCCAAAGGAACACCAAAAAATGAGCCTATTTGAATTCTTCCAGGAAGATTATGCGAACAAACAGAATTAATTGTGCCTGAACTCAAACAAACATCATGAGTAGAAACATTTCCATCATTACAATCAGAATTATTAAAACACTGAATAGTTTGACAGATACCACTAAGACATAAACCACAGGATTCTACAAATATAAGTTTAGTTTCATTAGTACAATAACTTGTTTGAGTTCCAGAATTAACACAAGTAAAATTAATAAAATTTTGAAAGACATTATTTGAAGAACAACTAGGATTTCCAAAAAATACATTAGTTCCGCAATCAAAATTTTTACTGCAAGTTATAGTATTAGACTCATTTCCATTAGACTCATTTAGAGTAATTTCACCCCCAAGAGGCTTATTTGTAAAAGTAATGCATTGTTTTAAAAGATCTTTTGCTTCTTCTGTCCAATACTTTGAATCAAAAATTCCAAAAAAACAAGTATAACCTTTTGAAATTTTTCCATTTGAAAGAGTTAAACCTTTTTCACCAAATGAAATAACATCCCCAAAGGGATTCCCCGAACTAGTAGTGTCTGTTCCTGCATATCGTTTAAATCCACTAACTTTGTTATTATCACTTAAGTAATAATAAGATATTGCAATCCCCCTACTATCAACAAATTTATTATAAACAGGTAAAAGTTTTCCATCAATATTAACATTTAAATTATGTTTTGAAGCAAGTTGACTAATCCCATCATTGTCAGTAATTCCACTTTTTTTACCCAAATGATAATTAGAAATTATACTATTATACTCCCAGGTAGGAATAACATTTGTAAAATACTCGTCCCCGACATAGATAAAATTATAATTCGAAAGATTAGTTAAAGTCTTTTCATTGATAAAATCAGTTTTAAATCCCATCTCATTAAAAACTTCAACAACTTTTAAGTCAATTTTAGATTCAGAACGATAAATATAACCAACACTAGAAGCAGATACAAGACCAACTAATAAGATTAAAACAAACCCTGCAGAACATAATTTTTTATTCATCTAATTTTTCCCTTTTTTAAATATAAAACTAGAATACAATCAAGATTATATAAAGATTATTGTTTTAACTTAAATTAAGGCAAATTTAAAACCTAATAATCGCTTTTTATCACTAAATCGAAAACTCTTATAACCTTCAAAAACTTGAAGTCAAAGAGGTTAGTTTTGAAATTGGTTAGAATTTTATAGGGCAAAATTCTTAAACCTAGAATATTTAGATAAATCATGTTAGAATCATTAGGCTCTGCTTTGAAAAAAGGATTTGACAAAATAGCAGGAGCTATATTTATCGATAAAAAAACAATTGAACTTATTGTTAAAGACCTGCAAAGAGCTCTAATTCAAGCAGATGTAAATGTCAGACTTGTAAAAGAAATAGGGGACAGGATAAAAAAAGAAGCAGAAGACGAAAAAATAAAAGGAATTGAAAAAAAAGAACACCTTACCAAAATACTTCATGATGAAATTCTTAATCTTTTAGGAAGAGAAAAGCATGAATTAAAAATAGAAAAAGGAAAAAATAGCAAAATAATGCTACTGGGACTATATGGGGCAGGAAAAACAACAACTTCTTCAAAACTAGCTGCATATTACTCTAAAAGGGGATTTAAAGTTGCAATGTTAGGTCTTGATGTATACAGGCCTGCTGCAAGAGAACAACTAGAACAGCTTGGAAAACAAATTAAAATACCAGTATTTTTTGAAAAAGATGAAAAAAATCCAATTAAGACTTATAAAAAATTAAAACCAGAACTTGAAAAATTTGACTTAGTAATAATTGATACAGCTGGAAGACACTCTCTAGATAAAGAGTTAATTGAAGAAATTTCAGCCCTTGAAAAAGAAATAAAACCTAATTATATCATTTTGACAATTCAGGCAGATATTGGCCAGGCAGCAAAAAATCAGGCAGCAGAATTTCAAAAAGCTTGTAACATTAATGGAGTAATAATTACTAGGATGGATTCAACTGCAAAGGCAGGAGGAGCACTTACTGCATGCAATGAAACAAAAGCGCCTGTATTTTTTATCGGAACCGGTGAAAAAGCAAATGATTTTGAAACATTTAATCCAGAAGCATTTATTTCAAGGCTCCTGGGACTCGGAGATTTAGAAGGACTACTTGAACGTGTTCAGAGTGCAATTGATGAAGGTTCTCAAAAAAAGACAAGTGAGAGATTAAAAAAAGGAGAATTTAATTTAAGGGATTTTCAAGAACAATTAAAACAAATGGGAAATGTTGGCAGTTTTAGTAAAATAATGGAAATGATTCCAGGCATGGGAAAAGCAAAAATACCTGAAGAAATGTTAGGAGCCCAGGAAGGAAAAGTCAAGAAATGGCAACATGCAATAGATAGTATGACTGAAGAAGAAGTAAATAATCCTGAAATAATTGAAAAACAAACAACCAGGCTAGGAAGAATTGCAAAAGGAAGCGGAACAACAACTTCAGACATTCGTCAGATGTTAAAACAATACAAACTCCTTAAAGAATTAGCAGGTGGCTCAGGAGACCTTGATAACTTTGACCCTGCTCAAGGACTTAATCAAAAACAAATGATGAAAATTGCAAAAAAATTTGGGAAAAAAATGAAGTTCTAATAATCTAAACCATTCTAATGATTAGAAGACAACTAAATTTATATAACTCTAAAAAAATTCTATCTGTATGATAAGTTTCATACAAAACTTAGATGAATTAAAAAAAGAGATAAAAAAGCTCGATTTAGAACTGGAATTAAATGATATAATAAAAATTGACCTTCCATTTATAGACAGTTATGATGATTTCACAATAATTAATGTTCCATCCTATGGAAAAGAAAATAGTGAAAGTATTATAATTGTAGCCGGTAAAACTATATTAGTTTACAGTTCACTCAAACCTACTAAGACTGAAAAAAAATTTGAAAAACTAATTCAAAAAAAGAATGGAGAAAGCACAATAAATATATTTTTAATGTTAAAAACCATACTAAAAAATTATTCTTCAGAGTTTATTAGAATTAGAGATATAATGAACCAACTTGACCTAGATCCTGTACTTGATTCTATTGAAGAAACAGGAAGAGACCTAAGGAAATTAACAGATAGAATTGAATGTCTTTTTCAAATAATTATCGAATTAAAAGAAGCTGAAATAAAATGTTTTGACCCCGAGTTAATTGATTTTGAATATGAACTATTTACAACAGAATCAAGATATTGGCTTGACAGGTGTAGAAGCCATGTTTATAGAATTGCTTCACTTAGAACAAAATCTGAAATGCGTTCAAACAGAGAATTAAATGATACCATGAAAAAATTAACTGTAATAATGACTTTTTTAACCATTGTAAGTATTGTTGTAAACGTTCCAGGAACAGTAGGAGCAATATTTGGTATTCCTGCGTTGTCTAATGCTTATTTTGAATCCCATACTGGATTTTTAATTATAACACTAATATCAACCACATTATTATCAATGTTACTGGGTTATTTTTATTGGAAATCATTAAACCTAAAAAGTACAGGATAATTCTCTTTTATTTAGATTTATAAATTAGATAATTCTATTTAATCATATGGTAAAAAATAAAATCCTTGCTCAAGGAGCAGAAGCAATAATAAGTCTAGACTCTAATAAAATAATAAAAAACAGGCTAAAAAAATCATACAGAATATCAATTATTGATGAAAGACTTAGAAAATCAAGAACAAAATCAGAAGCAAAGATAATAACAAAACTTTTTTCAGTTATTCCTGTTCCAAAAATACTAAAAACTGATGAAAAACAAATAATTGAAATGGAATTTATCTCTGGAAAAAAACTCTCAAGTTCTCTTGAAGGTTTAGACTATAAAAAAATATGCAAATTAATTGGAGAAAATATAACTAAAATGCATAATCAAGGAATAATTCATGGAGACCTAACAACCTCAAATATGATCTATGTAGAGGGCAGTAAAGATAGAAAAAAGTCGTCCTCAAAAAAATCTGAACAGAGTGAAGATTTTATTGATTTTAATAAAGTTTATTTTATTGATTTTGGACTTGCATTTCATTCTCAAAAAATAGAAGACAAAGCAGTAGATTTACACCTTTTAGAACAAGCACTAGAAGCAAAGCATTTTACAATCTGGCAAGAATGTGTCAAAACCATCCTAGACAACTATAAGCCAGAAAAATATAAGGAGATTATACAAAGAATAAAGGTTATTGAATCTAGAGGAAGATATAAAGACAAATATTAATTTTAAAAGTAATATCAAAACTCTTATAAAGGAAAATTATCTCTAATTTCTGGGATATAGCCCCATAGTACAGTGGTCAAGTATACGGGCCTTTGGAGCCTGGGACCCAGGTTCGAATCCTGGTGGGGCTAGTTTTTTAATCTAAAAATCATTTATGATTTTTAGGTTTAATTTATTTTCAGGAATTCGAACCGTAGGTGTCGAATCCCGAGAGAAAGGACTTTTAGTATCTAAAAAAATAAGAAAGTACTTTTTCGAGTTGGTGGGGCTAGTTTTTTAATCTAAAAATCATTTATGATTTTTAGGTTTAATTTATTTTCAGGAATTCGAACCGTAGGTGTCGAATCCCGAGAGAAAGGACTTTTAGTATCTAAAAAAATAAGAAAGTACTTTTTCGAGTTGGTGGGGCTAGTTTTTATATAACTTATTAACCTTCAATGATGAGAACCTGGGGTATCGAATCCCGAGATAAAGAACTTTCAGTAAATTCTAAACAGAATAAGAAAGTACTTTTTCGAGTTGGTGGGGCTAGTTTTATATTTTAAAGTTACATATCCATTTTAAGGAGTTTATAGCGAGAATAACCCTTAAAATCATGAATAATTTAGTGATTAAATAAGCTAAAAACTCCTATGCAAATCTTTAAATACCAATTTTTATAACAATTAGGATGGCAAAATCAAAAAAATCAGAAAAATCTATGGAAAAGCCTCTTTGGTTAAAATATACAGAAGAAGAAGTAAAATCAATTATAATCAAACTAGCAAATAAAGGCTTGACTGCAGAGAAGATAGGATTAACTTTAAGAGATCAATATGGAATACCTAAGGTAAAGCTATATGGATTCAAGATAAAGCAAGTTTTAGAAGAAAAAGAAAAATTTGAGGAACCAACTAATTTAAATCTTCAGAAAAAACTAGAAAAAATAATTTCCCATGTTTCAAAGAATAAGGGTGATAAAAAAGCAGGAAGATCTTTAATGATAACTAGAGCAAAACTCAAAAAAAGAAAAGAATACCAAGAAAAGAAATAGTATTTCAGTATAGACTTAAAAAAAGAAGGTGAAAATGATAGATAATGCAATAGAATTTTCAAAAAAATTATTACCAGCTTTGGGCAATAAAATTCATTTAGTCAGCCATTTTGACAGCGATGGAATTACTTCTGCAGCAATAATTTCCAAAACCCTTGAAAGATTAAATAAACCATTTTCATTAAAAATAATAAAACAATTAAGTCAAGAAGAAATAGATTTGTTTCCAAAAAATAAGCTAATTCTTATGTTAGATTTAGGTTCAGGAAGTCTTGAAGCTCTAGGAAAAATACCTAATCAGATTTTTATAATAGACCATCATGAAATAGATGCAAACCTTATTCCATCAAATGTAACAATTCTAAATCCTCATTTAGCTAAGGAATATGAAGAATTATGTGGAGCAGAACTTTCATATTTAGTATCTAGAGCTATTTCTGAAAACAACAAGAATCTTTCTCACCTAGCAGTAATTGGAATGATTGGAGATACTATGGAAAAAAATATTAATAAAACTAGGAATGTTATTCTAAAAGAAACCGATGTAACAATAAGAACCGGTCTTTTAATTTATCCTTCAACAAGGCCCCTAGACAAAGCTCTTGAATATAGCCCTCGACCATTCATACCAGGAGTTACAGGGGATCCTAAAGGAACTTTTGAACTTCTAAAAGAAGTTGGAATTGAAAAAATAAATAATAAATTTAAATCGTTAATAGAACTGGATGAAAAAGAAATGAAAAATTTAGTAACTTCAGTAATGTTAAGACTTTGCTCAAGAGAAAACTCTGCAGAATATCTTGGGAATTTATATTTAATTAAAATGTTTAACAAACTTGAAGATGCAAGAGAACTTTCTGCGATAATCAATGCTTGTAGTAGAATGGATCGTTCAGAAGTAGCATTACTACTTTGTCTTGGAAATTTATCTGCAAGAAAAAAAGCAGAAAGGGTTTATGTAAAATATCGACAACATATTATTTCAGGATTAAGATATATTGACAAACATGAAAAAATACAAGGAAGAGAATATGTCATAATAAATGCAAAAGACCAGATAAAAGACACCATAATTGGAACCTTGACTAGTATTTTATCATTTTCTTCAGCATATAGAGAAGGGACAATACTAGTAGCTATGGCTTATAATAAAGATAAAATAAAAGTGTCAACCAGAATGGTTGGAAGAAATTCGAGCTCTGGTAGAAACCTAAAAGAACTTATGGATTCTATAACTCTGTTACTTGGTGGAGAATCTGGCGGACATAAAAAAGCAGCAGGCTGTACAATAAATAAAGACCAAGAAGAAAAATTTATTGAACTTGTTAAAAAGAAACTAGAAATAGAAATGATAAAAGTTTAATTTGAGTTTAAAAATATTTTTACTTAAATCTCTCTGTTGCATAATATTCATAACCATATATTGCACTTCGTTTAACATAAACTCCAATTCCAGTAATCTGTCTGGCCTTAAGAATATTCTCCCTATGCCCAGTTTTGCTAGTTATCCATTGATTAGCAAGATGTGCACCAACCTCTGTAGGAGAAAGCGGATTATTACTAGTAAACATTGCTATATTCTCGGCTACATTAAGGTCTGTATGTTTAAGGCGATTAAGAGTTTCAGCCATATGCTTACTCCACTCATAAGAATCTTTTGCCAAGTTTTCATCCCATTTTAAATTTGGAAAACCCTGCTCATTTCTAAATTGATTAATAACTTCGTTAGCCCTAATTGATGCTTGAACTTCAAAAGGAAATTGATTATCATCTGTAATCGGTTTTTCGTTTTCTACTAGTTTTACTACTTCAGGTTTCTCTGCCTGTCCGCCCTGATTAATCCTAAAAATAGTTTTTTCAAGTTGAGGCCAGGAAACAAGTGTTTCTCTGCCAGGTTCTTTAAGGTCAGTATTAAGTTTAATAGGTTCACGTTCAACATTAGCAAGTTCAACTTTGTTATTTGAATCAAGAACATATTTGTATTTATTTCCTTTTTCATCAAGAAATCTGTTTTCATCTGAAATCTCCATAGCATAGGACTTTCCAGCACTTTCATCAATCCTAATAAGAACAACCTCTGTTCCTTCTGCATTTTTACCTGTTTTCATTTGAAGCTTTCCATTTATAACACTAAAACTTTTATCCATAACAATTTCAGGTGCACTTTCTCCTCTGTTTGTTATTTTAATTGTTCCTGTTTCTGCATTATTCTTATTATTAGAATCTCTTCCAGCACTCATAACAACATTTTGTTCAGTTGTTATTTTATCAAGAAATCTGTTTCCAGGTTCAAACTTTACTTCTGGACCCTTTCCTTCAGTATTTTTTCCAATAGCAAGTGTTTTATCTCCAACAGATAAATATGCTCCTTTTGCATCAGGGTGAAGTTCTCC
>JBBACR010000008.1:0-42090 GCA_041656875.1 Candidatus Pacearchaeota archaeon
TGAGTTTTATTTTCAATTTCAGTACAAATGACTGTAGAATAAGGTTTCATGCCTTCTGGAAACTGCAAAAGCACTTTCTTTGCTTTTTCTTTTAAAATAGTTTTAACTATTCTTTCTAGTTCCAAATCATATTTTTCATTTATTTCAGAAAATGTTTTCTTTTGCATGATAACTATTTAAATAAAAGAATTTATCCATATATAATATTATGGATTATATATCCTCAGTTAAAATATTTTTTCATATAGAATATAACAGTGTATTATATATAATACAATATACTATAATACAAAAAGGTAATGCTTAAATATAGTTTTTTTTGTCATTATATAATGATAACTATATCACCAATTAGAAATGCTTATGAACAAAAATTAAGAGCCCTTGAACTTGATAAAGGCGAAGAAATGAAGACTCTTGATCAGAAATATGCTCATTTAAAACAAGTAGCAGACCAGGGATTCTATAGCCAAGCTGCAGTTTCTATTCTTGAATCAGTAAAGTCAGACTATGAAATACTTCAAGGAAGAAGCAAATTAGCATCACTAGGAATAGACGATGAAACACTTGATGCAGCTATGAAAATTCACGAAGTATTAAAAGGAGTTAAAAAAAGAGACAGTATGCCTGATTTAGTGGACATAGTTGGTCAAATAGGCGGAGACCAAATGAAAGCTGCAGTCAGAGGAATAAATGCGGGAATGATGAATAAACAAGATGTTTTTTCTTATATGGCAACTGATAGTTCTGGAGTATGTTATCTTTTAACTCCTGTAAAAAGTGGCGTTAAAAAAAATAAAATAATTGCAAGAGAACTTGAAGGAAAAGTAGATGGAATTCTTGATGAAAAAAAAGTATTTGAAGAAAGAACAACTCCTAATCCGACCCCTGCAGCAATAGGCACAACAAGATATCTTGAATTTTCAACTGAACTTAATGTAAATAAAGACTTCTTAGTATACACAATAAAAGCAAAAAATCCAACTGAATCTGAAAGACTAGAAATAGCCCTTACAAAAAAAATTGAAGAACTACAACCAAAAGCTTTTGATAAATCAAAACTTACACATAGAGTGCTTAAAGTTGAGTTTGGAGTAATTGACTATCTTTTATCAAATTCAGAAAGAACATTATATGAACAATCTGGAAGAATAAAACCTCTAGAAATGTTAGAACAATTTGGAGAGAGTGCAGTACCTATTGATGAAGTAGCAAGAATCACAGGACTTACAACTAGAGGAGTAAGAATGAATCTTGCTAAAAAATATTTTACAGGAACAGAAGAAGGAATAGAATATGAATCTGTAAGAAAATACCTTGAAGGTAAAAAACAAGTTGTTTCAGGTAAAAAAAGATTAAAATTTGAATCATCAGACTTAACTGAAAGAAAAATGCAAGCATTAAGAATACTTCAAGCAAAAAAGCAAGAAGAAGATATAATTTCAACAAGTGAATTAGCAAAAGCTCTTGGCATGGGTGCATCAAACTTAACTACAAATTTAAGGGACAAGATAAGTGGAGAAAGAAGAGGACTCTCAGTATACTGGGATGTAGCCTCAGCAATGGACTTTGTCGAGACTCATACCCCGTCGAATAAAGGCTGGATAAAAGAAAAGAAAAAATAATTTTATTAAAATTAAATTTCTAAATACAAAACTTTTATATACTTGTGATGCTTAATTACTTAAGTGTTCAAGAGTTCAATATAGGATTCTAGAGTTCTAAATCTATTTTATTAAAATGAAAACCAAAGACCCTAACTTAGAAGTAAAGCTCGAAAGTTTAAAAGATCAGTTTATAGCTGCACTTAAGTCAACAAAACTAATAGTAAATCCCGAAATAAATGGACTAACCTTGACTTATGAAAAAAGAAGAGGAGCACTAACCTGTTCTGACTGCAAAAGTATACAACTGGGTTTAAAAGTAATGTTAAAAAAGCTTTACAATGGAAATGCAGATATATTTTTTGAAGAAGCAAATGAATCAAGAGGATACAAGGCAACACTTGAAGTTTTAGCAGAGACAAATCAAGGGGAAACTCAATTAGCTTATGATGCTTTAACAAAAATAAATCAGTTTATAGAAGCATATAAAGAACTAAGAAAAAAATAAATATCTTTTACCTATAAAGTAACTTACCTGCCCTATCACATGCAAATCTATCACAAAAATCAACTCCAAGAGGGACAATTAGTTCTCTTGTAGGTACTGCAAGTTTGTCAAGTTCTCCAATGATTCTAGAATCAACTTGATGATAAGAAGGTCTATGATTTGAATTCTCAACTCTTCTTATAAATTCAGAATTAAGAGCAGAAGAAACATCACGAGAATTAGGATAATCTTTTCTATTATACGCAAAACCCATTCTATCACTAAATAATCTAGAACGAGGCTTCTTTTTTAAATCTTGAGAATAAATATCACGAACATATGAATTTATCCCCCTTATGTCGCTTATAAAATTAAAAGGAATTACATTTCTGCTTCCAGATTCTTCTGCAGCGGCAGCTATAATATCAAGTGTAGATATCCAATTAATTCCAGACTCCCCAAGGGTACTGCAAAATGATTGAAGTTTAGGTAAATATTCAAATCCCATTGTTAGTTTTTATTTTTTATTATCAAAATTTCAATTTGACATAAAATAAATTTATTATTATAATCCCATTATGAGGGTTTAAAAAGCTTACGAAGAATTCAAATCTGTTTGTAAATTTTAAAAGAAAAATCTAATTTTTCCTAAGGATTAACTAAAAAATATTTATATTAACATTTTTAAACAAGATTATATTGACCTAATCATGGCAAATATAAAAAACCCAATAGTTACGGTTGCAGGTCACGTAGACCATGGAAAAACATCTTTACTGGATAATATAAGAAAAACAGGTGTTGCAGAAACTGAAGCAGGAGGAATTACTCAAAAAATTTCTTTTACACTAGTCCCGCTTGAAAATATAAAAAAAAGATGCCCTTTAATTGAAGGTAAAAATATTAAACTGGACTTTCCAGGATTTTTATTTATCGATACTCCTGGCCACGCAGCTTTCTCCCATTTAAGAAAAAGAGGAGGTTCCCTAGCAGATCTTGCAATTCTAGTAATGGATATTAACGAAGGGATAATGCCTCAAACAGCAGAAGTGATTGAATTATTAAAAATAAATAAAACTCCGTTTATAATTGCTTTAAACAAAATAGATAATATTTTCGGATGGAGAAAAGTATCAGATGATTTAAAAGAAAATTTAGATAATCAAGGGACAAATACTCAAATGGAATTTCAGGAAAAGTTACTGACCATTATTGGCGCTCTTTATCATCATGGATTCAATGCAAAACCATTTTATGAAGTTTCAGATTTTACATCTCAACTTGCTCTTGTTCCTTGCTCAGCAAAATCTGGAGAAGGAATAAATGAATTAATCTTGATGTTATGTGGACTTTCTCAAAAGTTCCTAAAAGAAAGCTTAAAACTTGGAGATAATGCAAAAGGAGTTATTCTTGAAGTAAAAAAGGAAAAAACAATGCAATATTCAGAGGCAATACTCTATGATGGGGTTTTATCATCCCAGGATACTATTGCCATAGCTAGTTTTAATGAACCAGTCCTAAGTAAAATTAGAGTTCTCGAAGAAATTCTTCCGGTTTCAAAAAAATTTAAACCAGTAAATAAATCAACAGCAGCAAATGGAATCAGACTTCAATTAATTAATTCAGAGGGCATTCTTCCTGGAATGCCGTTTGTAGTTTTCAAAAATAATATTGAACAAATAAAAAAAGAATTTAAAAAAGAAATAGGGGACAAACTGCATACTGATGAAAAAGGAATTATAATAAAAGCAGATTCTTTGGGTAGTCTGGAAGCACTTACTTCCTTATTAAAACAGGAAAATATAGAAATAATTAGTTCTGGAATTGGAAAAATAAACAAAAGAGATATAATCTCTGCTCAAGCAAATCTTAAAACAGACCCTGAGAATGCAATAATTCTTGGATTTAATACTGATGAGGACGAAGATGTAAAAGAAATGGAAAAAGGAAAAATAACAATTTTAAAAAATGAAATAATCTATAAATTAATAGAAGAGGTATTAAAAGTACAAAAAGAGAAAAGGAATGAAATAAAAAGAGAAAGAATAATGCAGCTAGCAACAGTGGCAAAAATAAAAATCTTAAAACAATTTATTTTTAGGAACTCTAATCCAGCTGTTTTTGGAGTAGCAGTAGAAGCAGGAAAAATAAAACATAGTCTTCCACTAATGAATGAACAAGGAGAACAAATTGCCCATATTAAAGGAATTCAGGAAAATAAAAAACAAGTTGAAGAAGCAACTCAGGGGATGGAAGTGGCAATGTCCCTGCCAGGAGTTAATTTTGAAAGGCAATTAAATGAAACTGATTATTTATATTCAGATATGTCTGAGGGCCAATTCAGAGATTTCAAGGAGAATAAAGACCTTTTGACTCCTGAAGAAATTGCTGCCCTCCAAAAAATAGCAGAAATAAAAAGAAAAACAAATCCGGCTTGGGGGATTTAATTCATAAATCTTAACTAAATACCTAAAAGTAAGCTTTTTAAACCCAGTTTCTTATCAATATTTATGGCATTTAAAATAAATATATCTGATAAAGGAAAAACCTACAAATTTGAAACAGAAAATGAAGTTCTAGTAGGTAAAAAGATTGGCGAAACTATAGATGGAAGTGACCTTTCAGAAGACCTTAAAGGATATATCCTTGAAATAAAAGGAACAAGTGATCTTTCAGGAATTCCAGGTAAACAAGGTCTTGAAGGCAATATTTATCATAGAAAATTACTAACAAGAGGATTTGGAATGAAAGACACAAGAAAAGGAATAAGACTTAAAAAAACACTTAGAGGAGAAGAAATCTCTGTAAAAACAATTCAAATTAATACAATTGTCAAAAAAGAAGGAACAAAAAAATTCTCTGAATTAACTAAAAAAGAAGAAAAAACTGAATAGTTCCAGTTTATTTAATTCGTCAAATATTGATTTATACTAAAAAATTTCTTAAATAAGCCTTTAATTTCTTGGGCTATATTGTGTTAATTCAGGCATAAGGCCATTCAAATCAGCTATACATATACGAGATAATCGATTGTCAGAATAAATTGTTGTAGCTTTCTTTACTTGGTCAAGATATTTTAATTTTTGATAATATGCAGCTCTTGTTCTTTCATGACCCCATTTTGCATTATCAGCAGCAGCCATTGAATCAATTGCTTCATCAACTGTAAAATACCTTCTTTTAAATTCTTTTTTCTTTGGTTTTTCTTCTTGAACTTGCCGAGGCTCTTGAGGTTCTCCAGAATTTCCTGATATTAACTTCTCGAGTTGACCCAAAAATTGAGGATTATCTTGATTAACTAACAGAGAATCTGCAAGGATTTTATATTGTTCAAGTCTTGCCAAATCTCCAGAATCAAGAACACTAGAAAGAGTAGTCAAAACTTCCCTGTGATAAGCAGCTTTAAGGGTTTTAGATGCTTTATCATATCCTCTTTTCGCTTCAACTAAACCAATTCGAGGGGAAGGTTGTCTTACCATTATTTAGTGATACATTACCTAATTAAATAGATTATTGTAAAATAAAGAATATATTCTTAAATTTATTAAATAAATATAATTATTCAGAAATATCTTTCAAAAAAAGATAATAATTCCAATCTTAACCAGCTACCTTACATGGATCAAAAGTATCATAATACTCTTTCATAAAAACAATTGCAAGAGTTCGAATATAATTGTTATCTTTAAGAGTCTTATCTTTTAAAATACCAAAAAGATTTCTATCAATTATTTCTCGAAAAGCACTCATTTCAAAAATTCCAGGATTAAAGCTATTCCATTTTTCATTAACAGGAATATATCTTAATTTTAACTCTGCATCAATATCTAAGCCCCCTTTAGCAACACTACACATTTGTTCGAGTAATTTTGCACGAATTTCAGAAGCAGTCAAATTTCCGGCATTTCTTCTATCCCTACGATTAGCATTAATTAAAGATCTTCTAACCCAGTATTCATATAGAGGTGTATTCATAAAATAGTCTCCTATTTAGATTATTAAAGAAAATTTCTATTATCGTTTTTTAGTTTTATTACCAGCTTTACTGCAACTAGGGCAACTAACTCCCCATTCAATCATATCATATTTTTTAAAACAAATACGACACTGGGCGTAAATTGGTTTGGTTATCTGTTTTTGCATATTCAACTTAAATCCTTATTTAATTAAAATTAATTTCAGAACTCTTAATTTACTAGTAATCTCAAGTATAAAAACCTATCTCTTTTTAAAGAATGAACTATTTTCTTTTTTTACTTCTTAAATACTCTATAACTACTGGAATAACTGATAAAAAGATGATTGCAATAATAATTAATGAAAGATTTTCTTCTACCCAGGGAATTTTACCAAAATAATAACCAGTAAGCAAAAATAAACTAACCCAAACAAGACCTCCAATCAAATTATACATTAAAAAATTTTTATAATCCATTTTTCCAATTCCAGCAACAAAAGGAGCAAAAGTTCTTACAATAGGAATAAATCTCGCAAGAATTATTGTTTTTCCACCATGATTTACATAAAACTCTTTAGTTTTATCTAAATATTCTTTTTTAAAAAATCTAGACTTGGAAAATAAGTTTGCTCCAAAATAATTACCAATCCAATAATTAAGACTATCTCCAAGAATTGCAGCTAGAGAAAACATTATCCATAAGAAAAATAAATTAAAATCACCTTTTCCTGCAAAAGCTCCAGATATAAAAATCAGTGAATCTCCAGGAAGAAAAGGAGTAAGAACAAGTCCGGTTTCCAAAAAGATAATTAAAAACAAAATAGCATAAGATAAATAACCAAAATTAGTAATGATAATCCCAAGATACTTATCAATATGCATAACAAAATCAAACAAATTAAAAGCCCAAGCAAATAGATTTATCATAAAGACATCAAATCAAACTAATTTATAAATGTTATATAAATATGAAAAATCTAAAATATCATATAGATTTTTAAACCCTTTCTTATTTCTTTATTATTATGGTTAAAACAGATTTAAAAGAAAAAACAGACCTAAGTACAATAGAAATGCTTAATGTTGGAGTAGTTGGTCACATTGATCATGGAAAAACCACATTACTTGCAAAACTTACTGGGAAGTTTTCAGATACTCATTCAGAAGAATTAAAACGAGGAATTACCATAAAACTTGGCTATGCTGATAAGATTATAGAAAAAAACAATAAAAAAAGATATATTAGTTTTATTGACTGCCCAGGCCATGAAATGTTAATGGCAACAATGCTTTCAGGTGCAGCATTAATAGATGCTGCGATCTTAGTGATTGCTGCAAACGAAGGAATAAAACCTCAAACAAAAGAACATTTAGTTGCACTTCAAGCAAAAAACATAAGTAAAATATTAATTGTACAAAATAAAATAGACCTAATTACAAAAGAACAAGCATTAGAATCCTATAAAACTATCAAACAATTTGTCAAAGGAACAATAGCAGAAAATGCACCAATAATCCCAATTTCAGCTCAACAAGAAATAAACATAGAAAAAATAAATGATTTTTTAATGGAAGTTGAAGTCCCATTAAGAGACACAAGTTCAAAACCTGAATTTATAATTGCAAGAAGTTTTGATATTAATAGACCTGGAACAAAAATTACCGCACTTCATGGAGGAGTTATAGCTGGAATACTTAAAAAAGGAACACTCCAAATTGGAGATGAAATTGAAATAAAACCTGGAATAAGTGAAAAACAGGCAAACCAACTCATATATAAAACAATAAAAACAAAAATAGTATCTATCTATAGGGGAAATTATGCAATTGAAAAAGCAACTCCTGGAGGAAGTCTTGCTTTTGAAACTGAACTTGACAACATTCTAACAAAAACCGATTCATTATCTGGATGTATTGCTTCACTTCCAAACACACTTCCAGAAATAAGTGAAAAAATAAAAATAAAATACAGCTTATTTCCAGAAGTTATGGGTATGTCTGAAAAAGTAAAGACAGAAGATCTAAAACCAACAGAAATGATAATGCTTTCAATTAATACAACTACTACAGTTGGAAAAGTTCAAAAAATAAAAAATAATGAAATTGAATTTTCTTTAAAAATACCAATAGTTCCAATAAAAGGAGATACAGTTGGACTTGCAAGAAATATAAATTCTCACTGGAGACTTATCGGCTTTGGCGAAATTTTGTAATTAATAAAAACAACAAACATTTTCAGGCCTAAACTTAGGAATTTTAACATATCCCAAATTAAGAAGTTCTTCTAAATCAGAATTAAGCACATTTTCTTCTCTTCCAAGTATAACTCTATCAAAAGTAGATCCATGATAATCTGAACCATAACTAAGAGGCAGATTATTTTCCCTTGCAAATTTTTCAAAGTCTTCTGTCTTATATTTTTTGTACTCTCTTCCCCTAAAATGAGGTTGGACTTCGACAAAATCAATTCCTAGTTTAAGAAGCGCGTTCATTTCATCCATATACTCAATATCTCTTGGGGGATGGGCAATACCAATTATTCCTCCTGCATTATGAACATAATTAATAGCTTCAGTTTCAGAAACACCGTCATCAGGAAGGTGACCCATAGGACCCTCTTTTGAAAAAAGTTTTCTAAATCTTTGAAGAGGTAAAAGTCCAGGATAATCATTTTCCATTCTATCACGACATTTGGAATTCATAAACATAGCAGCAAAAATATTATATTTTGCAAGCCTTGAATCAGGAAAAGCATCAGTGATTTCATTAAAAGTTAAATCATATCCATATGCTCTCAAAGCATTTACTCGGCTCTTGCATCTATCTCTTTGAATATCTTTTGAACTCTGTAAAAAATCCAAAAGAGGCCTATTTTCAGGATCAAAGTTTAAAGAAAGTAAATGATACCTTGGAGTTGTAATTTCTACCCCTGGAAGAAGAGTTATGCCTACATTCATAGCTTCAGATTTAGCTTCATAATATCCAAGAGTAGTATCATGGTCAGTTACTGCAAAAACATCTAGTCCATTTAAAGCTGCGAGCATAACATTTTGTCGGGGAGTTGTATAAAGCCCATCAGAATAATTTGTATGAGAGTGAAGATCAATATATCTTGTTTTTTCTTGTTTCATACATCTATAGAGCAATAAAAACATTTATATATTTCCTATATTATTTATATAAATAATATAAATAGCGTAACAAAGAATGAAACGTAAAGTAATAAAACAAGCAGGCCAGGCATACACAATCACCCTTCCAATTGAATGGGTAAGAAAAAACAATATTGAAAACAATCCTGAAATAGACTTGACTATTTCTGATCGTTCTTTAATTATAACAAACCAAGGACAAATTGAACACAAAAAAATAAAAATAAAACTAGAAGAACAAAAGGGAAGGAATATTTCAAGGATAATAACTTCATTATATGCAAAAGGAATTGATGAAATTGAAATAGAATCAGATAAGAATATCGCTTCAGAAATAATAAAATCATTAAACTCCACAATAGGTTTTGCATTAATCTCTCAAAAAGATAATAAATTTGTAATAAAAGATATTGGAGGAACAAATTATAATGAACTAGATGAAATATTCAAAAGAGTATTTCAGATGATTCTCTCGTTTTATGAGTCTGCAATTAATGATATCTTTGGTGAAGAAAAAGAAACCTTAGATAACTTAGTTTCAAGAGACAATGAAATAAACAAATTCTGTTACTTTTTAGAACGGGCAATAAACAAAATGTCATATAAAGACATGGTAGATGGAAGAGCTCTTTTTACATATGCATTTAGTCTGGAAAAAATAGGAGATGAAATACAAAGGCTTTGGAGAACAAACATAAAATACAAAGTGAAAAAATCAAAAGAACTTAAAAAATTCATAGAAGATTGTTTTAACGGCCTTGGAAAATCATTTGAATTTTATTATCAATTTAATATAAAAAAGGCAGAAGAACTTGCAAATTTAAGGGATAAACTAAGAGAAGAATCCCTTGAATTAACAAAAGACAAATTAACAACCAGGATGATTAGACACTCATTAAAGATAATAGAAGAGGCAACTGATCTAAATCAACTAACATTTATGATAAAACTTTAAATAAATATATAAACAAGAATTTAGCCATTATTAATAATGAAAAAACTAATCTTACTTTTATTACTTCTTGGAATAATTCCATTTATATCCTCTCTAGATTGTCCAATAGGACTAATTAATGATACATACCCTGGGAATTGTGGATTATACACAGATGCAAATAATAACCAAATCTGTGATCACTCAGAAAATCAGATAATACAAGATGCTAATTCCGAGGAATTAGAATCTAAAAACTTTGCTATTAGTCCGAATGGAAAACAATATTATCTTTTGTGGATCTTACCAAGTTTAATAGTCATCTATTTAATTTCTTATTTTTTATCAAAAAAACAAAAAATTTTAATGATTACACATAAGAAAATATGGAATTTGTTGCTATTTATAACCTTTTTAGGAGTAGGTATATCAGGTTTATTTCTTGTAATAAAAATTCAATATAATATAAATATCACTTGGCCGTTTAATTTATTATTCTGGCATGTTGAAACCGGAATTGTAATGGTAATTATTTCAATATTTCATATCTTATGGCATTGGGCTTACTTTAAAACTTGTATAAAATAGAACTTTTTAAAATTAAACTAAATCCCTATGGGCGCATTATAACTGTCTCTTCTTTTTATTTCTTCATCAATTAAATAAAAAAAATTATGCAATGCTTGCTGCAATTGACAATAATTAGGATGATCTTCCCTTTTTCCAGTAAAATATTCCAGATATTTATGACTAAGGCCCCTTGCCTCCCCAATCAAATCCCTCATTAAAATTCTTTGCTCATAAAGATAATCCTCAGAAAAATCATAAGCTCTTCTTTGAAAATCCTGTAATTGATTAAGGGTTAAATCACTTCTGTCTTGAAATTCCTTTTCGAGTTTTAAGACCCTACTAAAAGCTCGCCTTCTCCAAAACTTAATCATCCTATTAAAAATAACCAGTTCTATAAAAATCTTTTTACAAGTCTATTTTTCTTTATTTTCCCCAATCATAATCTTTAATATTTCCATCTATACTTCTATCAGCATAAAATGTCCTGTCATGACCCAGTGCTTTAACAAGTGCCCAAAGTGCAATTTCTTTTTCAGCACGATTAGGTTTTCTGAGTTTATCCTTGCTTTCAAGAACCTCATCTTTGACAAGAACATTATTGCACCACTTTAAGTAATAATCAACAGTTTCCTGGCTAGGAATGGCAAACTGAGACATTTGCAATGGAATTAAATTCTTATGTTCCTGCATTGCATACGAAACAAGTTGCAAATAACCTGCAATTTCATGAGCACATATATTAACCACTCCTGAACTTTCTTTGTCATCGCTATATCGATACCTTATATTAAATCTCTTGGAAGGACAAGAATGATCACTGCCAATATTTAAGGAAACAGCATATTTTTCCCTTGAGTCTACAAAAGGAACAGAAGTAAGTTTAAATTTCATTCTTCTTTCATCTTTTGTTCTTGAAGGAACTTCGACAACAACTTCAGCACCATCAATTCTAACTCTTTTTGAATCAGCATAAGGTTTGACTTTTATTCCAGTACCGCTTTGATAAGAATAAGCAAATAATCTTGCACCCTCTAAACATTCAATCAAGCTTACTTTTCTCTTTCTAGAATCATTTCCAAGTGGAACAAAACTATAACCACAATAATTAATGCCTGTAATAGAATTAAAAGCCAATTCCCTGGACTGAACAGGAGTTTTTCCAAGAAGAACTGCTTGTTCAATGCTATAAACTCTTCTAGGTTTTACCTCAGCCCCATGTTTCATAAACTTTCTGGCAGATTCATAGCCCCTTGGAACAAATTCCCGAACTATAGTATATTCATCATTATTTAAAGACCCAACAACTTCAAGTCCGCCGAGTTCTAAAGAATCAACATAGTTTTTTCCGAAAATCTCAGACTTAGTGTCTTCTTTGAAAAATTGTTTTTTTTCTGCCATAAAAAAGATAATAAAAAAGATAATTTAACTTTAAGTGGTGATAGTTATCACCACAATAGAAAAATATATAAACCCCTAAACCATTAATAATAAGAGGGAGAAAGTTACTTCCGCAAATACTCTAAATCAGCAATTTAATTTAAAATATAAAATGGTCCCATCTCCCTCATATTCTTATAATTATCAAAATCTTAATCACTCAAATAAATTTTTATGAACTAAACAATGCAGGAATTAAAACAGGCTGGCTTGACAGAGAACGAATCAAAGATATATTTGGCATTAATAGACTTAGGTCCAAGTCTTGCAGGAGAAGTAGCAAGAAAAACAGGACTTCATAGAAGAACAGTCTATGATACAATAGAAATGCTTATTCAAAAAGGATTAATAGGGTATATTAAAAAAAATAATCGAAAACTTTTTTCAGCTTCAAATCCTCAAAGACTAATGGAAATAATTCAGGAAAAGAAAAACATTATTGCCCCTTTTGTTCAAAGCCTTGAACAAAGATACTCTTCCAAAAAAGAAAAAGAAGAAACTAACTTTTACAAGGGAAAAGAAGGACTTAAAACAATTTTTGAAGATCAGCTATCTTCAAAAGAAATCCTGATTCTGGGTGCTTCCCCAAAAGCATATGAAATTCTCCAGTTTTATTTTAAATGGTATGATAAGACAAGAAAACAAAAAAAAATTAAGACAAGAATAATAGCCACAGACAAAAAAATTCAGGAGTCAAAAATTCCCCTTGCAGAAATAAAATATCTTCCAGAAAAATATGCAAATCCAGTTTCAGTAAATATTTATGAAGACAAAACTGCAATCATTCTTTGGGCATCTGAACCAATAGCAATCTTGATAAAAAATAAAGAAATTGCAGAGGCGTATAAAACTTATTTCGAACTTATGTGGAAAATAGCTAAAAATTAAAAGATGTATTATCTATGATTCCTTTTTCCTCGATTAGATAATTCTTTTATAATCAAACGCGAAATAAGATTAACCCGAAAGAACGTTGCTTCATAATCCGGATGGGCACTGGAATTTATTAAATAACAGGAATCAAGTCTTCCCATAAAGTCCCAAGCCTCCTCTAATTGAATTGTCGCATCAATTCTAGTCTCAAAAAGATAACCTCTGGTATATCCTGCTGCATGATAAGCCAAATCAATAAGTGTATCTTCAACCTCCCTGCTAATTCCACAAATTTCAGATTCAAGATAACTAATCTCTTTTTTAGACCTCCAAGGTTTTCTCATCCTCATAAAAGATAAATTCTAAAAATCAGTTTAAAAACATATATGAAAAGAAAAATACATAAAATAAAATCTAATTATTCTTTGTCTTCAAATTTACTAAGGCCCTGCTGTCCTTCACCATCACCTTCAGGAATATCTTCTTCACTACCAAGTTTTGCAATATCAACTACCTTGTCCCCATCAGCAAGTTTAATCACTCGAACACCCTGAGTAGCTCTTCCCATAACTCTAATATCCTTCACCCCGGTTCTTATAACAACTCCTTTTTTAGTTGAAACAACAAACTTGTCATTATCATCAACTTCAATAGTGCTTACAACCTTTCCAGTTTTATCAGTAACATTCAGATTAATAACTCCTTTACAAGCCCTTCCAGTAAGCCTATAGTCTTCAACATAGCTTCTTTTTCCATAACCATGTTCAGCAATAGTTAAAATTGTTGATTTAAGATTATCTGCAATTTCCATACTTACAACTTCGTCTTTTCCATCAAGTTTTATTCCAGTAACTCCATAAGAAGACCTTCCCATATCCCTTACTTCATCAAAGTTAAATCTGATTCCTTGTCCATCTTTTGTAAATATCATTATTTCCTGTTTGTCTGCAATTCTTTTAACATCAACAACACTATCTGTATTATCAAGTGGAAGATTAATTATCCTAACTCCGGAATTTCTTGGTTTTTCAAACATTTCCATTCTTATTTTCTTTACCATCCCTTTTTTAGTAACCATAAACAAATAATCCTTAAAATCCTTAACAGCAATTACATTTGTTATGAAATCGTCCTTTATACTTAACAAGTTAACAATTGCCTGACCTTTTCCATATCTCTGCGTTTCAGGAACCTTATATGCCTTAAGCCAGAATAATCTTCCCCTTGCAGTAAATAACAATAATTGATCATGAGTAGAACATGAAATCATTTGTTTTACAAAGTCTTCAGAACTAAGTTCAGCACCAATTACTCCTTTTCCGCCTCTTCTTTGTTCATGATAAACTTTGTAAGGCATTCTTTTGATATAACCCTTATCAGTAATTGTGATAATAACTTCTTTTTGTTGAACTAAATCTTTTTCTTCAATATCTTTAATAGTTTTAATAATCTTGCTTCTCCTGTCATCGCCATACTTTTCTTTCATCTCAGTTAATTCTTTTTTGATTATTTTTAGAATTTCTTTCTCATCAAGTAAAATCTTTTTAAGTTTATCAATAAGTTCAAGGAGTTGTTCTTCTTCTTTCTTAAGTTTATCAGCTTCAAGTGAACTTAATTGACGAAGTTTAGTCTCAAGTATTGCCTCAGCCTGTTTTTTAGAAAAATCAAACTTTTTCATTAAATTATCAAGTGCATCTTCTTTGCTTTTCTTAATAATTTCAATTACTTCATTTAGATTTTTTAATGCAATAAGTAAACCTTTCACAATATGTTCTCGGTCTTCTGCCTTTTTTAAATCAAAATCAGTCCTTTTTCTTACGACCTTTCTTCTAAAATCAATATAACATTGTAAAATCTGTTTTAGATTAAGAGTTTTAGGAATACCTGCAACAAGTGCAACCATGACAGCATCAAATTTAGATTGAAGTTTAGTTGATTTAAAAAGTCTATTTATTGCAAATTGAGAATTTGCTCCTTTTTTCATTTCAATGACTATTCTTATGCTTCCAAGCCCCTTAGATTCATCCCTTATATCTGAAACATCCATTAATTTCTTGTCTCTAACCAGTTCTGCAATCTGTTTTACAAGTTCAGATTTATTTGTCTGATAAGGAATCTCAGTTATGATAACATATTCTTTTTCTTTATGAGTTTCAGTTGTAACTTTTCCTCTTACAACAAATCCAGCCTTTCCTTTTTCATATAATTCTTTTAAAGTATTTCCGACAATTTGTCCACCAGTTGGAAAATCAGGCCCCTTTACAACTTCACAAAGTTCATCAATACTACTTTCAGGTTTATCAATAAGAGCAATAACTCCATCACAAACTTCTCTCAAATTATGAGGCGGAATATTTGTAGTCATTCCAACTGCAATCCCGCTACTTCCATTAATAAGTAAAGTAGGTAATTTACCTGGAAGAACAACTGGTTCTTTTAAACTATTATCAAAATTAGGGAGCATATTTACAGTTTCTTTATCAATATCTTGTAACAATTCAACTGCCAAAGGAGTTAGTTTTGCTTCAGTATACCTTGAGGCAGCAGCACCATCTCCATCCATACTTCCAAAATTTCCCTGACCATGAACAAGAGGATATCTTAAACTAAAATCCTGTGCCATCCTTACCATTGCATCATAAATAGCAGAATCTCCATGTGGGTGAAATTTACCCATGGTATCTCCAACAATTCTTGCTGATTTTTTAGTCATTCCTTTTTCAAGGCCCATGAGTTTCATTGCCCAAAGAATCCTTCTATGAACTGGTTTGAGTCCATCTTCAACAGAAGGAAGAGCTCTTGAAACAATAACTGACATTGCATAATCAATATATGCTCTTTTCATTTCATTAGAAATTTCTGTGTTGATAGTTCTATCTCCATCAAGATCTTTTAGATTAATATCAGCTTTCTCAAGTAATTCTGCTTCACCATTACCATTTTCTTCAGTATCAGCTGTTTCTAAGTCTTCATCCTCTAAAGATTCTTCTTTGTTCATTTCATCTTTATCTTCTTCAAAATCTTCTTTTGCCATGTTAAAAGTTTAATTTTTATCCTCCATAATATTTTTGTTTGTTTTCATTTTATATATCAATCTCAGCCATATTTGCATTTGCTTCAATGAATTTTCTTCTAGGCCCAACAGCATCACCCATAAGCATTGTAAAAGTTGAATCAGCAACTACTGCATCTTCTATGCTTACTTTTTTTAAGATTCTTTTTGCAGGATCCATAGTTGTATCCCATAACTGAGTTGGATTCATTTCTCCAAGACCTTTAAATCTTTGAACATCTGCTTTTCCACCAAGCTTATTTAATACTTTTGTAAGTTCCTCATCAGAATAAACATATAGATCTTTTCCTTTTCTTACCCTGTAAAGTGGAGAAACTGCCACATAAATATTTCCATTTTCAATAAGTTCTGGAATATATCTATAAAGAAAAGTCAATAATAAAGTTCTAATATGACTTCCATCTACATCTGCATCAGTCATAATTATAATTTTATTATATCTAATCTTAGTAACATCAAAATTTTCTTTTATTCCTGTACCAATTGCAGTGATTAAATTAATAATTTCTTCAGAAGATAATGCTTTTGTTGGATTTGATTTTTCAACATTAAGAATTTTTCCTTTTAGTGGTAAAATTGCTTGAAATTCTTTATTACGAGCCATCTTAGATGAACCTGCTGCAGAATCTCCTTCAACAATATAAAGTTCAGTTCTTTCTACTTTTTTAGAAGAACAATCAGCAAGCTTTCCCGGAAGACCACTAAGTCCGCCCATTGCATTTTTTCGCCTTACCAGATCTCTTGCACGTTTAGCAGCTTCCCTTGCTTTTGCACTTGCAACAACTTTTTGAGCTATTTTATTTGAAATTGTTGGATTTTCTTCAAGGAACTCAGTAAGGGCTATATAAACCATAGAATCAACTATACCTTTTATTTCAGAATTTCCAAGTTTTGTTTTAGTCTGACCTTCAAACTGAGGTTCTCTCATCTTTAAACTAACAATCGCAGTAAGTCCTTCTCTAGCATCATCTCCACTTAATTTTTCGTTTTTGAGCATTCCCTTTTTCTCGATATAATCATTAATTGCTCTTGTAAGTGCAGTCTTAAACCCAGAAATATGGGTTCCACCTTCAGTAGTATTAATTGTATTTACAAAACCAAAAATATTTTCATTATAACCATCAGTATATTGAATTGAAACTTCAACAGTATTAGAATCAACCTGTTTTTTAAAATAAATTGGCTTATGAATAATAGGTTTACTCTTATTGATATGCTCTACAAATTCAACAAGTCCTCCTGAATAATGATAAGTTTCTTCTTTTTCAGTTCTTTCATCAGCAAGTATAATTGTAACATTTGAATTCAAAAAAGCGATTTCCTGTAATCTTTTCTTAAGAACCGCAAAATCAAATTCAACAGTTGAAAAAATATCTTTATCAGGATAGAATTGAATTGTAGTTCCAGTTTCTTTTTTTTCAATCTTGCCAACAATTTCAAGTCCAGTTTGTGGAATTCCAATTTTGTAAGTCTGCTGATAGATATTACCTTCCTTTTTAACAGTAGCAATCAGTTTTATAGATAATGCATTAACACAAGAAACTCCAACCCCATGTAAACCTCCTGAAATCTGATAAGCATCTTTTTCAAATTTACCTCCTGCGTGAAGTTTAGTAAGGGCTACTTCCATTGCAGAAACCTTGTAAACCGAATGTTTATCTACAGGAATTCCTCTTCCATCGTCAATAACTGTACAACTTCCATCTTTATTAATTATTATTTTTACAAAAGTAGCATAACCCGCCATAACTTCATCAATTGAATTATCAACAACCTCATAAACTAGGTGATGGAGTCCATCCTTACCAGTACTTCCAATATACATGGCAGGCCTTTTTCTTACCCCTTCAAGACCTTCCAATACTTTTATTGATTCTCCATTATATTGTTTTTTTTCTTCTGTCATGATTATTAAATTAGATTTTTATATCATAAAAGTTATCTAAAACGAAATTTTCAAACACTCTTTAAGTCAAAATCTATTGATATTTATATGGTTTTTAATGAACCTCCCTTTAAAAAGCTTTCTATGAAAAAATAGGTTTTATAGACGATAAAATAGGCTATTTTAAAAAGATAGATATTTTGGGTTTATAAAGTAAAACTAAATCTAAAAATCATTTAAACAAGAATCTTTAAAAAAATAGTTAAGAAAGTTAAGTTTTTAAAAGAATGATTGCTTGTTATTTAAAAGAGTGATAAAGAATGTTTTCAATAGACCCAAAAGTAATAACTGAATATATGAATCTTTTTTCAATAATACTAGTAACACTTATCCTAATTATAGTAATAATAATACTTGTTAGAATTAATAGGGGTCTCGATCAAAAGATAAAAGAAAAAGAAGAAAAAACACAAGAATATGATTCTAAATTGCAAAAATTACGAGAGTTAAAACCCACAGAAGAAAATCTAGATAATTTAAATAAAATGGCAAGAGAATTTTTCAGAGAAAAATTTGATTTAAAAGTAAATTTTACCTATTTAGAACTTGCTGAAAAATTCAAAAAAGATAAACAAGAAGAAAATCAAGAGTTTTGTGAAAAGATGTCTGAATTAGTTTATTCAGGCAAAACTGCAAAAGAAGAAGAAATAAGAAAAGTAATTGATTTATTTTCTAAAGTATTAATAAAATCAAAAGAAATTTAATTCAAACATTTCCCGGGTTTAAATGCTGATATTAACTATATCTATAAAGAATTGCCTGACAATGAAAATAAGAATTGTCAAAAATATAAGATAAACTGATAAATCAATTGGTCCTAATTTTCTTGTTAAAACTGCAACCTCATTAAAGGATTCTGTCATTTGATCTTTAGATTCAATTTTAAAAAATTTACCGCCAGTTTCATAAGCAATACTTTTAAGACTATCTTCATCTGTTTTTGAAATTCCAAAACTGGCCTTCCCTCCCTCCGAAGTACCAATCACATAAGTATGAATGATAATATTATTTTTTCTTGCATTCTCAATAACATCTTGAAGATTACCAATATTGACCTGACCATCACTGAGTAATATAATTGCCTTATTTTCTTCATCCCTTAACATATACAATGAAGTAGATACAGCTTCATAAAGATCAGTTCCACCATAATTTGTAAGGACTATATTTTGAATTGACTGTTTTAATTCCTGTTTATTATTAGTAACCTCTTGTTCAATAAAAGAATTACCTGAAAATGAAATAATACCTATTCTAGAAGAATCAGGCAAAGAATCAACAAAATTTATAGAAGTCTCTTTTGCAGCTTCAAACCTTGTAGGGGCTATATCTGTTGCACTCATACTTTCAGAAGAATCAATTGCAACAACAAAAGAAAAAGAACTAACATTCATGTCTTTATAGAGTGTAAGTCCTGATAATGCAAATACTAATGAAAAAACAATTAAGATATTAAAAATTAAAACTGTAACATTTTTAGAATAAAAATCAATTCCATTTATCCTTGCTATTGCATCAAAATTAGCAAATTTTAATGCTTTCCCCTTCATGTTTCTTATGCTGTAAAAATGAAAAAATATAAGAATTGGTACAACAAAAAGAAGATTCAAATAAAGAGGATTTGAAAAATAAAGATACATTATTTATCTCCTCTCTGCCCGATTTTTTAAAAACAAAACAAGTGGTGGAGAAAAGTCTTCAGAAGTCATCAATTTTAAACAGTCTATATTAGAATCCTCAAAAATATCTTTTAATGCAGATTCTTGTTGTTGAGTATAAAACTCATAACTTTTTTTAGCAAGGCTAGGATTTACAATTAATTTTTCTCCAGTATTTGGATTTTCAATAATTAATTCTTTATTAAGGTCAGGCAATAGCTCATCAAGAGGATCTTTAACAATAATCGCAATAGTTTCAACAACAGACCCAATTCTTTCAAGAAGTTCTTTGCAAGTTGCGTTAACCTGGACAAAATCTGAAACCAGCACTAAAAAAGAAATTGAAGGATTTAAAACATCAAGCAATTCTTCAAGTATTGCCTTAATATCACAGTAACCTCCATAATTCTCAGCATTAGAAAGTTCATTTGAAAAAATATCAAAAGTATTTGAACCTCTTTCAGGAAGAGTTATTTTAATGAATTGATGATTAAATAAAATAAAACCAACTCTATCCCCGCCATTAAGCAGAGTTCTAGCAAAAGCAGCAGAAAGTTCAGCAGCATACTCACATTTAAGTTTTTTCTGTGAGCCAAAAATCATATTATCACTTACATCAACTAAAAAAAAAGTTTTTATATCTCTTTCTTCAATATATTGTTTAGCAACCAAACTATTTGCTCGAACACTAGCTTTCCAATCAATCAGCTGAGAGTCTTCATCAGAAGAAAATTGCCTATAACCATCAAATTCTAAACCCTTCCCCCTTAAAAGAAGTTTATAAAAAAATCTTTTAGGATAAACTTTATTGATTAAAGATTCGAATTCAGCCGCAGCACTAGGAATATCCACATTTAGATTTTCCTTCATTATAACACCTCTACTTCATCAAGTATAGTCTGTATTACATCTTCAACTTTAATTTTTTTAACAGTAGCCCTATATGAAAGTATTAATCTATGTCTTAAAATATCAAAAATAACTTTTCTAACATCCTCAGGAATAACATAATTTCTTCCCTCCATTAATGCCCTTGATTTAGAAGCCATAAACAATGCTATACTTGCCCTGGGAGAAGCCCCATTAGAAATATATTCTGCATATCTGAAATTCTTATCCCTTGTTTTTTTTACAATTTCAAGTATGTAAGTTTTAATATTCTCGCTTAAATAAATTTTCCTGGAAAAATTTTGCATTTTAATAATATCCTCAGGGGTAATGACTGCTTTTAGATTGTAATCCTCAAATCTTTTAGTAGTAATATTTTGCTCCATAATTTTTCTTTCATCAGACTCTTCAGGATAATCCATTATTAAATTAAACAAAAACCTATCAATCTGCGCTTCAGGAAGAGTATAAACCCCTATATTTTCTATTGGGTTCTTAGTAGCCATAACAAAAAAAGGAGAAGGTAATTTAAAATCCTCTTTACCAATTGTAACTATCTTTTCCTGCATTGCCTCAATTAAAGCAGACTGGGTTTTAGGAGGACTTCTATTAATTTCATCTGCAATCAAGAAATTTGTAAAAACAGGTCCTTTAATTATTTCAAAACCTTTTTCAGGCGTATATGAAGTTATTCCGATTATATCAGTTGGAAGAAGATCTACTGTAAACTGGACTCTCTTAACCATGCACCCAGTTGCTTCACCAAGAGCCCTGACTGTAAGAGTTTTTGCAATTCCAGGGATTCCCTCTAAGAGAACATGACCATCACAGATTAAACCCCTAATTAAACCATCTACAACATGATGTTGACCAATAACAACTTTTCCTATTTCAGCTTTTAATTTTCTTATGTCTTCTGCACAAGATTTAATTTCTTTTTCACTTACAAGACTAATCTGCGAATTAGAATTAGGAGTTTGATTATTTTTCTTAATCACCGGATTATTATCTTTTTTAATATCTGGACCTGCTGAAGATTTAATTTCCATTTTAATATTCTTTAGATTATCTGACTCAAGTTTAGGAACATATTCAGAAACAAGTTTCTCTGGAAAATCATTAGGTTTTATTTTAAGTTCAGGTTTATGGTTTAGTTTAAGTTCAGGCTTATTCTTAGATTGAACCTGAGTTATATTTTTTTTATAGTTTCTAAAAAATCCATTCTTATTTGAATTTTTCAAATTCTCTTTTAAATGAGGTTCAGTTTTAGCTTTATTTAGATTAGGTGAGGATTGATTAACCTTATTAAGATTTTTATGTGGATCTAAAAAAGTATTTTTAGGGGGATTTACAACCGGTTTTTGAGATTTCTCCCTATTAAAAATTAAATAATCATTTTTAGGAGTTTTATTAGAATCAATTATTTTGGGAAGAGGTTTAGGAAGAGGTTTAGGTATTGGTTTAGGAAGAGACTCAACATTCAAATTTTTATTTGAATTTAAAAAATTATGATTATTTGTAGGTTTATTCAACTGATCATTATTGATTTTATGATTAACTTCCTCAAGAACTTTTTCTTTATAATCTCGGGAATCCTTTGAAAAAACAGAGCTTTTAAAATTGCGTTCGAGCTTTTCTATTTCTTTTTTTAGTCTTTCTTCTTCTTTTTTAAATGATTCTGATTTCATGATATCCTCTTTTTTTATATTTTATATAACACAAATTCTATTATTAAAGGTTTCTCTGTCTAACTCATTCTAATCGTCTGACTAAACCTTCTCCTTTGCATTATATAATAAAATATACCTAAAACAAATGCGCCAATAGTGGCAAATAATAAGTAATTGAAAGTATTTGACTTAGCAGGGGCAGTTGATTTCGGAAGAGACACTTGAGATACATATTCCTTACAGGCAGTGATAGCCTCTTCTGCTTTTGCCATTGCTTTTGAATAATCTCCTTTTTCAAGATAAGTATTAGCTTCTTTAACTAATTCCTTTAACTCAATACACTGAGGATTTTCAACAATATATTCTTCAGTAAACAAAATATATTTTTCAGCCTCACTTTTATTTATAGTTCTTAAATTAACATAAATTTTAACCCAGTCATTATAAGACGGATTAATTGAACTTGCATTTAAAAGTATTTCATAATCCCCAGTTTTATTGGTATTAAAAAATAAATTGAGTTTAAAATCTTTTGATTCTCCAACCCTTAAAGAGCTAAATGAGTTTTGATCAAGAGAATTCTTTATTAAATTAGTAATCATTTTATCTTTATATGCTTCAGTAGTAATTTTAATTTCCCTAAAATCAGTTTTTCCATAATTAACAATCTTTAATGGGACTGTTATTCTTTCATTTACCAGAGCAGATATTACTCCGGGAGACACTATCTTAAATGAAACCGGAGTAGGAGTACTTCCACCACCGCCTGAAGAAGGAGTAACTATTGTAACCTGACTTACTGTCAAATTAATTGTAAAATTATTACTAGTAAGAGTTCTAACGATTATAGAGGGATTTGACTCATGAGTCTCATATGCTGTAACACTATAAAGAGAACTACTTGTAACTCCTGATGAAAAATTCATTTGAGGAATAGTTCGATTTGTCCAGTTTGCCAAATTAACAGTTATGCTGCCGAGACTTGAATTTATCAAACTATAATTAAATAAGATAGTTTGATTATAATAAACATCTAAAACATCCAAATCAAAAAAATAATCAGACAAAATTAGAGACTGTGGAGAACCTCCGACAATGGACATTGCAGATCCCCCTATATTATTCACAAAACTAACCGGAAAATTTGTATGAGTAATGGTAATAGGGAAGTTAATTGTCTGGTTTACAAGAAGAGGATTTGAAATTGAACTGTCTGTTGGATAAACCATAAAAGTAAGATATTTTACACCGTAAGTCTCATTATTAAAATCAGGATTAAACGGAATAGTAAGGTTAGTTCCATTTCCATAAAAGCTCTGATTATACAGTACCTGACTAAAATCCCCATTTAAATTAATATTGTTTAAATAAACTAGATATGTCATATTATTTCGCATAGTATGATTAACATTAAAAGTAATAAAATTAGTTGAATTTTCAGTAAAATTAAACTCATAAGAACTATTAGGATAATTCAACCTAGGGACATCGTAAACAAATATCCAAAAGTTCTTTGAATCGGTTTTTCCGGAAGAATCATTTACTGTTATATTCAACCTGTAAGTTCCTGCCTGACTTTCATTAAATATTACCCTAAGTTCCCCAGTAGTTGTATTAAATATTGTAGAATTATTATTTATAAAATCAGTTCCAGAAAGAAAGTTGTAAATAAAAGTAAGATTAGTATTTCCAGGAGTAGTTGAATTTCCGTCTTCAAGGTCAGTTGCATTAATTGGATAATAAAAACTTCTATTTACAGCAGTAGTCATATTAGTTAAATTAATAATTGTAGGACGATTGTTTACAGGTATGATAGTAAGATTAAATCTCATTAAATCAGAAAGCCCTGAATTATCAGTAACGTTTACAGTTAAATTATAAGTTCCGATATCAGCTTTCTGAGGTGTAAATGTTGCATAAAATTTAGAACGGTTATTCCCAGGAACAGGAAATGAATTATCTTTTGTAAAATTAAAAAGATTTGTATTTTGCCCCTCGATAGTAAGATTAAATGTAAGATTCTCATTATAAAATCCTCTTTGTAAAACTGGGATTTTAAAATCATCATCTTGAACCCAAAGATTTATTGTAACATCACTCTTTTCTTCTACAACAATATTTGAACTCAAATCAACAGTTGCATTAATAAGATCCGAATTTTGAATAGGCCTCACAATATAAGGAGTTTCATTTAAATTATAAACTGTAAAATAAAATACCTTTGGAACTGCATAAAATGCATCAGTCACAGAGACAGTAACAGTATGCTCTCCAACATCTAAATCACTTGGAGTAAAACTAGATATACCTGTTAAAATATTTAAATTAAATGAAGGAAAAGAATTATCACTGCTAAAACTAAAATTAAGGCTATCCAAATCAGGGTCACTAACATAGGTTGAAAAATTAAAATAAAAAGGGGTATTCTCATTCAGTATCATTGTAGTATTCATCTCATTGCTCCAGTTAGGGGGATTGTTATCTAGGACAGTAAGATTAAATAACTTCGAATCAAAAATTCCTGAAAGATCAATAGCAGTTAGATTAATTGTAAAGTTTCCAAATGAAGTAGAGTTTGGAATAAAAGCAATTTGAGTTAGAGTCCTATTTGTCTCAGAAACCGGCATAGTTAATATGCTCACAGTAAGGTTTGAATGACCGTTAATATCGAGAACCTGGCTTAAATTAGATTGATTTAAAATAACTGCAGTAAAATTAAGACTTTCATTGTAACCGCCTAAATTCATGTTCTTATCCGGAATAAGCATATCATCATCATAGACAGTTATTGGAATTACAAATGAATAGTTTATCGAAGTAACCTGATTAGATATATTTTCAATTATAGGAGGAAAATTAATTGTTTTGTTTACATAGATATTTATTGGAGTCATCAAACTCAAGCTAGAGTTAATATCCCAAAGAGTAAAATTAATTGTAAAGTTTCCAACCTCAGTTACTTGAGGAGTTACATTAATAATAATCATGGAAGTATAATTACTAGAAACGGATTTATTAAAATAGTAAAACCAACTTGAATTAAATACAGGTCCAAGATAATTCTTTGTAAATGCAAGTGAAGAAACGTTAAACTCATTTGCAATATCACTGGTAGTTATATTAATAGCGCATTGTCCAGATTGATTTTGAGAAAAAATCTTATCCTGGCAATTAGATATATCAGTTTCAAGTGCTGAAAAAATAGTAAAATTAACAAGAGTAGTATAATAAGTTGTCATATTTCTGCTATAATTATATTCACAATAACCAGAAATACAGGTATAATTTATTCCACTGTCCATTACTGAAATATTTGCAGTATAAGTTCCAACATCATTTTTTTGAGGAGTAATATTAACTAACCCTGAAATATTATTTACGTTTAAAAAATAAAATAAACTGCAATTGGATTTAGTACTCCAGGGTGCAAGACTGCAATTAACAAAATTTACATCAAAAGACAAAGGAAAATGATTTTCCTCATCTGTTGCATTAATATAAGTTATAAAACTTTGATTTTGAGTAAGATTATAATTATTCTCGATTATCCTAAAAATAGGGGCATCATTTGTTGCATTGACAATAAAATAAAACCAGTCAAAATTTCCAGAGTCAAGTTTGTCCTTTACTTCAATACTTACATTAAATCTACCAGTTTCATTATCTTGTGTAGAATTTATTTGAAATATCCCTGTTGTCGAATTTAAATTCATCCAATAATAAAATGCAGGTGAAATATCAGGATAAAGGTCAGAAGTAATATTTCTAAGATCAAATGAAATAGGCACATCATCAACAGTATAACTAACATTTGCAGTTAGATTATATTCAAATAAGTTAATCCTATCTTCTGTCAGGTTAGAGATAGTTTTACTAGTATGAAAATAAATAGCTGATACACTATAAATAAGTAGAATTACAATTAAAAACCCAAAAACTAAATTAATGATATTCCTGCAAAATTTGTTTTTCACTAGTTCTTCCCCCCTTTTTGATGTTTTTCCAAAAACTCATAAACAGCAAGGTCAATAAACTGTTTTTTATTTGAAAATCTGAATTTATTTTCCTCTTTTTGAATAAAGTATTCAACTTTTTCAAGTAAGTTCGGATCTATTTTTACAACAGAACTGGCCTCTTTTGTTTTGATTACCATCCTCTTTAATTAAGTTACCAAGGGTTACTTTAAGTTATTTATAATAACCCAAAGTAACTATTTAAATCTTTTTATTTTGTTCACCTGATTATAAAATAACTTTCAAGGATATATAAAAATATAGATAGATAAATTATTTATAAAAAATTGTTAAATAATTTTATTATTTAAACTCTAAAAATTAATCTTGCTTAACTTCTTCTATTTTCTTTTCATTCACTATTGGTTTTTCAGAACTTGCTTTCTTTTTAGAAATTCCACCAAAAGCAATCATTCTTTCTGTGTCCTTTCTAACCCAGTTAAGCTTTCTTGCTTCTCTTTTCAAAGCTTCATTTTTTCTGCATTTACTAGAACAATAATTAATAGCTCTGCCATCAAATGAGAAAATAGTAAGTCCTTTTGGATCTTTATATGATTTTTTACAATATGAACATACAGTCATTGTTAACTCCTAAAAGCTCCCTCTGCCCATTTTAGTTTTAATCCTTCTAGCTTCAATTTGAGTTTCTCTAAGCATTAAAATATCTTTTTTTCTAACAGGCCCCTTAACATTTCGTCTCATACTTTTTCCTTTATCATAACCTTGTAGAATTCTTGCTTTAACCTGAGTAACTTCTCCTCTTGCACCAGTTCTACCTATAATACTTTCAACAACAGCTGGAACTGCATTTTCACTAAGAATTCCTTCTGAACCTTTTGAAGCAGTAGCTTGACTTTGCTGTTGCTGCTCTTTTGTTTTTTGTTGTTTTTTCTCTGCCATTTTATTTGAATATTATTAGTAGTTTTCTGTCCAGTTTTTACCTTAGGGCATTTCCTAAGAAAATAGACTGAATTATTTACTCTTCAGGCCCTTAACAAAACCTTCTAAGTCTTTCTCAGCATCTCCAGCATTAATTATTGCTACAGAAGCACAACCAACACTAAGACCAACAGAGATTCCTAATTTGTCCTTTTTATCAGCTTCCACACAAGGTATATTTTTTTCCTTGCATAAAATAGGAAGATGTTGAACAATTTCTTTTGGAGAAACATCAGCACCATAAGCAACTAGTTTTGCAGTTCCTCTTTCAATTGCCTTAGTAACTTCGTTTGTTCCTTTTTCAACTTTTCCGGTTTTTCTTGCCTTTTCAACGAGTTCGTATACAGAAACCATTTTATTGTTTTTTATTTATTTAGTTTTTATCCAAAAACAAAATAATTTAGAAAGAACATTTGCCCTCCCTAAACCTAGGTCATTGGATAAAAAATTAGAGAAAACAAGGTTTATAAATCTAGTGGTTTAGTTATCTTTTACTCTTTCTTTCATAATTTCATTAAAATTTTCTTTATACCACTCAAAAGTTCTTTTTGTCCCCTCTTTAATACCTATTTTAGGCATATAACCTAATTGTTTTAGTTTAGAAATATCAAGTTCAACTTCCTGCGGCTGTGCAATTTCAGAATCATAAAAGTTTTTTTGCCCACTTCCAACAAGACTAATAATAAAATCAGCAACATCACTAACTTTAATCGAAGCACCAGAAGAAATATCAAAATCTTGATTCTTTTGTTCCATAGCAATTAAAAATCCATCTAAAAAATCATCAATATAAGTAAAATCAAGACTTTTACTTTCATCTCCAAATATTTTAAGTTCCTGATTATTTAATGCATTTAAAATAAATACATCCATAAGTCTTTTTGTCTCATCATTAAAAGGACCATAAACCGTAGAGGGTCTAATTATTACATAATCCAGATCATAACACTGACTATAAGCTTTTACAAGTTCTTCTCCATAAATTTTAGTTGCAGTATAAGGATTCTTTTCAGGACTAAGTATTCTGGATGAAGAAGTAAAAACAACTTTTGGAATTTTATTATCTTTACAAAACTCCATTACTTTTTCAAGAACCCTGGAATTATTCTCAAATACTAACGCTGGTTCTTCAATAGACCTGTTTATTTTACAAAAAGAAGCAAGATGTATAAACACATCAACTTTCTGAGTTAATTTTATTTTATCAATATCAAGAACATTTTTATCATCACGTAAATCCACCAGAAGAACTGCTTTGTCTCCTCTTTCCTCAAGTCTCTTTAGTAAAAAACTGCCAATGAGACCTTTATGTCCGGTCATTATAAAATTCATAGTTTAAAATTAGATTTATAGTTTAAAAATTTTATCTCCAAGTTACAATAACTTCATCAGTTCTTTCTCTTGCATTAATATCTAATTTTTCTATATCTTTATCTCGGAAAAAAATACCCGCATTCCATTCAATTTCTCCAAGGTATGCAATCATAGCACCATTATCAACTAAAAGAGAATTCTCTGGAACAAAAAACTTACAACTTCTTTCTTTGCACATTATTTTGCACATTTCTTGCAGTCGAGTATTACAAGCAACTCCTCCGCCAAGAAGAAGTTCAGATTTACCAGTATGAGCAAGAGCCCTTTCTGCAGCTTCAACAAGCATTGCAAAGGCAGTTTCTTGTAGACTATATGATAAATCTTCAATTTTCATACCTTTGTCAAATTTTTGTTTTAAATTTGTAAGAAGACCTGAAAAAGAAACATCCATCCCTTTTATTGAATAAGGAATTTCAATATATTCTCCTTTTCTTGCAAGCTCCATTATTTTAGGACCACCTGGAAAACCCAGTCCAGTATGTCTTGCAAATGTATCAATAAAATTTCCAACACCAATATCAAGAGTTTCTCCAAATACTCTGTACTTTCCAGAAGCATAAGCAATTATTTGTGTATTTGCTCCAGAAGTATAAAGAAGCACAGGATCTTTTGCACCAGTTATTTTTCCAATTTCAAGATGTGCAACACAATGATTAACAGGGACAATAGGAACATTGAGTTCAAGAGCTTTTCTTTTTGCAAACCTCATCCCTTCAAGAAGACATGGAGCAAGTCCAGGTGCTTGTGATATTGCAATAGCACTAATCTGCTTCTCATTAATATTAGCATCCTTAATAGCTTTTTTATAAAGTTCCTCACTAATTAAAAGATGATGTTTTGCACTTTCAGTTGGAATTATCCCGCCTTTCTTAGTAGTGTACATATCTCGAATATTACATAATATTTTTCCTTTGTGAACAATTCCAATTCCAAACGTATGTGCAGTTGATTCAATACCGAGTATCATAAATAAATAAGAAAAACTTATTTTATTAAGTTATTGTTGATAACTCTCACGAGAAGTTTGAGAAAGATTATCATAAGCAGAAATTCCAGATAAATCCCTTAATTTTCCTCCAAACAAAGGCCTTCCTTCTGCTTCTGCAGCAGCCTCATTAGAACAAATAGGCACAGGTCTTCTCCATCTGTTTCTTGCTCGAGCTAAAAGTCTTTCGAATGAACCCTCTTGTTCACATTTATCGAGTAATTCTCGAAATTCATCTACCATCCAGATTCAATAAACAGAATCCTTAATAAATATTATTATATAAAATAAGTAACTCGAAAATAAAAGCATCATAAAAAAAAAGAAAATAAAACTTGCACCTCTTTACCTCCCCAGAAAAAATAAGTTATAAGAAATTAATTCTTATTTCTTTTTCTTTTTTCCGCCTCTAGCCATTTTTGCTTCACAAACATTTCCTTTACCATCTACATAATAAAGAAATCCTGGCTTTCGTTTAACAATGTTTTTTGCAATAACTGTTCCCATTTTAACCTCCTTTTGATGAATACTATAATGTATATAATAGAAATCAGTATTTAAATCTTTCTCTCGTCCTCGGTAAAACAAAAAAAATAGTAAAACACCGAGGTATATTGTAAATAAATTTGTAAACTTACAAATTAAAAACAGATTTTATCGTCAGAAAGTTATTATTATTAATTGGAATTTCAAGAAATTTATTAAAACTTTTTTTTGGAACAATGTAAGGCCTAAATGGTAAAATAAATTTAAAATCAACAATTTTATTATCATTAAACCAAATCGCAATAAAAGGCACGCAAAAAAAAGAATGTATTGGTTCATTTACAAGTCGGTTAAAAATAAAAAGCAGAGGTTTGCTCTTCTTTCGAAACATAAGGCCCTTCATTTTTTCAAATACACTCCTGCATTCTAAAACTTCTAAACTGAATTTTTTCTTTTTATATTCAAAATTAAATTTTACCATTACCCTTTTTTAAAACCACCATTTCTTTTTTTTAACTACCAATTCAGGGTCATCCATAGCAGATTTATTTATAACAAAAAATTCCCTTTCAATCTCTCTTCCGCGAGTAATTTCTTGTTTAGGCAGTTCACTAACAAAACGATTTAAATCAACATTACTATTCTGTCTCTTCTTTAAATTAATATATCGCTGAAATTCTTTTTCAACATTTTTAGCATGTACAATATTATGATGAATAAATCCCCCACCAAAACTCTTAGGTATATGCATTAATTCATGAATTAATGTTTTTGTCTTGTCTATTTCACTCATTTTATCAAATCTGGGATTAATAACCTCAATTAAATAAAATCCTTTTCTTCCAAGGGCAAGCTGCATTGCTTTTCCAAGTGTATGGCATCTTGCAATAGTGCCCCGACTTGAACTTCCAAAGCTCCTAAGACAAACAACAGAATCCAATTTAACATGAGGAAATAGCAAACTAGCAATTTCATTCACTTCCTTTTGTATATCTTGAGCTAACTCATATTTAATTCCCATGATAAGTCTCCTTTTTTTATAGTCCTAGTTTTACAATCTTATTTTTACTCGTAAGTCCTTTAATAATCTTAGCTTCCATTTTAAAATGTCTTTTTAAAATCTTTAAAAGTTCAATATTAGCTTTATTATCTTCAGCAGGTTTCTTAAGATAAACCTTATACTCTTTTTCAGTTAGTTTAACAATTTCCTCTTTGCCTGAATGAGGATATACTTTAACTTGAATTATCATATATAATTGAAATAAGAAACCTATATAAAATATATGAACCTGATTAATATTATGAAATCATTTACAGAATACTTAACTATTCAGACTTCAAAAGAAAAAGAGATTATAAATATAACCAATCCGGTTGAAAAAGCAATTGAAAAATCAGGTATAAAAGAAGGTCTTGTACTTATTAATTCAATGCATATTACATCCTCAGTATTTATTAATGATGAAGAACTAGGATTAAAGCAAGACTTTATGAAATGGCTTGAAGAATTAGCACCAGTAAAGGCAGACTATAATCACCATAGAACAGGAGAATTAAATGCAGATGCTCATCTTAAAAGAACAATAATGGGAAGAGAAGTCACTGTTGCAATAACAAAGGGAGAACTTGATTTTGGCCCATGGGAACAAATTTTCTATGGAGAATTTGATGGAAAAAGACAAAAACGAGTTTTAATAAAAATAATTGGAGAATAAAATGAAAAGTAAAACAAATGAAAAAAGTTCGAAAAACAAATTAATCTCAATATTAAAAAACAAATATTTATGGATAATTCTAATTCCAGATATATTAATAGGATATTTTATTATAAAATATAGTGCAGTCTTATTAATAGCATTTTTGTTAAATAATCCCAACTTAAGAATTGTAGGATTTCTAACTGCATTGGTTGTATGTAAGGCAATAATTGATTTGATAGTTTTAATTAAACTAATTAGAAAATAAAAATGATAAATAAACTTTCAGATAATGTATTTCAATTATATTTTAAGGAATTTGGGTCATGTGTTTATTTCATCAGGATAGGAAAAGACAATATTTTAATAGATACTTCTTCAAAACAAGCAAGACCTGAATTACTCGATGAACTAAAACAATTAAAAATAGAACCCAAAGATATTCATATAATTCTTTTAACCCATAGGCACTATGATCACATAGAAAATCTGGAATTATTTCCAAATGCCAAAGTTTATGATTCTAGTAATATAGACAATCTTTCATTAATAATGATAAGAGTAATTAAAGTTCCAGGACATACAAACGATTCTTTAGCATTTCTCTATAAAGACATTCTTTTTTCAGGGGATACCTTATTTCATATGGGAATAGGAAGAACTGACCTTAAAGAATCAGTTCCAGAAAAAATGGAAAGTTCAGTAAACACATTAAAACATCTAGATTACCAGGTTCTTGCACCAGGGCACATATAAAATTTATCTATTAAGTAAATCCGGATTAGAAAATTCGGGTTTATTACTTCCCTTAATTCTTTCAATTATATCTCGAACACATACTTTATTGGGATATCTTGGAAATTCACTTGAAACTTCAATTAAACCAAAATCTAAGGAATTCCATCTTTTTGAAGGAAGAGGAGTGTTTCTAATTATTTCCTTAACCAAACCCATTAATAGTTTAGGAGCTGCAACAAAACTCAATTCCAGTGTGCTTGAATCAGTTTCATGACAAAAATAAACACAAGTATCAATTAAAACCCCCTTAGCAGAAAAAGGAGTATGAGAATAAGGGGCGCCATGTCCAAATCCTTGTGGTTGCACTCGAAGGGTCCCAGTACCCATCCTATAACCTAAAGAAAGCAAATACAAATCAATTAAACCTTGTGAATGAATTATATCTCTATAGTTTGGACGATAAACTTCAGAGTCCACCCTTTTACCATCCTGACTCACTGAATAAACTCGTACATTCATGGTGTATTAAAAATTTAAAGAACTCGGTTTTAGATTTGTCTTTAAGATTCTTTTAAATTAAATATAAACCAAATAGATATAAAGTTTTGTATAAATTAAAATATATTTATTAAAAAAATCTTTTCAAATCTGAATACGGTTTATTCTATATTTATATCAAGAGCAAATCTTTCATCACAGGGCTTTTATATCAAGAATAAATATTTTTTAAACAACCCATTTTGGACTGATTCACTCAAACAAAAATAGCTATAAAATATAATTTATGTATTAGAATGCATAAATTACTCTATGTTTATGTCAAAACTTTCAAGTAAACCTAAAACCTCTGGAATTGAAAATTTAGAGCCAGAAAGTTCATTTTCAACAGGACTAATTATATAATTTTTAGCAGTTAAAAAATCAGAATTACTAAGATTGCATTTGCGAAAATAACTATTTTTCAAATTAGTCTTGGAAAAATCAGAACCAGATAAATCAACAGAAGAAAATTCACAATCAATTATTTCAGATCCACTAAAATCAGTTTTAGACATTTTAAGTTCAGTAAAATATGAATTCTTAATAATACAATCATTAAATTTAAGTTTAAGTAAAAAATCGTCAATCTCTCCAAAATTAACTCCAAGTATTTTACACCCATCAAATGTTACATTTTGAAACCTGACATTATCTATTTTAAATAAACTCAGATTACAGCCTATAAATTTACAGTCAACAAATTTAGAATTACTAAAACTGCAAGAAGAAAAATCACAGGACACAAAAGTACATTCATCAAAAATCTTTGATGAAAAAAGTTGTTTAGGTTTTTCTAACTTTTCAAATGTTTTCTTAATAAACTCATCATTACTCATACTAAATAGTAGTTAGATATCTTTAAAAACATATTTTTCATTAAAAAAACAATAAAATGGTGAACATAATATTTATCGGACCGCAAGGAAGTGGAAAAGGAACCCAAGCTAAAATAATTTCTGAAAAACTGGACTTAGTTCATATTTCAACAGGAGATTTGTTTAGAGGACTAACAAAAGGAGAACTAAAAGAAGAAGTTGATAGTTACATTAACAAAGGAAATTTAGTTCCTGATGAAGTTACAATAAAAATATTAAACGAAAGAATTTCAAGAGAAGACTGTAAAAAAGGGTTTATTCTAGATGGATTTCCAAGAAATGTAGTTCAGGCAAACTTACTTGAAAAGATAACTCAAATAAACCAGGTAATTGAAATAAATATTTCAGATGAAATTGCAATAAAAAGAATTTCTTCAAGACTCTCTTGTAAAAAATGCGGAACAATTTATAATCTTGAAACAAACCCTCCAAAAGAGCCAAATATTTGTGATAAATGTCAGGAAGAACTATACCGAAGAGCAGATGATAACCCTGAGGCAATTAAAAAGAGACTTGAAACATATCATAATGAAACAAAACCTGTATTAAAAAAATATCAATCAATTTTAACAACAATAGACGGCAATCAAGAAATTGATAAAATAGCTGAACAGATTATAGAGAAGATAAATTTTAAAAATAAAGTTTAACCATAAATCATTTCTAAAAAAGCCCAATTCTGGAATTGCCTTGCCTGATTATACTCTAAGGGATTAAGAGTATAAAGCTGAATAGAAAATTTATTATCTGAAAAAAATCCCCCATTTTGAATTTTAGTTTTTGTATAAGCACAAAACCTTGGATTTAGAGGCATTCTTTCAATTTCTGGTTCAATCTGCCAATCACATTCTACTTCAAATGGATTTCCAAAGGATTGGGCATTAACCCTATAAGAAGTATGAGAAACAAAAAAACTATCCTCTCTTTTATCAATTTCAACTAAATCATCTAACATTTCAAGTTCATAAATAACGTCTCTTTTTAAAGGTTATTAAAAAATAAAACTAATATTTCATAAATTCTTCAACTTTCTTTGCATTAATGAATTTTCCAAGTTCTTTTTCCAAATCAATTAGACTAATATTATTTCCAAATTTCTTTTTTAATTCAAATATAGAATTTTCAACAATATTTTTATATAACTTATCAGCAGCTTCTTTCTTTTCTTTTATTGCAGCTTGAGCAGCAGCAAGTCTTGCAATAGGAACTCTGAAAGGTGAACATGAAACATAAGTAAGTCCAATTTGATGACAAAATTCAATTGTCTCGGGATCCCCGCCATGTTCTCCACAAATTCCTAGTTTAATATTAGGTCTAATTGGTCTTGCTCTTTCTATTGCAATCTTCATAAGTTCACCAACACCTTCTTTATCAATAGACTCAAAAGGGTCTCTCTGGTAAATTCCAAGTTCAACATACTGTTTTAAAAATTTAGCAGAGTCATCTCTTGAAAATCCACAACCCATTTGCGTTAAGTCATTTGTTCCAAAAGAGAAAAATTCAGCACTAGATGCAAGTTTATCTGCAGTAACTGCAGCTCTTGGAACTTCAACCATAGTACCAACTTTGTATTTAATTTCAATATTTTTTTCATGCATCACTTTTAATGCAACTTCATCTACTATTTTCTTCTGATGAAGAAACTCTTTTACATTTCCAACAATAGGAATCATTATTTCAGGAGAAACATTCTTTCCCTCTTTTAAAACATCAGCAGCAGCTTCAAAAACAGCTCTAGACTGCATTTCAGTTATTTCAGGATATGTAATTCCAAGTCTGCAACCACGATGTCCAAGCATTGGATTAAATTCATGCAATTCATCCATTTTTGCATTAAGTCTTTCAACACTAATATTCATTTCTCTTGATAATTCATCAATCTTATCAGCTTCTTTTGGTAAGAATTCATGTAATGGAGGGTCTAAAAACCTAACAGTAACAGGCATTCCATTCATTATTTTAAATAGTGAATAAAAATCCCCTCTTTGCATAGGCAATATTTTAGCAAGAGCTTTTTCTCGTTCAAATTTTGTTTCAGAAAGTATCATTTCCCTTACTGCCTTTATTCTTGATTCTTCAAAAAACATATGCTCAGTTCTACAAAGTCCAATACCTTCTGCTCCAAACTTAAAAGCAGTTTCAGCATCTTTAGGAGTATCTGCATTCGTTCTTACACCAAGCTTTCTTGTTTCATCTGCCCATTTCATTAATTTTCCAAAATCTCCGCTTAAGCCTGGTTCAACTAATTGAAGTCCTCCTAAAAAAACTTCGCCAGTACTACCATCAAGGCTAATAGTATCTCCTTCCCTTACTACCTGCCCATTAATTTCAAACAATTTTCTATGATCATCAACAATGAGTTCAGAACATCCTGCAACACAACATTTTCCCATCCCCCTTGCAACAACAGCTGCATGACTCGTCATTCCACCCCTTGAAGTAAGTATTCCAACAGAAGAATTCATTCCTTCAATATCTTCAGGAGAAGTTTCAGTTCTAACAAGTATAACCTTTTCTTTCTTTTCTTCAGCCCAAATATAAGCATCTTCAGCATTAAAAACAACTTTTCCAACTCCTGCACCAGGAGAAGCAGGAAGTCCTCGTCCAAGAAGTTTTGCATTTTTCTTTGAACTATTATCTAATTGTTTATGCAATAATTGATTAAGTGAACTTGCTTCAACCTTAAGTAGTGCATCTTCTTTTGAAATTAATCCCTCTTCAACCATTTCAACTGCCATTCTAACTGCTGCAGGACCAGTTCTTTTTCCATTTCTTGTTTGTAAAATGTATAATTTGCTTTTTTCTATTGTGAATTCAATATCCTGCATATCCTTATAATGATTTTCTAAGAGTTTCCTTATATCAAGTAATTGTCTATATGCAAGAGGCATTACTCTTTCTAGTTCTTCAATCTTTCCAGGAGTTCTAATTCCAGCAACAACATCTTCTCCTTGAGCATTCATTAAAAACTCTCCATAGAATTTATTTTCTCCTGTAGAGGGATTTCTAGTAAAACAAACTCCAGTTCCAGAATCATCACCCATATTTCCAAACACCATTGATTGGATATTAATTGCAGTTCCAAGTAATCCATAAATATTATTAAGTCTTCTATAAGTTATTGCACGATCATTATTCCAAGAATCAAAAACCGCATTAATAGCAAGCTCTAATTGTTCATAAACATCTTCTGGGAAAAATCTTCCAGTTTTTATTTCAACCAATTGTTTATACATTTCAACAAGTTTCTTTAAATCAGTGACATTAAGTTCATTATCGAACTTGATTCTTCTTTCATTCTTAACCCTTTGTAATAATTCTTCAAATAGTTTATGAGGAACACCTAAAACAACATCTCCAAACATTTGTATAAATCGTCTATAGGAATCATAACAAAATCTTTCATTATTAGTTTTTGAAACTAAGGTTCTTATAGTATCTTCATTAAGTCCTAAATTAAGAATAGTATCCATCATTCCAGGCATAGAACTTGCAGCCCCACTTCTAACTGAAACTAGAAGTGGATCATTTTTATCGCCTAATTTTTTGCCTATATCTCTTTCAAGTTCGTTTAACTTTTCCAAAATTTGTTTTCTAATATCTTCAGAAAGTTTTTTTCCATTTTTATAATAAAAATCACATGCAGTAGTTGATATTGTAAATCCAGGAGGTACAGGAAGTCCAATAGAAGTCATTTCAGCAAGATTAGCTCCCTTTCCGCCAAGGAGTTCTTTCATATTCTTATTGCCTTCTTTAAATGAATAAACAAATTTTTCTGCCATTTTTTAAAATTTTTAAATCATCTCTTTCCAATTTTTATGATTAGTATAAAATTAAAAATCTGATTTATAAACATAGTTGAATGAAAAAGTATATTTTAGAATGATATACTTTTATACCAACTTTAAAATAGTAACATAATAAAGATTTATAAAGTTAAATGATATAAAATTAATATGAGAAAATATTTATCGAGTATCGGCGCATTATTAATATTAACAATACCTATTAATTATGCTAATGCAAATATCCCCTATAAAGATAGATTTGGAAAAGAAAATTATTTTGAAAGATTGGAAACTAGGGATTTTCATACAAGAGAAAGAATTACTAATCCCAAAATGGAATTGTCTCCAGACGAAGGATGGGTAGATGCAGTAAAAATAATAAGAGATGCTGCCAGGTTAAAAGAAAAAGAAAAAGCAAGAAATAAGCCGAATTCTCCAACGCTTCAAAACAAAGTAAGCAAATAAAATTATTTATTGTCTAATAATCATTTCAAGTAAAGCCATTCTAGCATAAAGTCCATTTTCAGCCTGCCTGAAATATGCAACCTTCTTATCATTTTCTTCAGTTTCAATAGGCAAATCAATTTCTTCACAATGAGGCAATGGATGCATTATTCTTGAATTATTATTAATCAAATCAAAATTACTTTTATTTATAATAAACTTACCTTTTGCTTTTTCATAATCTTCGCTGCTTATTCTTTCTTTTTGTATTCTAGTCATATAAATAACATCGACCCCTCCAAGTATTTTATTTAAATCAGTTTCTTCTGAAAACTCAACTCCTTTTTTACTAAGATGTTCTTTAATATCTTCACCCATTTTCAAATTTTCAGGGCTAACAAAAATAAGTTTATTTCCAGTAAACTTTGCAAGTAAATAACACAAACTTCTAACAGTCCTCCCAGATAAAAGATCACCGACTAATGCTATTTTTAGATTATCGAGTCTTCCAAATTCTCGATAAATAGTATAAACATCAAGAAGTGCTTGTGTTGGATGCTGTCCTCTTCCATCCCCTGCATTAATAATTGGTACAGAGCTTACTTTAGCAGCCTGAGAAGCAGCCCCAGTCTCATAATGTCTAATGACAATGCAATCAGAATAAGCAGCAACAATTCTTATTGTATCAAAAAGAGATTCTCCTTTAATTGCAGAAGAAAATTCCTTTGCATTTTCAGTTGAAATAACAGTTCCACCAAGTCTAAGCATAGCACTCTCAAAAGAAAGTCTTGTTCTAGTTGAAGGTTCATAAAAAAGAGTAGCAAGTATCTTTCCACAAAGGCAATTATCATGCCCTTTCTCTCGGAGTTCATCAGCTCTCCTAAAAAGTTTTAATAAAATATCAGGCGTAAATTGTTGGGATTCAAGGATATGATTTATTAACATATTATCTCTTTTTTAGTTTTAGTGATAAGACCTATTTAAGTATGATTATAACCTAAGATGAATTATTAAGGCCGATAATGATTTAAACCTAAAAAGTCTTACTAAACTATATTTTTTATGAGTAATCTTGTTTATTTAGTTTTTAAATCAACAAAAACATTACTACCTTTTACAACTTTATTGCTCATCTGTTGAAATATTTGTTTTGTTTGTATCTTATCCACTAGTTGAGTTAAAAGACAATCTTTTTGTCCAATATAACAATTATAATAAATATTATTATAATTAATACCATTAAGTAGATTAGGCAGTTCTTCAATCAAATAACTGCACAATTTAATCTTTTTATCATCTGAAATAATCTGATTATCAAAATATTCTTCAACAATATTAATTAATGCTTTTTTAAATTCAGGATTTTTTTCAAACTCCTCTTCAATTTGAAAAAGAAACTTATCATAATATTTTTCAGATTTAACATCTTCCCACCTTAGAATATCAACTCTTTTTTTATCTTCTTCAGAGAGTTCATTTATTAGTTCTTTTAATTCTAGAATAATTTTATCTCCAAATCTTAATGCTTTTTTTCTAGCCCTCTCCGAATTCATTTCATCTTTAACTTCATAATTAATACTATGTAGAGTATCTGCAACCAAAATACCCACTCGTTCTTTAGTATATTTAAAAGCAAACCTTAAACATTCTCGGAGATTATCTTTTGTAAAAAATTTATTACCAAGGCTTATACCAATATAAATATTAAATTCCTTATTTAAAATGTTATCAATATTTGCACCCCTAACTAGATTAATTTCAAATGACATTTTACTATGTTACTATTTCATATCCGTCTCTATGCTTAACTTTATGTTCTCGACCAACAGCTTGTTTTGTTTTTGCATTAATTGCACGAATAAAATTCTTTCCAAGGTCAGTATGAACTGTATATGCAAAATCAACAACAGTTGAACCATCCGGCAATAAAAAACAATCCGGAAGAATATTTCCCTTAGAATCAGCAAGTTTATGGGCGCCAGCAGGAAAAACTGCAATATATTTTAACAAATCAAATACAGCCCTATTCAAAACTTCCTGAACTCCTGTAGAAGAATAAATTTCTAAAACATTTTTTCTTATACTTTCAAGAGCTTCTTTTTGTTTTGCATTAAGTTCTTTTAAATATTTGAAATCAGACTCTCCAGGAATATATTCGATAAGTCCTGCATTATGTGCAAGTCTTAAAGACAATTCAGAATCAGCAGAACAAGGAACAATAATTAACTCTGGATAAGAACTCTTTAATTTCTTTAAATTCTCTGCACTTTGAGGCCTGTCACATTTATTTGCTGCAATTATCATCGGTTTTGTTAAATGTCTAAGTTCATGGGCAAATCTATGAACATCAATGTCACTCCATTCAGCAGGCTTTTCCATATTATAATTTCCTTTAACTAAAATTCTTTTAACATCATCTTCAGTAACTTTAAGTCCTGAAAACTGGTTTGCAATTGCTTTATGAAGTTCCTGCTTTGTATTTTGTACAATTCTTGCAAATCCCTTCCATACCTTGTTTAGAATTTGTAAATACCATAAATCAAGTTCGTTTTCAAGCATTTTAACATCAAGAACAGGGTCATAACCAGTTGTTTCTTTTCCACCAGAATCAGTTTCTCCACTAATGTCCACAATATGAATAAAAGCATCAGCAGCAGATAGATCATTTAAAAATTCATTTCCAAGACCTTTTCCTTCACTTGCTCCCTCAACAAGCCCAGCAACATCCATAAGGTCTATTGGAACAAATCTTTTAGAATTAATACAATAACCCTTATGAGGATTACATTTAACATTAAATTCCTTATCAATACAATCAATTTTAACATAACCAATACCATGGTTAGGTTTTATGGTTGCAAAAGGATAGCTAGCTATAAGTACATCTGCAAGGGTACTTGCTTTAAAAAAAGTCGATTTTCCACATGAAGGTTTTCCTACTAGTCCAATTAACATAAAAATTAATCGAGAAAAGACTTTAAATAAATTCCCATGCCAAAGGACTAATTAAAGTTATAATGATAAATCCTTTTTTTAGTGACTTCATCACGAAATATTGATATTTCATACTTATTGTTCTTTAAATCAATATACCATTCATGCTCAGGATCAAGTGATTTCTGCAGTCTCTCGCAAATTTTATCTATTTTTTCTTCAGAAATTTCAACATTATGTATTGTCCATTGAGTAAGCCAAGGAGTCCTATGCCTTTCAGTAGTTTTCTCAATAACAGTCTTAACAATTTTAATTGCTTTAAGTACAGAAGTATCTTTCAAACTTTCCTCAATAATTATTCCTTTAAAATCCATGTTTACCTCTTTGTAATTTTATTTATCAAAATCTAACTGATGTTCGGGAATACCTAATTTAAGTCCATATTTTTTAACTGCTTCATATTCCCTTTTACTATCAAGTTTAACACAAAATATTTTACTTTTAAAAATTATAAAGTGATATTCATCATTCTTATAATCTGCATACCAATTATGATCTTTATCTAAGGCTTTTGCTATTTTTTCAGCAATATCAAGCGCTCTATCCTCTCTAACTTCTATCGTATGTAATGTCCATTTTTTAAGCCAAGGAGTATGGTGTTCAGAAATAACTTTCTCAATATCTGTTTTTAAAATCTTGATTAGACTATCCTTTAAAATGCTTTTATCTTTCAAGCTTTCTTCAATAATTATTCCCTTAAAATCCATAGTAAAAGAAATTATCTTCCCTTTTTATACTTTGTTTTACAAATAAAGCCCATCTCTTTTCCAAAGCATTGCAAGAACACCTTGTTTATTGCATAAATGTTCTACTCGAACAAAGTCATTTTTTGAATAAAACTCCCGAGCAACATAAGCAGGAATTGAATAAATACCTGAAAAATTAGAGTTAGATTTAATTTCAGAAACAAGTTTAGTCCCTATTCCTTGTCTTGGATTAAATGATTCAATAAAATGAATCCATGCAAA
>JBBACR010000008.1:42190-46571 GCA_041656875.1 Candidatus Pacearchaeota archaeon
ACTTATTTATTAATATGAGCCCACCAAGATTTGAACTTGGGACCCCCGCCTTTCTTAGCGAATGCTTAGAAAATAAACTTCTAGTGAAGCATATTCTTATAAGAGCGGTGCTCTAACCGGGCTGAGCTATGGGCTCATAGTATATGAATTTCAAAGTAATTTTATGTTTTTAAAGTTTGTTAATAGAGAAATTTCCTCTTCAAAAACAACATTTATAAACCTAAAAAAACATATATTCTAATATATAATGGCAAAGAAAAAAAAGGTATCGCAAAGCACAAATCTGTCAAAAGAAGATGATAGAAAGCTATTTGCATTTCTAGCTGCATTTTTAAGCATAATTGGTTTTGTAATTGCACTACTTGTAAAAAGAAACGATAAATATGTAATCTACTATGCAAAACACAGTTTAGTTATTTTCATTATTGGAATAGTCATGGGAGCTATTGGAAAATTCTTATACATATTTCCAATAATCGGACAAATAATCAATGCAGCAATATGGGTCATAATTATTATAATATGGCTGTTAAGCTGGATATATGCGCTTACTGGAGAAGAAAAATATATTCCAATAATAACTGAATGGGCAAAAAAGTTTGATTTATAATTAGTATTCTTTATTTTTTCTTAAACATCCAGGGAAAAGCAATTCTCATTATATGCTTGATTTCCCCATTATAGAAATATAAAGAAACTAAACTAATCAAGATTAATACAACAATTGAGCCATAAATCTGATATGAATTTGAATAAAGAAGTCCATTGATAAAATAAACAGTAAAGATAGTGTTTGGTAATCTTCCAAGAAATGATGCAATAAAATAATCCTTAAATTTCATATCCATAATTCCACCTAGCAGATTAGGTATTGTAGGGGGAACAAAGAAGATAGCACTCAATAAAAAAGTAGTTTTAAAAGTGTTTTTTTCAAGAATACTTTCAAATTCTTCAAGCTTTCCTCCTCTTTTTTCAATATATTTTTTAACATAATCTTTTCCAAGCTTTCTTGAAATAAAAAAGTCAATTATAAAACTTCCAGTTACTCCAATCATAGCATAAATTATTGCCTCTGGAACTGAAAAAAACAAGACTCCAATAGAAGTCATGACAGTTACTGAAAATGCAAAAGAAGTCAAAACTACAAATAAAATACTAAAAAGAAATGCAACCAGAACATGATTAGTTGAAACAAAAGACTGTATGGATGAAATATTAAGACTAAAATATCCTGAAAAAATTGAAACAAGTATAGACACAACTATAAACGCAATAAATAACACAAATCTCTTTTTTGAATTCATTTTATCTTTTTATGATTCTCCTTTTATCAAGGTCTACTGCATAATATAACTTAGAATTGCCTTTTACTAGCTGAACCTGTGCCAAATCATGGTTTTTGACAGTAAGCATGTTTCCAAAAATTACTTCATAACCTTCAAGATTTATGCTCTCATTAAGAATTCTTAAGACATCTTGTTTTTCAGGTTCACTAATAGGCCTTATATCTTTTCGAAAGTTGTTAAAATAAAAAATATGAAACAAAAAGCTTGCAATTAATGCAAGTAAAACAACCAAGATAATAATTTCAATAAATAAGGATTTTTTCATATTAAAATAAATAAATTCAGGTTTATTTAGTTTACTAAAGAATAATTATTAAAAAATTAATTAACAGAATCTCAGATTATTTATTTTAGAAAACTTTATTTCTTCTTTGCTTTGCTACTTTTTTCATCTTCTTCGTCTTCTTCGTCTTCTTCACTTTCTTCTTCATCAGTCTCTTCTTCTATTTCATCACTATCTGCTTCTTCTAAATCTTCATCTTCTTCGTCATCATATTCATCATCTACTTCTTCAACTTCAAGTGTTTCAAGAAACTCGATTATTTTATCAAGTTTTGCATTAATTTGAGTGAATTGTTGTGGAGACATTCCTGATTGTGAAGATCCACTACCTTTTGAGCCAAAACCACTTCCAGAACCTGAATTACCATCATTTTTTCTAAAACAATCACTACAAAGAACTGGTTTATCTCCAGTTGGTCTAAATGGAACTTGACATTCTTTTCCACATTTATCACAAATAACATCATGCATTTGAAGAGGTCTTCTTTCAGATCTTCCAGAATCTCTTCCACCAAATCTATCTCTTCCGCCAGATGATCTTCCACCAAAGTCTCTTCCGCCACCAGATCTACCTCTAGGTCGGTCTCTGCCACCAAATCCTTCTCTTCTGTCTGATCTAAAGTTTCCCATATTAAATTACCTGAAATTGAGTTTATAAACCTATGTTAAAGTAGTATCATTTTCAATAATGCTTTATAATGCCTAAAAAATGCCTTTTACTTGCCTCTTGCATCTTTCTTCTTGCTCTTTTTTCTTGTCTCTCTCTTTCTTCTTATTTATCTTTCAACACAAGCGCCTCTACTGCATTTATACCCTTCAGGGCAAGAAACAATTGCACTATAAGCAACTTCATCAAGGCAATAAAATTCCTTAAGCTTAAACTCAAATGTAGGAAAAGGATAGAGAATAAGAACACAACTATCAGTTGATATTTTTGTTGCACCTGCAGTGCTCCCTACAACAGAAAAACCATAAGAAATAGTTCCCCGTTTGTAAACATCCTGCCCAGTATCAGTATCTCTACATAAGCGAGAACCATCAATAATAATATCTCCGGCTGTTGCTTCCCCACCTATAAGAACTGCCCTTAAAATAAGATAAGCTGCCAAAATAAGAAGAGCAATAATTAAAATAACAATCAGACTTTTCTTAGTGCGATTATTATATTTAAGTTTAGGCTCAGATTTAAGATTAGATTTAGAATTAATAGTCTTAACCTTCTTTTTCTTCAAAGTCTTCACCATCTTTTAGATAAATAAACCAAGATAATCTCATATATAAAGTTTATCTAGGAGAAATAAAACTTGTTTAAAATATTTTTTTAAATAAATCTAAAATTACCTATTACGCTTTTCTAAAAATTCTGCAACTGCAAGTTCTGTAACCTCTAGTTCGAGTCCATGTCGATTCAAAAAACTGCCTGCAACTCCCTCAGGATCCCTTATTAAACCTAAAAGCAGATGTTCAGTACCTACATAATCATTGCCAAATTGTAAAGCCATTCTTTCAGCATATTCAAGAGCTCTTTTTGCTTTTGGAGTTAAATAATGAATGCCTTCAAACTTTGCATCAGGACTTTTACATATAAGTTCCCTAATTCCATGTTCAATCTGCTCGATTGGAGCGTTTATTTCTCGAAGAATATAAACTGCATTACACTCCTCTTTTCCAACAATACCAAGTAAAATATGCTCAGTAGAAATACTTCTATGATGATACCTTACTGCTTCATCATTAGCAAAGTTCATTACAACTTTCGCTTCTTCTGAAAGTTTTTCATATTGTTCCATAAAATTAAATGTGGAGTATCAAATATTATAAATTTAACTAAAATAAACTCAAGATAGAACTCTCAAGTATCTGATTTTAAAATTACCTTTTATTTCTTGATAGCTTTTTTTATAACATCAAAACCTTCTGTCCTTTCCAGAAAAGGTAAAAATGAAGCTATTTGAAATACTGTTTCATCTTGGTTAAAAAAATAATGCATTGGTCCATTACGAAATACAACTGCATGTGGATATTGCAAAATTCTTTCATCTTTAAAATATGTAAGCCCAAAACGAGAAACCATTGCAAATTGATCTTCAACCTTTTTATCAGAATATTTAAAAGAATCTCTAAGACTCAGCATAGAAACATTAAAAGATTGATTAAATAATCTTTCTATCCATCTTCCATCACTTATCATTTCGTCTAAAGATATCAATCCAGAAGCCCATCTTGAATTATATCCGGTTCCAAGGGCCATAACCACTTCAGCATATCCTGACTTTTCTCTAGGAGTCCAAGCTTCTGCAACTCCTTCTAACTGCATAGAAAAATGACTTCCAGTACCTTCTCCAGGACCAAAAACAACAGTGGTAATCTTTCCGCTTCCGAGGGGCTTTCCATTATAGGTAATCTCAGCTTGTCCTTTTGCACTGTATTTATAAGGGATAGAAATACTTCGATTAGTAGGCTCTAGAGCTTGTATATTTTGAACATCAAAACCTGCTCCTAATTCACTCATTCTTTTTTGTAACTCTGCTTCTACAATAGGATTAATTGCATCTAAGTTTAATTCTTTATTTGTTCCAAAATATAATAAATTTTTCATCCTAATACCTATTCACCAGAATTCTCCCAAGGGGCTATCCTATTAATAATCTAGCTATTTTTAAAACTTTCTAAAACTCCTGGGCGCATATATAAAAAATTTAAAGAATGATTCCGATTCTCCCATAATTAGACATAATATAAAACTGCCCCCG
>JBBACR010000009.1:0-43823 GCA_041656875.1 Candidatus Pacearchaeota archaeon
TTTTCAGGAGATATTCTTGTTCCGGCTTTTGTAAATCCTGTATATTTTTCACTTGTTACAAACTCTCTTATAGTAAGGCCTTTTTTACCTTTATATTCATCAACTCTTATTATAATCTCAGTTGTTTCATTCTTTTTTAGTTTTCCAAGTTCTTTTTCCATGTTATTATTAAGCACTTTAGAGTTTATAGACTTTTTGCTAATAGATAGTTTTATATATTTATTTTGCCTTTTTGAAAATATGACTGATAAAGAGGAGAATGTAGAATTAGAAATTGATGAATCATTAAAGTTTAGACAGGGTAATATAAGCCTTGTTTTAGATTCTTATGATGATTTATTTTCAGACTTTGACCCCAGACCCTATTCTGAAAAAGCACTTTCAGATGATTTTTTAATTGAATGTAAGAGGGCTGCTAGGGAAAAAGAAAAGTATTTGGAATTAAGATTACTTGTTCCAATTCAAAAAAGAAAACTTCATGAAGAGGCTATTATTAAAAAGAGACTAAAGGAACATTTTAAGAAACATGCTAAAAAAGAAGAGAAAATAGTTAAAAAAATAAAACGGGAAGGTATATTATGGTGTTTGATAGGTTCAATAGTGTTAGTAATAAGTACATTTTTATATGAACTCAAGGCAGGTTTTGATTCTGGTTTTTCTAAGATTTTAATAGATTTTTTGTTTATAATTTCACAGCCTGCTGGTTGGTTTGTATTCTGGGAGGGTCTTGGTAAGATTTTTATTGTTTCAAAAGAAAAATCTTCAAATTACGAATTCTATAAAAAAATGTCTGAAGCTAATATTAATTTTTTTAATTATTAATTGAACGTTTATATTTATAGTAAAAATACTTAAATTATTAATTAAAATTTTTTATATGGTCAATAAACCTATGTTCTATAAAATATCCATGTGATTATATATATGCTTTAAAAGTGATTTTTTATATAGTACTTAAGGTGAAAAAAAGTAAAAATGGGGTTATTTTCAATTTTTAAGAAAAGTAGTACGCTGTATTATCCAGGATGTGTCACATTTTTTAAATTTCCTGAGTCTTTTGAACTTTATAGCAAGATATTTTACAGGCTTGGAATTGATTTTAAAGTTATTGATAAAAAATTATGTTGCGGTCTTCCTGCTTTTGAAGCAGGTTATGATGTTGAAGCAAGAAAGCTTGCCAGAAGAAATTTTGAAATATTTAAGGAAGAACAAATAACAAGCATTATAACTAATTCTCCTTGTTGCTATAAAATGTTTTCTGTTGATTATAGCAAAATAATTCCGGATTGGGATATTGAAACTAAAAATCTTTGGAGAATTATTCTTGCTAAACTTGAAGCAAAGCCAAGTTTAATTAAGTATAATGGAACCGGAGTTATTACTTATCATGATTCTTGTTACCTTGGAAGGCATTCAGGTATTTATGATGAACCTAGAAAAATTTTAGAATTAATTGGTTATACTATAAAAGAAATGCCTGAATTTCTAGAAGAGAGTGTCTGCTGTGGAAGTTGTGGGGGAATTACTAGAACTAATCCTGAACTTGCAAATAAAATAGCTACACAAAGAATAATGCAGGCAAAAAGATTTGGAATAAAAAGAATAGTTGTTTGTTCTTTTGAAGAGTATGAACTATTAAAAAAGAACTCTGAAGGACTTGGTGTTGAAATCTTTGAGATGTCGGATATACTTGGACTTGCTTTAGGGCTTAAAAAACCTGAAGAAAAAGAAGACCCGAGAGTTAATGAAATAATTGAAGAAAGTAATGAGGACGATGAAAATGAAATTGGTTCTGATTCTCTAAAATCAGAAAATTCAAGAGTAGCAGAAGACTCTGAGACAGAAAATAATGAAGAGGAGGATGAAGAAAAACGAGCATGAACAAGAAAGAAATGATTTGCTATTGTACTGATGCATCAAGAATAATTGGAAGAGTTGAGAAAGTTGTTTTTCCAACAACGATTAAAGAAGTTCAAGAGTCAATTAGATTATCTAATCTGGATATTGTTCCAAGGGGTGCTGGAAGTGGGCTTGTTGGCGGGGTTGTTCCAAGAGATTCCCTGGTTGTAGATATGAGCAAAATGAATAATGTTTTAGAGTTTAATTCTGGAAGAAGACTTGTAAAAGTAGAAGCTGGGATTACACTTCGCGAACTTAATGAAAAATTAAATGCAAGAGGGTTTGAATTTCCTATTGATGTTTCTAATGAAGGAATTTCAACAATTGGTGGAATGATTGCGACAAATGCAACTGGAGACAGAAGCATGAAGTATGGTGCAATGAAAGACTGGGTTGAAGAAACTGAATTTGTTAATGGAAAAGGAGAAGTTATTAGAACTAGTAAGGCAGACCTTGGAGATGTTTGCGGGATGGAGGGAATTACTGGAATTATTGTCTCTGCTAAACTTAGAATCGCTCCAATGATTAAAAGAACTGCTTCTATATTTCAGACAGACAATCTAGATGAATTATTATCTGTTGCAAGAAGACTTAAACAAGAAAGGGAAGTTGTTAAATTAAAGTTTTTTTCTAGATATACTTCAAAATTACTGGGATTACCTGAAAAATATAATTTGATTATAGAGTTTGATTCAGACAGAGGTAAGATAACTGGCAGCGAATATGAAAAGCTATTCCAAAAAGAAAGGAGAGTTTATTATAATCTTGCATCTGAAGGATATTATTTAAGGGAAGACCCTAAATTCTTTTTTGATAAAATAAAAGAGTTTATATTATTCCTTGAAGAAATGAATATTCCTTATTTTGGCCATCTTGGTAGTGGGGTAATTCATCCATTTTTTAAAGATAGTGAACGAATGAGCCGAGATAGAGTAAGAGATTTTATTAAAAAATCACAGGGTAAACTTGGAAAATATGGAATTGGGGTAATGAGGAGAAATTTTTTAGATAATTTTGAAATAACTTTAATTCAAAGAGTTAAACTTAGACATGATCCCAATGGAAAATTAAACAAGGGAAAAGTAATTGATGAGATTTCTTCTGCAAAAAGATATGGGATGACTCCTGGTGTTGCCGAAAAAATAAGTGAAATAAAACCTAGTGCTGGAGAGGAGAGAAGTGCTAATTTGTTAATAGAATCTATGAAAACTGAAGAATCTCCTGATCTGAAGATGGAAGAGTTTATCAAGGAAGTTTCAAAAGAAGATGAAAAAATTATTGAGAATCTACAAGAAGTAAAAAAAGTGGAAGGATTTGGAAGAGATATAACTTCTGAGAGAGAAGAAATAAAAGAAAGACTTAAGGATTATAAGGAAACTTTTGAATCTGAACTTCCTGAAGAAAAAAGAAAATTAATAGAATCTTTTGCAAGAACTATCCCCAGAGAAATTGTTAAAACCGAGTCATTGCTTTCTCCTGTTCAAAAAAGTCCTGAAAAAATAATGGAAGATGAAAGGATAAAAATGAAAGAAAAAGCAGCTGTTGATTATAAACTCATAAATAGTATTATGAATAATCAGGTTAAAAGGTCTGACTCTTCAAATACTCCAAGTAGTTCTGGTTCTATTAACTCACCTGCAAATAAATTTGTCAATCGTGGAGAAGTTAGTGTTAATGATAATTTAGATAGATTTGTTAAAAAATCTGATAGTGGTTCAAATGTAAAAACTGGTTCAAATGATAAGGACATAATAAGTAAGATAATGACTAATAGATTTGGAAAAGGATTTGGAACTAATAGTTCTGAAAATAAATCAGAGGAAAAGAAATGATTTCAAAAACTTTTATTGTTTTTGAAAATCCTGAAAATTTCTTTAGAGAAATTTTCAGTCTGTTCACTTTAGGAGGTAAAGTTTCACATGGTAATTGAATCAGATAATGCAAGAGAAGAAATAAAAGAAATTGTTGAGGGATGTATAAAGTGTGGTTTATGTAAGTCTTTATGTCCGGTCCTTAGAGTTTTAAAAGAAGAACAATATTCTCCAAGGGGAAAAGCAATGATTCTTGATAGTGGTAGTTATGAAAAAATAGTTTATGACTGTACCTTATGTAAGGCTTGTGAAAATCAGTGTCCAGCTAATATAAGAATTTGTGATGCAATAATTAAGGCAAGAGGGGTTTTAGTAAGACAGAAGAAAGAGATTTTAGCAAACAAAGAAATGATAAAAAATCTAGAAAAAACTGGAAATGTTTATGGAACAAAGTTAGATAAGGAATAAATTAAATTCGATAAGTTTTTAAGTCAATTTTTTATTTGCTTTTTATGAGAATTGCATTAATCCATGAAAATTCTGAATATAGAAGGCAATTTGCACTAAACTATCTTGGAAAACATGAAATTAGTTTGTTTAGTTCTAAACTTTACACTGAAGAAATTATTGCAAATATAAGCAATAGTGGAGGGGTTGACTTAGCGATTGTTAGTATAGATGAAAATAATCCCTTAGCCTTTGATTATTTGAAAGCTATTCGAAAGGCTTATAGAAGAACAACTCTTGTTGCAACTCAGTCTAGCCTAGATAATTCTCAGAGTTCATTTGAGGCAGGTTCTATTGCAAATACTCTAGTTGATGATGAAGATGTCTTAAATGGATTTGAGGCTCTTGAAAGTCTTGTCTAGAAATCTATTTTTTAAATAATCTATAATAATTTTAGTTTAGAATTATTCTTTCATTTCAATCTTTATTGTAACGTCTCTTGGAACATAAAGCCTCATAACTGCATGAAGAACTCTATCATCAGAAGGGATATCAATAACTCTTGAATGGATTCTCATTTCAAAATTATCAAAAGTAGCAGTTCCATCACCACAAGGTGATTTTCTAGTTGTTATCTTAAGCTTTTTAGTTGGCAGAGGAATTGGGCCTGAAATAGGAATGCCTGCTTTGCTAGCTATCTCTTTAATTTGATCGCAGATTTTATTTAACTCTTCAATCTTCATACTTCTTAATTTTATTCTTACTTTTGATACCATATTTGCTTAAGAATGATATTACTTCATTCTTGATAAAATATTATTACTAAAATACGTTTAAAAAGCTTGCTATTGCAGTTTTTTGGTTAATTATTTAAAATCTGACCTAATAATAAATGTTATGGGGCTTATCGTGAGGTTATTTGTGTTTTTATTTATAATCCTAATCTTAGGTTCTTTTTCTTTTTTTCTGCCAAACATTACTGGGAGACTTAGTTCATTTTCTAATAATTATGAAAAACTTATTATAACAGAACAGGGTTTTGTTAGTAGGGTTGTTGATGGAGATACAATTCATGTAATTATTAATGGGAAAGATGAAACTATACGTTTTCTCGGAGTAAATACTCCTGAAAAGAAAAAAGATTATTATCAGGAAGCAAAAGATTTCTTGATAAATGAGATTGAAAATAAAAGTGTTGAATTAATTAGTGATAGTTCAGACAAAGACAGATATGGGAGAAAACTAAGATATGTTTTTTATCGTGATCGGCTAATTAATGTAGAACTTGTTGAGAATGGTTTTGCAACAACATTCATGCTTGATGATTTAAAGTATAAAAATAAGTTTACTCTTGGAGAGAATTTTGCAAGAGCAAGTGAAACAGGCCTATGGGAAAAAAGTCTGGATAAATGTGCATTTTGTATAAATCTTGTAGAGTTAGAGCCTGATATTGATTATTTTATTATTAAGAATGATTGCGAATTTAAATGTGATTTAAGCAACTGGGAAGTTAAAGATGATGCAAATCATTTTTTTAAATTACAATCTATGAATAGTTTAGAAGTTCAAAAGTATGATTCTTTGAAAATATTCAAGTCCGAAGTATGGAATGATAATCATGACAGATTTTTTATGAGAGACTCAAATGGAAAACTTGCTATTTTTTATGAATACTAGTTTAAAATTAAGAATTATTTAGAAACTGTAAGATCCTGATAATCTGTATAGACTCTGCTAAATACAATTTCAAGCCCTAGTTTTTTTAAGTCTTTTAACAAAAAAGGCATCAGTTCTTTTTTATTAATTTTTTCCAGGTAATCATAAACATCCATAAACCACATTTCTTTGTTCTCAATATCTGCTTTTGTTAAAATCTTATCTAGAATTTCTTCATAGGAACTATTATAATTATTTTGAATTGTTTTCATTGTGTGAATTTTTATCCTGTACTTAGAACTCTTTTAATGCTGAAAAATAATAGTATTACTTGTATGCTTGTTTTTGTACAAATGTATATATGTTAAACTAGTATAAATAGTTTATGAAGAAGAAGTATAATCTTTCAATGGGAATTTTTCTTAATATTCTCTATATGGTTTTTCAATATAATAGCTTATTGGGATAAGCATTCCGATTATAAAGACTAACCATCCGATAAAACTTAAGGCAATTAAGATTATACTTTGAAAAAGAACTGAAACGGTTAGGAGCCCTGCCCATGAAGTTATTCCAATTATAAATAGCATAACCCAAGTTATTTTTTCTTTTCTCTTCATGATAAAATCTGAAAGATATGAGATGGTTATTCCATTTGATATTAAAAGAATCCCTGTTAATATGTTAAATAAATAAAATAAATATGAAACATCCCAATTATACTTTAAGAAAAATCCCCAGAGTTTTGTTGTAGAACTAAAAGCATATCTCATATTTAAATCAATAAAAAAAATGAAGAATATCCCTAAGACTATCATATAAACTCCTGTATAAAATGTTATTTTTGCGCCTTGCTTTACTCTTTGAATGTTCATGATTTTCTCCTTAATTTTTAAAGATACCTGTATTTAAAAGAATTTGTGAGAATGAACTAATAGTTTGGTTTTATACCTTAGACCTTTTTATTACCTTATATAGGTCGTCACCTTTTCTACAAAATGGAATTTTAATCCCCACTAAGTCTGCTTTTTTTGCTTCTTTAATTGATTTATGTTCAATTTCCAGGGTTTCTACTTTTGATTTTACGACTCCGGTTGTTTTTCCAAGAACTATTATTTCATCTCCAATTTTTAGATTTCCTGAACTTATTTTCAATAGACCTACATTTATCTTAGGATAGTAATGAAGGATTTTTCCAACAAATGCCTTGGTTTGTGTTGCAGAAGAATTTTCGGTTTTTGAAAAATCATCTGATGTTGGAGACTTAATAAAAAATCCTGGTGAAAAACCTTTATTATATGCTTTTTTTAGTTCATCTAAGCTATCTTGAATTTCTTGTTTGTTTAGTTTTTTATCTAGTGCTTTTTTATATGTCCTTACAACAGTGTCTACATATTCAGGTTCTCTGTTTCTTCCTTCAATTTTAAATGCAACTGCTCCTGAACTTTTTAATTTCTCAAAAAAAGGTAGTGTGCAAAGGTCTTTTGCAGATAAAATATAATTGTTGCCTACTTTTATCTCGTTTCCTTCATCATCTTTTACAGTATAGGCTCTTCTGCAAGGATGAATACATCTGCCCCGGTTAGCAGACTCATTAAAAAGGAATTGGGAAGTAAAACATCTTCCGGATTCTGAAACACACATTGCACCGTGAATAAATATTTCAACAGGGATAATTTTAGAGATCTTTTTAATTTGTTTAATATTTAATTCTCTGGCAAGAACAAGCCTCTCTGCCCCTAGTTTTTTATAGAATTCTGCGGTTTTAGAATTTGAAATTGAACATTGAGTTGAAACATGGAATGGTAGTTTATGTTTCTTACATAAAAGCATTACAGAGATATCAGAGCAAATAACTGCATCTACATAAGGTTTTACTTTTTTAATCACTTTTTCAACAGAAGTTAGTTCGTTATCATAAATAATTGTATTTAATGTAAGATATTTTTTTACTTTTTTACTTTTACATAAGTTTTTTATTTTTGGAAGATCAGAAAATTTAAAATTTTTAGCTCTTGCTCTCATGTTAAAATTACTTAGACCAAAATATACTGCATTAGCTCCTGCATTTATAGCTGCAACCAAGCATTCAAAATCTCCTGCTGGAGCTAGAAGTTCGAATTGTTGTTTTTTAAAAGATTTCATAAATATGGATAAATGAAAAAGGTTATTAAATCTAATGTCTGGCTTCTTCTACATGCCATATTCTTGAAATGTATTCTCTTTGTAATTTAAATGGTTCAGGTATCACTCTTCCACAAAGTGTCTTGCCTTGATATTCAGGACCAAACATACAGACTTTAACATAGTCATCTCTTGGGTCTAAATTTCTATTACTTATTTCCACTATTGTTGCCTGAAAAATAATACTAGTTAAAGTTCCAGGGTCTTTGTAATCAAATCCTGCCCAGTGTCTTGGTCCAAAATCATCTAATACTTTCGGCTCTACCATGTTTTTAACAAGATATTGTTATTTTTAATTATTACTGTATAGGAAGATTATCATTAAAAAACTATTTAAGGCGAGATTTGATGGATTTATTAGATAAACCAAGTAAAGACCAAGCTCAAAAACAAATGCAACAATTTATTAGAAGAAGGCAACCAAGAAATACTAATATAGAACCTTATTGGGACTTAATTAAACGAATTATTCATGAGTCAGATGTAGTTCTCGAAATACTTGATGCAAGACTCCTTGAACTTTCTAGAAACGCTACTGTTGAAGAACTTATTAAAACTGAGGGAAGACCTATGATATTTGTAGTTAATAAGAGTGATTTAGTTGATAAAGAAAGTTTAAGAAATCAAATTGCAGAACTTGAAGAAAAAGCTCCTGTTATTTTTGTTTCATATAAAAATCGAATGTCTTATAAAATTCTTTTGTCTCATATAAAAAAATTATTTAAAGAACATGGAAAAAGGGAAACTACTGAAAGAAAAGTTGGAGATCCAAAGTTAAGGTTTAGGGAGGCAGAAGCAGATATTGTTGTGGGGGTTCTTGGGTATCCTAATGTTGGTAAGTCTTCGGTTATTAACGGCCTTGCTCATAAGAAAAAAGTTAAAGTAAGTAAAAAGGCAGGAACAACTCATGGAATTCATTGGGTAAGACTCGATGAAGAAATTAAATTAATTGATAGCCCCGGAGTTATTCCTCTTGGACGAGAAGATGAAGTCAGATATGGTTTAATCGGAGCTCGAGATAATGAGAGTTTAAGACATCCGGATGTTGTTGCTGATGCAATTATTAAACTTTTTATGAAGAATAATAAAAAAGTTTTTGAAGACTATTATGATATTAAAATTAGTGATGAAGACATTAAGGAAGATAATTCTTATAATGTCTTACTCAGAGTTGCAGAGAAAAAAAGATATTTGATTAAAGGTGGGGAACTTGATGAAAACCGAGCTTCCACAGATATAATCCGAGTTTGGCAAGACGGAAAGTTAAGGTTATAATAAATATTATCTTCAAAAGAGGATTTATAAATTCTTTTTGAATTGCTTTATCATGAAATTACAATCAATTCTTGAAGGACTTGTATTATCTGCTCCCCTTGTTTTTTTAGGTGCAGATTTTAATTCAAGTACTTCCAATTCTGTTCCAAAAATTAATAATGTTTCTACATCTACTAAAGATTACCAGAATGATTCTTTAAACAGATTTAAATTTTTTGTGGGTTCTACTATTGTTGAAGGTCTATTTTTGTACATGGGCTATCAGGCAATTAGAAAATCCTTGGAATATAGGAAATAGAATAATAATCTTTATATAATGAAGAAATTATAATTATCTTATGAAAAATGGTGTAAAAAAGACTGTAAAATCTGATTCAAGTAAGAAAACTAAATCTGTTAAATCTATCAAACCCGATAAATTAAATAAATTTGAAAAGTTTGACAAAGCTGAAAAAGAAATAAAAGAGGCAGAGGATGCAGTCATGAAATTAGGTACTGAACTAAATGAAGAGTGTGAAGCAAAAGTTCTTATTACTAAGGCTGCGAGAGATCTTGAAAAAGCAGAAGCTGAAATTGAAGAAGCTGATGAGCACAGTTTTTAAATTGTAATTTATAAGGGTATAAATTCGATAAGTTTTTTAATAAAGTAAATTTGATGAGAAGTAATTTTTATTATATTATAATAAATCTAAAATTAATATCTACTACGACTAGGTCTTGAATTTCTTCTGTCTGGACCTCTTCTATTGTCTACATGACCATCTCTTGTTGAACGATAGGATGAATCTCCTGAATTATTAGTTCTACTGTCTCTTCTGCCACCATAGCCTCTACTTTCGCTTCTTGTACTATCTGAGCTATTTCTAGAACCATAACTTCTTCCACCTTCCCTTGGTCTACCTCTAGGGCCTGAACTATTATTGTTTCTTCCACCCATGCCTCTTCCTTCATAGCCTGACCTGTAACTTCTTTCAGTTCTTCTTTCAGGCATCCACTTTATTCTGATTCTTTCAAGATTTGCAGGTGGCTCTAATCTTTCTATTTTTATTTCATCATTTCTAAGAACACATCTGAAATTTTCATAGTCTCTGCTTGCAACAATATTAATTACTTTTCCTTCTTTTCCAGCTCTTGCAGTTCTTCCTATTCTATGAACATATTCTTTACTATCTGCTGGAATATCATAATTGTAAACATGACTTACTCCTTTTATATCAAGGCCTCTTGCTGCAATATCTGTGCAGATTAAAACTTGAATTTTTTTACCATGGAATTTTTCCATTATTTTGTTTCTTTTTTCCTGAGAAAATCCTCCATGAATTGGTAAAGCATCAATACCATTTGCAGCTAGATTATTTGCAACAAAGTCAACATTTCTTCTTGTATTGCAGAAAACCATGACTAGTTTTGCATTTTCATTTTGAAGTAAAGTAACAAGTAAGGAGTATTTTAAATTGTCTTCAATATCATAATACACTTGAGTTAATTTTGACGGATCAACATATTGTTCTGCTGAAATTTCTACAGGGTCTTTCATAAATTTGTTTGCAAGTTTTGTAATATCTTGTGAAATCGTAGCTGAAAATAATAATGTTTGTCTTTTTGTTGGACATTCTCCAATTATTTTTTCAACATCCTCTCTAAATCCCATATCTAGCATTCTATCTGCTTCATCTAGGACAAGTATTTTAAGTCTTGAAAGGTCAATTGTTTCTCTTTCCATATGATCAAGTATTCTTCCAGGAGTTCCTACTATAACTTCTGCACTTTCCATATCTTCTATTTGAGGGTTAATTGAAACTCCGCCATAAACCGGAACAATGTTTAAAGGGTCATGTTTTGCAAATCTTTTTAATGCTTTTGCTATTTGTTCTGCAAGTTCCCTAGTTGGAGTTAAAACTAATGCTTGAATTCCAAAATCTTTTTTACAGTTTTGAATAATTGCTGAACCAAATGCGAGTGTTTTTCCAGAACCTGTTGAAGCGCCGGCTATAACATCTTTTCCAGCTATAACTAGTGGAATTGTTTTTTCCTGTATTTCACTAGGTGTTTCAAATTCATGTTCTTTTAAGGATCTTAAGATTTGTTCTGAGAGTCCTAGTTTTCTAAATTTTTCCATATTTGTTTCTCTATTTAAATAAAATTCATCAAACTCTATAGGAGTTTTTTATAACAGATTAATACTGTTTTATAATAAGCGAAGAAATAGTCTCGGCGAGGACAAAAATATAATTCTTGTTTGTCAAGCAATTTCTTCTGACATATCTTAATAAATTTTAATATTTATATGTTTGAATGATTATGATGGTTTATAAATGTATCTGGAAATTTTATTTTTTATTTGATTTTGTCTGAACTGGTTTACTAGAATTATTGGTATTAGCAGGTCCATATTTATTATTAGTGTGCGGTTTTTGAGCGTTTTTACCTGAGTAGCTTGGAACAAAAGGCAGATTAAATGGATTAGTGAAAGGAGTATTTGGAACAAATGGAGAAAGAGGAAAATTATATCTTCCATTAGATTGTTGTGATTGTCTAGTCGGATTATTTGGGACAACCTGTGAAGGTTGCATAGTTAAATCTTCTTGGTCTGATTTTAGATAGTCTACTATCTTTCCACTTTTTGTCTGAAATTGAAGTTCTACTTTTCTTTTATTTTTATCAGGATGGTAAACTCTGCATTTGTCACAGAAAATAATTGGATAAAGTACTCTTTCTGGTTGTTCTGTATCAATTATTTTTATAATTGTCCCATTAGGTCTTGTAATAGGAGTTATTTTGGCATCTGCATAGCCAGGGTTTGCAAAAACTAAAGCACCTGCTGCAATTAATGCACCAAAAGTATTTGTTATTGTTTCAAGTTTCATAATATCCTTAGGTATAACTACTATATAAATCTTTTGTTTTTGTAACTGGCCAGTAGTTATAATACTTGACAATTTTATTAATCAAACATTAGGAATAAAAAAGAATTAATTAGCGGATACTTGCTTTGATTATTTTTATTTCTTTTATTGGTCTATCACTTGCGTCAGTATTCGTCTTTCCGATTTTATCAACAATATCAATTCCTTCAACAACTTTTCCAAATGCAGGATGTTTTGTATCCAGGAAATTATTGTTGACTAAATTTATGAAGAATTGACTTGAACCAGTATTAGGGCCTGCATTTGCCATAGATATTGTATATTTGTCATTAGAGTTTTTTGGTTTATGGGTAAATTCATCTTTGATATTTGGAATTCTTGAATCTCCATATCCTGTTCCAGTAGGGTCTCCGCCTTGAATCATAAATCCATCAATTATTCTATGAAATATAACTCCATTATAAACTCCTTCTGAGACTAGATTCTTAAAATTTCCAGTTGTAATTGGCATATCGTCGTATAATTCTATTACAATATTTCCTTCTGTTGTTTCCAAAAGAACTTGAGTATTTTTTGATTGCATTATTATATTTCCGGTTATTTTATTATAACTATAGTAAGTTCCTACTGCTGCAAGAATAAATATCCCTATTATTATAAAGCTTACTAATTTCTTTTCCATATCCTTATTTAAAAAATTAAGGTATTTAAATTTTAGTAATATTTATAACAAGTTATTTAAAACAGTTTAAACAAGATATGATTATGGTGAAAAAGTCATATAAATATACTAAAGGGATAAATTTAGGTGTAATCTTGGTAATATTTCTTATTATAACAGGAGTTCTTTATTTTAGTTATAATAAATTTAATAAAAAGGATACTCTTCTTAATAACAGTCATGCTCCCAGTGTTATTATGCCTGCTGTTAACTATAGTTATATTGACATTTCAATTGTAGATGCTAAGAAATTAATTGAAAAAAACTTAAATAATTCTGATTTTTTAATTATGGATGTTTCTTTAAATTATAATGAAGGGCATATTGTTGATGCGATTAATTATCCTATTCAAGATGGTAGTCTTGACAATGTAATTAATATGCTTGATAAAAACAAGATTTATTTAATCTATGGAAGAAATGAGATTGATTCATTAAATGCTGCTAAAAAACTTGCTGCAAGTCATTTTGAGGTTTATCGTTTGAAAGGCAATTATGGTGCTTGGGTTGACCAGGGCTATGGAACAGAGAATTCTTATTAACGTAAATAAAGTTATTATATTATAACGGTAAATATTATTTTAGGTTTGATAATTTGAGCATAAATTTGCAATGTTTAATTGAGTAAACTAACTAATTATCTTAAAAATTCGTAAAATTTCAAAAGGGTAAGATTTTTAAGGGCTGTTTTTGTTATATTTTTAACAGAGTTTTGTATATCTTAAAATAATGGAAAAACAAACTATCGATTGGAAAAAATATAAGAGTGGTCTATTTGTTGTTATCGTACTTGGAATTGTTTATAATCCTTTAACTAAAAAAGTTCTTATTGGGAGAAGAGTTCGAGATCCGCATATAAAAGAACTTACTTGGGCTTTTCCCGGAGGAAAGCCAGAATATGGGGAGGATTTGGAAAAAGCTGTAAAACGAGAAATAATGGAAGAGACAAATCTTGATGTTGAAAGCTTAGGTACTATTTTTGCTAAAACTTACCCTGAAAAGATGGAGCTTCTTTCAATTTATTATCTTTGTGAGGTTAAAGAAGGAGAAGAAAAAGCAGGAGATGATTTTGTTGAACTTAAATGGGTAAAACCAACTGAACTTGAAAAATATTTTAAGACTTCTTTTCATCCTAAGCTTAAAGAATATATACTTAATTTGAGTTAGAAATTTGTTTTTAAAAATACATTTTATGACGCTGCATACAATTTAATCTAGATACTCTAATATATACTTTTAATAATAGTATTATTTATAAATCATTTTTGTCACTTAAAAGTTATTACTAATTAATTAGGGGTGAGGGAATTTAAAGAAATGAGCACCTCAAATAATTTAAAAGTAAAAAAACATTATCTAATTGCATTAACTATAACATTTTTAGTCTGTATATTTTTACTTGGTTGTGTAAACTGTGTAAGTGCCGCGCAGAATTCTAATAATCCTAGCCCATATCAATGTGGTGGAGCTGATTGGAATATTGGACTTCCTGATAATATTGTTTGCACTGGAAGTGTTACAACTATTGGTGCACTTGAAGAAGATTCTAAGGCTACTCAAGTTACAGGAAATACTAATCGTTTAAGGCCTGATCTTATTACAATGAATAAATTCTGTCAAGGCTATACTGGACAAGCTTCATCTTATGCTACTTATGGAAGAGTGCATAATTATTGTAATTTTTGTGATCAAAGACTTGCTTGGTTTGAAAACAATCAATGGAATTCTAATTCAGTTTGTGCCCCTACTCTTAATGTTCAACTTGTTAGATGTGCTACTGGATGTAAACTTAATGTTGTATGTTCATCAAATTCTGAATGTGACGATTCTAATGCTTATACTTATGACCAATGTTTAAGTCCTGGAACAGCAGCAAGTTCCTGCAGTCATAGTAAAATAACTTGCCTTAGCAATAATGATTGCGGTACTACTGGATTTTTTGGAAATGAATTTTGTCAAAGCAACGATGTCTTTAAATTTTACAGAGAATCTACATGTAAAAATGCTGGAACAACTTCTAGTTCATGCGCGGTTCTTGAAACCCCTCAATTTTTAATTGAATGTGGAAGTGGTGCTTGTGGAAATTATGGGCTTAATTATTGTAAAAGCAATAATGTTTATCATTCAAGATTATGTAATAATAAGGGATGTAATTCAGGAGCTTGTTATACTAATTATACTACTGATGAGGCTGTTGTCCAAACTTGTAATTATGGATGTGCAAATGGAGTTTGTCTTCCTCAGTGTTCTGAGGATAATCAATGTCTTTCAAATCAAATATGTTCGAATTATAATTGTGTTAATGTTACTTGTAAATCTAATTTAGACTGCGATGACTCAAAAGCAAATACTGTTGACACATGTAATAATCCTGGAACTGCTCAAAGTTCATGTTCTCATGATAGTATTAGATGTAATAGGGATTCTGATTGTGGAACTAATGGTTACTTAAATGGATTGTTCTGTCAAAATAATAATGTATTTCAAAACTTTGTAACTTATACATGTAATAGTCCTGGAACTGCTCTAAGTACTTGTACAAATTCAACTAGCGGTCAATTAAAGTTAAACTGCGCTGGAAAATCTTGTTCTAATGGTCAATGTTTGGATATAATTTGTAATAGTAATAGTGATTGTAATGATAACAACTCTAGCACTATTGACACATGTAATAATCCTGGAACTGCTCAAAGTTCATGTTCTCATCAAACTATAACTTGTAATAGTAATAGTGATTGTAATGATAACAACTCTAGCACTATTGACACATGTAATAATCCTGGAACTGCTCAAAGTTCATGTTCTCATTCTGCTTTTACTTGTTCTAGTAATACAAATTGTGGAATTAACGGTTATTTAAATCAATTATTTTGTAAAGCTAATGGGGTATTTGATAAATACATAACTTATACTTGTAATAATCCTGGAACTTTAAATTCATCTTGTTCTAATTCAACTGAAGAAAAATCTATTAAAACTTGTGATCTTGGATGTGCTAATGGTCAATGTTTAACAGCCTGTATTCTTGATGATGATTGTCATACAGATTATAGTGAAAAAATCTGTGCAAGCAAGAATATTTATCTTGATTCTCATGACTTTTCATGTATTCAAGGAACCTGTGTTGATGATGTAAGTTCAGAACTTGTTACAAAGTGTAAACATAGTTGTGATAATGGAAAATGTACTAATGAAGAAGAAGGTAACGGCGGATATCCCATTGAAGAAGATAATCCTGAAACTGTTCTTATTACAGATGGAGACTCAGGTGTTTATTTAGGATCAATATCAAATTATACTAATATTAATAAAACAACTCAGAAAATAAATGTTACAGCTTCTAAAACAAGTACAACAAATAATTTTTGGTTACTTTTATTTATAGCACTTATAATAATTATGATTATAATTATTCTGGTTATTATATTCAGTTTATAATTATTCTTAGAACTATATAAATAATTAAGGAGTTATTGCACTAACCGGACAAGAGTCTGCTGCTTCTTTTACACAAGGTATTTTGGACTTTTCCTGGCCCTTTTTTACAAGGGATTTTCCGTTTTTTATTTCGAAAACTTCTTCACATATTGAAGCGCAAGCTCCACAACCGATACATTTGTTTTTGTCTACTTTCACCATTTTTTATTTTCCTCCTTATCTTGTTTTTAATTAGCATCCAGAATATTTAAATAATTCTGAAATTGAAATATCACGATCAATCTTTTTTGTGTTTATAATCCAGGTTGGAAATGAATTTATATTCTGACTCAAACAAAATTGATTATCCTCAAGGCAATTAAAGACGTTTATATAAGGTAATTCTTCCTCCCATTGTAACTCACTTAAACTTTTTTTTAAGTTATTTGAATCTATGTATAAAGTTATGTTTTGCTTGCTTAGACAATCATGAAACTCATTTTTTGAATAACCTTCAAATACCACTTTACCTGTTGTTTTAGTTATAATATCTGAAGCAAAATACAGAATTAAGATTAATAATATTAAAATTGACGCGGTTAACAATATTTTTTTTATCACTCCCATTGTTTATCAAATCCGTCTTTATTTTTAAATCTTTTGCAGTTATAAAAATAATTTATTTAAGAACAATCCAAATAGCCAGTCCTTTCTATTTTGTAACCTGTAACTCCTTCAAGTATATCATTACATTGATTTGTTAGGTTAGTTTGAAGATTAACCATACTACATAGATAATCACGATCTTCTTTGTAATAACTTGCATTATCTGCCAAGTAAAAATAAGTTACACTTGCTCCAATTAAGATCCCTAGTAAAATTAGTCCGAGATAGGTTTTCCAGCTAGATTTTCTCTTTTTTTCCATCTAATATTGATAAATAAAAACTGGTTTAAATATATATCGCTTACTTTTTATACTTAACAAAAATTCTCTATAAATTAATAAATTCCATTAAGTACATAAACTTTAAATAGATAAATGATGTTTTTAACTTATGGTTATAAAAAAGAAGGTGGACTTTGCTGAAACTGGATATATAAAGTGGTTTTCTGAACTTAGTAATCAGGATGTTTCTATTGCAGGTGGAAAAGGTGCAAGTCTTGCTGAAATGTATAATTCTAAATTTCCTGTTCCACAGGGATTTGTGGTAACAGTTCAAGCATTTGATTATTTTCTGACAAAGCAGGGAATCAAGGAAAAGATTAATGAAATTATCAAAAAAGTAGATTTTGAAAATATTGATCAGTTAAATAAGGTTTCAAGAGAAGTAAGGGATTTAATTGAACACCAAAAACTTCCTGAAGAGCTTGAGGCTGAAATTCTTGAATCTTATCATATTCTTAGTTCTGAAAAATTAGAGTCTTCAATGGGAGTTTCACAAGATGCTCTTAATATTTTAAAACATTCTTATGAGCCTGCTTTTGTTTCTGTTAGAAGTTCTGCTACTACTGAAGATCTTGCTGGTGCTAGTTTTGCAGGACAACAGGAATCTTTTTTAAATGTTAAAGGGGACAGGGCTTTAATTATAAAGATTAAAGAATGTTTTTCTTCGCTTTATACTCCCAGAGCAATTTATTATAGAAATAAACAGGGCTTTTCTGAAGTTGAGAGTTTACTTGCAGCAGTTGTTCAAAAGATGGTTGATTCACAAAAATCAGGGGTAATGTTTTCTAGAAATCCAGTTGGAGATTCTGAAGAAATTGTTATTGAAGCAGTTTTTGGACTTGGTGAAGGAATTGTTTCAGGTCAGATAAAACCAGATCATTTTGTAATTTCAAGGGACCTTGAAATCAAAAGTGCAGAGATCTTTGAAAAGAAAATTGCGATTGTTAGAACTGGTTCTGGAGAGAATGCTTTGGTTAAATTAAGTCCTGAAAAAAGTAAATCCCAGACCCTAACTAATTCTGAGATTACTCAGCTTGCTAATTATGGACTTAAACTTGAAGAGCATTATAAAAAAGCTCAGGATATTGAGTTTGCAATTGATAATGATAAAATTTATCTTGTGCAATCCAGACCAATAACAACCTTAAATAAAGAAAGAAAAGCAGGAAGCAGCATTACTGGAACTCCTGTTCTTTTGGGAATGGGTGCCTCTCCAGGCGTTAGTGTTGGAACTGTTAGAATAATTAATCATATGGCAGATCTTGCTCGCATAAAGAAAGGAGATGTTCTAGTTACTCAAATGACAAATCCTGATATGGTTGTTGCAATGGAAAAATCTGTTGCAATTGTTACAGATGAAGGCGGAATAACTAGTCATGCTTCAATTGTTTCAAGAGAAATGGGAATTCCCTGTGTTGTTGGAACTAATAATGCTACAACTATTTTAAAAGAGGGAGAAAAAATTACTGTCGATGGGACAAATGGGAAAGTGTTTGAAGGAGAAGTTTCAAAAACCCAACTTGTTGAAGTAAAACCTGCGCTTCCAACAAGTAGAATCAAGATTAAAGTCATTTTAGATCTTCCAGATTATGCTTCAAGGGCTGCAAAATCTGGAATTAAAGCTGTTGGGCTTCTCAGGCTTGAAGGGATTATTTCAAGTTCTGGAAAACATCCGCTATTATATGAACATGAAAACAGTCTAAATGAATATACTGAATTATTGAGGATTGGCATGGAAAAAATTGAAGATTATTTTGATAATATTTGGATAAGAACTAGTGATATAAGAACTGATGAATTTGATTTACTAAATGGTGCTCCGCAAAAAGAATTAAATCCTATGCTTGGACTCCATGGAATCAGATTTAGTTTAAAGCATCCTAAAATTTTTGAAGCAGAGTTACTTGCAATAAAACAACTTGCTGAAAAACATCCTAAAAAAAAGTTTGGGGTAATGTTCCCTCAAATTATTTCTGTTGAAGAAGTAATCGCTGCAAAAAAGTATTTTGACAAGTATAAACTTGATAATATGGATTTTGGAGTAATGATTGAAACTCCTGCTGCTGTTCAGGTAATAGATGAAATTTGCGAAACCGGAATACAGTTTATTTCTTTTGGAACAAATGACTTAACTCAATTTACTCTTGCGGTTGACCGTGGTAATCAAGATGCCCAATATCTTTATAATGAATTTCATCCAGCTATTTTTTCACAAATAAAAAGAGTTATTGGGGCTTGTAGAAGACACAAGGTTGAAACAAGTATTTGCGGTCAGGCTGGAAGTAAAAAAGAAATGGTTGAGTTTTTATTTAGAAAAGGCATTAATTCAGTTTCAGTTAATGCCGATGTTGCTTATGATGTTTCAGTTCTTATTACAAATCTTGAAAAAGAATTCGAGGAAAGTAAATCAGCAAGTAATAATTCTTCTAACAATCCACCTAATAAACAAGTTATATTGGAAGATAAAACCTCTCCTATGCCCGATATAGTTGATAGCAATAGAGTTAACTTAAATGATTTTAAAATTGATAAAGAAAAAGGAGAGAGTTTAATTGAGCCTATTGATAATCTTGAGAATATTAAAAAAGATGGGTGGGAAAAAGAACAAGAAGTTGAAGAAGAACAGAATAAAAAACTCCAAGAAATGGGGCAGGCAGAAGATAACATAGAATCCGAAGTCTATGAAATTGATTAGCCAGAATTATTAAAATAAATTTATTTAATTAAACTATGCCACAAGCAGCAGCACATATATTAATTCCTTTGATTTTTATCTCTCTTTTTAGAGATTATCTTATTCGTAAAAATAAAAAATGGAAAAAACAATTTCCATTTCATTATGTTTTAATTGCAGGAATTTCAGGGGTTATTCCAGATATCGATGTTCTTGCATTTTGGGTTTTGAACTTTTTTGGATTTAGTTATCAAGAAGTTCATCGAACGTTTATGCATACTATTTTTATTCCTTTTATTTTTCTTTTTATTGGTATTTTATTTATAAAAAGCAATCATTTAATTGGAAAACATAAATTAAAATTATCAGTTATATTTTTTATTATTTCACTTGGATGTTTTTCTCATTTAATACTTGATTCTATTTTTCAAGGTTATATAATGCCACTATATCCATTTTTAGACTATTCAATAGGGCTTAGTCTTTTTAGTTATCTTCCAAAACCTCTTGAAATTATTGCAGCACCCAGTCTTGACTCTGGACTTATAATAATCTGGTTAATTTATATGGAACTTCAGCATAAAATAAGTGATCTTATTTAGAATTAGTATTTATTTGGAGTTGGTCTGTTTCCTTCAAAATATTTTGCGAGGCCTATTTTTGGAGCGACTTTTACTAGAAATGCTAATTTTGCAATATGCTCTACTGTTCCCCAGTAAGAAGTGTGATTTTTCCTTGGAGTTTGTAGGTTTGTAGTTCTTACTGCTTTTTTAAGTGTAGGAATAAAATCTTTTGAGTGGTCTATGTCTGGAAAATCAATTTCTGTCCAGGAACTTCCAAGTTCATGCATGGTATGACCATCTGAACTCGAAAGCGCACCTAATTTATAATTGTCCCATCCAATAGCACTATGGAATCTTCTTGCTCCTGCATTCCCATATAGTGCTTCTCCATTATGGGTTTCTATTGCATCAAAAAGTCCAATAAGTTCGGGGTGAATTTCAAGATAAGGTCCGATTCCTCTAATAAAAAAAGGATGATCTGCAATTTTAATTGCATCAAAGTCTATTGCCTGCTTTATTGTGTCTTCAAGAGTTTGATTTGATTTTATGTGCTTACTGTGACCTAAGCCAAGAGCTAAAAAATGTCCTTGTTTTGTTGGAACTTCCTGAGCTTTAATTACTAAAATTTTTTTATCTGGAATATATATTGCACTCTGGTTTTCTCCAATATATTGCCTATCATAACCTGGAATGGATGTAAAACGTTCATATCTTTTATCATTAAAATTAGTCAATGCAAAAATTCCATATTCTCCAAGCCTTGCTTTTGCAGTATCAATTGCTCTGTTAAAATCTCCTGGCTGAAGGTTGCCTCTTATTCTTAAATGCTCGTGAAGAGATACTTTTGATTTCATTGTTAGCTAGATGCTTGTTTATTTATAAACTTTTTCTGTTACTCCTTTAAAGTTTATACAGAACGAAAGATTTAAATAGTAGCAATCCTTACTACTTTTAAGTAAAATTTGCTCTAGACACAAAACAAAATGAAACAAAAAGTAAGCATTTCAATTGATAGCGAAAAAATAAAATTATTGGAAAAACTGTTACACGACGGTAAATTTAGAAGTAAATCTCATGTTATTGAGTATAGTATAGATAAATTCTTAAAAGAAACAAACGGAGGAATAAGGTAAAATGTCACTTGAAGGATTAATTGGAAAAGAAGAAGTAAAGAAACTTACTGGAAAACCATTTAATATTGATCCTAGAGGTTCTTATGACAGAAAAACTTTTGTAAAAAGTGCAGGTAGCTTATTTGATTTAAACGATGATTACAGAAAATTAAGCGAAAATATCAATAATATGGACGCTTTAAAAGATGTTATTAAAGATGTTATTCCATATGCTGTTGGCGACCCTGGAGAAAATGTAGCTTTATACACTGAAAATCCTCATCTTGCACTTTCACAGGCAGAAGCTTTACTTGGTTCTGCTGAATTTTCAATGGCTCAATTTGTTGAAAATAACAGAGGGTCATTACTTGAGAAACTTGATGCAAAACAATTATATTCTTTATTTGCCCAGACACCTTCTTATGAAACAGGAAAACCTGAATATGACAAAATAAGGGATCTTAAAGATAAAATGCAGCAATTGGGTCAGGCTCAACAAGATGGAAAAGATGTAGGATCTGTTGTTCAAAAAGAACTTAATGACTTATTAAAAAAAGTTACCCCTGAGCAAAGAGCTTACATTCAAAATAATCCTCATTTAGTGATTCCTTCTCTTCAAAAAGCAATTATTAGCAAGATAGAAGGAGCATTTGGAAAAATTTTCAAAGATGAAAAAGGAGCTTATGATAAAAAAGCAATAATCGATTATTTAACTGCTAATTATCAAGCTGTTGAAGACCAAATGTCTACAGCTTATACTGATGATGATAGAAATGATCTTTGGGATAAGAATCTAAAACCTCTTTACTTAGCACTTGCTAAAACTCTGCAAGGTTCAGAGAAAAAAGCTCAGAAAATGGAAGATAATCCTGAAAAAGAAAACTGGAAATCAGAAGTTAAAGGCAAGGGAATGAGGATTTAAAATGAATCCTTCAGGGATATTGCGTGGATGTTTTTATGCTAATTTAGTTATTGGTGCACTTGCTTTTGCAAATAGCGGGTATAATTTAGTCAAATTTAATAATATCTCTGAAGTTTCTAGATTAAGCATGCAAGATAATGGAGTTTTTAGAAATTATCGAGATAGAAGAGAAATTACTCAAGATATTCGAAATAAGGAACAAAAAATTTCTGCTCAAAAATATTTGAATAGTTTTGATAAATCTAATGCAGTACTTGCAGTATCAGGTTTAGTTGCAATTAGTTCTGGACTTGCATTTTCATCAATGAGAAATAAGTCTAATTAAACTATTTCATTTATCATTTTAATACAGACTTTAAAGAAAGCGTCTGCTTTATTTTGCCATTGGTCGATTATTCTTCCATCTATGTCTTTAATTTCTCCATGAGCTATTTTTTTATGAAGTTCATAGATTTCTTTTATGTCTGCAACATAATTAATTTTTAGGAGGCCTTTATCCACAAAATTTTCTTTTAAGAGCATGGTTATATGTTCAGGACTTGGTGGAAGTATTTTAACTGACATTAAAAGTGCCTGAGCTGATTCAATCATTGCCCAATAACATCCTTCAATCGCACTCATTTCAGCAGTTTTGCTTCTTACTAAGTGGCCTGGAATTCTATTTAGAATAGTATACATTGCTTCAGGGGTTGATTTAATTCTTCCTTCTTGCAATAAAATTTTAATGGGATCAAAAAATCCTGCAAAATCTATTAAAGCTTCTCCATATCTTATGATATTAATAATAACTGGATCTCCCTTTGAAAGATCTTCCCACCAGGTTGTTAATTTAACTGTATTTATATGCAAATCTTGTTTGTAAGGATTTTCCTGAATAATTTTTCCAAGTTCATCTCTATACCACATTATTAGTCTATCATCAAATTTAATTACCGCATCGTCTACAACAAGAATAATATCAATATCAGAATCAGCTGATTCTTCGTGCTTTGCAGTAGAACCGAATAAAATTACTGATTTTATTATTTTATCAAATTTTATATAAACTTTTTCTGCAAAGTCCATTGCAATTTCTCTTTCTGTTTTTAATTGCAGTGTAGGAATATTCTTTGGAACTTTTACAACCTTTGTTTTAGATTTTTTCACCATTTTTATATTATTGTTTCATTATATTAATGAAAAATGTATATTTCATTTAATGCTATTAAATTAATATAATCAATACCTGTTTATTTTTAAACCTGTTGTTTTATTAGTTTAGAGTTAAAGTCATACTTAATTTTATTGATTGGGTGTACCTGAAAATCTGTTTCTATCTCCTGGAATTTCTCCTCCAAGTTCCATTGGAAGATTTTCAAAACCTGCCCCATATAGTCTATGATGAACTGCAGGATTTACTGGACCTAGATTTCCTGAGAAATATGAACCATAATTTCCCATTTGACTCCAAGTGGCTCCAGCCTTCATTGAGTATAATGGGGAATCAAAAGCTTCTATACTTGGCCTAAATGGATTTCCGCCACCTTTTTCTGAAAAATATTGCCACCAATTTCCGGCTTCTATAATTTTTTTACCTTCAAATCCTTTTTGTCCTAATTTTTCCATTATTTCTTTCATAGGAACATTTCCCATTCCCATTGGAAGTTCGGTATGGTCAAGACCAAAATTATCTGAAAGGTGAACATGCTTTACATAAGGAGCTATTATTTCTGATTGTTTAACAATATCTTTTTCAGTATAACCTTTTTTTCTTAGCATATTTATGTGACCAACATCCCAGGTTGCACCTATTAACTTTTCAGCCTGATTTTTTGCTTCAGAGCTCCCTAATTCGCCTTTCATTTTTTCTACAAATGTTTCTCTTGCTTTTTCTATTAATACTTTTAAGTCTTCTGCTCTGCTTAAACCTCCGCCTGCAGGAGGATTTTCAATATTTAGAATTGGAGCAGTATCACCAAATTTTTTAAAACCTTTAACAGCAACATTTGCAAATGTTTCTGCTGATTTTTCAACTACAAAATCCTGAAGAGGTTTCCATATTTGAGGAGTTTTAATTTCCTGAAGAACTTTAACTCCCTTGTCCAGAACTTCAGTAAGAGCTTCTGGATTTTTATCAATACCTTCTTTTATTAGTGGTGAAACTTTTTCTGCATATTCCTTTAATTTTTTCATATCTTCTTTATTATCGCTCTTAATTGCATTTGCATAGGCACTATCAAAAACATTTTTTAAGTTTCTATAAGCGTCTTGAAGATAAATTTGACCGTGAGTAATATCTTTTTGAATACTTTTTAGGTTTTTCTTTGCTTCATCAAATTCTTCTGCATTTACATTATCAAAATTAATTTTCCCTTTCATTAAAGAATTCATGGTATCTCCTGAAATCTTATAGTTTGATTGTATTTTGTCTAGTATGTCTTCTCCATAGGTTACATGTCTGTTAATATCTGAAAGTTGAGAAGTCCAAGTATCTTCATTTAATTTTTTTAATTCATTTGTGGGTCTAAAGTCTCTGGGTTTTCCTGTAAATTCTCCTTCTTTTTTTCCTTCTTCTGGAAAATATCTTTTTGCATACTCTATTGGACCTATTTTTCCAGTTTCTGGATTAATTACCCACATTGCTGTTGTCATTTCTTCTATTTTTTTTGTTTCGGGATTATAGGCTTTTGTTTTTTGAATCATTTCAGGAAGTTGTGCGGTTGAATGAACAGTTACTGAAATATTTCCCTTAGGATCAATTCTATGGCTTCTTAATAATGCTGAAGTTAATTCTAATTCTGCACCTAGTCTGTTTGATTCTTCCCATCCGCCCTTTTCTCCTATTCCTGAAGCCTCTACTATTGGTGCATGAACTGAAGCACTAACTCCTGTTAATTTTCCCAGCCTTCTCATTTCATCCAGGTGCTGTTCTGGAATAGAATCAAATACACTTCCTGAAATTCCTCCAACTTCAAGATGGCTCATTCCTGGATTTAATTTTGCATTAAGCTCTCCTAACTGATTTGCAGTTCTTGGATCTGTTGCCATTCCAATAGAACTTACACTTGATTGATAACCTGTTGAAATATATTTTTGAGAAGACTCTTTAGGTATAAGGAAATTATCTGATCCGCTATAAATTGATTCGTAAGATGCCATTTTTAAATATGAGTTAAAAGATAATTTTTATTCTAAAATATTAATTTTATATCCTCTTTTTATTATGTTTAACCTAAGCAAAATTTATTTATATAGTTTTGGATTAACTTTAACATAATTTTCCTGAACAAGTTTTACATCTCATATCTACTTTTTTTCCAAAAATTCCTTTTCCTAGCGGAAATCTCTTACAAACTTCAGGTTTAATATTATCTATACTGCAAGTAGTTATTCCATCCTTTAGCATTAAAAATTTACAATGCCCATTTATTTTCTTTAATTTATTATTTTTTTCCAGAAAATCTTTGTATCCGGCTTTTTCTATTCTTTCTATATCTTGTTTAGTTAGATTTATTCTTAATCTACAGCAATTTCCACATCTTAAGCATTTAAACTCTTTTCTTCCAAGAATAAATTCCCTAAAGTAAAATAAATAAAGAACAATTAGTGTAATTATTATGTTTATAATAATTGAAGAAGTTTCCATATAGTTTTAATTAATTGTTAATATATAAAATATATCATAATTTATATCTGCGGATATAAGTTAGTTAAGATATCCATTTTTATCATGAGTGAATCATGCTAAAAACAGTTTAATATGAATTTACTTCACTATTAAACTGCTAACTGTCCAAAAGTACAATCAGGTCATTTTTTGCTTTCTTGCAAAATTAACTTAATTAGTATCTTCTTTTGTTTGGTTTTTGCCCTGAAACTGGTTCATACTTTTTGCTTTCATCTTGCATCATTCCAGGATATTCATTTGAGGCAAGATTATTTGAAGATCTTAAACCTAAAGAAGGATTTGAGCTGCTAGTTGAAAATCCCAGATTCGGCCCTTTGTTTAAGAATTCTGGAGCAGAGATCATTTTGGGATAACCAGATGTATCGTTATAGTTTTTTGAATTTGAATCATAGTTTAAGGGTTGATACAAAGAAGAAGAGCCTTGAACATATCCAGGATTATTATCTGGTTCAGCTGCATTTTCTGTTGCTTGATTTGCAGTTGGAACCTCTTTTAAACTTGTTTCAAGTTGAGTTTCCTCTGAAAGTTCGAGCATAGGTGAATTTCTATTATTTTGAACTGGATATTTAGGGGTTGAAATATTTACTATGCTTTCTAGTTCAGAAGATTCTGTTTCTTCTTTATCTTGCTCTTCTTTAATAGGAGTTATTATTCTATTATTAAACGGGTTTATTTTTATAGGTGTTTTAATTTCGAGTCTATTGTTTTCTTTCTTTAGAATTTTAGAATTTTTTTTAACCATAGAATTAGATAACTTGACTAGATTTAAAATTTTCTATAAGTAACATGATCTAAACTACCTTTTTCCAATAAGTGATTCTCCAAAGACTTTTGGAAGTTTGACTTCTGTTTCTTCTTTGTATGGGAATGCGGCCATTCCATGACCTTTTTTATAAAGATCATAAAGAGTATAGCAAGCATCCATTGCTCTTGCTCTTGCAAGGGACCTTATGTAGGTTTCTGCATAATTATCTCTTCTTACTCCTTTTTCTTTGAGTCTCTTTAATTTTTCTTTTTCTGCCTTATTATCTTCTTTTTTTTCTTTAACTTTAAATATTGAAAAAAGAGCTGAAAATGGGTTTAGGTCTTCTTCTTCTTTTTCTTCTTTGTCTTTTGTTAATTCATCAATATCTATTTGAAGTTTACCTAAGGAATCATCAGTCATCCCTTGAATAAATTTTAATGATTCTGCAAGATCGGACTGGTCTAACTTATCTTTAAATAATAAAAGTTCATCTTCATTAAGTGCATATGCCTTGAATTCGACATCAGCTCTTCCTCCAAATGTATAATGTTGACCTGATTTACTTGGAATTCCTCTAAATCTAAATTCAATAAATACCATGGAATAATATTTTCTCAACTTTTTTATTTTATTAAAATCGCTGGGTAGTTCTTTTGAACCTATAGCATCTTTTACATTGACTTCATTTTTTCCCATTAAAGCTAGTTCAAGCATTATTGTATTAAATGCTGTGACAAGGGCAGGATTTCCTGATAGTTTTTCATTTGTTGATAATTGTTGAGCTGCCCTTAAATAGGGTTTTGCCCATCTCGAGTTTAATTTTAATGCTGCAACTTGACTTGTTAGGTATATTTTTTCAATTTCAAATCTTTTTCTTAGCTCTTGTTCACTTGTTTTTTTCCATTCAAAAAATTCCTGAACTCTTGGTTTTAAAATCCTTTTAACTCTCTCATTTAAGTCTAGTTTTTCTACTTCCTCTGGAGAATTAACCACCATAAATGCATCTCGGAGAGTTACAAACTGCAGGTTTCCAGAAGACAAAGCATTAAGACTTCCCTGACCTCTTTGAATATCAACTTTATCCATCCAGATTTGTTTTAGGGATAAAATTCCTGCTTCTTTTTTTGATTTGTCTTTTGAATTTGCAGCATCATAATGACTTAATCGTATCTTGAATTCTTTTAAATCATATATTAAATTTAAAACACCCTTTAAGATATTATTTACTGTTCCAAGAACTCTTGATGATTCTTGTTGCATTTGAGATGCTTTTCCCTGAAGCTCTGAAAAATGTCCTGAGCCTGGAGAAGATGCAAAATTATCAGTTATCTTTTCAACACTTCCTGGAAAAAAATCATTCATAAAGTCAAGAAGCCAGAAATAAACAGGTTCTAAAGTTTCAGTACTTGAATCATACATTAATTTATAGGATGCTGAGGGTTTGTAGTTGGCTTTTTCATCATAAGATAATCCTTTATTTAGTTTTCCAATTTTTGCGATTATCTCATCTGTTTCTGACATTTTTTTATCACCTTTTATGTTTATAATAGGAAGTTATTATTTTTAAATCTTCTCGAAAGGTTTTAAAGGCAAAAAAGTCTAAATTATCAATATGAAAAAGAATATAACTAAAACTGAAAAGAAGAATAAGAAGTTCAATAAAAAGATTAACTGGAAAGTTGTAATTTATTCAATTCTTGGACTTGCTTGTGTTGTTTTGTCATTTACAATTGATTGGGCATTTTTACTTCCAGCTGTAATTTTGATGCTTCTTAATCAAAGAGAATTGAATAAGAAAAGATAAGAATTGTATTATTTCTTTTTGATCAAATCCATCATTGATTTTCTTTCGAATTTAATGATTTCTCCACTGTCAGAATCAATCATTATATGAATTATTATAAGGCCCTCTAGCATACATGTTAAATTCCATGCTTGAATGTCTTTTTCATTATGCTTATATTTTTGGAGAACTGCTATTATCTTGCTGAATTTTGAACATATTCCATTTTCCAGTGTTTTTGCCATTGCAATTTCAGTTATTTCGTCTAGGTCTACTTTTATATCTGGAGTTATTACTTCTAGCTTTGGAAATTCTTTATTTTCTACCTTTACTAGTTTATCCTCATACATTTTAATTTTTTCAAGTTCATTTACTACAAAACTAAAAACTCTTTCACCTAGTTTATAGTCTAGACTTTTTTTGTTATCATTTCCAAAAAAGTCTGTTACAAAAAAACCTGTGCACAATTCTGCATCAGGATATTCTTCTCTAAATTTTTTAAATTCTTCTGAGTTAGTTATTGTTTCAAAAGTTCTTTTTAGTGTTGTTTTTTCCATCTTTTTTATTTAATTTATATTTTTGGATATAAATTTGATTTTGTTAGTTGTTTTTATATTAAGTAAATTAATCTAAAAACAATCATTTTTTGTTAAAGATTAAACAGTTTACTTCTTTTTTGTATTTTTAGTTAAGTTTATGTGTTTATTAATTTTATTATTCTTTAACCATTATTCAAAAGGTTTATAATACTATTTTTTATCTGAATGTAATGGTATTTTATCCTGATAGCAAAAATGTACTTGTACTTGAAGATTCTGAAGGAATAAGATTTTCTTTAGAAGCGGTTATAGAACATTTGGGCTTTGTTCCTTATTTCTCTGAAAGTCGAGAAGAATTTATTGGATTATATCGCTCTATTCCCTATTTTGCAGCAATACTTGATAATCAAGTGCCTTATGACAAAAATGGAGTTCCTAAAAAAGATATTGGGATTAGTCTTGCACCTCAATTGTTAAGAAGAGAACCTGAACTTAAAGTTGCTCTTCATACTGGAGATGATATGAAAGAAAAAATTCCTGAGTTTGAAAAAATTGGCCTTATTTATCTGCCTAAACCAGCTTCAATAGAAGATATAGCTAAATTTTTAGCAGCTGCTTAGAACTTATCTTGCTTTTTTTGCAGGAACATTTCCATATCTTTTAACTCTTGCTTTTCTATAACCAAATAATCTTTTGTATGCAGTTATTTCTTCTTCTGTTCTTATGGCAATTTGTTTCTTAGGGGTTATTTTTTCAGAAAATTCCATTGGAAGGTTTAACTTTATTAAGGGTTTTGATGATTTTAAAAGTTTTTTTGATTTCATAAATTAAACGAAACTCTAAGTTATATAAAGATTTATAAACAAAAATTGTTGAGTTTTTTTATGATAGCTTTTTTTAGAGATTACCGGCCAATAGAAGATTTACCTCATAGGGTTCTTTTAAGGAACCTTGAACATGATATTTATGAATCTCTTGAAGAGTATGGGCAAGAATTTGAAGTTGCTAGTTTGGCTTCTTATCAGAGATTTACAAAAAAAGCAGTTGAACTGGTTCCTTATTTTATTAATCGGGGGATTCCTGTTACAATTAATCTAGAAGGGGATGAAGGGCTTAGGGTTATTAGTACTGATGCAGTATTTCCAAGTAGATTTGAACAGCCTTATGTAGAGTATTTTATTGATAAAAAAATATGCCAGTATGCAAGAGACATTTCATCTGCTTATGCAGTAATTGTCAATGCTACTAGAAGAAATGGTAGATTTAAGGGCGTAGAAGAAAAAATAATGGCATCCAAGATTCTTCACGATATTGACAAAGATGGAATGATTGATGGAGAATTTTTGATAAATCCAGAAGACCTAGACTTTGCAAGAAGACTTATCGAGAGTTTTAGATAGATTTATTTTAGGTATTTCATACTTTGCAAGTATAAAACCGTTCTGTTAACTATTTTGGATGAAGTAAATTCATCTAAAATAGATATTTTATGAGTAATTTACTTGAGAATAAAATTGCAATCTATTTGAAGCACTAAGAGTCATCTTCTAATGTGAGATTATCTCGATTAGGTTACTATTGTTTATTTACTTTTTAATGTATAAATATTCATATCAGGAAAATTCCCTACTATATCTGAAAAAATAATCTGAGGTTCTGCTCTTTGATATAAAAATCCTATTCTTCTTGCCAGCCTGTTCGAATCAGGATTATTAACTGATGTTCTTATAAGCAACTCATTAATTTTTAATTCATCAAATGAAAATTCAACTAATCTGTTTAATGCCTCAGTCATTATCCCCTGTTTCCAGAATTCTTCACAAAGAAAATAGCCCAGTTCTGCGGTTTTTCTTTTCCTATTTGTCAAAAATAAGCTTGCTTCTCCAATAATACCTGAACTTCTTTGAAGTTCAATTCCTAAACTATAGATTAATCTGGGATTTTTTTGACTTTCTTTTATGCAAAATGAAATCCATTCTTCTGCATCAGAAATAGAATATCTTTTATGTGCAGAAAAAACATATTGAGCTATAAATGGGTTAGTGAGTGCATTTTCGAGTGCTTGTGCATCATTTAAAGTATAATCTCTGAGCTTTAATCTTTTGGTAGCAAGTTCCATAGATTTTAATAAAAATGTTTTAGTCTATAACTTATTCTATTGTATTTTTGTTATTGATTGATAGTAAAAAAACAAGGAAAAGATTAAATGCCCTGACTTTTTTTAATGTGCTATGGCTGAAAGAAACAGTGGGAGTTCTTTAGAAGAATTAATAGGTGTTAGTGATATTGATTTTGATCTTAAGCAACAATTAAGTGATCTTGGTAAACAAAGAAATCTTTTAATCTTTATGAGAGATAAAAAAAAGTATGTTGACAAGAGTGGTGTGAAAAGTATTCAAGATGGGTATGATAGACTCTCAAAACTTACCGCTTCTAATAGGGGGCTTAGTATTTATTGCTTAGAGCAGAAATTAGAATTTATGCATGAATTTGAAGATTTACATTCATGGAAATTTCTTGGAATAAGAGCAGAAACAAATTTTAATGTTGGAGTAAAAAAAGAAGTTCCTGGTGAGAAAAAAAAGCATTTTGTTCTTGCTTATCAGGATTTAGAAAGAGAAGTTGAACAACTCAGAAACTCTGGCCTCAATAACCCATTAAATGCTGCACTTTACAAAACAATCGAAGTATGCAGTTCTTTATCTGGATATCTCAATGATCCTGTTAATGAAAGAGATTTAAAACTCCAAGTTGTTCAAAGAGGACTTGATTCAATTAAGGAGTTAAGAGATTCTAGAAGTCTTGATTATGATTTCAGAGCTAGATACATGCATAGTTTTTTGTGCCTAAGAAAATCAGAAGTAGTAGAAGAAGGAAAAAGAGATATTTATGATGAAGGAATTACCTTGCTTAAGGATGCATTCAAATCAGCTAGACCTTTTGAAATTGATAGAACTATCTCTAGTTATGCTTCACAAGCTTTTTCAGACAGAAGGGGGATTGGAACTGGACAAGAATATTCTGATAAAACCAATTTAACTGACTTAGAAAATCTTGTTTTTGCAACTATCTGTTCAGAGTTGAGTGAACAAATGGGCAATCATAAACATGAAAACTATCAGGCAATCGCCAGAGATTATTATGAACTGCAACATTTGATAAAAAGAGTGTACAAAAAGCAAAATAGAACTATCGCTTTGGAAGATGTAGAAGAAAAGATAAAGGGTGTTCTTAATTTGACTAATCCTCTTGGAGAAAAGGTTTTTGGAGCATATAGGGGAGGACTTCTTCAAATCATTGATAAAACTGTTGCTCCTGAAAATAACTCTTATATGATGAGGGGAATTGAGATGCAATCGATTAGTTTAGAGCATGCTTTAAGTGCTTTTGAAAAAAGTAGGGAAGCTTTTGATGAAAGCAGTGATAATCTAAGCTATACCGGTTTTGGTATTACAAATTTGGCTACATTAAATCAGTTATCTGGGAGGATTTCTAGAGAAGAAATGGAAAAGAGGTTGATATATGCGGAAAGCTTGCTTGAGAGGGTACTTGAGACCCGAAAAGAAGAAAAATCAAAAGATTTATACAAGGATTATACAAGACTTGCTGAATGCCAATTTAGGCTTGCAGGTTTAACTGTAGATATATCTGCAAAAAAAGGATTATATAGAAAAGTAATTTCGAATAATCTTAAGGCTGCAAGGTTATTTAATACAAATCCTCTTCCAGAATTTTTTAGTTATATTGCATCAAGTTTTTTTAAATCATCTGAAGTTTCTTTTGATTCAAATTTAAGGACAAGATATTTGAGAAAAGCTACAAGATATTTAGACCGAGCATATGAGGCTGGAGATAAATCTGTTGAAAACCGGGCTAAAAAAGGATTTTGCTCTTTAAAATTATTAGAAGACATGTCTATAAAAGGAAATACAGCTTCTGAAGAAGTAGATGCTCTTGTAATGCAATCAAAACAATCTTTTGAAGAAGCTATACAACTTGCAGAACCTCAGGGAAGAGGTCTAACTAAAAATCTTGATGTTTATTCTTATTTTTTGTTTTATTATCTTTCCAAAGCTGTTTGTGAAAATAGAATCTCTGGAGGAGATTTGAATAAATATCAATTAAGAGAACCTGCTGAATATGTTAAGGATGCATTTGACTTATTTTTTACTAGACCTGCTCTTGATTTAAAGCAGATTTCTGAAGGCTCAAATTTAGTCTGTAAATCTCTTGATGACCATGGCTTGTTAAATAATATTTTTGTATTAAAAAAAGGCAAAAGAATTAGTCTTGATAAAGAAATGGAAATTACAAGCGAATTAAACCAAAGACTTTTAGGTAGATTTGGAGAGAACAAAAAATATTTAGTGCCAAGACCTCATGGAATATTTTTTCATGAGGATAATAATCCTGATTTTACAGGAGATTATTATGTAATGTCTTATAAAGAGGGAAATACCCTTGAAAGAATTTTAAAAGATGAACGAAAGGGTGAAGAGCAAAGATTAGGAGTTCTTTTAGATGTTACAGATTATCTGGCTTTTATTCATGCAGAAGTTCCGATAAATGATAAAGATTTTAGATTTGATCGTGGCAGAAGTGATATTTCATTAAGACTACAAAGATTTAAGAAATCTGAGCTAAGATTTACTTCCAGAGATATAGAAAATATTTTATCCAACTATTCTGTTATTGAAGAGTCTTTGAAAGACAGTTTACTTGTTTTTAATAAAGATGCTCATCCTAGAAATTGGATTATACGTTCAAATCAGGATGTTGTAGCTTTGGATTTTGAAGGAGGAGTTATTCCTCAGGCATATGATTTGGTAAAATTAATGGAATCTGGAACTATTCCGCTTGATAAAAGGGATGAATTAATTCAGCATTATGTTGACAGGTATAGGGAATACAGTTCAGGTCAGAATTTAGATTTTGACAAATTTAAGCCACAATATTTTAATTTAATATTACATAAAGCACTTGCTTTTATTGGAGGCTGGTCAAAACAAAAGTCTGATGAATGGAATAGAAATATTGTCTTGGCAGTTGAAAACGCACAAAAGTCTGTTGCTTATATTCAAGCTAATTTAAGCAGTGACCCCAGATACAAAACTCTTGAAAGCAGTTTTGATAATCTACATAGATTACTTGTTGCTGCCTAGTGTTTTATCTTATTGTTACTTGATTTGATAATAATTCAGTTACAATTATCCTATTAAATTCATTTAAGAAAAAGCTTATTTCTGAACTTTTCATTTTGTGTATTTTTATGTTTATTTCATTGTATCTTTGTGCAATTAGCCTTACTTTTTCATAATTGAATTTGTAAAACAAATTAAAATATTCATCAAATTGTAAGGAGAGGTCGTTTATTATCTCAATTATTTCTTTAGAAGGTTTTATTTTCTTTTCAGTTATTTCCCTTGCTATTTTTTTATATGCGTCACCAAGATGTTCGAGTCCTTGTATAATTGAATAAACTGCAGTTGTTTTTCTTTGGTCTTTGTACCCTTTTTTGTTTAGATATCTTAAGCAGAAATTAGAAAATCTATTGATGTTATGATCAGTAAATATTATATGATTTAAGTTTTCGTCTTTTTTATTTAAAGATTCAATCATTTCTTCTCCCATTGACTTTATTAATATAAATATTCTTTTTAATAAACTGTCAAATTCCATTCCTGAATCCTGAGATATGCATCTTATAACGCAGCTGTTTTTTTCCTGAGATACTATTTCAAATCCTATCAGTGCATTCATTATTTCCCTTTGTATTTTGTCAATTGTCTTAGGGTCTTTGAACTTTAATTTTATTTCATCAAGTCCTGATACATAAAGTCCTAGTATGCTTCGATTAACCAAAGAATCAAGTCCGCTTATATCTATTTCAATGCTATTTTCTTTTTCACTAAGTCCACTGGAGTTTATTATAAGCTCTCTTCCTTTTTCTTCAATATCAATTTCGTCTCCTTTTTTTATTCCCTGCTCTTTTACCCATTTTGAAGGCAGACTTACAACAAGAGTTTGATTTGCTAGTTGAATTGCTTTTCTTTTCATAGTTATCTATAGTTTTATTTAATATATAAATTTTACTATTATTATATATTATAAGGTAATATATATAGTTTAAGGAAAAACTATATATAAAAAATTGTTTTAAGGATATTATGAACCCACATAATATTTATTTCAAGGAAGTTCCATTTCAACATTGGAACAATCTTAGGGTTGCAAACAATGCAGGTTTTCGCAGCAGACAGGAAAATTATGCTTATGGGCTAATAGTAGATCCTTTAGAGTACAGAGATTTTATTGATTTATTTGAAGATTTAAGTTCTAAAGACCAAGCTATCGCCGAAATAGGCATCCAATCAAAAGATAAACGACGAAATTATTCAGGTTCTTATTTTTATTCACTCGTTGATGGAAAATTTCCTGAAATTAGAAAATCTTTAATTGCATTTCTTGAGACTGCAGATAAGGTAAGTATAGGTCTTACTCCTAAGTTTGGTCAGAGAACTGTTGATCATATTCATTTTAGAAAACATGGTCAGGGTGTTTATTCAGGTTCAATAAGAGTTAGGCCTTATCAATTAGAAAATTTCCAAACTTGGGGTTTTAATGATCCTGGCATAGGGTATGTTAAATCAGATTATTTTCCAATTCAAGATGCAAGAAAACCTTCCTTATCTAAGGGCAGGATTTTGTGCGGGAGATAAAAAATGGAAAATCCTACTGTTAAAAAATCGTTTACTGCAATAATAGAAACCATTCATGATTGTAATCTCAATTGCAGGTATTGTTATGTTAATGAAAGGGCAGAGAAAGGAAAGATGAGCTATTCCACCCTTGAAAATTCTATAAGGGAACTTGCTAAACTTAGTACTCCTGAACTAAATCTTAGTTTTTTATGGCATGGGGGAGAACCTCTTTTGATGGGTCTGGATTTTTATAGGCAAGCATTAGAAATTCAGAGAAGAAGTGAAATAAGGGGGGGACTTGAAAATTCTATTCAGACTAATGGAACTTTAATTAATGAAGAGACTGCAAAATTTTTCAGTGAAAATAATTTTTCAGTGGGTTTAAGTCTAGACGGGCCTAAAGAATTAAATGATAGAACCCGGCTTTATAAGACTGGTGAAAGCACTTTTTATGATGTTATGCATGCTATAGAAACTTTAAGGAAATATTCTGTAGAACCAAGGGTTATTGTAACTCTTAATAAACAAAATATTGGGGAAGTAGACTCAATCTATCAATTTTTAAAACAAAACAAAATTGGTGCTGCATTTAATCCTTTAGTTAAGTCAGGTAATGCTGTAAAAAATTATCAAGATTTAGAAATTTCCCCTACTGAATTTAATAAAGCAAAATCAAATCTTTTTGATACTTGGTTTAATGATGATAATCCTGTATCTCTTGGCTGTATTGAGGATTTTTTTAAAAATTTACTAAGTGGAAACTGTTTTCATTATTGTACATTTAGTCCTTCCTGTCAGGAAGAGTTCTTGTCGATTGGACCTCTAGGAGATGTTTATCCTTGCGGTGAATTTAGCGGGATTAATGGATTTAGATATGGAAATATTAATGAGGATAGCATAGAAGAAATATTTGCAAGTCCTCTAAGAAAAAAATTGACTCAAAGGGCAGAACATATTGAAGAATGTAAGGGCTGTAATTATCAGAAATCTTGTGGTGGTGGTTGCATGAGTAATGCTTATTCTTATACTGGAGATGTTTTTAGTAGAGACCCTTATTGTCAGACTTATAAAACCTTATTTCAGAAAGCCTCTGAAAAAATAATTCAAATAAGTGAAAGGAGGTTTAACTAAAAATGGACAAACAACCAATAGATGGTTATCATGGAACAAATTCTTTTGGAGCATTGGATAGCAGTGAGTTAAAAAATCCGTTGTTAAAGCAAATCGCTGAATTATATAATAAATATTCTAGTGGTGATTTAGCTTTTCAAACAGGCGGTTGTGGTATGCATAGTAAGGGAAGTCACCATAATCATAGTAAAGGGGGAGGGGGATGTTATGTAACAACTGCATGCCTTGATGCGCTGGGTTTACCAAGAGACAGTCTTGAAATGAAAGCAATTAAAGTTTTGACTAGGGATCATGTACTAAAATCTTTTAGTGGGAAAAGAGATTATGTATCTTATCAAACAAAAGGCCCTGCAATTGTTCAGGCAATAGCTTCTCAAGAAAATCCTCAAGGTATTTGGGATGGAATTTATAAGAGACTTGGAGATGTAACTGCAAGTGTTTTATCAAACGATTATGAAAAAGGACATCAACAATACAAGGATTTAATACTTGGTCTTGAGGCACAATTTGCTTAAACGAATAAGATAATTAGATTTTTTATTTTTTTTCTTTAATTTCTTTTTCTATTTTATCTATAAAATCAGATTTTTTTATTTGAGTAACTTTGTTATCATGTCTTACTGCCAGGTTTCCTGAAGCTTCTTCTTTATCTCCGATAACCACAATATAAGGAATCTTTTCCATTTCTGCTTGTTTTATTTTTCCACCAATTGGTTCTGATTTTATATCAGTGTCTACTCGAAATCCTAGATTATCTAATTCTTCTGCTAATTTTTCACAAGCTTTATTGTTTTTATCTGTGAAGTTAATTACTCTTATTTGTTTTGGAGCAAGCCATAGTGGGAGTTTTCCTTTTGTTTCTTCCAGAAGAACACCTATAAATCTTTCAAGAGAACCATATATTACTCGATGAAGCATTACAGGCCTTTCCTGTTTATTATTCTCATCAGTATACGTGAGGTCAAACCTTTCTGGCATTGCAAAGTCTAATTGTATTGTTGAAGTCTGCCAGGTTCTTCCAAGTGAGTCTTTTGTATGGAAATCAATTTTGGGGCCATAAAAAGCACCATCTCCTGGATTTATTTTATAGTTCATTTTTTTCTTTTTAAGTACAGATTCAAGTGCTTTTTCTGCTTTATCCCAAACACTATCATCTCCTATTCTTTTTTCAGGTCTTGTTGAGAGTTCAACATGATCAAATTTAAGGTTAAATGTTTTGTAAAATTTATTAATTAGTTCAATTATTTTTGAAATTTCATTTTCTAATTGTTTTTCAGTACAGAAAATGTGTGCATCATCTTGTGTAAATTGTATTACTCTGAAAAGTCCTGCTAAGACTCCTGATAATTCTTGTCTATGGACAATTCCAAGTTCGCCAACCCTTAATGGCAAATCTTTGTAAGATTTCGGAGTTGTTTTATAAACCAGCATTCCACCTGGACAGTTCATTGGCTTTACTGCAAAAGTTCTATCTTCATATTCTGAAAGAAAAATATTATCTTTATATTTTTCCCAGTGGCCTGAAATTAACCATAATTTTTTATCAAGTATTTGAGGTGTTTGAATTTCTCTATACCCTGCTTTTCTGTGCTCTTCTCTCCAATATTCAATTAATTTATTTCTAATTATGAGTCCATCATTATGCCAGAAAACCATTCCAGGAGCTACTTCTGAAAAACTGAATAAGTCCATTTGTTTTCCAATTATTCTATGGTCATTGTCTTTTAACTTACTTGTATCAAGTTTTGTTTTTGAAATTTCCCTTAAAAGTTGCTCGTGGTCAACTGTTTCAGATTTGTCTACTATCTTTGATTTAGTCTCTATTTTATTTTCTCCAATACTTCTTGAAAGTTCTGACAATGGATGACCCTTGCATTTTAATTCAAATTCTTTGTAATAACCAAAAGGAGCTCTTGTTATCTTGTATTTTTTATTTTTTGATAATTCTTTTTCAGCAGATTCCAGTGTTTTTAATGCAAAATCTGGCCTGCTTAAAGAAGAAGACAAATGAGCATATGGGTAAAGAACAATATTTGTTGCATTAACTTGTTTAATTAAATCTTCAATATTTTTTATATACTCTGATAATAGATTTGAGTTTGTTTCATCTTGTTTTTCAACTGCTGTAAATATTACTAAGGGGTCAGTTACCTCTATATTTTCTTTTCTTTTTTCATCAAGAACTTCGGGTTCTTTTAATGCTTTTTTAAGTGGCTTAAACTTGATATAATCACAGTGTAAACTTAGTATTTTCATGAATATGATAGGGAAAAGGGGATTTAAAAATTCTTCTCTTAATGAATTAATATCTAGAATATTGATTATTTTTCAACATCAAACAATTTGCTTTTTCTTGCAAATCCAAATCCTGATTTTGGAGAACTTATTTCTGTTAAAAGTTCATGCGCATCATCATATAATTCTCTTGCTGCATTTATCTGGAGTTGTATTGGTGGTTGCTGTAATAGATTATTCATTGCGTTTGTAACTTGGCTTGCAGTTACAACATAGTTATGTTTTTGTAGAACTTCTCTTACATATCCTATATCTCTGTCTGAAAGGGTTCCTTCTCTTATTTCCCTTCTTAATAATACTTTTTCAACTCTATCTGATTCTGCTGTGTGTTCTCTTCTGAATTTTGGAAGCATTTCAAAATGTATTTCATCTACAACTTTTCTTACTACGTCTCCTGGAGCATCTTTAAGTCTGTTTGCCCATTCTTCATAATTGTCTGAAACATCAGGAGTTGTTGGAAGAGATTTTTCAAGATACATTTTAAGCATTTGTTTTCTTTCATCATGATTTAGTTGACCTACAACATCTACATATCTAAATCTTCTAAGTATTCCAGGAGGTATTGCCTTTGGATTATTTGTCATTGCCATAGTAATTACCCCATTATAGTCGCCCATACCATCCAGCACTTGAAGAAGAACTGTTTCTATTTGTTGCATGTCTGTTTCAGTGTAGTTGCTTTCTCTTCCATTTCCTGCAAACCATCCATCAAATTCATCTAAGACTAACACTACAGGTTTTTGATCTCTGCCTTCTCTTCTAAGTTCCATTGCAGCATCATATACTCTTTTTACATTATTTACTGATTCATGAAGGTAAGCTGTTAAAGTTGAAGCAACACTCACGCTTGCTCCAATAACCCTTGGGTCTGCACAAACTGCTCTTGCAAGTTCTGTTTTACCGCATCCATATGGACCTATTAATAATAAATTGCTTCTTACTTTTCCACCAGGTGCACTAAGTCTCATTACTCTTGGAATTGTTCCTGTTTCAACAATTTCCTGAAGATGTTTTTTTGCCCGATCAAAACTTTTTCCAATAACATCATCAATTTTTACTTCAGGGGTTGGCATTCTTTCAAAAGAAAACATCCCAATTTCTCCTTGCCTTCCTTCATAGTATTCATTATCCTCATTTCTGTTTCTTCTTAATCTTCTTAATTTTTCAGAAGTCATTATTCCACTCATTTCATTTTTTAATTCTGCTGCTTTCAAAACTATTTCTTTTGCTTCATCAACTCGATCATAGGGATCAGAGGTTTTTGCTAATCCTTGCAGTCCTTCATATAATACTCCGAAGAGCTTGTCTCTTAGTCTAAAATAATCTGTTTCTTTCTTATTATTTGGAGCAAGGTCATCCTGGTTTTGGACAATTGTATCAAGATCCATAAGTTTTACTGCTTGGATGTCTCTTGCTGTTCTTTTGCCGTTTGCTTCCAGTGCTTTTCTTACTTCATCAGGAGCTCCTCCAATTACTGCAACATGCTCCATTGATAAAATTTTTTTATGATATCTTTCGAGCCTTTGTGCAACTTCATTAAATTTGTCCAGTACTGTTCCCATTGTCTCAAAAAACATTTTTGGTTCTCTAATATACTCAAGTAATTTTCCATCAGATAATGCTGCAAGTTTTCTTGCTGATTGTTCGAGTGCATATGGGCTTAGGTGATTTACTTCTTTTTTCCCTGATCTTAATCTTTTGTATGCAGGAATCTGGTCTGTTAATTCCAATAAAATATCTGTAAGTATTGGATTTTCTCCAACAAGTTTTACTTTAACATAAGCTCCTCTTGGCCTTTTCATTTCTTCATGCATCCTTAACATCTCGCCCATTGTTTTTGGCTTTTTTTCATCTTCTGGTTTTTGAAATCTGTCCTGCAGATATTTACTATAACCTACAAGTGTTTTTTGAAATCCTTCTACAATAGCAGGGAATTGAACCTTTGTATCAAAGAAAAGTTTGGTTGTTCTTTCAAGTAATTCCCTTGCTTTTTCAACTGCAGTTGCTTCCTCATCCCTATGGCTATATCTTTGTCTTTCTCTGTCTAAGTTATCAAGACGACCCTGAACATGAAGTTCATATTCAGAAGCAGCAGATAAATATCCATTAGTTATTACTGAAAGATTTCTTGCAAGGTTTTCGTGTAATAGTGTAAAGAGAGACATGCTAAGGCCTGACCCTTCAAGTTCAGATTCTGTAAATTCAGGGTCTTTAAATGTCTTGGCCATTGTTGAACTTATTCTTCTAAGTTCGTCTTTTTCTTCAAGGATTCCCTCACACAATGCTTCAAGAGGCTCTTTTGTATGCTTTATAATATTTCTTGAAACTGTTGAGCCAGGGTCCATACCTATACCCATGCTTTCCATTCTAGACATTAATTCTCTTATATTTTCAGGCATTCCTTCAATAGGTATTCCAAATAATTCAGAACGGTCTGGATCAAAATCATCGTGTCCCATTAAACTAAAGCAAAAACAAGCTATTTATAAATTTTATTATCATAAAGTAATACTCGATAGTAAGTATTATTTCAGATAAAAATAGGTTATTTTCTATTGATTATATTACTCTATCAATTTGTATTTAAACGGAAATGATTAATTTTTGTTTTAAAGGGGGACAAAATGAAAGTTTATAAATTTGATAAAACAAAAAACTCTAAGGTTGATAGGAAAATAATTTCTAGTTTTGGAGAAGCGGTTTATGGTTGCCCTGAAATAAGGTCTGTTTTCATTAAGGTAAATTTCAAGGATGGAAGTAGTATTGGATTTAAAAGAGATGAAGATGAAGATGATTTTCAGGATTTTTTTGAGAAACTAGAGAATAAAGATACAACTGATGAAGAAGGGGTTTAGGAGTAAAACTATTTTTTTGCTTTTGAATAAAAGAAATAAGCAAGTATTATTATTATTACTATAAATATTATCGAGGTAATTATAATCCAATTGTCGAGTATTTTAGCCCCTATTACTGATGCAGTTATTCCAGTTGTTTTAGGATCTAATTCTTCTTCTGTGCTATTTTGATTAGTTAGATTTGATTCTTTAGAGTTATCTATTGTTGTTGCAATACATTTTACTGACTCTTCTGGTTTTTCCTGAGCTTTACAATCAGTTCTTGTGAGAGTACAAACTCTTGTTTGAGTAGAGTTTTTACATTCTGTCCATCCTGTACAATTCCAAACCTTTGAAAGACAAACTGGCTGAGAGCCTGAATAGCTGCCTCCATTTGAGCTTCCTGAAGAACCGCTGCCGGTATTTGTATTAGTTGTAGTAGTGTCTGTAGGAGTAGTTGGAGTTGTAGTATCTGTAGGCGTATCAGTAGTTGTGTCTATAGGATTAGAGTCAATAGGCGCAGTTGAATCCGCAACTATAGGTGTTGTACCCACTCCCATTCCAGTACTAATTCCTGCAGAAACAGTTCCGATCATAGCTGTAACTAAAAGTAAAGCTGTTAGAATAGTAAAGAAAATTGCAATATTAAGAGATTTTTTTGATAACATGCTACTAAGAGTTTTAGTTATTTTATATATAAATTTAAGTTACTACTTGGTTAGACAAAATTTTTTGGGAAAACATTAATTATTATAATTAAGATTTAAATAGCTAGATTATTTTTTAAAATATCATGAGAGATTTTGATGCAAAAAAAGAGAGCGCGAGAACAGAATATGACTATACTTCTATGTGGAAAGAAGATGAAGATGAGGAAATTGAAAATAAGATTAAAGAATTACCTCAGGGTCTTCCTAGGCAAGGTTTATCTGGAAAATATATTAAGAAAAAGGGTCATGTTGGAAAAGTTCAATTAAAACGAAGCTATGGAAGTTATTTTAAAGGACTTAAAGAAGATTAGGTTTTAGGTATATTACCCGAATGAATATGGCTATTTTCGTCTGAATTAATCAGTCCGAAAATAGATTGTTTTTAGCTTGATTTACTTAAAGATTAAAACAGATAATTATCTGTAAAGACAAAACTAGTCATGCTTTCAGGCATTACCTCGATTTATCCATAACCATATTCTGTAAGTATTGCAGGAAGATAAGAAGTTGGGTGGTTAAATTCTGCTTTTTCAGCTATTTTTGGATGATATTCTGTTACAATTCTGCCTGTAGATGAATTATAAACTCGGTTTAATACTCCATTTGTATATAATACTCTTGGAAGTCCGCTTAATTTCTTTTTAAATTTAAATCCGTCTGGATTTGCAATTTCATCTAGTTGTCTGATTGTAAGTCTTCTTGCTTTTGCCATTTTTTAGTCTAAATCAGGATGTTTAAAAAGCTTACTGTTAGATTAGAAAAATGGCTTTAACTTTAATCTTTGTAAATAAATTTGTCGACGAGTTTTTTTGCTTCTTCTCTTTTCTTTTGATGTTCTTTTAAGAATTCGTTTATCTTATTTATTGTATACTGTTTTAATTCTCCAGTGAGCATTTTTCCTGACTTGTAGTCTTTGTATATTT
>JBBACR010000010.1:0-34766 GCA_041656875.1 Candidatus Pacearchaeota archaeon
TTGACAGTCCTTTTAGTGCTTACATTTATAATAACTCTTATTGGAAGTTATCTTTTTTCAAGGGTTGAAGTTTAATTTTTTTTTAGAATTATTTTCCGAAATTTCTTTTCCTATCCTTGAATTGTTCTATTATCTCTTGCATATCTTTTTTACTAAACTCGGGCCATAGTTTGTCTATAAAAAACAATTCTGAATAAGTTGATTGCCATGGCAAAAAATTAGAAAGTCTTTTTTCTCCACCGGTTCTTATAATTAGGTCAGGTTCATCAGTAAGACAAAGATTATCGGTTATTAATTTTTCAGTTATTTCTTCAGGTGCTGTTCCTTCTTTAACTATATTTTTTATTGCCTGCATAATTTCCTGTCTTCCACCATAGGCAAGAGCAAAATTAATCAGATGATCTGAATTTTCAGAGGTCTTAAATTCAAGGTCAAGGCAGATTTTTTTCAAATCTTTTGGAAGAAGGTCTAAATTTCCAATAAATCTTATTTTTACTTTGTTTTTTTCTATTTTTTCAAATTCTTTTGGTTCAGACATTCTTTCAAATTCCTTTTTCATCAGGTCAATGAGATAGTCAACTTCTTTTTTGTCTCTTTTTAAGTTTTCAGTAGATAGACAATAGAGTGTAAGTTGTTTTATTCCAAGTTCTCTTGAAAATTCTAATGTGTTTTCAACAGCGATTGAACCTAGCTCATGACCTTTCCAGGGTTCAAGCATTTTCTTTTTTGCAAATCTTCTATTTCCATCCAGGATAATTGCAACATGCGTAGGATAATTATTTTCCATAATAATTAGAATTAAAATCAATATTTAAGGTTTGGGAATTTTATTTGCCATTTCCCATACATAGGTGAGCCTTAAGGTCATTAGACTAGCATAACTTTCAACAAGACTTCTTTCTCTTGTTAGATTTTCTAGTTCGTTAGGTTCTTCTTCAACTTGTTCCATTAAACCATATAGGTCTCGCATCTTTTCAAAAATTCCAAGACCTCTGCTTATTCCTTCCAGGAACCTTTCTGCAATTTGACTATCTACTTTATCTTTTGAATAATCTTTTTCAAGGGCTCCAACAAATCTTGATGAGGAAAGGACTGCATCTTTTGCAGCATCAAAAACATGGTCTCTTATATTTCGTTTTCCTCTTGGAAGTAAGACTAATCTTTCCAGGGCATAATCAAATTGAGATAATGCTTCTTCGCTTGTTATATTTGGGTTATATATAGGTAATGTCATTTTATTAAATAAAAATTTAAGCGAAGTTTTAAGAAAGAATTGGTTTATAAAGCTAATGAATTATTTCTTTTTTAGTTTTATTTTCCAGAAAATCTTACAAAAGATTTTCTGCCCTATCAAACCTTAACCTTTTCTTTCGGTTTGATAGCTTTAAATCCTGTATATTTGTGGAGGGCTTTTGGAATTTTAAGTGAACCGTCTTTTTCCTGGTGATTTTCAATTAGTGCAACTAATGCTCTTGAACTTGCAAGTGCAGTATTATTTAATGTATGAGGAGTAATTCTTTCTCCTTTTACTCTTGTTGTTATCTCAAGCTTTCTTGCCTGAGCTTCTGTTAAATTACTGCAAGAGCATACTTCAAAATAGCCTTGTTTTCTTGGAGAATATGCCTCAATATCCACTTGTTCATATTTTAAATTTCCTAAATCTCCTGAACAGATTTTAAGCACTCTTACAGGTATTTCCAATCCCTTAAATATTTCAAGGGTTATATTCTGCATTTCTTTAAAGAATTTTTCAGATTCTTCTGGCTTACAAATAACTATCATTTCAATTTTGTTAAACTGATGAGTTCTAAACAAGCCTCTTTCATCGATTCCATGAGCTCCTATTTCTTTTCTAAAGCACATTGAATAGCTTGTGTGTTTTATTGGAAGATTTTTTTCATTTATTTCTGTTCCTACATATCTTCCTATAAGTGAATGTTCGGAGGTTCCAATTAATGCCATTTTTGGCTCATCATCAACAAGATAGATTTGCTGCTGTTTATCATTTAAATCAGTAACTTTGTCAATAATTTCTTCTCTTAGCATAAGAGGGGTTTCAACATATCTAAAACCTTTTTTTACCATTATCTCTCTTGCATAATTTAAAAGTGCCTGATTTAAGAGAGCTATTTCCCCCTCAATATAATAAAATCCTGTTCCTGAAACTCTTGAAGAAGAATCAAAATCACATAAACCTAAGTTTTCCATTATTTCTACATGGCTTTTTACTGGAAAATTGAATTTTTTTGGCTTTCCAATATTTTTTTCAACAACATTTTCAGAGTCATCTTTTCCAATTGGAACATTTTTACTTATTATATTAGGTATTTTTGAAAGCAATTCTTTAATCTGTTTTTGCATTACTATTTCTTTTTCTTCTAGTTTTGCTATTTCTTCTGGAATTGATTTTGCTTTTTTAATGAGTTCAGAAGCTTTTTTTTCATCTTTTGCTTTTTTTGCCTGGTTAATTCCTTCAGAAATAATATTTCTTTCTTTTCTTAAATTGTCTGCTTGAAATTTTATCTTTTTCCATTCAGAATCTTTTTCTTTTACTTGGTCAACTAAGGGGAGTTTGTCATTCTGAAACTTCTTTTTTATGTTTTCTTTTACAATTTCAGGATTTTCACGAATCAATTTTATGTCAATCATAACTTAGATAAACTTTGAATAATATTTAAACATTGTCTTTAGCCCTAAAATTATGTTAAGTGGTAACAGGAGGTTACTATTCTTTAATTTTAATACGCTTATAATTTGTTACTGATTGGTTAACTTTTCTTATCGAAAGTTTTATAAATGATTGGATTGCTAAATATATTGTTCTAAAATAGTCCATAAAAAACTATCTTTAGAATATAATAAACAAAACTTACCATGAAAGACAATTTTGATATATTTTTCAGAAGAAAGCCAGCATTAATGTTGGTAGCTTTAAGAAAAATGTCTAAAGTAAGATATGGTTCTGTACTTGCAAAAGAAGTTGACTGCACTTATTCGCACGCAGTTAAGATTTTACAGACACTTGAGGGATTAGGACTTGTTAGTTTTCAAAAGAAAGGTAGAATAAAGTTAATCGAATTAACTAAGAAAGGCGAAGAAATTTCTGAGTATATAGAGAATATCAGAAGAAAATTATAATTCCTAAACATAATCTTTAGACTAGGGGTGTCAAAATAGGGTGTTTTTTCTTTTTTCTTTTTTTCTAGGCTTGTTTTTAAAATACTTGTAAATAAATTTAAGAGAATATAACTAAAGTTAGCTTATCTGGATTTTAAGACGTCAATTCTTGGGCAATAACGTCTTATTGGACAAATACTGCATCTTGGAGAAACTGGAGTACAGATTGTTCTTCCAAAAAGAACAAATATTCCATTGAATTCAAACCAATATTGTTTTGGAAGAATTTTTATTAGTTCTTGTTCTGTTCTTTCTGCTGTCTTTGTACTTACCCAACCAAGCCTATTTGGGATTCTATGGCAGTGGACATCTACAGGAATATAAGGCTGGTTAAATGCAAAATTTAAAACTATATTTGCTGTTTTTGGACCTATTCCTTTAATTGATATTAAATCTTCTTTATTTTCTGGAACTTTTGAATTAAATCTCTCAACAAGTTCTTTTGAAACATATTTTAGGGTCATGGCTTTTTTATGATAATGGCCTGTTGAGTAAATTATTCCCTCAAGTTTTTTTAATGGAATTTTTGAAATTTTTTCAGGACTATCTGCTATTTCAAAAAGCTCTCTTGAAATTTTCTCAGTTGTTTCGTCTCTTGATCTTAAAGATAAAAGACAACTAATTAGAATTTTGAACGGGTCTGATTTTTCCTGTCTCATCCTATTTAATGTTGTTCTTTCAGTATAATTAAAGTGTTTTTCCAGAATGGACATTACTATTGGAATACTTCTTGTATCAGTTCTAGGGCTTTTATTCTGTTCCCAGTTTTTCATAGTTTTCTTTAGGTTTAAGGGTTTTTAAGGTTTTAGAAGAATTTATTTATGAGGGCATAATCTGCAGATATCTACCATGGTTTTTGCAGCTAAAACCAGTTGAGTTCTTCCAAGATATGTTTCAACTTCTGAAATTGTTGCTAATGCAAGGTATTTTTCTTCCCTACATAAATCTCTTCCTCCTGCATAAGTTACTTCATTTTCTGATGAAGAGCATTTTTTTATTAAGGGAGAAAGTCCTTCAAAAATTTCAGATTGATATCTTATTTCACTATCATCCGCTTTATCAACTATGCCTGCAAAATTTCTAAATCTTAAATATGCGTCTCTTACTCTAAATGGAAGGGACTTAAATTCTTTAGTTGATATTTTGCAGTCTAGTTCAGAGATTGCTTTTTCGAGTAATTCTCTATTTACAGGTTTATTTTTTAGAACCGGGCCTATTGCATGATTAAAGAATGCACTTAAAATTGAAGTATATTCACTAGCATAAACTTCACTTGCAGAGTTGTCAAAATCTCTGTCTTCTTCTTCACTGTAGTCGCCGTTATCGCTGTCGTCACTCATAATAGTTAACTCGAATTTTGCTTTTATAAGGATTTGTTTAGTAAAAGGTAGTGTTTTAAATTGATAGTTAAAAAAGAAATAAAATTTTACTAAACAAATATATTACCTTGCAATATAAAAATGGACGCGGAGGTATAGAATTAAAATTTCTAATTATATAAAAATGGACGCGGGGGGATTTGAACCCCCGACACCCTGATTAAGAGTCAGGTACTCTAACCGGGCTGAGCTACGCATCCATTAATTAATCTTGATATTTTTGTATCTCGATAGGGCTTATTTAGCTTTTTTCAACCGAGTGAATCGTTTGAAAAATTATTAATTTTAGGTAAATTTACTTTACCTAAAATTGCTATTTTATCGGTTAAGTTTGACTTAAATCAAACTTAAATTACTAGATAGATTTCATTTAAAAAAGTATGGGAAGATTTTCTTTTCTTTTGTTTCTAGGGTTAGTAACCATTATAAAATAGTAAAAAGGAAAGATTTAAATAGGAAGTTTTTATTTAATTTTTGAGGCAAACTAATGGAACAATTTGAAAAAAATACAGTGAAATCTTTTAGAAAGGTTAAATCAGACATGGAATCTTTAAAAGTTCAGATTGAAAATTTGAATGAAGAACATAAGGAATTAATGAGTCTTGTTATTGAACTAAAAGATTTTCTTTCTAAAAAGTCTAAAACTAAAAAAAGATAATTTTGTCTAAATTTAATCATTCATTGCAGATAAGACTGATGGAATTTGTTCAACAAACTGCCTTAATAACTCTTTTTCAGAAGCATCTGGATTTTTAGAAGCAATTTCAAATGCTCTTCCTGCAGCAGCAATCATTGCAAGTTTTATTTTTTGGTCTCTTATTCTTTGTTCTGCTAAGTGATTTGAAATATGTTGAAAAACTTCTTCATGAATTGCAGTAGGATTTTTCTTTTTATAATTAAAGACTTCTGATGCTGCACTAACCATCTTTATTTGTATTTCCATCTTTTTGATAAATAGATATTACAAATTACGGTATTTAAAGATTATTGTATGTTAAAGAAATGAATTAATGGTATTGTCTTTAAATTAAATCAGAAAACTTTTTGTTTAGGAGACTTTAAGGAGATTTCTAACAAACTTTATTAATGTTGGATCATTTTATTTTATATGAAGACTTTTGCATTAAGATTAAAACCCAATTCAGATTTAAAAGAAGAATTAATTAAATTTTCTAAACTTAATAATATCCAGTCTGGATTTATTTTAACTTGTGTTGGTAGTTTAAAAAAAGCAGCATTAAGACTTGCAGATTTGGAAGTCAAGTCTTTTGATGAAAATTTTGAAATTGTTTCTCTTGTTGGAACAATTTGCCTTGAAGATGTTCACATACATATTTCTCTTTCTGACAAAAATGGAAAGGTTATCGGGGGGCATCTTAAAGAAGGTTGTATAATCTATACAACTGCCGAGATTGTAATAGGATTATCTGAAGAATTTATTTTTACTCGAGAACTTGATGAATCTACTAATTTTAAGGAATTGGTTATAAAAAATAAAGAATAACTTGATTTATCTTATAATTTCCACTTAATAACCCCTAATTGATAACTTATTTTAAATTTAGGTTCTTATTCAATTATCTGTAATTTCTACTCAACTATCTATAATTAAATTAGCAATTAGATTAAAATGATTAATTATCGATAGTTTCGCCAAGTATTCTTACATTTGGTGCATTTGAAGAATTTTGTTTCTGCTTCATCTCCAGCCCTTGTCTGCTTTGTCCAAAACCAAGCCTCTTTATGATTACATTTTGGGCAAAGCATAGTAACTATTGGATGAACTTCATTATCTCCTTCATTTACAACTATAATTTCTTTTATGGTATCTATTTTTTGAGTTGTTTCTAGTTTTACAACATGATCTGATTTATAGTCACATCTAGCACAATTTTTTCCAATTATTACTGAACCACATTTCGGACAGAATTCCATTCTAATAAACCCAATTAACAGATTATAAATGTATTGGAGCTATAGGAAATAGATAGAATACTTTATTAATTAATGCAATTAAGAATAATAATGTGCTTTAATCAAATAGGTTTAGTATTAAGTTTTTTAGCAAGTCTTTTTTGGGCAATTCAAACTATTATGGTATATCATAGAAAAACTCAAACTCATGCCCTGAGGGAGTATCAAGAAGAATTAAAACATAATAGAAAACAAAGATGGTGGAATATCTTTTGGCTCTGTCTTTTATCCTTAGGATTTTTCTTACAACTAATAGGTTCATTTAATTAAAAGCCACGAGCTTAACAGGAGAAAAAAATCTTAATGAAAGCCACTAGTTTCTAACACTCCCTTAGAGCTTTATTTTATATAATTTTGAGAACTAGACCACAAAATCATTTTTTAAATAATTTTGAGAACCAAGATTTTTTCTTTGTAGCAGCTTCAACTTCTTCTTCTAAAATTATTGATTCAAAAGTAGTCTCAGCTTTTTCTTCTGGTGCTTTTGATTCAAATTTTTCTGGATGTTTTATTCTTTCTTCTCTTAATTTTTCCTTTTTTCTATATTCTAGATACCTAGAAGTTTCTGGTTCAAACTTTTTTGAAACACCATATTTTTGCATTATTCTTTTTCTTTCTTCTTCATATCTTTTTGAATTGTCTTCCATAGAGAATTATTATAATTTAGCTCTTTTTTAAATTCTTGTATAATTTTAGGAGTAGTATGATTGAGTTTAAAAAGAGATGGCAAATTCAAGGGACTTTTTAGTTTAAAAAAAGTTTTTATTTTAAACCCACTTGGATTTGTTTTTATGTTTTAGAGGGGTTCCTATATTAATCATCTTTCCAAGCCTGTTAAAAGTGTATTTTGTAGCAAGATAGATTATAAAATCATGGTTATTTGCAAGGATTATTCCAGGTTCTGCTACATTTGATTTTGAAAAACATTCAAGACAAAATTTTTTAGTTGGTTCTATAGAGGCATTTGTATTAAATCCTCCACCCCGAACGCTTACTTTTCCGCTTGCTATGGTCATTTCAAGATCATCTATTTTAATTTGTTTTCCTGTATATGACTCCAGGATGAATCTTACATGGTAATCTTTGTCTGGCAGTTTTTGAGAAATTACTGCAAGCCCTTCTTTGTCTTCATAACAATTATGTAGCCCTATTGATTCAGGTGCATATCTGCTAAACATTAAATGGTCTAATTTTTCTGGAGAGAGAAGTTCTTGTTCTTTTATACAAAGCTCTTCAATGGATAATCCAAGTTCAGAAACTGCTTTGTTGTTTATATCATAAACATTATCTTGTGACACTAACACTCTAACCATCTCTCTTGCAGTTGAAATATCTCCTTTTGATAAAAACAATTTAAATGCAGCATAATTTGCTCCTCCGCCTATTAATTGTCTGTTTTCTTCACTCGATATTTTATCTAGTCTTTCTGCTTTTTTGTAGACTTGTTCAGGGGTTTTGCAATCCCCAAATACTTCTTTTGCTTGAGCTGACATTTGGTTTACAGCCTGAGTACAACTGTAAATTCCCTGACAGAAACTCAGGAATTCTAATGATAAACCTGGTTTATCTTCTCTTCGATTAGGCCTATTTACCATCAAATTTTTTGACAAAAATCTTTTATAAATCTATCTATGTTTCTTAAAATTAGGGGAAAAAGTGATATTCTCGTTAAATGATGTGTGGAAAAAACCACAATATATGTGAGAGGTATTATGGGCGGGATATTGAGTAAAGTTTAAAAATGTGGCCGATAGTATATAATTGCCTGAAACGGAAAGAGTTCTGATCTTAATAAATGACCGTCAAAATAACTGAAATGGTATCAACTGCAAAAAAAATTAATCTTTGGTATGTTAAAGGATTAAGAGTTATCGAAGGAAGTCCAGAACCTCATCCTAAACTTTTATCTGTAGTAGATTATATTAATGATAAATATCAAAGTGCAGGAATACCCTTAGAAGTTGGATTAAAAGATATAGATTCTTTTTTAAGAGGGCTTAATAACTCAGATTTAGAAAAACTAGCTCAAAAAGTTGGACCTAGGGATAAATTAATAGACTTAATACAAACTCCCATTTCCCAAGAGGAATGTAGGCGAAGAAATGGGATAGAGTGTAGAAATGGAGTTTGGTATCTTAAAGATTCTAATGGTTTTGAAAAAGAACTAAAACCTTATGCAAATGGTTTACAAGAAGATTCAGACAATTTTAGATTTAGAAAAGATTTTGTTGCTGAAAAAGAAAGAAAATATCAAATGCAACATAGTGAAATAATGGGTTTTGCTGAAGGAATTCATAATCATGATGAAAAACTCATTCGCGGTTTATCTAGTTTAACTTTTAGTTTACGCTATGGGTGTGATGGTGTAAATAGTGTTTTGAAGCTCTCTGAATTGTCTGTTAATGATTACATCGAATTGAAATTTAAAAATGAAGGTGGAAGAGAAAGATTCAAGGAATTGTCTGATAAATTTTATTTAGGGGATCCAAATATTTCTCATTTAAGTTTTACTGATCAATTTGCCTTATCTATAAATTTTGTTTCACCTAGAGAATTAAGGAAAAAGTATTTTGAAAGATTTAAACATATAATGAGAGAAGAAGTTTTTGAATATAATCCTGGAAAGATTACTAGAGTAAATTTTTCAGAGAGACCTGATTCAGACTATGGGGATTATGATCATTTTAATGGGTTTTTGGGTTTATCCAAACGAGAAAATGAATTTAATCATTTACTTGTCGATAGAATAACTCCTTATTTTTTATTTTCAGAATCTTTATTATATGAGTTAGTAAGATCTTATTATGGAAAAACTTCTTATTCTAGTGTTTTATTGGATTTGACTATCCCTAAAATAGCATTTTTAATAATGCATGAACTTGTTCATCAAACTACAGGAGCAGATGATCAATTTAAACTTCATCCAGAATTAGACTCGAATTTAATGAATGCCCCGATTTATTATGAAGAGGTTAGTGAAGAAGTTCTCGAAAGAAAAATGAGTCCAATATCACTTAGGGATGCATATAAATCATTATAACTTAAATTATTTATAAATAAAATTTTAGTGATATTCTCTTCTCGAATATCCTTAATTTTTATTATATAAACTAGCAGAAGTAAAAATTAATGATATTCTCGCCAAGTATGCTTGCACTTTGTGCATCTAAAGAAACGAGTTTCTGCTTCATCTCCTGCCCTTGTCTGAGAAGTCCAAAACCAGGCTTCTTTATGATTACATTTTTGACAAATTGCATTGATAACTGGAAAAACATCAGTTTCTTTTTCTTTTATTACTCCAATTTCCATTTTGGAACTAATTTTCTCAGAAGCTTCTATTTTAATTTTGGATTTTGACTTATAATTACACCTAGGACACGCAGAGGATTTATTCTTTTCAACTAGAACACAACCGCATTTAGGGCAAAATTCCATTGTCTTTTTTGTAGATTCGTCTTTAAATATTTTTGTATTTAATCTTAAAATCAGGTGTTTTCCTTTTATATAAGTGTTTCTATTTTAGATTACCTTCCAATTAGCTTACTTATAAGCTCAGTTGTCCAGATTTTAACATATCCTAAATAAGGTATCTTAAAGACTGCTTTTCCAATTAACTGGTCTTTTGTGATACTAGTTTCGTCTGTTTGGTAAATATTGTTTTTTGAAATAAGTTGGTCTGAATTATGGTCTCCTTTTGTCCCAATTATTCCATTTTCTATTCTTATAATTCTATGAATTATAGGTCTTGGTGCTGATGATTCTGGGTTTGCCTTAAAAATTACAATGTCTCCTAGCTTTGGTTCAAATCTTCCCCAAACAATAATAATATCTCCTTTTCTAAATCCATTACTCAGTGTAAAACCAGAGAAAGTATCTTTAGTTATATTTCTTGACTCATACCATTCTCCACAGGTTTCCCAATATTCATCAAACTTAACTGAATGTTGTTGGCTTTTTGAATAAGCTCCACCACACAAAGTTAGTCTTCCATAATCATCTTCTACAATTTGATGGTCCATACTTGAAGATTCAACTCCTGCAAGTGGGAGAGAGGTTCCCATTATAAGTGAAAGTGTTGGGAAAAATATGTATTTAACAATTATGAATATCAAAACTAATGCAACTATCCAGCTTAAAAATGAGTCAGAATCCCAAATCCATCTCCAGGATTTTTTTATTGTATTTTTAATTTCAGTAAAGTTCATAATGAATACTTAGAAAAACGAGTTTTTAATTCTAACGAATCTAATATTTGTCTTAATTATCTAAATCCTGGTTGAGGTGGTGGAGGTAATTGATATTGAGGTTGATTAGTTCTTGGCATTGATGTTACTATTGGTTTAAATTGTATTTGATATCCTAGATGAGAATGTATAACTGGTCCAACTGGAACTCTTCTTCTTTCTGGGATGTAGGGTGTTTTTCCTAGTGCCCATCTAACTACGGTTCCAGCAGGTCTAGGAACTGTTGCATAGCCCTGATGCCAGTGTTGTGTAATCACTGGAACAGTTTCAGCAGTATAGCCTAGTAATACATTTTGAGGGGGTAAGTCTGAACTTATTCTTGAAGCAGGCATTGGTTGATCTGGAACATATTGGCTTTGTGGCTGTGGAGTTGAAATTACTTCTGGAGTTTGCGTTTGATAAGTAGCTTGTTGTGTTTGAGCTGCTTTTAATTGATTTTCAAGCTTATTTGTTTGTCCGAGTAAAGAGGTAATTACACCTGCAGCTATGATAGTACTTGCTCCAATGCATGTGATTAATCCTTTGTTTGCCATTTTTGTTATTACTCTAAAGTTAGACATATTTTAAAGCATTATGATATTGTAATATATGCTTTGCAGTATATAGTTGTATAATCCTCTTTGCTCTTTTTAATATTTAGAATTTTAAATATTTTACTTTAGAATAAAACTTATGTTGTATTCGAGGAGTTTTTTACCACTTTTTAATAATTCGTAAAGTTTAAATAGTAGCTATTTCTTGTGTATACAACAAGTATATATGATATACTTGGTACACACCTCTTTTCCCCGAAGAAGAGCAAAGCCATACATTTGTATGAAACTGGCTTTTCGAGGGTTTAAATCATAAATAAAAAAAGCTAATAAAAAAAGAATAAAACTTAATAAAAAATAAAACAGATACTAGATACAACAAAATGAATGACATATTTGACAACAAGATATTGTGTGGAAAATGCAATGTTCAAATGGAGCCAATAAACATTCAAAAAAATGGAGTTGTTCTCAGGGCTGTTTTATGCCCTAAATGTGGCAGTAAGATTATTCATCCGAAAGATGAACAAGAATATAATGATTTTGTGAATCTTAGAAATAAAGAGTTTAGTGTTAAAATGAGGTTTGTTGGAAACAGTTATGCTGTTTCAATACCTAGAGAGATTGTAAATTTTATTAAAGAACAGGAAAAAATAATGGATGATATGGTAAGATTATGTCTCGAAGACTTTGGAAGAGTAAGAATTGAGTTTGGACCTGGAAACCATAATATTAAAAACAATCATTTTCAAGATAATAATCATGTTAGTAAACTAAAAGAGTAAAAAGATAAATCATAAACTAGGATAAATTAAATAAACTAAAAAATAAAACAAAAAAATTAAAAATGGAAAAATCAAAACCAATAAAACTTCGGGTTGCAGAAGCTTTGCAAGATGATGCATATAAAGGAATTGCAAGAATAGACTTTGAAATAATGAAAGAACTTGGAATAAAACGAGGAGATGTTGTTCTAATTAAAGGTGCAAGGGAAACTGTTGCAATTGCTGATAGAGCTTATCCTGCTGATGTTGGAGAAAATGTTATTAGAATTGATGGAATAATTAGAAGAAATGCCAGAACTGGAGTTAGTGAAACAGTTAGTGTTAGTAGAGCTGATGTAAAAGAAGCAAAAAAAGTTATAATTGCTCCTGCTCAAAAAGGAATTAAAGTTCAAGGTGATTTAAAACCAGGACTTCTTGGAAGAAGTATTCTAAAAGGGGATGTTGTAGTGTTAGGAGGAGTTCAAAGAAGAAAAGATGTTATGAATGAAGAATTTGGAGACATGAATGAAATTTTTGGAAATCTAGATGAAATGTTTGGAGGAATGGGCTTTGGAGGGTTTCGTGGAGGACTTCAACAAATAAAGTTTATTATTGTAAGTACAAATCCTAATTACCCTTGTATAATTACTGAAAATACTGAATTAGTTCTAAGCAATAAAGCTGTTGAAGTATCAGAAGAAACTATTCCAGAAGTAACATATGAAGATATTGGCGGACTTACTGATGAAGTTAAAAAAATAAGAGAGATGGTTGAGATTCCTCTTAAACATCCGGATGTTTTTGAAAGACTTGGAATTGAACCTCCAAAAGGAGTTTTACTACATGGTCCTCCTGGAACAGGAAAGACACTCCTCGCAAAAGCTGTTGCAAATGAAAGTGAAGCTAATTTTATTTTACTTAATGGGCCTGAAATTATGAGTAAGTTTTATGGAGAATCTGAAAAAAAGCTTAGAGACTTATTTGAAGAGGCTGAAAAAAATGCACCTTCTATTATTTTTATTGATGAAATTGATGCAATTGCACCAAAGAGAGAAGAAGCAACTGGTGAAGTTGAAAGAAGAGTTGTATCTCAATTACTTACTGTAATGGATGGACTTAAGTCAAGAGGAAGGGTTGTTGTTATTGGAGCAACAAACAGGCCTAATTCAATTGACCCTGCACTTAGAAGGCCTGGAAGATTTGATCGCGAAGTTGAAATAAGAGCTCCTGACAAGGCTGGAAGATTACAGGTTTTAAAAATTCATACCAGGGGAATGCCTTTAATGAAAGATGTTAATTTAGATGAACTTGCCGGAGTTACTCATGGGTTTGTTGGAGCAGATATTAATGCTCTTGCAAAAGAAGCTGCAATGATAGTTCTTAGAAAAATTCTTCCAAAAATAAGTGACCTTAAAGATGGGGAATTAATTCCTGAAGAAGTTTTAAAAGAACTTAAAGTAAACCATAAAGATTTTGTTGAAGCATTAAAAGTAGTTAGACCTAGCGCAATGAGAGAAGTTTTAGTTGAAACACCTAATATTGGCTGGACTGATGTTGGCGGACTCGACGGAGTTAAACAAGAATTAATTGAGGCTGTAGAATGGCCTCTTAAATATGCAGGTGCATTTACAAGACTTGGAATAAAACCTCCGAAGGGGATTTTACTTTATGGTCCTCCTGGAACAGGAAAGACACTCCTCGCAAAAGCTGTTGCAAAAGAAAGTGAAGCTAATTTTATACAAATAAAAGGCCCTAGTTTACTTTCAATGTGGGTTGGAAAATCAGAAGAAGGAGTAAGAAAAGTGTTTGAGAGAGCAAGACAAGTAAGTCCTTGTATTATTTTCTTTGATGAAATTGATGCTTTGGCAGGAAAGCGAGGAATGGAACAGGGAACAAAAGTTACTGAAAGGGTCCTCAATCAAATATTATCTGAGATGGATGGAATTGAAGACTTATCAAATGTAATTGTAATTGGAGCAACAAACAGACCTGATATGCTTGACTCTGCTTTACTTAGGCCTGGAAGATTTGATAGAATCTTACTTGTTGGAAGTCCTAGTAAAGAGGGAAGAGAAAAAATACTCAAGATCCATACAAAAAATATGCCTGTTACATTGGATGAAGGAGATGAAAAGATACTTAATGAAAAATATTCAAATGTTAAAATTGAAGTCTTTAATACTGAAGAACCCACAAAAAATAAAATCAAGCATATTAATTTTAAGGATTTAACTGCAAAAGAAAAAATAATTTATTATTTGTCAGATAAGACTGAAGGTTATGTTGGAGCAGATATTGAAAGTTTAGTTAGAGAAGCTGCAATGCTTTGTCTTAGAGAAAATATGGATAATAAAGAAGTTAAGATGAAACATTTTGAAGATGCTCTTAAAAAAGTTGGAGCTTCAGTTTCTAAATCTGATATGGATAGATATAGGAAAATTGAAACTGATTATCTTAGAAGTGCAAAAGCAGCTCTTGAAAAATCTCCAAGTGCTTATCTTGGTTAATTTATACTTGGTATAAATTAGGTTAAAGTTTGTTATTTTTGAACTAAATGAATTAGTTAAAAAATAAATTTAAAGAATAATTGGGTGTTTATTTTGGATAAAAAATGGATAATTATAACACTTTAAAGTCAGACTATTTTAGTCCAATTAATGATTTTAATTTCAGAGGAAGTTATGATAATTCTGAAAAGTATATTGATTTAAGAAATCCTTTATGTCCTAAGGATAATTACTCTTTATCGTAGTCAAATCAAATCAGGTTTTCTTTTAAATTCACAGTTGTAGCATTCAATTACCTCATAATATCCCTGAGGGGTTGCATAAACTGTTACCTGATTACTATTACATTTAGGGCATCTTATATCTATTTCATCATAGGTTCCAGGAGTTTTTATTATAGAGGAGTTTGTCATTTTTATTAAGATAATCACTCTAAATTTAAGAACACTATATGATTTATTTAAGTATAACAAGTATATAGTTTTTTCTATTTGGACTAAACGGATTAATTGGTTTTTATTTGCTCTGAAAAAGGTTTATATATTCAATTTCTTATCTAACTATATAAAGAGTGTCAACAAATAATTTCATGATTTTTAAAAGAATTATTAACACAGGTTTTAACGACCGAATCGTAAGATTTGTATTGGCAATTACATTTTTTATTATTGCATTTTTTTGGGTTTATGGGGTACTTGAATTTCTGTTTTATTCTCTAGGGGCTCTTATTTTAATAACTTCTTTTACAGGAGTTTGTAAAATTTATAATATTTTAGGCATTTCCAGTTGTAAACGTGAGAAAATACCTTCTAAAAAATCAAGAACTTATTTATTTGTAATTTTAATTTTAGTGTGGATCTTTTTAGGGTCTTATCTTAGTATATATTTTACAGATAAAATATTTTTATCTGACTTTGAAAAGTTTAGTTCTCCTTACAGACAAACTTTAGTTTATACAGGGCAAAATGATCATAATAATTCTATTGATTATTATGGTGTCTTTAAACTTAATTTTGATTCTTTTAAGCATAAATACTCTAATTATCGACCTTTTTCTATTAGATATGATAATGAATTTGACCGTGATATTATCCAGATTAGTTCAGTTATTATAAATTCAGATAAGACTATTGATTCAAATAATTTAACTATTGCAAATCAGCAATTAAAAGAAATTGATTCTGTTCTCGAAGAGATGCTTACAAGAAATGGTCTTAAGTAATTTAATTATCTAGTTGTTATAATAATTTTTCCACTAGGGTCTTTTATAAAAGTGTGTTCTGACTGAGCTACTGGACTATGAGATACTTCAATTAATTGAGGATAAGAATGAATTATTTTATTTTGTTCTAATTCTTTTAGAGCCAGTCTTGACATTGGGCCAAATTTTTCTTGAAGTTCTCTTAATGAAAATGGAAGTGTTTCATTCTTTTCCCAGATATAGTCTAGGATTTTTCTTGCGGTTTCTCCTCTTGTGTTTTTAGGGTTTGTTATTTGATAGATATTGCTTGGTGCTCCTTCATAGATTTTTCCTTCTCCTGTTGTTGCAAAAGGTTCTATTGCATAAGCTCCTGATTCTAATTTATTTGGATTATTATTTTCATGATTTGGAATTGTTATTCCTGCATGAATATCGTATTGTTCAAGAGAGTGACCGCATAGATTTACAACAGGGGAAAATCCTTTTTTTTCTATTGCTTGTTCAATTGCTTTTCCAATATCACTTAAGCTAGGATTTTTTTCCAGGGTCAAAAGTGCTGCTTCTAATGCATCTTCTGATGCTTTAATTAGCTCTTTGTGTTTTTTGTCAGGGGTTAAGTCTAAAGAAAATGCAGTATCTGCAACAAATCCATTTATATGGACACCTAAATCTACTTTTAATAGTCCTGTTGCGAGGGTTGTATCTTCAAGAGTAGGATGATAGTGAGCTGCAATGTCATCAATTGAGAGATTTACTGGAAAAGCTACTTCTCCACCTTCTTTAATTATTTCAGCTTCTACTTTTTGAGCAATTTCAACCAAAAGCATATTGGGTTTTATTAAGGATTTTGCATAAGCTACTACTTTTTTTGCAATCTCTCCTGCTTTTTGATAGGATTCTATTTCATTTAGATTTTCATTTAATTTAGAAGAATTAACTGTTTTTTTTGTTTGTGTTTTAACCCTGCTTTGAGTCGGTTTTGAACTAGGTTTATCTTTAACTTTGCCTCCAATATGTTCTCTTACTCCATTGTTTCCGCCATAACTTTTCTCTGTCATGAAAAATCAGAGTTTTCTATAGTATATAAATGTTTAAAATGAGATTTTTTGTTAATTTTTATATGAGTGACAATAAAAGTGTTTTAGGCAGATTATTTGCAGACTTGGAAAGAAGACTTAGAGAGGGTGAATCTTTTGAACAGATTGGTCTTTTATTTAAGGACATAGAGTTAAAATCAGTTAATCTTGAGAGTGATAGAAATGTTGCTTTGGTCAGATATCTTACTTCAAAAACTCCTGTTAATACAAAGCGAGACAAAACTCAAGATATTGATTTTTCTGTCTGGCAGAGGGGAATAACTGAACCATTAATGAAAGAAGCAGGAGCAACTCGAAGTTCTTTTTTTAGATTTGTTATGGACCAAATGCTTGACCAAAGACCTGGATTTAGAAAAGTTCCATTTTTTTATCATGATTTTTATAGTGAAAAAACAGTTTATACTCCTGGCGCCTTAGAATTATTTGGAATTGACAAGGAATCAGTAGATAAAATTCCATTAAAGGTACTTGCGAGAAGATTTGTTTGTGAAGAAGAAAGAAAAATGATTACTGATGAATTAAAATCAGGTAATCGAGTTAAAGACTATAGACTCAAGACTTCTTATCCGAGTTTAAGTGAAGTTACAGTTAATGCTTATCCTCTTATTTATGAAAGACGGCCTGTTGGATTTGGTGTTCTTTTATATTCTTCTGCTTCAAATGTTCATATTAGTCAGACTAGATATAGTGTTTTTGAAAAGGGAGTTGAAGAACTCATTGGAAGAATTGCAAGAGAATTTCAAATTATAAAAGAAGAGTCTAAAAAACTAGGTTACTAGAGGTCTACTCAAGATTTAAAAACTAAATCAACATCTAATTTTTGGAATTGGGGCGAAGGAAAACCCTTATGAACGAAGATTCACAATCATCAGAACCCTTATTTGAAGTTGGAAGAAGAATTCTAGAAGAAATCAGGAAAAATGGAGATTCTCCAGAAATAATAAGAAATGGCATTGAAAGATTTGCAAGAGGTTATGAACGATCAGTAAACCTTGAAGAAAGAGAAAGATATGATAGCGAAACTCTTAGATTCATTATAGAAATCGTGGGAGCTAATAATCTTGCAGGAATTGAATTATATAAAAATTTTTATGAGTCTAGAAAAAAGCAATTTGAGCAAACACCTCAAGCAAGACCTATGCCTGCGGTAATCGATACATATCTAGCACCAAGAAAACAAAAATCTTAAAATTCAAATCAATTTAACTTTTTTAACTAGTTCTTTATCCTTCTTTCTTTGGGCATAAAGTTAAATCGCTTCGCGAGAAAAGTTTGATAAAAAATTCAAAGTAAATTTGACTTTTTTATTTAATACTACGTTCTTTGGGCATGAAGTTAAATCGCTTCGCGAGAAAAGAGTGCAATTTTTGCCTAAGTAAATTAGATCAAAAATAGATTAATTTTTTTAATGATTTAAATCTAACTTTTCTAACCTTTAATCCTTCTTTCTTTGGGCATAAAATTTGTTATTTTTTCTCCAGTTGATTTTCCACACCCTATAAGTTCATTATCGTGCTTTAGAACTTTCCACCCATAATCTGCTTTAATTTCCAGGTCTATGCCCTTAAACCATTCATTTGCCTGACTATCATTTAGCTCCAGGATGTTTTTAGTTATTTGGTTTTTGAGTAGCTGAATCCCATCAAGAGTTAGCCTTATTTCATCACTTTCATATTTTGCAAAATAAAGCCCAATATTTTCAATCCTTATTTCTCTATCTAAATAACAAAGCTCTTCTTTTGATAATATTCCTGAATAAGCCCTTATTTTTTCCTGTCCAAACTGGATAAGCAAATATGGAAGTTTTGTTATTCCAAATTGATTGTTTAGTTGTTCTATTATTTTCTTTTTATCTGTTGATGTTAATGGTTTCATATCGTATGAACCTAAGGTTCCATTACAAGTCACTTCCTCATTTTACAGATACTAACGTATCTGCTGAACAAAAGACTATTATTGGAATTTATAGGTTTCCTCCTTTTCTTTCTTCACTCAATTTTTTTATTTTACATAAGAAAAAACCTTCAAGGTCATTATCATGATGATAGATTCTTGCTGCTTTTTTTATTTGTTCTGAAAAGGTTTTGCCCTTCCATTCAGAAATTCCAGGTCTAAACTTTATTGGAAGTTTTATTTCTTTAATCTCTATATCATAATTATTTAAAAGATGCTCTATAACTTCTTCATTTTCTTCTGGAGAATGAGTGCAGGTGCTGTATATCATTTCTCCGTTTACTTTTAATAGTTCCAGGGCAGCTGATGCAAGTTTTTTTTGTCTTTTTCCAAGACTTTTGAGCAGGTTTTCACTCCATTCTAAATAAGTTCCTGGAGAGCATCTAATATTTCCTTCTCCTGAACAAGGAGCATCAACTAAAATTTTATCAAATTTTATTCTTGTTTTTGATTTTTTAATTCTTTCACAAAGTTCGAGTCCATCATGTCTTGTAATTATAGTGTTGGTAATACCAAATCTCTCGAGATTGGCAGATAAAATACTAATTCTTCCGATATTTAGGTCATTTGCAATAATTGTCCCTTTATTTTCCATTAATGCTGCTGCCTGAGTTGTTTTTGAACCTGGTGCTGCACATAAATCTAGCATGATTTCATCAGTTTTGGGCTGAAGTGCGAGAATTGGCATCATGCTTGTTATTTCCTGAACATAATAATAACCTAGCAAATGTTCTTCTGATTTTCCTAGTGCTCCTGGAAGAAGTTCTGAGCAAATTTGGATAATTTCAGGATGATTAGTTATTGGCTGAGAAACATTCCAATTTTTCTCTCTTAATCTTTTTATTAAATCTTCTGGAGAAATTTTTAAGGTATTTACTCGAATTGATCTTCTTCCCTGAATTTTTGACATTTCAAAAAATGCTTTAAGATCATTTTCATCATTTAGGAGAATTTTCATTCTTTCAACTAATGCTGGTTTTGGTTCATGATAGGGTCTCATAATAAGATTAGACAAAATCTGCTATATAAAAGTAAGTAATTTAAAAATTAAGCAATTGACTCTAAAATTATCTTATTCCATGTCTTTAAGCGTACATTCTTTAGTGTAGCCACAATTAGCACATTCTGTTACCTGAAAATGGCCATGAGGGTCTTCACAAACTGTAATTTTATCACTATTACATCTCGGACATCGAATATCTATTTCTTCATAAGCTCCAGGTAACTTGGTTATATCAGACATTTTGTTTATGTTAATTAAATTTAGAATAGCCTTTTAAGTATATATTTTTATCTGTTTTTTAGGACCCTTTTTATCTAAAGATAAATCTTAATAATCCTTTTCTTTTTTGAGGGCTTTGGGTTGCTTTTTCTGATTCATATGGCTTTGAACTATCTGGTTTTTTATCTTTTGAAATTTTAATTGGCTTTCCATATTTTTCCATTAGTGTTTTTTCAGTTTCTTGATATGTAAAAAAAGGAATGTGGTCTTTAATGGTAGCGTTAGTTTCAAGCCTGATTCTATTCTGGCCATATAGCTCTCTTATTTCCTGTTCTCTTAATTCTGTATATGATTCAATTAATCTAGAAATATTACTATTGTGAATCTTTTCAGGGTCTTCAAGTTTAAAATCTTCTAACATAGGATTATAAACAAATCTTGCTTTTAAATTCAATAGAACTAGGTTAAAGTGGTGAAAGTTAGTTTATTTTTTAGTATAAAAACCTCTAAAAGTGTTACCTAAACCCAGTAATAACTTTAGAAAAATTTAAATATATGCATTATTATCAGAAAATATGGCTCATCACAGTAATTCAACAACCCTCAGTGTAGATGTTCAAATAATTTTTTTAGTAGTTTGCCTTATCTTAATTCCAATGGGACTTTTAATACCTGGATTATCCTTACTTGGAACTGTTGGAATCTGGCTTTTAGTTGGTTTTGTTGTTCTTAAATTTATTAAAAAAGTTCTTGAACTTGATAGATAATACTAGATTAGCTGTAAATCCTTTTTAATTCTTCAAGAACTTTTGTTTCAAGATAATCTACTTTTGATTTTGGAGTATAAGCAAGAGGAGTCTCTGACCTTGCTATTGTTATCCTAGATGGTTTTGGTAATTGTTTTATTTTATCAAATACTTCGAATCTCTTTGAGATTCCCCTGGATTTTCTTAAAAGTGTGTATAGGCCAAGACTCTTATATTTTCTTAATTTGTAATCTTTATCTTCTATGCATTCAAATGCATCTAAATCTATGTCTAATATAAGGGGTTTATCTTTTGAAATTGTTCTTACCATTTCTTCAAGGGTTATTTCAATTGCAGGAGGGTCTCTAGGCAGATAATTTAAGTCCCAAAATAATTTTCCATTTATCTCTGTTACAAGCTCGGTTATATCGGGATTATGCCATCTTCCTAATTTGATTACTTTATCTTCTCTTAAATTTATCCAGTATACTGAATCAATTAGTTTGTAAAATATTGCAGCTGAAATAAATGCACCAGGATTTTGAAAATGTTTTGCATATGTAACAATATCCACTATGCCTTTTTTTTCTAAGTATTCAAGAGATAGTGCTCCATCAATTGTATCAGCATGTTTATCTATATGAACAAGTGTTGCTGGAGGGCTTTTTTTTAAATACCAGAATGGAAGAACTTCATTATGAGGGTCTACAATTATAGTAGGTATCTCAGATATACTTTCTTGCCTTGGATATGAATATCTTTTAGATTCACGCGGTTCATAGCTAAATCTTTTTACTAACTTTTCTATTATTTCTGAATTTGTCTGTTGCATTCGAGTATTTATCTAGAACTCTTTTTCTTTTAAAAACCATATCTCAGGTGTTTTTAAACACTGCTCTTTAAGGAATAAAAAATCAGTTTTTTACTAAGAGAAAAGGTTAAAAACCTATTATTTTTTATTATTATATAAAACAGATGAGGACAATATGAAAACAATTAAACAAACAGTTACTTTGAATGCAAGTGCAAATGATGTTTATGAGTATCTGATTAATGCTAGAAAACTCTCAAATATTACTGGTGGAAAGGCTTCAAATACTCAGAAGATAGGTGGAAAGTTTAGTGCTTATGATGAGTATATTTTTGGAACAAATGTTGAACTTGTCCCTGGAAAGAAAATTGTTCAAAAATGGGCATGTGCTGATTTTCCTGATAAACAGTTTTCAGATGTCAGTATTGAACTTAAGGTAAAAGGGCCAAAACAAACCGAATTAATCTTAACACAAACAAATGTTCCTGATGACTTATTTGAAGATCTTAATTTGGGTTGGAATGAATTTTATTTCGAACCTATAAAAGATTATATAGAAGACTTGATGTGGAAATAGGCGTTAAAAAATAAATTTATTCTAAACTGATTATATGTTTTCCTTCTCTTAGTAGATTTCTTAGTCTTAATCTTCCTTGATTAGAACAAAAATCATATGCAGGTGTTAAACCTAGTTCAGTTATTTTTGGGCCTGCAGTTTTAAATCCACCTGGAAGAAAATATCTTCTGTAATTTTTTTCAGTATTAATAATTTCTATTCCACCTTCACAAGCTGTTGATTGAATACCTGTTGGATATTTTACTAAAATTCCATTTCTTGTTTGCCAGGTACTTATTTCTGCATTTTCTTCCCATTTGTCAAATTCCCACCCAAAGAAATCCACCATATCTTCTGGTTTTTTAGAATCATATTTTCCCCAGACTATTGCAACAGTATGTTTAAATGGCATTTTTCTGACTTCTGCAAGTTCTGGTCCCTCTATAATCTCTCTTGTTCTGTTTACTGCATAAACAAGGTCTGAGTTATAAACTCCTTCAAAATTATATGCACTAAGATAAGCTCTTCCATTTAATTGGGCCTTAGGCGAGTCATTAATATCAAATCTTGCTATTATTTTTAATAGTGGTTCTGGCATTTAGAAGTCAAAATTAGATGGTTTTTAAGATTTGCTGTAATTAATTATCCTTAATAGTTATTTAAACTTCTAATGCTTATAGTTAATATGAAAGAGATAACAAGAAAACAAGCAGAAAGTAGGAATCTAAAATTAATTGGGAATATTGCTTTAGGGGATATGTCTAAAGCAATACTGTTAATTGAAAGACTTAAAGAAAATAAAAAAATAAATTATTATGTTGTTGAACTAATTGTATTTAATCAAAACACTAATGAGGGAGAAATTCAGGTAAGTTTTTGGGGAGAATAGACTATTTTTTTAAAAATCTCCAAGTCTGGTCTGCTTTTTGCCTTCAACTAATTCTTTTGTATTAACCTTGAAAACTTCAAAAATGTTTTCAATTGCAGGAAGAATCTGATTGTTCAAATAATAATCTATATCATATTCTCCTTTTTCCTTTAAAAGCCGAGCCCTTTCTCTTATCAAGGATTTATTTTTTCCTGTTTTTGTTTTTTGATTTGATTCAGGTTCTGCTATATAATATTCCATTAACATGCCAATATCAACAGGCATATTAAGTAATTTCATTTTCTTTGCAATTGCTACATGAGGAGATTCTGACTTATATTCTTCAACTGGTTTTTTGAGTTGAGTTCTTATTAAAATTTCACTCATTTCTATTTTTCTTTCTTTGAGTTTGGAGATTATTTGTTTTGCATATTCAAGTGCTTTTTTTTCATTGCCTTCTTTAAGTATATAATTTAAAACTTTATTCTGAGTTTCTCTTGCAAGATTACACCAGTCCCTTCTTACTGTTTCAAATCCTCTTATCTTGAGCTTATCTTTTTCATCAATAAGTGCATATTTCTTTTTTGCTCCAAATTCTCCTGTTCTTTTTGTAACCCAGATTCCTCTTTTATAAAAATCCTCAAGGTCAAGTTCCATTATTCCTGGAAGAGTCTTGTTTATTTCTTCAAGCAATTTTAAAGCATCTTTTTTTGTGTTTTTATTAAGTTTAAATGCAATTGAATCTGTATCACTGTAAATAACTTCATAGCCTTTTGTATTAATTAGTTCAATTGTTTTTTTTGTAAAGTCCCTTGAAATAGCAGTAGTTGAAGCAGAAGCTTCAGGACAATAATATCTTGCTCCAAAAAAACCCTGATAGCCATAAGATGCATTTGCAAGAAGTTTAAATGCATTTGACCTTGCTTTTGTAAATGGGCTTGGATCTTTTGCATATTCTGTTTTATATTTTTTTCTTTTTTCAATAATGTCCTTTAACATTAATGGAAAAAATCCTGGTTTTTTTGTAAAATAAACTTTTTTCCCTGAGATTTCAACTTCAAGAGAATCCTTTTCTTTCTCCAGAAAATCTTTTTCTTCTTTGGATTTTCTGGCCCCAAAATTCTTATGTTGATCAGAATTTTTAGGGTTTTCAAGAAGAGTTGAACGGGAAAGATTAAAACTTACTATTATTGATGGCCAATAAGAAGTAAAGTCAAAAAAACAAATGTTTTCGTAAAGTCCTGGCTTTGGCTGAAATACAAAAGCACCTTCGTATTTTTCTCTTGTTATTCTTTCTCCTACTTCATCATGCATTGGCCTTTTTTCAGCGATTTCATTATATTTTTCCAGATTATGAATTATATAATTTTCAACATGCGCTGACATTCCATCTCTTGAAATATCGAATAATGGTTCTTGAATGATTCTTGTAAACTCAAACATATCTGGCCAGGATTTTTCACATAGTTTATAAGTAAGAATTGAATCTTGAAGATTATACTTAAAATAGTCTTCCCATTCAGATTCAGTTATTTTTGAAGAATGCTTATGAACCCATTCTGCTTTTTTCTCTCCTAAAAGCTCATTTGCAACATCATTTAAAGATAATGTCTCTGATGAAAGATACTGAGAATAATTTGTTTTGATAAATTTTAACATGTCTATATGGACAATACCTTTTATTTTTCCTACAAGCATTCTTCCCCTTGAAAAAACTGGTTGAGAATTATCAATTCCAAGATTAAGCCTTATCTTGTTTTCTTCTGCTCTTGCCCTTAAGTATGGCAAGTCAAATTCATCTGAAAAATATCCTGTTAAGATATCCGGATTATATGACTTGACATATTTAATAAAAGCCTTGAGCATATCTTCTTCATCTTTATAATACTCTACAAACTTATGTTTTGAATAATTAACCTTGCAGGTTAAAACTTTTTGAAAATTATCCCCCACTAAAGAAATCATTAAAATTTGACCTTTTCCAATTTCAAGTTCATCTGTTTCAATATCATAAGCAAGAATTTTTGGAGTAAACACTGGTTGAACTTTTAGTTCTTCTATTTTTTCAGTTTTTATGCATAAGTCTGCATCAAGGCATTGGTCTATTCCCCCAAATTCAAGACTATTGTTTAAAACTTCTCCTGAAACCTTGTACCAAACTAAGGGTTTTAATTTTCGTTCTAGAATGTATTTAGTTATAAATCCAAGATCATATTCTCTTCTTTTTTCTATTTCTTTAAATCCAAGTTCATTTGCAACTAGATGAGCATCTTTTAAGTTTGTTACAAATATTTTAATTGCTGAAACTGGTTTTCCAAGGAAATTTTTATTATGAAGTTCTGTTTTTGTTACATAAGAGATTCTGTTTTCTTTTTCTATTTTTATTGTTTCTATTTTCTCTCTTATTTGTTTTATTTTTTTTGCAGGTATTTTATCTTTTAAAATAGCCCAGAAATAAACATCGCAACTGTCAATTATGACTGTTTTTTTAAGAGTATCTGTTCTTCCAGTTATTTTTGCATAAGTCTTACCACCAAAGTCAAAATAATCATAGTCTATTGGAATAAAATTTATAGAGGAATTCATTAAAGAAAAAGGAACAAGGATTATTTAAGAGTTTTGATTATGCTTGTTTTAAACTTAGAACAAAAAATTATTTGTAAGCACCTCTGCTCATTGGGAGGTGGAGCACTTCTCCTGTTTTTGAATCTCTATAAAGATAAGTAAGCAGATTTCTTATTTTTGGAACATCGAAATGTTCTGGAGTTATTTTTCTTTTGAGAATACCTTTATAACCACAATCAAGTCCTCCGCGATATTCATAAAACCCTGTTGGAAGCACTGCAACCCCTGGATAACTCTGGATTTGGTAAGCTCCTCCTTTACTGATTTCTGGATTATCTTGATATTTTTTTGCACTTCCAACTGCAACTGCAATTATTTCTCTTACTTTAAGTTCTCTTATTCCTCTTCGAGTTCTTAAAAAATAACTTGTGCTGTCTATTTTTCCTGGTTCTTGATTATTTCTTTTTTCTACAAATCTGTCTGAGCCCTCAAGTTCTGCAGTGTATCTATCAACTAATTTACGGTTAGTTAAGTTTCTAGAAATTGCAGGAATTACTAATTGAGAATCTAGTGTTTCGCCTGGATGATTTTCTGAGACAAATCTCATTTCAAGAATTTTTTTTAGAACACTGCCTGCTCTAGATGGAAATCCAGTCCAGACTCTTGGATAATAATTTAAAAAATCTCTTTGAAGCTCTAATACATCTGAGAAGTCTTCTTTATTTTCTCCACGATAAGCAAGCTGATCATTTGCATGTTCATTTGGATGATTATTATTAAAGTCTTCAGAAAAGTTTGAATATAAATGCTTTATTAATGAAAAGTCCATTACATAGTTAACTGTCTTTTTTGCCTGAAGTGCGCAAATACCACAAGGACTAGGACAACCATCCATTGGCATAAAAATAGTCATATTTTTCATAAGCTCTTGTATTTGAGAATCAGAAAAGCCATTAAATAACTCTTTAGTTGTTATGAATTTCTTTCTAGCCATTGTAAAAAACTCACCTTTAAATGATTAATAAATCTTTTCATTATACTAGAGAAAAAATTTGAAATAGAAAAAATTTATTAATCCTTATTTATTGTATCTTTTATTCAAAAACCAAATGAAAACCTTCGGTTTTAATGAACAAGGTTTTTGAAACAAAAAATCCTTTTGGATTTTGAGTGTTCAGGAATTAAAAATTCCTGACATCCTGAAAATTTAATAAATTTTCAGTCTGTTCGTTTAAAGAGGTTAAACTTCACATGGGACTACAAATAGGTGAGATAATAACAAAAAAAGAAATCCAGTTCAAGGATTTGAAAGGAAAAACAATTGCTGTTGATGCATTTAATGCTATTTACCAGTTTTTGACTACTATTCGGCAGCCAGATGGAACTCCTCTTAAAGATTCTCGTGGAAATGTTACTTCACATTTGTCAGGTTTATTTTATAGAAATCTAAATCTTATTAGTGAGGGGGTTAAACTGATTTATGTTTTTGATGGAACTGCTCCTGAACTCAAAAGAAGAACAAGGGAGCTTAGGACTGAAGCAAAAGAAGAGATGAAAAGAAAATATGAAGAAGCAAGACAAATGGAAGATGTAGATGGAATGGGAAAGTATTCAAAAGCAGATGTTTATTTAGACAAACAAAAAATTGAAGAAAGTAAGGAACTCTTAATTGCAATGGGGGTTGCTATTCTTCAGGCTCCTGGTGAAGGGGAAGCTCAGGCAAGTTATCTTGCTAAGGAGAAAATCGCTTATGCTGTTGCATCTCAGGATTATGATTGTTTGATGTTTAAAGCTCCAATGCTTATACAAAACCTTTCAATGGCTAGAAAGAGAAAAACTGTTGGGGGATATAAAGAAGTTTTCCCACAGGTTATTGAACTTTCAGGGGTTCTTAGTGAACTTGAAATTTCTCAGGAGCAATTAATATGTCTTGGAATATTATGTGGAACAGATTATAATCCAGGAGGAGTTAAGGGGCTTGGACCTAAAAAAAGCTTAAAATTTGTAAAAGAGCAGGTTAGTAAGGAAAAGATATTTGAAGAACTCGAAAAGAGCGATAAATATGAAGTGAATTTTGATTGGAAAGAGATTTACAATGAGATTGAAAATCCAAATCTAGACAAAGAGTTTAAGATTGATTTTCCAAAGGTTGATAAAAATAAAATAAAAGAAATAATGATGAAATATGAATTTAGCGAAGAAAGAATTGACAATCAGTTAATGAAACTTGATGAACTTGTCGAGAAAGCTAAACAAAGAACTTTATTTTAAAATTAGATTCCGCCACCATCGCCATATTCTTTTTTGAGTGCATTTTCTGAAATTTTTCCATGAGCAATTATAGTATCTTCTGCCCTTTTAATTTCTTGTTCTTTTGTTTCTTTTTTAAAGCTTTTTCCAAAATCTCCTAAAAAATGTTGATATAAAGAAACTATCACAATCGCTATTACCATACATAAAATTGCCAGCCAGATATTTGTTATAGCTATTGTTAAAGTATCAACTGCTTTTTTTATTGTTCCTGTTGAACCTATTAATGATGAGAGAATTATCGAAAAAATCAGTGTAAGAAAGAATCCTAGATTGGTTATTGCATTTGATGGAGCATAAAGGATTATTATAAGCATTATCCATATAATTAATGAAAATACAAATGCCCATGACCATGAAAATGGAATTTTGAATATGACTAACCAGACTGGATTTAACATTGAGAAAAAGCTATCAGTATAGAATAATATTGGTGCCATGAACTTATTTTTTGCAAATAGTTTTGTCCATTCTTGCTTTAAATATGAAACTCTTGTTTCTTCATCAGATAAGTTAGCAGCAGCATCTTGATATTTTTCAAAGGTTGTTGGAAGTCCTGAGTCTGGATTTATGTCTCCTACAAAAGGAACATTTGCAGCAGGAACCTCTGCTTGAATTCTATTTAATGAAACGTTTAGAACTAATAAAAATAGTATTGTTAAAATAAACAAGCTCTTTTTCATTAAATGAATAATAAATAGTCCTTTAAAAAAGTTGAGGTTAAGAAAATAATAATTACTTTTTCATTCCGTAGGATTTGTTTAGTTCTTCTTTTTGAAGTTTATGCAATAATTTTCCTCTATCTGCTATTTGCTCTCCAGCTTCATTTAATGCAGACATTTCTCCCTTGAATACCATTTCTCTTATTGGAACAATAAACCAGAACATTATACATCCTGCAATTATTGCAGCTACATAAGGTATTGTCTCAGTTGTTACCCAATACCAAGTGCCTGTTCCTTGTTGATTGAATATCAAATAAATATAGAATGCAAAATAGTAAATTGTATAAAATAACCAGATTACTCTTGCAATCATTAAATTTTGAATTCTTATACTTGTAATAAAAATAATTGCAAAAGGTATAACTGAAAGAATTGTTGCTCCCATTACTCCATATTGCGCGACTATGGCATTTATGAATGCCTGAGGTATTGCCATTATTGCAAGACTAGTTATTACAAGGGTTATTAGAAGATTTACTGATTTATGATCTTCTCCTATTATATTTGGCATTACTGTCCAAATCATTAAGAATAAAAGAACAAACAGCATAAATTTAGTTGCAAAAGGACTTTCTCCTGAATATAATGGAGTTAATAATCCTTCAAAGAACCCCCTTACCGATGCTCCTACAACATTTGCTCCTGCTTTTATCTCTTCATTACCTATTGCAACCTCTGCAAGAACACTTTGCGAAATAAGTGAAATTAAGAATAATGCTATTATTGAAAATAATAAAATTTTACCTCTTGTCTCTTTTTTCATGTTTATTTTAACTTTTTCATGTTTATAAATATTTCTCCAGAATTATTTGTTTAAATTTAGTAATTATAGATTTACTTGATTCATCTAAAACAAATTAAGTAAGTTTTTTAAACTCCTAGTTATTTAATTATTAATGAAAAAAGAGAGAAGTGTTAAGCTAGTTTCATTATTTGTATTAATTTTTATCTTATTATCAGTGAGTTTTGTTAGTGCAGCAGATTCTACAGTTACTCCTAATCGTATTATTCAAGATATTATAGCAGGTTCACAGTCGACCTTTGGCCCTATCTTTACTGCTTTACTTGGAGGAGAAGATGAGATTAATGGACTTTTATTTTCAAGAATATTAATATTTATTTTAATTTTTTCAATTGTGTTTATAGTACTTTCAAGAGTTGACCTTTTTGGGGGGAAAAGAGGTATTGTGTTTGTTGTTGCAGGAGTTGTTTCTATACTTTCAGTAAGATATCTAAAAGCTGGTGAACTTATTACTGCCATTCTTATGCCTTATGGCGCAATGGGTGCTGCAATAACAGTTTTTCTTCCTTTTGTTATTTACTTCTTTTTTGTTCATGATGCTGTTCCAGGAAGTTTTGGAAGAAGGGCTGCATGGGCGGTTTTTGGTTTATTCTTTATAGCTTTCCTTTTGTATAATACTTATTCAGGCGATACTGGTGCATATGGGGGTTATAGTTGGATTTATTGGATTGGTCTTATTTTGGTTCTCTTATGTTTTGTCTTTGATCGAACTATACATAGTTATTTTGTATATTCTGATTTTGAAAGAGCAAAAGATACAATTGATAGCAGGGCAAAATTACAAGCACTTGAGGATTTACATAAAGCAAAAGAATATGGGACTGCAAGAGATGTAAAACGAGTTGAAGCAAGAAATAGGCAAATGGGTTTTGACTTTCAAATTTAATTTAGTTAAGAATTCTTAATTCTATTCTAAACCTGTGTTTGTATGGAGCAATTTCTCCTGAAGGAACAATCTCTATAACTTTTATTTTTCTTTTTAACTTATTTGCTTCGGATTTTAAGATGTCCACTAAATCATTTATCTCTTCATCCCTGCAAAAACCATAATAAAACAGTCTTGTTCCCTTTTTTGAAACTTCAAGACCATACTTTAGAAATGTTTCTTTTAGGTTAGGCCTTGCCATAATTACAACATCAAATTTTCCAAGAGTTTTATTTACTTTCTTTTTAACATCTCCTTGTATTACTTCAATTTTTCCTTCTGGAATTTTATTTATTTTTAGATTTTCCTTAAAGTATTTGCAACATTCTTTTCCAAGTTCTACGCCAACTATTTTTTTTGGTTTTGAATATTTGTAAGCAATAATTGGATAGACTCCTACTCCTGCAAACATAACTAAAACTTTGTCTTTGGATTTTATTTTTTTTGATATTAACTGTCTTTCATTAGATAGTCTTGGAGAAAAATAACAAGTCTCTACATTAAATCTAAACAATGCGGCATTTTCTTTATAATCTGCAATTAAATTTTTTTTACCTAAAACCTGCTTTGTTTTTATTGTCCTAAGTCTCCCATGAACATTAGTTGCTTTTTCTAGCACAGTTTTTATTCCTGGTTTTTTTAAAAGCTCTTCTGCCTGTTTTAATTTTTGTTCTTCTGTCTTTTTTTCACTCTTTATTATTGCAATATTTCCCAGGATATCATAGTCTGCCATGAATAATCTAATAAAGAAAGATATTTAAATCTAATTTTATTGTATTAATTAATAAAAAAGAGATAACTATGGGAATAAAACTTTTTGCTTATGCGGCTGCAATTATTGGACTTATTGGAATTGCTATATCTACGCCTAAAGTATATGCTGCATTATCATTTTTATCAGTAATTGAATCTAAATATTTTTTAATTGTGGGAGTGATTCTTGTAGGTGTTGGGGTTATTTTAGTTTCAAGTTCAGGTTCTGGAAAATCAAAAGGAAAAGAAGTTCCAATCTATAAAGGAAAAGAAGTTATTGGCTATAGAATTGTTAAGTAATAAATTTAATTTGAATAATTTAATTATAATTGTTTTGTCATTTCCATAAATATTATCACAACAATAGTTATTCCGCCTAAACTTGCTATTGTACCTATTGAAGAAAGTATTACGTTTTCTTTATCTTTGATAAATTCAATTATACTTAAAATTAATAAGAATGGAGATGCAAAGAAAAATATTGCAAAGCATATAACTGGGATAATTTGATTACTTAAAAATCCCATATTGATTGCAGCTAGTAAGATTCCTCCTATTATCTCTATTGACAATAGAGCGTAGAATATAATTTTTTGTAAGCCCATAAGTTAATTATGCTGTTTATGCTTTAAATATTTTTGTAATTCTTTGTAATGAAATAAGTTTAAATATTGATATTGCTTAATTTAAACAAGATGATTAGTTATTAATTGTCTTAAAAAAGATGGTGGTAGAAGAAACTAGTCTGCAAACTATAAAAAAGGGTATGAATTTTTATTTGTATTATTGGACAATTCCTGTATTTTTCTTTTTCTTTTTATTAAATTATTACTCAAGGAATCTTAAAGTAGTTTTTGAAAATATAGGTCTTATGATCTCAGTCTTATCATTCTTATTTGGTTTTCTTGTTAATATAAATTTTTCAATGATTCAGTCAAGGGTTAATTCACTCAAAGTTGATTTAGCTGTAGAAACTGGAAGACTTATCACACTATTTTATCTTTCAAAAAGACTTGGAGATAAGTTTCATGAAAAAATAAGAAATTTAATTGATGATTATACTATAAGCACTCTACGCGATTATACGGATTATAGTGTTGGAAGAAATGTTTTTTATCAGATGAATCAAGATTTAGAAGAAATGGAGATAAAAACCGATTTTCAAAGAATGATGGCAAGTTCTTTTATGTCTAGCTTTTCTGATTGGGAACAAATAAGGGAGAGACTTGAATATTTAACTGGAAAGAGATCAGAATGGTCTTTAAAATTCGCTGCATTTTTACTTGGAATTATTTTAATTTCATTATTATTCTTAAACAGGGGAGACACTTTTACAAATACTCTTTTTATTGTACTTTCTACAGTAATTGTCTTTATATTTTTGATAGTTGAAGATTATGATAATCTTACTATCGGGGATTATGCAATGAATATCAGTAACTCTGAACAAATATTTGATTTGATTGGAAGAGATAGATACTATCCAGAATCACTTCTTGGAAGAGTTCAACTTGAAAATGGAAGGAGTTATAGGATTGGAGTTTATGATAAAAAAGAAAAAAAAGAAAAAATAATCAAGATAACTTATGGGCCTGAGTTTGATATGAAACTTGCTAAGATAACTCATAAATTCTGGAGAAAATAGATAATTTCTAAATCTAGTAATTAATATAATATTTTAAAAAATAAAACTCTATTTTCTTATTTACTTCTTGATTTTATCATTTGATATTTTAGATACAAAAATACTAACGTCCTATGGAAGATAATACTTCCTTTGTCTATATTTAAGATTGTAAAGTCTTATCTGCCACCACCACCGCCACCACCTACTCCTCCTGCACCTGCTCCACTAAAACCACCACTTCCTGCTGAAGAACTGGCAAATGAAAAAGAAGCTGCATTAACTCCTGCATAAAAATTATATTTTTTTTCATTAATTATTCCTTCATTTCTTAATTCTTTTAGGACTTCTTTTGAAACTCCGAGAGCAGTTGCATAAACAAGATATTTTTCCCAGAGAACAACTCCTTTAAATTTAGTTTCTCTCATTGCTGGAGAGCCTTTTAACCATCTTTTGAATGATTGCCATTCCAGGTATTCTTTGTAAAAATCCCCTTTATATTTAATTAGAAGTGAAGTTGTTGTGGCAATAATCAATACAACAACTAATGTTATAATTGATAATGAAAAGAGTCCAATAAGCATTAATGGAAGTGAAATAAACATCAAAATTATCATTGAAACTGTAAAAAATATTATTCCTGCTTTTTCTAGATATTTTTTTGAATTATTATCTAGAAGTTTTTGAAAGTCTTTATATTTTTCAGTTAAGTCAAGTCTAGTAGAGTAAGATTTTGCAGACTTGTTTAAATTAAAGTAATCATTTTTTATTTCTTCTTTTGGACATGATTCTTTTAATGCATTTAATATAGTCAAGAATTTCTTTTCTGTTGGATCAAGGTTTGTTATTTTTTCCTTATTTATTTTTATTAAAAGGTTATTTCCAAAAAATCTTTTTTCAATTAACTTTAAATCAATAATTTTTCTTCTATAAAATTCAAAAAGCATTGTTGAAAAAAAGTTTGAGTCTACTTTTCCAAAAGGAGGATTAAAAAAACTTGCTACTTCCCAAGGTTCTCTATTTGTTGGGTTTTGGCTTAACTGACTTGGAACACTTGGCTCTGTTAATTCTTTTCCAAAAAAATACCAAGAGCAAAAAAATAAGACTGCTGGAAGAAGATGCATAAGCATTATGCCTATTATTAGTAATATAATAGTTAGTTCACTGAGTTTTTTATTTTCTTTTGAATCATATTCAAAACTTGGTTTTTCTATAATCTTGTATCCAAGAGTATCTCCTTTATATGGGATGTATATTATTGTGTATTCGTTTGAAAGATATTTTGAAGTGTAAACTGCGTCACCTGTAATAAACAAGTTATTGTTGAGAGTCAGGGATTTGTGAGAATTTCTTCCATATGCAATAAATTTAATATAATATTCTCCATTTATCTTAAAAAGATTTTCTGGACTCACTATAAATTCTGAAGAAATTTGATAACCTTTATTTTTTTCAAATCCATATATATCACCAAATGTACATCCATATTCATTATTTTCTGTATTGTCAGGACATGAAACTTTTTTTGTAAAATCAGGGCTGTTATAACAATCTCCTGAGACTCTAAAATAAGGTGTTCCAATAGCACAACTTACGGACTCCATTATAACTGAATTTGTTTTTGGATTATTTTTAGTTGTGACTGTTGATTCAAAATTTCTAAATAATGTATGATATTTATTATCTGTCTGAAAATTCAATGTTTCTTTTATGTGCGTTCCATTAATGTTAAGTTCAGATTTATCAAAATTAAATTCATTATATGTTGAAATGCTATTTCCAGATAAAATTGAAATATATGCAATTGAGGTTACTACTCCTATTATTATTCCTGAAATCAAAATTATTATAGTAATTATTATTGCAAGATTTTTTTCTTTCATATATTATTAGGGGTTAGCCTAGTTTAAATAATTTAAGTTTAGATAAATTTATTTTTGCAATATTAACTCTAATATTTTATGAGTATGTTCTATTGGAGTTTTATCTGTTCTGTAAACAATTTCTTTTTTGATTATTTTAAATCCTGA
>JBBACR010000011.1:0-25883 GCA_041656875.1 Candidatus Pacearchaeota archaeon
TATGTTGTTTATAATGGGGTTGATGAAAATGTTTTTTCTATAAGTGATAAAAAACATCCTTACTTATTAAGTTTAGGTGGGATAAATCCTGTCAAGGGTCAAAAAGATGCGATTGAAGTTGGAAAAAGAACAGGACTTGATGTAATTCTTGCAGGAAATATTGGAAATGCAGGTTATTTTGAAACTGAGATAAAGCCGCATATAACTCATGATTTGACTAAAGAATCAGATAAACTTGGAGCTTATCTTTCATTTTCTTCTGCTTCACCTAAGGTTGTTTATGTTGGTCCAGTAACTGATACACAGAAAGCTCCTCTTTACTCAAACGCAACTGCTTTTTTAATGCCCATACATTGGGAAGAACCTTTTGGTTTAGTCTTAGTTGAATCAATGCTTTCAGGTACTCCTGTTATCGCGTATAACCGAGGCTCAATTCCAGAAATAGTAAAAGACGGAACTGGAATAATTGTTCCTGCAGAAAACTTAGAAGAAATGGTTCGTTCAGTAAATCAGGTTGGCAGCCTTAATCCTGAAGAATGCAGAAGGATTGCAGCTCAAGAATTTGGTAAATCTAGAATGGCTCATAATTATCTTGCAGTTTACGAAGATATTCTTAATCAAAAGAATTAAAAAAGCTTGATTTTCTTATTGTAAATATGGACAGACTTAAAACAAATTATAATGGAATTGATTTATACCAGGCAGGGCTTCCTGATTTTCCAAGAAACTTTACAAGAGATAGTATAGTTTCTGCTTTGATTCTTAAAGATTCAAAAATGTTAAAAAATCAATTAAAATTTTCTGCATTAAATCAAGGCAGGGTAAAAAATCCTCTGACTGGAGAAGAACCTGGAAAAATACATCATGAATATCCAGGAGTTTTATGGAATGGTTTAAACACACAATACAATGCTTGTGACACTACTGCTCTTTTTTTAATTGGTCATGATTATTATCAAAAATGGACAGGGGATTTGTCCTTGGCTGAAAGTCAAAAAGAAGAAATAAAAAACGCTGTTGAATATATTAAAAATCATCTGGATAATGATTATTTATTTTTTGAAGATCCTAAACTTTGTGGTGCATCTAGATTTGCCCTAAAAGTTACTTACTGGAAAGATTCTGAAATACTGGATCGAGAAGATGGTCAGCCAATTTATCCAGTAGTTTATACTTTAGCACATATACAAAACCTTTCAGGGATACGGGCTGCAGGAAGGATTCTAGGTTCAAAAGATTTAATCAATCTAGGGGAGAAAATGAAAGCCGCATTAAATAAGTTACTCGACCCTTCATCAAATATATTTTATTTAGCATTAGACAGTAAAGGTCCAATAAAAGGAATTAGTTCAGATCTTCTTCATGAATTATTTTATCTAGATAATAAAGATCTTTCAATTGAACAAATAAATGCAATAGAAAATGCTTCTTTAGAACTAGAAACAACTATCGGGTATAGAACTCTTTCACCGAAAATAATTGTAAAAGATGTTTATCATTCAGAGACTGTCTGGCCCTTTGAACAGGCAATTATTCATATTGGTGCAAAAAAATTTAATTTAAAAAAAATTCAGGAAGTAAGTTCAAGAATTTTAAAAGTACTTGATACAGACCACGAATTCTTTTTACTCTCAAAAGATAATATTAAGAAGTCTGGATGTAACCCCCAGCTCTGGACAATAGCTGCAAAACACTATTTTGATTCTATTAAATAATTATTTTAGTCTAAATGTAAGACAGGAGAATTTTTAAATCAGGATAATATTATCATATTAAAGGGGAATTATAATTAATTAATAATCATTAAAATGAGAATTTATGGAATTGGCGGTTATAACGAAGTTGGGAAAAATATGACTGCTGTTGAGTTAAAAGACGATGTTTTCTTGTTTGACTGTGGATTATATCTTCCACCTATTGTAGAACTAGAAGAAGCAGAAAGAGCTTATACTGAAAAAAAACTCCGAGCAATTGGCGCAGTTCCTTCTGACGATATTTTGGACAATCTGGGACTTCGGGAAAAAGTAAGGGCAATTTTGCCTAGTCATGCTCATCTTGACCACATCGGCGCAATTCCATTTCTTGCTCAAAGGTATAATGCTGACATAATTGGAACTCCATTTACAATTGAAGTATTAAAAACTTTGATTGCAGATGAAAAAAGTAACCTGAAAAATAAATTAAGGGTTGTTCAGCCTAATTCTTTTTGTTTTGTTCAGGGAAAAACTAAAAAATATAAAGTTGAATTTATTAATATAACTCACTCCACTATACAAACTTCTATGATTGCTCTTCACACAGATGAAGGTATTGTTCTTTATGCTAATGATTTTAAATTTGATAACAATCCTATTTTAGGAAGGCCTCCGAATTATCAAAGATTAAAAGAAATTGGAAAAGAAGGAGTAAAAGTCTTAATTGTTGATTCTCTTTATTCAGGAGATGAAAGAAAAACTGCAAGTGAAAAAGTAGCTCGTACTTTACTTGAAGATGTTTTACTCACAACTTCGAATGAAAATGCAGGTCTTTTTGTAACAACTTTCTCTTCCCATATTGCAAGACTTAAGTCAATAGTTGATTTTGGTAATCAGCTTGACCGAAAAATTGTTTTTTTAGGAAGGAGTCTAAATAAATATGTTACTTCTGCAGCAAGAATTGATATGTGCCCGTTTATCAAAGACATAGAACTTGTAAGTTATAAAAATCAATTAATGAAAAAATTAAAGACTATAAATAAAAATCGGAGGGATTATCTTGTTGTTTGTACAGGTCATCAAGGAGAACCCGGAAGTATACTTGATAGGCTTGCTAAAAATAAACTTCCTTTTCAATTTGAACCCAATGATCATGTTCTTTTTAGTTCTTCAGTTATTCCATCCAAAGTAAATATAGAAAATCGGGCAAAACTAGATGACAGATTAAGGAAAAAAGGAATAAGATTATTTAACAATCTTCATGTTTCAGGTCATGCTGGAAGAGAGGACTTAAGAGATTTTATCAATATGCTTAATCCAGAAAACATAATTCCTGCTCATGGGTCTCATGATAAAATTGGACCTATGGTGGAATTATCAAAAGAACTTGGATACAAAGAAAAGAAAAATGTATTTTTAATCCATGACAAACAAAGATTAGACTTTAATTAAACTTTAAATACATGTCAAACTTATACATATTATAAAAAATGGTGAACGAAACATTTTAGGAAAAAATCCTAGATTGTTTCAAAGAATAAATCCTAATTTTGCAATAAGCAAAATTAACTTACAAAAATGGTGAACGAAGATATTTTAACCTCTATAAAGAACGCAGTTGAACATGGAGATTCTCTTCAAGCTGCAATAAATACAGCTATTGCTTCAGGATATAATCCAAAAGAAGTTCAGGAAGCAGCTCAACTTGTAGGTCAAGGAACTCTTTCTGCTTTGCAAACCAAGCCTGAAGAACATTTAGTAATGCCTAATAAAAAATCTTTTTTTTCAAGAACTCCTAAAACTACTCCTGTTCAGCCTGTCACGCAACCGGTTTCGCAAACTCAACCGGTTCAACAAAGGCCAGTTCAAATTCAGTCTATTCCAGCTAAGACAAATTCTTTGCCAGAAGACTATAGTCAAATAAAGCGAGAAATATATCCCTCGCAAAATACTTATTCTGCACCAATGACTTCTCAAAACAATTCTTCTCAGAATAAAACTCTTTCTCAGGAAATAAAAGAATTATCTCCTAAAAGACCAAGTTATATTAAAGAAATAGTCCTTGGATTAATATTGTTTATGCTTTTAAGTTTACTCGGAATTACAATACTCTTAAAAGATCAGTTACTAGATTTCTTTTCTAAACTGGGATAAGATGGCAGTAATTTATCAACCTGCAGAAGATTCTTATTTGCTAGCAGGAGCTCTTGAAGATTATTTAAAGAGTCTAAAAAATCCGAATAAGAAAATAAAAATTCTTGATATGGGCTCAGGCTCTGGAATTCAGGCGGAAACTTGTAAAAAATTAAAATTTGAAAACATCTTGGTAGCAGATATAAGTCCAGATGTAATAGAACATCTAAAAAAATCAGGTTTTAAGGTAGTTCAAACAGATTTATTCTCAAAAATAAATAAAAAAGATAAATTTGATTTAGTCATATTTAATCCTCCCTATCTTCCTGAAGATAAAGATGAGCCAGAAGACTCAAAACTCGCAACAACTGCAGGAAAAGAAGGCAATGAGATTATCATTAAGTTCTTAAAACAAGCAAAAAACCATTTGACAAAGCAAGGAGTAATTCTTCTTTTAATCTCATCATTAAGTAAGCCTCATTCCATTAAAAAGCAGATAAAAGCACTTAATTACAAATCCAAACTGATAGATAATCAGAAATTATTCTTTGAAGAGCTGTATGTTTATTTATTAAGAATCTAGACCTAGCCCCTTTAATATATCAAATTTAGTATAGCTATTCTTAAATATGTGCTAAAGCCTTTATTTTTATCTAAAAAGGGTAAATCCAGCATAATGAAATTTGCACACATAGCTGACAGCCACCTAGGTGGCTGGAGACAGCCAGAATTACAAGCATTAAATACAGAGTCTTTTAAAAAAGCAATAGCTAGTTGTATCTCTGAAAAAGTAGAGTTTATTTTATTTTCAGGAGATTTATTTGATTCTGCCTTTCCTCCAATAGAGGTTTTAAAAGATACTTTCACGGAATTTAGAAAACTAAAAGAAGCAGGAATTAAGTGTTATGTAATAGCAGGAAGTCATGATTATTCTGTTTCAGGAAAGACTTTTTTAGATGTTCTTGAAAAAGCAGGATTCTGTGAAATATGTAAATATGAATTAGATGAAAAAACAAATAAGATTATATTAAAACCAACTATTCATAAGTCTTACTATATCTATGGTTATCCTGGAAAAAAATCAGGTCTTGAAATTGAAGACTTGAAAAAAATAGAAATAAAAGAAGACTATTCAGATTATTTTAGGATTTTAATGCTTCATACCACGATTAAAGAAGTAGTAGGAACTCTTCCAATAGACTCTGTTGACTTAACAGAACTTCCCAAGGCAGATTATTATGCTTTAGGTCACATTCATATTAATTTTGAAAAAGAAATAAATAACAAACCTGCAATTTATGGTGGTCCTACTTTTCCAAATAATTTTAAAGAACTTGAAGAACTAAAATATGGTTCTTTTTATATTATTGATGTTGAGGGTTATACTAAGATAATAAGAAAAGAAATAAAACTCAAGGATGTAGAATTAGTAGAAATTGAAATAGATGACGCTCTAAAAGGCACTGAAAAGATTTTATCTCAGCTGGAAAAAAGAGACTTAAAAGACAAAATAGTATTACTCAAAGTATTTGGAAATTTAAAACAAGGAAAGACTTCAGATATAAGATTTCAGGAAATACAAGACTATTTAGAAAAAGTTGGAGTTTACTCTTTTCTAAAAAATACTTCTAAACTAGACATAGAAAAACAAGATTTGCAGATTCAGATTCAGGCCAATGAAATGGAAAAAGTAGAAGAAGTGTTAATAAGAAAGTATGAAAAAGAAAATCCTTCTCATCTTAACGAATTTATTGTTCCGCTTATAGAAACACTAAACCTTGAAAAGCAAGAAGACGAAAAACAAGCAACTTTTGAATCTAGATTATTTTTAGGGCTAGGTAAAATTTTAGGGGTGGATTTGGTTTAATATGCTGCTTAAAAGACTTTATATTGAAAATTTAAGAAGTTACAAAAAACAGGAAATCCTATTTCCAAGAGGTTCGGTTCTTCTTTCAGGGGATATTGGTTCAGGTAAGACTACCCTTCTACTTGCTATAGAATTTGCACTTTTTGGTCTTCAGCCTAGTCAAAAAGGAAATTCTCTGCTTAGAACAAGTAGCGACGAAGCAAGAGTTGTTTTAGAATTTGAAATAGATAAAAAAAATATTACTATTGAAAGGACTCTTAAAAGATCTAAAAAATCAATTACTCAGGATTATGTTTCAATAACAATAGATAATGAAAAGTTTGAAGAAAGCGTAACTGAAATAAAAAATAAAGTATTGAAGTTATTAAACTACCCTTCAGAATTTGCAAAAAAGACAAATCTGTTGTACAGATTTACAGTCTATACTCCTCAGGAAGAAATGAAACAAATTATACTTGAACCAGGAGATATACGCCTTAATACTTTAAGGCATGTTTTTGGAATTGACAAATATAAAAGGATAGAGGAAAATGCTTCGCTGCTCACATCAAAACTTAGAGAAAAAATAAGAATAAATGAGGGTATGATTTTTGATCTTGAACCTTATAAAGACGTGTTAAACAAGAAAAAGGAAAATCTTGTTAAGTTAAAAGAAAAACAAATGCAGTCAATTAAAGATTATGAATCTGCAATTCAGTTTAGAGAACTCAAGGAAAAAGAAGTAATTGAAATAAAAGAAAAGATGGATGAAAAAAGGTCGCTTGAATCTGAAAAAGGAAAATCAAATGTTCTTATTTCTGAAAAAAGCCAGCAGATTATAACCTTAAATAACACTCAAAAAGGTCTTAGACTCCAAATTGAGGAAACTAAAAAGATTTTGTTTAATGAAGAAGAGTTTAATTCAATTAATGTAAGAATAAAGTTCCAGGAAACAAAAGAGGATGAATATCAAAGAGAATATATTCAGGTTATTGGAAAAATAAATTCAGAAGAATCAAGAAGAGCTGAAACTTTGAACTTAAAAAAGAAGATTTTGGGAATACAAAAATGTCCTACTTGCCTTCAGGATGTAACTGAAGATTATAAACATAATATTTTTAAAAAAACTGATGAAGAGCTTTTGGCAAATGAAACTCTCTTAAAAGAACTGCATCAAAAAAAGAAGGATTTGGGTTCTCAAATAGATTCAATAAAAAGAATTAAGGAAAACTTAAAAAAAATAAAATCAGAAATGGAGCTCTCAAAACTAAAACTGGAAAATCTAAAAGAAAAAGAGCAAAGAATATCTGATTTAGAAGACCAGAAATCCTCAATAGAAAAGGATCTCGAGATGTTAAAAAAACATATTGTTTTGATTGATTCTTCAATTTTTGAATATTCTAAATATGATACTATTTATGAACAAAGAAATAATGAACTTTTGGAATCAAAAAGAAATGAGAATAATTTTGCAATAAAAAAAGCTGAGATAAACAAGGAAATTCAGTTCTCTGAATCACAGATAAAAGAAAAAATGCAGGAAATAGAAAAAAAAGAAAACATAAAAAAGAAAACCGAAAAGATAAGGGAGATTGAATATTGGATTTCTGAAAAATTCATGGAGATTATTTTATTCACAGAAAAGCAAGTAATGCTCACCTTAAAAGAAGAGTTTTCAAAATTATTTTCAAAATGGTTCTCTATATTAGTTTCAGAGTCTTTATCAGCAAAGCTTGATGATGATTTCTCACCCGTAATTGAACAGCAGGATTATGAATTGGATTATTCTTTTCTTTCTGGTGGAGAAAGAACCGCAATAGCCCTTGCATACAGACTTTCTCTAAACCAGGTCATTAATTCTCTTCTTAGTAATATAAAGACCAGAAATCTTGTTATACTTGACGAACCTACAGATGGTTTTTCTTCTCAACAATTAGATAAAATGAGGGATGTTCTTTCTCAATTAAATGTTGAACAGTTAATTCTCGTTTCTCATGAACAAAAAATAGAGGGTTTTGTAGATAATATTATAAGACTTAGTAAAGAAGCAGGAATAACTCGAATCGAATAATCCTTTTTTTAAAAACCAAGTATTAATACTCTTAGCCAAATATTTTAGATAAAACCAATTGAAAAGACTTTTTTTGCTATCTAAAATATTTTAGAGCTTCTTTATTTGCTGTTAAATACCAGATAATCAGAACATCGATTATTAAAGGAACTATTGAACTAAAATCTTTTGCAAATAAACTCATTAGATTTGAAATCATTCCAATTATAGAAAATACAATAAGAACAATTCTTGCCCAATTTTTACCTTTCCAAAGGCCTCTGCTTAGAATTATTCCAATGATTCCACAAATAATAAATGCAATACCCATTCCAACTAAAAAAGGAACAAGATGATTAGTAAATAAATCTACAAATTCTGCTGGAAAGTCTGCTGGGAGAACAATTGGTTCAGAACTTTTAGCAAGTCCAATTGAAACAATCAAGGATAATATTCCAATAATTAAAAAAAGTATAGAAAAGATATAACCCATTATAGAAAGTATCTTAACTACAATTGGAGCATTTTTTTTAACACGTTTTTCTGTTTGAGTATTCTTGCTCTTGTTTTTCACACTCTTTTTCATAAGACTTTTAATAGAACCTTATTTATAAATCTAATGCAGGGTTGATTAATCCTAGTAAAATAAAAAACTTTATAAACCCCCTATTCTTTTGATTTTTATAAATTCTAAAGAGTTAATAACATTGTTCTAAGAATTTATGATTAAATAAGAATTTTACAAAAAATGGATCAGGATTTAAAAAACAACATTCTAAAATCAGGGACCACTATAATTGGAATTGTTTGTAATGAAGGAGTTGTAATGGCTTCTGACCGAAGAGCAACAGGTGGCGGAATTATTCTAAGTAAAAATACTCAAAAAACAGTTAAGATAACAGATTATCTTGTTGTTTCAGGAACAGGAAATGCTTCAGATATAGAAATGCAGAAAAAGATAATTGCAGCTGAACTCAAATTAAAAGAATTAAAATCAAAAAAAAGGCCTACTGTTAAGGAAGCTGCAAACTTAATTGGAATGGTTACTTATAAAAGTATAAGGCAACCTACAATGATTGCATCTATTGTAGGAACTTTAGTAGGAGGAGTTAACGAGGATGGGACTGCAGAGCTTTATACTGTTGAACCTGCTGGAACTGCAATGAAAGTAGAGGATTTTGATGCAAATTTTGGTTCTGGAATGCCTTATGTTTTAGGATTACTTGAAAGGCAGTATAATCCAAATCTTTCTCTAAAAGAAGCAGTGGAACTTGCAGTTGAATCTTTAAAATCTTCAACTCAAAGAGATACAGGTAGTGGCAATGGAATAGATGTTTTTACAATAACTAAAAAAGGAATAACTCATGAAATAGCTCAGGAAATAGCTCCTGAATATAAAGATAACAAGGGAAAACCTAGAACAAGTAGTTTTCATTAATCTTCATAATCAAAATTGAGGTGATTACTTCAGAAATGAGGTATTTTTGTCTGTAATAAATAAACAGTCTAAGAAAAAACTAAAATGTTGGATCTAAAAGTCCCTCATTTATCCATCTAAAATCAACAAAATGTCAGATATTCTAAAAGATATACAAACAGAGCTTCCAAAAGGAACTATAACTAGTGCGAATTTTGAAGCCGCAAATATAGTTGTCTATACAGATGACATTGAGTTTTTCAGAGATAATAATGGAAAGATAAAAGAATTAGTAAATAAATTCAAAAAAAGAATTGAATTAAGGGCTGATGAAAAATTATTAAAATCAGAAGAAGAAACAAAAAAAATAATTAAAGAAGTTATTCCAGAGGATGCAGAAATTACAGAGATTTTATTTGATCTTCAAAGGAGTATTGTTGTAATTGAAGCAAAAAAGCCTGGCCTAGTTATTGGAAAAGAAGGTTCTCTTTTAAGGGAAATTAAAGAAAAAAGTTTTTGGATACCTCAAGTCCAAAGAAGTCCTGCAATTAAAAGTCAGATAACTGAAAATATTCGTGCAGTCTTGTATCAAAATAATAATACTAGAAAAAAATTCTTAAACGCAGTTGGTAAAAAAATATACAAAGAATGGAATCCTGAAAAAGTTGAAGAATGGATAAGGGTTACTGTTCTTGGAGGAGGAAGGCAAGTAGGGAGAAGTTGTTTTTTACTTTCAACACCTCAAACAAAAGTCCTTTTAGATTGTGGGATTAATGTAGCTGGGAAAGGAAAGGAAAAATTCCCATATCTTGATGTTTCAGAGTTTAAAATAAATGAACTCGATGCAATAATCCTCAGTCATGCTCATTTAGATCACTCAGGACTTATTCCCTACTTATTTAAGATGGGGTATGCAGGCCCAATTTATATGACTGCTCCTACAAGAGATATTTCAGCATTACTTGCTTTAGATTTTATAGGTGTTGCTTATAAACAAGCAGCAGCCCCTTTATTTTCTTCAACAGACATTAAAGAAATGGTAAAACATACTATCTGTTTAGACTATAACGAGGTAACTGATATTGCTCCGGACATGAGAATAACTTTCTATAATGCAGGTCATGCACTAGGTTCTGCAATTACCCATATTAATATTGGAAATGGTGCTCATAATTTGGTTTATACTGGAGACTTTAAGTTTGATAGAACAAGACTGCTTGACCGTGCAATTTCAAATTTCCCAAGACTTGAAACTATGATAATAGAATCAACTTATGGGGGAAAAAATAATATTCTCCCAACTAGATCTGAGGCAGAAGGAGAGCTCATAAACCATGTTAAAGAAACAATTGAAAAAGGTGGAAAAATTTTAATTCCTGAATTAGGTCTTGGAAGAGCTCAGGAAACAATGCTTATTTTAGAAGAAGCAATGAGAGAAAATAAACTTCCCAAAGTTCCAATATACATTGATGGTATGATTTGGGATATAAATGGAATTCACACAGCTTATCCTGACTTTTTAAATTCAAATGTAAGAAGAGAAGTTTTTGCAGATAATAACCCATTTGTTTCAGAGATTTTTCAAAGAGTAGGTTCTTTTCAAGAAAGAAAACTTGTGATTGAAGGCGGTCCTTGCGTTGTTTTAGCAACTTCAGGAATGCTTCAAGGAGGAGCATCAGTAGAATATTTTAGACACTTTTCTCAAGGTAAAAACAATAAAATATGTTTTGTATGTTATCAAGGTGCAGGTTCTCTTGGAAGACAAATTCAAGACGGTATTAAACAAGTTAAGATGACTATTGAAGGAAAAGAAGAAGATATTAATGTTAATCTAGAGGTAATTACAATTGATGGATTATCTGCTCATGCAGGAAGAAAAGAACTATTGGATTTTGCAAACAGAGCTCAGCCAAAACCCAACCGTGTAATAATCAATCACGGGGAACAAAGTAAGTGTCTGGATCTTGCTTCATCAATCTATAAGCTTCATCATATAGAGACCAATGTTCCAAGAAATTTAGAAACAATCAGATTAAGATAAAATTCTAATTTTAGATTAGGTAAATTAATCTAAAACTACCTTCTTTTTATCAAAAATCCAATGATTTTTGTTTTTCATTCAATTCTTTTTAATTCAAGTCTTCTTTTATCTTCTTCAAGTTTTTCATATCTTTTATTTGGATTAACACTATCCCATTCAAAAGTAATTGGCTCAAGAGAGCCTTCAAAAATATATCTTGCAAAAGGCTTTTGTCCAAGAACTTTTGTAAAAGCATCAATAAGTTCAGGGTCTTCCTTTTCAAGAGTTACTAAAAGAAAATTTTCATGTTCCCATCTCATAGAAAATTTGCTCCCATTATGACTGCCTTTATGCACCTCAAGATAACTATGAAAGCCGCAATTCTCAACTCTTAAATAACTTGGGGGTATTCCCCCTTGAAAAATCAAGTCATTTTCAACATTTTCAGCAGGCCAAGTATGATAACCTCTGGCTTCATCACTTACTTTTTCATCAAGACTGCCATGAGTCCTATAAAATATGGTTGTTTCACTCATTTTGAAATAAAATGTCCAGTTTGTATTATAAACATCATTATGGTTCAAAATATATTTGCTTCTTTAAGAATAACTTAAATAGGAAGGACGCTATGTTTAAAAACTCTTTCTGATTTAATATTATATGGTGGATAAAAGAAGATGAAACACACAGTTAAAATAACACTTATCTTAATGTCGATGTTTTTAATAACTCAATTAATTGGTCTATTTGTTATACAAGTGTATAATGATAAAGCTCATTTCGTAGAACTTCCTTATGGAACAGAGCCTCCTCCTGAAGTTCAAGATGATGTATCTATTTTATCTCTATTAATTTCATTTGTTATTGCGATTAGCATATTTATTCTTTTAATGAAACTAAATGCAGAAACTTTTATTCGAATATGGTTTTTTGTAGTAATCTCTTTGGCAGTTGCTCTTGCTCTTTATGCTATTTTTGTTAAGTTTAATATTTTCTCAATAGATACTTTGTATATTTCAATAATTGCAATGGTTATTTCTATTCCGCTGGCTTATATTAAAATATTTAAAAGAAATATCTTAGTCCATAATATTACTGAATTATTAATCTATCCGGGAATAGCTGCAGTTTTTATTCCAATATTAAACATTATGGGAATAATTATCTTGCTTTTACTTATTTCTCTTTATGACATTTGGGCAGTTTGGCATACTTCATTTATGCAATCTATGGCAAAATATCAAATAAATAATCTAAAGATTTTTGGGGGATTTTTTGTTCCATATGCAGACAAAAAATCAAAATTAAAAATAAAGCAAATAAAAGAAAAATATCAAAATAAATCAGATAAATTTATGGAAAGTAAATTTAAAGAAGCAAAAGTAAAAGTCAATTTAGCGATTTTAGGCGGAGGAGATGTTGTCTTTCCAATAATAACTGCAGGAGTTTTCTATAAAATAACAGGTTCTTTAACCTCTTCATTAATAATTACTGCATTTGCAACTATTGCTCTTTTAGTCTTATTTACTATGGCGAGAAAAGGTAAATTTTATCCTGCAATGCCATTTTTAACAATTGGACTTTATCTTGGAATGATAGTTGACTGGATACTTATAAGTCTTCATATTATTTAATTTAAGAAATTAAATCTAGTTCCTCAAAAATCTATTTACAAAATTCTTTTCGCTTTCAAGGACTTGTTTTAGAAATGTTGAAGTCCTAACTGAGATTTCTGAAGAAGTTATTATGTTTCTTGGAGCATTCATTAGAGCAAGATTTTCAAATCTTGTCTTTCTCATCTCTAATTGTTGGGAAGCAAGGTCTAGTGCCTGCTCATAAGTTTGGAATCTGCAGTCATTAAGCCATTTGCATAAAATCTGCCTTCGGTATTCAAGTCTATCCTCTATCCGGTCATTAACTATTCTTTCAATAATGTCTCTTGTTGAAAGTTTAGACATCATTATTCCTCTTGCATTTTCTGTTTCTCTACAGTTAAACACAGGCCTTGATAGTTCAGTTGCAAAATCTGCTCTTTCAAGAGAAACAAGTGCGCCACAAATCCATTTATCACAGCTTTCTTGCATCTCCTCTTTAATATCTTTTCTTGTCTTGACATATTCGCGTACTGCATAATAGGGGAAATTTCTTCCAAAAGTATCATCGTTAGTAACTCTATTGTTATTTGCAAGGCTAAAATAAGGATAAAGTAATCTAGCAGAATCTTTCGGGTTTCCATGTACATCCAGGTCTAATGAAAATATTCTATATCCTTTCGAATCGCATTCAAGAATAGCTTCAGTGCCCGCTTCAGGATCTTCAAACCTAAATGGCTCTGAGGCACAATTTCTAGCCTCTCTTGTTAAATGTTCAATTCCTCCTACTCTCTCAGGAGTTGCAATATAAGTCAGATTTTCAAATCTCTTCTTAAGAGCTCGGTTAATATAATCTGCAGTTAAAATAGGGTTTGTTCTACACGCTTGTAATTCCTTTATTGCACAATAAGCATCTTTTGTTCCAACATAATGTTCACCTTTTATATCATTAACAGTCCTTAGTAAAATCTCTAGTTCTTTTTTTTCGGCCATATTTCTTTACCAAATAATCCCTATAGTTTTATATCTTATATCCTTAAATCTGATTTTTCCATCAGAAACACTATTATTATCACCCTTTGTTACAAAGTAAATTCCTTCTTTATCAGTTCCTTTTTCAATAACCCTGTGGACTATTAAATAGTCTTTTTCTTGAAATGTAATTATATCTCCCACATGAATCTCATTCTCAGACTGGGGTTTTATTCTTATCCCATTAGAATTCTCATCAAGAACTGGTTTCATACTTCCAGTATCTGCATAACTGCTTATACTTGCATTTTTAACATAAATTACAACTCGGTCTTCATAAACTTTTATTTGTTTTTCCTCGATAAAATCATGTGGAGCTTCTTTTGAGTTTAATGCAGTAATATCAAATTGAACATTCTTAAATGGATTCTCAATTCCATTAGTTACATAAAACTGAATAATATTCGCAGCAAGAAATCCAAATAAGAATATCAGTGCAATTCCTAGGATTTTGTAAAGGTTCATTTTCTTCTTAAAATTTCTAATATTAACGCTTTTTTAAATCTTGTTATTTTGTTCTGATTATATAGTGACAACAAACATAAGATTTATAAACCCCTTTTTTCATATAAATAGCGTAGTAACATGATAATTAAACCAGAACTCGTAACTCAGATTAAGGAATATTTTGGACTTAATATTTATGAAACCAAGGTTTGGTTAGCTTTGCTTGGAAAAGGAGTAGCTTCTGCAGGAGAGATAGCTGAGATTTCTAGAGTTCCGAGAAGTAGAACTTATGACGTTCTTGAAAGTCTTGAAAAACAAGGATTTGCAGTTATGAAACTTGGAAAACCAGTTAAATATATTGCAGTTAAACCTAAAGTTGTTGTAGAAAAATTAAAGTCAAATGCGCTTAAAAGTGCAGATGAAAAAATAAATACTTTACTAAAACTTAGGGAAACTCATGAATATTCTGAACTTGAAGAACTTTACAATGTTGGAATAATGCCTGTAAGGCATGAAGATATTTCAGGCGCAATAAAAGGTAAATTAACCATTTATAATCATTTAAAAGATGTTCTCGAAAATGCAAAAAAAGAAGTTATAATCTGTACTTCAACAATAGAACTACAAAACAAATCAAGATTCTTCTCATCATTATTTGAAAGACTAAAAAAAGCAAATATCACTCTAAAAATAGCTTTATCTGGCCCTGAAAAAGAAGTTAAAAAGATAAATACTAAGTTTAAAATAAAAGCAAGAATGATTGATATTGATGCAAAATTCTTTATTGCAGATAATGATCAAGTTCTTTTTGTTATTTCAAAAGGTACATTACCTGATGAAGAAATAGCTGTTTGGCTTAATACTCCATTTTTTACAACTGCACTTGCATTTATGTTTGAACAAGCTGTTAGAGTGGATAAAGCTTAGATTAATTTTTATATAAAATGACAAATCCTTTAAGAAATATAGGAAAAGCCGTAAATTCTGTAGTTATTCATCTACCTGTGTTTAGTGTTTACAATTACATGAATACTGAGTTTCCTAATGAAACAAATAAATCTAAGGGTATTTTAAAAGCAGCAGGTCATACTTTATATGGGATAGTTGGGGGCTCTGTATTATTACTTGGAGCTTTAAGCTGTTATGCAACTGGAGAAGTAAATCCTATAACTGCAAGGCAAGTGATTCTAAGAAGAATAGAACTTTCAGAAGCAAAAGAACAAGTCAAGTTACAAAGATATGATGCTTTATATGATAAACTGTTTGGAGAAAATGGGCTTGCAGACCAAAATCATAACGGACAAGTAGATATTTATGAAAGAGTTGAAGCAGTTAGAAGAATGGGTCTTGAAGCAGAAATTTCTCTTCCACAACCCAAAATAGACGATTTGGAAAGGGCTGTAAAGTCCTATCAAGCAAAGTAATTTTATTGCACAAGTTTTATTTCTTTCATACTCATCTCTTTTATTACTCGTTTGTCTTTTTCCATAAACCTTTTTAAGAAATCTTCAAAGCTTAGTCCATGAGTTATTTTTGCATAGCTAATATGATTTTTAATAAATGCATCAGGATGAACTTTTTTAAAATCAGTTAAATGATTAATGTCATTTACAGGAGGCCCTTTAACTACTTCCTCTGCTTTTTTGTCCAGTATTAAATAATAATGAGCAATATTTTCATTTTCATCATAATCAAAATCTGCCTTTTTTACTTCAAATTCTTTCTTTAGCCGATAAGTAAAAAACTTAAAGAATTTTTTAGATTTAGTTCCAGAGATATCTCCTTTTTGTTTATTTGTGGTAATAGAAAGTATCCTTAAATGTTTAAAGTCCTTAAAACCTTCAAGAATGCTTTTTTTTCTAAAAAAGTCTTCGCTAGGATTTCTTAAAAACAAAATACAAGCTTTTTTGAATCTTTCAAAAGTCTCATCACTTAAGCTTGAAAGAGCATTTCTTTCCTTAAATGTAGGGTCCACGAGTATAATCGGACTAATAAGTTTCGACTCATTGAGTTCAATTAAAACTCGGTTTTTTTTGTAAAATTTACCATCATCAATTATTAATTTTTCTTTTCCTTCAAATTTAGAAATTGCTTCTATAAATTTTAAAAAAGACTTATAATGACAAACCAGTAATTCAAGTGAATATCCTGAAAATCCCCTTATATAACTCTCTGCACCATAACATTCTTGAGCATTAGCAAAAGCTTTTGCAAGTTTTATTTCATCTGCTAGTCTTTTAGATTTTTTTATTTCATCGGTAACATAATTTACATGAAAATAACTAAGGTCAGTAACATTAAGGGCTTCTTCTGGTTTTTTAATTCTAATCACTGGAATTAATTCAAGAATAATATTATCCATTTTAATCTGGTAATAATCACGAGATCCATGAACTTTTTGTGCTTTGTTTCCAATAATTTTTTCAAGTAATCTTGATATTTCATCATCTTTATAATTTTTCTCGAACCTGACAAAAATGTCTACATCATACTTATCATCATCAGTTTTTACAATAGTATTTTTTGCAAGACTCCCTCCAATAAAAACTTTTGCCTTTATTTTTTTGTTCTTTATACTTTTTTTTAGTTCATTGCAAAATTTTTTAGAAATTATATCTATTTTTTTTATAGTCCCTTCATCAGGTTTAATTAATTCAATTTGTTGTTTGAGAATTGTTTTAGCGTCCATGGTTAAATAAAGAACAATCTTATTTTTAAATGTTAGCAGGAGAAAATCTTATCAGATTAGTCACTGTTTGATGCATTTACATATTGCGAGCCCAGTCTGTCTGAAATGCAATTATTATAATTTTCAATACTAAACAAATGACCTAGCTTGCATAATATTTTTACCCCTAGCACTTTAAATGAAGAAGCATCACTAAGCATTTTCTGGACCTCTACACATTCTCCAGAAGAACATAAATTGCTTTCACATTCATAATTATTCTGACATTTTGCCCAGTCACCATTATGATCAACTGTTTTTTGTTGGTATAAATTACCATTATAATTGCAATAGGCATTATAGGTGTCTATAAATTCTAGTTCAAGATAACTTTCTTCAGGATTTTGAGAATATTTTATGTTATTTACTCTTATTTTTGCTGATTCTGGTTTTCTTGAATCTGTAAAATAAATATCTACTTTGTATTGATTTCTCGGATATACTACCATCCTGCCCCCAATATCTTTATACTCCACACCATTTGCAGTTATATGGTCAATTTCATTAGGCATTTTGAGTAAAATTAGTTCTGCAGTGTTTTCAGGAAGGATTGTAAAGTTTATTTCTTGAATTTCTCTATTTGCTTCTGCTTGAGAAATTTTACCTTTTTCTCCATTAGAAAGCTCAAGTCTTGTCCCATAAGGAATGCATATGTTATCCAACTCATCATTTCCATACCCGCCACTATACCATCTTGGAACATAACATCCAGAACATATTCCAGGTGAACAAGCTATTTGTTCTTCTCTTTTTTCATTGTTGCATCCATTATCAACACAAATCTTTTTTTGATATCCATATTCTGGACATACCGAAGGTTCAAGTTTACAAGTCCAACTAGGTGAGCAAGTCTCATTTGTTCCTTTTTGGGTTGGTTTTACTAAATGAGAACTACATTTTCTTAAACTTTCATCTATAAAGCTTTTAGCTAAATAAGTTATTTCAAAATTGTCTGAATTAATATATTCGCCAGTATTATCCCTTAAATCATTCAAAAACTCATTTACTCTTTTTTTTGCAATTTTTGCAATTTCTTCATCGGTTAAACTTCTACCAGAAGAAATATCTAGTTTAACCATAACATTATTGTTAACCCAAAATACTTGTCTTGATTTATACTCATAATTATTTAAGTCCTGTTTATTTCTTAAAATATCCCAATTGCAAACATAGATTATATTTTCTTTATCTGTAACATCCCAGTAACTGTCTATTTGGCATACTTGATAAGAGGTTCTTTCTTTTACTAAGTTAGATAAATTAACAGTAGCATTATCAAATATAGTCAATTCTACATTTATGTTTGAGTATTCATTATTATTGTTATCTGAAGAAGAACTCCATGACGCACTATATTCACTATATCTTTCTTCTATATTATTAATCCACCAGTTACCAGAATAATTATAATTCCAGTTACTTGCACTATAGTTTTTATTGTTAATTACTATATCTGAGGGATTTGCAACAAGTTCTGTTAGATTTTGACATATTTCATTTTGAACAGGAATTGTTTTAATGCATGAATTATTAATGCAGCCATTTGCACAATACATATACATATCTGAAGGATTATTTTCATTATAGCAATAATTTTCTATGACATAACTTTCTCCAAAAGATGATTTATTACAGGTGTCTGATTTGCAACTCTCCCCAAGGCAGGTTGTTCCAAAAACATATTTATCTTTTCCATTATCGGAATCTGTACAAAAATTATTTTGGCAATCCTGCGGACAGGTTCCAACAATAATGTTTTGTGTGCATACTTGTCCCTGATTGCAGGTTGGTTGAATGTTAGCTTCTCCATCTTCGCATATTCCATTGCCGCAAAAACTTCTTATACAAGCCCCATCTTTGCATCCATTAGGGCATTTGAATAAATCCGAAGTAGATGAAGCAGTCTGAGAATCACAACTCCATTCATCAACATAACAGTTATCTCCAGTACAAGAAGAAACCCCTATGTAGTTCCTTCCGGGATATTCTAAGTCTTGAATATAACAAGTATCATTCTTACTTTTACTTAATTCATTTGGAGTAAATACACTTCCTTGTACATAATAATCCATTCCACCATCTGAATCTGTACAACTATTAACCGGCGGGTTTAATTTTGCCTCGCATTCTTCTTTTGTAGTAAAAACCTGAAGTTCTGGATACATATATGCTCCACAAAATTGTTTATATCCACATTCTTTTGAATTAGAATTAAGATCAAACCAATACATGTATTTACATTCAATTACTGGAGCAGGCATACAAGCTCCATCAGAGCATCCATTTGGACAATAATGATTATCATCTTGAGCATATCCGCTGCTATCGCAATAATATTCCTTTAGATTCCATGTTTCAGTATTATAGCAGTATTCAGTGTAAATTCCATTTAATTTGCTATTCACAGTTCCTTTGATCTCGTAATTCTTTCCACTATCAGAATCAATGCAACTAGGTTGGCTACAAATAACATTATTTGCGAGGTTTGTTAAAACAATATTTGATTTTCTATCTAAAACATAAGAAGTTGCAACACTATTAAATGTTTGACTTCCAATCAAAACTGCAGAACCATCAGAATTTCTTGTCAAAACATTAAAGACTACATAATCATATGAACCTGCTCCTGTAATTTTATAACTATTATCTGATGGAAGATTGCTAGCTGTAATGTAAATATTAGAATAAACATATCCAGGAACTTGCTGAGAACTGATATTTGTTATGACGCATGAAGATTTTGTTTCACTTACACAGTTTCCATCACTGCAAGTAAGTCCAAAATCACAACCTCCACAATCTAGTGTTCCACTGCATCCATCAGACCAAGTACCACATATTTTTCCAAGGCTTGAACAGGTTTTTGGAGTACAACTCGGAGTTATAGCATATTTAAAACTTACACTATAGGCCCCATTGTTATCAAAATAACAAGCACTATTTATGGTACAGCTTTCTTTTTGAAATGCATATAATAATGTAGCCCCTGCAGGTACTTTTACTCCTTTTTGAAGGTCTCTTAAAGCATATTCTTTGATAAGATTCTGGTTATTGCCATAAAATCCAACTTTAGCAGTATTATCAAAATCTGCACTGGTTAAACTTATTGGAACAGTGCAACCCGAATTAATATTATTAATGCAACTACCCATTGGACTTCTTGGATAAAGTCTTCCACATAAAGTTCCACTAACTCCGCTAACAGTTATAGTATCTCCTGGAGTCACAGAAGAAATAAGTTTAGGTGGTTGTCTGCAAGGGTCTGAATCATATTGATTATTTCTTGCATTATATTGATCCCAGGGAGAATTAAATGAATTAAATGAAGCAGAAGTTGTGCTAGAAACTGCATTTCCAGTTATTTTTCCTTCAAAAAATTTATTTATAAAATTTCCAGCATCTCCAAGAAATGAAGCAGAAACAAAGCTCATTGATAGTAAACTAATAGTTGCTAGAACCAAAAATGTAATTGCTAATTTACTTCCCACACCCTTTTTCATATTATTTTAATAAGTCTTATATATTTAAATGTTTTTGATTATAAGAAAATTATTCATGTTTTTTTACTTCTTTGTATGCAGAATAAGCAGCAACAGCTCCCTCTGAACTTGCAGTAACAATTTGTTTTAAAACATTATTTGTAATATCTCCTGCTGCAAATAATCCTTTGAGGTTGGTTTTCTGTTCTTTATCTGTTATTATATATCCTTTCTCATTGAGTTTAACTTTTAAATTTTCAAGTAAACCAGTTTCAGGAACTCCTCCAATTTCAACAAAAACTCCATCAACTTTAATTTTCTTTCCAGATTTTAATTTTATTTCTTCAACATTCTTATTTCCATTTATCTCAATTATTTCTTCATTTAAAACAAGTTCTATTTTATCTTCAGTTTTAAGGAGTTCAATCCAGGCAGGTTCTGCTTTTGGAAATTGATTGTCTTTGTGTATCAGATAAACTTTACTTGCATATTCAGAAAGTAGTAATGCAGAAGTAATCGCTCCATTACTGCCCCCAACAACACTAACGATTTTATTTTTAAAAAAACTAGCATCACAGGTAGCACAATAACTTACTCCCCTCCCTACAAATTTTCCTTCTCCAAGAACATTTAGTCTTAATCTTTTTGTTCCTGCAGCAAATATTATTTTCTTTGCATTATATTTTTTGTTTGTGATAGAAACAATAAATCCCTCATTAGTTTTTTCAATCTTACTGACTTCATCATAAATAATAGGAACATTAAGGTCAGTTACCTGTTTTGTAAACTTTTGCATTAATTCAAAACCTTTTATTTCATCCTGAGATGGCCAATTACATATTTTATAGGCAGTTGCAGCAAGGCCCCCTATATTTTTAGAAATAACTAATGTATTAAGTTTATATCTGGCCGCATATATTGCAGCACTAAGTCCTCCAGGACCTCCACCAATAACAATTAAATCATAGTCTTTTTTCATTATCAACTCTCTTTCTTTTTATATATTCTTTAAAATCTCATTGATATTTTGTTTTAGTGAAGCTTCTGACATAAATCCCACAATCCTATCCACTTCTTTTCCTTTTTTTGCAATTATTAAACATGGAATTCCCTGAATTCCAAATTTTTCAGCAAGCTGGGGACTATCTTCTGTATTTATTTTTGCAAATTTAAGTTTTCCTTCATATTCCTTGCTTATTTTTTCAAAAACCGGTTTCATCATTTGGCAAGGTCCACACCAATCAGCAAAAAAATCTATTATCACTGGAATTTTTGATTCTTCAACTTCTTTTTTAAAATTGTTTTCTTCTAATTCAATTACCATCTAATAACTAGTAGGTTCAGGTTTTTAAATCTTATTCCATAGAAATTAGTATTTTTGTTATTTCATATATGTTTTCAACACTAAAATCTGCATCAAGGTCTTCTTTTCCAATAAGTATTGTAACCGCCCCCCTGTTTTTTGGAATCTCTAAATCTTTTCTAAAACTATTTCCAACACAAATATCTCCTCTTTCTACCATAAAAAAACATTCTTCAGCGGGTTTTTCATTACTAAAGCTCTCCCCATAGTAATATTTATCAACAATTTCTAAAATACCTATCTGTAAAAGGGTTTTTTCAACAACTCTTTTTGAACTATTGCTAAGAACATAAATTTTATACTTTTTTTTAAGTTCATTCAGGATTTTGATTAATTTAATGTCTTTAATTAAATCCATATTTACATTCTCCATTACTTTAAAAAAATCTTCTCTTGAAAACCCCATTAATTTAAATGATTCAATAGTGCCTTTTCCATTCCCTTTTAATTTGATATACTCTGCTTTTTTGTCTTCTAAAAATTTTAGTATTTCATTCTCCCGCCTTTGTCTTAAATCTTTATCTACATAAAGAGTATCATCAAGGTCAAATATTATTTTTTTCATAAGGACTCCTCCAAGAGACTAACTATTCGGCCATTTCCTGTGAGTAAATTAGTAGCTAATTTTTTTAAGACACTTTTGTCAGTAGTTATTGTGTCAAACCTCAAAAATGAAAGAAATGATTCTCCCATATAGTATCTTGCTCGCTCCAGGGTTTCAGAGTCAAAATTTCCTAGGAATGCATCTGCAATTTTAAGTGAATGGGCTTTATCATTGCCAAAATAATCATAGTTATTAAAAAAACAAGATGCAGCATATCTTCCAACATCTCTTGCAATATCATTAAAACCTTCTTCACTAGGGTCTATTAACTTTATATCCCCATTATACAGTAAGTTTGCAGCATTGAGGTCATTATGGCTTGGTTGATTTAAAACTTGTCTAAATATTTCAAAATCTATATCTCTAGTAGTTAATTCATCTTCTCTAAAATACTCTTTTCTTTTATTTCTATACCTTTCAAAAGACGCTCTAACAAATTTAGATATATCTGTTTTTTCATAACCACTAACTAAAGAATAAGTCTGACTTAGTATCTCTCCTGCCTTTTTTATTTTTGAGACTCTTTCTTCTTTTTCAAGTTCAAAAAAAGACTTTCCAAATATATAACTCATAGTATAACAATCTGTTCCCTCAATTATGAAAAGTTTAGGGGTTATTCCAGGATAGGTCTGTCTCATTAGTTTTACTCTGTCAATTTCTCTATTAGCAGCTCCGTTTTCAACCTTTTTTACAACATAATCTTGCCATTCACAAGTTGCCTTTAAAACTAAATTATTAGCTCTCCATCTTGAAGGAAGTCTTTCTGCAGTACGTATATTTTGAGACTCTAAAAATTGATAAGTCCTTGGAAATGATTCTCTTTCAAACTCTTTAAATAAGTCTGGATTATGTAAAACCATATTATTTCCTCCGGAGGACTATTTTTTTAAGAATGCAGCTTTTGTTTTTATTACAAGGTCTTTTTCCAAAAACAAGTTTGTCAGTTGTGATTCTTCTGGAAATATCAAAAGGGCAGATTATTTTTTCAGCATCTGGAAAAATGTTTCCAAATCTACATCTATCAATTTCATCTGACTGTTTTTTAGTTTCAATAACCCCTCTTCTTGCAATATGTAACACAGGAATTTCTCCATTATAGGTGTCAACAAAACTCTGAACAAGGCGAGAGTATTCATCCAAAGGAACCGTTTCAGGAGTGTCTTTCCAAAAGTCCTGGGTAGAAGTTATATCTCTTATACTTGAAATATAAAATCCATTGCAATTAAATCTATGTTCAGCCATAAGCGCAGCCTCATCAAGTTCATGAATATTATCAGTTCTTAGCATGTATACAACTGTAACTGGAAAATTAGGGGAGAGAATTTTATAGAGTGGCTTTTCACTGGAAAAAGAACCATAAACTCCAAGCCTGACTTGAGTTTTGGATAGATCCAGGCCTTCAAGGCTTTTTATTTGGCTTCCATTGGTGTAAATCGTTGTTGCAAGACCTTTTTCATTATTAAATTCAATCATTTTACCTAAGTCTGGATGAAGTGTAGGTTCTCCTCCAAGAAGTATTACTTTTTTAATTTCATTTTCATGTTCAAGAATATGATTTTTATATTCAGGCAAGGACATTTCCCCTTTTCCGAGTTTATGGGAATAAAAGCATCCAGCGCATCTTAAATTGCATTTATTTGTTATAAACAATTGAAGAGTATTAACTCCTCTGGAAGTAAACTCTTCCCACCTTCTTTCATTATATTTTAAAAAATATTTTCCTCTCATTTTACCTCTTTTTTTCTAGTAGTATAATCAAACTTCAAAAGAAATCTTATTAACCTTATGTTTAAAAAATTATAAACCAAAAGGTTTATAAAATAAACCAGGTTTTAACAACTTAAAATGGGACTCAATTTACTTATTCCAGAAATGAATACTAAGCCGAGCAGTACTAAAGACGCTGTAATTAGCATTTTAACTATTGAGTGGCCGCTTTCTTTAAGAAATATATTCTTTAAAATAAAAAAGCAGTATGGTTATTCTTCGACTTATCAGTCAGTCTATAAAGCCGTAAAAGAATTATGTGAAACCGATGTTTTAATTGAGAAAGATAAAAGGTATGAAATAAACATGGAATGGATAAAAAAAGTTCAGTCTTTTACAGATATTGTAGAAACGAATTATTATGCAAAAGAACGCAGTCAGAATATCTCTGGACTAAAAGGATCAATGTCCGGGGAAGACATGATAATCTTAAATTTTGATACTATATTTGATGCTGAAAAATATATTTATTATTTCATGAAAAATGAACTTTTCAAAAAGAAAAATGATAGTATTTGCTTTCAATTAAATCATGAGTGGAGACCCCTATTCTATTTAAGGGCAGAATATAATTATTATAAAAGGCTAGCAGAAAAAGGTCATAAATTCTATTTCCTTTGCTCAGGAGAGTCTTATCTAGAAGACATATCTAAAAAATTTTATAAATCTTTGAATTTAAAATATAAGACAATTAAAACAAATTTTCCAAATGATGCCTTAATATTCGGAGATTATTTTATTCAGATATTTATTCCAGAGGCTTTCAAGGCAAAAATGAAAGATTGTCTTGAAAAAAAAGACATTTTAAGATTACTCGAAGAGGTTCTTCAAAAAAAGACTTCAGTAAAGGTAATAATTCATAAGGATTCTTCTTTTGCAAATGAAATGAAAAAACAAATAATTAAAATGTTTTAATCTAATTCTTTTTCTTCTTCTAATTCTTCTTCAGGTTCTTCGCTTTCTTCCTCTTCGTCTATATCATCTAGTTCATCTTTTTTTTCAAGGCCTACATTCTCGGATTTATCAGTAGCTGATTCAGGGTCTTTAATTTTTTTATCAATTTCAGATTTGCTTACTTTAAGAGAAGATGTCAAATCAATAATATATTTTCCTTCTCCTAGTTTATATATTAACGGTCTTTTTTTTGAAAATAGATTTACAATATCGATCTCAAACTTTCCAGGTTTTATCACTCTTACTGACTCAAGGTCCAGAATAATTGGTTTGTCAGGTTCTTCAGAAAGGCCAGTTATCTCCCTAATATCTTTTTCTATTTGTACTTTATCTGCACGATCTAGTTCAAAGAGAGTTTCTTGTATCTCCGAATTATTAATCTTATTCAATTCGTCAAATCTTTCTTGTTTAATATAATAAAAGAACTTACTTCCACATTTACATCCTTTTAAGAGCTCTGCAGCAGCATCAGGATATAATTCTCCACACTTAGTACATTGATGAGGCATAATAATTAGGTAATATCTCTTTTTTATATAATTCTAAGGCAGAATAAGTATATATAAGTTGTTAGGATTACTCTAGGGTTATGAAAATATTATTTTTAAAAAAGATTATCTCATCATAACTTCTAACTTTTTAGGGTCTTTTTTGCTTCAATTCGTAAGAATTGGAGCTCCCAAAAATTTAAGAAAATTTTTGAGGACATGAAAAAAGATTATCTCATCATAACTTCTAACTTTTTAGGGTCTTTTTT
>JBBACR010000011.1:25983-33548 GCA_041656875.1 Candidatus Pacearchaeota archaeon
TCTAACTTTTTAGGGTCTTTTTTGCTTCAATTCGTAAGAATTGGAGCTCCCAAAAATTTAAGAAAATTTTTGAGGACATGAAAAAAGATTATCTCATCATAACTTCTAACTTTTTAGGGTCTTTTTTGCTTCAATTCGTAAGAATTGGAGCTCCCAAAAATTTAAGAAAATTTTTGAGGACATGAAAAAAGATTATCTCATCATAACTTCTAACTTTTTAGGGTCTTTTTTCATTTCCTTAACTATTGATGCAGGTCCAATAATTGTCAAAGCATCTTGTTGCCCGACTAGTGCCTTTGCAAGACCAAATTTAAACTTGTCAAACACAGTCTTATCACTGGAATCTTGAGCAATAACTGCAAGTTCAACTCCTTTAAACCCCTTAATATTTCCAATCATAATCATAGTATCTTCAATAAGTCTGCTTTCTTCTTCAGGTTTAAGTTTTCCTTGAATTATAACTACTTTATTATCAAGAATAAGTTTTAACAATTTTTTTATCCTTTCAACAGTTTCAAGTTTTGCAATCTCGCTGTAAGGCATAAAATGTAATGTTAATCCTTTTAATTTTTTATCTTGTTTTGCCATATCTCACCTTTTTATTATATACTATTTAATTATAGATATTTAAATGTTTATTTTAGACATCTTTGGATAATTTAAATATTGATTCGTAAAACTCTTCCATATTTTTTCCATATTTTGCAGATATTCCAACTACTTCATATTCTGGAAAAGCTGCTTGAATTTTTTTAAGGTCAGATTTAGGCAAATCAATTTTGTTTGCAACAACAAGAACTGGAATATTTCTTGAAATAAGATTTCCAATAATTGTAATGTTTACCTGTGAATAAGGATTTTGTGTTGAATCTACAACAACTATTACTGCATCAACATCATCTAACCATTTTATTGCTTCAATTATTCCCTGAGTAGCCTCTTTAGCTCTTTTCTGAGCATCTTTTTTCTTTATCTTCATTTTCATAAAATCTTCATAATCTATCTTGGTTGCAATTCCAGGCGTATCAATTAATTTGAATTTTAAGCTTTTTTCTTTATATTTTATATTAACTTCTTCTTTAAACTGGACATGTCTTGTTTCGTGAGGAACTCTAGATACTTTTCCAATTTCTTCTCCTGTCCAATCCTTACATATTCTATTAGCAAGACTGGTTTTTCCAGCGTTAGGGGGCCCATAGAAGCCCAAGCTAATGTCTTTTTTTCTTTTAAAGAATAAATTAAGCAGCCTTTTTGTAAAGTTAGTTAAAATCTTTATTGCCATATTTTCTGGTTTGTTCTTTTTCTCCTTTTTTGTTATATTATAGAATCTACTTAATTAAAATTAACAGTGTTTTTAAACTTTAATGTTATAGACAATTCAATTATATTTCTCTATCTTTTAGAACTTAAATTATTATTTTTTAAAACTTGTGCCAGGCTTATTTGTAGTATTATTTGGATTTGGTTTACCTATTGGAGCAGACTTTCTTTTTTCAAGTTCAGTTTTAACCTGTTTATTTTCAACCCATTTAAATACAGGTATTTCCCACATTCCAGTTCTAAGTCCTTTATATTTGTTCCAAGCATATTCTAATTGTTCTTTATTCCAACCTAAAATAAGTAATTTATCAAAGATTTCTTTTTTTGAAAGTCCTTGATTATTTGCATTATTTATATAATTGATTAAATTAAACAATTGATTTCTGCTTAGGAATAAGTTAGCCTCATAATATCTTTTGTACCATTCTTGTAGCCCAATATAAACCATTGCTCCAAATATAATGAGTATGATAAGTAAAGTCAAGGTCCATCCCCAAGGTTTACAATCATCTCTGCAATTTTTCCAAGTTTCTCCAGTTCCACAAGTTCCATCATGATTACAAGGACCAAGTGATTTTTCAACAACTAAATTTTTTAATGGAGGTAAAATAACTATTGGCATATCAAGTATATCAACTCTTTTAGGATATAATAGTTCAATATCCTTTTGACCATCAAATTCTGAAAATGTTATTGAGATTGCAGTTTCTCCAACATCTCTTTCATTTACATCTCCATTAAATTTTACTTTACCCGGTTGTTCATTTATTATTAAATAAAATTCATCAATAATTGTTTTTGATTCCATGCTTAATTTAATGTAAGAAAACAAATCTTCTTTTTCTCCAGACAAATAATGTAATGTATAAGTTTTTGCTTCCAGATTGGTTTCAAGATTATCTTTTGCCCAATTATTTATCGCATTAAAATAACTATCTCTATACTGTTCATCAGTCTCACCTACAAGTGAACTTAATGCAACATAATCTATTTGAGTTTCACTTTGAATAAATGGAGAATTAACTGACTGGCTAATCACAAGGTTCTTTGGTATTTTCATCGCAAGCAGTTTATTCATTGATTTTACATATTCCTCATTTGTAAATGCTTGTGAATATAATTCTTCAGCAGAGCTAATCTGACTCCTTAAATCATCAACATTGATTAATCCCTCTTTTTCTATTTTTTGAGCTTTAATCCAGGGTGGGAGTGCGTTTATTTGAGCACTTATATTTGTTAAAAGTTCTTTATATTGTCTTATTGTTCTGTTAATAGCTTCTTTTGGGGCAACAATATTTACTCTTACAGTCTTAATTGATTCTGCTCCATAAGGGTTTTCAACTTTTACTGTTAATGTGTTTTGTCCTACTTCTGAAAAAGTATAGGTTATTACATTAGTAGTAGTAACTTGAGAAGTACCATTTCCAAATGTCCAAGTATAAGTAAGGTTGTTATTTGCAATACTTGAGTTTTCTGTAAGAACTGTTATAAATGAAGTAGGAATAAGCGCAGGTACATTATCCGTAGGCATAATCGCGAGTATTTCAGGCCCCTGTTTTATATTAAGGGTCGCATTTCCAAATTCTTTATCTCCAAGTTTTACTTTAATATCTAAAACACCATATGAAGAAGGTGTATAAAAATTAGCTTTAGATATATCAAGTATCTTATAACTCATATTTATTACCGGTCTTGTTGAATTAATTTCATAAATGCTAGAACTTGATTTTATCTGACCTAATTCATTTGTATAATTTAATCTTACATCATATAAAGTCATATCCTGAGTTATTCCTGAATGAAACTTTATTGGAATTAAACATTGAGGATTACAATTACCATTGTATTTATTAGTGATATAAGCCATAATCTGAGTTTTTAAATCACTCATTTTTTGTTCTGCTTCAGTAATGTCTGTATCAATATTGTATTTATCAAGTCTAAATTTTGTTAAAGCTGCATATTTTAAGGGTTTTGCAAAAATCTCAAAATCTTGAGGATAAGTGTTTCCATTTGATTCCATATATCCACAAGAACCATTTCTAAGGGGTTGATAAGTTATATTATATATATTGTTCCCATATCCATCTCCGCCCCTAATACAAACATCTATTTCAGTATAATTATTTAAAATTTGATCCAAAGTATAAGTACAAATTACTTCTCCGCTAGCATTCATAATAATATTCTCATCATCATTAATTTTACAAACTTCTTCACCGCCATTTATAACTAATGATAGTATGAACTTAGCACTTCCATTTCCAATAACACTTGCACCTATTGTAAATGCTTTTACAGCAGGGACTGTAATCTTTTCACAATATTTAGCTTCAGTATTAATTTGAGTTTGGAATTTTTGCGCACTTTTCTCAAAACAACCATATGGTTTATTCATAATAGTACAATAATTATTTGAAGATGCAGCTTCAGATCTCCATTCAATTATGTCATCACCTAAAACATCGATTTTAAGTGGAATATAACATGAATCTTGTGCATTACTCGTAATATTAAAACTAATATCACTAACCCCTGTAACATTTCCAATTAGCCTTATTCCTAGCACCTTACTAATTCCAAAAGGGATATTAATTGTTCTTGAACTGTATTCACTTCCAGCAGGATAATATCCTACATCACAATTATAAGGAAAACAAGAATATGAAACTTTATTTGCATCTAAAAAATCTTTTAGAGTCATATTGGCTTCTGGCCCCATTAAAAGCGTATTATCCGGTTCATTATTTAAACTTACATTTATCCAACCAGTAATCTGTTGAGCTCTTCCAGAACCAAAAGAGATATTACCCGATTGGTTTCCCATTAATACTTCAGCAGAAATCAAATTTATCATAAATACTAAACTTATAAATAAGAAACAGGTCAAAACTTTTTTTATTTCCATTTTATTTCTTATATTTATTTTTATTAATATAAACAAAATAAATAAAAGCAATAATAAAAATAGCCTCTATAAAATTAATAAAATTAAAGAATCCCAGTTTAGTTACGCTTTCACAAGGTATTTGAACTTCTTTTTTAGTACAATCTTCAATACCAGGATAATTATCTCCATCTATTTTTCCAGTAAAAGAATATCTAAGATATCCGCTAGCATCACATTCATCAACTGGGTAACCATCATCAAGGGTCCAAGTACAAGTACCATAAACATAAGTTGGGCTTGTATTATCTTTATACTTTTTTGTTACATTTTCAATGGCCTTACACTTAGAATCAGTTGAATTCCACCTACAATAACATTCAGTAACATTCCAATAAATAGTATTTCCATCATCATAATAACTATTAGTATCCACCCCACAAATATGTTTATTATTTGTATAAACTGAATAGTTCGCAATTAAAAATCTTCCATCTCGAACTCCATTAATTAGAGGACCTTCACAATCATCTTGACTTTGATCAAAATCAGCACAGAATAATTTTGAAGTAACTAGTATGTTACAAGTATAAGCTCCAAATGGATTTTGTGAACAAGTATATGCACTAGGACAACAACTAGTCATACTCTGACCCCCATCCTCTGTTCTTCCATTTTCATTATAACAACCCATTGAGCCATTAAGTGTACTAATAATTTCTGCAAACTCCTTGGTAGTATCACTACTATCTGACCAGTTATGCCCATTATCAATACATAATATCCCTCCCTTAATATTTAGATTTGAAGAAGTACTATCTTCAAGAGTAGCTGCAGAACTAAGTGAAATAATCATTAAACAAAACAATATTCCAAAAGTAATCACTTCTTTTTCTCTTTTCATATTTTATTTAGCAAAATCAAGTTTATAAATATTATCTTAGTGTATTTAATTTATAGTTAATTAACTTTAATTGTTAAAAAGTAAAATTAACTCTTAAATTTATTGGATAATCTTTTGGAATAACAAATGATTTATTAAAATATCTAAAGTTTGTGTGTTCATTATCAACTTTATTTTCTATTGTCCATTTAAATCCAAATCTATTGTCACTAGATTCTGCAAATTTGTAACAATAAATATTCTGTGATGTCACACTATCTGTTATAGTATAACATGTCTTAGGTGAAGCACCTGCAGTGCATTTATTTAAATCAAAACTGCAATTTGCAACATGGCTGCTTCTCCCATCAACAAAATAATTTCCTATTTCCTGGATAATAGTTTTATAATCAGGACTGTCAATGATTGCAAAAATATTAAGTCCTTCTTTGTAAATAAATATTCCCGAAAGATCAGTCACTCTCTGATTTCTTGACATTTCCTGAGCCATCGCTTTAACAATTTTTCTTCCAGATTCAGTATAAACATGATTTGTATTGCAGTTTCCAGTTGTAATGCAATTTGAAAATGTTGAACTATTCTCGTCTCCAAAATCCCAAGTTATATTTAAGTCATCATCTTCATCAGAACTTACTTGTTCAAAACCAATAGAAGCTGTTGCACCTGTTGTAGGACTAATAATATAAGTTGTTTCAGCAGCAGGTTTTATTATTTTTATAGTTGGTAATGCATTACTATATCCTTCCACAGTTAATACTCCCATTTCACCTGACTCATCTTTAGAATTTACTTGTTTTAATACTGAACCATCTGCATTAAGTATTTGTGCAATAAAATAGAATTTTCCAGACTCAGTTGCTTTCCATGTAACAAATCCTCTCCCAGATGTTTGTGCCACAGTTCCTCCTGAAAACCAACTTAATGGATTCCAGCTTAATTCCACTTCTTTTTTAAGAGTATAATTTATGATTCTACTAGCAACATCTCCCTGTACAACTAATTTTACAGTATCGTTTACCTGTGCAGTTTTTATTTGTTCATCTTTCATATTAGACCACGAATTATTCATTACAACTTTTAAACACTGCCCAGTAAGCATATCACATGATTGTTCAGCAGGGCATCCAGGTTCATAAACTTGGACTTCTCCTAGATGTCTCCAGTCCCCCCCTCCATTGATTAAAATATAAATTTTATTGACATTTAAGATTGGAGTAGCAAAACTTTCATTTACTGTATCAACATAGCAAGAATAAGAAGAATGACTAATTTCTGCTCCTGCACTATTCTGAAAATAAATAATTCCAGTATTTCCCCCATTAACTCCTGCACAAGAAATAGAATACTTAGAAATATTGTGAGTTGTACTTAGACTAATTATAGCGCTTGAATCATCAGCTCTTCCTGAATTCCAAATTGCTCCAACAACTCCATCTGTAATAAGCGATGGACTTCCAGTACCTGTCGGGTTTGTTGTTACAGATTTTCCAAGTGCAACATTAACATTAGAACAAGCATTTGCACATGCAGCTCCACAATTAAGTTTTCCTTTACAACCATCATCCCAGGTTCCACAGGTTTTACCTAGGCTAGCACAAGTTGCAGGAATACATGTACAAACATTATTAGTACATTGATTTCCTTTAACACAAGTTCCACAATTAATTGTTCCTCCACACCCATTAGCAACACTTCCACAATTCTTTCCAAGTTGAGCACATGTTTTTGGAGTACAACAATTAGTACCGCAATAAACAACCTGAAGATTTAATGTTCCAGAACAAACTTCTTGATAATTCCATCTGTTACTTGCCCACCAAGTTAAAGTATTATCGCATCCATTACAGTAATTATGCATTCTACCATAGGTAGCATAAGAACTTGCTTCTCCAGTATATCCTTTACAAAATTTATTTACAGTAGTAAGGTCAGGTTTTAGACGACTCCAGTAACCAGTTACTGCATAAGCTTTAGGATCATCACTAAGTGCGCCTGTTGTAGATACACTACCCTTACAAGTACCTCCATCCGGAGCTCCAATATTCCAATCAGCTCCACCACACTGATATGGACTCGGATAATTGGGATTTTGAGCTGCACTAACAACTCCAATAAAACTTATCACTAATAATACTAAAAAAATTTCTAAACTCTTCCCTCTTTTCATTGTTTATTTAATTACTCCTGCTTTATAAATATTATTCTCAACTAAAAAGTAAAATTAACTCTTAAGTTTATTGGATAATCTTTTGGAATAACAAATGATTTATTAAAATATCTAAAGTTTGTGTGTTCATTATCAACTTTATTTTCTATTGTCCATTTAAATCCAAATCTATTGTCACTTGATTCTGCAAATTTGTAACAATAAATATTCTGTGATGTTACGCTATCTGTTATAGTATAACATGTTTTAGGTGAAGCACCTGCAGTGCATTTATTTAAATCAAAACT
>JBBACR010000012.1:0-30521 GCA_041656875.1 Candidatus Pacearchaeota archaeon
TTTCAGGACAATGAAATCTTCCATTAGCCAGTTCTCTTTCAGTTGTAATTGAATATCTTAAATAAGCCTGAGCAATATTCGGATCAATTTCTTCAAGAGCTCTTGCTCTGTCTATTTTTGCTTCAAGTAGCTCACAAACAAGATGTGCTTTTGAGAATTTGTACATGCTCTTAAGACCTTTTGCTTTTCTTTGGTCAATCATATCGTCTACATATTTTAATGAAATTTCTGTTGATTTTTTTATTGCTTTTGCTGTAGGACTTCCGCCTGTATCAAGTGTTGTTACAGTTCTCATAAGTTCTTTTCTAAGTGCGTCTAGTTTTTCAATATCTACTCTTTCATCATATCCTGCCATGTATCTAAGTGCAATTTCTTCAAGTCCGTGGACATTATGAAATACTTCTTCTATTTGGGAGAATCCTTTTGCAGCCACAGCTCTGTCTCTTGCACTAACTCTGGAAAATACACTAGAAGTGTCAATATTGCCTCTTACTTCAGGATCACAATCAAAGTCTTCATCATAAAGTTCAACCCATTTATCAAGTCCAGGTCTCTCTACTAGTCTGTCAAGCATTTGTTTTTGAGACTTACTAACCTTAAAAGGCTCTAAATATTTGTCTCGATTGCCAAGAGCTAAATCATGAAGCGCCATTAGTTGATGATAAAGAGGTTTTTCTTTTATTTGAGAATCAACTTCTTTGTCAGAAACAAGTAATTCCAATATGCTATCATAAATCTGCCTGTCTCTTTCAACATAATATATAACAAAATCAGTAGAAAATGGTACTGACTTTTTAGCAGCGTCTTCATGAATTATTTGGTCAAGATAACCTTCAGAAGAAGGTGTGAATGTTAGATAAGCTTCTGCCAGAGTTTCATCGATTTCCAGAAGTTTTCTAGTTCTTGCAAGTTTTAATTTTAAAAATCCATTATAAACTCTAAAATATCTGAATCTAAGTGCTTCTTGACTATAGCTTCTTTCTTCTTCAGGAGACTCTTTAGTGCAATGGTCCATAACTTTAAAGTAATCTGCTACCATCTTTGAATCAGGAGTCTGCCCTCGATCAAGTTCAGTTATTTTTTTATCAATCTGAAGGCTCCACTTTTCAAGAACACCGAGTCTTTCTTCAAGACCCATTGATTTCCAGGTTTCTTCAAGTTTGCCTGGATTTTGAGACCCTTTGTCAAAAATACGCAGACTAATTCCAGAAGATAGTTCATCTGATACAATATGGTAATTGCAATTTTTTGGATATTGTTGATGATGACCTATAAGCTCAATAACTTCTGCAAATCCTTTTCTCATTTGAAATTCAAAATCATTTACTTTTTCTAAAAACTTTTGAACTTCTTTATCGCAATCATTAGCATGAACATAATATCTTCCATCAGCGTCTGCTAAACCTTGCTCTACTAATTCTTTATGAACTCTGGACATTCTTTTATGAATGCGAACATTAAAATCAATTTCATTAGTGCTTAAAAGTTCTTCAAGTCCTTTTCTCTGTTCAGGAGAAATTTGACGTGGCTTTAGATATTTTTTCTTATCTTTTCCCCCAACATCATAAACTACCATCATATTATAGAATAGCGGATAATTAGGAGCATTTGCAATAAATTGTTCGAGAGTTTCGTCTTCACTATCTTTTTGGATTTCAGGAGAATTTTCAACTAGGGCAGTTTCAAAAGTTTCATTTCTAACTTTTCTTTCATCTTTATGAATCTTTTTTGTTTTTCCATTTCTTCTTCTTTTAGCTGAATAATCAAGAACACCTGTATCTCTAGAGTAACCAGTTCTTTCTTTTGCTTTTACTTTTGAACTAGCTAGTTCTTTTTCAGCAGATTTTCTTTGCTTTTCACTAAAATTTTCAGGAGTTATTTCTCTAAACTCATAATCTTCATGATTCCCATCAACTTCTACAAATTTTATTCTTCCAGCACGATAGTGATCTATGAGTCCAAAAACCATATCAGGTCTTATTTTCGGAGCAACAATTATTGACCTAAAGTTTGTTTCTCCCCTATACTTATCAAGTTCATACATTACTTCACGTCTTGTATAATCTCGTGCTTTAAGTTCAATAGTAACTTCATTTCCGAGTGAGTCAACAGCAACAATATCCTGCCTTCCAGAATGAAGAACATCCTCTGCTCTTCTAAACTTAAGTCCTTCTTCAATTTGCGATAAATCAACACACCCTGCAAGAAAATCCCTGAATGCATCTTCTTTTCTGTCTTGTTCCATAACAGGCGCAATATCATTTTCAGTTTGTATTTCTCCAACTTCAGCAAACTGCCTGATTAGTCTTAACTCTAAATCATCAAATCCATATTTTCTGATAAATTCTTTTGCACAGTGAAGTGCCCTTCCGTCAACTTTTCCAAAACCCATTGCTTCATTTTCTTGTAAAATTAAATCTAAATCTGGTTTTATTAATTGTTTAGTAATTTCATCACCTATAGAATCCTGCTCCATCTTTATCTCCGAGTATAACTAATCTGAGCATCTTCATTTAACTCATTGACTTCGAGTTGAGCATTGACAAGATCAAGTATAGTAAAAGCAGTTCTATAAATAGCGCCAGGATTTTCTGATTTGTTTGCAATTGACCATATAATACGAGAAAGATGTGGATTATGTTCTAAATGCCCCTCTACTTGTTGTTTCCATCTTTGAAACTCTTCAGGAGATCTATATCTATCATGACAATGGGTTTCAACTACTTCCCAATCGATTTCAGGTATTTTATCAAGTGACATTTTTATAAATAGCCCCCATTTACTGGTTTTGAAAATTCTCTATAAAGTTTTGATATTCCAAGAATAGTTGCCGATGCTGCAGAAACAGCTCCTAATGCTAAAACATATTTTAACTCAGGGTCTTTATCTAAATTTAGAACATTTATTAGTGAAGAACCAAATAGAGTTAACTCTGAAATTTCTTCGAGTCTTGTATTCTTCGACATTATTGCTCTGTTTATTCTTTTGAGTGTATTCATTTGTCATAATCCTTCACCTCTGTCTTATTTTATCCTACTAAGTAATACTATTTAAACTTTGCTATTATGTTACTATTACAAAGTAATATCAATTAGTAACATTTAAAAACTTAAAAATATCTAAATAATCCTATGGCAAATAAAGATTCATCAGATTATGTTCCAAAAAAAGAAGACTATGACCGAGCTATTCAGAATGTAGAAGAAAGTGAAAGAGACAGAATAAAAAGATTAAGGAATCCTGAATTTAAACGCTCTCCATTTGAAGAATTTCAAGAAAAAGGCAGGCTTTCATCTGGACTTAGTTATATCTCTGGACTTTTAGGGGATGGAATTAATGCAGTAAAACAACTCCCTTATAAAATCTTAGGAACAGCGCTTTTAGGACTTACTCTAAGCGTTACTTCAGGGGTTTTAAGTTATAATCATGAGTATAATCGAGATTCAAAAAAGCAACTTGGATTTTCAGAAATATCTCAAATAATTGATGATGTGACAAAACAAGGCCTTGTTCCTGGAGAAGGTGGAAAAGAAGTAATCGGAATGGCAAGAACACTTTATCAGGCAGGTTTAAATGACCTTGCAATGAAAATAATTGAAGACTCAAATCTAGCACATGAAAATGATGGAGATTATTATTCGAATTTTTCAAGCAGATTAAGAGATAGACTTAATCCAGAAAAAAAGAAGCACAAATATGAATTAAACGAATTATTTAATATGGTAAGTGATTCATCAAAAAAAGTAAGAGAACACTATTCTAATCTAACTCATATAAGGGGGAATCTTCCTCAACTCTCTCAGATGTTAAATGATTCTTGGACAGAAAAACATAATGATAATTATCATACTGAATTAAGGATGGTAACTCATACAAGTACTGATAGCAAAGGAAATATAACGACTCATACAACTCTTGAACCTCATTCAGTTTATGATGATACAGACCATTATTATTATTATCATCCAAAAAAAGGAAGTCAAGCATCAGAATCCCTTGAGAGACTTATTAGAACTTCTGGAGATATAAGAATTCCTGAACCCTACTATACTGCTAAAAAAGTAAATGATTTAAATCGGGAAGCTATAATAAAATCCAGAACTGAAAAAGAAGCTCCAAAATTATCTGAAAATGATTTACTCGGTATTGTTAATACTTGGTATTCAGGTTCAACCCTGGTACTAAATGAAAACCAAATTTATACAGGTTGGAATAATTTAATTGCAGATTCAAAGAATTTGGCTGCTATAAAACTTACTGCAAAAGACTATCATGTAAATACCTCTAGTTCAACAAATTTAGGACCTAAAGAGTATCAGGTTGCTTACAAAACAAGAGATCAGATAAAAGGCCTAAATCGTTTATTAGATGAATCCCTTAGTGTACTGGATTCTAATGATCAGAATCTGCCAAGATTAAGACAAAAAATAAATCAGTTTGTAGAAATTAATGATACTAAAGAAAGAAATAAACTAGGTAGGGAAGTTTTGGATTTAACTCAGGAGATTTATCATACTAATTTTAAAAATGGTTTTGAAGTGGACAGATTCAGAACTGGAATGATAGTTCTTTGGTCATTTCTCGGAACAATTGCAGGTGGAGCAGTAGGTTTTGGTGCCGGATGTGGGATGGATTATTTAAGAGAAAAACAAGAAGAGCAAATTTTCTAATTTTACTACATTTAAAGAATACAATTAAAAACCTTTAAATATCCACCTTGTTTATTTTTAGTATGGCAAAAGAAAATTCTAAACCTGAAAAGCCGGCATATGAATCAACTCTTGATGATTCAAGATATCAAAATGCAGATATTAAGGGTAATGTTCCAAATGCTCCTACTCCTGAACAAGAAAAAGAAATGCAAAAGGTTAGAGAAAAACTTGATTCTTTGAAAAAAACAATTCTTGCAAAATACAAATCAGTTGAAGCTATAGGTATAATTCCACCTCAAGCAGCAGATTTGTTTGATGAAGAAAATGAATTAACTGAGGAAGAGAAAAAAGCAAAACCCATGCACTTAGTAATTATTCTTCCAGATGATAAAGAAAAAGAATTCAATAATATAAAAAATGAGCTAGTAAAAGAAATCAGGGATTTAAAGCAAAATATCTGGCTGAATTTATTCTTAGTTAAAGATCTTTGGGAAATATGTATGGATTCAAAATATCCGGTAATAGAAGCTATTGGAATGGCTTTTCCATTGCATGATAAAGGAATACTTGGAGCATTAAGAGTAGCTCAAATCCATAAATCACTTGTGCTCAAAAAATTCGAAAAATATGTTTATTCTTATGTAATTGGAGGAAGTTTAGTCAGAGGAGACGCTGTAAAAACAAGTGATGTTGATGTTTATATCATAATTGATGATACTGATGTAAAAAGAATGCCCAGGCTAGAGCTTAAAGAAAAACTGAGAAATATTATTTATTCATATATTATGCAGGCAGGAGAACTTGCCGGAGTAAAAAATGTCTTAAATGTTCAGGTTTACTTATTAACTGAATTCTGGGAAGGTGTTAAAGATGCAAATCCAATTTTCTACACATTCTTAAGAGATGGTTATCCATTTTACGATAGGGGAGGATTTTTGCCTTGGAAACTATTGCTCAAGATGGGAAAAATAAAACCCTCTCCAGAGTCAATTGATATGTTTATGTCTATGGGAGACAAGACTTCTGAAATTGTTAAAAGAAGACTACTTGATATTGTTATTGGAGATTTATACTGGGGAGTTATAACTCCTTCTCAAGCACTATTAATGCTTTATGGAGTTCCTCCTACTAATGTCAAAGAAACAGTTAGGGAAGTAAGAAGAATATTTGTCGAAAAAGAAAAAATGCTTGAAAAAAAATATGCAGATATTCTAGAAGAAATTGCAATAACTTATTACAAAGGTTATGAACACCAAAAGATTACTGAAGTATCTGGAAAAGATGTAGATAGGCTGCTAAAAAATACAGAAGATTATCTTAAAAGACTAAAGGAATTAAGAGAAGACTTGGAAAAAGAAATGCAAAAAAAATCCATTAAAGAGATTTATGATAATGTCTTTAAGACAATGAAAGCTTTGTTTGGAGATAAAAGTGAATCAGAATTAATAAAAGATTATGAAAAAGAACTTGTAAATAAGGGAAAAGCAAATTTTAAGTTTGTTCATACATTAAATCAATTGATAGGCATTAAAAAAGAAATTAATTCTAAAAAATCTCCATCAAAATATGAATTTGAAGCTTTAAGGAAAGATTCGGTTTATCTAATTGAAAGCATGATTGAATATGCTCAAAGAAAAGAATTAGGTCTTTTGCAAAAAACAAAAGTTGTTCTTACATTTAAAGACAAGCATGCAGAATTATTCTTGACAAAACCGGCATTCCTAGTTTATGAGGGAAAAATAAAAAAAATAACTGATAAAGTTGAAAATTCTGACATGAATGAATTTAATAATACTATGAGTGAAAATAAGGGACATAGGATAAAGATTGATGCAGATATGATTTCGTTACTTAAAAAAGAATTAGGTGAATTTGATATCAATCTATAATTATTATTTTTAAATATTAAATTATCTAAACTAGCTGTGTAATTATGGGCATATTTGAATCCTGGAAAAACGAGATCAGTAAAAATAAAAAAGTAATATTCTTTTCAATACTATTCTTAATTCTAGCTAATTTTTCTTACCAGATTGCAGGAGAATATGTAGATGAGGTTGCAGGAGTACAAGCACAAGATATAATTCTTGATAATATCCCTACGATTAATCTGTCTTTTTTGTATATATATGGGGGAATATTAATGCTGGGTTTATTAATATTTTATCCTCTATTTTTTAATGTAAAGAAGTTTCACGTATCTTTGAGCCAGCTTTCCCTTTTACTTATAATCAGAAGTTTTTTTATTAGCCTTACTCATTTAAAGGTCCCTGCAGATGCAGTTGAAATAACTATCCCTAAACTCTACAATTTAATGACATTTAATAATGATTTATTTTTTTCAGGTCATACTGCCCTCCCATTTTTAGGTTTTTTAATGTTTAGAAAAGAAAAGATAGGTATTTTCTTTTTGATTCTTACCTTTGTAATGATGATAACTGTCTTGTTCATGCATTTCCACTATTCAATAGATGTATTTGCAGCATTATTCATAACCTATGGAAGTTTCAAAATAGGTCAATGGTTGTTCAAAGGAATTGACTAATTAAAGATAATATTTAGCCTAGAACTTTTAGATAAACTTTTTCAAGTTTTTCAATGCTTTTGTTAATATCAAATTTTTTAGCTTGTTTGTAGCTTTCATGTCCCATTTTCTTTCTTATTTTGCTATTTTGGAGTAAAATTAATATCTTATCTGATAACTCTTTTGGATTCTGAGGTTGAAATGTAAAACCATTCTTATTTACAAAATCTGGTGAGGCGCTCTCTAATGAATCTGCAATTATTATCGGTTTACCACAAGCCATTGCTTCAAGGACTACCATTCCTTCAAGTTCAGCTATAGAGGGTAAAACAAAAATATCACATGCATTATATGATGCTACTAAATCTTTTTCAGAAAGTTTACCAAAAAAAGTTATTTTGTCTTTAACACCTAATTCTTCTGCTAATTTTTCCAAATACTCTCTTTGATGTCCAACCCCGACAATATTAAGATGAAAATTATTAAATTTTTTAACAATATAGTGTAATGATTGAATCAAAACTTTTACATTTTTTTCTGGATGAAGCCTACCAATAAAAAGAAGTCGAATTTCTTTTTCATTTAAATTATATTTTTTTAAAAAACTTGCAGGTGATAATTTTTTAAATTTTGAAATATCAACCCCATTACTTATAATTGTAGTATTAATAGTAGAATCACGCTTTTTCAAAAGTTTTTCTGCAAATTTTGAGGGACAAATTACAATCTCTGCTTTTTTGTATATCCAAAGAAGATATTTATAAAAATAATGATTTAATTTTTCTTTTCCAGCAATCGTAGGTACATGATAAAAAATATTTTCCGGTTGTGTATGAGAATGGGCTACAACTTTTATTTTTAGTTGTTTTGCAGCACGTATTGCCTGAATTGATGCTGGAAAAGGCATTATTACATGTAGTATGTCTATTTTTTCCATTTCAAGTATCTTTTTAATTTGTTTTCGTCTTGGCAAAGAGATATAAACTGGTCCTTGCGTTTTTGGAATAAAAAAGGAAAATAACCTGTAAATTTTTATTCCCTTATAACTATCTATTTTGGGTCTTTTAGGGGATTTAGCTGAAATAAATATTATTTTATGGCCCCTCTTCGAAAGTAATTCTGCAAATCTAAGTGTTGATATAAAACTTCCCCCAGTAGGATTAGTTACGCTATCACAAACCATCGCAATATTTAGCTTTTTCATTAATAACTCTAGAAGACTAGGTTTTAAATATCTTATCTAGACGATCTAAACTTATTTTAAGAAGTTCTAGAAAACTATATAATCTATAAACTTTTTAAGATTATTATGAAAATATTGTTTGGTGTTTTTGAACTTGGACTTGGTCATGCTACGAGGTGCACTCCATTGATAGAAATATTGCTTTCAAAAAAACATGAAGTCCACATTATTTCTACTGGAAGATCACTTAATATTTTAAAAGAAACATTCAAGGAAAAATGTGTTTATTATGATATTTGTGGAATTCATTCTTTTTATAACAGTAATTTTTTCAAGACCAATTTTGCAATCCATATAAATTCTATTATAAAAAGTTTAAAAAAAGCAAGAGTCGAGTCAAAGCTAGTAATAGACAAAGGGAAATTTGATTTAGTTATCTCTGATTGTAGGTATGATATATTTGACAAGGTAGAAAACTCATTTTTAATAAATCATCAATTAAGATTAATGGCCCCTATTGGCTGTGAAATGATTATTGAAAAGTACCTTAATTCTATGATGAACAACTATAGTAAGATAATTGTTCCGGATTTTGAAACTAGTAGCCTTTCTGGAAGACTATCTCATGGGCTGAGGTATATAGCTAAAGATAAGATAGACTATATTGGAATCCTTTCATCTGTAAAAAAATTAAATTTAAAGGAAGATGTAGATATTTTTATTTCCCTTTCCGGCCCTGAAAAAACAAGATTGAAACTTGAGAAAAAAATAATCTCACAAGCATTAAATCTAAATGAGAAAGTAGTAATTACTGGGGGAAATCCAGATAAACACGAAACAAAAAAATTTGAAAATATAACCTATTATAGTTATCTAAAAACTAAAGAGCAGCAAAATTTAATGAACCGGGCAAAATTTTTAGTAATTCGATCAGGCTATACAACAATAATGGAACTTGCAGAGCTAAACAAAAAAGCATTATTAATACCTTCCCCAGGTCAGACTGAACAAGAATATTTAGGGGATTATCTTGAAGAGAAAAAATATTTTCATCATATAAGTCAGTCAAAAATAAACTTGATTAAAGATATTAAAGTAGCAAGGAAACTTGATGGATTTGTACCTCCTTGGACTACAAATGAATCCGTAAAAAAATTTATCAAAGCAATTTCTTAGGGATAAGCAAACAAAACAGCAATATTTATAATCTTGTTTTATTTTAATTTTAAAAAGAGACTATGGATAAAAAAGATAACTTTATTTCAGTAATCATCCCTGCATATAACGAAGAAGATAATTTGCCTATTGTTATTGCTTCGCTTAGGGCTCAACAACAAAAAAATTTTGAGATAATTGTTGTGGATAATAACAGTAAGGATAATACCTATTCAATAGCAAAAAAATTATCTGATCGCGTATATAAATGTAAAGAACAGGGATTATCTCCTGCAAGAAATTATGGTGCTAAACAAGCTAAGGGAAACGTTTTAGCATTTATTGATGCAGATTGTATTGCTTCTCCCAAATGGATAGAGTCAATTAATGATGGATTTAAAGACAAGTCTATTTCTGCAATGTCTGGTTTAGTATTACACAAATTCAAAAATCCACTTAAAAATGTATATATTAATTCTATTTTTTATTACCAATTTGTCTACAGCAAAGTAGCAGGCAAATTCCATCATTTTATATTAACTTCTCCAAATATTGCAATAAAAAAGGATATCTTTAATAAAATAAAAGGTTTTAAAAAAATTATCTGCGAAGACATTTACTTAAGTAAGGAATTAAGTAAAATTTCAGGTATAAAAATTAAAATTGATAGTAGGATGAAAGTCTATTGTTCTACAAGAAGGCTAGATAAAGAAGGATTTTTTAAAACATTAAATTACTGGGCTTTTGCACATCTAAAAAAAGTTGATGCAAGCAATTATGCTCTAAACTATAAATCTAAAGATTAAAATAAACTACTATGATTGATACAAATTATTTAATCTCAATATTCTTTTTATTACTAGGTATCTCAGTGATAATAAGAAATTATGAATTAAAAAAGTATTCTAGTTTTTTTTGGTTTTGCGATTTTGCTCCATTTTTGTTTATAATAGGATTTTTCTTTAACAATATCCAATTCTTAAAAGCTATTATCAGCGTTGGGTTGATTGGCCAGATAATTGCTTTATTTAATGTTCTTCCGTCAAGGATAGCTAAATGGAATCGGGATAAAACCAGTTATAGAACCTTTTACATTTTTTCAGATATTCTTCTGCATTTGACCACAATAATGGTTTTAATTTTAACATTTTCTTTTCCACCAGAAATAGAATCTATCAAATATTCTTTTTTCATTCTTGTAGTTATGTTTTTTGCAACCCTTATTTTTACTCCAAAAAATGAAAATGTTAATACCATTTATTATTCAGAGATAAATTCTAAAAACAAAAAATCCAGATTTAAATTGCCATTCCATACAGTTCTTTGGATATTTTATGGCCTTATAGTTGTATCAATAACCTACTTAATTCAATATTTATTATATCTCTATATTTAAACAATTATTTTTTATAGTAAAAAACATAAAATATTACTATAAGTAAGTAGACAAAATGTAGAAACATATCAGTAGGGTTTGCTGAAAAAACAAATAATTCTCCTAAGTTTTGAATTATTGACTCAAAATTTCCAAAAAAACCAACTAATAACGCAGAAACTAGGAATATAATTATTACAACTGAAGTTTGTTTTATAAAAAAATTAAATAAAAAACTTAGTCCAATGCAAATTTCCAGCATTATTAATGGTATTGCCAAAATTATGGGCATATTTAAATTTGACAATTCTTGCTCTGCTGCCCCAAAATTAAATATTCTATATACTGCCGCAGATAAAAATACAAGTCCAATAAAAATTCTGATAAGCAAATCAAATTCAAATCTTTTTTTCATATCCTAAATTGTAAAAGGATTTATTTAAATCTATTGATAATTATATTGCTTCTATTCTTTTTAGTATTTTTTTGTATACTACTTTGTATAAAAAGAACACCATTATAACTGCAAGTATAATAAAAAATAAAGCATATTGGCCCATCTCAAAATAACCTAAGACATTTTTTACTGCAAAACCAAAATAATATCCAAGACAGGTATAAAATATTGTTAAAGGGAGTGTTGCAATTAAAGAATTGAGTAAATACCTTCTAAAGTCTACTTTTGAAGCTCCAATAAGTAAAAGCCCTGGTGTAGAAAGGGGGGGAGTCATTTTTATTATCATCATAGATTTCCAGAGATTATTATGTATCTTTTTCTCAAGCTTGTTTACCTGACCTTTTTTTATTCCATGGCTTTTCATATACCCATCAATAACTTTCTTTCTTAGAAATCTGCCAAAATAATAATGAATACAATCTCCTGTTAAGTCTCCAGCTAAAGATAAGAAAAATATAATGAAAATATTTAGATAACCTAGGGATGCTGCAAATGCAGCAGCAGCAGTAATAGAAGGTCCTTCAATTACCATAGCAATAAAAATTAATAAATAGCCCCCAGAGGGTACAAAACTTAAGACTGATGCAGTATCATATTCCATTTTTCCTCTTTTCTTTATTTTAACAAGTAACCTTTATTTAAAAATTAATCTAATTGGGAAACTATATAAATTTCAATATCTCCGCTTTTTAATGAGAAATAAGTCTTCTCTTGCTTTTGCAAGGGAGTTTTTAAAAAATAGAAAGCAATTGGGAACTCCTTTTCCAAGTTCAAGGTATCTTGCAAGAACCGTTGCAAAACAGGTTGTTGGATATAATATAATTGAATTAGGGGCAGGTTTAGGCCAGGTAACAAATGCTATCCTAAATGAAAATTCAGACATAATGCTAACTGCGTTTGAAATTAACCCGGGATTCCTTGAACATCTTGCGCAAATAAAAGACTCCAGACTGACGATTATAAGTGCAAGTGCAGAAAACTTTGCTGATTATGTTCAAGCGTTTGATTGTGTTGTTTCAGGACTTCCATTAACTTCAATGCCAAAACATATTGTTAAAAGAATACTTGAGTCTTCAAAAAAATCTTTAAGATATATTCAATACAAATACTTCCCAGAAAAAAGACTTTTAGAAGACTATTTTGAGCATGTTAGTGGAAGGGTGGTTTGGAGAAATGTTCCCCCTGCACTTGTTTATGTTTGTTCTAATAATGGTCAGGATAACTCCTTTCTAAAAAGATAATGTAACTTAAAAGTAATTACAAAACAAAGATTTAAATATCTGAACAAAGATTATTAATTAAATTTAAAATGGTCTCTAAAACTAAAAGACTCGAAGAAATAGCTGAAAATAAAAGGAGTTTTAGATTTTTTAAAAAGTCTATAAGAGCTACCTTTCCTTTAACAAATCCTGCATTTGAAAGAGACTCTAAATTATATGAAGCAGAATGCTCTGAAAAAGAAGCAAAGGATTTAGAAACTACAAAAAAATTAGGTCAAGATAACGAACCTGCTTACTTAGACTCGTTAAATATTCCTATGAAAAACGCATATCGTAATGCAGCAATTTGTTATCAACAAGCAGGAGCTTATTTCGTTCTCCTGTCAGGGAAGGTTTCATCTTCAGGACCAAAAAAAGCATTAAAATGTTTTAAACATTCTTCAATGTGTTATGCAGCCTTAGCTCGAATTGTTAAAGAGGAATCAGAACTGCTTGCAGAACAAAATAAAGAAAAACCATTTTCGATTTATAATCACCTAATGCATGAATCTGTGATAACAAAAAGACATGCAACGATAGCAAAACATGAAGCAGCTTATAGGAGGGCAAGAAATTTAGTAATTAGTCTCGGAACATTAAGGTTATATGAGCGTACAACAAAACTTTTAAACCCTGGGCCTTATTCTAAAAAATGATAATTGACAGGGTAACCTATCCTCATGAAGTTAATGCAAGGTTTGGAAGTGAACCAGAGGGTAGAAAATGTTTTTCTGAACTATCACGAGCATTCAATGCATATGATGGGCAATCTCATCACGAGTTTGATTTTCATAATATACAATTCTACTTTAGAACTACTTCTGAAAGGGACAGGTTTTCAAGGCAAGCAAAAGATATTACAAAAAGGCTGCTAGACAACGAGTCTGAATCCAAGGCCACTATCTCTCCTTAATAACATTTATAATACCGGGCAAATCTTTATAACCTCAATTTGTAAAAATTGAATGGAATAAAGCTTTTTAAAGAAAGCTTTATAAACCAAATTTTTCTAGAGATTTCATAGATAAACTATTTAATAAATATAAAATGAAAGCAAAAGTTATACAATTTAGAAGGTCCTTAAAAAGGATTTGTGAAAAACATTTTATTTTAAATGTTGGCGCTAAATCAAAAGAAGAAGCAAAAAAATTTGCAGGAAAAGAAGTTATTTGGACAAGTCCTGCAGGTAAAAAGATAAAAGGAAAAATATCTGATTCTCATGGAAATAAAGGACTTGTAAGAGCGATATTTGAAAAAGGCCTTCCAGGACAAGCAAGAAACACTGAAGCAGAGGTTAAATAATCAACTTAAAATGACACAGGATTACACAATTGGCAAAGAATTTTATCATGATATTATAGCATTAGGTTTACCAACATTACCAGACAGTTTAAGATTAGATCATACGTCTTCAGCTTCAATTCCAGTAGCAAGAGATTCTATTGGTTTACACTATCGTCCTATAAACGGAGCATGGACTTTACAAGATAAGGATTAAAAATGGTAATAGTAAGGCGAGCAAAAGCATATTCGAAAAGAAGACCTCTAGCAAATACTAGGAAGTCTAAAAAAACACAATATTCTTATGTTAAACAAGTTCCAGTTCAAAAAATTGTAAAGTTTAATATGGGGGATCCATTAGGATTTGAACAAGGAAAATATAAAATTAAAATTGCAGTTACAAATGAAGAACCTATTCAAATAAGGGACTTGGCTCTTGAAGCATTCAGACAATCAGTTCATAAAGATATGGCAGTTTTATTACAAAAAAATTACTTTTTAAGATGTCATGCTTATCCACATAATATTTTAAGAAACAATAGGGTTTATTCAGGCGGAAGTAAAGGAGAAAGAATCCAGACAGGTATGTCAAAATCTTTTGGAACTTCTGAAGGAAGAGCAGCAGTTCTAAGAAAAGGAAAACCTGTTTTTTCAGCTTATTTCAATGGAGAAGAAAACATTCCCAAAGTAAGATCATATTTTAAAAAAGCAGTACCAAAACTTCCTTGTAAAACCAAGATTGTCGTTGAATTACTTAAGTAATATCGACTTTCGTTTATAATAATTCTTTTAAACTAAAAAAATTAGTATCTATTTATATGACAATAGAAGATATTTTAGAGTCAAAAGGCCTTAGTAGTTGGAATAATGTAACGACTGGTCTTGATTTAGACAATTCCATGTTAAACGAAGAAGATATAAAATTAATTCAAAAAAGAGTTGTGGATGAACTTATTTTGATAAGAAGAGAATTTTCTTTAGCTGCATGTAACAAAAAGAATTTTTCTCTTTGTGAGGCATATTCTGATTTTTCAAATGCAGCATATGTGGGTTTATCTGAACTATGTTTTAATCCTCAGGAAGTATTAAATAATCTGCCTAGAAGAGCAAGAAACTATCAAGAAGAGTCAATTAAAAGAACAATCTCCAAAGTAAGATTAGCCCAGGGAGTATTCAATGTTGTTTTAAGTATTTCTGGAGCAGTTATTTTAGGTAGTCTAAAAAATACTGCTCAAGACACTACTTCAGATTATCTGACCCATGGATTTCTCGGAGTTGTAGGAGGGACTTTAGGATATTTTGCTTCAAAAGCGATATTTTATCTCCCGGTAACTAGCCTTAAATCTAGACTAGGTGAAGAAAGAGCCCATGCAAACAAGGCATTTATAAGAAGTATAGATGAGTATATTGGAAGAAATATTGAGACTTCTTAATTCTTCATAAGCTTTATAAACATTAAATAATTCAATTTTAATATGGTAACCGGACTAGTAATTGGATTAATAGTTGCAGCAGTTGTTTTAATAATCGCATTTATATTTATTTATTATTATAATAGATTTATTCTTCTTGAAAATAGAATAGACAATTCTTTGTCTCAAATTGATGTTCAATTAAAGAAAAGAGCAGACCTCGTTCCAGCTTTGGTAAAAACTGTTTCAGGTTATGCAAAACATGAAAAGAAACTATTTGATTCAGTTACAAAAGCAAGAGCTGCGCTATTAAAAGGTGGAAATGTTGCAAGTAGAGTTAAAGCAGGAGATGAATTACAAGGAGCACTTGGAAAGGTATTTGCAATAGCTGAAAATTATCCAGTTCTAAAGGCAAATGAAAATTTCCTTCAACTTCAAAACGAACTTTCATCAATAGAAGATAAAGTTGCTTATGCAAGACAATATTATAATGATTCAGTTCTAGAACTTGAAAATGCCGCAGAGGTTTTCCCAGGAGTATTCTTCTTTAAATTATATGGAAGAACAAAGAAAGAGTATCTAAAAATTCCAGAATCTCAAAAATCAATGCCTAGCGTTGAATTTGAAGAATAGTAAAATTTAATCAAATAAAAATTATTCTGAGCTTGTATATTTAAATAAAGCATTTCTAATACTTGAGGGAGATCTCACTTTCTCAAATAAATGATACATCCTATTAATTTCAGATGCAATCTTATTATAATCAGGAGTTCCAACCATGCCCCCAGACTGATGTTGATATGAGTTTGCACAAGCAAGCATATAGGCATATTCTACTTCAGAGAGTTTTGAATAATCAACATGAGATTCTGCTCTTTTCCAAAGTAATCTTCCTCTTGCAATAACCCCTAGTTCCGAAGGAGTAAATTCTTCTAAATTTTTTGAATTATGGTTATTATTTGTCATTTTAGCTTTCCTAGAGAATCATTTATAACCTTTTAAACCTTTCTAATATTGTCACTAATGAGTTACACAATAGGCCGGGTTATCAATATATTTTTAAACCCTTATCTATTAATCTTATAAAGAGAGTTCTTGATAATTAATAAAAATGGCCATTCATAGACATATAGGATTTTTAGAAACCGAAGAAATGCTAAATGTAGTAGATACTGATTTTAGAGAATTAGTTAGATTATCTTATCAAATCCCTGGTTTTGGGTCTTATGGTGTTAGTTGTTCAGGACATTTTGACCTAGAAGATTCACAAAGATTTTATCCGCGACCTTTGGGCAGTTTAGGAATTGCCACACTCCCTGAAATGAAACATATTCCAGAACTTTTAGAGTTAATTCAACAAACAACTCAAGCTGATTCTGATGCAAGATTAACAATTAATATTAATAGCGGCGCCCCATGTTACTTTCCAAACTATACTCCTAAAACCGATCTTAGTAAATTTTCTGTTGGAAATACTAATTCCGGACTTTATGTTACTCAGTTAGAAATTCGATTGGGAGATAATAATTCGCTTGCTTCGCTTGGAGAATATTTTGGAGGATCATTAAAAGTAGAAGAACATCAAGAAGTATTGGATAAATCTCGACAAAGATGTCAAGAAATACAAAAATTCTGGAAACTACTCGAAGATAAAATAAGAGGTTATACTAATGAAAAGCAGTTTGTATCTCCGCCTGATTATAGTAAGCAGGAATTTTTCCCATTTGGATAAATAAGATTAAATAACTTAATTTATCTAGGGCCTCTATTTTTGAACAAAAAATGCTATTTAGTTCATTGCCGGAATATGATGATTCCATGCAATAATCAATATCTTTTTAAACCAGTATCTCTTATTTATTTTATAATAAAGAGGTCAATATGGATAAACTAGAAATAATCCCACATAAAAAAACAAAATATCCTGAGGGCAAGATAATTGCAATAATCCTTTTTGTTTGTGCAGGACTTATCTGGGTTCCAATTCCAATACCCGACAAAGCCTCAATAGCCGCTTTACTCTGCTTAATTTTAGGTATCTACCATTTATTCAAATAAAATTTCTTATTCGCAACCCTTAAATATATTACTTTTATCTATAAACTAGCTTAAAATGACTAATAAAGATCACTCTTCAAGAATATCTTTTTATAATCAGATATCTAGCAATAAATGGAAATCTTTTTTCTTAATTGCAATTGTTTTTATTGTTCTTGTTTCACTTGGATCGGTAATTGGACTAGCATTAGGTCCTGATTATTTTATGATTATTATGATTGTTTCAATAATAATCTCAATTGTTTATGTTTGGGTAAGTTACTATTATTCAGCAGATTTAGCTATTGCGTCGGTAAATGCAAAACCTGCAGATAAAAGAATTCATAAGGGATTTTATGATTCTGTAGAAGGATTAACAATTGCTTCAGGACTTCCAATGCCAAAACTGTATGTTATGGAAGACTTAAACATAAATGCGTTTGCTTCAGGACGTGACCCTAAACATGCAGTTATCTGTGTTACAACAGGTTCACTAGATAAATTAAGTAAGCAAGAACTTGAAGGAGTCTTAGCTCACGAATTATCTCATATTGCAAATTATGATATAAGATTTATGACTCTTGTTGCAATAATGGTTGGAATGATTTCAATAATTTCTCAAATATTTTTAAGAAGCCTTTGGTTTAAAGGAGGCAGCGACGACAATGACAAAGCAAATTTAGTATTTATGATAATTGGAATTGTTCTTGCAATACTTGCTCCAATTGTTGTTCAGATTGTTCAATTAACTATCTCCAGAAAAAGGGAATATGTAGCAGATGCAACTGCAGTTAAATTTATGAGAAGTCCAACAGGACTTATCGGTGCACTCAAAAAAATAAAATCAGAAACAGGCAGACCTCCTGAAAAAATAAACAAGGCAGTTGCTCCACTTTTTATTGGAGACCCATTTAAAAGAAACCTGGATAATATTTTTTCAACCCATCCGCCACTTGAAAAAAGAATAGCAATTCTTGAAAGAATGTAAATAACCTATTTTTAATCTAATTTACTTAGTTAAAAATTCATATTTTTATCTTGCGAAGCAATTTTTAGCTCATCCGCCACTTGAAAAAAGAATAGCAATTCTTGAAAGAATGTAATTTTTTAAAAAATACCTTGAGAATATAATCGTTCAATTAAATATTTCTGATCAAAATTAAATTTAAGCATTGTTTGTTTCACTTTTTCATGACTTGGAGCTTCAGAAATATCTTTTGTAAATTTTTCATTTTTTCTGTTTGATGCTGCATCATAAAAATCAACAAGGCTAAGCAGTCTTCCACAATAGAGTATTAAAGCATCTGTCCCCTTTGAAAGGTCTATTTCTTCAGAGGGTATTGCATGAGGATAACCATTTTCCTGAAAATAATGATGAAACAATAAGACCCTTGCAGAAAAATCATGTATTCCGCGAAGCATTCTATACCCATACATAACATGTTTTTTTAGTTCTTCCATATCTTTTGGACCAAAATCCTTTTTCTTTTTGAGTGAAGCAGGATTAACCAAGGTTTTTCCTACATCATGAAGGAGTCCTGGATAGAATAACCCCTTGGGTTCAATAATATTAGTAAACTGAGCAACTTCTGCTCCAAGAAGACCGACTCTAACTGAGTGTTCCCATGTTTCTTCATCTCGTTTACGAATAAGTTCTAAATATACATTAAGAGAATCTCTTTGGGTTCTAACTAGTCCAAATTCATCGAATTTTGCTTCAAGTTTGTCTTCAAGTTTATCTTTCATATATTTCCAAGAATTAGGTTTCTTTGGTGTACCATCACCTTAATCCTAACAGTGTTTTCTTGTTTTTAAAGTTTGTTAAATCCCTAAGTTCATTAATCGAATTTTTCCTTAAAATATAAAAGCTAATATTTTTAAGCTACATATTACTCTAGTTATTTATGAAAAAGGGTGATTTGATTTTAATGATAATATTACTAATTGGGGTATTTAGTATTGTTCCAGTTTTTTCAGATGAAAATTCTTCTATAATCCCCACTGTTCAAAATACTTCAAACATAGAGTATCCAGCAAGTAATTATTCAAATATATCTGAAATTACAAATACTTCTGTTCCAAATATCTCAATTTCACTAATAAATATTATCCCAAGAAGTTTTAATCTGGGAGATACTCAAATTAGTATAAGAGTTCAGAATAACGACCAAGTTGCTAAAAAAAATCTTGCTGCTCTTGTTTCAGGAAAAGGATTTGCGACTTATGATGTAATTCCAATTGATATTCTTGCACCAGGAGAAAGAGACTATATTCTTTTGCTAGGTAATTTTAGAGAAGCAGGAAATTTAACTCTAACTATCAGAATTGATGATAACGTTTTTAAAGAAGAAGTAAGTGTAATTGACCAATATTTAATTGAACAGCAAAATCAAGAAGCAGAAAACAAGCAAATACTTGCTAATTTGTCAGTTGAGTTTCTTATTCTAAAACAAAATTATACATTTCTAGAAAATTATTATTATGCTAAAAAAGAAGATAATTATGATGTTTCAAAGGTTAGTCTTGATCAATTAAAAATCTATATTAGAGCAGTAGACTCAAGTATTTTAAATGAAGATATAAAAAATGCAAAATCAAATCTTAAATTAGCAAGTGATGAATATGTTGATCAAAAGACAAAACTAGATTCAGCAACAACAATTTCTATTATCACTAGATTCAAGGAAAATGCAGTTTTTTTCTCTGCAATTGCAGGAGCAATTATAACTTTTTTTGCTCTTTCTGAACTTTTAAAGAGAAAAAGTGAAAATCTAGTTCAAACAATAAACAGAAATAAAGACTCCAAATTAAGTAAAAAAAAGAGAAAGAAATAATCTAATTATTGGATACTAAGGCCTTCTTAAATTAAAGCATTTTAAAAAATTTAACTTTTATCACTCAAGTAGGATACTTTTAAGAACAAAAGATATTTAAACTTCAAGTACCTTAATATATCATGAAAACATTTAGTTTAAATGTGGTAAGAAAAGCTATGACTAGTTATCACTCCTCTAAACTTATTTGTTTTGGGTTTTTAACGATTTAGGACGATTAATTCTTTAACGCTCTCCTGAACTCCTGCCCACTTTAACAATGATAAAACAAAAAGATTATTTTGCTATTGAACCTCGTTTTTTATGCGACACTTGTAGCATAGCAGTTACAAATCCAATTTGTCCATCTTGCTTAAGTCTTGAAATTGAAGCCTGGCTTACTCTTTATCCAAATTTAAAGCGGGAAATACTTCCTCAGATAAAGCAATACTTGGACAGAATAGAGGATAAAATTGTTGATTCAACAAAGTGTATTACCTGTAATCAAAATAGGGTAGCAGTTTGCCCTTACTGTTTTACAGACTTTGTTTTTAGTCAACTAAAAAAAGCAAATGCAAATAAAGTTATCCTAAAAGAATTTTTCGAATTTTTTAATTTCGATTTTGAACATAATGGTTACTGTAATGAAGCAGAAGAATTAGGTGTTATCTAAGATCTAATGGCTGTATTATTGCAAGAACGAAAATTAGAGAGCTTGGCTGCAACTCAACCTAGATGGAATAATCCTCTTAGGCAGTTTAGAGTCAAGCTCTCCACACCTAGTAAAATAAAACTCGACTGCTAAGTACACTCACAAATAAATGACAAGGAGAATAAAATGTTAGGAATATGCCCAAATTGCAAGATAAGACTAGACATACCGCCGTTTGACAACCGAGAAACAAATGAAGTAATATTAGTTTTGAGCTATAGAAAGTTGATTGATAGCAATGCTTCTTTAAAATCAATTGATGATCTTGGTTACTGTCAAGTCTGCAATGCAAGAAAATCCGACTTGGACAATCAGAGAAAAATCTTGTTAAATAATTAAATAATTGTAGTTTTTACCTTCATAACTCTTATATATTCTGATTTTATCAGTTATACATGGGAATATTAAATCTTTTTAAGAAAAAACCTGAAAAACAGACTTTAAAGTTTGAGGACCTAAATGAGTTTATAGTTAATAAGAAAGAACAACTTGCTAGCCAGGAAAAGAGTATTATCTTGACAATTGAACAGGAATTACATGACTTAATTAATAGATTCAATGAAAACCTTGTTATCCTAAAAAAAGTTGATTTAAAAGACAAGAAAGTAGAGGACCGGGTTAAATTTATTGTTAGAGAAAACTTTGAAAAGTATCTTATTCAGTTTGAAAAACTAATAAAGACCTTAGAATCTCTTGAAATTAAAAATTATGAAGAATCAATAGCAAACTTAAATCATATTTTTGCAGATTTTGAAAAAAGAACATTTCTTAATTTTGAAAAATCAACATTTCTCATAGGAAAAGAATTAGGCGCAGTTAAAGACTCTATTTCTGAGTTTTTCAATAATATAAACAAGACTTTAAAAGAGAAAAATGAATTTGTAGGCACTTATCATGCAGTAGACTTTGCTAATAAGAAATTCTTAGATATAACTGCGCTTGAAGAAACTAAAAAAGAAATAAATAAAAGTATTGAGGAAAATAAGAAAAAAATAAAATCTTTTAAACAAGAAGAAAAATATAACCAGGATAATATTCTTAAAATAAAAGAGTCTAGCGAATATAAATCTGAATTAGCAGGAGAGACAGAGTTAGAAAAACAAAACAGTATTCTTGAAAAAGAAATCTATGCTGTAAAACAGTCAATTGATTTTAAGTTTTTATCTACTATTTTTCATTCAAATGATAAATATATGAGAATAATTAACAACAATAAAAATAATTTTAAAGAGTATATTTTAAGGGCTCCTGAAGACTTAATTAAAATACTAGATGAAGCAGGTTTAGTTTCAGAAAATTCAAAGATAAAGAGTCTAGTTGAAAAAAATAAAGAATTTGAAAAACTAAAACATAAAACCTCAAAAAAAGAAATAAAAAAAATAGACTCAATTGAAAATTACATAAAAACTCTGCTTTCAGATATAGACCTTTCAAATGAAGAGATAGTAAAAGAAAATAAAAGACTTGAAAAACTAGACGAAAATAAAAATCAGATTATTGAGTCAATTAAAAATCAGTTAGAAAAAATAAATATTAATCTAGTTTAAAACCTACTTTTTTATTTTTTTAGCAGTCTTTTTCTCTTTTTCATTAATTTTTGAATCTGTAGAGATATTTTCTTTAAACCGCATGTTTTTTCTATTATAAATTATTAGGATTATTACTACAAATATAAACAAGGTTAATGTCAAGGCAGACATAACTCCAAACAAAATCAGTTTATTGTTTGTTATTTCTCCTTCAGCAGGTTTAGTCTCAGACTCTATTTTTATTGTTTCAAGAGGGCTTGTTTCTATATTTTCAGTTTGACATTCTCCAAGTGTTAATGTTTTCTGCATTGTTTCAACTTTGCCATTTGCAAATAATATTTTTGCAGTTATTGAATAATTTCCAGCTATTGCACTATTTGGAATATTTACTTTAAACTCTTTACTTATTTTATCACTTTCCTCATATTCCTCAAGGTAAGTTGAATAACTCTGTTCTATGTTTAGTGCTGAATTTTCTAATTTAATTATTACATCTTCATTTGTCTTCCCTATGTTTTGAACTTCAACAGTAGCATAAATCAGGTCTCCGCAAATTCCTTCCTCTGGACTGAGTTTAAAATCTTTTATGACAACTTCATTGTCTCTTCTTTCAATTCTTAAGTTTGTATAATTCTGATTGTAATATTCATTATTATCTTGGTCCCTTCCAATTGCTCTTGTAATGATTACATAATCATTTGAGTCTTTTATATCTTCTTTTATATCAAAATAAACTTCAACTGCTTTTGATCTGCCAGACTCAATAGTTACAGATTTCTTTTCTCTTTCTATTATTTTATCTTTTGTAATGTCATATAAATAGATTTCAGTCTCGAATTTTGATTTGCTTCCTAGATTATTCAAAATCTCTATTCTGGTCTTTAAGCTATCTCCTACTTTGAATAGTTGAGATTCAGCAGGGTCGATTATTCTTAGATGTATGTTTTCTGACTTGTTCTGGCTAATATTTTTTAGAGCTTTAAACTGATGAGGCATTGATGAACATGTAACAGGACAACATCTGTTAGTATCATAAACCCCTAAAAAGCTCTCAGAACATTCTTGTGCTTCAGAACATGTATCTCCAGAGACCTCGCTACATTTAAATTGATTTAAATTACCTACAAAAACATCCCAACCTACAAATGTACCATTTTCTCCATCTGTTGCTGTTGCAGTTACATTGTAAGTTCCAGCAGTTTGAGCTTGAAATAAATAACTTGTTCCATAAGCAACACTTTCGCCATTAACAGTCCAATTAATCATAACTGAGCTATCTAAATCACTAACTTCAATTCTAAACATTTGAGTTGAACCTATAAGTAATCTTGGATCAATCCTTGGAGAATAATCTGTTAAATAAATAGGGTCATCAATATTTTCAATATTTACTTCAAATAACAAGTCATTGTATCTCCCATTTGTATCAGTCACTCTAAGTAAGCATGAAGCAGGCCCAAAATAGTCATTAAATCCTACATATCTTAAATTATCTCCCTCAATACTGCAATCTAAATTAGTTTTAGAAGGAACAGTATAGCTAAGACTATCATTTTCAGGATCGCTTGCATTTAATTGACAGTGATAGATATTATCTTCAAGTAAAGCAATATTGCAGTCTAGATTCTCAAAAATAGGAGCTTTATTGACTAAAAGTACATTTAAATTAATTTCATTTGAACTTACACTATATTCTCCATCAGTGGCATTAAAAATTACCTTTTCATTTCCAATCCAATCAGAAATTGGATAAAAACTAACAATCCCATCTTCAATTACTATACCAATAAATTCATTTTCATTAAAACTAAAACTTAAATTACTATCAGGGTCTGAAAAATAATCACCCAGGTTTATTGCATTTGTTAAATTTGAATCTTGATCCCAATTAACATCAGGAATATTTGCTGTTAAAACTGGCATCTTATTAATATGATTAACTTTTAATCCAATTTGATTTGTAAGAGTATTATTTCTTCCATCACTTACTTTAAAAACAATCCAGCCCTCTCCATACCAGTAATCAGGCGAATTAAACACTGCAATGCCGTCTTCTAAGCTATCAAGTGAGATAAGGTCTCCAGATGAACCTTCTTCAAATAAGTAATAAATAGGATCATTTTCTTCATCAGAACAATAATTAGTCAGATTAATACTTGCATTTCCAGCTTCATCCCATTCAAGTAGAGGAATATCTGTACAGACAGGGGCCTTATTTGTCTTTCTAACATCAACTTGAACAATAATAAAGTCTGATAAATCTCCATCACTAGCTTCTATTCTTACAAAATAAGTTCCTTTATCGCCTTCTACTGTTTCCCATTTGAACACATTATCTTCTTGAACAAATCTAGAATCATTAATAGAATAAGTTAAACTATCTTCCTCAGGATCTATTACACTTGCAGTAATTATTACAATATCCCCTTCAAATACAACTCTTTTTCCAATAGGGTTTATACTTGGAGCATCATTAATACAGTTCTTAGACAAATCAGTAGCACTTGGATTCATACTTGAATCATCATCATTACAATCTGTTCCAACAAGCCCTTGCTCTTTTTCACATTGCAAACTTGCATTTTGTATTAAATATCCTGCATTACAATATCCATCAGAGTCAATATCAGCTAAATCATATCCTTGACAAGAATCATCTAATCCATTATAAGCAATCTCATTTAAATCTGGATTTATTTCCAGATTATTATCATTACAATCTCCATTAATGTCTGAATATCCTATGGAAAGATTTATTCCTGAACAAACATCAGATAATTCTCCAATTCCAAATCCATCAAGGTCAGAATCAACATATCCTTGTAATACTTGCCATAAATCTGCATCATTATCATTACAGTCTCCATTAATATCTGAATATTTAATTGGGAGAGTTTCTCCTGAACAAACCTCAGTCAAGTTACCTATTCCTAGTCCATCAGAATCATTATCAACATAACCCTGCATTAATTGCCATAAATTTGAATCATTATCATTACAGTCTCCATTAATATCTGAATAATTTTCTAAAAGAACTTCTCCTGAGCACACTTGAATTAGTTCTCCAATCCCTAACCCATCATTATCAAAATCAGCATAACCTTCAAGTAATTGCCATAAATCCGCATCATTATCATTACAGTCTCCATTAATATCTGAATATTTAATTGGGAGAGTTTCTCCTGAACAAACCTCAGTCAAGTTACCTATTCCTAGTCCATCAGAATCATTATCAACATAACCCTGCATTAATTGCCATAAATTTGAATCATTATCATTACAGTCTCCATTAATATCTGAATAATTTTCTAAAAGAACTTCTCCTGAGCACACTTGAATTAATTCTCCGATTCCTAGTCCATCAGAATCATTATCAACATAACCAGGCATTAATTGCCATAAATTTGAATCACTGTCATTACAATCATGATTATTGTCTGTATATCCAATTGGAAGTGATTCTCCATCTGAACAAACCTCAGTCAAGTTACCTATTCCTAGTCCATCAGAATCATTATCAACATATCCCTGCACTAGTTCCCATGAATTTACATCATTATCATTACAATCTCCACCATCATCTGAATAATTTTCTAAACGTTGTTCTCCTGAACAAACTTGCAATTCTGAACCAATTCCAAGTCCGTCTCCATCTTTATCAACATATCCAGAGAATATTTGCCAGGTACTTGTACTATTATCATTACAATCATTGTTTCCAAAACAATCTTCAGAGTGAGTTGGACCACATACTTGTTCACATGAACTTACATCGGAATTTTCTTTAATATAATAATCCCCATCAAGGTCAGTACAAAGATCTCGGAGTATCCAGTTAATTGAATTTTTGAATAACTGTTTACTGGGTTCACTCCATGAGTTTGCTTCAGAAGCTCCAATAAAAACTAATCTCTCATCTGCAGTTCCTCCCCCATATAATGCCCCTCCTTTTTCAATATAACCTACAATCGAATCAGTTGTACTCCCACTTCTATAAACTAAGCTTACAAATCCACCTGCTCTTGGAAAAGTTGGATAATAAAGAGGAATCTTTTTTTGAATATAAAACTGGATAGGATTAGTTATCCCCTCAGTTATGCTATTATTTAAAGCAATATTTCCATAACCATAAGAGTCAGATGTAGTGCTTCCAACAGACCTTGAAATTTTAAAATCATCAAGATAATATGTATTAAGCGTTAATGTTTTTTTTGTTCCAACAGGAATACTTGCATAATTTGTAAAAGGTTCATCTCCAACTAAAATCATTTTATAATTTGCAAAGTTAGTTGTAGGAATAGCTGAATCAGAAATAACATCATAACTATAACCAAGTTCATTAATAGAATCAATAAAATTAGTATTAAGTTTTGCTGGATTTTTTACAAGATAAGCAATATCTGCAGCTGAAACATAGCTTACAAGAACAAGGGTTATTATTAAAAATGCAAAGTTTTTGTTCATGATTTAAAACTTTCTTTTTTTGGTTTAGTTGGGCGAGCCATCTCTTTTTGGTTAACCATCCCTTTTGATTTCTTTTTTCTAGAAACTATAACAAGTAATACAATAAAAACTATTAATAAAACCAGAGTAACTGAACTTCCAATTATAATCATTTTATATTTTTCAAAAAAACTAACTGAATTTGGGTCACTATTTCCAAAATCAAAAAGACTTCCTTTCTCTGCATTAATTATTATTGTTGAACTAAGGCCTACTCCGCCCTTTTCACCAACTCCAGTAAATTTAACATTTACTTTTGTTTCAGTTGAACCTTCTTTTGTTACCTTTATCGAAATATTAACTTTCTTTTCCTCTCCAGGAGCTAGGGTAAAATTTGGATTTTGTATTTTTAAATCAGATGTAAGATCTCCCTCAGAAACCATCTCTATTGCAACAGAAATATTATTTACATTTTTAACAAGTATGGTTCTTTCAACAGTATCCCCTGTTTTTGAATTAATAATCATTCTTGAATTTCCTATGCTTCCAGTAATTGCAGAAACTTGAACCATCATAATAACAACAATTAGTAGAATCATAAGGCCAAATACTAGTCCTTTTCTGTGCATCATTTCCCTGGATTTCACCGTTTTCATAAATTACTAGACCGTTGTAGCGTTTTTAAACATTATCAAATCTTAACTATAACTTTAGATTACCTTAAAAAGAATTATAGATATCTTGAACCACTAAGTTTTTTTATTACCAGTGAGTTAGACTTTCTGTTTTATTTAAAACTAGCAACCCGGACTTACTGTACATCCAGTACCGCATGTAACTAATTGAACATTCAATACTCCATAGCAAACTGCCTGCGAGGTCCATTGATTATTTTCAAACCAAGCAAGTCTTTGATCACATCCATTACAATAATTATGCATTCTTCCATAAGTCGCATAAGATGAAGCTTGTCCAGTATAACCTTGACAGAATTTATTCATGGTAGTAAGATCAGGCCTTAAACGATTAGTATTTCCAGTAACTTGAGTAGCTTTAGAATCTTCTTCAAGTGCACCAATAGTTGTAACACTTCCAGTGCAAGTTACTCCTCTTGGAAGTCCAATATTCCAGTCAGCTCCTCCACATTGATAAGGACTAGGATAATTAGGATTTTGACTGCTGGTAGAAGTACATACTGGAGTATAAGAACATGAACTAGAAGTTGTTCCAGGATTATTACATTTATCAGTTGTTAGAGCATTATTATCATTGCAATCAGAGTTTTTACTACAGACTATTGGTTTACAAATATTACAAACCTCAGGATTTACATTAGATTCAATAACATTGAAATTAAAGTTCATGTTGTATGCAACATTGTTATCAAAATATCCAGTAGCTTCTTCTTTGTAATATACAAAAATATATTTTGTTCCAGCAGGTATTGCCATACCTTCTCCAACAAACTGACTTAATTGGTACTCAGCAATAGGGAGATTAGTTGTTGATGCAACATTACTACTATAAAATCCTATTTTTAGGTTTGAATCAGTATATTCTCTAAGTCCATTTGCACTAGGCGCTTGTATATCACTACAATAATTAGGAACATTTCTACAACCACATTCCTTACACCAACCATTACTGTTTGGAGTCGCAACTCTCATGCAAATTTGCCCAGTTGGTACTGTTATTGAAAGTTTGCTTCCACTTGTGTATCCGCTGCTGCTGCTTGAAACAAGTACTGGATAAATTCCATTAGACTGAGTCCATGCAGTTATTCCATCATTATTACATTTATAATTAGGATCACTAATTGAAGGGGGCAAATAAAGCGGAGCATTTGCTGAATTAAATGTTATTGTTCCACTATCTGAAACACTGCTTGAACTTCCTTCACAAGTTTGTTTTAATTTATCAGTTATTGCATCACTGCATGAATTAGAAGTTGTTCCTGCATTATTACAAGTATAAGTTTTGTATTTATCAAATATATTTCCATTTTTACAGAATAATTGATTTAAGAAACCGTTTGTTCCACAATCACTATCTTTAGAACATACACAAACTCCACCTTCATCTGTTTGACCATTACAATTGTCATCCATTAAATTACATACTTCAGATTTTCCAGGGTTTATATTAGGATTATTATCATTACAATCTATTGGCTTCCCATCGTCCCCAGGACTTCCAGGCGAGCATATATCATAAGTATCAGCATCTTGGTCAATACAAGGATTATTGCTGCATTGTCCACTTGTACATCCAAATGAGCAAGTTTGCTTTAATACATCTGAGTTTGAATTTGAACAACTACTTTGCACAGTTCCAGGATTACTACAGGTATAAGTCTTATACTTATCAAATGAATTATTATTCTTGCAGAATAATTGATTTAGATAACCATCAGTTCCACAATCAGAATTTGAAGAACATGCAACATTTTTACATTCTCCGTTATTACAGCTTTGTCCAAGAGGGCATGTTTTATTTAGTTGAGGAGTAACCATGCTAGAACAACTGCTTTGAATAGTTCCAGGATTATTACAGGTAAATGTTAAAAAGTTTTGAACAACATCATTACTTTGGCAGAATAATCCGTTGATAAATCCATTTTGTCCACAATCAAGATTATTTAAGCATACAATTGGAGTATGGATACATGAGCTTTGCACTGTTCCAGGATTATTACATTTATCATAAGTATAAGCATTAGCGTCATCACACCCAGAATCAGAACTACAAGGTATGTTTAAATTTTCACAAACTCCACCTGAACAAACTTGATTTTGTGTACAAGTTTGTTTTAATACTTCAGAGTTTGAGTTTGAACATGAACTTTGAGCAGTTCCCGCATTATTACAAGTGTAAGTTTTGTATTTATCAAACACATTTCCATTTTTACAGAATAATTGATTTAGATAACCATCAGTCCCACAATCAGAGTTTGAAGAACATGCAACATTTTTACATTCTCCGTTATTACAGCTTTGTCCAAGAGAGCATGTTTTATTTATCTGAGAAGTAATTTGAGAATTACAAGAACTTTGAATAGTTCCAGGATTATTACATGTAAATGTTAAAAAGTTTTGAACAACATCATTACTTTGGCAGAATAATCCGTTGATAAATCCATTTTGTCCGCATTCTGCATTATTTAAGCATACAATTGGTATATGAGAACAAGAACTTTGAATAGTTCCAGGATTATTACATTTATCATAGGTATGGGAATTAGAATCATCACATCCCGAATCAGAACTACAAGGTATGTTTAAATTTTCACAAACTCCACCTGAACAAGCTTGATTTTGCGTACAAGTTTGTTTCAATACGTCAGTATTCACATTTGAACATGAACTTTGAGCAGTTCCTGCATTATTACAAGTGTAAGTTTTGTATTTATCAAACACATTTCCATTTTTACAGAATAATTGATTTAGATAACCATCAGTTCCACATTGAGCATTAGAATTACAAATAACATTTTGGCATTGTCCCTGAACACACATTTGATTGCTTCCACAAATATTAGTTCCTTCATCTACTTGACCATTGCAGTTATCATCAATTAAGTTACACACTTCAACTGCGTTTGGATGAACATTAAAATTATTATCATTACAATCTAATTGTTTTCCATCATCACCAGGGTTTCCAGGTGAGCATGTATCATAACCATCAGA
>JBBACR010000013.1:0-30017 GCA_041656875.1 Candidatus Pacearchaeota archaeon
ATAACTACTCATTAAAATCAGAGTCAAAATTGGCTTTTAAAGATTTATATGTCAGATTTATAGTAAGTAAAATAAAGATATCTTCGTAAAATTCTATTTTAAAAAATAAAAATAGCGGGGGCAGGATTTGAACCATGCGACTTCCGGGTTATGGGCCCGGCGAGAACTCCAGGCTTCTCTACCCCGCTATGTTGAATTCCTCTGGAATTTAACAGACAGAAAATTTATCAAAATTTTCTGGATGTTTAAGTTCTTTTTAGAAGAACTTGAAGATAAGTGGATATTTTAAAATTCTTATCTCTATAAAAAACAGCGTTAAAACCCTTATAAAGTTAACTACTAGAAATTCTTCACATAAATTAAATCGCTCTGCTCATTCTAAATCTATTATCAATCCTATATTGAGCAAATACTTTGGGGTCTAATGCCAAACTTTCAGATAGTTCTTCAGATACATAATCAAAAAGAGTTTTCTTTCTTTCTTCATATGGCAAAGATTGATGTTCAGGGACAAGATGAAAATCTCTTAATGAACTAGTTATTCTATCAATTAGACCATCATGTTTTGATAATATATCAGGAAATCTCCCTATAGAATAAGGAAACCCTGCCCTATCAAGATGTTGATTAAGTGCAGGAAGAGTTACACCATTTCTTCCAATTTGTTCTAAAAAAACTTCTTCTCTAGGGGTTTTATCATCAAAATAATTATATTTAACACTAGCTAGATGATACCTGAATATTCTTAAAGTTGATTTTAACATTTTCATTTTCATGCAATAATTTTAGTTTATAAACCTTTTTCATCTATATTTATAAACTCACTCAAAAATTTAATAAAATAGCAATTAAGGCATACAAATTCTTAAAAACAATTCTTCTATAATCTGGTTAATGAGATTTGATTACATTCTATATCCAGATGCACAGGAAAAATTAGAAAAAAGTGGTCTTTTGGACAAAATAAAAGCAGTTAAAAAAACTGAAAATGGACTTCCTTATGTGGGTGGATATACTAGCAAAGAAGAAGTTATAGGGGCTATAAAAGAAATGGATAATGAAGGTTTTTTTAATGTCCTTCCTGAACAAAAAAGGAAGCCTTTCCAGCAAAGTTTAACAGGGGCATTTTCAGATTTTGATAAGAATCCCTGGAGAGTTGAAAGAAATGGGAAAATTATAATAAGTCCAGCAGAATGTGAAGACTATTATTTAATGACTGGTTGGCTTGCTTCAGTGATACTAAAACCTACTGAACTTTGGGATTATCAAAGATTTGGGTTTTCTTCAATTAATGACTTTGTTGGGAGCTTTGGAGCAGCAATCTGGAATGAGAGTCATAGGGAGTTTAGACCTGGATATGTTTGGGTTTCTTCACATAATAATAGAACTTTTGAAAGCAGTATAACTGGAGATATGAATCTGGATTTAAGGATTTATAGAACTGATATAACTCCTGATAAAACCTTTGATCCTGCAGGAGCACAAGTTTCCTATAGGCCTGAATTTGATGAAGACCGGACTGCGGTTTGTGCATATCACTCAACAGAAAGCAGTTTATTTGTTGGACTCTTAAAATATGTTGACCAATTAAATCTTAAATCTGAAATGCTTGAAAATAAAGCACAGGGACTTATTGACTATACAAGATCTTTAGGTCATACAATTGGAGCTGCAACAGAATGTTTAGGATTTAGTGGAGGTATTGGAGAAAGCCCAAGATTTTTACTATCGCATTTTATGTATCCTTTGCCTCAACTAGATGAAAATATGGTTGCAGAACAGCCTTGCCTTTACCAACTTTGTATGCAATCACATGGTAGTTATGGCATGTATATCGGGCCTTCTAATGAATTAATCTTTGCACATACTAATAAAACAAATCAAATAAAACCCGCCGTAACATTTTATCCACAGGAAGTTGACCATTTACTAAAAGGGGTTTGTTATCAATGTGCAAAAGGACTTGGAAGAACAATTCCAAAACTGCCTCTTTTAATGCTTGAATATAAATATTCTGAACAATTTGAAAAAGATCAGGCTGAATTTAAATCATTTTAATTTTATACATTTCGATGTAAAAGTAGGTATGGATGCTTATTTCTGAGTGAAATGAATTCATCAAAAATAATCAATTTTAAATCAGATTCACTCTGGATTAAAATTACTAATTGTTGAGTAAGATTAAAAGGTTATCTTGCGAAGCAAGATCAACTCATTTTAGTATAATTTTATAAAGTTCTATTAATAATTATAAAAATGGTAAAAGTACTTGGAATTGATGAAGCAGGGAGAGGTCCTGTAATCGGTCCTTTAATGATTGCAGGAGCTTTGATTGAAGAGGGTGATGAAAAACTTCTTGGAGAAGTAAAAGATTCAAAACTTTTAACTCAGAAAAAAAGAGTGGAACTTTGGGAATCAATAACAAGTATTGCAAAATATAAAGTAATTGAAGTCTCACCCCAAGAGATAGATGCAGCAGTAGAATCAATTGGTAATGATATGAATCTAAATTGGCTAGAAGCAAAACATCAGGCAGAGATTATTAATTCCTTTAATCCTGATGTTGTGATAATTGATTGTCCTCATCCAATTCCTCAGAAATATGAAGATCATATAAAAAAATTAGTAAATAAAAAAGACATAAAATATATAGTAGAACATAAAGCTGATTTTAACTATCCAATTTGTTCTGCAGCATCAATTCTAGCAAAAGTAAGAAGGGAAGAAGAAATGGATAAGATTAAAGAAAAATATGGTAATACTGGTCCAGGTTATCCTGCAAATGCAGTTACTCAAAATTTCTTAAAGGAAAATTGGAATAAGTATCCAGAAATATTTAGACATTCTTGGTCAACATATAAAAAAGTTGCAATAGCAAATGACTCAAAACAAAAAAAGTTGTATTAATATTATTTAACTAATTCTACGTTTAAAGGCCCTGATTTCTTCCTTTCTTTGTTATTTTCTTCATAACAAATTCTCTTATATGTTCTGCTTCTTGTATTGGGACGCCAGGAATATAACCCTCTACAGTCATGCCCCCTTTAGGTGAATATGAAAGACCTGCTGTCTGGATATTTACAGTTGAAAATCCACAAACTCTAGCGATTATCCCTCTGGTTATATCCACATTTTGAACTCTTTCATAAGGTATATTTGAATATTTTTTCCATATAATTCCTCTTTCAATTCTTAATTGTTCTTCTGTAAATTCATAGAACCATCTGTTATAAGCCATTCTTGCATATATTTCTCCAATTATTATTGCAATAACAATATAAAACACAATAAATGAAACAATTCCAATAATTATAGTATTAACCGCACTTGCATCAAATAATGCCTTTGAAGCACCAACAAACGCAAAACCTAGTATCCATCCAAAAAAAAGAACTACAAATAACATTGTAGCATAAGCTCCAAATCTAAATTGCCATTTTGCACCAACATGTAGTTGCTTCTTCATACCACGAGTAAGTAAAGACTGTTTAAAAACTTTACTAAAAGGGCTAAATTCTATCCTAAGATTAATTTAAATCTTTGATAATAATACTTAAAAACACCTATTCGTTGGTTAATAATATAAAAAGGAGAGTTATATGACTTACATAAAAAATCAGAGATTTTTAGGGTATCTCATTTTAAACTATAACTTCAAAAAATGACATACATAAAAAAACTATCTATTAAGGGATTTAAGTCTTTTGCAAGAGAAACCGAGATAAATATGGATAGACATATGAACTGTATAGTGGGTCCAAACGGTTCTGGAAAGTCTAATGTTACAGATGCACTTTGCTTTGTTCTTGGAAGGTTATCAATTAAAAGTATGAGGGCTGCAAAAGCCTCTCATTTGATTTTTTCAGGAAATAAAGATTACAAGGGAGCAAATGAGGCTTATGTAGAAATTATTTTTGATAACTCTGAAAAAACATTTGCCCTGGAAAGTAATGAAATAATAATAAGGAGAATTGTTAAAAAAAATGGTCAAAGTATTTACAGAATAAATAATGAAACAAAAACAAGACAGGAAGTTTTAGAACTCTTGGGTCAGGCAGGAATAGACCCCCACGGGTTTAATATTATTCTTCAAGGAGAAATTGAAAAGTTTGTTAAAATGCCTCCTGAAGATAGAAGAAAAGTAGTAGAAGAAGTAGCAGGTATTTCAATTTATGAAATGAGAAAGGAAAAGTCCTTAAAAGAACTCGAAAAAACAGAAGAAAAAATAAAACAGATTAATGCAATTTTAAGAGAACGTACAAATTATCTAAGAAATTTGGAAAATGAAAGAGAAGAAGCTTTAAAATTTAAAAAGTTAGAAGAAACAAAAAAAAGATGCAAGGCCTCAATACTCAACAAATATCTTCAGGAAAAAGATAGTGAATTAAAAGAAAACACTAGTCAAATTGAAACTAAAAATAAAGAAATAAAAAAAAGGGAAGAACAAATAATAAAAGTTCAAAATGAAATCAATATATTAAATGATAAAATAAATAATATTTCTCAGACAATTCAAAAGTCTTCAGGATTTGAACAAGATACTCTTTTGACTGAAATTTCAAGTTTAAAGCAAAAGATTGCAGGAATGATAGCAAGAAAAGAGAATTTTGAAAATCAATTAGTTGAACTTGAAAGAAGAAAAGCTGCACTCGAACAGTCAATAAAAACTTCTGAAGGCGAAATTGAGTTGATGTCTCAGGAAAGAGGGAAAAATACTAAAAAAGAACTAGACACAAAAAAAGCAAAACTTGAAGAATATGAGGAGGTAAAAAGGCAGTATTATCTTTTAAAATCCAATCTTTCTTCAATAGAATCTCAAATAAATGATAAAAGCCAACAAATTCAAAGATTAAAAAACGAATCCAATTTCATACTTAATCAGATTGAACAAATAGAAAAAGAAATCAAGATAAAAGATAATATTGAAGATTCAACCAATCGTTTGATTCAATTGAAACATTCAATTGAAACAAATAAAGAAATTATTTCTGGTTTGGAATTGGAAATAATAGAAACTGAAAAAACCGGGGCAATTCAACATCAAATAATAAATGAAGCAGAAAAAATAAAATCCCAGGTTTCAAAGCTAGATATCTGCCCCCTATGTAAAACAAAAATGACTCAGGAGCATATAACTGAGGTAATAAATAAATCTGATGCCGATATCAATAATTCAAAAGAGATAATAGTTAGTTCAGAATCTAAAATAAACGAGTTAAAATTAAAATTAAAAGAATTAAAAGAATCTATTGCAAGAGAGTCTCTTGAAACAAATCAAAGAAATTTAGACCTTGTAAAACTACAAACCATAAATGATAAGAAGCAACAATTAAGCAGAGATTCTGAACAAATAAAATTATTTGAAGAAGAATTCAAAAATTTAGAGACAAAAAAGAAAGGTCTTGAAACTAAGTTTGCAACAATTAAAATGAGCGAAGAGGGATATGAAAATTTAAAACTCGAAGTAAACGAGCTTCAAAGAACAGAAGAAAGAAATCTTGGAACTGAGATAACTACAAAACAAAGGGAACTTGAAAGAATAAAGGTAGTTATTAAACAGAATGTAAGGGATCATGAAGATATTGTAGAACAATTAAAAACAATTAACGAGGGTCTTGAAAAAAATAAAGGAATCGTTAGGGAAAAAGAAGAACAAGCTGAGATCCTTAAAAGAAAATATCAAAAAATGTTCGAACAGAAAAATGAAATTCAGGATAAGGTTAGGATGTTTGAGTCTGATGTGATGCATAAACAAAACGAAAAAAGAATGCTTGAAAACGAGAACAATAACCTAATGATAACAAAAGCTCAAATCAGTGCAAGAAAAGAAACCTTAACTCAAGAATTAGGAGAATTTGGAGAAGTCGAATTTATTTCCCTTTCCTTGGAAAAATTAAGGGAGAAATTATCTGAAAGTGAAAGTATTTTATCAAGAATTGGAAATGTTAACTTAAGAGCACTTGAAGTTTATGATAGTATAAAAGAAGAATACGATAAAATAAAAGAAAAAGTGGACCAATTAGGAAAAGAAAAAGAAGAGATTTTAAATGTTATTTCTCAAATAGATAAAAAGAAAAAGAAAGCATTTCTTGAGACCTTAGAAAAGATAAATGAATTATTCTCTAGAAATTTCTCACAATTAAGTGTAAAAGGAATAGTCACTCTTGAAGCAGAGGACAAAAAAGAAGTCTTTAATGGGGGACTTAATATTATTGTCAAGGTAGGGGCTGGTAAATATTTTGATATTACCTCTCTTTCAGGAGGAGAACAAACTCTTGTTGCTCTTTCACTTATATTTGCGATTCAAGAGTTTAGACCTTATTCTTTTTATATTTTTGATGAGATTGATGCGGCACTTGACAGAAGAAACTCAGAAAAACTTGCTTATCTATTAAAAAAACATATGAAAAATGGCCAGTATATTATAATTACTCATAATGATTCAATAATCTCAGAATCTTCAACGATTATATATGGAATAAGTATGCAGGAAGGAATATCAAAGGTTTTGAGTCTTGAAGTGTAATTGTATGTATTTTATCAATTTCTCAAAATTTACTTTTGAGAAATTAGCTATTATTATCTCGATTCGAAGAATCGATTTATGCAGGAAGGTATTTCTAAGGTGCTAAGCCTTGAAGTGTAAACAAGAAAGATTTAAAACTTATAAATTGTTATCGATTCTATGAAAAGAGGAAAAAAGGCTCAAATAACTATTTTTATAATTCTTGGAGTTATGTTATTTGCTGGAGGTCTAACTTACTATGTTTCTAGGTCAAGCTCAAATGATTTTTCAAAAGAAGATATTAATCCTCAGCTAGTGCCAGTATATTCTTTTGTAGAAGATTGTATAAAACAAACTGGAGAAAATGCAGTTTATGAACTTTCTAAAAAAGGAGGATATTACAGCCTACCTAAACTAAATACTAATAATATTCCTTATTATTTTTATGAGGATAAGTCTTACACCCCCTCTAAAAAAGATATTGAAACTCAACTTTCTCTTTATATTGATGAAAACTTAAAAAAATGTATAAACGATTTTAAAAATTTGGAATCTTTTAATATAACTGGTAAGAAAATAAAAACAATTTCAAAAATTCAGGAAGATAGTATTTTATTTAGCGTTAAGTATCCGTTGAGCATAATTAAAGAAAGCAAAACCTATTATGTTGAAAATTTTCAGACAGAAATTACATCAAGATTTCCGGTTATATACGCATCTATATTAGAGCTTATGACTCAGCAATTAAATCATACAAAATCTGTCTGTCTTACTTGTATAAATAATATTGCAGAAAAAAATGATTTTTATTTTGAAATCAATTATCTGGACAAACAAACAATCATTTTTATAATCCTTGATAACAGGACAAAAATAAATAATAATACTCTGGTTTACCAGTTTGCTTATGACCTCAAATAAATTTATTTTGACTTTAGTTGTATTATCTATCTTAACTTTGTTTATATTTGCGATATTTGTTTCAGCATCTTCTTCATCTAGCCTAAATACAAAAAGCCTTAATGAAAAAAAAGAAACAATTGTTGTAGGGGATAAGCAACCATTTGATAAACAGGATTTATTTCCCTCTTCTTCAGGAGTGGATTCTGCGATAAAACAGAAAACCGAAATATCCCTAGAAAATGCAATAATCACAAAACAGAATGGAGAAATAAAAATAACTACAAAAACAGATTTTAACATGGAAGGTAAAATAAAATATTCAGACGATAATGGTAATCCTAAAACAATTGACCAACCTAAATATAATTTTAATGAAATAGAGCCCGGTGGAACTTTAACTTTCAATGAAAATGGAGAATTAATTGAAGCAAAATTTAAAGTTAAAGGAAAATATGATTTTAATTCAGAAATAAAAAAAAGTTCTGAAGGCATTAAAGATTTAGGAAAACCAAAAAATTCTGGAATCGGGGTTTGTAGTACTACTCAATGTAATTCAGAGTCAGAACAATTAGCAGGAAATAATATTGCAAATAATCCATTTGCCGTGGCTGAAGCTCAAGAGGAACTTCCTCCGTTTAGGGAGGACAATATTAATTATGTTTCTTATCAGATGTATAACAATGAATTTCAAATATCAAAAGGTTCTGAAGTTGATTTTAAGGGTTCAGAAGTGACAATTAAACCTGTAGAAGGATCAAGTATTTATTTTCCATTTGAAACAGGTCATAGTGAGTCTGTAGTGGACCTAAGTGTTAAATACACTCCAAGCGGATATTTTGAACTGGCAAATTCCGGAATAACATTTAGTGGAGAAGCTCTTTATTATGAATCTAAGAATCCTGTAAGCGGATCCGAAGAAGTATATTTTCAAGGGAAAGCAGCAATAAATGGCATAGACTTAGAATCTCAAAACCTATTCTTAAGATTTTCAAGTCCCTCAACTGTTTCACCTGATGGTGAAGTTTTAGATTCAAGCCCTATTGCAGGAGATACCTTATTTTTTAGAGATAGTGCAACTGGAAAAGATTCAAATGGAAAAGAAACTTATATTCCGTTTAGTGAAATTGATTTTAATCTAGCTCCTTCATCACAGGTTAATTTAAAGTTTAATCCCGGAAACCCTGTTTTTGAAATGCCTAAAGAATCAAATTATAACCTAGCAGTAGAATACAAACCTTCTGGAAAAACAGACAATTCTTTTCCAAATACAAGAACTCTTACTTTTACCGGGGGTACATATTTATATGATAGTTTAGGTAATGACCCTTCTATATCTTTTGACCCAAGGTCTGAAATAACAATTAAAAACGGGGATAATTCTTACTCTGCTAAATTAAAAAGTCCTGGAGAAATGGAACTTTATGAAAATCCAAATTCTGAATCTTCAGATGGTAAAACTTATGATTTTTATCCCATTAAAACTATCTCTGCTGCAGAAAAGCGGATAGAGTATCTAGATGGAGGTAAAATAATGATTTCAAGCGGAACAAGATATCATTATATTGAAAATAACAAAAATATAAGAGTAATCTCTACAAAAGGAGAAACTGTACCTAATCTCGACAAGTTTATTGAGCCTCCAATTTTAAATAATAGGGGATCTATACATGAAAGTCCAAATGATGGAGAAGCCCCTCAAGCATGTCCACTCGGACGTCCCTGTTAAATAATTTTAGAATTATAACTCGGTTTTAATTTCTTATATTCCGATATTCAATCCCAGTTTCAATAAGCTTTTTTTCAAGCTTTGCTCTATATGTTCTTTCCTGGGCAAGTACTTTTTCGTATTGAGCTTTAAACCATTCTTCACGAGCTCCATTGACAGCTATTTGTGCTTCAAGCCCTGCAATAGATTTATCTTTTTGAGCAATTCTTAATTCAATTTCTGCAATTTTTACTTCATATTTAGCCTTTGTTGCAGCATCAATTGCCGAGTGAGATGTTTTTTCACCTTCTAGTATGCTAACTCTTGCTTCAAGCGCTTTATTGGTTTTTTCAAGCTCATAAGGCTTCATAGCAAGGTCTTTTCTTGCATGTGCTTCCCTTTCCTCAGCTCGAGCAGTTTGAGTATCTGCTTTTATTTTTTCTATATTAAGTGAAGAATAATCAGTCTTTAATTGGTCAATTTGTTTTGTTAGTTCTTCATTTTGAAATCTCAAACTAGAATCTACAACCGTATTTATAACAGGGGGATTTAATTCTTCGTGGTATTTGTATCCAGTATATCCACTTGCAAATAAAGCTAGAACTCCTGCTCCTGCAATTAAAGTTTTATGAAATCTATTCATGCTTTTTTAAGACGATTTCAGGTTTATAACTGTTTATATAACTCCAACTATATAATCGCAAATATCATTTAAATTGAAATCATATCTTATAGAATTAGATATATTCTCTAAAAAATTTATTTATCACACTCTTAAATATAAGAAGAAAAAGAAAAACAAGATATAAAAAAATAAAAAAAATAAAAATTAGTAGTAACTTGTTTCTCCGAATTCTTCAGTTTCTGTAGGTCTCTTTGTTAATAGTACTATTAGCACTATTAAAAGTACCACGAAAATAATCACAAGTATAACAGTTAATATCAATACAGTATCGCTTCCAGTATTCACTATAGGTGTTGATGTACTTGCTTTTTCCACATTCAATGTGAAATCAGCTTTTCTCTCAAGGCCTGATTCTGTATTAACGTTCACAGTTACAACATGTGTACCTTCTGTAGCGCTTTCTGTAGCTTTTACTTTAACTTGTACAGTTCTGCTCGAATCAGCAGCTACTGTTACAATCGGCTCTGAAACTTCAATTATTAACCCATTTGATTGACTTGGTGTTAACGAATAAACAACCATTCTATCATTTGGATTAACTAAAACAACATTAAATGTTGTTTCTTCGCCAACTGAAACTGTTCTAGATGTGCTAGCAGATAAAATACCTGAACTAACGCCTTCTACAACTAATTTCTGTTTTGCAACAACACTTGTATCATAGTTATATGCTTCTACTTGTATGTTGTATGTTCCTGGAACAGCGTTTTTGGGTATAGACAAATACATAACTTTATTGTTTGTATTTCTTATGTTGTCATAAGTGTCTTGTTCAACTGGAGATAAATCTCCAAAATAAACAGTCCTTTCAACGCCTAGTTCTGGAATTGAAGCCTTAACATATGTATTGTCAAGTCTTGAATTGCCGTTGTTCTCTAGAACAACGTCAAGTGCGATTGTGTTTCCAGCAACAGCTTTGTTAGGTGCGTCAATAGACAAGATATTAAGACTGTAAAGATCCTTTTGCATTTCAATTGCATAATTCTCTTCTACGTCATCTTCGTCTTTTGAAGTAACACTAACATCTAAAGATAATCTTTCTGTAAGTTCGTCTAAGTCCATAGTTGAAGGAAGTGTTAGAGCAAATCTTTTTACGTATTTGCTTCCATTAACGATATGGAATCTAGGTGTAGATTCATATACGTCTTCTTTGTATCCTTCAATAGATACTCTAACTCTCACATCAGAAACATCTTTGTTTGCTGTAAATTCAACTTCTACTGGAACAGTATCAGATACTTCTCCAGCAATAGTTGATGCCGAGTTACTAGCAACAATACCGTTTACTCTCACTTCTGTGATAGTAACCATATCAGTTGCCATAACTGTAGTTAAAACGAAAGCTATAGCTAAAAATGCTATAAAAGAAACCAATATTGCTTTGTTTTTCATCTTAGGCTTTTGTGTAAATTTAGTTAATAATATGACCTAAAAATACTTTATAAACATTTCGGTATTGTAGTAACTAAGTAATAAGTACAAAAAGCAAAAAGCTTATATAGTATACCCAGGTATACCTTGGAATGGAAAAAGTAACTACTATAAAGATCTCGACGGAAACAAGGCAAAGACTTGGAAAGCTAAAAGAACATGAAAGGGAAAGCTTTAATGATGTTCTAAACAAGGTTTTTTACATATTAAACACTTGTAAAAAGACTCCTGAAAAGGCCCAAAGAATATTAATAAATATTGATCGGAGAATAAAAAGGGGACAAATAATAAAAAAGAAAATGAAATCAGTTTAATAAATAATAAAATTAAATTTTATTGCTTCTCATAAATTTTTAGTCCTTCAATTGAATCTTTAATCATATCTGGACTTTCATTAATTATAACTATTTTTTTATCCTTGGGCAAATTTATAATTAATTCCTTTAATTTTTCCTTAGGGGTCTTAATATGTTTTCTTTCACCTTTTTCACCATACTCAATACCTGAAAAATGACAATGCCACTCACTCTGCTGTCCAAATAATTTATTTATCTTTTTGTAATCAATCTGCTTATCCCTTGCAAGAATATGTGCAAAATCAATGCAAAAGCTGCATCCTGTGTCTTCTACAAGTCTTGAGATTTCTTCAATAGAGCCAAAAACATTGATTTTCCCCATTGTCTCAGGAGCAATTTTGATCTTCCATTTATTTTTCTTTATTTCATCCATAATATCATTAATTCCTTTTTTTATGTTTTCATAAGTTTTTTCTTTGTCCATTCCACCAAAAAAACCAGCATGAAATACAACTCGGTAAGCTCCGAGCACTTCCCCCACCCTACAGCAATCAAGAATTCTTTTCTTGCTCTCTTCAATCTTATTTTTCTCTTTTGAATTAAGATTAATATAATAGGGAGCATGAATAGACAATTTTATTTCTAGTCTTTGTGCAGCTTTACCAATTTGAGTAGCATCTTTATCATTATGAATATAGACTCCGTAAGTAAATGCAATTTCACAAGCAGATAAACCCAGCTTGTGATATTCTTCTAAATTTGAAATCGCCTCTTTTACAGACCCTAGGCCCGCAGGACCAAAATAAACTTTCTTATTTTCACCTAACTTTATTCCCATTTTTATTTTAATAGCTAGCAGTTAATATTAATAAATTTATGTTATTTCTCTAAACTTGGTCTAATTATTTTTATCGAATATAAAAAGATAAAGAATAATTAAGTATACCTAGGTATACTTTACTTATACCTGCTTTTTTTTAATTAAATACTCTTGGAGATTTTAAATTAATACATAATATTAATTTTTCCTTGGTAATAATTAAATCCTGTGACCATAACTTTATTTGTTCCACTATTATAAGAAGCACCACCACCACCATTACCATTAGTTAGACTTCTATATCCGCCTCCACCTCCAGAGTAGCCTCCACCACCACCTCCACCCCAATCACTTCCATAAGAAGATCCACCGCCACCAAATCCTCCAAAACTTCCATAACCCGAGTCTCCTCCAGTCCCTCCATTAACAAATGATACACCTCCACGAGCATAATTATTATAACCATTGCCTCCATTTCCGTTTAGTCCTGCTCCGCCTCCAACTCCCCCATTAGAAGATCCACATCCACCGCCCCCATTTCCATTTGAGCCTCCTGCTGCTCCAGAGCATCCACTGCTATTTCCCGAAGTGGTAATTGTTGCATGTGAACCAGATGTAGAAGATTGGTCAGTATATTGTCCTCCACCTCCACCAGCTATAATTAATGGGCTGTTTCCAGTATCAGTTACAAAAGAGCCACCGCCCCCTCCAGAATTACCTGAAGATATACGAGTTCCTCTTTGTCCAACAAGAATTTTTAAATCTTCACCAGGAGTAACTGTGAATGTTCCAATTATTCTTGCACCTCTTCCTACAGGAGATTTAGGACTGTCAGCTGCACCACCTGCTGCACCAACTGCTTCTATTGTAATTGAAGTAACTCCATCTGGAATAGTCCAGTATTGGAATCCTCCAATGACAGTAACTTTTCCAGCAAGGCTTGTTCCAGTATAGTTTGTATTACATTGAGCTTGTGTGGGTCCAATTCTTCCTGTTGCTCCGCATGTTGTAAAGTTTAGATAAGTTTTAGCTTGTCCAACTACACATATTCCATTCAAACATGTTTTTCCTTGAGCAGTGCAATTATTTCCACAGCTTCCACAATTATTATTGTCAGTTAATTGATTTATACATCCAGATGTACAACAAGTTTGAGTTCCACATCCAGTTCCTCCAGTACAAGTTCCAGCCGAGCAAACATCATTAGTAGTGCAAGGATTACCATCATCACAACCAAGTGTATTTGCAGCATTATTACAAGCTCCAGCAGTACATGTATCTGTTGTACATATATTATTATCATTACATTCACTAGCCTGAGTACAATTAGTTGGAACAGAAATAATTTCTCCACTGCCGCCAGCAGCATTCATACTTCCTGCACTAGGTCCATTTTGAGTATCAAGTTTTACTGTATAACTTTCTTTTCCATTACTTACAACAATATAATAAAGAGAAATTTGAGCAAGAGTTGAAAAGTCTGCAACATTGAGTGTATTATTTGAAATAGCATAGGTTATTGTTTCAAGTTCTTTTGGATAAACTGTTTTGTTTAGATAATCCCTTGAATTTCCATCTGCAAAATTAAATATTAATTTAACTCCTTTAATATCTGCAACACCAGTTCCACGAGTTACTGAAACATTTATTGAGTGATCAGTTGGAGAATCTCCTATAAAATATTTTAGGGTTCCTTTAAGAAGAAACTGGTCAATTCCAATTTGTTCGCTTCCACCTTTAAGTGTAAACATAACAACATTCCAGAGAATAACAATGCCAACAATAACTAGAAGTATTAAAAGTACCACCACTAGTATTCCACTTTGCGCCTTTACATCCCCTTTTTTCATAATATATAGTTAAATCCTTTATTTAAATATTTTATTAAATTTCTGAAAATCCTTGCTTAACTTCTCCAATGACTTCAATAATATAATTATGCATTCTTTGTATAATAAGTTCCTGCATATCTTCTTTTAATTTTCCAGTACATTTAGTTAAATCTCTTTCAGGATATTCATTATTTCCTTTTTTAATGTCACAGATCATATCTTCTCCTTCAAGTTTTTCACTTTCAACAGAACCAGTTTTGAGTCTTAATAGCTGAATTTTAACAATACAAGAGTCTCTATTTCCATTTCCAAGAATTGTATAAACCCAATCTGCATTTGTATCTTGTTTTACAAATAATGATTTATCACAATTATTCATTGAATCAATAAAACATTGAGTATCTTTACAGGATTTTACTTGAAAAAATAAAAAATAAATTGTAAGTGTGATAAATAATACAAGAAAAGTTATAATTATTAAATTTCTCTTACTAAACAAGTCTGTTTTAGGCTCGCTAAAATCATTCACATCCTTTTTCATTTAATTAGGAGTATTTATTCCTATTTAAATGTTTTTTTTATTAAAAATCTGCTCAGAAATTACATACTGACTAAATTAATATCAGTATCTGCATATACAAAATTAGTAGCAATTAAATTATGGCAGTTAAGTGCTTCACAAGCTTCAATTAGTCTTGGAGTAGCAGTTCCATCAATCGCAATAACATAAGGTTCTTCTTCAAGTCTAAGTGTTATGAGTCTTCCAATTGGAACTTTTCTTGTAAGTTCTAATTTTTCATTGAATATCGCAGCTCCTTTTGTTCCAATTAATTCTTCAACTTCTGCCTTTATAGTTTCTTTTTCTTTTGCAGTCATCTTTTTAACTTTTCTTTCTTTTTTTGGAGTGGGTGTAGCTGGAGCAGCATAAGTTGGTTCTGCCCTTCTCTCATATCCTCTATCATATCTTTTTACTCCCCTGGTCCTAGATTCTCCAGAATATTCTGAAACACTTACTTTTTTTCTAAGTGCTTGAAGTATTTCTTTTCCTGTTAATTCTTCAACTTCTTTTCCTTCAGGAGCCATAGTAATAAAATCTATTTTTGCATTTTCAACAACATTTTTGATTATTAAGTTTCCGCCCCTATCTCCATCAACAAACAAGATAACTTCTTTTTTTTGTTTAGTCAGTTCATTTATTGTTTCAGGGAGCTTTGAGCCATTCATTGAAATAACATTTTTAACTCCATTTTTAAGAAGGTTAACAACATCAGCTCTGCCCTCAACAATTATAAGTTCATCCCCTGAAAGGTCTCCACAAGGTAAATTTTCAGTACCATATGTTTGCATTCTTGCCACTTTTGCAGATTCTTTTATCTCTTCTGTAAACTCACCAAGGTCAGTTTTAGAATCTCCAAGTTGTTCCATAAGTTTTTTTGCTCTTTCAAGAATATAATCCCTTTTACTTCCCCTTACATCTTCTATACTCTCAACAACTATTTTAGTATCACTCGGACCTACTCTTTCAATTGTTTCAAGTGCAGCAGCAAGTATTGTTGTTTCAGTTTTATCCATTGCACTAGGAACTTCTATATCTCCAGTAGTTTTTCCACCCTCATAATCTGTATTTACTTCAATTCTTCCAATTTTTCCAGATTTCTGAAGTTCTCTCATTTCCAAATCTTCACCAAGAAGTCCTTCTGTTTGTCCAAATATAGCTCCGATTAGATCTGGTTTTTCTATTGCTCCTTCTGCCTCGAATTTAGCATGAATTATGTATTTTATTGATACTGGTGATATTTTTGCCATGTTTGAATTTTGTTTGTGTTTTTTAAATTTAAACAGCTAAAAATCTTGTAGATTTTTGCCATTTTATCATGTTTTAAACTATTATCTAGTTTACAAAGAAATAGACTTTTTCTATTATTCTCCTCTAATCTCGCTTATTCTAATCTTTTAGCTCTCTTTATATTGTTCTTTAAAAATTAAATATGAACGTGATTGTGATTGATAATTTCTAATTATCTACTTCTTAATATTCTAATTTGACTAATTATAGATTTATAAAACTTTCGGATAGCTAGATGAGTGTGATTAATCACTAATTTAACATTAAATAATAAGCTGAAACCGTTTTAATAATTGAATAGAAAAAAGAAACGCTCAAAAATCAACTGTAAATAAAAAGTCTATAACTCTGATTTTTGGCGCCGTAAAAACTTTTGAGTTTTTTCGGGAAAATAAAAAATTAATCGTCATCATTAGATTCAAAGTCGTCAAGCGCTTCTAAAAGCTCTTCTTCATCAAAATCTTCTTCAGGCATTTTTTTAACCTCATTTTTTTATGAATTTATATTATAAAGAGGGTATTTAAAGTTTTTTATCAAAAAATTATTATATTCCCGAAGAGAACAAAGTTTAAAAACCAATTTTATTTTCTAAATGAGTTCGAATTAGTTTTAAAATAATCTTAATTTTTTATTTTGTTATTTAATTCTTAGAATTTTTTAACAGTTCATAACATTTTCTAATAACTCTTTGAGTAGTTTCAAGTGAAATACATCCATCGGTAATAGAAACACCTTTTTTGAGTGTCATTCTTTCTTTAAGATTTTTTGGGAAAGGTTGTTTGCCCTCATAAAGATAAGATTCTAGCATAATCCCTGTTATGTCTTTATTCCCATTAATTATTTGTTGCATCACGGCATATGCAACTTCTTCTTGCTTTTCATATTTTTTATCAGAGTTTCCATGACTGCAATCAATAATAACATTTCTTGAAATTCCTGCATTATCTAGTAATTGTAAAGTTTGAGAAACAAGTTCAGGTTTGCAATTAGGAACTCCATTCCCTCCTCTGAGAACTACATGAGAATATTTATTTCCACAAGTTTGAACTGCCGAAGCACTTCCATTAACATCGATTCCTATAAACTTATGAGCATACCTTGCAGATTTTGCAGCATCCACTGCAACTCCAATATCTCCTGATGTGGAATTTTTAAATCCGACTGGCATAGAAAGTCCAGATGCAAGTTGTCTATGGACTTGAGACTCTGTTGTTCTTGCTCCAATAGCTGCCCAAGAAATCATATCTGAAATATACTGCGGAACTATTGCACCAACAAATTCTGTTGCAGAGGGAAGTTCTAATTCAGTAATATTTTTTAAATATCTTCTGGCCATTTTAAGTCCATCTGCAATTTTATAACTTTCGTCTAAATTAGGATCATAAATAAGCCCTGTCCAACCAATAATTGTTCTTGGTTTTTCAAAATAAGTTCTAAGGACTAGTAAAAATTCATCAGAAACTTCATCTGAAAGCTTTTTTATTTCTTGGGCATATTTAACACAAGTGTCTGGATCATGAATAGAACAAGGTCCAACAATTATAATTTTTCTTTTATCGGATTTATCAAATATAGATTCTATTTCTCTTCTAGATTTAGCAATAAATCTTTTATTCCTGCCTGATAAAGGGATTTCTTCCATAAGTTCTTTAGGGCTAGGGAGAGTTTCATATCCTGCAATATTATTATCAAATATTTCTTCAGTCATTTTGTCTTCAAGTGTTTCTGTCATTTTATGTTTTAAAACCTTTCATTTACTTCACTCGAGAAAAATATTAACCTGAGAAGTATATTTCTAAAATAGAAGAATTATACAAATCCGGTTTAGTATTATCCCGGATTTTACCAAAAGTAAAAGAAGCTAAAGCTAGAATAACTTTCTGTTAAATTATTCATTGCTTTTTTCATATAAAAAAGAATTAAGATGACTTTATAAATATTTTTATCCCTGTTTAAGAAAACTAGTCTTCTTCTAAAGATTCAAGAAGTTTTAATCTTATAAATGGTCCTCTCTCATCAGAAGTATTAGCATCTTCTTCGCTAAGTTGTCGTGGGTCCTCTCGAAAGTCATAGAAATAGGATTCACCAGGATGATAATAATTTTCTTTATATATAAAATATGAGTCTCTCATTTTATATTCCTTCCTGCCAGTTATAAAGCCAGGGTCTTTCCTTTCTTTTTTCATTTATAATTTTGAAAAATTCAGGATCCGCAATTAATTCTAAAAGATTAATACTTGGATATCTCTGGGGATTAAATTCAGGCCTTCTAATATTATGTCCAAATAATTCAGTTAGTTCTTCGTCAACAAGCACATCTATTTTTCTTTCATATGCTCTTTTTGCTACTCTTTGTACACAATCATTTAAATGAAATCCAGATACAACAAGTTTAGTTATTTCTCCTAGTTTATCTAAAATAAAATCTTCGCTTGGATAAGGATAATTTCCATTTGCATCAGGGGTTCTATGTGTTTTTATATCCATTCCAGTATAAACAACTCTGTCTTCTGGATGCAAGGTTATTGTCTCTGAAAGTTGAGCATCATTAAGTAATGCATAAAAAATTCTAAATCCATTTTTTCTATATCTAAGGTCAATAGATTTATTTAATGCCTGGCTATAAATTGGCCTGAATAATTGAGCAGCTTTTTCTGAATATTCCCTCTGTAGCATTCTTAATCCAGTCTTGCCCACAGTAGCTTTTAGTCTTGCTTCAAATTCCTTCTGAAGTTCAGAAAAATCATATGACCAAGAATGATTTCTAATTTCAAAATCTAAAATATCTTTTTGAGGATACATAAAAAGAAATGCTTTTTTGTCTTGCATGTATTTCAACACCTGTATCTTTCAGCTCTTATCTGTTCCCAGGTTTTAAATCTTTCAAAGAATTCATTATTTATCCCAGGAGTTTCTGGGTATTTTAAATCTCTCTCGTCTAATGTTTTAGGAACTTCATAGCCTTCTTGTATTTGGTATTTCATTTTATTCAAGCCTTTTATATTTTTGTTCAAATTTATTTTTAGAGCTTAAACACAACTCAATAGGTGATCCAAAAGCAATAACTCCGAGGGAAGGCGATTCTCTAAATGGTTCAAGTAAAAAAGACTGATCAATGTCCATGTTTAAATATTGCTGAACTCCACTGTTAAGTTTTACAAAATAAGTTGATTTTCCAATTTGAAGTTCACGAGCATTAATTCCTGTTGGAGTTATTCTCTTTGGACCATATTTTGTAAGTCTTTGAAAATCATTTAGTCTGTTTTGTTCTTCATTATAAACTGCTAGTAAGTCCACATCTTCATATTCTAGTGGTTTAGTTGGATCTATAACACTTCCCCCTAAGAATAATTCTGAAGAATTTTTATCTATTAAAAACTCAACAAGATTTCTAACATGCCTTTTATCAGAATCACGAAATAATGAAGCTATCTTTTCAAACTCTATAATTCTTAAGAGTTGTATATGGGGCATTTGTATATGAGTATATCTTTCCATTTTATCCTAAGTATTTTCCCACTTCAACTAAAAAATTATAGTCTTTACCACTATAACCTATTCGTTTTACTTCAGTGAGCATATCTTCAATAACTGTTTGAACTGTAGAGGGTTCTCTTATTGCTAGGTTATGGCTTTGTCCAATAATTTCAACAGCTCTTGATAAGTCAACAGCTTCAGAACCTCCGGTTACTCCTTCTAATTTCAATTGAGAAAATCCAGGTATGTTCAGTCTAAATGTTATATCTCTTGTCATTTTCTTAAATTATATCAGAACTCTTTTATATTTACTATAACTTAAACTATCTCATAATAAATGGTTTAAAAATCTTTTTATTTTAAGTTTTAATAAAATCTAGTAGAATAATTAAGCAAACTTTTTCTCTATTAAATCCATACAAACACCAGCAGCAACTGTTGCTCCAGCATCTCTTATAGCAAATCTTGCCATATGTGGATTAACACTTGATTTTTCAAGAACTAAATTACCCATTGGTTTGAGTCTTACTATTGCAACATCTCCATTCTTGATAAAGTCAACTTTACCAGGCATTGGTTGTCCTGATGTTGGATCAATTTTATGAACAATTTCTATAAATTGACATGGAACCTGAGCAGTGTGAACATGGAATACAGGTGTATATCCTTTTGCAATTACAGTTGGATGATTAATAACTGCAAGTTGTGCTGTGAATTCTTCAACTATTGTAGCAGGTTTAGCTGCATCACAGATAACATCTCCTCTTGCAATATCTTTCTTTCCAATTCCTCTAATATTAACTCCAACATTAAATCCAGCTAAAGCTTCAGTAAATTGTTCATGGTGCATTTCAATTGATTTTATTTCACCATCAACTCCTCTTCCACTTCTTCCTGGTAAAATCTTTATTTTTTGACCGATTTTCATTATTCCAGTTTCAATCTTTCCAACAGGAACAGTTCCAATTCCAGTAATTTCATAAACATCTTGGATTGGCATTCTCATTGGTAAATCAGTTGGTTTTTTTGGTTCATCAAATAAGTCTAATTGTTCAAATAGTGATGGCCCTTTATACCAAGGCATCTTATCTGATTTTTTAAAAATATTATCTCCCATAAGTCCACTAACTGGTATGAAAACTGTTTTCTCAGGGTTAATTCCAACACCTTTAAGCAATGTAGAAATTTCTCCTTTAACTTTATTGAATGCATCTTCTTTATAATCTACAGTATCCATTTTGTTGATAGAAACTGCAATTTGTTGAACTCCCATAGTTCTAAGTAACCATAAGTGTTCTTTAGTTTGAGGTTGAACTCCTTCTTTAGCAGCAATTGTGAGGAAAGCAGCATCAGCTTGAGAAGCTCCAGTAATCATGTTCTTTACAAAGTCTTTGTGTCCTGGTGCATCAATGATTGTAACTTGTCTTTTTGGTGTAATTAATTTTTGGTAAGAAAGATCAATTGTAACTCCTCTTTCTCTCTCTTCTTTAACTTTATCCATAACGTAAGCAAATTCAAATCCAACTTTTCCTTGTCTAACTGCTTCTTCTTTAAGCTTTTTCATTTCTTGTTCAGGTATAACTCCAGAATCATACATAATTCTACCTACGCAAGTTGATTTTCCATGGTCTACATGACCTACGAATACCACATTCATTGTTGGTTTGATTTGTGCCATTTTTGTTTTATCTTTTTTATAAAATATTTAAGATATCATATGATAAAAATCTGGGTTTATAAACTTTTCTATTTTTTAGAAAATATTATGATCTTGTCGAGGATAAAAAATCATTTGATTTTTTTAGAATAAAAAGTCCAGATATTCAAACTTTTTATTTTTTAAATTTTTAAGAGAATTTTTATATTAACAAGTCTTATTGATTCGATGAATAACAAATTAATTAGTGAATTATTAGTTGAAGTAAAATTAAACAAAAAATATTCGGAAATATCCGACGAGATTATCCTGCCTGAAATTAAAAATTATATTTCTAAAAATAAATTAACAAAAATAACTAAACAAGATATTAAAGAGATAAGAAATTCATTGCATAAATCCTACGCAAGTTTTCAAACCAAAAAGAAAAACAAGATTGCTATTTATTTAAATGAATTAAAAAATAATCCAGATGACTTGACGGTAACAAACAAATTATTGTCAATAACTCTTTCAACAAAAGAAAGGCTAAACAGTTATCTAGAAATTTACCAACAAATTTTTGAAATAACTAGTAATCCCAAAACAATTATCGATTTAGGTGCAGGATTCAATATATTTTCATATCCCTTAATGGGCTTGCCCTCTTTGACTTATTATTCATATGATATTAATGAAAAAGATATAGCTTATATTAACGATTACATTAAGATTATGAAAAATAAAGGACTCAAGGGGACGGCACAAATTTTAAATCTTTTTGATTTTGAAAAAGTCAAAAACTTATTTTCTTCTCTGCCTTCTGCAGATATTGTATTTTTGTTTAAGGTAATAGATTTGATTGATAAAGATAATCACAAATCCAGTGAAGAACTAATCATCTATTTATTAAAAAATAAAAAAGCAAACTTTATCGTAGCTAGTTTTGCAACAAAAACCTTAACAAGAAAATCCATGAATTATCCAAATAGAAAATGGTTTGAACTTATGCTCCAAAGAAATAATTTGAATTTTAAAACATTTAAAACAGACAATGAATTATTTTATGTTGTTTCTTATCTTGATTTCTAATAGTATCCATAATATCCATATCCGCCATAGTAACCGCCGTATCCACCATAGTTACCATATCCATAGTAAGGAGATGCACCATCATAAAAATATCCTGAATTGTATCCATAATCATTGTATCCAGTATCATAATAATTTCCATGATAAGTATTCATATAATCTAGTTTAGCAAGGGTATATCTGTCATATGAACCTGCAAACAATTTTGGTCTGTTGTAATTATACGAATAGGAATTTTCTTCCTCATTAAAAATATCATTTGAATAAACCGGCCTATAATAAGTTGGATAATAGTCTAAATTATAACTTGGTTTATATGAATAATAATCACTATAATCAAAATCACAGTCCCCATAATATCCACTGCTTCCACGGCAAAGAGCAGAAACAAAAGATAACGAAATTATTAATAAGAAGACCCCTAAAATTCCAATAGCTAAAATTGGCTTTTTAGTCATGTTATATTGAGTATCGGCTAATATATATCCTTTCTCCTAATAATTTTAGTACTTACTGGTAACAAAATTATACTGATTAAATTGAATTTTCAAATTTATTTACTTCCAGTAAATGAACCCAATTTGTTTTGTAACCATTGAGGACACTCTCTGCATCTCGGATATTCACATGCATTTCCAGGAAATCCGCAGTTTTTAAAAGGACTATTTTCAAGTGCTTTGCATCCTGAAAAGAATTCACATTGCGCATCCATCTTATAATTAATCATCATATCCTTTTCTTTTATTAGTTGTCTCACATCATCAGCCATTTCAACTTCTCCATATGAAATTAAACTTTCACTATTTCTAATCTCTCTTAATTTGTCTGCAGACATTGTTTCTACTATATTTTGACCATCCTTAGTAAAACTTACAACATATTTTCCTTCAGCATTAACAGAGTCTACAATAAGTCCTTTAACGGTAGCGCCCCCATAAGCAAGTTCTACACTAGTTCCTTTTTTAAGAAGAACTTGGGAAACCTCTGCAACTTCAGGAAGTTCGTTTCTTGAAAGAGCTGCTATATTTTTTTCAAGTTGGTCAAGTGTAGATTCCATTCGTTCGTAAAGAGCTTTATTTGTAGCTTCTTTTGTTAGATATGCCAATTCAGTTTGCCCAAGATCTTCAGCAACTGTATCAACAAGGCTATTGGTGTCTATAATAAATTTTTCTCCATTATCATTTTTTAGTATCTTAAACCCGCTTGAAGTTAAAGTATCTGCAGTAACATCATCCACATCTTTTCCAACTACTTTAAATGCAGTTACCATGTTTCCAGATCTTTCTACAAATGAGCCTTCAGCTTTAAGGGCAGCACTACCTAATTTTTTTATAGCTCCTGAAGCTAACCTTTCAAAAGTTATACCTGCACTAAGTTCAGAAGCAAGTTCTCCTATCTTTATCCCCCCGGAGTTAGGTATTTCTCCAGGAATGTAACTAGCCCCAACAGTAATTCCAGTTCCAATAGAAAGGTCAGCAAGTAATTCAGAACCTAAAAACTCTGCAGTAGAAGCTCTTGCAATTCCAAGAGTTCCAAGACTTGCTGCATTAAGTCCTTTACCTGCTAAATTTCCAAGAGTTATTACTTTTCCACCAACACTAACTGGTGCAAAAGGAGCAGCAAGCATTGCTGCATCAACAGGATTTGCATACACAAGCAAATCATCTTTGAGTGAGAATATTTCAGTAATATATTTGTTAGGAGTATCAAGCGTTAAAACTGTTTTGGAGTTTGTTACAGGATCCCTCATAAAATTCATATCTGCAGCTATATTTACATTTTTCTCAACTGAAAAACTTCCCTCAACAAGTCTGTTAATAAATGCCTGATTAACATTAGGGTCAACGCCTTGTCTCAACCAATAATCTGAAATAAAATCAGTTCTTTGTTTTTGATCCATCTTGTAGAAATCATTTAAATTTAGACCACTATCAAGTGCATACAAATTTGCAAAAATTCCAAATTGCTGGTCATTTAATTGAGAAGTTGCCTTGTTTACAGTAGACAGTAGTTCTGAATTAGAATAAGCAGGGCTTGGAAGTTCTCTTCTCCAGGTAGTTCTTTCAAGAAGTCCTTCATAAGCCTGAGAAGTTTCACCACCTATTGAACTAATCATTTTTCTTAGATAATCTTTTTGCAGAGTCAATTCAAGTTCTTTTGAATTTTCATTGCCTGAATAAATTCTTGTTGATTCCTCAAGAAATCTTATTGCATCTGACCTGCTTCCGGTTTGATAAGCAATTCTTGCTGCATTTCTCATGGCTTCAGATTTGACTACATCTGAATAATCCGATGATCCTGCGATTTCTTTATATTTTTCTATTCCCTCACTATATCTTCCAGAACTTACAGCTAAATTCGCTTCTCCAAAACTAGCAGCAATAAACATATTCTCATCATTTCCTTTTGATTTTTCTTTAAGTTCTTTGTATATTGCTTTAGCTTCACTTGCAATTTCATCAAGTTCAACTCCAACATCATCAAGCATATACATTTCTTCAGGCCCTATCTTTTTATTTAAAGCTCTAAATTCAGCATACTTTTCACTTGCTTTAGTATCTATTAATTCAGCCAGTCTTAACTGAGCCCTCATTTTTGATGATTCATCCCTTTCTCCAGAGCTCAAATATTTTCTTAATTCACTAATAGTAGTTTCAGTATTTCCATTTAATTTATTTTTATTATTAATTATTTCAAGTTCTATTGCATCTATTTTTTCTTTTGTTTTTGGGTCAGAACTATCGCTTTTGACCTGTTCAAGAAGTTTTTCCAATTTTTCTATATTAGACTTTGCATTCTCTTTCTCTGCCATCTTATTTTGGTCTTCAACTAACAGATTTGAAAGAGAAACTTGTGCATGAAGTTTGCTTAGTGGAATAACTTTTGTGCTTGTTTCTTTTCCATCTACAAAAGATTTGACAGAAACTGAAAAATCATTATTTGACCTTGAAATATCTGCAACAGTTTCTTTGTTGCCTTCTCCTGATGCTTTAACTAAAAATTCTTCAGCATTACTATTCTTACCAATCATTCTTTCTAGGAAAATCTCTCCATTTTTTACAAGTATCTTTGCATTTCCATTATCTATTTGAGCATTTCCTTCTTTTACCTCAAATGATTTTTTACCGCCATTTGGACTTGCATCAAATAATGTATATGCATTTCCTTCTCCTTTATAATGCAGATTCAGCTTTGTTGTAATTTCAACTTCTCCCTTAAGTGCAGTTTTTGAAGTTCCATCTGCAGATATAGAAACTGCATTTTTTTCATTTTTAATATCTCTTCCATCAAAGTATATATTAAGTCCTTTTGAAGAAGTGTAAGTGTTTCCTAAGGCTTCTGTAAACTTTCCATTTTTTCCAAGACTAATGTCTAAAATATTTCCTTCTTTGTCCATATTTGCACTAAATGTAGTTCCTTTGGATTCAATGATTTTTCCTTCAAGTAATAGATTAACATTTTCTCCAGATACTTTTCCGCCCAGTGGGTCAAATACAATTTCTCCTTTTGGAGAAGCACTGAAAATAAATTTTTTACCCCCATATTCAAAATTGTAAATTCCACCTTTAAGCGAAGTAAGTTTTGCATAAGATATTGAGCCATTTTTGTCTAGAGTTACAGACATATCTTTTAGATTTTCATAGGTTTTACCATCAAGAGTAAAACTTCCTCCATATTGCTCATTAAATTTAGCATCAAAGTTTTTTATTTCCCCTGTTGCAGAATCAAGAGTTATTGTTGCATCTTTTATCCCATTAAGAAGAAAGTTTTCACGAATCGTATTTCCTTCAGTTTTCCAACTACTAAACTGTAAATGATAATATGCTCCTGCAACTCGTATTTTTTGAGTTCCTGCTTTATTATCTTGTTCAAGTTCTGCATAGAAATTATATCCCTGTTTAAAATCTCCAATTGATTTTCCGTTTATAACTAGCGCAGGAATTTCTCTATTTCCACCAGGCCCTGAAGTAGCAGGAGTAAAAATAGGTTCAACCTTGCCACTAAACACCATGTTTCCATTATTAGTAGTTATTTTAAGTCCTTTTGGAATTGAGAGAGCTGTTTTTCCTTTATATTCAAATTTTACTGCCCCATCCCAATTGACAAATATCCTTGCATCTTTAGAATTAGGATTTAAATCAGGATAATTATTAGTAATATAGTTTTGAACCTGATTTACATTTGATTTTAGTTCAGGACTAAGGTCATTGTATGTTCTTGCTGGCGCCTCAGGGCTGCTTTTTCCTACTGCTACTGTAACATTAGCACTAACCAAATTAAGCATAAAAACCATAAGTAGAATTCCCATAAGAATCATACTTATTTTTTTTAAATTATTGTTTATCATTTTTCTCCTCCAAATTTATTGGCAAATAATAAACTATATGGAACAATATCATTTTTTGAATTATTTGAAACATCAACGATTGCATAAATTAACTCATTATCACTGGGTATTACAAGAACATTATAATCAACTCCATCTAAATAACTCAATGGAATATAATTTGGTTCTGCTATTTCCCGATTAATAATTTTTGTTGCAACATCAATCATTTTGCCAAGCCTGACTGAGATTACATTATTGTGTGTTTTATCAAGAGTAAATGCTTTACTTTCTTTACTTGCAGATATTGGCATAGTCACAAGAACTGAAACAAAATCCGGACTTATTTTTGTGGTTACAACGGGTTTTTGTTTGGTTATATTAAAATTATTAAAGTCAGTTTCAATGCAAAATGGAACACTTTCTTCAACATAAGAACTTATTTCTTTTTCCATAGTGGACTTTGTTGCAAGAATATTTTTACCCATAAAATATCCATAGGCAACATTTGTGAGGTTTGTAGCAAGATAATTTTCAGGTAAATTAACATATCCTCCCTGGAGCCCCACAATTCTTATCCCATCAATTGCTCTTTGATTTATACAATCTTTAATCATGTCATTTATAGCTCCAATTTCTGCAGAATAGGTATTTGAACCAGTTGCTTTTGAAAGGGTCGAATTATTTCTAAAAACAAAAACCATAGCTATGCCCGCAACTATAATTACAAGAAGTATAATAAAAATAGAAACCTGTCCTAATCTTGATTTACTCTCTTTTTTCATATAATTAATATTGATTTTAAGTATTTAAAGATAATTAAAATACATTTTAGTCTTCTTTTAATAAATCATTATTTTTTATTTCTTTGATTAGGATTTTTTTAACTTCTTTTGGATGGTCTCTAGAATATTCTTCAAGTTTCTCAGCCTCAAAATGAGCAGATTTTTTGCCTTTTTCTGCTTTTCTTGAAAAAACTCCAATCCCTCCAGAATCATAAACCCAGCCTTTGCCCATTAAATATCTTTCATGAAGTTCATGAATAAGAATATATGGAATTTCTTTTTTATATACATCATCATCAATCCATACTTCGTTTGCAGGTATAAATTTATAGACTTTATCATGACCGCCTTCTGTAAAATCTATAAAGAAAAGACTTCTTACAAGGTCTCCCCTAACTGAATATATTTTAATCTTTTTGCTATATTTTGTAAAGAGCTGTTTTTTGTATACCTTATTTAAGATTTCATCTTTCTGTTTTATTTTTTTAATTTTTTGCAGAAACTTTGACTTATTTCTTTCTTTCTTTTCATGTTCATTAGCAGTTTTAACTGCCTGATTATAGCTCTTTCCATTTTTTAACTCTCTTTGGATTATAATAAAATTTTCTATAAAATATCTTGCTTCTTTTTTCCCATTTTCATAATCTATCCAGAATTCATTTTTTGGAATAAACTTAAAATATCTCATGCTGCCAAAATTTGTAAATTCTTTATCATGGTTCTTTCTTATGAAATAACCATTGACATAAAAAACATTATAACCTCCAAATTTGCCTATTTTTTTTATATACGGCTTTTTCACATTACGAAACCATACCTCCCATGGTGAGGATTTGGAAAATGGTTTATATTTTTCATATTGTTCACACTCTTTTTAATTAAATTAACTTTAGTTAATAAATTTGTTGATTTTTTTAAAAGAATTATCTAATATAAACAATAACCTTATTCTGGTTGTTATTTTGTTGACTATTATAGCTGACATAAATATCAGGATAATAAGGGTTATTGTAAATCAGATCATAATCTGAATAACAATTTGAACTTGTTCTTAGGTGCCAGGGTAAATTCCAATCATCTTCACAATATCTTAGGGTATAATCTGGCCTTATTTCAGTAACATAGTTCCCATAAACATCTCTGTAGTTTGTAGAAATTTCATTACGGTATGTATAATAATATCCATCATAATAATCTTCATCATCATAATTTGGATTAGTACGATATTGTTTATAGCAAGGATAATAATTACCTCTGCTATCTCTGCAAGAGTCCATTTGACCATATGCATAATTAGAACCATCATAGTAATTATCATAATCATAATAATATCCTTTAACCTTACTACAATCCTCATAATATCCATTAGAATTCATGCATAAACTTGCAGAAACACTTCCAATTAGGGCTACAATTAAAACTGTTAAAATACCAATCCGAAGTTCTTTTTTCATTATATTAATGGAATAATTAGAAATATATAAGCATTGTTGTAAATAAAAGTATTAGTTAGAATTATTTTTTCTTTGCAGATAAAAACAATATAAGCATTATAATACAAACAATTATGTTTATTCCATAGTTAAATAAAAGCGGCCATCTCCAAGCAGTGTAGACAATATAAGTAAGTGTAAAAATTTCTCCAAGAAGCCACCATACAATAAATGTTAAAGATAATCCTGAAAAATTCTTTGTCTGAATAGTTTTAATAAGTTGAGGCAGTCCGCATGTTGCAAGAAGTACTGCTCCTGTCCATCCAATTATTTCAATTATCTCTTCCATTGATTTATCAATAAGAAACAGATTAAAAACATTATTAAATAACTGATTCTTAATTAAATTATGAAAAAAACATATTTGGCTGCAATACTTATAATTGTATTTTCCTTTTTAATTGGAATCTATTCTTATGCTCACCTTCCTGACAAAGTAGCAAGCCATTGGAATTCTAACGGACTTGTCGATGGTTATATGTCTAAGTTCTGGGGAATTTTTTTAATGCCTCTGATTTCTATGGCTCTTTTTTTACTTTTTTTATTCCTTCCAGGATTAGACCCTCTGAAAAATAATTATAAGGCTTTCAAAAATTATTATGATTCATTTATACTTGTTATGATTGTCTTTTTATTCTATGCCTATTTATTGACTATATTATGGAATTTTGGAGTTAAAATTAATATGAATCTTTCTCTGATTCCTGCACTCGGATTTTTATTTTTTTATATTGGAATGATTTTAAATAAGCTAAAAAGAAACTGGTTCATTGGAATAAAAACTCCTTGGACAGTAAGTAGTGATAAAGTCTGGGAAAAAACTCATAAACTTGGAAGTGTTTTATTTAAAATATCCGGGATAATAACAATTATAGGAGTTTTCTTTCCGAGTTATATTATTTGGTTTACTCTTCTTCCAGTAATTTTATCCTCAGTCTGGTTAATAATTTATTCATACTTAGAATACAGGAAAATAAAGAAGAAAATTTAAACAAGTTCAACGCCCCCCACGAGTCCTTTAACTATTCTATAGAATTATTAATCTCTCTAGTCTCGTTTTTACCCTAAGGTTTACTCGTTATCAGCAAGACCTTTTCTTTCCCTAATCTTTCTAACTACTTCAGGTTGTATGTTTGCAGGAACTTTCTCAAAACTCTGGTCAACCATAGAGAATGTTCCTCTTC
>JBBACR010000014.1:0-28726 GCA_041656875.1 Candidatus Pacearchaeota archaeon
TACCAGAATAACTATCTTTCGGAGACTCTACTAAAAAACAATTTGATAAGGAAACATATTGATATGGATTGCCAACCCCAAATAAAACACTGCCTTGCGGAACTATGTACTTGAAATGATCTAAATATCCAAAAATCTCATCTTCTGTCAATGGTATTTTAAACTTTGTTTTTTCAATTCTTACAAACTCTTTTGCTAGTCTTCTAAACATCTGTTCTGGTGTAGATTCTAATAGATTCCCTTCATTATCACGTAAAGCATATTTATCCAGAAATACAGACGCGGCTAATTCATCTCCTCCAAAATATTCAACTGACTGACGTAAGGCTTCATCCTCATTATAATACTGCATATGTATCTCCTTGTCATTCGCATATCGTCTATTTTATTAAACTTAGAATGTTACACCAATGTATTTCTCTGAAGTTAAAATCTTACCCATCAACTCTTTTATAAGATCCGGATCCAATCCACCATTTCCGGCCCCTATTAAAGGAATATAAACCTTCTCCGGATAATTATCTTTTGTGTCCTGTAACCACCTGAGAGATTTTGCTACTGTAGCAATATTAGCCACACCTTGCCAGCTAAGGTGAGGACTTTTTACATTGAGAGGCTTCGAAGGTATTAAAATAAGTCTGTAATCCTTATAGTAAACTCTAGTAGTTAATAACTGACAATCCCTGCCATAAATCTTGGGTAATTCTGAAAATATCTGAGCCGCATCCTTGGCCAGTCCTGCACCCATCACATTACTACCATCATGCTTCCAACCTTCATTAGTAGGTATTACAATGGTAGAACCTAGCTTATAATAAATCCAAATGTTCCCATTCTTCCAATTCATATCTGCCTCTATACAATCTTTAAAGATGGCATCTTTATATCTACCCTAGCCGGAGCACCATTCTGCTCCATAGCACATACCGCCATTGCAGCAACCTTACGCATAATATCCATTGCTTTAGTATCAGAGGTTTTAAAGCTCTCTCTACATAGTATGTGCTGTGCCTCCTCTATATAATCTCTAATATATGTAAACCACTCCTCAGGAGAATGTTGAGCACTATTTCTACTAGTCTCAGATGTCCATCTTTTATCTTGATAGTCTCTCTCACCATTAATAAGTTCATATACAAATAATCTATCCATTTAATTCTCCTTTAAATTAGTCTATCTATATTATGTTTAATTTCTTCCAAATAGCACAACAATATTCAATCTGAAATAAACAGTCATCTATAGGAAAATGAGCTACACCCACAACCTGACAATTTCTCTTTATTTCAGGGGCAAAAGCTACTAAAGTTCTCAGATCTCTCTCTAATCTAAAATTCCATGGTATTTGATGTTTAGTAGCTATATAAGCATCTTCTAAAATACCAAGATCGAAACGAGGACTATTACCCCATATCTGTAAATTTTCCGTACCTAAGGATTCCAAAAATAGTCTAAATTTATGAAGTACTTCTGTAATATTCTTTCCACCCCCAGAAATTTCTTGTCTGGCCTTATCAACCTGAGATAACCACCACTCAATAGTATCTCCGTTCACCTTTAACCCTATATCCAAACATGATTGAATAGAAGACTTCTCATAAAAACTACGACCTGTTTGACCTGTTAAAATATCGAACTCTACCGCTGCAAGAGAACATATAACAGATTGACTCTTATTTCCCATTGTTTCTATATCAATCATTAAATTACCAAGATTTTCCATACTACCTCCAATAAATATCTTATAAGTATAATACAAATTTTAATAAAGAGCAAGTTATTCTTAATAATTAAAAATCATCTTTATGAATTTTTATCTTATCCAAAATCTTCTCTTTCTGAAGTCTAACACATTCTGATGTAGTATGCATAATTGTTGCTACGTCTCTTAACGTTCTAGCCTCATAAGGTGGGTCTAATCCAAATAGAAGTGATATTATAATACGTTCTTTTTCTGAAATATCACTTAAATATAATTTTACAATATCCTCTGAAGTATTCCTTATAAAAGAAGTATCATTATTGAGATCCTCTACATCCTGAAAATCCCCTTCAAAGGCAGAATTTATAACATTCTCTCTAATCTCTGCAATCTCTTTCAAGTATTGTCCAATTGCAAATCTTATATGATAAAAGCAATAACTAAATACTCTAACTTTATACTTACTTACGTCATATCTTCTTATACCCTGTATAAGTCCCACATTTGCTTCTTGTATGACATCCATAACATCTACATTATTTGGAATTGTAAAGTTTCTTAAAAAATATATTACAAATCTTAGATGAGAATTGACTACTCTCTCAAATGCTTCTGCAGATCCAGAAGCTACCTGAAACATTAACTCTCTCTCTTCAGCTGCTTTTAGAGGAGTATATTTTTGATGTGCTAGTGTTTTAGTATATTGCTCAAAAACTAAATTATGCATTATTACCTCAAAATAATTTTCTTTATGCTACAGACTTAACTACTGTAGATATATAATCTATATCTTTTATAGATAGGCCTGGATGACATGGTAACACTAATCCTAGTGTATGTAACTTTGTAAGATTCTTAGTGATAAATTTATTTTTTATAAATGGCTGCTGGCCTAAATTACCTCCAGATATAGGTCTAGTCTCTATACCTGCCCTATATAAGGCAGCTACAACTCTATATTTCTGATTAATATCTTTACATATAATAGGATATGTAATACAAGATATTATATTAAACTCATTACCCTTTTGCATATCTAACGCTGTGTTCATAAGATTATGTCTGTAACGCATAAAATTTCTATGCCGGTACCTTGCAACCTCATCTAATATTTTTAATTGCTCTAAGCCTAAGACGGCATTAAACTCTGTAGATCTAACATTTAACCCCGGATAATAAAATGTAAATCTAGACATAAATTTAGGTATACTATACTCAGCCTCCATGTCATTTCTAACAACATCTTCCACGTCCACAGACCACCCATGACTTCTTATCATTTTTAACAAAACATTAAGATCATTGTTACTTGTAGAAACCATTCCCCCCTCTATCGTGGAAAATTGATGACCATAGTAAAATGAAAATGTACCTATATCACCCAAAGTTCCAATATATTTATTTTCTATTTTAGACCCTACTGCAGGACAGGCATCTTCCATTAATAAAAACTTATACTTATCTCGAAGTTTTAAAAGTTTCTTCATATTTCCAGGATACCCAAGAGTTGGAACATACACCACTAAAGAAATTTTATGTAGAATAAGTATTTTTTCAAGCTCCCACATATCCATACTAAATGTACTTAAGTCTACATCTACAAATTTGATATCAAACCCTAACTGCATTGCTGGAGACACTGTTGTAGACCACCCAGCACCACAAATGGCTACTGTTAAAGGCTTGCCCTTACCTATCAGAATTTCTTTGATAGCAGCATAAGCTAACAAATTAGCTGAAGAACCTGAGTTCACAAAAGTAGAATACAATACTCCTAAATGATTAGACCACTTAGATTCAAACTCTTTCACTTTAATACCTTGCGTAAGCCTGGGATAAGTTTTCAACCATCTTATAGCTTTGTCAATATGTTTTTTCGGTATGGTATCTTGAGCTAAATAATACTTATATTTATTCATGGATTTACCCCTACAATTATATCAGGTAATGTTGGGTTCTCAAATCCAGGTGCAACATCTATAATCATCTCTTTTTTAAGCTCCTCTCGGTCAAGATATGGATACATATCTTCCAATGCCGTACTCCAACCCACTAATCTTGGTATATAAGAATGATACTCATGACAATTTACATCACATATTACTGTCTCACTTGAATTCAAAACATCTAATATTTTAGATACTAATTCAGAATTATTATTTATTGTACAAGTCTTAATACCATAAGCTTCGGCTACTTTAACAAAATCTGGGGGTTTATATCCTACAGGACCGCAAGCCTCCGCCCTGCCACCAAAATTAGTCTCTTGAAAGGCCTTGGTAATTCCATATATGTGGTTGTTAATGATGAATACCTTTACATCTACTCCATAGTTCTTTATAGTTTGGAGTTCTTGAATATTCATATTCATACCCCCGTCACCTATAACACATATAACATTTTGCTTCTTATTAGATGCACACCATGCCCCAATAGATGCGGCAAAAGAAAATCCCATAGGAGAATTTCCATTATTGGTTAAAAACTTCTGGCCTAACATAGTTTCAAAGGCCTGAGACATAACTACAATATTTCCACCACAGTCAGAAACAATAATACTATCCTTATCCACCATACCTGATAATACTCTAGAAAATACATAAGGATGTACTATATCTTTAGTATCATAATAAGATTGTTTAATTACATCATACTTGATCTTCCAACCCATAACCTTTTCAGTCCACTGAGAAAAGTCAGGCATCTCAACAAATTTAGAGTTTTCTATATAATCTAAAAGCATATTTAAAAATATGGTAGAATCACAGAGAAGATTATAATCAAATGCAACCTGTTGTAATTTTTTCTGAAGATTTGCAATATCAATATCTACAATATATTTCTTTGCACTACGAGCAAATAACTCAGGAGCTCCCCCAGTTATTCTTCCAGATATCCTAGACCCTATGGCCAACAATAAATCACAATTCTGAATACCTAAATTACGTCCTGACCCACCATATGTTCCAACTCTCCCACCATAATAAGGAAAATCAGATGTTACTATGTCCAAAGCATTCCATGTAGGAAAAATAGGTATTTTTAATATATTAGATAACTGTAATAAAAATTTAATAGCCTTGGGATCATGCACACCCCCTCCTATAAGAAGAGCGGGTCTTTTAGACATGCTTAGATCACTTATAAATGACTTTATAAATCCAAAAATTTGATCTATATCAAATACACTTACATCTGGTGAAGAATCATATCCCACTAAATCATCAGTTTCAATCAATTTCTTCTGTATATCTAAGGGTATGTCAAGATGAACCGGACCTGGCCGACCCTCTCGCATAATAAATAAGGCTTTTTCTAACTCAAACTTAACATCTTCGGCCTTTGTTATCATAACTGAATATTTTGTTATGGGTTTCATTATACCCACCATATCTGATTCCTGAAAACCTACCTGCCGAATAATAGGATCAGGCCTCAAAAACTTGGAGCTTATCTGCCCCGTAATAAATAAGCATGGTACAGAATCATAAAAACAATTTCCTACGGAAGTAATAAAATTCATCCCCCCAGGTCCACTAGTAGCAATAGCTACTCCAAACTTACCAGAAACTTTTGCATATGTTTCGGCTGAGAATCCCGCAGCCTGCTCATGCATTGTACACACATATCTGGTCTTATCTGTGCGTGTGAACGAATCAAAAAGATTCCCTACCGCAGATCCATAAACTCCAAATATGTCTTTAATACCTTCCTCTGCTAAGTAATTTATAATATAGTCTGCTACATTAATCTTCATATAAATCTCTCCAAAAGTTATTTATTAAACTTTCCATATTTAATTTGTCTTTGTAAGATATTTCTAACAAAGGAATACTTTTTAAATTACAATAATCTTTTTTTAACTTATCATAGTAATGTATTTTTTGCAAATCTTTTCTTCCCGTAAACTCCAAAGTTTCATAATGCTATAGTCATACAAATTATTATGTAATTTATTAGCTTTATTAATAAATTTTTGTGTATCATATTTTCTATTTTTAGATCTGCCATCCATTTTAATTAATCTCAACTAATTATGTAATCCGCAACTTTTATTTTGGCCATAAATCACTCGCTTTCAATTCATTTATCTCTTCCTCTTTTATCGGATAGCAAAACTCTTCGGTAGGAAATTTATTATTTTTAACTTCATACACATATTTTTTAATTGCTTCTGTTATTATAAATAATAAACCCTCATTCCTAGTATCCCTACCATAAGTAATTATATCAGAATGATTATTGATATGCTGAAAATAGGAGTTTGATATATCTGGGATATAACATTTAGAAAAATAAGGTCTAAATGTAGGATATAATCCCAGTAGATCATGCATTATTAATAATTGACCATCTACCTTACTTCCAGCCCCAACACCATATACAGGAACATCACTTACACTAGTTATAACTCCACCAGGATCTGTAGGAATTGCCTCTAAAAGAATTGAAAATACTCCGGCATCTCTTAATTTTTGAGCATCCTTCATAGTCTCTAATAAATTTTCCACAGTTTTACACTGAACCCTATAACCCCCAAAGGATTGAGTACTTTGAGGCGTAAGTCCTAAATGTCCCATTACCAATATTCCAGCATTAACTATAGCCTTTACTCTGGAACAAACTCTTTCACCACCCTCTAGCTTTATGGCATCACATCCAGCCTCTTTTACAAAACGCAACGCACTTTTAACAGCCTCTTCATCAGATACTTCATAAGATCCTTGTGGCATATCACCAATAATAAAAGTATTTGGAGCTCCTCTACGAACAGCCTTGGCCATCATAATCATTTCATCCATAGTAACAGGATTGGTAGTAGAATAACCATATTGAACCATACCCCCGGAATCTCCAACTAAAATCATATCCACACCAGCTTTTTCAGCACAATATGCTAAAGGATAGTCATACGCAGTAACCCAAGCTACTGGAATTTTATCTTTTTTCATTTGCTGCAATTTTAATAATGATACCTTTGACATAGTTGACTCCTATTTTATATTTATTTATATGATATCCTTTTTGGGTATCATACTATAAGCTAAAGCCTGTAATGATCTTAGCTCACCTATACTTAATGATTCACTTTCCATAATTCCTGGGTATTGTTTACCATATAAGTCCCAATCATTAGTTAAAATCCTAAGACCATATCTTCCTACTTCTGCAGAACGTCTTAAAGCCGTTCCTGGAAAAGGTACCGCTATAGGGAATGTGCAAGAATAAATATCTAAAAATTTTCCCATCTCTATAGATTTCATTGCAGTTTCTCTTGTCTCTCCAGGAAGACCTAATATAAAGCTTGCAGCACATGTAATACCCGTCTCTTTTGCAGCTAAAATGGTTTTTTTTATCTGCTCTGATGTATAGGGTTTACCTGTCCTTCTAAGAACATCTTCATCGGCACTTTCCGCGCCAAAGAAAATATAATAACATCCGGCCTCTCTCATTAATTTAAATAAACTGAGATCACATAAGTCTATTCTCATCTCACAAGACCACTTCAACTTTTTATTAATACCCTTCTTTATAAATTCATTAAATAAATCTATGCTTACATCCATTTTATTATTCTCTATCAAAGTCTCATCAAAAAATACCAAAGCCTCACATCCAAAATCTTTTATATTTCTATCTACCTCTTCTATAACAGAATTTACTGATCTAACTATTCTTTTACGACCAAATGGCCTTACACAAAACACGCATGTTCCAGGACATCCTCTACTGGTAGAAATAGGCAACTCAAGTTTGGTTCTATGTGGATCAGCACCTGAATAGGAAGATAACTTAAACATATCCCATGCAGGAAATGGAAGCAAGTCCAGATTTGCGATTCTTTTAGATATACAACTATTTTTAGTCTTACTACCTATAGTAAGTATATCATCAACATTTAAATCATTTTCAAAAAAACTAATTATGGATTCCTCAGCTTCTCCACAAAAAGTATAATCAAAGCAAGAAAACTCATTTAAAGTCTCTAATGGCATTGAGGTAGCATGTGGTCCACCAATAAATGTTTTTATTGAAGGAAAAAGTTCTTTTATTTTTCTTGCTACTATAGCTGTCTCTTTAATCTGTGTTGTGTATCCAGTAAACCCAATCGCTAAAGGATGATTCCTAGTTATAAATTCTATAATATCAGACACAGTAAAATTATCTATAAACATATCAATAAATTTAGATTTAATGCCCCTCTGTTTGGTAGCAGCCAATAAATATGCCATACCTATGTGAGGAGATATTTGACGAGGTGTATCCTTAGATACTTTAAGAGATTCAAAGTATTTTTTTCTACCTTCAATATCTAATACAACATTTATTAATAAAAGATCCAGATTCATTAAACACTATGCCTTTAGATAATTATTTCTATACCAATCTATTGTTTTCTCAATACCCTCTTTAATATTTACTTTAGCCTCCCATTCTAAAATATCTTTTGCTTTCTGCACACTAACAACCCTTCGTGGTATCATTGTAGGCTTTGTTATATCAAAGTTAATAATAGGGTCATATCCCACATGATTACAAGCATATTTTATAACATCTTTCACAGTAGATACTTCACCACTAGTTATATTTACTGGATCTGCATCTGCTTTGAATTCTAACATCTTAAGAAATCCATCCACAAAATCCTCTACATAAATAAAGTTTCTCTGCTCTGATCCATCTCCCCAAACTTCTAAAGGATCTTGTCTATTAGCTATTTTATTAACTAACGCTGGAATAACATGACAAGTCTCTAAATTGAAATCATCATGAGGCCCATATAGTGCTGTAGTTCTAGCAATAGCAAATTTAGTATCACTCTGCCTATGGAATTGCATACAAACCTTTTCAAGGTACCTCTTCATATTCCCTACACCAGAATAGCCTTCCCAAGGTTCACCTGTAAAACCATCACACTCCTTAACAAAATCCCAGTCCGGGTACATGGTGGAACTACCTACAAACCCAAACTTCTTAGTCCCACATTCTACTGCTGCAGATATTACATTAACTCCTATCGTAATATTATCCCTAACTAATTGTAGCTGACCTGTTTTCTGACCCTTAGCACCTTTAATAACAGCAGCTGCATTTAATACTATATCTGGTTTTACCCAATTAAAATATTCTAATGTCTGTTCATAATTTCTAAGATCAATTTTACCTATAGTTATACCATCGTCATTATATTTTAAAATTCTTCGTTTAAATATTAGAGCATATATATTTGCCCCCTCATAAGATAGTCTTTTAACAAGGTTTTGGCCTAGTATCCCTGTAGCCCCTGTGATAATAATAGTTTTGTTAGTGTAATAACTCATATGTAACACCTCAATATTTTACTAGTTTGGAGTCCATAATTTCTTCGTATGTAAATACATTATATCTATTATGAACTACATTCTGATTATCTTTAAACCAAGCAACAGTTTTACCAATTCCATCTTTAAGATTTGTAGAAGGATTAAAACCTAATATATTTCGTGCTTTATCAATGTTCAACACTCTCGCCCCAAATTTACTAGGAAATATAATTTTCAAATTATCTAAATATGATTCACCGAAACTTTCCGCTATAGCTTCAGCTAAAAATATTATCTCATATCCAGTTCCACTACCTATATTAAAAGCTTCACAATCACCTGAATTTTCTAAGGCTAACAACATACCATCTGCTACATCATCAGAAAATGTAAAATCACGTATCATATTAGGATTGTGTATATCTACAGATTTGTTCTCACTAATCTTATTTATTAGAGATCCTACTACCATTGTAGTATTTGTATCAAAATTATCCCAAGGTCCATAGCAACTACCAGGTCTAACTATAACTATACCCTTCCACCCATATTCATCCCTATAAGCCTCAGTTTGTAATTCTGCCATTCGCTTTGCCCATGCAGAATATTTATCCCCTGAATTTGGAAGTCCCTCCCACATTGTACTTTCTATAAATGTAGATCCTGGAGCATATACTCCAACAGTACTTGTAAGCAGATATTTCTCAACATTTAATTTCTTTGAGCATTTTAACATATTCATATTTATACGCATGTGAGAATCAAAGAATGTAGCTCCCCTAGATACTCCGATAGCGTTAGACCCCTTAGATCCTGCCAACTGAAACACAAAATTTGCTTCTGAGTCTCTAATAGCATTATAACATTCATCATAATTAGTAAGATCACACTTAATATATTCTGCATTTAAAAATTGCTTTACTTTGCATTTTATATGACTAAATCTAGATACTGAATCCGCAGATGCTATTGTCACATATGCTCCCGCATCTAAAAGTTTAGTTACTAAAGGAACTCCTATTAATCCAGTACCTCCTGTAACTAGTACATTCTTTCCCTTATAAAAACTCATAGCATACCCCTCCAATATTCTAAAAGATCCTGGTTAATATCGTCCAAAGTCTTCTTGGGCTCCCAACCTGTTAGCTCCTTGAATTTTGTACAGTCAGGTATCTGCAGAGTAATATCTGTAGGACGTATACGAGCGGGATCTATCTCTTTAAAAATAAGTCCTCTAGGTATTTCACTCTTTTGCAACATATTCTCAAGAGCCTCCCCAACAGTACAAGTATGACTTCCACCAATATTATATACATCACCTAATATACCATGATTAGCCACAATCCAATAAGCCTCCACGGCATCATCTACATGTGCATATGTTCTTATAGAATTTAAATTACCCACCCTTATAGTATAAATATATTCCTGACCATGATTAATTTCATCTCTATGTTGAATATATAATTTCTCCTGCTGAACTACCTGATATGCAAAAGAAGATAATGCAAAATTTCTACCCCTACGACTTCCCTCATGACTAAATAATCTTGTAGTCATTACTTTAAGTCCATATGCATTATAATAAAATTGCCCCATCAAATCCTGACCTACCTTGCTTATAGAATAAGGATTGGCAGCTCTTATAGGATTAGTCTCTTTTATGGGTACCTCCTCAGGACTAGGGTTTCCGTATATTTCACTGGAACTACAATTAACTATAACCGGGTCTATCCCAAAATTGTCCCTAGCAACTCTTAATTCATCTAATAAATTTGTAGTACCTATCACATTAGTAGTAAGAGTTGCCACAGGAGTAGAAAAACTAGCCATAGGATAACTTTGTGCAGCGAAATGAAACACAAAGTCAGGCTTAGATTGCTTTATAATATTACTTAAACTACCTCGATCAAGAAGATCAGATTCAAAGAATTTAACCCTATCATTTCCATAAAGATGAGATATATTTCTATCATCACTTCTCCAACGTCTCGTAGCATATATATTAACATCAGGTACATTTTTTAAAAGATAGTCACACATATGACTACCAACCATACCTGTAATACCTGTAATCATTATATTCATATCATAGCCCAAAATTATTTTTTTCACGTTCTGCGTATACTTTTCTATTTCTCTCAAGCTCTGTAGGATTGTTATTCCTAGCATAGGTTTTATCAAAAATAGATAGTCCTATGCTATAATGTCTATGTTTGAAAAGAATCTCAGGAGCATCTATAAGATAACCTGACCTTCTGGAAAGCTCTGTGAAATCATTATCAGCACACATAGATGTATATTCCGGATAAATGAAATATCCAAATTTCTCAAAAAATGCTCTATTCATTATCGGTTGAGTAAACACTATACCATAACCACGAAGCCCATCATGAGTTCCAATAGATTTAGGTTGATTAAAATTATCCACATTTTGTAACTTTTCAAAAAGACTCTTATCCCAATTTGTACAGGGTTCTACATCGTCCACTACCTCTACCAAAATCTGTGTTGTATCAGATATATACTTAGACAAATTATTCACTGCTGCAACTGGGTTTCTAGACTCTCCAATATATACAATTGCTTGTACACCTTTACAAGATACCTTAAATATATCTTTATAAGTATCTTGTAAGGGATCATCATTATCGACACCTATAAAATATTCAATACTACCGGGATCCAAAGCTGATGCTATCCATTTACAGAAATTATCATATGCTATTTTGGGTCTCTCCCTAGTAGGGTGTAATATGGATATATTAATCATTTATTACCCCACTTCTTGTTATGACTTACTGGTTTATACTTATTTATTAATCGATCTCGTTCTTTTAAAATCTCTTTTGAACTTAAATTTTGTGTATGTACCACAGACTCACTATTTCCACCCCGTTGACCATAGGCACCTAGCCCCTCATATTCAAAGTACAAATCTATATCTTTACCTCTGTCGATATCATCCCTAATCATAGTACCTCGATAAGGATAGTACACAGCTATCTGAGCATCATCTATGCCAGAAGTTTCAATAAATCTTTCTGTCTCCCCTATAGTCTCATAAGTCTCTCCAGGAAGTCCTATCATTAAAAATGCCTTACAAGTAATGCCATATTTCTTGCATAATCGAACAAATTCATAGTTCTGTTTTACTGTAGTTCTTTTATCTACATTGTCTAAGATCTTCTGAGACCCTGATTCAGCTCCAAAAGCTATTTCTACACACCCAGTATCTGCAAGCATTTTAGCAAACTCTTCTGAAAAATAATTTGCTTGACCATTACATCTATATATCAGATCTCTCTTCTTTAATTCATTACATATAGGCCGAGCTTTTTTAATAGAAATTGCAAATAGGTCATCAAACAAATATACTCCACCATACCCCAAAGATTTTATATCATCTAATTCCTTACAAATATTTTCATGACTTGACCATCTAGCAAAAGATCCTGCAGACTCACAAAACCTACATTTTTGTGGGCACCCAGTAGAAGTAAGCATTGTAGCAGATTTTCTACCCATCAAATTATAATTATAATGGGATAGTAATTCTCTTGAAATATCCGAAACTCTATCTGGTCTAGACATTGATGCCCAATCCTGCTTAGACATTATATCCTTTTCTACCCGGGATCCACCACCCTTCAATATTTTTATAAGAGATCTCTGCCCATCATCTGTTACAACATAATCCCAATCTGCACTATATATATCAGAAAAATAATGTTTTGCATGTGGACCCCCTATAATAATAGGCTTCTTAGGAAATAAAGCTTTCCAATTATTTAAAAACCTATCAGAATCATTTCGTTGTGGAGTCATTACAGATACACCTACATAATCATATTTTTCATACTTAGCCATATTATCAAAATCAAAATCATCTTCTAATCCAACCTCGTATCCAAATTGTTCTATGTAGGATTTCAAATATAATAGGGCAAGTGGAGGATATACCCGATCAGAATCCAAGTAACCACTACGAAGTGATACCAATAAAATTGATATTTTTTCATACATTAGTAGTTTCCAAAATATTTCTTCGTATATGATTAGGAAATTCTACAATACCACTTATGTCATGTGCAGCTTTAAAGAATCTATCCGATGGTCCTGGTGGAGCACCCTCTGCAGCCATATCATCATTACAAACCTGTCTTCTTAATCCCCTATTCATTAAAGCAGCATCATTTTTTATCCTACAACTATTTTCAAACATTACAATTTCCGGACATACGGGAACACCACCTTCACGACCTTCTGGAGACCAGTGATACTTTCTATCAGTCTTCATTTTTAAACCACCTTTAATCAGCCTAGTAGTAGGTCCCCCATTAGACCAGTTAAAATAATGATAAGCATCTTTGGCTGTAAAATATAAAGGAAAATCCCAGTAACTACTTCTTTTAAATATACCTGTTTTAAATATATCTCCAAAATTTTTTGTAAAAGTCATGTCGGCATCTGGTAAGAATGTAAAATCCCCTGTACAATGAGATATACCAAAATTTGTTTGAGCTACTGTAAAATCCCATGGCCTTTCTAATAGTTTAATAGGAACACTGTCCTTATAAGAATTTATAATCTCTATAGTATTATCTTTAGATCCCCCATCTACTAAAACAACTTCATGCAACAAATCTCCTAAATCTTGAGATAAATGCTTACAGCACTCCAAGTACCATAAAATTGCATGCTCTTCATCCTGACAAACAGTACATATACTTAAACTATCCATTTATTATCTCTTTTTCAAAATACACCAATAGCGATCTGTCTCAATAGCTTCTTCTTCTAATACAAATAATTGAGTACCCAATATGGCTAAGTCAACAAAAGCTGGACTAATTCTTACACCATGCCAAGTATTGCCAGGATCTAATCCAGTAGTTGATCCAGAAATATCTCTACCATGCATTATAAAAATACCATCTTTCTTTAGGACCCTACCCACTTCATGAATATAATTTTTAATAATCAAAGCAGATGGTATATGTTGAAAGCAGATATATTCAAAAGCCACATCTATACTATTATCCAGGATCTTATTTAAATTATAACCATCACCTTCAATAAAAAGTATGTTACCACATAAACCCCTCAATCTTTTTTCTGCTATATTTAGTAATTCCCCAGAAATATCTAATGCATAGAGATTATAACAAGTTGAAGCTATAAATTGAGACATTCTCCCAAAGCCACAACCTATCTCCAATACATTTTCTATATGAGCACCTGGATACATAAAATATTTTTTAATTCTTGGTAAATATTCACCCTCAAAATCATGCTTGCCAGAACCTTGAATAGCCTCCTCAGATGCATGTTGATTTGCACAGACATACGATGCCGCATCTGTTGTAGCCCTAATATTCCAATCATCTTTTAATACCCTGGAATACTCATCAATTGCTAATTGTTTTGTAGATTCTAGAATTGTACAGTCTATAGCTCTATTTTTTATATTCTCTTCCACATTAAATCTCTATTTGTTCTTCTATAGGTTCATCAATATTAACTCTTGGAATTGCATCTACATCTATAAAATGAACATTATATTTATCTAAAATATTAAATGCCATAGAAACTTTTTCAAGTTCTGACAGCATTCTTCTAAACATATCAAAATAATGAATTTTGTCTTCTACATCTTTAGAAGTATCCCCATGCCAATTTATTAGATAATTTGCATTCTTCATTATGTCCATAATTACACCTTTAAACCTTCCTTCATCTTACTCATAAATTGCTCCCAGCCCCCCTCTTTAAAATTAGCTATACGCTCCTTCATAACAAGGGGGTGTGTTCCAGTAAAATGTCTAACTTTATTACCTGCTTTAATAGTCTCTTCAAAAAGATATAGATAATCACAATACTCTTCACCTAGCTTTTCTTTCATCTCAAGCATTCTTTTATCAGGAAATCCTAGATCAGTATACATATGCTGGAAGTCCCACTCCTTCTTAAACCCAACCTTACCCTCATGAACTTTTCCATAATGAAATATTTCTATATTACTATCAAACACAGGCCCCTCCCCATTTATTAATTGGCAGGCATCCCCATCCCAAGTCCAACCCTTACCCTGCCGAGCAATCCTGGGTACACGTCTATAACAAAAATCAAATTCAGTCTCATAATTTGCCATGAAATGTGTATAATGCATTGTTGCCAAATTAAAATCCTTTAACAAAGTAATAGACTTAACATCTTCAATACTATCATCATGAAGAACTTCATCAGCGTCCAATTTAAGTGTCCACTCAAAATCAGCTTTCTTCATACAATAATTTGCCAAATTAGATTGTATAGTATAATGAGTTCCCCAAGGCATGTGAATAAGTTTTATTTTAGGGTACTTATCTGCAAGTTTTTGACACAGTTCTATAGTACCATCATCTGAATCACACTCACATAATATATGTTGATCCACTGCAGGAAGAATAGATTCCACAGATTCCAAAATTGGATAGTCGTAAGTTATAGCATTGTGTATAAATGTATAAGAACTTATTCCTGGTTTCATTTTTGTTTTTCCTTTAATTGTCTTTCTATCTTATCCCGCAAAGAACTTGTCTCATGACTATAACCATCTTCACGTCTTTTAAGTTGATTATTCTTTTCCCGTGTAACTTGCCCAGGATCCTTTGAATCTACTGAGGTCCCTATCTTAGAGTGTATTCTAGTAGGGAATAATCTATTCATAGTTGTACCACACTTAACACAAAGTCTAGAAAGTTCTGGATTAGTAATATCCAGTTCTTCAAAATCACACTCAGGGCATTTAAAATCAAATAGTGGCATTAAATTATTCCTAAAGTTTTATCTATAGCTATTTTTAGTTCCTTCATAGTATTCTCTTTGCTATATCGATCTACAGTTTTAATAGCCCTAAACATAATATCATTAATAAATTTCTTATCAAATTTAAACAATAGTTTAGATATAACTGTGGCTAGGGTCTGAGCATCCCCATCTGCACAGATCATACAATTTACCCCATTCTGCATATAATCAGTACCACCCCCACCAGTATAACCTACAACAAGAGTATTGCTTGCCATTGCTTCTAGTCCTGGAAGACCAAGACCCTCAGGATATGAATGAGCAAAAAATATGTCGGCCAATCTTAGTTGTTTGGCAAACTCAGATTCAGAGCTGTCCTTTAAAGATGTGACCGACACATAATTTTTAACCTCACTTGGTAAATAGAATTCAACAGCTTTCCACCGTAATGAGCCATCTTTTCTTTCCTGTACCAAAACATTAGTTTTACGTAATTTAAATTTTTCTATTTCTTTTTCGGGATAAAAAACAGATATATCAATAAAAGGTGTAACCCTACACCCAGGTACCCCTATCTTGCTCTGATTCCACTCAGAGGAGACCCAAAGCTTTATACCTGTATAATCTGCGCCTCTATCGAAGAAAACCTCACCTTGGACATAACTGACAAGATAACGAGCTTTAAAACGCCTTAACGACTCTATATCTTCCCAACCAACTATGATTACATCCGGATCCTGCTCAAGACTATGCCAAACATCACCCCAAGTTATTATTTTAACCTTATTATTAAACCACGTAGGTATTGATTGATAGCTAGGAACAGCTATACAACTATCATACCCAAGTTCAGTCTCCAACTCAGATAATTGAAAATGAACCTTTATTCCACCACTAGGTATTATATTCTTAGGGATAATATGAATTATTTTTTTAATCATATACAATCTAATTACATTCAGGTAGTTTAAATTGATCTATATGACCTACAACAAGCGGATTTCTACTGCTCCAGCCACTCCCAATTATCTGGATAAACTCTTTACCTGCATCACCACCTACTCCCTTAACAGTACCTTCGGTTAATTGTATGCCAAGCCAAGCCTTACCTTTATTTCCGTCATTATAAGTAATTTCTTGAGGTCCATCAGATGTTATTAAACCAAGCCTGCCCAATGAACAATAAGCTATAGATCCTTTTCTCGGAAGCTCCATAATATAATCTCCTATAAAAATTAATTGATTAGTAATCAAAATCTAAACTAGGTCTAACTGGCTGCAATGCATTATTAAATGTAAGTTGTCTCCAATAAACTTTAGCTCCAAATAAAATTCTAAGTCTCTCTTTCCAAGAAAAACCCCAGCAGCTTGTAACCTGACCATCTTCTGTTTTATGTGCAGGAAGAGGTATATATGGGGGTTGATCCTTAGCATAAATTATATTGCATTGTATAAAATATATAGGCTTCATTTTACATATCCTTCTTCTTGATCATTCCATTCTTCTTGATCATTCCCTTCTTTTTTACCATCATCTTCTCCCTGATCCTGACTCATTTCCAAATTTATTTCAGCAGATTTAATAATGGTACTTATAGGCATCTCCTCTTCAACTTCTTCCCTTGATCTAGAGACCCCCTCGGCTATTGTTTGACCACAGGCTAAACAAACTTTATAGCCCTTCATTATAGCCGTCATATCCTCAGGATGACTACAAAATTCACCCGGCCTTTTATATAAATTAGAATTGTTAGATACTACTGTGCCTCCAGTAACACCTTCTAAAGGCATACCATCAGCAAGCCTTGCCTTTTCTCTTCTCCATCTCTCTATAGGAGATTCATTTGACATAAATTTATTTCTCCACAAAGTCAGTTTTTACATCTAGCAATAAACTATCTATGTTTTCCTTAATATATTTTGTAATGCCTTCAAAACCTGCCTCTTCTGCATCATAATCAAATCCTCTAAAACCCACACGAGCGGGATATACTTCTAAAATCTCTCCCGTATTATCATCTTGAATATAAACAATAGCCCAGCCAAAGGTGTGTAGAATTCTATTGATCCACCAAAGAAGTTTTGTATCCTGAAATTCTTTCCAAGTTTTCTTTTCCATATCAACTCCAAAATTATAATTTTAAACCTATATCAAGTGCTGCAATTTCTTCAAGTAAATTTTTAGCTTTAATCTCCCATTCTTGGGCATGCTCATCGAACCCACCAGTAGCCCAGGTAAGAGGCATGGCATTACTTATTAAAACACTACACTTATTTATTACTATAACCACTCTTTTGTAATATATTAATAAATCTTCTAAAGCATTAATAAATACACTTGATTTACCATTTAAAGACCTGCATACAAATTCTGCAGAACCCCTCTGATTTTTTGGAAAAATTGCAATTACTTCAGGACTATTTCCACCATCTCTCGAACTTAAAACAATATCACTCTCACTATCTGTAATTAAAGAATATTCTTTACTCATCTTAGTCTCCAAATATTACTTGTTTTGCTAGTTTACCTACAGCCTCTACTGAATAGTTCTGAGTCTTGATAAGTGAGGCTTTGCCTTTATCTTTTACTTCATCTCTATGGTTATATGCATAACGTAAAAGAGATCTGAAATGTTCTATGGATACTTCAGCCCATTGACCACCAATATAATTCTTAAAATAAGGCAATACCTGTAATGGTATATCAACAAGCTTATATTCAGCTGTCCAGCCAACCTCAGAGTTTACAAAATCAGTTACACCACTATATCCCGTAACTATACTAGGTATGCCTAATGCTGCACACTCGATTATACTATTCCCAAAACCTTCACCCCTTGTTGTCAGCAAATTACAATCAAAATTTCTTAAAAAGAAAGGCATTACACTATCTGATAATAGTGTATTAGTACAATATATTGGTGCATGACTTTTTCCACCTGAAAGCTCTTGAATATATTGTTTAATATTTTTTCCCTGCTGTTGAAGAACATAATGTAAGGATAAGCTATGAACAGTGAGAGTCACATCATCTTTAGCATCAAACTCTTCTATAAAGGATCTGAATAAAGCTTCAGGATTTTTTCTCTCCCCAAAATGAAATACCGATATAAAATTCATACCTCTCTTATAATTCAAAGGCATTATATCTGTGGAAGGTTTATATATGTTCAAATCCGTTGCATTTGGTACTATAAAAATAGGGACTGTCACCCCATGATTTAACATAATTTCACGGAAGAAAGTAGAATTGGTTATAATCTTATCCACAGCATTGAGTTGATCCCTCCAAGCTCTATTAATTCTATTACTTTCACCTGTAGTATGCGCTATACGAGACTTACCAGGAGGCATAAGATATAAATGATCTCCCTCACTACTACGCAAGATATGCCTATTCCAGTAATCATGAGGCTTATTTATCATCCTCTTAATTTCCCAATCTGTAACATTCCCAGGTTGATGATACTCCTCAGGAGCTATTGCAACATCTACACCATTGCGACCAAGACCTTTAGCTAAGTTCCTCATCACAATACTAAAACTCCACTCACCCATTATTTTACAACAAAACATCACTCTATCTTCAGATTCAAACTCATAAGAATCTTCATCATGTTTCATATAAAATTTTATCTGATTATTCCTAGAAATATCATTGACTTTTTTTATGTCTCGATATATGTCTATACCTGTTTTGTTTTCATAATGGTAGGATTTAGCTGTTGGACAATATAATGATTTAAAACCTAGTTTATGGGCCTCATAACACATATCTACTTCTTCAAAATAAGCTGGAGCAAACCTTTCATCAAAATGATCCAATTTTTGTAATAATTTATTTTTTATAAGAAAAAGAGCTCCCGTTACATATTCACATTCTTCCTCTGTTTGCTGCACCGAAGGATCATTATCTACCTCTCCCGCGCCTTTATGTTGACCCCAACCATATATATTTAAAAATGCCCCTGCATGTTGTATTCTGCCATCTGCAAATAATAATCTACCCCCAACTATACCTACATCATCTGGTCTCTCCTGAAGTAGGGCATCTATACATCCCGGCAAAAGTTCCATATCATTATTCATTACAAGAATGTCTGCATCTGGGTAATCTTTCAAAATATGAAATATACCTTTATTTACAGCCGGACCAAACCCTAAATTAATCCTACTCTCTAAAATTATACGGGTAGCTTTACCAACAATATTATTGTGCTGAGCTTCCTTTTCAGTAATATCTGCCCACCAATAATTTAAATATTCCTTTGTACCATCTGTAGAAGCATTATTAATTACACAAATAATAACTTGATCACAAGCTGTACATTTATGTTCCCTTATAGACTGCAACAATCTTTTCGTATAAAATATCTGATTATATACAGGTATAACTATACCTAATCTTTTCATTACACAATCTCAATTATATTTTGATTAATACTTGAAATTGCAGTATTAGACGAAACTATTTGAGATATGGTTTCTACAAATCTAGCTCCTGTAATTTCCTTAGACCAAACACCTCGAAAACGCTCACCATGTTTTATCGCTCTCTCCTTTGCAATGGAATAACTATCATAACATCTTTTCAACTTACGTTTTACATCTTGCTCCCGAGGCATAGCCCAACGCATTCCTGGATGATAAATACCCTGCCGCAGAACCGAAAATGGAACATCAGCTAAATCAAATTCAAATAAAGTAGAAAGTTCTGGGATAACAAAATCCATTTGTCCAGACCATCCTGTTACCAATATAGGAACATCACAAGCAATAGCTTCTGCAAGAGGCCTACACCAACCTTCTCCACTTGTAGCCGATATAAAAGCTTTTGATTTTTTATAAAGATGTGCCATTTCATAATCTGTCATATCTCCATGTATCAAGTATACTTTAGGAAAAGGCTTACCATTCTTTATTGCATCTATGCGTTCTCTAGTAAATATTAAATCAGGTGAAGAGTTATTTTGAGAAAATGTTTTTACAAATATACCCACATCCTTATTACTTTCAAATGTCTCACAGAACCATTTCAAAAGTAATCCAACTTGCTTACGATCTTCTCCTATAGGATTTACAGCCCATTGACCTGCAGTTATGAAATTAAAAGATGTTGCTAAAGGTAATGCTAAAGTGTCATCGATAGGATTATTATTATTATACATATCAAGATCCACACCCTCCCCCACTACATATACAGGAACACTCACACCATGCTGTTGAAAAAGATTTTTTATGAATTGAGAGGGAACTATAATAGCATTCATCTGATTACAAGCTTCAGCCCATCCTGCAGGCAACCTATCAGATTCAATACCTGCCGTTATACCTATGTTAATTGGACCTACCTTACGAAATTCTGTAGGAATTCCAAGATGCATAAATACAAAATCCTTTGTATTAACTTTATTATTCACACAGAACATCAACATATCTAATAAATCTTCAGGAATATTTTCTGTAGTAGATGTTGCACCCCATCCTGTAGGAATTACTGATATATTAAACTTATTAGACTGAAATAAATCTCTAACTATGTCTCGAGCATGGGATCCATATCCAGAACGTGAAAACACGGAAGCTTGAAATATTATATTTGTTTTCATATAATTTCCTAATGAACACTAAAACGCCATGATTTAAATGTCTTGGGAGAACTATATATATCCTGAAGATATTTATCCCATTTCTCTAAAGTATTCTCAATACTATAGTTTTCAACCATAAATTTCTGACCTAAATTTCCCACAGTTGTCTTCCAAGTGCCATCTTTGACTCTCATGTAAGCTTCAGAAAGAGCATTTACAATAGTCTTAACAGATACATAATCTCGATGAATGTAGGGTGCCTGTGGAACCCCGAAAAGATCCTTTACTTCAGGTTTCAATAATATACCAAACTCAACATTCTCATCAAAGGCACTACAACCTTTGCCATCATCACACTTTACAACATCATGATGCACTGTAGTCTGCATTTGTTCCGTCATACCCCCCGTAGATGTAACTATGCAAGGAGTCCCGGCAAATAAAGATTCAGACACACAAAGACCAAATCCTTCAGAATGAGCAATATTCAATGTTACATCTGAAATATTATAAAACATATTTAATTGATTGGTATCAACCCGCTGTTGATTCAAAATTATAGGGGCATTTATAGTATTAAGATCTTTGACTACAGTTGGTATATCAGTTCCCTCAGGATCTACTGCCACTGTATTCATCAATAATATTGAATTAGGGTGTGTTTTATAAAATTCAAGAAAAGATAAAATTACATCTCCAGGACGTTTCCTAGAAATGTTACGATTGTTCCAAAATATGATAAAGTCTGTGTTAGGCTTTCCTATACGCTTCACAAACTCAGACCTTATCTTCTTTACCTCGTTAGAATCCATACTAAAAAACTCTGTAGAATCCTGCCCATGATGTATATTTACATTATTTATATTATTAGATTGAAGCAGATCATGACTAAACTTAGAAATAGTAGTAATATAATCACAAGCACTATAGTAAGGAATATTAAATTTAGGGAAGGGGGTATTATCCCATGTATGATATAAAACTACTTTGGACTTTAACCTAATTTCATTATCCATAGAAAATACATAACTAAAGAATCTAGGGTCCGAGAACAATACAATAATGTCTGGCTTTTCAATATTCATTACAGTTCTAAGTAAGTTTGGATTACCATAAGCATCTGAGGTAGGATATAGTTTAATATCTTTAAAAACCAATGGTGTATTGTTCTGTTTACGTAAGGATCCTGCTATGGATGATACTGTGTATCTCCCAGACTTCATCAGACCTTGCATAATCTTTAATGCTTGTATACCTACTCCAGTAGGCATTCGAATGTCATCGGTTACGAATAAAACCTTAATTTTATCCAAAAATAGCTCCTCCTAAGGATTGATCTCTATTATATATAATGTCCAATAAAATGTGATTATTTATCGAAATTATAAATAAATTTAAGATTTTATCTACAACACATAGGCTGTATTTAAAACTTTACGGAAGAAAGAAGTTGTTCGAGTGTTTTAGGTATGTAATTATTTTGCTCAACACAAATATTTATGAATTTATCTTTATATATTAACCTCTCGTGTATATGACCATATAGAATATGATCCCTAATCTTGATAGTATCCTCACTAACTTTGCTAGGATCATGAACTACACAAACTGTACCAGAATTGTATAGAGATACAACCTCTTTAAATCCCATTTCTCTCATACTTTTAGAAGATCTATCATGATTTCCTCTAACAAGTATTTTATCTCCGTTTAGACATTCCAATATATGTTTTGCCATATCAAAACTACACAAGGCGAAGTCTCCACCATGTATTACCAAATCCCCAAGCCGCACAACTGAGTTCCAATTTCTTATCATAGTTTCATTCATCTCATTTACATCAACAAATGGCCTATCACAATATTTTATAATATTTTTGTGAAAAAAATGATTGTCCGATGTATAGAATGTATTCATAATCTTATAGATTTTTCTTCCCATCACCTATGGCCCTAGAACAATAAAATTCATCACAGCCCGAGGACCAATTCACTATTTTCTTCTTTATTTTGCAAAACCCTTCACCACTATTATCAAATGGCTTTTTCTTTGGTGAGAGATATATACAAAAATCACATACTATATCACAATTTTCACTGCATTTTGTAGCCATATTATTTCCAAATTTGATATAAATTAATGCACCATTTTTTAAATGTCCAATTCTTCATAAGTAGAACATGATATACTAGCGTAAAGCTCGGGACCCAGAAACAAAGCCATCCTAATAATATCACTCTCCACCATTCCCAGCCTTGAAGAACAAAGGGAGCTACTATCATGGCTATCACAGCTAATAGATTTCGAATAGTATCAAAAAAATGCCAATAACCTGCACTCCATGGATAACCTTGATTTACCTTTTCTGTAAGCAAACCTCTTTTTTCATCATACCAATTAACCAAAATCTGCCCAAATTTTTCAAGATAAGGGCGAATAATTTTTTCACCATCTTTATGAGCATCCGTAATAGCCTTACATATATAGATTAATGTCCATAATACAACTAGTATCCACCACATAGATCACCTCAAAATATTATTGAATTTAATTTACCATTTTCAGTAATTTCCATTATCATATGTTTACTCTGTAAACAATCAATACAGTAATTTTCATCTCTTTTTCTAAATTCAGACCCAGGAGTATGTCCAAATATCTGTCGTAAGCCTTCAATCGAATCAAAATCCCAACAATAATCACACCAGAAAATGCCACCTACATTATTTGCACCTCCCCGAGAAGCTCCTATGTTGTATACCATTCCAAAGTCTAGGTTTCGAATCTCTTGATCAAGCCACATTGTAAGCATGTTCATATCATCAAGTGTATTACTATCATATGGTATTAGTCTTTTTGTAAGACCTGCATGTGTTATCAATATTTTATGCTCAACAATTAACTCATATGGCTTCAGTAATTGGTGCATGTCACTAAAATGGCACATTAACTGTGCTGCAAAACTACTAGCATTGCCACTACACCCCATTCTTTCAGGCATCAAATAACCCAGCTCATGATTCCCTTTTAATGCTATAAATTTTCTACAATCACCTGTTATTTTATCTGTATAAGAACTTCTTCTTACATCATTCAAAATCTCTTCAATCAATAGTAATTGTTGTTTTCTTGTTTTATTAAAGGAATCAACATAATCACCTACCAAAATAATATCATGATCTTTAAATTTATCTTTTATCTCATGATATATGTCTATATCTCCATGAAGATCACCTACAACTATTTTTTTAGTCATGACACTCCTGTTAAATAAAAATGTCTTAATATAAGATAATTATAAAAAGACATTTTTACAATAGACATTTTTACAATAGAAAAAGAAAATATGTTAAAATTAAGTAAATTAGAACCTTTGATAATTAATACATATAATGTATATATTATACAATAAAAAGTGATTATTTATTTAAATGAAAAACTAATTATTTAATTCATTAATCAAATTTATAAATATAACTTATTTCTGCAGATCCATTAATACCACTGTAGCCAGTTGTAAATTTATACCACCATCCTGGAGGTACGAAAAATGACATATTACCAAATGTAAATAAAACATCAGTGCTGTAATAATTATTGTATTTTTGAGTTCCTACAATACCTACTTGCATAGTACAGGCGGCATTAGTGGGGCCAATATATGCCATACTATAGCCATAACCTATACCAGAAGCTGTAGCTCCATATCCAGAAACAACTCCTCGAGCGGTTATAAATATTGTATAAGGTTTAGTGTTTTGATAAGCTACGTTAGCGATTGTAGTACTTGTAATGTCATTTACGCATCCAAATTGATTGGCAAGAGATTTTTGACCACTACCCGACCCACCAATAATTACAGGCATACTTCCAGGAAAAGCATCTACACTACCTGTTGAAATCAATCCTATAGCCCCTCTAATCATTCTAAGCTCATCCTGCAGAGATCCTGAAGCCACGCTTGTATTAAAAGCTACGGGAGATCTATTAGATAATGATGCATCACGTATATCTGATGTATCCATTGTATAGAATTGTCTCGAGTCTGTATAAACTATTTGGATTCCCCCATCATTAACTACAGCTGAGCCTAGTTTTAAATATTGAGAGTACTTATGTGGATTTTCATCCTCCCATATATAAGATGTCTGACTTATAAATGCAGGAACACAAGCCGAATTCACAACTACCCAATAATTACCATCAGCCATTAGAGGAGATACTGCATATAAGTTTGGAATAGACCCAGAAACCATATTCCCATTAATTAACATATATGCACTACTTGGAGTTTGAAACTCTATATAGTCAATTCCTAAATCTATTACAGATCCTAAATAACTGGATTTTGCTATATCATTTCTAGAAGTTAATATTATACCATTTACATGACTATAACGTTCATGATCTGCAATATCTTGACCTGTATATCCAAGATCGGATAGGTTCTGACCATGAGGGTTTGTAGTAGATATAGCAGCATGACCAATAGCCTTTACATGATCTTCTACACTAGTCCAACCCATAGTTAAAGATGGTTCAATCAAAGGATCTAATATAACAGAATTTGCAGGAGTAATTGTTCTACAATACTGTCTCATGTCTGTAATAATTCCACTGATATACCCACTACTATTTGCAGTAAATCTACCTAAAGGTATTTCACCTACGGATGCTGATGCAGCTTCAATTCTTATTTGATAACTATCATAATAACGAGTATAAAAATTTATACCTATATCATCAGATTGTAAAGATCCCGAAGACTCCTGATATTTTAATTTAATATATTTTGTGCCAGATGTAGTTTCAGTCCAATAAGAAGTTGCTGTATTATCACCTAATGTAATAGTATGACTATTATTTATATTAATAAAATTTCCACTAGAATCTAAAGCAGATCCTGAAGCAACTATAATTATAGTAGAACTATTTTGATTACAATAGAAATTACTGGTAGTCTTAGCATAATCCTGAGGAGAACCATATATACCTCCCTGAGATATATTACCTCCTGTAAGAGAGGATATACCACCAGAATTTCCTAAAGTTGACAAAGATCTTTTGGCAACCTGGTTAGAAACGGATGATTCAATGTTATTAAGATCATCGGACATTACATCTTGATCATTAAAAAAGTTAGCTCGTTCCATAATTTCACCAATTTAATTTAAGTTATGTTTTCTCTAAGGGTAATTTATACAGGTTATAATAAGATAAATCCTTACTTCTAAAAACTCGTGGTTCAATAGCTTTTAAAGCAAATCCATAATATTGAAAGTCTCCGGAACCTGAAGCAAATACAGAAACCTTAGACTGATAATAGTTATCCACTGATCCTGACGCTATAATTATAGGCTCAATATATCTAGGAGCATACTGAATAAATCTTTCTTTAATAGAATCAGGAGTAGATGCCCATGGAGATATCATTATTTCATCTATAGCTATATTATAAGAAGATGAATTATTATTACTTATATATAATTCTGTAGGAGAATTAGATATATTCTGTGGATTTACAGTTATAGATCCAGAAGAAATATATTCTCCATCAACAAAAAACTTTGCTTTATTATTTTTACATGTTACTGTAAAATAATGATATCTTCTTGGTTCTTCTAATAAATATGTTGATATAGATGCTGATGCGACACTAGTAGTAGATCCTGACTTTGCAGTATAAGAAAAAGTTTCTTCATCAGAATCTATAGATATCAAATATCCATCTCCTACCAATGAAGTACCTGCAGCAGATGTAGTCTCGCGCTTCAAAATTATAAGTCCCGTACCGTCAGCAAAGGTTTTATCAACTCCATTTATTAAAAATTCTGCAGTCAGACCTGCATATGAGTCTATATCATTTGTAGTATTGCCCGTATAAATTAAACTACTATTAACACCATGATCAACTAAATTCATAGACAAAGCTAGTCTATCTGAAGATCTGCCTATTTCAAATATAGGGTTATTAGAAGAGCTAGATTTTTGTAGATTATTCATATTACCTGAAATATCCCAAAGTGAACTGCTGCTAAGCATTACCCAATGAGCCCCACAAGCTCCTTTTATTCCACTATATATAGAATTAATTCCAGTAATATCTATGATACATCCAGAACCAGAACCACCTGTAGTTATATTTCTTTTATTTACAACATATCCACTAGATCCACTTGATAATAGAGTTACCTCTGAAACTATACCCCCAGAAATTGCTTTTACTTCAGTTATATTAACAGTACATCCTGATCCTGAACCACCTGTAGTTACATTTCCTGTACTTACAGAATATCCACTAGAACCTTCAGAAATTAACTCTAATAAATTAACTTCTCCACCAGTATTTTTATTAATACCTGTTATATTAACAGTACATCCTGATCCTGAACCACCTGTAGTTACATTTCCTGTACTTACAGAATATCCACTAGAACCACTTGATAATAATGAAATAGAAGATACAACACCTCCAAGCAGACCCACATCAGGTGTTACCTCAGTTATATTAACAGTACATCCTGATCCTGAACCACCTGTAGTTACATTTCCCGATCCAACTGTATATTTCGATTGCCCCCCATAATATAATGAAACTGATGTAGCAGAACCGCCACCATTAGCTTCAATACCTGTTATATTAACAGTACATCCTGATCCTGAACCACCTGTAGTTACATTTCCTGTACTTACAGAATATCCACTAGAACCACTTGATAATAAATTAACATCTACAATACTACCACCACCACTAGCTTCAATACCTGTTATTTCAATAGTACATCCTGATCCTGAACCACCTGTAGTTACATTTCCTGTACTTACAGAATATCCACTAGAACCACTTGATAATAATGAAACTGAACCAACTCCCCCTCCTGATCCTAAAGTTATAATAGACCCAGACATAGTTTGTGTAGGATCACTATACGAACAAAGTATTCCCGAAGCATAATATCCTGGTAAAATTGATGTTAGAGTAACTACAGGTAATGAACCTGTACCATTCGTAGCAATATGCTTTGTACCTTCATTTATTTTAGATACAATAGCATTAGCGGTATTTACTGCAGAAGAACCTGATCCTATAGTTAAACTATATCCCGTGTATCCTAAAAGATAAATAGAAGCTATTGATCCTGAACTACTAGTCCCATTTACTGTTATATTAAAAGATTCTTGTACACCACCACTACTAACAGTTAAAACCTTAGCTACAGCATCACCAGACCCACCCGTTAAAGTAATTAAATCATCTACAGCATAACCTGATCCACTAGCAGTTGTAGTAGAGTTTATAGCAGAAATTAAACCTGTTAAAGTACTGGCAGAAGCA
>JBBACR010000015.1:0-27973 GCA_041656875.1 Candidatus Pacearchaeota archaeon
CTCTTCCGATCTATCAGTTAGACCGGATAGAGTTTATTCTAAATAAATTATTAAAGCTGAAAAATGAAAACTAATGAAATAATTAAAGGCGATTGTTTGCAGATAATGAAGAGTATTCCTAAAAATAGTATTGATCTAATTTTAACAGATCCTCCTTATGGGGATAATGTAAACTATGGGACAACAAATAAAAGTATATTAAATAATGAAAATCCTTTGATTAATTGTTCAGCTTTAGTAGAATTTTATAGGATATTAAAGAAGAACAGATCTGTGTATATTTTTACAAATTGGAAACATTATCCTTTTTTAACTGAGTTTATTATTCGGTACACCAAATTTAAGATAAGGCATTTGATAATTTGGAAAAAACATAATTTTGGGCTTGGTTGGGCATTCAGGCATCAATATGAAATGATTTTAGTAATTGAAAAGGGAAAGCCCAAGTATAATCTAAAGGATTTTTCAGATGTCCAGACAGCTTCTCATATTAACCATAATCAGTTAACTCATCCTCATGAAAAGCCTATAGACCTTATAACTAAAATGATTGAGCATAGTTCAAAAACAGGAGATTTAATTCTAGACCCTTTTTGTGGAAGTGGAGCAATTTGCAAGGCGGCTCATATGAATAATAGAAAGTGGATAGGGATAGAGTTGGATGAGAAGTATGTTGAGATGGCTAATAGAAATGTAAATCAATAAATTTCATTCTTTTTTCAGAGGTCTAAATGAACTTTCTTCCTCAAGTAATTTATTATCTTCATCTTTAATCTTATGTTTATCTAATAAATCTTTTATTTCTTTCTCTGAAATAATCTTAATATCTTCTCCTTTGAATAAAGAATTCAGATCTGTGAAAAAAGACTCACATTTTTCTTTATTTGTTTCGAGATATTTAGTATTCTCTTTTATGAATTCATAAATTTGTATCAGTTGTCTGGAGTTTAATAATGAATAATTAATTACTTTTTTGTCTCCTAGATATTCTTCCTTTAACTTTTTGAATGTATCTAAAAAATTTTTCTCATGAGCATTATTAGAAATTATAATATAACTCTTTAAACCTCCTAGAGATTTAATAACAGGATTTTTATATAAATTATCTACATAATTCTTATTTTTTTTATACGATCCAACATTGGCCCCCTCTTTTTTAAAAGAAAGTTTACAATCCCAAATTAAACAACCCTCTTTTTGTTTACCCTCTTTCAATTCAGCAATTCCATCAGGTACTTTTCCTCCAGAATCCTTAGAACCTAACCATACACAGTTATCCAAACAAGAATTAATCAAATTGAAACAATCCTTTTCAAATTGAAATCCTTTGTAGAATTTATCCTCCTTATTATGTATTCTTAGGAGGTTAATTAAGCTCTTATTTGCACATAATAATTTTCTTTCTTTCCAGTTCTTTTTCTGTTCTAGAATTGCCTCTTTAAAACAATCCTTAGGTGAATAAACTATTTCTGATAACTTTTTTAAAGAAACTGGTTCATCAATAGAATCCGCATCCGCACCACACTCTATAATCAAGATATTTGAAGATCTTTCTGCGAATTCTTGCAAATGTCTAATGTGTTTTTTATTTTTTGAAAATAAGATAGTGATATCTTCTTTTTGTTTATTAATGGCTTTTATCAAATCTATTTTTTGATTAAAAACATGTTTTGATAAGAAAATAACTTGATATCCAGATTTTTCTAATTTTTCTTTAACATATTTTTTTAAACCGCTAATAGGTTTTTCATAGGAAAATTCTTCCTTTACATGCCAGAGATCATTATTACAACCAGTACATTTAAGTTTTTTCAAACTCCAGATAATCTGTCCACTTTTTACACACCCCTTAGAATAACAGATAGAACCCAAGGCACCAGTTTTAGATTCAGTAATTAATCTCTCCTTCTTTAATTTATTTAATACTTGTATTGCAATTAAAGGTAACTCTAATCCTTTATAATTTGAAAACTTATTACTATCTAAAAATTGTTTATACCATTTTTCTTCATTCTGATTTGGATCAGAATAAGCTTTATCTGGCATAAACTGAAATTGAGATCTAAAAAGATTGAGAGCTTCTAAATATTCCTCATTCCCTTTTCTAGAGCTATTAAGGCTAAAATGAATTATTCCATCAAATGGTTTGCTTATTTGATATCTATTAATTTTGATTATATCTCCTTTTTTGTAGTAAAAACTTATTTTTCTCAATTGTGGAAAAACAAAACTTTTTGGTAAAACTTTTTTTAACTCTACATTAACCGAATTTTGCGGAGTTCCAGGTTCTTCATCAAGGGAGAATATAACTCCATTTTTTTCAAAATTAATTCCAATTAGGTCTAACTGAGCATCAGGTATTGTAGAGGGATCTTTAATAAACTCTATAAGTCTTTTATAATTAATTTCCTGGGGAACAGTATCTAAAAATATTTTATTTTTTATAGCTATTTTAAGTGTTAAATTTCTTTCTATAGGGTTGAATTTTCTGCTTAGGAATAATTTGGAATATCCATCAAAAATTCGTATTCCTACATATAGTTTAGTATTATTTTTAATACTCCCCTTTTTTATTATGAATAATAAAAATTTGTGATTATCAAAGAATATCCTTTCATCTTCACTATACTTTCCATTATTATGTTTTATTCTTGGAACAAAAAATCCCCTCCTTTTTTTAACCAGTTTCTTTAGTTGATTTTCGCTTATTTTTATATCATAACTGAAGCCTCTCCCCTCTCTGAGCCATAAGTTATAGTAATGTATTTTTTGAAGATCATTTGGATTTTTTAAATAAGAATTCAACATTGCTAATATTAATTCTCTCCTGCTTGTCAGATTATAGAAAAAACTAACCCCTTCTAAATGGGTAGTAAAAAATCTGATAAAATACTTAAAATGAATTTTATTAGAATTTTTTTCAAATTTATTAAATGCCTTCTTTATTTTATTTAAGTCATTTGTATTGAGATCATATTCTAACCCCAACTTAACTAATTCTCTTTCAGATTTAAATTTCTCCGCCTCTTTTTCTGGTTTAGGTATTGAAAACCCCAAATCTTCCCAAAGAGATTTATTTCGCATGGATTTAATCTTGTTAATCTTGGTCATTAGAAGTAATCAGAGAGTAGATTCTCTAATCACCCCCCTTCTATAAACAAACTAATTAGGTCTTTTTATATCTTCTTATTCTAATTATTCTTGATAATAAAGCAGGTATTATTAACCATCTGCAGAATCTTTTTCATCTGCAATTCAAGAGTGTTTATTCTCTCCTGTAAAACATCTTTTTCTTTTTCAGTTCTTTGAAGCCTTTGTTCAATTTGTGTTTTTGTTACATCAACTAGTAAGTCATCCTCAGTAATTGTGTCTTTCATTCCAAGCATTTCTGAATAATAATGAATCTTGTCAGACTCTTTCCAGCCGAACCTATATTTTAAGGCTGATTCAGATTTATATAATGGAAGCCAGTAACAGCAGGAAATATGCCTGAAATCATACATACTGATATTGGAATATTTTTCTCCTGCTAAACTTTCTTTATCTCCGAAAAGGCTTGTTGCAAGTCTTTTAAGATATTTATTCACCGAAGGAGGGCTTATTTGAAATAAATAATCCTGAGGCTTTAGATCATTTTCTTTTATAAAATTCTTTAATTCCTCTGTGCATAAAAGTAATTTTATTCTTCTTCCAAAAGTTTTGCTTATTTCATCTCGGATATTAAGTTCCTTGCAGTCATTATGTAAATCAGCAACCCTAATATTCATTAATTCAGTTGGAGCCCTAATTCCAGAATCAATCAGGAATTTTATAAGAACCTTATATTTATTATTTGCTTTATTAATAAACTGTTTAACTTGCTCCTCATTTAGATAAACCCATTTTGGCTTGATTCTGTGATTATCTAAATCAACAGTAATGTCTTCAACAATTACTCCTTTCTTTCTGTTTATTTTAATATACCAGTGCCAGAATGCCTTAAAATCTTTGATAAAATCATAAGTATTATAATAATCCTTGCCATCTTTCCTTTTGATATTTCCATTTTTCATCTCATTAAAGAAAATCATTAATTGGTCTTCTTTTATCAAAGGCATATAATCAATATTGTACTTCTCCTCAAATTTTCTGGCAAAAAATACTATTTTCTCTCTTAAGGAGTTTAATCTTATGTAACTTCTAGAACCTTTAGAACTTGATATAGAAACATTCAGCCCATTTTCCATATCAATAATATACTGCATTATAATTTCAGAGTTCCTTTTGCTTATTTCAGGAATTCCTTCGGTTTTTGTTTTCTCTTTCCAGTTCAAAAATCTTTGCTTATGTTTGTATGGATCTAATTTCATGGGTTTTCTAAAATTAGTCCCTTATAATATTTCTGGGACTATTTCAGTAGCAAAAACCCACCCACTAAACTAGACAGAAAGGATATACGCCGCTGCCCGGAATCGAACCGGGAGGCCGGGAAGGCACTGCTCTCAAGGCAGTTGGAGTACCATTGTCCCACAGCGGCATCTTTTCCAATCTTTTATCTGTGAAAGGCATTGGAGTACCTTTGTGTTCATCTTCGTAAGAAGTGAACAGACAGGAATTTTTAATTCCTGTATCCCACAGCGGCATATATAAACTCTAAGAAAGAACTGGCTTTTAAATGTTTTTGGTTCAGAAAATAGTCTTAATTATTGATTATTTTATCCCTGTTTCCCTAATATAATTAGGCTTTATTTGCTATTCTTTTTTTATTTATCTCAACTGTTCAAAGGCTCTCCGCCTTGCACTATAAAATGCCTCAATTTCTTCAGGCCTCAAACTTCTATCTTTGGTTCTTTGGACCATTTTAATAATGCTTTCAACTTCATCCATTTGTCTTTTTCTGACTTCTTCTGGAACATTTCTTTGGTAATTTCTGTTTGCAATTTCAAATTCTAATATAGCTTGTTCTAGCAGATTAGCAGTTGGAAAATTATGTACTTGCCTAGCAGCAGAGCAGTGCATTGCAAAATCATATTTTTGCCATAATTGCATATAAAGTTTAGAGGCCTCTAAAACTTCATTCAATGTGTATTGTTTTTCTGGGTCAGTCATTTTAACTTTTATCAAGAACTCTTTATTCCTTTTTTAAGGATGATTAACTGTTAATAATTATACTTTTAAAAGGTTTCTCTTTAAGGAGGATTATGATAACCTTATCTATTCTTTTTTCATTTATCTAAATGGATTACCCATTATATATCGAGAATATTTAATGGCTTTAACTGCAATAGGTGCAACAGCCCCAGAAAGTCCTATGCCTACGCCAATTAATACACTATTTGTTTTATATCCTGCAAAACCCCCAACTACTACAGCCTGAGCTCCAACTCCGCCCATATATCCAACAACTCTGGCTGCTGCAATATCAAGTATTCTTGGATCTGGATTTTTTTCAAAAGCCTGTCTTTTTTGAAAAGACTCTATAAGTAACTGACTTGCAAGTTCTGCAGAGCAGTCTGGAATTTTATTCACAATTGTATCAAGTGATTTGATTATCATGGAGAATTTTCACAAAATTTTATTTAAAAGCTTTATGAATTAGAACTACTTTCTAGAAATCAGGTTTCATATCTTTTTTATCAGCATAGCTTAATTTTTCTATTTTATTTGATTCATCGTTCTCAACAACTCCCTCACCAATGGTAATTACCTTATCCTCTCCTTTTTCGCTTGCACTAAGTTCATATCCAACTCTCTTAAAGCCACAGCTGCAAAAACCAACACTCTTTCCATCTTCCTCTTTTATTTGAAGAATTTTTCTGCATACAGGACAAAATTGAATCATTCTTTTAAAAATAATAATTAGTTATTAAAAATCTTTCTTCTTATTTTATTCTTTCTTTTCAAATCTATTTGAATCTCTTTTATTCATTTTTTCATCTACCATTTTTCTCCAGGCATCATCAAGGCTAATTCCATGACTATTTGCAAGGCAAATAACTGTAAAAATAACATCAATAAGTTCATCTCCAAGTTCTTTTGTTTCTTCAGAACCTTTTTTCTTTTTAGTCCCATGTAAATGATTAAGTTCACGTCCGACCTCTCCAATTTCTTCACCGAGTCTGGCATATTGTTCAAGAGCTGGCCAGTAAGGAGGATTAAACTGATTTACCCATTCATCAACCTGTTTTTGAAGTTCGTCAAGTGACATACTTTATAGCAAGTAATCCTACATTATAAATTTTATTATAAAGTATCCTTGAAGCTCATATACTCGCTTTTTTTATTTTGTCCAGATCTATAAGACTTAAACCATATGAGAATCGCTTCTTGATTTATGCGTTAATTAAAGTATATCGATTTTGGTTAGACTTTTGTCTTCCAAAATTAAAAGATGTTTTTTTATTAAACAATCTTACTAATACATCCAAAATTAACTAGAGTAAATATCTCAATTCTTCTCTTTACAATTGTATTGGTGTTGTTAGAACTTCTAAGTCTTTGCAGAAAACAGCTGGCTTTGGTAGTGTAAACCTAATTATCATTAGGTTTTCCCTATCTAGTTATATAATAAAATAATTATAATTAACCAAATAGAGAACTTAGGCCTGCTGTTGATTCTTCTTTCTTTTCTTCTTTTACTTCTTCTGCAGGTTTTGCACTTGATGCTCCACTAGCTGCTGGCGCTGCACTAGCAACAACTGCGTTAGCAAGTTCTGCTTCTATATCAACACCTTTTAAACTAGCAACAAGGCTTTTGACTTTTGATTCGTCAATGCTTGCTCCAGTAGAATGAAGTACCTTATTCATATGTTCTTCATCTACAGGTTTACCTAGTTTATGCAACAATAGCGCTACATAAATATATTCCATCTTAAGCTGTTTCCTCCGGGTTATTTAATTGAGTTTTATTTTCAAGTGCTTTTGCTTGTATTGTTCCTTTGAAAAGCAGATATCCAATTGTTTCTTTACAATAATATGCAATACTTTGTGCAAATCCAAGTGATTTTGCAGCAGCTTCACAAAGTGATTTTGCAGCAGCTTCATCATCGATTTTAACATCTTTGTATATTTTTTCAGTTTTTATATCATAAAAAGCAACAGGATCAAGTCCTACACTAAATGGATGTATTGCAAGTTTTTGTAAGATTGATGCAGTTGGTCCATTAATAACACTTCCTACAGTAACGACTACTTTTGCTTTTTTAATAGAAAGTTTTCCATTTTCAACAGCAACTTGAAGGCCAAGAGCACTAAGTTCAGAAATTGCAGGTCCAGGAACAAGGTCAGTAGGCCCATCTTTAACTTCAATATCTATTGGAGCAATTTGTCCTGCTTTTGCAAAAACAGGTGTTTTTTTCTTAGCAAGAATTCCAGCAAGTTCAAAACCTTCATCATTTGAAATAGCAAATGCGCAATTTTCAGTAACATAAGGTTCGAATTCTTTTAAAGAGTCTTTTTTCAAGTCTCTTAGAGCTCTTACCAAAATATTCTTTTTTGCAACTTTGATTGTTGCATGTTCTCTTATTGATTTTTTAATTTCTTGAAATTGTCTTGAGGGAAGTCCTTTAATTGAAACTATCATAAGCGTATTTGATTTTTTTATTCTTTCAGCAAGTTCTTGGACTGCTTTTACTTTTTTTGTAGGAGTTTTTGTCATTTTCTTTACATTTCAACATTAGTTGGTTTTCCCATTGTAAATTTAATTTTAATATTTCTTACATTATCGATTTTTCTTGGAAGTAATTCTTGTATTTTTTGATATACTGTATATGCATTTTTTACAATCTGGTCGTCAGTAAGTGATTCTTTTGCAATTCCAATCTTTATACTTGGTTCTTTAACTCTTACTCTAACTGTCGAGTTTATTTTAACTAAAAGTGTTTTTATCATCTCTTCATCTTCAGACATTAAAACTCCAAGTTGTGGTGATGGCATTTTTCCAACTGGTCCAAGAACTCTACCAAAACTAGTAGCTACGGCTGGCATAAGTTTTGCATTAGCCATAAAGAAATCATATTTTTTAACTAATTTTTTCATATCTTTCTTGTCTTTATATCTTGGAAAATCATCTTTTTTTATTGTATCAATCACTTTTGATTCTCTTTCAAGGAATGCTGCAATCTTTTTTTCTTTAATTTTATATGGAACCTGAATAAATGTATTAAATGCCTCTCTTCTAACATCAAAATTCTTTAGATTTATAATTAAGTCAATTGTTTGATCAAAAGTCTTCTTTCCCTTTGATTCTCTTAGTTTTTTTACTGCATTTGCAAAATTATCTTCTGTTATCATTTTGTCGTTTTAACCTTACTCCTAATTGCAAATTTAATCTTCTCAATCTTGATTGTAATTTGCAATTACTCGCTACCTATGCACCTGAGTTCAAAGAATGTATGAACCAAATGATGTAGTTTGTGGTTATTATGTTGAGATATTAAGCCTTTATAAAGCTTACGACTTAACTTTTGAAATAAAAATAAAATTTTTTTTATTTTAGAAATTTTTTCACACTTTTTATTGAAATTATTTTGAAAAATAAATCCAATTTTTTTTCAAATTAAATTTTTTTCTTGATTTTAAATCTACAAAAATATTAATTTTGTCGTTCGAAAATAAAAAATAATTTTTTTTGCAAGAATTTTTGTTGGATTTTCTCGTCGGAGAATTAAGATTATTTTTTATTTTAAGAAACATTTAAATACAAACTTCGCCTCTATAATCTAAAGCATTCTTGAAAAAATAATTTTCAGAGGCTTAAAAAAGGAGGCAGAAACATGGCAGCAAAAAAGAAAAAGGCAGCAAAAAAGAAGAAAGCATAATTTAGCTTTCTTCATTTAATTTTTTAAATTTTAATACTCCAAAAACTTCTTGAAGTTTTTAGGGTTTTATACTTTTTATTTAATTTTATCCTATTTTTTTATTTAATTTTCTTTTAATTTCTCTTATTTTTTTATCTATCTCGTCTATAAACTTTAAATTTCTAAAGAATTATTCTTTATCTAGCTCATCTAGATACTCTTTTACCCGCTCAATTGTCTGAGGAATAATAAATTTCTCGATATTATTCTTAAATATCTCCTTTAAACTCGAGTGTTCATTCAAATAATATTTGTTTTCAGATTTGTCTACTATCATTTTATCTCTAAGTCTTTTGAGTTGTCTTCGGATGTTAGATTCTGCCAGGCCTTTGGTCTCAAGACTATACTTTTTTCTTATTTCTTCAACTCGCGTGTTTATTTCATCACTAGTAATCTCTTCTTTGTTTTTGTTTGCATCAACTAGTGCCATTAGAATATCAACAATTATGTCTCTAGAATCTCCTAGCTGAAGTAAGCCTAAAGATAAACAAATCTTTCTTATCAGCTCTCTTTTTTCAAGATTTGCAGGTTTTTCGTACTTTCGAAGAGTTATTTCACTTAATGGGATGTCTTTCATCTGAAGGCACACCTCTTGTGCTGAAGAGACTGAGAATTTTTAAAATTCTCAGGATATTCAAAAACTTTTATGGTTTTTGAAATTAAAGTTTTAAATGTTTTCATAGATTTTTCCTCTTTTAGTTCTATTAAGAATACAGTTTAAGATTATTTAAAGTTATTTAAGAGTTTATTTTTTTAAGTACTCATTTAGTTTTTCAAGAGCCTGTTTTCTCATGCTTATCTTATTTTTCTCTTCAAGAGTCATCTCAGCCATTGTTTTATCGTGTCCATTTGGCTGAAAAATCGGGTCCCATCCAAAATCCCTTTTTCCACGAGGACTAACTATCTTCCCTTTTATCTCTCCTTCAAAAAAATTTATTTCTTCACCTTTTGAATATCCAATTATAGTTTTTGCAACTGCATTGTTATTTTCATATTTAGAAACAAGGCAATAGATTCCATCAATCTCTATTGATTTTTTAAACCATTTTATTAGTGGTCCTGGAAATCCATTTAAACACTCAAGGTAAACTGAAGTATCTTCGCAAAAAAACTCGCCAGAATGATTTTTTCTTGCTTCTTTGAGTTTTTCTTCAATAATTTTCCTTGGATCAAGTTCTTGTATTTCAGGGAGGTCAATATCAAGTTTTTCAATTCCCTGAATTATTTGGCTAGCTTCTTCAAATTTTTTTGAGTTGCCAGTTATAAAATATACTACCATCTTTATACTATCTTTTGATTACATAAAACCTTATAAATTTAATTAAGTTTTATCAAATATTAAAAAAGGAAGTAATAAAATGGAATTAATATGTTTTTTAGGGGCTGGTGAAGGAACCTGGGGCCAGGTTGCAGGAGTAATTAATAGGGGAGAATGGGAAAATATAATTCTTTTGGGAAATGACCTTGCAAAAAAATTTAATTCTGAAAAAGATTTTGAGTTTATAGAGATTAAATCAACAGGTCTTGTTGAAATGAAAGAAGAAATTGTAAAAAAACTTCATGGTAAAATAAAAGGAACCGAAGCTGCATTAAGTATTGCAAGTGGCAATGGTAAAGAACATATGGCATTAATTTCAGCTATTCTTAACCTTCCTGCAGGAATAAGATTTACTGCTCTTACAAAAGACGGCGTTATTTTTATGTAAAAAATTAAATTTCTTGTCTATAAACTTCTATTTAAAATGTCTAACCATTCCTTTTGTGAAAAATAAGGATTACTTCCACTAGTGCTTGCAAGACAATAATGGTTTATATTTCTCTCCTTGAGGTTTTTATTATATTTTTCTAGAAATTTATTAAATAATCTTTTACTTCCCTTACTTTTACCATTAAAAATAATAATTTTTAATTTACTACATTTTTCAAATATTTCTTTATCAAAATCATTGATTAAATCAAATAGTCTGTTCTTATCTAGGCTACTTTCTTTTATAGATTTAAAACTCTTAAAAACATCCCAAAATCCAATTTTCTTAAGGGTATCTTCTGAAACTAACTCGAGAATTTTCTTCATCCGGTTTCTAGAATCTTGATAATATTCTCCTTTTTCTAAAGATTCAAGACCTGGAGCAGTTCCAAGTATCAATATCTCAGTTTCTTTACTTATTTTTGGAGGTAAACCTTTCATGTAGCAATAAAATCATATTTCTCTCTTTTGAATCTTCATCTTGTTTTTTTCCATTCCAATCAGGACAACTCTGGATAATTTATGTTCTGCAATAATCTTATATCCATTTCCAAGTTCTTTTGCAAGTTTTTTGGAATATTCTTTTATTTGTTTGTGAGAGAGCATTAAATCATATCCAAGTCTTGCTCTTGAAAATCCTATAGCCATATAGCTTTTTACCTCGATAAAATCAGGCTTTGCCTTATTTATCATCTCACTATAATTTGAAATCTGCTCTTCTTTATCATTTAAATCTTTGACAAGTGTCATTCTTATCACTTTTCTTGTTCTTAGTTTAGGAAATAAGACAAGAGTCTCATTAAATTTTTTCCAAGCATCTTTTTTAGAGCTTCTATGCCATTTATCATACATTTCTTTGTTTGGAGAATTAAGTGAGAGGTAAAGTTGAGTCGGTAGAGCTTTTTCTTTATTCAACTTAGTAAGTACTGTTGGCTGCAAACCATTTGTAACAACAAAGGTTGTCTTTCCAAGATTTCTAAGTTCTTTTATCATTTCCCCTAGTTTAGGATATAAAGTCGGTTCACCGGTTAACGAAATTGCAAATTGCATTGGCTCCTGTGCTTCTTTAAGTTTTTTCAAATTTACTTTGCTATTTCCCTTAAATCCATTAAGGAGTTTTTTTTGCATCTCAATACACCCTTTAATTATTTCTTTAGGATCATCAATTTTCTTTAAGTCCATTTTATCTCCATTTGTAAGTTCAATTGCTCTCCAGCAATGTAAGCATTTATTTTGACAAAAAACAGTTGCAGGACTCATTTGACAGCATCGGTGACTTTTTATCCCATAGAACTTTTCTTTAAAACAAACTCCTGAGTCAGTAAGAGACTTTTTTGTCCATTCACAAATTTTTACAGAAGAATGTTTCCCAACAATTCTATAATGTTGTTTAAGTAAACTTTCTTTTAATTTAGGTGAAATCATATATAATTTATGCAAGTAGCATTTATAAAACTAAATATAAGTTTATTATTTTAATTAGACTATGCAAATATTGCAACTACCCATCCAAACATTATAAGTAGTAATGCTCCGAGAAGTACATAAGTTATTACTTTAAATGCAGTTTCTCCTGTTTTCTTGCTTCCAGTTATTGCCCAAACTGTCAACATAAACATTCTTCCTCCATCAAATATGCCCATTGGAAGCATATTCATCAGTGCAACACTTAAGTTAATTAAAGCAAGCCACCATATCAGGTCTTTAATAAATGTAACAAGGTCTGCATTGAATCTTGGTTGATAATCTGTTGCCTGTTTTTCAAAGAAATTAAAAAAGCTGTATAATGCTCCAAGTATACCTTTTCTTTGAACTCCTGAATATCCAACTCCAATCATTGCCTTGCTTTTATTTTCAGGACTTTCTGCAAGAGTAATATTATATTCAAGTATTTCATTGTTAAGTCTTGTTTTAATTGTTATCTTGTCTTTCGGAGAATAATTCTTAAGAACTGCAGATAAATCCTCTTGAGTATTAATTTTATTATCATCAACAGAAATAATAGCCCCTACAATTCCATTTCTTATTGCTGGAAGGTCACTATAGACTATAACTAAATCAGTATTTTGGCTCAATTGGTTTTTTAATACCTCGCTATTCATAAAATAAGTTTTATTATTTGCAGAGATTTTGGTTAAATTTAATTGACTATCATTTTCTCCAATAATCAAATCATTGGGCATTTTATTTTTGTCAATAATATCAATAATGCCTGTATTTGTATGATTTAGGATAGTAAATCCTCCAATCGCACTAATTGAACTAACTGCTACTTGTTGACTTGCATAGGTATTAAATAAAGCTCCAGCAGGAGCATATGCTACAATAAAAAAGAATGAAAATAATAAGAAGAATAAAAAAGCTAAGACTAGATTGGTAAAAGTTCCTGCAGACAAAACTGCAATTTGTTGAAACTTTGTTTTCTTTTCCATTTGCTTTTCATCAGGTTCAACAAAAGCAGCCAGGAATGGTCCTAAAAATCCAAATCCTGTTGTTTTTATTCTTATTCCATATCTTCTTGCAATTATACCATGAGCAAATTCATGAAAGATAGCAATAACTGCTATTGCAATAATCCAGTAAGTAAAATAAAATGGGGGTAAGAAATCTATTTTAAACATCTGATCTACATAGGGGATAAGTGGCATTATCGGAGGAATTCTTATTGCCTGAACAACTTTTGGAACAAAAAGATATACATAAACTATTTGACCAAATAAATAAATCATAGTTATCATTAAAAGATAACCTGAGATTACAGCAAGGTAACTTAAAAATCCTAAAGTTTTCTTGTATTTTTCTCCAACATAATCAATAAACTTAATTCCTACTTTAGTAGGATAAAGATACATTATACCGTCCTTTTTTAGATTTTTTCTATTTTTATAAAGAAATAGGATTACTCCAAGTGTAAACAAAATCAAAAATGATATATCATATAAGTAAATCAGTGATGTCATAATTAGAATATTCTTTTTACACTATATAAATCCTATGAATTTTACTTCTTTCTTATAGGTCTAAATGCATTTTTCAAGCATTTTCTGCATCTTACTTTTCCTTCAAGTATTTTTCTAGAATCAGATCTCATCTTTGTCTTGCAATTTTTACAAACAAAAATATTTTTAAAAAGTCTTGCTTGAGTTGGTGCGAGTTTTGTTGCCATTCTTTAAACTTTCCTTTTAATTATTTTACTTCCTTCAACTATCCAATATTCTACCTGGTCTTCTTCTTTTAATTCAGCTTTTAATTCTTCAGGAATTACAAGTTCAATTGTTTCAAAAGTAGCCATATCCATAACAGTTGCTTTATTTTCTGCAATAGATAATAATTGGCCTCTGCTTTTTTCAATTAAAGGACAATCAAGTCTGTCATGACCGCCTGCAACAAAAACTTTTTTCTTTCCATCAATAACACTTATTGCCTCAATTCTACATTTAGCGTGACCATGTTTTCCGGTTTTAGAAATATCATTTGATTTTGTAAGACATGGAACTCCGTCAACCATTATAGCAACGCCAGGTCTTGCCTCTGCAGCATTAATTAATTTGTAAGCCATCTTTAAGTTACCGTTTATAATAATTCAAATCAAAAATGCATTTATAAAGGTTTCTGAAATTACTCCTCCTCCTTGAAAATACCTAAAAATCCTGATTTCTTATCAAGAACTTATCATTTTTTAGTTCTATTAATTCCTTCATAATGGTATCTATTTAATCCATCAAATTTAAAAACTCCATCTTCCAAAATCAAACATGGCAACTATTAAGAAAAATGATTTTGTTGAAATAGAATTTACTGGAAGAGCAAATAATGAGATATTTGATACAACAAATAAAGAAGAAGCAAAAACTCTTGGAATTGAGATGGAAATAAAACCCCTTATTGCCTCTGTTGGAAATCAAATGATAATAAAAGGGTTTGATGATTATTTAGAAGGAAAAGAGCTAAACAAGAAATACACCCTTCACTTAATTCCTGAAAAAGCATTTGGAAAAAGAAATCCCCAATTATTGAAAACAATTCCAATAAGGGTTTTTCATGAGAAACAAACAAACCCTGTTCCTGGAATGACTTTTCAACTTGATGATCATATTGCAAAAATACTTTCTGTTTCTGGTGGAAGAGTAATTGCTGATTTTAATAATCCCTTGGCAGGAAAAGACCTTGAGTATGAATTTACAATAAAAAGACTTGTTGAAGATGATTCTGAAAAAGTAAATGCTTTGCAGGATTTTTTCTTTAAAACTAGGCTTGATTTTGAGATTAAAGATAAAAAAGTTGTTTTTAAAAAACCTGAAATAAAACCATTTCTAGATGTTTTCAAGCAAAAATTCAAGGATATGACTGGACTTGATTTTGAAACAGAGGAAGCAAAGCCCAAGGAAGGTAATGGGAAAAAAGAAGTAGTTTCTGAAGTTAAAGCAGAAGTTCCAAAAAAAGTAGAAGAAAAAAAGCAAGATGCTCCAAGAAAGCAAGAAAGACAAAGAAAGCTCTAAACCTTAAATAACATTAATCAATATGACATTAGCATCGAATTATCTAGATTATGCATCAAGTGTTGCAAATTTTCTTAAAAATCCTTCAAATAAAACTTATAGAACAACAAGAGTTTCTGCAAAAACTGTTCAGGAATCTTGGTATGGCGTTTCAATAGAGCCCCCAAGAGTTTTAGATGGTTTAGAAGAAACTCTTAAGTTACTTCTTTCAGGAAGTAAGAATGCCTGGGATAGTTTTTTACGTCCCCTTACTTCTTCTCCCATTGTTGGCTTGGGATACAATTCTGTTGCACCAGTTTATCATAAGCTTGTTTCTATACAGGAAAAATTACTTGCTTAATCCTATTATTTCAAAAGGTATCTTGAAATTATAATAATCTTTAAATAGAGATTTTTAGTTTTCTTAATCATGAAAGGTGAACTACAAAAAGGTGAAATTCAGAATTTTGCTCTTCAGGAATCTCAAGGACTAATAAGTAAAGATCCTGAACTTGCAGAGATAGATAGAGAACTAGAAGAACTTCTAAAAAAACAACATTCTAAGGTAAAAGTATTTGGAGTTGGAGGAGCAGGCGGAAATACTATTTCAAGAATGAAAGAAATAGGAATTAAAGGTGGAGAATTTATTGCAGTTAATACTGATGCTCAAGACCTTCTTTATACAGATTCAGATTATAAAATTCTAATTGGAAGAGAACTTACAATGGGACTTGGTGCAGGAAGTAATCCTAAAGTGGGTGAAGAAGCTGCTCATGAGTCAGAACAGGAAATTAGAAAAAAACTTGCAAATTGCGATATGGTTTTTATTACATGCGGTCTAGGTGGAGGAACAGGTACTGGGGCAGCACCAGTAATTGCAAGTCTTGCTAAAAAACAAGGAGCTTTGACAATTGGAGTTGTTACACTTCCATTTACAATTGAAGGTAAAAAAAGAATTGAAAATGCAGAGTATGGTCTTGAAAGAATGGAATCTGTTGTAGATACATTAATTGTTATTCCAAATGATAAATTGCTTGAGATAGCTCCTGAACTGCCCCTTCAAACAGCGTTTAAGGTTGCCGATGAAATCCTGACTAATGCAGTTAAAGGAACAACTGAACTTGTAACAAAAGCTGGGCTCGTAAATCTTGACTTTGCAGATGTAAAAGCAGTAATGTCTAATGGAGGAGTTTCTCTAATGGGTATGGGTGAATCAGATTCTGCAAATAGGGCAAGAGATGCTGTAGAAAAAGCAATTACTAATCCACTTCTTGATGTTGATATTGCTAACGCAACAGGAGCACTAGTTAATATTATAGGTGGAGATGACATGTCACTTGATGAAGCAAGACTTATAATTTCAACAGTTGGAGAAAAACTTTCTCCTGATGCAAGAATGATTTGGGGAGCACAACTTTCTCCTGAAATGGAAAAATCAATTAGAGTAATGCTTATTATAACCGGGGTTAAAAGCCCTCAAATTTCAGGAACAGAACGTCCAACAGAAGATCAGATGAGGGGCGATATGTCTGATGAACTTGGAATTGATTTTTTAGAATAATTATTTTTTATAAAACTTTATAAACCGTCTATTTATAAAATAAAAGCAATGAAATTTTTAAATGCTGCAGGCGGAGTCTTTGAAGGAGATTTGGAAAAAACATTAAAAGACTCAAATCCCAATTTTCTAAACATGCCTAAAATAGATTCCCGTTTTCTTGAATATGGTCTTGATAACCGCTCAAATAAACCTTACCTTTTGATTGTTTATGGACTTTTAATTGAAGAGCCTAGCGCATATAGTATTCTTACAGCTGTTGCTTCAGAATCAGATGAAACAAACAAAAAAGTATTTGAAGAACTTAAGCGAATTTTAAATATTCCAATGAAAGAAGTAACTGACCCCTCATTATCTTTATCAAATCAGGTAATGGCAGCAGAATATAGACGTATCCTGTCTCCTGGGATGAGTTTAAAAAAATTTATAGAAGAAGCAGAAGGAATTGGGCCGGATTATAGGAATAATTAAAAAGTCTTTATCTCAATAATTGGTATGGGATTCATATTAATTTATGTAACTTATCCAAACATGGAAGAGGCAAGTAAAGCTATTTCTCATTTGCTCGAAAAAAAATTAATTGCCTGCGCAAACACTTTTCCAATTAAAGCAACTTCCTGTTGGACAGGAAAAGTTGCAGAATGCGATGAAATAGTTTCTATTTTAAAGACAAAAAAAGAAAACTGGGAAAAAGTTAAATCTGAAATTAAAAAAATTCATTCCTATAAAGTTCCATGTATCATGAAACTGGATGTAGAAGCAAACGAGGAATATGAATCTTGGGTAAATTCTGAAACTAAATAATTTGAAAGTTATCAGTTATTTATTTTTTCTTTTCATTCTTGTTCTCTTTTGATTCTTGATTATTTCTAAGTTCATTAAGCCCCATTGGAAGTGTCCATTTTCCGTCGCCAGTTGCCATTGTAGAAGGTATTACCATCATAAGAGTATTATGTTCAGTTCCAATTTCTTGGAAAGTCTGCAGTTCTCTAAGTCTGAGTGCACTTGGATTTTTTTCATAAACTTGAGATGCTTCTCCAAATTTTTTTGATGCTTCAAATTCTCCCTGTGCTTTTGTGATTCTTGCTTCTTTTTCTCTTTCAGCTTCTGCTTGTTTACTCATTGCTCTTATAAGTTCTCTTGGTAGTTCAATATTATTTATTTGAATTGCTTTTACTTCAATTCCCCAGTCTTTTTTATTCTTTGAACTTTTATCTTCAATAGCTTCATTTAGCATTGAAAGTAAAGTGTTTGCAATGTCGGTTCTATCGCTTAGGCTTTCTTTCATAGTTTTATTTCCAATAATTTCTTTAAGTTCAGAAGATGCCTTTGCTTCAAGTTGTAGTTCAAGATCTTCAACATTTAAAATAACTTTTTCAGGTTCTCTAACCACATAAAAAACAACTCCATCTATTTTTAAATTGACTTGGTCTTTAGTCATAACTTCTTGCGGAGGAAGATTAATTGTAGTCTGTCTGATATCCACTTTTCTATAACTTTGTATTATTGGAATGACAAAATTAAGTCCAGGCTCAATTATCCCACTATATTTTCCAAGTGTGAATCTAACTCCTCTTTCATATTGATTAATTATTTTTAATCCAAATATAAGTAATAATAATACTAGTGCCCCTGTGACCAATGCAATCGTGACTAATGCCATAGTTATATTAGTAAGCTTAAGACTATTTAATCTTTTACTTTGATTTTTGTTATTAGCAGGTGAAAAATATAAGTTATAAAAAATAAGCAAAAAGAGTTATTTAACAAACCTTTATCAAAACACTTAAAAACCCATTCTTATTCATTTTATCATGTTAGAAAGTTTAAAATCATTTGTCTCACAATGTGTGAGAGTTTGGCATCTTCTTAAAAGACCAACTAAAACTGAGTTCAATTCAATTGCAAAAGTTTCTGCAATTGGCCTGGCTTTAATTGGACTTATGGGTTTTATAATTGCAGCAATAATGCAATTAATTAAAGTAGCTTAATTTAATATTATTCTATTCTTAACAATTATTTTAGGACTTCCTTAAAGCCCCCATAGAAATCTTTATAAACCTTAATTTTTAATTATTATTATCTAGTTCTTAGAATTTAAGGGCTAGTTGGGCGAAGAATTATATCTTTTCCATCAAACATAAAAAATGATATTTATAATTAAGGTAACAACGAATAAAGAAGACAGAGCACTTGAACTAATCTCTGCAAAAGTTAACAAACATAGTCTTAATGTTTATGCTCTTGCTAGACCTCATGGTTTAAGAGGATATATTTTTCTTGAAGCCGAGGACAGAGAATCAGCTGAAGAAGCAGCATATAACCTTCCTTATGTAAAAGGAATCATTGGAAAAACTGTTGAATATTCTGAAATAAAAAATATGATTGAACCAGTCTTGGAAGAAATCAACATAGAAAAAGGAGATATTGTTGAGATCATCGGGGAACCATTCAAAAAAGAAAAAGCAAAAGTTATCCGTATAGATAAATCAAAAGGAGAAGCTGTAGTTACTCTTCTTGCTGCAGTAGTTCCAATTCCTGTAACTGTAAAACTAGATAACATAAAAGTAATAAGAAGAGAAAAAGAAGCAGGAGAAAGTGCTTCTGATGAAAGCGAAACCATTAAAAAGGAAGAATATGATGAAGAATTAAAAATAAATAAAAGTTATGAAGAATCAAGTGGAGGACTAATACCAGATGATTATTAAATTATTAATTGAAGGTGGAGATATGAAACCAGGACCAGCAATAGCTCAACAATTAGGCCCTCTTGGGATTAATATGGGCAAGGTTATTTCTGATATAAATTCATCTACTAAAGAATTCAAGGGAATGAAAGTTCCAGTTGAACTTCATGTAGACAAGAAAACAAAAGAATTCACAATAAAAACATTTTCACCACCTGCATCTGAATTAATAAAAAAAGAAATGAATTTGGAAAAAGGTTCAAATGACCATAAAAATCTTATTGTTGGAAATGCTTCAATTGAAGACATTATAAAAATTACAAAAATAAAATATGCAAATATGCTTGAGAAAGATTTTAAATCCGCAGTAAAATCTATTCTTGGAACTTCTAAAACTGTTGGAATCCTTGTTGAAAACGAGAATCCTAACGACTTAATTCATGAAGTTGCTAAAGGAAAATTCGATAAAGAAATTAATCAAAAATTATCAGAGACTACTGCTGAAAAAAGACAAAAATTAGATGAGTTTTATAATCAAATAAAAACTGCTCAAGATATGAAAGCAGAGAAGAATAAGAAGGCTGCTGAAGAAGCTGAAAAAGCAAAAGCAGAAAAAGCAGCAGCAGCTCCGGTTGCAGCTCCGAGTGCAGGTGCAGTAAAAACCGATGGTGCAAAACCAGGTGCAGGCTCAAAAGCAAGTGGAACTCCTGCCAAGGCAGCAGCAAAACCTGCAGCAAAACCTGCAGCAAAGAAAAAATAATTTAATTAGGTTTATAAATCCCCTGATTTTAGTAAATCTAAGGGGATGTGGTGCAACCTGGTAACATTCAAGGTTTGGGACTTTGCGATCTGGGTTCAAATCCCAGCATCCCCAGTTTATAATCTTTAAAAAAATAAAACACAAAATGGTAAAAACAAAAAAAGTAAAAGCAGCAGGAAGATTTGGCGCAAGATATGGAAGAAGCGTCAGACGAAAGATAGCTGAGATTGAATCAGTTCAAAGAAAAAAGCAAACTTGTTTATTTTGTAATGGAGTTGCAAAAAGATTATCAAAAGGAATTTGGGAATGTAAAAAATGCAAAAAAAAGTTTGCTTCACATACTTATCATTTAATTAAACCTAAAGAATCAAATAAATAAATTTAAATAACCATCAACCTCTTAATTCATATAATGGCAACATATAAATGTTTCAAATGCGGAAAAAAAATAACAAATAATCTTTTAGATAAAAGATTTCTTTGCCCAAACTGTGGCTCAAAAATATTTTATAAACCAAGAACAAATGTGGTTAAGATTAAAGCAATTTAATTCTCTAATTAAAATGAATCTAGATAAAGAAACTCAGGAAAAAATTCAAGAACTGCAAATGCTCGAGCAGAATTTTCAGGGATTGTTAATGCAAAAGCAGGCATTTCAAATGGAAATAAACGAAATTGAAAATGCACTTTCTGAAGTTTCAAAATCAAAATCAGATATTTTTAAGGTAGTAGGTCAAATAATGATTAAGACTGATAGAGAAAAAGTAGAAAAAGAAATGAATCAGAAAAAGGATCTTTTATCATTAAGGCTTAAGTCTATAGATAAGCAAGAATCTGGACTTTCTAAAAATCTCGAAGAGTTAAAAGAAGAAGTGATGAAGAAATTAAAATAGTTCTATTTTACCGAGGATAACTTGCCGATTATATTATAACATAGAAATATTTATAAACTCAATAAATTAATTCTTAATTATGGTATTTGATAAGATAAAAAGAGCGTTAGGCGGCACAAGCGGTGAATCTGAATATATTGAAATTGATCTCGGAAAAGAGATTAAAAAATCTAAAGTTCTTGTAAGGCCCTTTGTTCTAAAAAGTTTTGAAGATATTAATCCAATACTTAATTCATTAAGAGACGGATATACTATAGCAGTAATTGATATAAAACCTCTAAGATCAAAGGACGTTATTGAATTAAAAAGAGCAATTTCTAAGATAAAAAAGACAACTGATGCTTTGGAAGGAAACATAGCAGGTTTTGGAGAAAACATAATAATAGTTACTCCTTCATTTGCAGAAATTCATAAAGCGCCTGAAAGATCACAGGGATCAGACAATAGAGATAACAGGCATGATGTCCTATAATTATTAGTAATCATAGCAAATTCTTTAAAGTATTATTCTTTTTCATTTACATGAAAGTTTTATACATTGAATCAAAATTAAAAAATCTAGAAGATTTTAGCCTGCCCAGTACTGAAATAGCAAAGCTTCCAAAAAAGCTTTTTCTTGCTTATTCTATTCAATATAAGTCTCTTGCACAAAAGATTAAGAAGCAGCTAGAAGAAAACAAAATCAAGATAGTTCAGTTTAGTCAGGTTCTAGGATGTTCTAAAATTTCTTCAACAAACCCTGTGCTCTTAATTGGTGCAGGAAGATTTCATGCAATCAATCTTTATCTTCAGGCCCCCGAAGTTTATGTTTTGGATAATAACCTAATAGCAAGTATTTCTAAAAAAGAAATAGAACTGCAAAAAAACAAAAGGAGAGCTGCATTATTAAAATTTATTCGTGCAGAAAATATTGGTATTCTTGTGACAACAAAGCCAGGTCAGGAGAATGTAGCTCAGGCAACAGCATTAAGAGAAAGATTAATGAAAAAAGGTAAGAACGCATTTATTTTTATTTCAAATAATCTAGACATAGCTCAGTTTGAAAATTTTAATATAGACTCATGGGTAAATACTGCATGTTCAGGCCTTTCTTATGATAATCCTCTCATTATTAATTATAGTGAGATTCTAAACGTTTAAATAGATTTATTGCTAGTATATAATAGCATGAATAAAAAAATTATTTCTCCTATTCTTAAAGCACCTTTGGTCTTAGTAATAATAGTATCTTTTTTTCTAAGTGTTTATGCAGCTTATACAAAAACCTATGAAATCAGTATTGGAACCCCTGTGCTTTTAGCAGTAATCTTAATACTCTATTTTATAGGTGTGTATATTGAAAGAAAAAAAGAATTTTATTAATTCTTCTCGTATATTTCTTCTTGATGGATAATTATAAAAAAAATAAAAAAATAAAAAGCGTAATTAGTCTCTTGCTATTTCAAATACTGATTTTAGCGCAACAATGATTGTTGTTGGTACAAATAAAACCAATAGATATAACAATATATTCTTTAGCATGGGTCCTATTATTTTAACAGTTCCAAACGAGTCTATTACATTGCCTCCCATAAAAGAGACAATAACTAGTGCTAATGCTGCGAGTAAAAATCCTGATGTTTCTTTTGCATTAACATTTAAAATACCTACTAATATTCCAGCTAAAACTAAAATTCCTAGTACCCAGACTTGTAGTCCTGAAGATAAACTGTCTCCAATTACTCCAACCACTACTGCAACAAGAACACCTATTAAGAATGCCCAAGCGCCTATTAACTTTTTCGAATTCTTAGCCATTTCACACCTCCTTTTAATAATTCTTAATAAAATATCTATATTTTCTCTTCTTATAAAGGTTTTTATCCCAGCTATCTTATTAAATAAAATAAAAGGATTTTTGTTCTATTTTAAACGTCAACAGTTATTATTGATACTATAGGTTAGATTGGCTATTCCATTTTATTCTTGTTTGTTTAGTCGATTTTAAAATTTCTTTTGTTTGAGCCTATTTACTTAAGTTTAATGACGATAAATCAAAGTTTTGAAATATTTTATTTTAATTATTTTCTCTTAAAATGAGTGAAAATAATCTATATTCTTTAAAACCATAAAGCTTAAAAAGGTGTTATAACTCCAGAATTATAACAAAATGAATACAAAAATACTCAGTTCGGTTTTATTAACGCTAATCTTATCTTTAGCTTTAGTTAGCGCAGCAACTTATTCAATTTCTACATCAACACCAAATACTTTATCAAAAACAAATAGTCAAGCTAGTTTTACTATAACTAATCCAAGTGCTACTACACTAAACTTATCTGTTGTTCTTCCAACAACAATTTCTGATGGAAGTCATACAATAACAATAACACCTAATTCAGCTCTTGTTTTTAATAACCTAGGAACAGGACAAAGCGCAACTGTTGCTTTAACTTATACTGGAGATACAACAAACTTCAAGATAGGTAATTTTGCATCAAATATTGTAGTAAACGCAGTTAGTTCAACAGACTCAACAGATACTTTATCTCAAAACATACCTTTAACATTCTCAAACACTTTCTGTAAATATGGAGACAATTCAAGTTCTGATTTATCTATTTCAGAAGTAACAATCAATAACTACGATAATAGTGATGATGATAGTGAATGGAGACCTCTTGATGAAGTAACTATTAAAGTAAAAGTAGAAAATGCAGGCTCTGAAAAAGTATCAAATGTTTATGTTGAATTAGGATTATTAGATTCTACTGGAAAAAGCGTTATTGGATCTCTTGATAATTTAGACAATAAAAAAATAAGCTTAAGCACAATAAGTGATGGTAAAACAAAAACAGCAGAATTCAAATTTAATGTTCCTGTTGATTTTGAAGAAGAAAACTATCAATTAGTTGTTAAAGCATATAAAAGCGGAAGCGAATCAACTATTTGTACTTCAAAATCATCTGATCTTGGAAGCACTTATTATGAAACAATCTCTGGAACAAGAGAAACTGATGAGGGTAAACAAGTTGTTTTAAATAACATTATTTTTTCACCAGAAGTAACTGCTCAATGTGGAGATAAAGTTCAAGTTTCAGGAGAAGTTGTAAACATTGGAGACACAGATTATTCAGAAAGAGTTAAAGTTACTATGTATAATAAAGAACTTGGAATAAGTCAGGAAAAAATAATAAATGATGACCTTGACCAAGGAGATTCAATAACTGTTGACTTTGAATTTGATATTCCTAGTACTGCTAAAGAAAAATTATATGTTCTAGAATTCAGAACTTATTATGATTATGACCAGGTTTATGGAATAATCTCTGATCAAATATTTTCAAAATCAATAACTGTTAAAGGAAATTGTAATGTTGTATCAACACAAAAAGTTCAAATAACAGCTCAACTTGACCCAGAAACTCCAGAAGCAATAGCTGGAAAACAGATTATTGTTAATGCTAAACTAAATAACCCAGGTTCTGCAAATAATTATGCTGTTTCAGTATATGGAAATAGTGCTTGGTCAAGTCTAGTATCTATAGACCCTCAATCTATCTCATTAACTCAAGGACAGTCTGGAGATGTGAGTATTGTTCTTAATATTGATAAAGAAGCAACTGGAGACAAACAATTTACAATAAGAGCAGTCTCTGGAAATCAAACTGTAGAACAAAATGTTGTGCTTTCAATAACTCAACCAGAATCAGAAACAGGTTCAGCTTTAGTAGAAAACATTAAAGCAAATTGGTTTATTTATGTAATAGTTTTAGTTAATGTAGTTTTGATTGTTGCAATAATTTTAGTTATAAGAAGAATGCTTTCTCCAAGAAAAAGAAGCAGTTTTGATTAAGATTAATCAATAGTTATTTTTTATTCGGTTATTTATTCAAATATTTGAAAATATTTTACATCCATCTTTCAACTAGTCTTTTTCCAGGCTCATATTTTTCTTCTAGGCTTACCATCAAATAACCTATTAAATATCCAATTATAGCTCCTATTAACACGTCTGAGAGGTAATGGACTCCGAAATAAACTCTTGAGAAAGCAACAAGTATTGCAAATATAACCCAGACATACTTAAATTTTTTAAATTCTTTATTCAAGATAGGTATTGCTGAAAATACTAAAACTGCTTGAAATGATGGAAAAGAAAAGTTCCAACTGCCAAGTCCAAATTTAACTTCGTTGAGCAGTATTGTTAAAACTGAAACAACTCCAGCTTCAAACGGCCTTGTTCTTTGAATAAGAACCTTTAATAAAAGACTTGCAAGTGCTGAAAAAATAGCTGCAAGCCAAAGTGGAACAATCCATCTTCTTTTATGTTCATTCCATAAAAACAGCGTAGTCAAAAAGAAAAATATAATAAACACATTACTGGCAAAAGTTATGCTTAAAAGAAAATAATCAAAGAGACTATTCCTACATTCTTGAACAAATTTTATTATAGGGGTATCAAAAATAATTGAAAATCCCACTAAAACTATTAAACCAATAATCAAAATTATCTCTTTTGTAGCTCTTTTTTTTAATCTCACCATTCATATCAGGAGAATTAAATATTTAAATAGGTTTTCCTTAGATTTATTTATGAAAAAGAGAGCAAAAAAAAATAAGCGTGCAAATAATTCTATAAAAAAGTCTTCTAGAAATGACATTACAACTTTTTTAATTCCCTTAAGATACTTAATTTTACTTGCGTTTATGTTTACTTTACCGTTGATATATTGGGTATTTACCCCTATGACGGTTAATTCTACTGCATCTCTGTTAAAGTTAGTTTATCCAAGTGTTTTTGTTTATGATAATTCTATTTTAATCAATTCAAATGTTCTTATTCAGATAATTCCTGCATGTGTTGCAGGCTCTGCTTATTTGTTGCTTTTAATTTTAAATTTGTCTGTTCCAATGAACTATAAAAAAAGAATTTATTCAGTTCTTGTTTCATTTATATTCCTTTTTGTATTAAATATATTCAGAATATTTTTACTTGCAATATTATTTGCAAATAAATTTTATTTGTTTGATCTTACTCATAAAGTATTTTGGTATTCTTTAAGCACTATCCTTGTTGTTTTAATCTGGTTTTTAATAGTTAAACTATTTAAAATAACTGAAATTCCAGTTTATTCTGATATGAAGCAGTTAATTAAGAAAACAAAATAATTTTATCTTAGAATAATATTTTTTAAAGTTAGTACATCTTTTTGTCATTCATTTCATTAAACTTCTTAAATGGTTTTAAACAACTATCCATTTCAATCTGTTTCATTTTAAGAATGCCTTTTTTATTTCCTTTAAAAATATCATTAATTAGTTTATCATCGAATCCTAGTTTTTCAGCGTCGGATTCAGAACATCCATAATAAACTGTTTTGATTCTAGCCCAATAAATAGCAGCAAGACACATTGGGCAAGGATAACAAGAAGTATAAATTTCACATCCAGACAAATCAAAATTTTTAAGTTTCTTTCCTGCTTTTCTTATTGCAACAATTTCTCCATGAGACGTAGGGTCATTGTTCTTTAAAACTTCATTATGGCCTCTTGCAATAACTTTTCCATTTTTAACAATAACTGCTCCAAAAGGTCCTCCGTCTTTTTTTCTTATGCCAAGAAAGGCTTCTTTTATAGCAAGGTCCATATTTTTATTCATTTTAGTCAAGTTAAAATCACCACTTAAAGGAAACTCAATTTTTTAACTACTTAAAAAAATCAAGCCAAGAGCTTTTCTTTAGTTCAAAATAATTCATATATCCATTAACAATAATTAATGCGAATTTTTCAGTTACTTTGTTTATTTCACAACCTTTATAGGTTAGTTCATAACAGTTTGGACCTATTTTAGAAATAGTTGTTTCATTTGCAGTCTTTATTCTTATGACTGTGTTATTTGGAGAGTTTTCACAATTTACATAAGCAACTTTAGTCTCATCTGCAGTTGTCTTGTTGTTTATCGCGCCTTTTACTTCAAATCCTCCAAATCCTGTGAGGAAAGCAGCAAGGTCAACAACAGCAATAAGATTATCAGGGCACTGAGGTAAATTGTCTTCAAGTGAAATATAGACCGGTTTTGTTTTTATAAAATTAATAGTGCTTTCGTTGGTAAGGCTGACATTAATATAATCAAGTGTTCTGGGGTCTTCTCTAAAACTTGCAAGATATTCAGAATATATTTTTCCTTCGCTATTAACTAGCGGAACAGATGTTGAATAAAAACGAATGTTTCCTACATTTGTTTTTTGAAATACAATTGAATTATGGTTGAATTGTTTTGAAAAAGTATTATAGCCTAGAGGAATTATAACTATGATCATAAGTCCTAAAATCATTATAATAATTGCCCATTTTAACTGTCTGTTTTCTTTTTCTCTTATTTGTTTAGAACTACCTTTATCTTCAATATCTTTCTCTTTTTTATCAGTCTTTTTGTTTTTATTCATTTTAAATTTTTAAAATTTTGAATAAGAAAGCATCTTCATACTTTGTTAAATTAGAATATTCTGCAGTAATAAACACACAGTTTCCCTCTTGATATACGCCTTCGTTCTGATTAGTTGCTTCCTTAATAACAATCACATTGTCAGTTAAACAATTTTTAATTGGAAGATTGTTTTCACAATTTTTCTCTGAAATACATGCACTCTGTAATCTTAAAACACTATTTGCTAAATTTGTAGCAAGTTCTAATTCTAATTGGCCTGATTCTGTAGCAAAATAAAGAGGTTTATCTGAATAATCACTAAGAATAATACTTGTAGATACATTAATGTCTTTAATTTCTTCAGGATTGTATTGAGTCATATAGCTTTGTCCATTTAAACTAAAATCCCAGTAATCTGCATTTCGAGTAAATGTTATTCCTTTATAATCTACTTTGCCATTTGTAGCTGTATCTTCCCCATAGTTACCAATTGCATAACCTGCAGTACTAAATAACATAAGTCCAACAAGTATAAGTCCAATTATTAGTTGATTTCTTTTTGTTTTTTTAGATTCTTGTGCTCGTGTTAATATTTTTTTCATGT
>JBBACR010000016.1:0-25925 GCA_041656875.1 Candidatus Pacearchaeota archaeon
TTTGTAACTACATTTCTTTTAACATTTCTTATTTTGTTAAATAAAATGTTAAACTGGGTTTAAATACTTTACTTTTGCTATTATTATAAAATGACAACAAATATATTACTCGTAAAACCTGATGTGAGGTATCCTGTTAGGACTCAGGGATATGGTGGTGACGTAGGTATTCCACTGGGTTTATTGTATTTAGCTTCATATACTAGACAAAATAATGGATCTAAAATTACTATAAAAGATTACAGATTAGACAGAGCTTTAGGAAGACCTAAAAATCTTGAAGCAGATTTTAATGGGTTTGATGTTGTTGCAACAGGAGCTTGCACTGTTGAGGCTCCAGATGCCTTAAATATTCTAAGACAAGCCAAAAGAATGGGCAAAACAACCGTAATTGGAGGTATTTATCCAACATTCAATGTTGAGAGAGTTTTGAATACTGGTTATGTTGATTATGTAGTTAGAGGAGAAGGAGAAATAGGTTTTTCAGGACTCATTAATGCATTAGAAGGAAAAGTTTCTATAGACCAAGTAAACGGAATCTCTTACAAAAGAGATGGTAAAACTATCACTAATCCTAATCAAAAACTAGTTGAAAATTTAGACTCTTTACCAATGCCTGCTTATGATTTAATTCCTGTTAGAACTTATGCGGAATTTAGTTCTGCTCCAATTTATTCAACAAGAGGATGTCCTATGTTGTGTAAATTTTGCACTTTAAATGAAATGTGGAGATTTAAGCAAAGAAAAAGATCTTATGGAAATATAATTAGTGAACTTGAAATGTTAAAATCATTTGGATTTAGAAAAGTTCATTTTAAAGATGAATCTGTAACAATTGATAGCAACTGGGCAATGGGATTATTTAGTGAAATTGAAAAATCAGATTTAGGATTAAGATATAAAGCAAAGTCTAGAGTTGATAAAATTGAAGATGGGCTTGTTAAACAAATGGTAAGAGCAGGTCTTGATACAATTCATACAGGAATTGAATCAATCTCAGAAAATACTCAAAGATTAATGAAAAAAGGAGTTAAAGAAGAAACTGTAAGAAAAGCTTTTGATACTGTTCTTGACAATGGATGTAAAATAAATCCTGTTTACATGTTTGGCTATGTTGGAGAAGCTGAGGAAGACCTTACTGCAAATGCAGAATTTATTGAAGAAATGGGTCAAAGACAAGGAGTTATAACTTATGTTTCTTTTATAACTCCCCATCCTGGAAGTGGAATTGATAATGAAGAAGGATTAAATATCTTAACTCATAATTTATCTAGATACACTCATAAACTGCCTGTTGCAGTTCCAAAAAGTTTAGGAGCGAATGGCTTAAGAATGATGGTTGATTATTATCATAGGATAGCGGAATCAACTGGGATGCAAGAGCATAATCCTAGAATTGATCCTCACTATCTTGAAAGATTAGGAATGAAAGGAGGTCTTGAAATCGTAACAGCATAATGGAAATAGAAATTAAAGCAACTTTTGATGACAAAGAAAAATTAAAGAAATCCTTAAAGTCAATTGGAGCAAAAGAAGAAAAAGTCAAACACCAAATTGACGAGTATTACAATCATCCAAGCAGAGACACAAGAAAAACAAATGAGTATATTCGTTTAAGATATAAAAATGGAGAAAACTCAGGAATTTTTGCTCTTCATGTAAATATTGCTGATGGAGTAAATAAGGAGTTTGAAGTTCCTGTTGGAGATATTAAAACATTTAAACAAATTCTAAAAGGATTAAATTTTCCTTTGCTTGGAGTTATTGATAAAAAAAGGACTAACTTCAAATACAAAGAATTTACAATAAGTATTGACGAAGTAAAAGATATTGGAAATTTTTTAGAAATTGAAACAGATGGAGAAGAATCTGAAATCAAAGAAAAGAAAGCTAAATGTGTCAAAGTGTTAAAGGAATTAGGGCTATCTGAAAAAAATCTTTGTAAAAAAGTCTGGTTGTGTGATATTGCAACTGGAAAAATAAAGTATCCTTAAACTAATTTTTAAAAATAAGAATAAATCAATAGTGAGAACTATCTTAAAATGGAAAGAAAAACATTAACCCCTCGAAACATTGTTGAACAAGCTGGAAAGCTTACTTATAATGAGTCACAGCAAGCTTGGAGTTTAATTATATTAAAAAAAGATTTCTTAAATGAGTTTCCTCAATTAAAAGAAAAAAGATCTTCATTTTCCTATAAGTTAGTATTTCACAGAGCTGGTGAAGAACTTGAAAAAAATATTAAACAATTAACAAAGGAGGAAAACATACCTATATTGATGTTTTTGTATAAGGAGAATTAAGAATAATTACTCTAAAAGTAAAACAAACCTTTAAATAATATAGAGTTCTTAAGATTCTACGAAAAAAAGTGTTTGAAATAGCTTAGATTGGCTAAAAAGGTGAAGATGGTTTTATTTTTCTTAGTAGTACTTGTAGTAATTATATAGTAGTCGGATAAATATATATAGGGCATTTAGTTTTGATTTCAAAAAGAGTTCTGTTTAAGAAGCACAGGAAAATACTATTAAATTTTTTTATTAGTGAACATGATAATAAATAAATTCAAAAATGAGGAATATGAAGAAAAATAATAAAAAGCCTTCAAAAAAAGATTTGGAGGATTTTCCAAAATTAGAAGATGAATATGAGACTATCTTAAAAAGAGAGGATTATGTAAGTATACCAAAAAATAGATTAAAAACCGCACTTTTTGTTGAAGACAAAAAAACAAAGGAAAAAAAGATAAGATTAATAGATCAATGGCCGGTATCTCAATTTCAAAAAGGAGGAGGATCCAAATATGTTTGGAGGAGGAAAGGGGGATCTAAATCATATTCTATTAGAAAAGATGATAACATTTCTTTATTATTCAGAATTTTAAGATTTTTTGGAAGTCTGTTAGGAAAACGAGATGAAGAATTTGAGAAAATGAAAGATAATCCAAGAGATATAGAAGATTTATCTCTTGAACTTGCACAAACCCAGGACAATTTGTCAGAATCTCAACAGAGAGTTAAAGATCTCTCGAGGCAATTAATTCTAAAAGAAGAAGATTTTAGAAAACAAAGAGATAAAAAATTCAAAGACAATATTGATAAATTTAAAAAAGATATTTCCGAATTTAAATCTTTGTTAGATAATTTTGAAAAGGATAGATCAATAGAACAAGACTTACAAAAATATATTGAATCACATCCTTGGTTTTTAGGATTATATTATAGAGATTTCACACCACAAAAAATTGCAGGAATGAACAGATTTGATTTTTATTTAAAAAAGTTTGATAATTCTGAGGAAGTTATTGAATTAAAACGTCCAGATGCCAAATTCATGGATTCGGAGGGAAAGATAAGTAAAGAGTTTGCCGAAGCTATTGATCAGACTCTTAGATATTTTGATATGATATTAGATATTTCATCTCAGACCCGATTAAACAAAAAATATAAAATCTCGGAATTTTATCCAAGAGGTATTATTGTTTTTGGTTATAATCCTAATTCGGACGAGGAAGAATATCTTAAAAGATGGAGAAATGCATTAGGGAATGCAATAGAAATTCAAACTTATGACCAAATTTTAAATAAAGCAATAACTGCTCTTGATAACTTGAATAATAATAAAGAAGAGAATGTTAAATGTTAAAATGGATTTTATTAAATTTTTAATTAAAGAAATGTTTATTTGAAATATGGCAAAATTAACTAATGCAGCAGTTTTAGGAATATTTTTATTGATATTAGCAGTACTTGTAGCAATCATAACTGTAGCCAGAATTCTATTCTGGATTTCAGCAGCTATATTTATTTTTGGACTAATTCTATTAATTCCAGCAATTATCGCAGATTTTTTAAGAATAAAAAATGATTCTTTTGATGAAGGTTTTGGTGAGAATGTATTGGGTATACTCTATACAATTATTATCCTTGGAGTTTTATTAATAACTTGGTGTATGGCTCATTTTTTTTATCCAATAGGATATAGTCCAACATCGTATGCAATATTAGATCTTAATAATCAGGTTCAAACAGTTATGAATCTTCCAGATCAAGTATATTTGGAATCAATGAATAGTATCTGCAAAAGTCAACCAAATATTTACCCCTCTTGCGATACTTATATAAAAACTTACCAAGCTGGTCAAACAGCCGGAGAAATTGGAGATATGGCTAAAGCTATTTCTTGGACTTTTAAACTAGTTTAATAAATACATCCACTCAATCTCGACAAAATTTATAAATCAAAACAGCATGAATAAATCATAATAGATTATAATATTAAAAAAATCCTAGGACTCTGCCAAAACTATGCAGTATACGGGTGGCGCATTTATTTACTTCTAAGTAGTAACATAATAGAAAGATTTAAAAATCCAATATTACTATAAGAATCTATGGGAAGAGATTTAACATTATTACCCTTAAGAATCAGTAGTTTAGAAGATATTAGGCTATTACAAGATGTAGACTTTGATAGACTTAATTGCGATAGAGATTCATATATTTTTTCACAAATAGCAAGACCTAATGGAAACCCTATTGAAACTCATCAAGGAACAAATGTAATGGTAAAGACTTATTCCTTACCACTAACTACTTCAGTGGTTGCATATCATCACGAAGGAAAATTAGAAGGTAGAACCTGTCCTTCTGGAGAAGAATATATTTACACAACTGCAAAAGAGATGCAGCAGATAAAATTACCTAAAGATATATCTCCTAGAAATGTTGCTATTTTTGCTTATATTTGTAGACTGGATAAAGCTACACCCATTCTTATTGAATTAAGATAATATTAGTTTTTAACTTTAGAATATATATTTACTTTTAAGTAGTAACAAATGATAAGATTTATATACTAAAAAGCCATCATAAAAACAATATGATAAGACAAAAATCAACAGCAAAAATAGCAACTGGAGATGATGGGGTAGATGTTTTTTATTGGCATAATTATACTCCTGGGATGAATAAACCAACAGTGATTATGCATCCAGGCGGAGGATTTAATCACTCTTCTTATTTGCCGCTTGAAAAAGCACTAAATGAAAAAGGCTATCCAACAATTACACTTGACCCTAGGGGGGCAGGATATTCACAAGCACCAAACAAACCTGAATTTTATACTCTCAAAGCTTATTCAAAAGACTTGCAAAAAATTGTTGAACAGGAAGGACTTGAAAGACCCTCTTTTTTTGCACATAGTTTTGGATTTATGCCAACAGTGGATTATGTTGCAAGAACACAAAATGCAAAAGAGATTACTGGTGCATGTGTTTCGCATAATTTTGCAAAAACAACATTTAGAGGAGGAGCTTGGGCGTTTGGAAATTTACTTCCGATTACAGATTGTTTATCCAGTCTTTTTTGTTATGGAGTTCATAAGTTAAGGGGGCAAGTTCGACCGAATTATCCTGATCAATCAAATCTAGAAGGAAAAGGTGCAAATAGTTATTTATTTGCAATAAATGATATTCCGTTAAAACAGGCGCTAACTCATTTCTTAACAAACAGAGGAATTACCCGCTGGGATGTTAGTGAACAACTCGGAAAAGTAACAACCCCAATTCATTTAATTCATGGTTCTAAGGACTTTATGGTAATGCCATTTGCAGCTGAAATGATAAAAGAATTAGCAGCAGGGCAAGTAACATCAGATAAACTCGATTTAGATCATACAATTCCGTATAAAGCACCTAAAATGGTTGCAGAGATAATTAAAAAATATGTTTAAATTTTAATTAAAAATAGGAATAATCTATACTCCAGAAATAAATAGGTCTTATAGTGAAACGAAAAAATTCTAAATTATTTTAGACTATTATCATAAATCTCGTCTTCAAAATCGTCATCATCAAAACCGTCGTCTTCAAATTCTTCTTCGTTATCTTTAAACTCTTCTTTTGCCATGATTCCTCCGCTTTAATTTAATACAGGTCTAAACTTTTTAAATGTTTTTACAAAATAAAGATGAAATCCTAATATTTTATGATCAAGTTAACTGATATCATAATGCTTAAATAGTAAGCCTTCTGTTAAAAATTCTAAAACAATACAGGTCAAAAATTCAATGAGAGTACAGCGAGATATTACTTGGATTTAAAAGTCCTGTTCTATCAAGTCCAAAACAGATACACAATTCCAAAAGACTTGATAATTTCAAGAGGTGATTAAATTGACTGATGACATATTTGTAAATGAATCTTTTTCAGACGAAGAATTTTTATTTGATAATATAAAAAATAAGGATTTTGGTTCAGAAGAGATATTGAAATTAAAAATAGAGGCAAATGAAATTTCAAAGGACAGTGAGATAACTGAACTTATCTCATATAGTTCAATAAAAAAGAATTTAACTTACGAACTTCCCCACCAACCCGAAGGGGCCCTTAGAATACTTCGAGATTTTAATGGAAATGCATTACTTGCAGATGAAGTTGGACTTGGAAAAACAATTACAACAGGGCTTGTACTTCGAGAATGTATTGACAGAGGATTTGTAAAAAAAGCATTGATACTAACTCCTCCTTCACTTGTTGACCAGTGGGTAGCTGAACTTAAAGAAAAATTTGAACTTGATTTTACAATAATTGAACATGAAAAAGACTGGAACAATGATTTTGTTATTGCTTCATTAGACCGTGTCAAGACTTATGACCGAGCCCTTCGAAAGTTTAGACATGAAAAGGCCCATTCTAGTTCATGGGATATATTAATTGTTGATGAAGCGCATAAACTCAAAGATAGAAGAACCATGAGATATAAATTTGTTGACAGAATACAGAAAAAAAGATTTTTGATACTCACTGCTACTCCCTTTCAAAATGATTTAATGGAGCTATATAATCTTCTCCATCTCTTAAAAAGAGGACATCTTGGAACCATGAATGAATTTCGAAAGAATTTTATGGACAGAGGGAACAAAAGAATTCCCCTTAATCCTCGCGACCTCAAAAGAAAACTTGATGAAGTCATGGTAAGGCGAAAAAGAAGTGAAACAAAGGTAGACTATAAAAAAAGAATTCCAAAAATAATAAGCGTTGAATTATCCAAAGAAGAATTTGAAATATATGAAACAATATGTGAGATGCTTAAAACAAGATATTTTGCTGCAGGAGGAAATGAAATCAATGGAAAACTTGCAATCTATGCTCTCCTTCCAAAAGTTACAAGTTCATCCAGGTCTGCAATTGAATCGTTGACTAAAATAATTGAGGATGATAAATATCATGGAGATACTAAAGAAATGGCAAGAAGAATAGTTGAAGGTTATAAGAGCATAAAAATAGATTCAAAAATTGAAAAATTAGTTGAAATAGTAAAAGAGATAATGAAAGAAGATCCTACTCAAAAAACTTTGATCTATACTAAATATCCTGCAACTCAAAGATATATTGCTGAAAAACTTTCTCCACATGGACTTAAAATAGTCCAGTTTACAGGAGGGCTCACTAGAGAAGAAAAAACTGAATTAATAAAACAATTTAAGGGTGATGCTCATATAATGATTTCTACTGAAACCGGAGCAGAGGGGCTTAATTTTCAATTTTGCAACAACCTAATTAATTATGATCTTCCTTGGAATCCCATGTCAGTTGAACAGAGGATTGGAAGGTTGGACCGAATCGGTCAAAAAAGGGACATTAACATTTATAGCCTTGCCACCAAAGGAACAATGGAAGAACATGTAGTTGACCTCATAATCAATAAAATGTGCTGTATTGGTCTTGTTATTGGAGAACTTCCAATAATTCTGTTTAATCTAGGACTCGATGGGAGCGGGGAATTTGGAATGAATAAGATAGAAGAAATGCTTATGAATAAGTTTATAGACTCAAAAAACAATCTTGAAATATTCTCAAAAGAAGTTGGAGAGATTGCAGAAATAATAAACGAGGGAATAAATTCCTATAACCAATCCAAGGCGATTAGTTCAGAGGTACTTGATAAAAATGCAGAATGAAACTAATTTAAAAAATTTTACAGAAGTATTTTTTAATAATTTAAAATGCAAAGTTAGCTCTGAGGGCAATGCTCTATTAATCGAAAATGTCCCTGCAGACATTGAAAAACTATATGGGAAAAAATCTCCCTACAAGCTTGTTTTTGAAAAAGAACATTTAAACTCTGAAAATGAACTTGTTGCAAAAGGAAGTTCATTACTTAAAATAATGGCAGGTTATCTTGATAACAAGGCTCAAATGAGCCTGCTTAAAATAAATTTTAATCCGGATTTTAAAAAAGAAATATCTGAGAGATTTAATTTAAATGGACATGAACTAACTGGAATTTCTACTAAAATAAGAAATGACCTAATCTTTAGGTTTACGTTTCTTACGAACTTCCAATATCTTAATGAGAGAGAACAGCTGATAAATTCAATTTATGTTAAGGACGATTCCATTATTGAGTTTCATCCTGAAAACTATGATACAACTGATGGTAAAAAAGAAGAAATAAAACTTCCAGAGGTTAAAGATAAATATGGTATTGCCAAAGAAAAATTAAAAGAATTAATAAGTAAAAAAACAGAAGAGATAAGCAAAGAACTTAATCAATCACTGGAAATTGAAACCAGAAGAATAAAATCTCATTATCTTCACCAGATTGATGAAATCAATAAAGAACTTGATAAAAATACAGAAAATATCAAATCTCTTGAAAAAAAACTTTTAAAAGCAAATGATAATGACAAAAAAAGCATACAGGACAAAATCGAAAGAATAAAAATTGTAATAGAGAATCTTAAAAATGATGGAGAACGTGAAAAACTTTCAAAAGAAGAAATATTTTTTATCAATGATGAAAAGCACAAGCACAGCCTCAATATATCTAATACTGTAATGAATACCACAATAATTTATTATCCAGTTTACCGCTTAAAATTTGGACTCGTTAAAAAGAACATAAGTTCAAGGCATGTAGAAATAATTTATGACCCTATGAATAATTCAATAGAAAAATTATTTTGTGATTCTTGCAAAAGTGAAATAGATGAGATATTTGTTTGTAGTTCTGGACATATTAATTGTGAAAAATGCATGAGAGTTTGCAATGATTGCAGAAATTTAAAATGTGTAAGTTGTGCTAAAATAACCTGCCATGCATGTGGAAGAGATATTTGTGATAAATGCAAGGTAAAATGTTCGAAATGCCTTAATTATTGCTGTTCTGCGGATATTTCAAAAGATGCTTTTACCTACAAGCCTATTTGCACTAAATGTTCTAAATATTGTCAGGTATGTGGAAAGTTTAGTGATAAAATGATGTTTTCAAAATGTAGTACTTGTGGAAAGGAAATCTGTCCAAAGTGCTCAAAAAGAGATATGACTACAAGAAAAAATCAATGTGCTAATTGTTACAGGCCAGGGTTTTAGAAAGAGGAATTTGTAGCAACTATAAAATAGTAAAGTTTTTAAATGAACTTTATTTTAATTTTTTACAATGCCAATATATGAATATCAATGCACAAATGAATCATGCAGAAGAATGTATGACCAACTTGAACCTAGCACTGCTCCTAAAATACAACCTTGCATAGACTGCGGCAGTCGTGCAGAAAGACTTATGAGTGCTCCTTCTATTGGAAATGCAAACAGTGATAGTTCTAGTAAAGGATATAGTTCAGCTAAATTCGAGAGTTCTGAATGCCCTGGTGGTATGAGTGGTCATTTGGAGGGTTTAGTTATTAGCATGGCAATACCAGTTCCACACTATATTGCTGAAAAAATAGTAAAACTGGAAAAACAAAAAAGAGCTGCTCCAAATAATTAATTATCCTAATTTAAATTATACATATTTTTATAAATTAAACATTAATTTTTTAGTTATGCCAATCTATGAATATCAATGTCCTAAATGTGGAATATATGAACGGATTCAAAGAGAATTAAAGGACAATGATACATGTGATTGCGGAGGACTTGCAGAAAGAATCATGTCAGTTCCAGCGGTTAAAACTTCTAAGAAAAGCCCGAATAAACCTCCCTTGCCTTCACTAGGTTATTCAGAACTTATTTGTGGAGAATAATTTTATAATTAAGCTGTACATTTTTTAGTTTTAAACAAGAGTTTATCTAAAAAATCCTTATTCCATTCCCTGCATATAATCAGGATTCATTCTAGGACTATTTTTTGAAGAAGTTCTTGATGCAAGAACATCATCAATTCTTAGGATCATAATTGCAACTTCTGTTGCAGAATTAATTGCCTGTCTTTTTATTTTTGCAGGTTCAATTATTCCTTTTTCAACTACATTTTCAACTTTATCATTAAAAATATTAATTCCTGCATAATTTTCTCCTTTGTCATGTCTTGATTTAAGTTCAGTTAATACGTCAATAGGGTCAAGCCCTGCGTTTTCAGCAAGAGTCGAAGGAATAAATTCAAATGCATTTGCAAATTCAATTACTGCGAGCTGCTCTCTTCCTGAAAGAGTATTTGCAAACTCTTTTATTTTTTTTGAGAGTTCCATCTCAATTGCGCCTGCTCCTGCAACTACTTTTTTATCTCGAATAACCGTTGCAACATCCCCAAGACCATCTTTAAATGCTCTTTCTATTTCATCTAGAACATGATCGCTACCACCTTGAATTAGAATAGTAAGAGATTTAGGATTTTCACATCCTTTAACATAAGTCATGGATTCTTCTCCTTGTTTTACTTCTTCAACAATACTTGCTTTCCCAAGTTCGCTACCTGAGAGTTCATTAAGATTTGAAATAATTTTTGCTCCTGTTGCAGAGGCAAGATTTTCCATGTCTGTTTTTCCAACTCTTCTGCAAGCATAAATTGACTCTTTGGCAAGATAATATTGAACAACATCATCAATGCCTTTTTGGCAAAAAATAACATTTGCATTAGATAGCTTTATTTTTTCAACAATTTTTTTTAGCAAAACTTCTTCTCTTTCAATAAATTCCTGCAACTGACTTGGAGAAGTAACTGTGATTTTAGTTTCTGCTTCAGGGTTTTTAATTTCAAGTGCATCAGAGATAAGAAGTATTTTTGCATTTTCAATTCGGATGGGCATGTCCATTGAAACTCTTTCTTTGTCAATTATAATTCCCTTTATTAATTTAGTATCTTCCAGACCTCCACTTTTACTTTTTATTATTTTGACATTGTTTAAATTAACAGTTCCATTTTCAGTTATTTGCTGAATTGCTTCAACGATTATTTCTGAAAACTTTCCTTTTTCAGATTCTGCACCTTTTCCAGTCATGGCAGTCATAACAACACTCCTTAAGAGGTCTGTTCTTTCAGGAGTCACATCAATACTTTGTTCTCTTAAAAATTCTTTTGCTTTTTCAGAAGCTAAATTATAACCTTTTGTGATTACAGTTGGATGTATTTTCATGTTAAGTAATTTTTCTGCATTTTCAAGAAGTTTTCCAGCAAGCATTACTGCAGTGGTTGTTCCGTCCCCAACTTCGGACTCTTGAGTTTTTGCAATTTCAACCATCATTTTTGCTGCAGGATGTTCTATTTCCATTTTTTCTAGAATTGTAACTCCATCATTTGTAACAGTGATATCTCCAAGAGCATCAACTAGCATTTTATCCATTCCTTTTGGACCTAGAGTAGTTTTAACTGCTTCTGCAACTAGTTTTGCTGCCAAAATATTATTTCTTTGAGCATCTTTTCCAATTGTTCTTTCAATATTTTCTGGAAGTATGTATATTGGTTGTTTATCTGACATTGTGACTTCTTTTTGTTTAATAATTTAGTAATAACCAGAGGTATTTTTAAGTATTGTTATGATTGAACTTGTATTATCTTAAGCTCTTTTTTATTATACTGTAAAATATACTTTAGAATAAACATATAACCCAGCATAATTAACTATAAATATTTCTTTTTTGTTAATAATCTATGAAGATAGGTATCCAAGTCGGCGATGTAATGACAAGAAGCTTTGTTTCTATAAAACCTGAAATGCCTGTTCTTTCGGCTGTTAAACTTATGGTTAAAAAAAGGGTCGGAAGTTTAATTCTGGAAGAAAACGGATTTTTAAAAGGTATTTTGACTGAAAAAGATATAATGTGGGCGTTGTCCAAGAAAAAAGATCTTTCAGGTATTAAAGCAGGAGAAATATGTTCTAGAAAAATTACCACAATAAAACCTTCTGCAGATGTTTATGATGCAATAATGCTAATGAGAAAGAAAAAATTCAGAAGACTACCTGTTACAGTCGAGAAAAAGGTAATAGGATATTTAACCCTAAAGGATATACTCAGGATGCAACCAGAGTTATTTGAAATTGCAAGAGAAGGATATCATATAAGATGGCCTATTAATAAAAAAAATGAAAAAGAACCAGCTGCAGTTAAAGAAGGGGTTTGTGAAGAATGTGAAAATTTTGATATATTGTATGAGCAAGACGGCAAGATGATTTGTGAAGATTGCAAAGACCCTTAAAAATTAACCCCCATTAAAAAGAATTTCATAACATAATATTTAAATAATCTCTTTATCTTAATTAATTATAAAAATGAGGCGAGACAAATTAGAATCTTAAATTTTTATAGAGTTTAACATGAGTGAAAAAGACCAAGTATTTAAAGGGAAAATAAAACAAACAGGAATTTTTAGTTTTAAAGACTTTTATAGCTTTACTTATGATTGGTTAAAAGACGATGGTTATGATGTTGTTGAAAAAGCATATAGTGAAACTGTTTCAGGAGATTCAAAAAAGGTTGAAATAAAATGGGAAGCAACAAGAGAGATTTCAGATTATTTTAAATTCCAAATTAAAATGGACTGGTTAATTCTTGGAATGAAAACTATTGAAGTTCAAAAAGAAAATAAAAAGATTAAGATGGAAACAGCTGCAGTTGAAATAAAGTTTACAGCAGTTTTAATAAAAGACTATGAAGACAGGTGGGAAAACCATCCTTTTTGGAAATTTATGAGGGGAATTTATGAAAAATATATTATAAAAGTCAGGGTGGATGATTATCAAATCAAATTGCTGTCTGAACTTGAAGAATTAATCAACCAATGCAAAGCATTTTTAGCAATAGAAGCTCAACATTAGTAAAAAATCCATAACAATAATGTTTATATATTAATTATTTTACAATACTATTCAACAAAAGGAGAGATAAAATGAAAAGAAATATTTTAATAATTTTTATGAGTATTTTTCTATCAATTTCGTTTGTTTCAGCAATAAGTCTGGATGTTAGTGTTAAACCTATTTCAGACAGTTATATTATTGATTTAAACCAACCTGCGGAGTTCAATCTAGTTATAAAAAATAATGGGCTTGCAGATACTTTTGAGATATACTCTTTAGTTGGAGTGGATATTAATCCAGATACTAAATATAACCTAGCTGCTGGAGAAACAAGAACAATAAAAATAAGTGCTGTTCCCCAGGATGCATTAAAGTCAAGAAAAGGTTTTTTCACATTTGAATATTTAATAAAGAGTTCAAAATCTGGAGAAACTCAAAAACAAAGACTTAGCATGAATATAGTAAGTCTTGAAGAAGCTATTTCTATTGTTGGAGAGAATTTAAATCCAAATTCAGAAAATGTAAAACTTACTTTAAAGAATACAATTATGAACGACTTTGATGAAATAAAATTAACAATGAAATCTGCTTTTTTTGATTATTATGATACAACACTTTCACTAAAAGCACTTGAATCAAAAGAATTATCAATCGGAATTGATAAAGAAAGGCTAAAAAAACTTACTGCAGGTCAATATATAATTGAAACTCAGATTACAACTGAAAGTAAAACTGCGGATAAACAAGTTATTGTTAAATTTTTAGAACAAGAAAATATTGAAACTCTTGAAAGCGATGAAGGAATATTAATTAAAAGACTTGAAATATCAAAAAACAACATCGGGAATGTTAAGAAAAAGGTTAGTGTAATGGTTCAGAAAAATTTGATTGCTTATCTATTTACAACAACCAACATTGTTCCAACAAGTAGTGAGATAAAGGGATTTAGCAAATATTATACTTGGGAACAGGAACTTTCTCCAGGGGATGAATTAAAAGTTATTGTTAAGACAAATTGGCTTTATCCAATTCTTATTATCATTTTAATTATAGTGCTTATAATTTTAATCAAAAGATATGTTGAAAAAGACATATCATTTAAAAAAACTGTATCCTATGTAAATACAAGAGGCGGAGAGTTTGCATTAAAAGTTCATTTAAGAGTTAAAGCAAAAAGATATGTTGAAAGAGTAAAAATTGTTGATAAGATACCTGGACTTGTAAGTTTATATGATAAATTTGGAGCAGTTACTCCTGATAAGATTGATATGATTAACAAAAGACTTGAATGGAATGTTGAAGCATTAAACAAAGGAGAAGAAAGAATATTTAGTTATATTATTTATTCAAAGATTGGTATTATTGGAAGATTTGAACTACCTTCTGCTAGAGCAATATATGAGAAAGATGGAGAAGTTAAAGATACTAGTTCTAATAGATCTTTTTTTGTCAATGAACCTAAAAGAAGCAGGATGTAGAAAGACAAAATCGCTGAGTTTAGTTAGTAATTCTATTTAGAGCAGATTATAGAGGATAATTATAAATTAAGATATAGGGTTTATCAAACTACAGAAAACCTTTAAATATGCTTATTATCTCTTTATTTTATCCCCGAGTAGTATAACGGTTATTACAGGCGGCTGTAGACCGCTTGAAGGGAGTTCGACTCTCTCCTCGGGGATATTTAACATCCTAAAAGGATGTTAACCTCCTTGAAGAGATGTTGATCAAAATTCAGAGATATTTCTAAAGTTCGACCGAGCAAAAGGATTTTTGGTTATTGATTAAAATAATAAGAAAATACTTTTGGGAGATTCTCCTCGGGGATATTTTTATCGCTTCGCGAGATAAAAAAAGCTATTTTTGCCTAAGTGAATTAGATCAAAAATAGTCTATAGGAATATGAAGTTCTACCGAGCAAAGGGATTTTATCATAAATATCGCCATTCCAAAAGCTTTAGAAACATTTGACAAATCTAAAGTCATTTTGTAAAGCAGGAATTTTTATATACCCTCTAGCTATGTTTTATAGAAGGTTTATTGGAGAGAAGGATGCATAAAGCGGATTATTTTAGGGTTATTGCAATATTTATTTTCTTGATATTAATTTTAGATGTGATAGTTATTCTTAATATAAATGGATTCAAACCATCAATAACTTCAAAAAGTATTGAAACTGCAAATCCGGATAATAATATTCAAGTTAAAAGTTTGGACAATCAAACCGGCAATATTACTTCAATAAGGGTTGTTGATGCTAATCTTTCCATAGGATAATTAAGGAAATTACTTAAGGTATTTTTGACTACTCGGGATAAGAGCTCTTAGTTTTGTCTATTATTATTTAGGTTGCAGAAAGTTTATTTAATGTCAGCATTACCTAGTTGTATGATTAAGGCAATAATATTTGATTTTACTAATGTCATATATAAAACTGACTGGAAAGGAGTTAACAGACATTTTTATAAGAATGTTGGATTTGATATTGTTATTAAGCCTCATCAATGGAATGATGAACTCTTAAGAATATATAACCAATCAGATATTGGTAAGGAAGATTTTAAAAAATTCTTTTTAGAATTAAACCCAAATATAAAAGATATAAACAAAATTACAAGGTTTTACAAGGAAGCTTACTCTAAAAACAAGATTATTAATTTAAGATTATTAAAACTAATTAAAAAGTTAAGAATGCAATATATTATTTTAGGGTTTACTGATGTTAAAAAAATCCATTATCTTGCGAATAAAGAAATTGGTTTATATAATGGTTTTACTAAAGTTTTTACTTCTTTTGAATTTGGTAAAACAAAGTCAGAGGCAAGTGTTTTTCAAATTCTTTCTAAAAAATTAATCAAATTTAAGGTTAAACCTTGTGAGTGTATATTTATAGATGATAATCCAATAAACATAAAAAATGCAGAGCAGGCGAATTTTAAGGTTATCTTATATGCAGATTTTCCTAAAACTAGGAAACTTAGAAAAGAGATTCTAGAAATATCTAAAAAATAGTTTTATAATTAATTGCAATTTTTTAAAAAATCAATAACATCTAATGAAACTATTTTTGCTAATGCACTGCCATGTCCAGCCCCTTCAACTATTTTTAAACTTACATTATTTTCAGCTTCAACTTTCTCTGCAAATTTAGTAGTTCTTGAATAATGAACAACTTCATCTTTTGTTCCATGAATAAGTAAAATATTTTTTCCCTTGAATTTGTCTATAAAACTATAAGGGTTTACTTTAGAGTTTCCTTTTGTAAAAGATTCCCAATCTTGCTCATTAAATCCTCTAAATGCATTTTCCCAACCCCTTTTTAAAAAACCGGTTAAATATCCTAGGTCTTGTTCTTTTTTAGATTTATCTTTTGAATGTTGTTCTAAGTCTAGTAAAGGGCACAAACAAACATAATTATCTGCTTCTGGAAAACTCAGGGCTATAGCTGAACCAAAACTGGAACTGATTATAGATATTTTATTACATAAAAAATTAATCTTCTTGTTATTAAAAAGTTCCAAAGCTTCTCCTTTTTTTATCATTTTAATGCTTTCTTTTAAGGTCTTTAAGCAATTTTCTATAGAAAAACTGCCATAGCTTTCCCAGCTACCAATGTATCTTGGCTGAAGGACATAAAACCCCTCATTAGCAAGATTTTCTGCAAATTCTTCATTTCTTGGTTGATTAGGTAATCCAGGTAAAACAATTATACAGTGGTTCTTTGACGGTGTACTGATAGGTTCGATTAATTCTGCTATAACTTCTCCATAACGAATCCTTAGTCTCATTGTTTAACCTCATATTTGTTGAATAAATACTCATCTAGTTTTTCCAGAAAATCCAAACAGGTTGCATAAACTAATTCTTTATCATTTATTGTCTCTTTTTGATTTTTCCATTGGAAAATCTGTTTAATCTTCTTACTGGGTCCAAATTCCTTAAAATCCTCTTCAAATTTGTTTATAGATTCTAATGTAGACAAAGGATAATATCCATTAAATGCATTTGCATACTGAGTTGAATAGACTGAAAATCTAAGAGCATCTTTAATGGCTGCATCAATAGAACCTTTGTTCACTAGAACTTTTCTTACAGTATATGCCCAAGAATTGATTATTCTGATTGCTTCAAGACGAATTTCATCCTGATTAGGCAAATTCTTTGTATAAAATGGATTTTCTCCAAAAATAATTTTATCTATCTTATTGGCTTCATGCAGAAAAAGAGCATATCTATTTTTATGAAAAAATGCTTTCTTTCTAAATTTGGGTAACTCTTTTTCTTTTATTATGTTTAAACTCAAATCTACATGATATTTGTCTTGTAACTCAGGTTTTAGCTTAGCAAGTTTTTTTAGATCACTGGGGTCAATCTTGCTTAAAACCAAATAATAATCAATATCACTATCTTTGTTAGAAGTTCCTTGAGCATAGCTCCCATAAACAGTTATAGCTACCACTACTTCTCCTAAAGATTCTCTTATTTCATCTGCAATTTGTTTTACTTTATCCATTGTAAGATGTACTTACAGGTATATTTAAATAACTAGTATAATCTTTTAAATTTATGGGTAAGATTATTGTACTTCCTCCTACTGCAGCCACATTAGAATTGCACTTAGGAAATTTATACTCGTGGATAATAGCAGATACTTATTGTAAAGCAAATCAAGAAAAAGGAATAGAAGTCAGAGCAATAGAAACCTGGAATTGTCTGAGTAAGAAAGTTGAAGATAATAATCCATTAATGACCATAGAACAAATTGTTGAAAAGTCATCTTATGCTATTGAAAAGGCAAGAAATTTTTTTCATAAGTATGGAATTAAATTTGAACAACCCGGGATATCTGACTTGGACACTGATTACATTGATTATGTACATCAAAAATATGCTGAACTAAAAAAAGATAGAACTATTTTGGATAATGACCATATGGTCTTGCCAGATATAGCTACACTAAAAAGAATTGCTTTTGAAACTACTTGGATTCCTGAAGGATCTGAAAAAAGATTAAATGGAATCTATCTTTCGTCTAGGAGGGTTAATATTTTTAGATCCGGAACTATTGGAATACCTCATCCCAAAAGAGAAGGTTATGTTTTTGGTCAGAAATTTGTTCAAAGCCATCTATTTGATTATCTAAATCAAGAACATAGCCTAGAAGCAGGTTTTTACGGAAATGATTTACTGGCTCGTTGGCTCTTTTTTACAATAGGATTTACCGGAAACCTTCCGATAAGAACGATTGGGCTTACTGGAATAATCCAAGATATAAATGGTAGGAAAATATCTAAATATGACTCGAATACTCCTCGGCTTGAAGATATTAAAACACATCCGGATAATGTAAGGCTCTCCTTACTTAAGCAGACTTTAGGTAGAGATTTTAGACAGCCCATATTTGAAGAAGAAAATAAATTTAGGAACAAACTAATTAATACACGGCGTTTTTTGAAGCATTTTGTTAAAGATGGAACTTGTGAAATAAATATTGACAAGTTGCAGAAAGAAAAAGATAAGATTATTGATGAGGTTTTAAGAGTTAGATTTAGTGAAGCATATCGTATGTTCTATAGTTATGTACATTCAATTTCTAGAGACCTAATAGAACCTATAAAGGATATAGGTGCAAGTAAAGTGCAATGTTATCAAATTGTGAATATGCTTGATAGTATTGGTCGTGTCTTTACTCCAGTTACTATAGAAGAGCAAAAATCGTGATTTAGAAATTATTAGATATTTATTGTTCAATTTAATCCTGCAGGATTTTCTCCTTAAAAATAAATAATATCTTCTTATCCTATTTTAAGAATAAACTCTATGAAATCTTTCTCTTGCATCCATTATAAATGCATGATATAATACTGGCATAGTTAAGGCCATTACACAAGATTGCCTTAAATTATCATATTCATTATATCCTGAAGAATTGGGTGAAACAAGTCTATCAAAGGATTGGTTTAATTGCCTAACTCTTGATTCATTTTTTGATTCTGCTGCCTCAATTAATCCTTTTAATAAATTTTTAAGATTGTTTTGTGTTCTATTGCTTCTCGGGTTATCAAATCTTGTTTTAGCCATTTGATATTAATATTAGTTAAGCAATGCAATTATATATACTTTTTAGGGGTTATATTATCACTTGATAGTTACAACAATATAGAAAGATTTAAAAATAGGATTTTTATGAATTATACATAAGATATGTATAATAGAAATGGCACAAAAAAACAAAATTAATAAAAATACTAACGGAAAATTTGTTATAACTAAAAGAATAGCAAGGCATGGAAGCCAGGCTATAATTATAATTCCTAGAATTCTTGAAGAGCAATTAAAGCCAGGAACACTTGCTGAAATTAAAATAAACATCTTAAAAGAAGGAGTAATAAAATGACAATAGACAGGTTTTCAATTGCAAAACTTAGACTCGGCCAAGACCAAGATCCTATTGTAGTTTATCCAACAAGTCATAATGGAGAACTTACGGCTGATGCAAATAGGCTTGGAATTATTTATTTAGAGACTATTCAAACAGATGGTTTAAACCAAGTTGGAAGTTTAGTTCAGGCTAATATATATGGAGCTCTTAAACCCTTGAATAAGAATAAAGTATCAGCACTAACTGGGAAAAAACAGTATGTTGATGCAGTAAATACACTTGCAGACCAAATAGCAAGTAATGAACTTGATACAGAAAGCCTTGACTTTCCAGTTTATGTTGGAGGATATCCATTAGTCATCTTCCAGAGAGATGAAAACAGGGTTGTTAATTATAATTGCCCCACATTAGTTTCACTTGGAGAACAATATTCAACTGACTCTACTACCCCCCTAAATATACATTATCTTGGAGGTCTTGAAGTTATGACTTATCAAGATTGTCTTGAGCTTGGAGAAAGTGTCGCAAAAAACATTGCCTTAAAAGACAAAACCCTTGGAAATTTACTTTCTCTAAGAAATAGTCAAAATGGAAAAAGTAAACTTAAAGGAATAAACTTAATCAGGACTAAATAAAAATGGGCCTAGAACAATTACCAATAGTTTCAAGAAAAGTATTATTTGCTCATAGATTAAGACATAGAAACTCTCCGGTATATGAATTATGGTTAAGAGGGGCAGATAATAATCTTAAAAAAGAAAACCCTGTTTTATATGCAATGATAGAAGCATATGCTAACCAGTCTAATGACCCTCAATCAGTCAGAGGTATTTCTTATACATTACTTACATTAATCAGTGACCAGTTAAAAGAAAGTAAATAGAGGTAATGAGTTTACTATTTTAAAATGGATTTACAAAATATTGTAACAGATGCTGCAGCAGGATTTAGCCTAGGGCTTATTTTAGGACTTAATAAATCAAGCTATACTCTTGAGCGAACACTTGAATTTATTGAGGCTGTGCCTGAAGAAAAAAGAAAAGAGTTTGGAATAGAAGAACCAGCAACTCCTGAGGCCTTGAAATACATTAAAAAAAGAATTTCTATTGACAAGACTATTCTTCCTTATCTTGCAGGAGCATTATATTCTGCTATTGATTCAGTTGTGACGAGTCAAAGATTTGGAGAAAATATAGTAGTCAGTGTTCCTTTTGCATATCTTGGAAACTTTGTTGGAAGGGGAATAAGAAAATTCAAGGGAAAAGAGGACAGAAGAAAAATACAAACACTAAAACAAGTCTTAGATGACCCTACTAATGCTGAAAAATATGCGCTTTCAATCGATCAAAGAAAAAGAATAGATGATTATATACTTGAAATGGAAACTGATATACTTGAGGGAAGAGGGAAAAAAGAATGTGAAGGAAATTTTTCAAAAATATGCCAAGTCATGTCTGAAAATCCTGGACCCTATACAGAAATTCTTCTACAAAGAAGCATGAAAAGGGTCGAAGATGTTGTTAGAAGAGCAGTTGTGCAAACAAAGATTAGAGGATTTTATGATAGCCCCTATATTTCTGAACTTGAAGGATGCCCTGAATTTCTAAAGGAAGCACTTTTGAATAGAGAAAAACCTAATGCTGCAGAAGCTATATTTGCAACAAAACCTACAGAACCTAAACTTGAAGTTTTTTCAAAAGAAGAAGGCATAATTTATGCTCAAAGATTTGAATGGCCAGACCTAAAAATAATCAGAAGAGATGGAGTGCCTGGTTTTGGAGTTCAGGGAAAGTCTTGCTTAGGAAAAGAAGAAATCTTTTTAGGAGATTATAGAACTCTTGCACAAAGAATTGCAGAAAGTGAAGAACAAGGATACTCTGCAATGCTGATTAAATCCAAAGAAAGAATTCCAGAAAGACTAAAACGAGAACTTGTGACTTCCCATTTTATGGCTGAATTTGAAGACTACCTCCGAAGTCAAACTCCCAAAAGCAAATAAAAATTCTCTTTTTAGACTAGAACTTATTAATAAACCTTTTCGACAGTATTTTCCTCAATTTTTTGGTGACAAAGGTTTAAAAACCGTGAATAATATTTTATTTTAATATCAGGGGAAAAATTCTAAAAAAGTATTTCCGTTGATATAATTAAACAAAAACAAAACAAAAAATGGAAGAATCAATTGAAGAAGAAAAAGACGTTGAAGAATCTGAAGACGAAGAAGACTTAGAAGAAGAGTTAGAAGCAGTGTCTGAAGATGAAGACGAAGATGAAGAAGAGGAAGAGGAAGCCGATACTGAAGGCATATAAATTTGTTTTTATTTTTTTATTTTTTTATTAATATTTTTTATTATAATTTTATTTTTTAATTAGAACCTGTCATGTTTACAATTGCAAGATTATTTTTCTCTTCTAACTCCCTTATCAAATTGTCTTTGTCTATAACAAACTTGATTTCTTTTGGATTTAAATTATTCAGCCTAAGATTTTCCACCCTTAATATAAGTCCGGCTCCAAAACTTATTTCATCTATTTGTTTTTGCTCTATTATTTCTCCATCTTCAATTACAAAAAACTTAATATTTTCCGCACTAACAGTTCCTATGTTTTTGATAGTAACATTAAAATCAATATATCTCCCTTTTTTAACAGCAGTTAAATCTTCAAAATACAGGTCAGGAAGATTGGATTCTGAATAAAGCCGGTTTAATTCAACTATTATTGAAGAATCAAGAGTTTGTTCGCAAGAATTCAAAAGGGGGTTCATTAAACTTCTTTTATCTTCTGAATGATCAAAACCAAAAACATGGATTAACTCATGAATTTCAACATTTGGAAAATCACATTCAATAGCCCCATGAGGGGACTGATAAATAGAGATGGTTCCGTTTGTAATAATATTATATTTCCCTGATTGAACTATTTCTTTTGCTCCGCCTTCTCCAGCTATGAAAAAATCCTTAGGAGCATCTGTTTCTATTGTTGGTTTTTCAATTTCAGAACAAGTTACTTCAATGTTTGCGTTACCTATCGTTTCATAAAATATAAGAGTTGGAACTTCTTTTGATAGATAATTAAATGCATCAATCATCCTTTGCCTTTTTTTGTCAGGACAATTAATATCAATGGAATAAGATAAACGATTATGGTTAAATTTCATGTTTGGATGAAATTGAGCTACTTCTAAAAAAGAGCTATTATCTGAAAAGTTAGTTGCTTGAATATTATCAATAACCACATTTAGATCTTTAGCATCCCTGGGAGTATTTAGATAAATTGTATAAACAAGATACAATAAAAAGAGGATTCCAATAAATAGGATAATCATAAGTAATGTTTTTAACAAAAACTTTCCGAATGAATTAGAAGATTCTTCCATGATATAAGATTTAGTTTGAAGATGTTTAAATATCTTGCTAAAAATATTTTTTAATTTAAAAAAATTAGAATAATTTATAAACACAAGATACTAATAATTATTGGTGAAAAGAGATGAATAATAAATTATTATTGGGATTACTTGTATTTTTAATTGCAATTATGCCTGTTATCTATGCAGAGACTATTTCAGATTCAATACAACAACAAATAACTGCTAATAGCGGTCCAAATGCACAGATAAGTCAAGACTATGCAGGAAAAAGTTTGGAATATTTACTTGAAACAAATCCTGAATTTAAACTTGCTTTTAGAGCTGTTGTTATTCTTTTGATAATAGTCATATTACTTTCTATTGCAGATTTTGTTCTTAGAGGATTTGCAATGTGGAGAGCTTGTAAAAGTGATTCCAAAGTATGGTTCTGGTTTTTACTTATTGTTAATAGTCTATGTATACTTCCAATAATCTATTTGATTATTTCAAGAAAGTCAAAGAAAACTAAAAAGAAATAAGATGGCTAAAAAGAAAGTAAAAAATAAAGTTGTAAAGAAAATTAGAAAAAATACAAGGCCTTGGCTTTACTATAGCCCTAGAATTTTAACAATTTTATTTATACTATTTATCAGTTTGTTTGCTCTAGATGTCTTTGGAAATAACTACACTTTCCTAGAAACTGTTCAAGGATTATTTATGCACCTTATTCCAAGCATGATACTTATAGTATTCTTAATAATTGCATGGAAGCATGAGTGGGTAGGAGCTGTTGGATTTTTCCTTTTTGCTCTTTTATATATTGGAATGATTGTAAGAAAGCCATTAGAATTGTATATGTTGTCTTATTCTTTAACAATTGCAGGACCATCTATAATTGTAGCAATATTGTGGTGGGCTAATTGGGCTCAAAAGAAATAGGCATTTAGGGCAAACTAAAGCTTTAAAAATATTAATTATTACCTATTTGAAGAACAAGTTCATTAATAAAATTAATGAATGGAAAGCCCGGATAGTGTAGTGGTTAGCACTTATCCCTGTCACGGATACAACCCGAGTTCGACTCTCGGTCCGGGCGTTTTTACTTTCTGTCTATTTTGATGGGACTACAACTTTAATACAAGTTGTATAAAAACTCTCTCTCGGTATAAATCTATGAAACTGGACCCATACAAACACGAAGAGAGGTACTTTAATTGGAAGATTAAAGTAGGTAATTCTATTCCTAATTTAAGTGAATCTAACTCTAAATTGATTCTTCATTATCTTGATGATATGGAAAAAGGGATAAATATTGCTTCTGAAAGTGCAAAGGGTTCTAGAAGTTATACAAGGCTAAACTCCTTAAGGGATAAATTATGCTTTTTTGCAAGGAAATTTAAGGAGATATATAATTTACAAGATATAACTCAAATTAAAGAAGAACAATTGATAGGTTTCTTTTCTGATATGAAGAATGGAAATATCAAGCGAGAGGATGGTAAAGAATACCATTCAGTTGATACTTATTCTAAGATTTTCAAAGCTTTCTGGCATTGGCATCAGAAAGTCAATAAAAAGAATGGAAATGAGATTTCAGATATTACAGCAGATCTTGATACAAAGCAGGAGAAACCTAAATGGGTTTATTTATCTGAAGAACAGGTTAAAAGATTGTGTGATAATGCAAAGTATGAATATAAAGTTTTATTCATGTTTCTTTTTGATACAGGTATTAGAAGTCCAACTGAACTTATGAATATTCGAGTTTCAGATTTATATAATAATTTTAAAGAACTTAACATAAGAGAGGAAATAAGTAAGACTTTTGGAAGAAGGATTAAACTTATGCTTTGTTCTGATTTATTAAAAGAATATATTAAATCTCAGAACCTTAAAGAAAATGATTATCTTTTCCAGATAAAACCTTTTACTGTTAATAAATATCTAAAGAGGTTGACAACAAAGCTTTTTGGAGATAGAGAAAGTGAAGCAGGAACAAAATATTCTGAAATGTCTCTTTATGATTTCAGACATTGCTCTTGTTGCTATTGGCTTCCTAGATATAAATCTGAATCTGCTTTAAAATATAGATTTGGTTGGAAGAAATCAGATAAAATTCATTATTATTCTGAACTTCTTGGAATGAAAGATACAATAGTAGAAGAAGACTTGTTAATAGATACTACAAAGACTGAAATTGAACAAGAGCAAATAAGACTAAGAAATGAAAATAATCTGTTAAAGGATAAAATAAACTCTATGGAAAGTCAAATGCAGAGGATTTTAGAGTTGGTTGATAAGGCTGTTAAGAAAGTTGAGAACTAGGGCAATGGAGAAACTACAGTTATATTATTTGAATCAATTATTTTTTTTATATAATTGCCAAAAACTTCAGATTTTTTTAGAACATCATTATAGGTCATAATTTTTATATGTGCGAATTGATAATTCCATTTTCTTAATTTTGTTACTGCTTCTTTTGAATAATCTTTTCCAATTATAACTATACCTCTAGGTCTAAGTTCTTTTATTTCTTCTTCATCGGACAAAACACTACTATGAGCAACTGCTTGAGATGATTCCATATACTCCATAATTTGATCAACTGCCTGTATAACTTTTGCACTCACACTTCCATCCTTATTAATTATTTGATCAGAAATCAATTTTATTTCAATTATATCGTTGGTTAGATTATATCTTTGAAGATAAAAATCAAATTTACTATGAGCCCCTCTTAATTTTTGAGGTTCAGTGTTGATATATTCAATTCCAAACATCCAGGAATTTTCATAAAGAAAATTTTGTAAGTCATTTTCAGATATTCCCCTAGTATCTTCTATTTTTTGTTTTAGTTCAGCAATTTTGTTTAAATAATCATTTGCATTCTTTTTTATTAGTAATTCCTGTTTCTTTTTGAGTTCATCTATAAAAATATCATGATTTTTTCTGGCATCATTATTTGCTTTTTCTAACTCTATTATTATTTCTTGTTGTTCTCTAATTTTAGACTTTATTGATTCAATATCCTCATCCTCAGTCTTTATACTCCAACCAATTTTATTGGCTATCTTTCTTAAAGAGTTAATTAACTTACTTAGATAATCTTGTTGCCTTATATTAAATCCTCTATTATACTGCCATCCATAAGGAGTTTTGATTTACCTTTTA
>JBBACR010000017.1:0-9708 GCA_041656875.1 Candidatus Pacearchaeota archaeon
GCTTCTGCTATTTCACTTTCAGGAATTACAAAGTGTCTTGCAGGATAGATATAAAGAAGGTCTAAAATTTCAAGTTCTTTTCCTGTATGTTTATCTATTACTGATAATTTTTCTATTTTGTCTCCATTGAGTTCGATTCTTAAAATATTTTCAAAATATCCTGCTGGAATTAGGTCAATAGTATCTCCTTTTACTCTGAATCTACCTGAAGATAAGTCCATGTCATTTCTTTCATATTGAATATTTATAAGCTTGGTTAGAATTTCTTTTCTTTTCATTTTTTCTTTAGGTCTAATTGAAAAACCCATCATTTCAAAGTTTTCAGGTTTACCTAGGCTGTAAATGCAAGATACACTTGAGATAACAATTGTATCTTTTCTAGTAATTAGAGAGGCTGTTGCAGAAAGTCTCATTTGTTCTATTCTTGGATTGATTGCAGAGTCTTTTTCAATATATTTATCGGTTTGAGGAATATAGCATTCAGGCTGATAATAATCATAAAAAGAAACAAAGTATTCTACTTTATTATTTGGAAAAAACTCTTTAAATTCTTCATATAGTTGTGCTGCAAGAGTTTTATTATGGGCAAGGATTAATGTTGGTTTGTTTAGGCTTTGAATTATATTTGCCATTGTAAAAGTCTTTCCTGAGCCTGTTACTCCTAGAAGTGTCTGAGTATTTTTGTTTGACTTGAAACCTTCTAAGATTTTCTTTATTGCTTCGGGCTGAGAACCTGCTGGTTTAAAATCAGTTTTCAGTTGAAATAGGGTATTTGGTTTTTTCATTTTAATTAAAATTAAGAAGTTACTGTATAAAAAACTGGTTAAAAAGATAAGAAGGGGGGGTTTAAAGAGGTTACGGCTTCTACTTAATTTTGAATGGGGTTTTTATATATCTTGATAAATAAAATATTCCCACGGCCCCTATTGTAATAATGCCTATAATCATTTTATCCATATTTTTTTAATATATTTTTATTTATAAATATAGTGAAACTATTTTTTGAGCAAATCCTTTTTTCTTAGAAGTCTGTTATAGGTTATTGCAAACCTGTGTGCTTCATCTCTTATTTGCTGCAGGATTTGTAATGCAGGGTCTTTATGATTGAGCCTTAAAGGGTTTGACTCTCCTGGCAGATAGATTTCTTCAAATTCTTTTGCAAGGGAAATTATTGGAATTTTTAGATTTAACTCCTCTAAGGATTCAAGTGCTGAATTTAACTGTCCTTTCCCACCATCAATAACAATTAAGTCTGGGGGACTTAGGTTTTCTTTTTTTATTCTGTAATACCGCCTAAAGACTATTTCCTTAATTGAAGCAAAATCATCTATCTGGTCTACTGTTTTTATTTTAAATCTTCTATAATTTGATTTATCAGGTTTTCCTTTCCGAAATTGCACCATTGAACCTACTTGGTTTGTTCCAGACAGATGTGAAATATCGAAACATTCAATTACTTCTGGAATGTTTTCAAGATTTAATTTTTCTTTTAACTCAATTAATTTATTTATGTTTTCAAAGAATATTTTTTCAATATTTTTTAAGACTAGACTTAAAAGTTCTTTTTTCTCCCCTTTTTCTGGAATTATTAAATTAATTTTTTTATTTGCTTTTTCCTCCAGATAAATTTTTATTGATTCATCAACTGGGCGAGGAATTATTATTTCTTTTGGAATAGTATTCTCTGAATAATATTGGGTTAAGAATTGCTCTAGAAATTCAGGTTCATAATTTAATGGGAATTCATATTCTTCTTTGTTTTCAAGTGTTCCTTTGTAAATCTTGAAAAGTAATAAATAAACTTTGTTATCTTTTATTAAATAATTTATGATGTCTTCGTTATATTCTTTTATTCTTTGCATATTTTGTCTTTCTTTTAAGTATTCTAAGGATTCTATTTTATCTCTAAGTTCAATTGCCTTTTCAAAATTCTGTTTTTTTGATTCAATTTTTATTTCTTCTTTTATTTCTTCTATAATTTCTTTTGTTTTTCCTGACAAGATTGATTTTACGAGCCTTACATTTTTATTATATTCCTCTTTAGTTATATTATTAATACAGGGAGCATCACATAAATTAATATGATACCTTAAACAGGCTTTTTTAGGCATTTTTTTGCAGGTTCTTATTTTAAAAGTCCTGGTTAATGTTTGAAGAATAGAATCTCTTTTTTCTGCTGAAGTAAAAGGACCAAAATATTCTGAATCATCATCTTTTTTTCTTGCAATTAAAAGTCTTGGAAATTCTTCAGAAGTTATTTTTATATAAGCATAATTCTTAGAATCCTTTAAATCAATATTATATTTTGGATGGTTCTTTTTTATTAAATTATTTTCGAGGATTAGTGCTTCTACTTCGTTTTTTGTTATAATGAAGTCAACAGAATCAATATGTGTTAAAAGTGCCTGAGTTTTTGGGTCTTTTTGTCTTGAATCAAAATATTGAGAAACTCTTTTTTTAAGATTTTTAGCTTTACCTATATAAATTATGTTTCCTTTGCTATCTTTGTATAAATAACATCCAGGATTTTCTGGAACTTTTGAGAGGTCTATTTTAGTCATTCAATATAATAGGAAACCAGAGGATAAAAGGGTTTTGGATAGATTAGGACTCGTGAATTTTTAGAAGAAAAATATAAAAAAATAGGTTCTAAAATTGTTTTACTCTATCCTGCCTTTACTTTTCTCTCTATCCAGATGCATTTTAAGATATTTTCCTGTGTAAGATTTTGTGTTTTTTATTATTTCTTGTGGAGTCCCTACTGCGATTATCTCTCCACCAGCTTCTCCACCTTCAGGACCTAAGTCAATTATATGGTCTGCACACTTGATTAGATCAAGATTATGTTCAATTACCAGAACTGTGTTACCTTTATCCACAAGGTCATTTATTACCTTAAGAAGTTTATCAATATCATGGAAATGAAGGCCTGTTGTTGGTTCATCCAATAGATATAATGTTTTTCCAGTATCTCGTTTAGAGAGTTCTTTTGTAAGTTTTATTCTTTGACTTTCTCCACCTGAAAGTGTTGTTGAAGATTGACCTAATTTTATGTATCCAAGTCCTACTCTATTTAACATTTCTATTTTTCTTTTAATGTTTGGAATATTCTCAAACAATTTAACTGCTTCTTCTACACTCAGGTCTAGAATGTCTGCAATGGATTTATCTTTAAATTTAATTTCCAAGGTTTCTTTATTGTATCTCTTTCCTTTGCATTCTTCACATTCAATATAGACATCAGGCAAGAAGTTCATTTCAATTTTTATTACTCCATCTCCCTGGCATTTCTCACATCTTCCGCCTTGTACATTAAATGAAAATCTTCCAGGGGTATATCCTCTTATTCTTGCTTCTTTTGTTTCTGAATAAAGAGTTCTTATATCATCAAATGCTTTAATGTATGTAGAGGGGTTTGATCTGGGAGTTCTTCCAATAGGGGACTGGTCAATTACAATTACTTTATCTATTTCATTATTAAGTTTAATTTCTTTATGTTTTCCAGGAGTTTCTTTTGACCCATAAAATTCTTTCATTAATTCTTTATACAAAATTCCATTGATGAGGGTAGATTTTCCAGAGCCAGACACTCCAGTAATACAAGTCAAGACCCCTGTTGGAATCTTAACGCTGATATTTTTTAGATTATTTTCTTTTGCTCCAATTATTTCTATAAAACCTTTTTCTTTTCTTATTTCTTTAGGCGTATTAATTTTTAATTTTCCTGATAAATATTTTCCTGTAATAGAATCTGGATTTTTTTCTATTTGCTGCGGAGTTCCCTCAGCCATAATTTTTCCACCATGTATTCCTGCTCCTGGGCCAATATCTACTACATAGTCTGCATTTTTTATTGTATCTTCATCATGTTCTACAACAATTAAAGTATTTCCCATATCTTTTAATTTTCTTAGGGTTTCAATCAATTTGTGATTATCTCTTTGATGAAGTCCTATTGAGGGTTCATCTAAAATGTATAAAACGCCCATAAGATTTGAACCAATTTGAGTTGCAAGCCTTATTCTTTGAGCTTCTCCTCCTGAAAGGGTTCCTGCATTTCTTGAAAGATTTAAGTAATTTAATCCAACTTGGTCTAAAAAGTTTATTCTAGACTTTATTTCCTTAAGTATTTGTTTTGCTATTTCTTCTTCTTTTTGTGTTAGTTTGATATTATTAAAAAATTCAGTAGAATCTTTTATTGACATATCAGTTATGTCAGTTATTGATTTATTCCCTACTTTTACTGCAATTATTTTGTCCTTAAGTCTTTTCCCTTTGCATTTTGTACAAGGAGATTCTTTCATATACTTTGATAGTTCATTTTTTCTATAATCTGATTCTGTTTGTCTATACAGTCTTTCTGATTGAGGAATTACTCCTTCCCAACCATTTTCCATATTCATTGAAGCTCCATTGCTCCATCTTCCTGTAATTGGTTCATCTGAACCGTACAATAAAATATCAAGTTGTTTTTTTGTAAAGTCTTTAATTGGGGCATATAATTTAAAACCGTGTTTTTTTCCAATTGCAGATAATTGCTGACTTCTCCAGGTCAGGTCCATTTTTCCATAGACTGCTATTGCTCCATCCATTATTGATTTAGTTTTATTAGGAATAACCAGTTCTGGATCAAATTCAATTTTAACACCTAATCCATGGCAGTCTTCACAAGCTCCGAATGGAGAGTTGAATGAAAACATTCTGGGTTCAAGTTCTTCAAAAGCCATTCCACAAACTGGGCATGCCATTTTTGAGGAATAAATTGTTTCATTATCTTTTTCATCAAGGATTATTACTAGTCCTTCTTCGGATTTTTTGAGTGCGTTTTCTATTGCTTCGTTAAGTCTTGATTTGTCATCAGTTGAAACTTTGTCCATTACTATTTCAATATCTTGCTTTTCATATCTTATTAGTTTTATTTTTTCATCAGTCCTTATTATTTTTTTATTTACTCTTGCTTTTGTAAAACCTTCTTTATTTAAGTCTTCAAGTAGCTTTTCATAAGTTCCTTTTTTTTGTCTAATTATTGGGGAAAGAATAGTTACCTCTTGATTTTTAAATTCTTCAGTTATTCTCTGAGTTATTTTTGCAGGAGTTTGCCCTTCTATTCTTATATTATGAATTGGGCAGAAAGGAATTCCTATTCTTGCATAGAGGAGACGAAGATAATCATATATTTCAGTTACTGTTCCAACTGTTGATCTTGGATTTTTTGAAGTTGTTTTTTGTTCTATTGAGATTGCAGGAGAAAGTCCTTCAATTGAATCAACATCAGGTTTGGTCATAAGTCCTAAAAACTGCCTGGCATAGGCAGAAAGGGATTCAACATATCTTCTTTGACCTTCTGCATAAAGTGTATCAAATGCAAGAGTTGATTTTCCTGAGCCTGAAACTCCTGTAAATACTATGAATTTGTCTCTTGGAAGGGTCAAATCTATGTTTTTTAAATTATGTTCACGTGCGCCTTTAATGATTATGTCTTTCATTTTTTTAGTCTTGTTTTATTTAAAAGAATGTTACTTATAGCATTAAAAGATAAAAATAAAAATGTAATCACTGGAGTTTTGAAATATAATTTGTAAAGTCTGGTTTATAAACTATTCTTCCTCTAAATACTTTAAGATATTTTTATAATCCCAATAAGGTTTATATCTATGCCGGTTTCCCCAGACAACTAAAAAAGGATTTTTTACATCTTCTATAGTTATTGCAGCACATTCTTGTTTTTTTGCAATTTCCTCTAATTCTTGTAATGTGTATGAACATAATCCTACTCCTTGATATGCAGGTTCTATGCCTAAAAAAGGAACTCTTATTGTTTTTTTGGTTGTTATGAAATCGCTCTTTCTTGAAGCTGGGAGCAAGGTTTCAGTTACTAAGTAATCTAAAAATCCTACAGAACCTGTAATTGTTCCAGGAATATTTAATCTGTCTCCTTGAATAGTTATATTGCTCTGTGAGACAGGTATAGGGTTTCCCAGTAATATTCTAGTCACAGGTTTTCCTTCAAATTTATAATGTTGTTCTAAAGTTATCATACCTTAGATTCTTTAATTTTTGGTTTATAAATCTTATTTTTTAGGACTTTGTCTGGAATCATTGAACTCCGAACAAATTAAGCATTAAATATGCTTAATTAGCTATTTTTTCAGAAATAAATTCCAAAAAAATAGTTTTAAATTAATTAAAAAATTAAACTCCTGACTGATCATTTTAGAAAATATGGGGATAGTCGGAATCGAACCGGCATTCCAAGCTCTGGAGGCTCGTGTATTACCATTATACGATATCCCCTCAAAGTTATTAGAAATGTGAGGTTTTTAAAACCTTTTTATTTAATTTTTATACTTAAGATTTTATTTACAACAGTCAAACATATCTTTTATATCGTAGAACATACTACAAAATAAATTACATGACCTTTTTAATTCTTTTTTTCCTTTTTCAGTCAGACTATATGCTTTATTTTTATCTGAAGCAATCAGGCCTTTGTCTTTTAGCTCTTTTAAGGCAGGGTATATTGTTCCAGGACTTGGTTTACTGCCTCTTCTTTTTTTTAGTTCTTCAGATATTTCTGCACCAGTCATGCTTTTTTTGTTTATTATCCATAAAACCAGGTAAGATAAATAACCCTTTAATTCACAATTGCATCCCATACTATTATATTGGATAACCAATATAAAAATGTTTTTAATTAATATTGTATCGTATAACCGATATATTTATAAATTGTAATATCGTATAACCGATATACTAAACTTTAGGGAGGTAAAAATGAAAAACAAAGAATGCAAAATTGTATGCGATGGGAAAGAAGTAGCAACTATCTTGTGTAGCAAGGATGGATGCAATATCAAGCCTACTGCAGAAGGTAAAAAGTTGTTTAGCGAATGTGATTGTCCTGACTGCTGCTAAGTTTTAATCAAATTTATTTAAAGTTTTTTCATTGCTTCTATTTCTTCTTCTGAAATAGAGCAGCCATGATATTTCAATCCATATAATATTGCTTCAAGTGCATTTGGGTCCTTTATATCAAAGAGACCTTTTTTATAGGCTATGTAAGCAAGTTCTGTTGAGCGGATTACTTTAAAGTCTTTAAATAAATCATAATTTTTTTTATTTGCTTTAATCGGATTATGAAGCTTGTTTTGAATAATCTTTCTTAGGCTTTCGGGATTTTCACATAACATTCTTGCTGTTCTTTCATCAATGACAATCACACATTCGCAGTCCATTATCTTATAAAGTGCAAGTGCTGCTGATTCTCCTTTATCTATCAAGTGAATATTTTTTCTATTTGAATAAAATGTTGAATTTGCAGTGTTTGTTATTTCCTCTCTTTTTATTCTTAATTCATCTATTTGTTTCTCGGTTAAATCTGCATGTTTTATAATTCCTTTTTTAAATAATTCTTTTAATTGCAATGATTCTAATTCAAATCTTTTTATTGTAGAAGGATAGTCAATTATTTCTGATTTTACTTCTTTTGTTATTAAAAACTCTCCTTTAAATTCTGCTTTTAATTTTTCAAGTACAGGTAGTAGCCCGTTCATTGCGAAATTTATCAAAGGTCCTGAATCAAATATAATATGTTTGGGTCCTGACATTTTATTTGAAAATTTCCTCTGCTATTTTTATTCTTTGTTTAATTGGAATAGTTATTGTAAGATTAATATCTCCTGATCTTGCTTGTCCTGTATATTCAGTAAGCTCCCAAAGGCTTATTCCCAGGATATTTGCGGTTTTTTCCATAGAAATACCATGTTCATAAATTCTTGAGGCCTTGTTTATACTTGCCTTTCTAAATACCTCATTAATATAATTTTTTAAATTTCCAGAAATCTCTCGAATTGATTCCCTTAAAAGCTTTATTTCTTCTCTAAATTTTTCATCATCATCTTTTTTTAAGTATGCTGATGCATTTTCTATTTTTTTAATATAATTTTTATAGAATCCTGACCAGTTTTTGTAATCCTGAGACTCTTTTCTTTCAATAAGCTTGCTTAATGCATAAATAACAACTGCAAGAGAAATAATATCTGGGTCTTGTTCAACTGAAGAAAGGTGAACAAAATGATTGCTTAGTTCTTTTATCTTTACATAATTTTCGTTATCTAAGCTGTCTTTTACTTGATTTAGAACTTCTATTATATGACCTCTTTGTTCCATAATTTTAATAAATACAAAGGATTATTTAAAGCTTAGGATAGAATATTATTTAAACACTTTTTCTTTTAGTTCTTTATGAAAATAATATTTGATACAAATTTTCTCATTTATTGTGCAAGAGAAAAATTAGACTATATAGAGAACATTTCAAGCCTTGTTAATGAGGATTATGAACTGGTTGTACCCGTACAAGTGATAAACGAACTTGAAAAGTTAAGGGATGATAAGTTAAAAAAGGTTAATGGAAAAGACAAAGCTGCTGCTGCACTTGCTCTTGATTTACTTGAACATAATCATATTAAAAAAGTAAATCTTTCTGGAAAAGACGTTGATGAAGCAATTATTAATCTTGCAGTAGAAAACAGTAAAAACATTGTTTGTACACTTGACAGGGAGATGAGAAAGACGCTTGGAAGGGTTATTTTGATAAATAAGGGCAAAAAATTGATGTTGACTAAGTAAGACCTACTTTTTTTTAATTAGTAACCTTTATAAATATACTTTTTTATAATTTATTATGTTCTATACTGTTGAAGTTGAAGATTATGTAAGAGTAGAACCTAGATTGTTTGGACTCAAGACTAGCGATGCTGTTGCAAAACAACTTCAGGAAATTTATGCTAATTATCACGATAAGGAGATAGGCGAAGTTATAGGGATAATTTCAGTTTCAGAGGTTGGAGATGGAATAATAATTCCTGGCGACGGAGCTGCTTATTATAATTCAAAATTTAGATTAATTGTTTGGAAACCTGAATTACAAGAATTAGTATTTTGTACTGTTGAAGAAATAACTAATTTTGGAGCTTTTATTAATCTCGGTGTAATGAATGGAATGATTCATATTTCTCAAACTATGGATGATTATGTTAGTTTTTCAAGCTCAAATTCTTTACTTGGAAAAGATAGTAAAAGGGTTCTTAAGAAAAAAGATACTTGTCTTGCAAGAATTGTTGCAGTTTCATATAAAGGAGACCAACCAAAAATTGGACTTACTATGAGACAACCTGGACTTGGAAAATTAGAGTGGATTAAAGAAGAAAAACAAAAATCGAAAAAATCTGAGAAAAAAGAAGTTAAATCTACAAAAGAAATTAAACCTAAAAAGGAAAAAACCAAATGATAAAGCATTTTGATTTAAAACTTAACTCTAGACCTGGAGAAAAAATGGAAGTGAGCCATATCGCTGTTGGAGATATTCAAAGTAGTATAACAATTCTTCTTGATCAAAACACTGCTTTTAGCAGAGAGATAGTTCCAGCAGGTTTTGGTGATTCTATTTATTTTGGGGGAAAGAATTAATATGGTAAAAGAAAAAGCTTGTAAAAATTGCAAATTAATTTATTCTGGAGAGGAATGTCCTGCTTGTGGAAAAAAAGAATTTTCTGATAATTTTAAAGGAAAAGTTGAAATCGTTAATCCGGAAAAATCTGAACTTGCTCAAAAATTAAAAATAAATAAAAAAGGAATTTATTCAATTAAATTATAACAATCCTTTTAAATGGATTTAATTCTAAACTTAATATGGAAACAAAAAAA
>JBBACR010000017.1:9808-13182 GCA_041656875.1 Candidatus Pacearchaeota archaeon
ACAAAAAAACAAATAAGAAATGATATGTTTAAGAGAGACGAAGTTAGCTTAGTTCTTGAAGCTGAAAAAAATCCTAGTTTTAATGAATGTAGAAAACTTATTTCTGAAAAATTTTCAAAGCCTGAAGAAAATCTTGATGTTTATGGGGTTAAGGGAAGTTTTGGAAGCAAGTCTTTTGTTATAAAAGCTTATGTTTACGATTCTAAAGAAGATTTACAAAAAGCTGTACAAAAAACAGGAAAACAAAGAGAAGCTGAGAAAAAAGCTCAAGAAGAAGCAAAAAAGGCTGAAGAAGAAGCAAAAAAAGCTGAAGAAGAAGCAAAAAAAGCTGAAGCTACTCCTGCTGCTTAGAGTAAAGTTCTTAATTGATTAGTGAAATATTTATAAATAACAAATCTCTTAATAAGATTATGAAGAAAAAAAAGGTTAAAGCTAATCGTTTGTCAAAAGAAGTAAACAAGAATCTTAGGACAATTAATAAAAGTATTATTCGAAATGATTTTAATTCTGAACTTAAAAGATTTGACAAAGATATTCTTGAAATAGACGAGGAGCTTGATAAAGATGTAGAAGCAGTTGAGAAATGGGTTGTTGAAAGAAAAAAGTTTTTTATTAAACTCGGGCTTGTTATATTATTCGTACTTGTTTCGTTTATTATTTCTGAATTATTTTTAACCACTAAAGTTGCAGGATAAAGTTATTTTTTTGTTTAAGAAACCTTTTTAAACCTTCTTTAATCTAATAGTTTGATTAATAGAGTAAACTTAAAAAATTTTAATGATTTTTAGGGTTTCTCATTTTTAATTATATTTGAAATGGCAAAAGATGCAAAATCTGGCGGTAAGAAAAAACATAAAAACAAACCTACTTCAAAGAAGTATAAGATGTATAAGATTGAAGGAGATACAATAAAAAGGGAAAGAAGCTGTCCTAGATGTGGAACAGGTGTATTTTTGATGAAAGCAAAAGATCGAGTATATTGTGGAAGATGTCATTATACTGAGTTTGTTGTTAAAAAATAATATTTAATCCTTAGATTAAATTAGTTCTTAATCATATTTTTTTAAAGATAGATTTTTAAATTAAGGTTTACTAATAGTCTTATGAAAAAAAGATGTGCTCAATTAAATAACTTATATTTTTGGAGATAGAAATGGACGAATTTTATTGGTTTAAACCTAATAAATATGTTCCTTTTGTTCCTTTAAGATGGGAAGGTTATGTTACTTATGGAGTTATTTTTTTCTTAGTTCTATTTTCTTTTTTTTATTTTGAAGTATTAAATTTCTCATTTGGAAATTTTTTCTTTTTTTTAATCTCACTTGCTTTTATTTTTGTGTTATTTGTTGTTTTATCTAAAAATGTAACTGAGGAAAGAGTAACTTCTAATGCAGTTTCCAGGCCAGTTTCTAGAATTATTCCAGGTAGGAGTATTCCTCCAAATAGAGGTATTCCAAGCAGAGTTCCTCCTCGTCAGGGTTTTGTAAATAGAAATATGCCAAATAAAAATGTTCCGACTAGAAGTTTTCGTAAATAATAATAATAATAATAAAAAGAAAGACTCAAATAAACAGTGCTAGAATTTAGACTAGATTATATTATCGATTTCCTTCTTTTTTATTTATGTAAAAAAAGTGCCTGATTTTAGACAGGGTTTTTTACATATTATAAAGTTCGTTAAAACTTTCTTATCTTATATAAGAATATGATTTGTGAATGAGTAATAATTACAAAATAAATATCACCTATCATCCTCTTTTTACCTTTTCTCCCTTGAAGAATCAAATCTTAGTATATAGTAAATATAAACCCGAGAAAAGTCGGTGTCATACAAAAGCATGTCCTGACTCTTCTGGGGAAAAAGAGGTGATAAATATTATAAGAATGCCTAGTATTTAAGCTTTTCGGTTCTGTTGTAACTAGTTAATGACATCATATAATTAGTGACTTTTGTCATTTTTAGTCAACTTGTTAATACCCAATAGTTGAGAAATAAGTTTATAAGCATATTTGTTATTCTTTATAGGGTTTAGAAAACTAACTATAAAGGAGATAATAATGGATTTTGAAGAATTTTTACCTCCTAGTGAGGAAGCTCGTGAAATTGAGGAAGATATAGAACACCCTATCGAAAAAATAGGTTCAAATCAGGTTTATGATGTTATTACAAGCAGAAAACCTGACTGGCAGGCAATTATCTATGATTTAATATCTTCAGAGCAGTTAGACCCTTGGGATATTGACTTGGTTATTTTAACTAGAAGATATTTTGAAAAAATTTCTGAACTTGAAGAAGCAGAGTTTTATATTTCAAGTAAGGTTCTTTTGGCTGCAGCTTTGCTTTTAAGGATTAAATCTGAATTTTTATTAAATAGATATATCAAAAGTATTGATGACGCTTTATTTGGCAAAAAAGATGGCAAGAAATACATTCTAGAAAAAATAGAGGTAAATGAAGATGATTTGCCTATCTTGATTCCTAAAACTCCTTTACCTAGGATGAGAAAAGTTACACTTCCAGAACTTATGGCTGCACTTAGTAAGGCAATAAACACAGAATCTCGAAGAATTGGCAGAGAAGTTGCAATTAAGCGAGCAAAAAAACTTTCTGAAGTTGATTTTCCTCAATTTAGAAGAATTGATTTAAAAGATAGAATAAGGCAGTTTTATGCAAAAATCTTAACCTCTGTTAAAAAGAAAGCTGTGAGTGGAGAAAAACATACAAATAAGGTGAGTTATAAAACTCTTGCTGGAATTGACAGAGAAGAAAGAGTTGCTTGTTTTCTTCCTCTTTTACACTTAAGCAATAGCAAGAAGCTATGGCTTGAGCAAGAAGATCATTTAGAAGAAATTTGGATTTATTTATATGATTATTTTGATAAGAACAGAGAACAATTTATTGAAGAACTTCAATTAGATAATGAATTTGCAGAAGAATTTGAAGGATTAAAAGCAGAAATTCTTGGAGAAGAAATGCCTCTTATGGGTGAGATTGATAGAGCATTAAGCGAGGTTGAAGGCGAGATTGAAGAACTTAAACGTGAAGAAAAGATTGACGAAATTTCGGGTTTTTCTGAAGAACTTAGTTAATATTATTTTTTTATAAACAGTTTTATTCTAAACCTTTATAAAATTCATTTTACTTATAATCAAATGGTAGAAATTGATAAGAAAATAATCCGGGCATATGCACTTAAAAATCACTGCATAAGCAGTGAGTCTAAATTTGTTATCCTCAAAAATCCGCATACCTTTGGATTTTTGAAGGTGATCCGAAATCCGCAACAAGATTTCAGACATTTTGCCAAAGTAAATTTGATCAAAAATAATAGGTTAAACTTTAACTAACATGGAAATTGATAAGAAAATAATCC
>JBBACR010000017.1:13282-25268 GCA_041656875.1 Candidatus Pacearchaeota archaeon
ATACCTTTGGATTTTTGAAGGTGATCCGAAATCCGCAACAAGATTTCAGACATTTTGCCAAAGTAAATTTGATCAAAAATAATAGGTTAAACTTTAACTAACATGGAAATTGATAAGAAAATAATCCAGGCATATGCACTTAAAAATCACTGCATAAGCAGTGAGTCTAAATTTGTTATTTTTGCCAAAGTAAATTTGATCAAAAATAATAGGTTAAACTTTAACTAACATGGAAATTGATAAGAAAATAATCCAGGCATATGCACTTAAAAATGCTGTAGAGCATGAAGGTAAGGCTGTGGCTGGAAGTGTTATCTCGGGATTATTTAATCATGGACTTTCAAAAGAAGGAATAAAAGATATTATGCCTGTTTTAAATGTAATTTTAAAAGAAGTTAATGCTAGTTCTATTACTCAACAAGAAAAAGAATTTAATGAACTCAAAGGTCTCATTGGTCACAGGGTTGAACGTGAAGGACTTCCTGAACTTGAAAATGTTGACTTAAAAAAAGGGGTTATAATGAGATTTTCTCCATCATCTAGTGCTTCTGCTTTTCATATTGGACATATACTTACTGGAATGCCTACTTCACTTTATGTAAAAAAATATGGGGGAAAATTATATTTAAGAATTGAAGATACTAATCCTGAAAAGACAGTTCCTGAATGTTATGATTCTTTTCCAAAAGAAGCAGAGTGGATATTTGGAAATGTTAATGAATGGTATGCACAATCAGATCGTATGAAAAAATATTATAACTTTGCAGATGATTTAATTAAAAAAGGATTTGCTTTTGTATGTACCTGTAAAAAACAAGAAGAGGACAGTGAGACTTTTAAAAAGAGAGAGCCTTGTGATTGTAGAAATAACAATATTAAAGATAATTTAAGTAAATGGAAAAAAATGCTTGACTTTAATGGTTATTTTGAAGGTGAAGCTGTTCTTAGGTTTAAATCTCCTGACTTAAATCTAAATAATCCTGCACTAATTGATTTTCCATTGGCAAGAATAAATCTTACCCCTCATCCAAGACAAGGAAAAAAATATAGGGTATGGCCTCTTATGAATCTTTGTGTTACCTATGATGATATAGAACAAAAATGTACTCATATAATTAGGGCAAAGGAACATATGGATAATGCAAAAAGGCAAGAGCAGATATTTGATGCGTTAAATATTCAAAAACCAATATCTTATTTTTTAGGGCGGTATAAATTTTTGGATCTTCCAATATCAAAGACACAGATAACTGAACTAATAAAAGAAGGAAAATTTGAGGGTTGGGATGATATAAGACTTCCTTTGGCAAGAAATTTTAAAAGAAGAGGATATTTGCCTGAGGCATTTGAAAAAATGGCCATTGAAAGAGGGATATCTGAAGTTGATAAGGTTATTTCACAAAAAGATTTTTTTGAAGTCTTGAATAATTTTAATAGAGAAATTTTAAGAGACATAACAAGAAAAGCTGATTTTGAAAAGACTAGTGAGATTAATTCTAATATAATTATTTTAATGCCTGATGCAAAAAAGATTTTTGGAAAAACTAGTTTCAAATCCAAAAAAGAAGAGACAGTTTATTTTAGCAAGTTTGGTTATGCTAAACATAACGGTAGTTTCCTAAAAGGTAAAAATGCAAAACCAATTTTTTGGTTTTGTCATGAATAATCCTAGATAATTCTGTAATTTTTTAAGTTAATAACAATAAAAATATTTATAAATACGGCTTTCGTCAATAAGTTGAGTTTATATCTTTAGAAAACCGAAATGAAAGGAGGAATAGATAACATAAAAATGAGTTTCAAAAAAGCGCAAGGTGAAATTATTACAACTGTTTTAATAATTTTATTAGTTCTTGCTGCAGTCGTAATTGTCTGGCAAGTGGTTAGTGGAACTGTTGGTAAGGGTGCTACTCAAATTACTGCTCAAACTGGTTGTATAGGTATTAGTCTTAATATTGTAAAAGTAAACACAACTACACTTATAGTAACAAGAAATCCTGGACTTCCAGATATTGCTAATCTTACAGCAAAAATATTTGTAAATGGTGCTGATTCTGGTCAAGCAATGCTTGTAACTGGTGAACTTACAACTGTTACAAAAAGTCTTAGTCCTGCATTAGTTTCAGGTCAAAGAATTCAATTAGCTCCAGTTATTAATGGAAATAACTGCCCACTAGGTGGAGAAGAAGTGGTTCTTCCAGCTTAATTTTTTTATTTTTTTTATTTTTTTTATATCTTTTTATCTTGTGCAAGAGCCATACTTTTTTTAGAGTATTAATTTAAGAATAATCTTGCAATAATATAATTTATAAGTAAGTTTTTTCTTTTAGATCTATGAAAACTCCAATTAATGGCGAGATTAGAAAGCCCAGTAAGACTCTTGCAGGCGTGACACCCATTGCTGTAATGTGTAAACCTCGTAAATGCAGTCATGGAACTTGCCTTTATTGTCCTAGCCTCAATGTTCCACAAAGTTATACTCCTAAGTCCCCTCCTGTTCTTCGTGCAGAAAGACTTGCATATAATAGTTATGAACAAGTTATATCCAGACTTAATGCATTTAAAACTATGAATCACCCAACTCAAAAAATTGAACTTATTATTATGGGTGGAAATTTTTTAGAATATCCTATTGCTTATCAGTATGAGTTTGTGAAAAGATGTTATGATGCACTTAATGGGAAAAAAAGCAAAACTCTTGAGCAGGCTAAAAAGAAAAATGAAAATGCAGAACATAGATGTGTTGCCTTATGTATTGAAACAAGGCCTGATTCTATAAATGATAAAAATATTAAAAGAATACTCGAGTTTGGTTGCACAAGGGTTGAACTTGGAGTGCAATGTTTAGATGATAAAATCTACAAATTTGTTAATCGAGGTCATGGGGTTAAAGAAGTTATTGATGCTACAACAAAACTTAAAGAATTAGGATTTAAAATTGGGTACCATATGATGTTAGGGTTGCCTCTGAGCAATCCATTGAAAGATTATAAGATGTTTGAAAGATTGTTTAAAGATGATGATTTTAAACCAGATCAATTGAAAATATATCCTTGTCAGGTAATTAAGGGAGCTGGGCTCGAGAAGCTTTATTCCAAAGGGGAATATTTACCCTATTCTCAAAAACAAGTTGAGGAACTTCTTGGAAAAATAATCAGGCTTATTCCTAATTATTGCAGGGTAATGAGAATAATGAGAGAGATTCCCCCTGAGTATCTGACTGCAGGAATACTTAGAATTGACCTTAGAAGGGATTTTGAATCAGCACTTAAAGGTTCTAAATTAAAGAATCAAATAAATGAAATCAGATTTAGAGAAATTGGATTTGCTATTCGTGATAACCTGAAGATAAATAAGAACATAAAATTGAAAACTACTGAGTATAATGCAAGTGGGGGCAAGGAATATTTTCTTGAAATGGTTAACAAGGATAATATTTTATTTGGATTATTAAGACTTCGAATTAATCATAATAAAACTGCAATAATTCGAGAGATTCATGTTTATGGTCAGGCCCTTGATATTGGAAAACTTGGAGTTGGATTTGGACAACATAGTGGTTTTGGAAAAATGTTTCTTTATGAAGCTGAAAGAATTGTTCTTGAAAATAAAATAAACAAATTAAAAATAATTTCAGGGGTTGGAGTTCGCGAGTATTATAGAAAATTTGGATATAAACTTGATAAAGACGGATATATGAATAAGACCTTAAAATGACTGAACATATAAACATAATCTCTGCTGCAGAATATTTAAGGAAGAATAAAAAGCCGAATCAGGAAGAGGTTTGGGATGAGATATCGGATTTATGGAATGAGTATAAGAAAAAACCTTTTTTTACAGTTGAAGATTTTTTAAAAGGTAAGAAAGGAAAAATAATTGACTTAGGCTGTGGAAGTGGGAGGAATATGGTTTTTTCAAGTGATATTAGGTATTATGGTGTTGATATTTCTTCTAATCAGTTGAAGGCCGCTGAAAAACTCATAAAAGAAAAAGGAATTAATGCCAGATTTTTTAAATCTTCAGCAGATAAACTTGATAATTCCATCTTTAAGGATGAACTGTTTGATTATGGATTATTTATTGCGACTCTTCATTGCATTGAAAGTAAAGAAGAAAGAGAAAATGCACTTAAGGAGTTTTATAGGGTATTAAAAAAAGGTGCTGAGGGATTAATTAGTGTCTGGAATTCTTCAGATAGTAGATTTGAGCAAGTCAATTATAATGGAGATATTTATATGTCCTGGAAAAAGGATGGAAAGGAGCATTTTAGGTATTATTATCTTTATTCTGAGAAAGAATTAACTGATTTGATTAAGAGTGTTGGTTTTAAAATAGTTGAAATTAAGACAAATCTAGATACTAAGGATAGCATGAATATTGCGAACTCTTTGAAGGATCGTTTCTCTAAGAAAAATTTAATTATTAGAATTAAAAAATAGGTAATATTTCTTGATAATATTTAAAAGCAATCTAATTTTAAATTCTTCATGGCTGAGGATTTAACCTCTAAATTAATTGGTCTTCAAACAAAGACTGGAATTGCTTTTTTGTGTCAAAGATCAATGACTGGTGGCAATATTACTGAGAGTTGGGAAGAAACTTATAAAGGTGTTACAGCTAAAATTCCTGCTGCTTATATTTCTAGGGAGAGATTTGAAGATTTTAGGGCTAATTATTCTACTTATTCAGGTTCTGTTGCAAATAGAAAAGACAAGGTCCATTAAATAATTTAAAAAAATTAATTCTTAATGCAAGAAATCCTTCCTATGAGGGTGAGAATGGGATTGTTGTTAGGATAGTTGAAAAGCCAGATGGTTATTATATCAAAGCATTTGAAGTAGAAAAACAGGAAGAGCCAGGAGTTAATGCAAAACCTTCTAATAAAACTCCTGATTTTGAGGAAATTGTTGCAGGTATTGTTGATACTCCTTTAACTGCTCAAAAGCCTTATACTCCAAAATCTGCAGGTAATAATGTTTCTCTAAAACCAGATTCTCAAGCAAGACCTAATCCTGCTGACCGCTATAAGCATGTTACAACCAATTCTTCTACTACAAAACCTAAGAAGTAAATTTATTCTATAACTTTTAGTTCTTTTTCTAAATCTTTTTCAGTTATTAATTTTTCTTTTCCAGACGCCATGTCTTTTAGCTTGAATTTTTTCTTTTTTATTTCTTCTTCTCCCAAAAATATTACATATTTTATTTTGTATGCATTTGCATATTCAAGTGCTTTTCCAGGTTTTCCATAAGCAATTTCACATGGATAATTCAGTTTTCTTATTTTTTCTGCAAGTTCAATTGCAGATTTATCCTGACTTAAAGAAATAATAAGAATTCCTTTTTGAGACTCGGAAATTTGTGAGATTAATTCAAGTCTGTCTAGTCCAAAAGAAATTCCTGTTGATTGGACTGCATTAACCATATAAGAACCTCCTGCGGCAATTGTCTCTTTAATTCCCTCCTTTCCTTCTGATTTGACTTCAAATATACTTCCATTATAATATGAAAGTCCTCTTGCTAAAAATGGCTGGAAGTTTAATTTAATTTTATACAATGATGCAATTTTTTTTAATTCTTTTACTTCCTCATAGGATTTATATTTTTCAAAATAAGACTCTTCTTTTTTAAAAATATCCAAAACTCTTTCTGCATTATATTTTTGCAGGTTTTGTTTTATTTCTTTTTCAGAAAGCTTGTCTAGTTTATCTATCTCTTTTATGACTTGATTTTTGTTTTTATCAGGTATTTTTAATTCTTCTAAGATTTCATTTAACAGTTTTCTATTGTTAAAATTGATTGTGAATTTTATTTTTAACTTTGTTAAAATTTCTGATATCAAGTTCAATATTTCTGCTTCATCTTTTAGACTTGCTCCTACGATATCTGCATCACATTGAGTAAATTGTCTCCATCTGTTTCCAGCAACAGGTTCATCTCTAAAAACAGGACCTATTTGATATCTTTTATAGGGTAGCTTTTTATTGTTTACAAGTCTTTTTAATTGAAATGTAAATTCATATCTTAATGCTAATTGTCTTTCACCCTTATCTTTTAATTTAAAAATATCACTTACTGCTTCATCGTTTGTATTATTTCCTTTTACAAATTCTTCATATTCTATTATTGGAGTTTCAACTGCCTTAAAATTATATAGTTGAAAAACTGATTCTATTATATTTCTTATTTGATTTCTCTTTTTAGAATCTTCAATATCTCGAAAGCCCTTTACAGTTTCCATTCTTTTACCTCATTTTTATTTGTTTTTGTGAAAGCGAAAGGAGAGTTCTCAAAAAATTCTTGATTTTTTGGAAACTCCAAAAGCTTTGCTTTTGAAGTAATCGAACCCTGTTCTTTGGTTAGATCACCTTCATTTAAATTATTATTGCTTTGCAATAATAAGCAAGCGAAAGGAGGGAATCGAACCCTCGTCACGCGGACCACAACCGCGCATTCTACCACTGAACTACAATCGCCATAGTTACAACTTAATTTAGTTGAGTTTGATATATAAAGTTTATCAGAATTATTAAAAGCTAAGCTAGGAATGTTTTTTATATTCTTAGTTTGAGTTGTGGGGATACCCCCAAAATTTAGCTTTCATAATATAATTAATGATTCTTGGTTTATAAAATTATCTTTTGTATATATGTTACCGGGATATAGCTATATTTTTAAAATGTTACTTTCTTTGTTTTTTTATGAAAACTTCAGATATTCTCTTTAAGACATTACATTGTGCATGTTCAGGTCCTTTTGGGTCATTATATACTTTGAAAACTTATGGGAAAGAAAATCTTCCAAAAGGAAGGGGAATTCTTGTTGCAAATCATACTAGCTATCTTGATCCCTTTTTTATTATTGCAGGAGTTGCAAGTAAAGAGCCGATACATTTTTGCACATTGGATTTTTATAAACATGCTAGGCCGGGCTTAGATAAACTCAAGGCTGGTGCAATGAATTTACTTTTGAATTTAAATGGGCAGATAGTTCTTGATGAGGATAAAATGAATCTGGAGGCATTTAGAAAAATTAAAAATGTTTTAGAACATGAAAGATATTTGGGTGTATTTGCAGAAGGAAAAAGGAGTAATGATGGAAAACTTGATGAGTTTAAAGATGGAGCAGCTTATATTGCGCTTAAAACTCAAAGCCCTCTTGTTCCAATATACTTAAATGGTTCTTATGGAATTTGGAAAAGAGGAACTTATTTTCCTAAACTTTCAGGTAGTGTTGAAATGAGGATCGGAAAACCTATTATCCCTGGCCTGAGTAGAGGTAATAACCTAAGAAGAGATGCTCGCGATTTAAGTGAATTGGTAAGGCAAGAAATATTAAAATTATCTTTGGACTAATTAATTTTAAAATGATATACTGGTTCTTTGTAATCTTCTGTAATTGTTCTTAAAGGTATTAATTGAGGATTTGTAAGTCTCGGGTCTGTAGATTTGTTGCTATCCAGCAAGATAAGTACTTCATTATCAGCTTCAAGGCTCTCTCTTATCTGATACCCTCCAATTCTTTCATATCTTAATCTTTCAACTGCTTCTTCTCTCATTTTTGGATGTTCATCTAGTAATGCTTGTTTGATAAAATTTCCAACATATCTTGCCTTAGTTAGATCTTCATTTGCTATTTTACATACATCTTCTAATGTTTCTATCTTTGTCATAGGTTTATTTAGAATTAGTAGTTTTTTAAACCTTTCTATTTTGTTACTACTTATTAGATACACTAATAATTGGGCTTGTTAAGAACTTTTTTTATAAATCTTTTTTATTTTGTCTTTAAATTCCTTGAATTTTCCTTTTTTTATTTGCCCTTTTGCCTGTTTAATCAAGTCTTGTAGGTAGTAAAGATTATGATATGATGCAAGTTCTTTTCCAACAGGTTCTTCTTCTTTTAACAAGTGTCTTATGTAAGCTTTGGTATAATTTTTACAGACAAAACAATTGCAGGATTTGTCTATGGGGGACTTATCTAGCTTGTATTTTTTATTTAAAATTTTTAATTTGCCGCTACTTGTAAAAAGAGTTCCTCTTCTTGCATTTTGAGTTGGCATTCTTGAATCAAAAATATCTACTCCATATGAAATTCCTTCAAGGATTTCGGGAGGAGAACCAATACCCATTAAATAGATTGGTTTGTTTTCTGGAAAAATTGATTTTTGTTGTTTTACTATTTTCATTTCTTCATCAAATGTTTCTCCCATTCCAAATCCACCTATAGAATAACCATCAAAGTTTAGTTCTAGAAGTTCTTCTGTTGATTGTTTTCTTAAATCCGGATAAATTCCTCCTTGGGTGATTCCGAAGAGTAATTGTCTTTTTACCTTTGGAATTTGTTTTTGAAGTTTATCATGATGTTCTTTACATCTTTTTGCCCACATTGTTGTCAAGTCAACACTATTTTGAATCTCCTTTTTTGAATCTTCATACAGAGGCATTCTATCCAGACACATTGCAACATCACTTCCAAGGTCTAACTGTATTTCCATATCTTTTTCAGGAGTCATAAATATTTTCTCTCCTGAAATCGGATTTCTAAATAGCACTCCTTTTTCATCTGAAGATAAATAAATTGATTTAGAATACATTTGAAATCCTCCTGAATCTGTAAAATTTGCTCCTGAAAAATTCATGAATTTTCCAAGTCCACCTAATTTTTTTATTATTTTTGTTCCAGGTCTTAAAGATAAAATAAATCCATTGGATATTGTTACTCTTGCCCCCATTTCTTCAACCTTTTTTGAATTAATAAACTTTGCAGCTCCTTTTGTTGAAACTGGCATGAAAAACGGAGTCTCTAGCTGACCTTTTTTTGTTTTTAGGATTCCAATTCTTGCATTTGTTTTTTTATCTTTATGAGTTATTGTAAAAATAGAGGGTTTCATTTTAGTTATAAAGAACTATTCACTTATAAATCTTGAGAATTATTATTATTATTATTATTAACATAATGTTTTTATATTCGCAAGATATAAGTTTAATTAAGATGATTACAAGATCACTTGAAAAAGCAAAAGAGGCATACAAAAATAAAGATAAACAGGCATCTATTTTAGCTCATGATAAGAAAACTGATTCTAATGAAGAACACAGGAGTGGTGGTGCATACCTGAAGAGTGCAGTTTATGGAGGTCTTGATGGAATTATAACTACTTTTGCAGTTGTTGCAGGTGTTGCAGGTGCTTCTCTTTCTGTTGGAATTGTCCTTATTCTGGGTTTTGCAAACCTTTTTGCTGATGGGCTTTCTATGGCAATAGGAGATTATCTTTCTACTAAGTCTGAAAGAGAATATCAATTAGCTGAAAGAAAAAGAGAGCAATGGGAAACTGAGAATTATCCAGATGGCGAGAAAAAAGAACTTGTAGAACTCTATACTGACAAAGGAATTTCCGAGGGGGATGCCAAAAAAATAGTTGCTATAATGTCTAAGCATAAAAAAGCCTGGATTGATATTATGATGGTTGAAGAGCTTGGAATTATGGAGTCAACAGAATCTCCGCTTAAAAATTCAATAGTTACTTTTGTATCTTTTTGCATATTTGGGTTTATTCCTCTCTTAGCATTTATCCTTACAAGTTTAATCCCTTTTATTTCAAGCATACAATTCCAAGTAGCCACTTTTCTTACCTGCCTAACTCTTTTTATTCTTGGAGCCCTTAAAACAAGATTTACTGGTAGAAACTGGTTTATATCTGGAATTGAAATGCTTCTTGTCGGAGGAATAGCTGCAGGTGCAGCATATGGAATTGGAGTATTATTAGGTGGACTTGCATAAATTTTATACTTTCCAAGTATAAAATAGTTCTGTTAACTATTTTGTATGAAGTAAATTCATCTAAAATAGACATTTTATGAGTAATTTACTTGCGAATAAAATTACTAATTAGTGCGAAGCACTAAAAGGTCATCTGCGAAGCAGATTACCTCGTAGTATTATTTTTAAACTTGTTTTTCCTTGCTTTTTCATGGCTAAGGGCAAATTTAAATATTATTTTTTATGGTTGTGTTTAACTTGCATAGTTGTTTATATTTTTCAGTTGATTATACCTGGTTTTACTGAACTTTTTATTTTGAATTTGAAAGCTGTTTATGAACACCAATATTTTCGATTTGTTTCTGCAATATTTTTGCATGGAGATGCTGCACATCTTTTTTATAACTTATTTGCACTTTTCTTTTTTGGATGGTCGCTTGAAAAGTTAATTGGAAGTAAAAGATTTTTGATTGTATTTTTTTTAAGTGGAATTATTGGAAATATTGTTGCTGTTAATTTTTATCCATCTTCTCTTGGAGCAAGTGGAGCTATTTATGGAATACTTGGATGTTTAACAATTATTAATCCATTTATGTTTGTCTGGGCTTTTGGACTAATACTTCCGATATTTCTTGCTTCTATTTTTTGGATTTTAGGGGACATAATAGGGGTATTTGGACTTGGTGCAAGTAATACTGGATATATTGCTCATTTAAGTGGGGTTGGAGTGGGAATTTTATTCGGACTCTTTTTTAGAAACTGGAAAAAGAAAATTAAACAGATTCAAGAAAAAATAAGTATCCCAGACAATTATATAAAAAGATGGGAAGATAGCTATATGAGATAAGATTTAAATAGTTTAATTCATAAATCTAAATATGAAAAAGGGGATTCGCGCACAGGTTGCAGTATTTATTATTCTTGCTATTATGCTTGTTGCAGCCGGAGGAATAGCTTTTTTTATTACTCAACAAAATTCTTCTCTTGATAAAAAATTTTCAGAGGATATTGAAGTGCAAGCTCAATATGATTTACTTACTTCTCAAATTTATACTTGCTTATCAGATACTTATATGGATTCTTTAGAGGTTGTTGGTTTTCAAGGGGGATATTATGTAGATAGGCCTGCTAAAATATATGATTTTGGATGGGGATTTGTTCCTTATTATTATTATGAAGGCGATTTTTTAATGCCGACCACTGTAGAAATACAAAATGCGCTTAATACTGCTGTTGATGATAATCTTCTTTATTGTTTAGATGAAATTGATAGAAGTAATTTTGACATAAGCTATTCTGACTCTAAAACTAAATCTGAGATTAAACAAGGAGTTGTTTCTTTTAAAACTGATCTTTCTATAAAAATTTCTCAAGAGACAAATACTATTAATCTTCAACTTAAGGATCATCCTTTAGAAATGCCTTCTAAACTTTATGATATGATTCAAGTAGCTAACTTTATTTATCAGAGTCATAAAGAAGATCCTTATATGATTTCTTTTTCAACACTTGTAGATATGGGGACAGAAAGAGAATTATTTATTGATTTAAGAGATTTTGATGAAGATACTACTCTTTATGCTATTTCTTATAATAATACGGTTTTTCAGCCTAGCGTTTTTGAGTTTCTTGCAAAATATAAAAAGAGAGATGTTGCAGGTTCAATTTTACCAAGCCAATAATAGTTATAATGGCAATAAAAAATTTTGTAATTACATTCATCCTAGGAGTTCTATTAGTTTTTAATATTTTTACATTTAATCTTGTGAATGCAACAGAAACACGAACTGTTTCAAATTTTGTAAGCGATGATTCAAATAAGCAATCAGACCTACTTAGTGAGTTTGAAAACCTGGATGGAGCCTCAAGAAATCAGGTTCTTGAAAATTCTAAGGATATTGGAAAACAGAAGAATACTCTTGTTGAAAAGATTACTAGGAGGATTAGTGAAAAGAATTTTTATGAGGCACTCAAAAATGAAAATCTGAAAAAGAATATTAATCTATTTCTTCCTGAAACATTGAATGAGATAAATAAATTAAATCTTTTTAATGTTAAAGATGTAGATACTCTTAAAAGCATTTTTCTAAAAGCTGGTATTGACTTAAATCCAAAGGATTTAAACAAGCTTTCAATGGGAAGCTTGAATGGATTTGATAGTTCTGATCTTAAATGGACTAAACAAAAAACAAAAGATGGCAAGTCTCTTAATGTAATTGGAA
>JBBACR010000018.1:0-24697 GCA_041656875.1 Candidatus Pacearchaeota archaeon
ATTATTAATCTTATTATTTAAGTTTGGAAAACCAATTTTAGTTTACATCAGGGGGATTGTACACATATGAAGTCTAGTTTAATTATCAATGTAAGGGGGTGGTTAAAACTATGAAAAACAAACATGGAGTAGCAGCTCCTTTAGTAGTTATCATTTTGATAATAGCTGCTTTTTGGTATTTTAGTTCTCACCAAACAAATACAGCTTCGGTGGTAAGTTCAAATAAACTACAAGAAAGTTTAACTCCTCTGACGTTAAGCAATATTCAAGTTGGAACCCCAACTGCTGCAACAGGAGTAGTTGTTGGAAACATTTCTTTCATTTCGGATACAGCAGATAAAAAGCATTATACAATTAGATTGAATAATGCAACGAATGCTGGAAGTGGAAGTATCAATGGAACAATTACAGTTCAGAGAACAGGAGATTTAAGTAAATCTGCTGCAATGAATTGTCAATTCTCCTCTGGAACTTTTAGAAACCAGGTAAATGTTGCTGGTGACAGTAACACTTATTATATGGCTGCTATAGGTTCAGCAAAGTCAAAGGTTACAGGATTCCCAGGACAACAGACAGCTTATTTGAAGAACGGTGCAATAGCAACAACATCAGATTCATTGGAACAAGTTCCAGTTGTATTTACTGGTGGAAATGCAGCAACACCAACAGTCCAACAGACTATAGGCTACTATTTTACATTACCTACTGGAACACAGTTATGTTATCTTAATGATGGAAACAGCATTGATAACACAATAACTTGTGATACAAATGGCGATGGAACTTACGAAACTACAGTTGCAAGACTTACAGTAACTAAGAATAGCTGTTAGAAAGGTTTTAATTTTTTTTCCTTTTATTTTTTAGAAATCTTTTATTAATCTTTTTTCTTATTTGGAATATTCCAATATGGAGATTTACAAGAAGGGCATATTTTAGGCCTTTCTTTTTTTCTAGAAATCCATTTATGAGGACAACGTTCACACTTATAACCTTTAACTTTAATTATTATTTCACCCATGTTTATACTACTGTACCCTAGACTATATAGTCTATGTAGCTATTTATATTTTATAAATCTTACTTATAAGTATACCCATAAGTAGAAAATATCATCGGAAAAACGAAACCTTTAAATAATAGAACTTACTTATATAAGTAAGTTTAAGAAGAGGTCGTCAAAAAAGATGTTGTGTCAATATTGTAAAAAAGAGATGAAGTTAGAAAGATTTATAGAGAGAGAATGGGAAAATGGAAAATATTGTAATGAAAGATTTGTCTATAATTGTTCAACTTGTTCTATAGCTGTTTCTCCTAAATTTATTTTATTAGACTGTTGTGAAACCGAGGAAGAAAAGAGATTAATAAGGGATCTGCATTTCTTACAAGATAAAATTTCTATTGAAAAAAAGCAAGAGAATAAACAGGAGTGCTGTTAATATGGTATTCGACAGAAAAGAGTATATGAAAAACTTCCAGAAGAAGTATAGACAAGATCCTAATGTAAAAGAAAAAAGGAAGATTGAGTCTAAACGGCAATGGCAAAAAGATAAATTAAAACTTGAAGCTAATAGAAAGTTTGAAAAGTCTATAAGCGAAGAAAAGGCAGAAAAAAGATTAGAACCTTACAAGTATTTTAGCAAAAATTCTGAAGTTCAAAAAATAAGGCAGCAATCTAAAGAGTCTACACAGACAAATCAAAGACAGGCAACTGTTCTATTTGATGCTTTTGATTTTATTATATTAGGTTTGTTATTTAAAAAACCATATCTTTTAAGTTTTGAGATTTCTAATAGGATAGGAGTTGCATTGCCTAATCTTCAAAAGCATATAAAAAGATTAATGGCCCTACACTTTATAGAGTTTAAAAGAGAAAAACAAAAGAAACTTTGGCATTTAACTCAATTCGGAGAAATATTCTTATATAATTTTGAAAAAGATATTAGTAATTTTATAATAAATGTAGAAAATAAAAAAGCAGAGAAAAGGGAGGGCAGGGCTATGTTAATGGAGTTACTAATTCAAAATGCAAAATGAAATTTTAAAGAATAATCTTGAAATTAAGGGGGGCTTAGGTATAATAAATTCTAAAGATAAAGAATTACCTAAGCCATCAATTCTTTTGTGGCAAGGCCCAAAAAATATAAAACATTCAACAAAGTCTTTTTCTATTGAAGAAATTAACTTAATTTTTGATACTGCAAAAAATAACAAAGAAGATTATCCTAAAGGAGAATTAGGAGAGTTTTATAGAAAAAGAGACTTATGTATTTTAACTTTTATTTATTATGGCGCATTAAGACCTAATGAAGCATGCAGCATAAGATTTAATGATATTGATTTTAAGGATAAAACCATTTTTATAAGCGGAAAAAATAACAAAACCAGAAAAGATGGAATTGTAAGACTAAGCAAACAGATAATGCCATATCTTGAAGATTATCTTTCCATGCCTAAGCGATATTGGAAAAACAGCGAGTATTTGTTTCCTTCAAGTCAAAGAGATCATATTTCTCCTGGAACTTTAAAAAGAGTTATGAGAGAGAAAGTTTTAAAGAAATGTGGTTTGTGGGAAAAAGGTATTGGGACACAAAGTAGTACTAGACTTTATTCTTTAAGGCATTCAAGAGCAACTCATTTATTAGAACAAACAAAGGATTTATATTTGGTTTCAAATGTTCTTAGACATTCTGATATAAGAACTACTGCCTCTTTTTACATTCATACTAACAAAGAATATGGTAATTATGTTCAAAAAGCGATGGATGGTGAATCAGAATCCCTTAAAATTCCAGATATCCAAGTTAATCAACAAATAAACCAAGAAGTAAACATAGACCTAGTAGTTCAACAATTAGGTATTGTAATGAAGCAACAGGAAGAACAGAATAAGGTTATCATGACATTACTTAGTAGTATGAATAAAAAATAGTCTTTACAGGAAATATATGCTATATCCTGCCCCCGCTATTTTTATTTTTTAAAATAGAATTTTACGAAGATATCTTTATTTTACTTACTATAAATCTGACATATAAATCTTTAAAAGCCAATTTTGACTCTGATTTTAATGAGTAGTTATAATAATATACCTCAAATAAAAATAGGAAATGGAAAAGGCAGACATTTAGAAGGTTCACTAATTCTTGGGGGGATGGGGGTAGGAGTCACTCAATCTGTAATTACTTCTGCAGTCTCAGATGAAGGGGGAATCCCTATGATTGCAAGTGTAGGACTTGGTGTTTTAAATGGACATTTTGAAGAAGAAAAAAGAAAAGACAGAAACAGACTAACAAATGCAACAGATAGGGAGGTAAGAAAAGCCATACTTGGTGAACTTTATACTCGTGCAAATCAATATGCATTAAGAGACCAAATAAGAAAGGCAAGAAGTCTTACTAATGGTATTCTTGGAGTAAACATAATGCATGCTCTTTCTGATTATTCGGGACTTGTTCAAACTGCTGTTGAAGAAAATATTGATATTATTATTTCAGGTGCTGGAATTCCAAGAGACCTTCCTAGTTATTTAAATGGAAAGGATATCAAATTAGTTCCAATTGTTTCGTCTGGAAGACTTGTTAAAATGATTTGCAAAGCTTGGGGAAACTTAGGTCATCTGCCTGATGCAATTGTTATTGAAGGTCCAAAAGCAGGAGGACATTTAGGATATTCCAGAGAAGATTTAGATAATCCTGAATTTGTAGCAAATGGACTTGAAGGAATAGTTAGAGAAGTAGTTGAAATACTTAATCCATCTAATGGAGAAAAACCTTATGGAAATATTCCAGTTATTGCTGCTGGAGGAATATTTTATGGGGGAGATATTAAAAAATTTAATGAACTTGGAGCAGCAGGAGTTCAAATGGCAACAAGGTTTGTTACAACCTATGAATGTGATGCAGATATTAAATTTAAACAAGCTTATCTTGATTGTAAACCTGAAGACCTGCGAATTATAAATAGTCCGGTTGGAATGCCTGGAAGGGCAATAACAAATCCATTCTTAAGAGCTGCAGAAGCAGGAGAAAAAACCCCTATTCATTGTCCCTACCACTGTCTTAAAACCTGTAAACCCGAAGAATCTCCTTATTGTATTGCAAGAGCACTTGTTGAAGCTCAACAAGGAAAATTTACAAATGGATATGTTTTTGCAGGTGCAAATGCCTGGAGATGTAATGAGATAGTTTCAGTTAGAGAAGTTTTTGAAAGTTTGAATCAAGAATATGCTGAGAATAAAAAAAGTGATTAAATAACAATAGGTTAAACAACGATAATTCTTATAAACTATATTTTTAATTTTTAAACATGGAAAGACGAATTGCAATTACAGGCAGAGGGGTAACATTACCATTTGCAAATAATACTCCTGATAATGTTAAATTAATGATGGATAATTTGTATCAGGGAGTTAGCTCTGTTGAGAATGTTGCTCCTAGACTCGAATTTTTAAAAGATTATTATAGTCAATTAGGATCTTTATTTCCTGAAGATTATAAATTTGATGCTGCAAAAATCGGAATCCATCCAAAAGAAGTTAAAAGATTAGGACCTTCTGTAAAATATGCTTTTGAAGCAGGCAATGATGCTATAGTTCAATCAGGTTTTTTAGATAAAATAACAGATGAAGAAAGAGAAAGAGTAGGAGTTATAATTGGACATGGATTATGTGGAATTATTGAAGTTGAAGAACAGTATAGAAGATTGTTAAGAGAGGGGATTTCAAAAGTAAATTTAAATTTATGTCTGAGATCCCTACCAGATTCATCTCCGGGATTTATGTCAATACATTATGGATTACACGGACCTAATTTTTCAGTATCAACTGCATGTGCATCTTCAGATACTGCAATTAGACTTGCTGGTAATGCAATTAGAAGTGGAGAAATTGATATTGGTGTTTGTGGTGGAACTGTTGAATCTGCTGCTGCAATGATATATGCTAGTTTTGGTCAAATGGGTGCAAATTCAGGAAGAAAAGATGATCCTAAAAGAGCATCAAGACCATATGACCGAGATAGGGATGGTTTTGTTATTGGAGAGGGAGCTGGAATGATTGTACTCGAAGAAATGGAACATGCAAAAGCAAGAAGAGCAACAATTTATGGGGAATTATTAGGTTGGTGCGGAAATTCTGATGCAAATCATGTAACAGCACCAAGACTCGATGCTGAATATATTTCAAGAGCAATGAGAGGAGCAATGAGAATGGCAAGAGTTAATCCGGAACAAATTGCATATATTAATGCCCATGGAACTTCAACAGCAAATAATGATGGAGTTGAAACTTTAGGAATAAAAAAAGCATTTGGAGATATTGCATATAAAATTCCGATTAGTGCAACAAAATCAATGATAGGCCATACCTTAAGTTCGTGTGGTGTTTTAGGAGTTATAATTGCACTTGAGAGTGCAAGACTTGGGCTTGCTCATCAAACATTAAACTTAGATTTAGATCATCCAGATACAGATGAAAATTATCATAAGGATCAAAAAGGATGGGAAAAATTTTTACCCTGTGATTTAGATTATACTGGTGAAGGGCCTAGAAAACTCGCCTCAAAAATTGTAATGGCAAATGCATTTGGATTTTTAGGACATAATGAATCAGTTATTGTTAGTGCTTAAACAATAAAGATTAGACTATTTTATATTAGAAAATTAAGATAATTCTCATTTATAATTTTCAAATAAAATTCTAATTGGATTTATAAAAAATAAACACCTCAAAAAAATAAAAAAAAATTAAGCCGGCGTTATCTGTCCTCTGAGTTCTCCATCTGGAAACAAAAGAGATTTTATATTTATGTAAGTTTGACCACTTAGTAAATATTCTTCTATTGCATCTAGATATTGGATAACTCCAATTTTATGCATCCCTATTGGGAGGAATAATAATTCAATTGCATTTTGATTTAAGCCAGGCATGTTAATTGTTGTCTGTGTTTCGTTTGAACTTAAATCTTGGTACTCAACATCATAACTTAAAGTGTTTGATGTCTTGTCTACAATAAATTTAGCAGTTCCTGTTGCATTGGAAGTCAGGTTAGTTAGATTAGTTGAATTAACTTTAACAGTAGAATTCATCTTTGAATTTAATGAAGCAGTATAACCAGAACTATATGAAGAACCTTGAGTAGGCACATATCCTCCATTCCCATTTGATGGAAGGTCTAACTGATTAGCAGGTCTAATCTGAACGCTAGTTCCTTTGTCTTCTCTTTGATTTGCAGGCCTTATATCTTGTGCTGCAAGCAAACTTAAAGTAAGCAAAGCTATTGACATAAATACGAATGCGAAATATACTTCTTTTTTCATTTTTACCCCCTTACAGTTAATTTCTGTTATAATTTTTGAATAATAATATCTTTAAAAACAATTTAGTTTTTAGATATAAATGTTCTGAGATATATTCTGAGATATATCTTACAGTAAATATTCTAGAAGGTGTTGAGAAAAAGTAGTAAAAGACAAAATTAATTAAAAATAAAAAATTATTTTCTAGACCGAATCTTTTGTTCTTGTTCTGCAATCTTGAGTCTTGTCTTTAAAACTGTATCTGGATTGAGTGAAATACTATCAATTCCGCATTCAACTAAGAATTGTGCAAAATCAGGGAAATCACTTGGAGCTTGGCCACAAATTCCAATTTTCCTGTTATATTTTTTTGCTTTAGTTATTACTTCTTTTATTAATCTCTTAACTGCTTCATTTCTTTCATCATAAATATCACTTACAATAGCAGAATCTCTATCAAGTCCCAGAGTTAACTGAGTTAAATCATTACTGCCGATACTAAACCCGTCAAATATTTTTGAGAACTGGTCTGCAAGTATCACATTTGAAGGAATTTCGCACATAACATAAATTTGAAGATTATTTTTTCCTTGTTTTAAACCCTGTTTATTCATTATGTCTATAACTTTTTTTCCTTCTTCAACAGTCCTGCAAAAAGGAATCATAATTTTAACATTTGTAAGTCCAAACTCGTCCCTAACTTTTTTAAATGCTTTACATTCTAAAATAAACCCGTCTTTATAACCCTCTTTATAATATCTTGAAGCTCCCCTCCAACCAATCATAGGATTATCTTCAATAGGTTCATATTCTTTTCCTCCAATCAAATTGGCATATTCATTTGTCTTAAAGTCACTTGTTCTTACAATTACATCTTTAGGATAAAAAGCAGCTGCAATCATCCCTATACCTTGTGCTAATTTATCAATAAAATATTGTTCTTTATTTTCATATCCATAAGTCAATTCGTCTATTTGTTTTTTTAAATGAACATCTGTAATTTTTTTGTAATTAATAAGAGCATTTGGATGTATCCTAATATATGAGTTAATAATAAATTCTTCTCTTGCAAGACCCACTCCATCATTCGGAATAAAACTTTGTTCAAAAGCTTGATCTGGAGAACCTATATTCATCATAACTTTTGTTTTAGTCCTCGGAAGATTTTTCAAATTATGAGTTTCGACATTAAACTTAAGAATTCCTTCGTAAACAATACCTCGTTCGCCCTCTGCACAACTAACAGTAATATTTTCTTTAGGTTTTATTTTTTCAGTTCCATTATTTGTACCAACTACACAAGGTATTCCAAGTTCTCTTGAAATTATTGCAGCATGACAAGTTCTGCCACCCCTATTTGTAACTATTGCTGAAGCAATTTTCATTATAGGTTCCCAGTCAGGGTCAGTCATATCAGTTACAAGAATTTCTCCTTTTCTAAAATTATTAATTCCTGAAACATCTTTTATGACATTTGCTCTTCCGGCTCCAATCTTTGAACCTACACTACTACCTTCAGTTATAATCTTGCCTTTTTCTTTTAGAACATATTCTTCAAGAACATTTTTATCTTTTTGGCTTTGAACTGTTTCAGGTCTTGCTTGAACTATATAAAGTAAATTACTTTTTCCATCTTTTGCCCATTCCATGTCCATTGGTTTAAATTTTCCTTTTTTAGCAGAATAATGATCTTCAATAATACATGCCCATTTTGCAAGAATTAAAATTTCTTTTTCAGTTAAAACAAATTTCTTTTGATCTTCTGGAGAAACATGAACATTTCTTGTGGATTTATTTCCTTCATTTGAATAAACCATTTTTATTAATTTTTCACCAATTTTTTTTGAGATTATTGGTTTAAATCCTTTTTTTAAAGTGGGTTTATGAACATAATATTCATCAGGGTTTACTGCACCCAGCACAATATTTTCCCCTAACCCATATGAACCTGTTACAAAAACTGCATCCTTAAAACCGGATTCTGTATCTATTGAAAACATAACTCCGCTACAAGCTAAATCACTTCTTACCATTTTTTGAACTCCAATTGATAGTGCGATGTCAAAATGATTAAAACCCTTATCTTCCCTATAAGAAATTGCCCTATTTGTGAATAATGAAGCAAAACATTTTTTACAATTTTCAATTAAAGCGTGTTCTCCTTTAACATTTAAAAAAGTCTCTTGCTGTCCTGCAAAACTTGCATCTGGCAAGTCTTCTGCTGTTGCTGAACTTCTTACTGCAACATCAGTAGTTTCACTTCCATAGGATTTAGACAATTTAGTATAAGCGTTTACTATTTCTTTTTTTAAATCTTCTGGAAAATCTGCAGACAGAATAGTATCTCTAACTTTATGACCCCTCTCTGAAAGATTCCTCATATCACCTGTATCAAGTCCATGAAGAATATCCTGAATTTTTGTTTTTATTCCTGCTTTCTCAATAAAATATCTATATGCTGTAGAAGTAATTGCAAAACCATTAGGAATATTTACTCCTTTTTTAACAAGCGCCTGATACATTTCTCCAAGAGAAGCATTTTTTCCACCAACAAGAGGAATATCTTCGATACCTAGTTCATTAAACCATAACACAAGTTTTTTTCTTTTTTCCATTTCACACCCTTTTTGATATATTCTCTATTTTATTTAATGAAAAGAAGGTATTTAAATTATTTTGTTTTATAATTTAAAGCTTAATTTCAAGTTTATGCAATATAAAACATTAATTTTAGGAAAATTAGGAGATTATTAGAAGTAAGAATGTATCTAAAGTAAGTAATAACAAAACCGAAAAGATTAAAAGTATAATTTTACAATATCAATTATGGGAAAAACAAAACAAAGGATTACCAAAATAAAACAAGAGATTAAAAAAGCAGAAAAAGAAATAAAAGATGAAATACTGTTAAATGTCCCTAATTCAATCACATTGTTAAGACTGGTTCTTATATTTGTTTTCATCTATATGTTATTTATGAATTATTCCAGGATTTCTATTTTAATTGTATTTACTATTGCTGCACTTAGTGACTGGTTTGATGGATATTTCGCAAGGAAATTAAATCAGAAAACTCAGATTGGGGCAAGAATGGACCAGATTATTGACAGAGTCTTTACAGGAGGGATTGTTCTTGCATTAATGATATATTTAATTTTGAATAGCAAGGTTTCTCCACAAAATGTTTTTTTAATTTCTAGAACAAATGTATTTTTATTACTGTTTTTATCAGTCTCAAGAGAAATAGTAGGACTACCTGGATTTATAATTGCACTTATCAGAAATAAAGATCCTTATCAGGTAAGATACATTGGAAAAGTTACTACATTTATACAAAGTATTGCACTAGGTGCTATAATTCTTCAAGTACCTTGGGCAATCTATATAGTTATTCCTACTTGCATAGTTGGAATAATTGCAGGATTTGATTATTTTAAATATAGTCTAAGCTAATTTTAAAGAGAGTTTCTAAAACAAAAAATTTAAAAGACAAGATAAGTTTAGAATTATTATGTTTGAACAATATATACCTAATGATTATTTTAGATTTGCAATAATATTAGTAGGATTGTTGATTATTCTTAGAATAGCTGCATTTATTGCTGAAAGAACAATACTCAAGTTAGTTAAAAAAACAAAAACAGATATTGATGATGTATTTATCAAAAAATCTTCTATGCCTATTACGTTACTTGTTACATTAATATGTCTCAGAGTAGCATTAAATGAAATTGAATTAGATTCAGCCTGGGTCGAACCTGTTTCTAAAGTCATATATTCTTTTTTAATTATTCTTGTTGCAGTAATTGTCTATATTGTATTTGAAGTAATTGTATTTCATATATGGAAAAAAATAATCAAAAGGGCAAATGCAAAAACTATTGAAAGTTTATCTTCGGTTCTTCGAGGCATTTTAAAAACAATAATTATTGTAATTACTCTTTTATACATACTTTCACTTTGGGGTGTTGAAGTTACCCCTATTCTTGCAGGCCTTGGAATTGCTGGAATTGCTATATCTCTTGCACTCCAGCCAACTCTTAGTAATGTATTTTCAGGAATCTCTCTAATACTTGATGATTCCATCAGAGTAGGCGACTTAGTTTATTTGGATAATGATAATAGTCTTAAGGGGAAAATACAGTCGATAGGACTTAGAAGCACTAAAATAGTTACATTTGATAATGAACTAGTTATAGTTCCAAACGGCAAACTTGCAGAAAGCAATATACAAAATATTGCACTTCCTAAACCTAAATCAAGAGTAGTAGTTGGGTTTTGTGTTGCTTATGGTGCAGATATTGGAAAAGTTAAAGAGATTATTTTAAAAGAAATAAATTCAATAAAACTTGCGTGTAAGGATCCTGCGCCAATAGTAAGATTTATTGAAATGGCAGAATCTTCACTTAATTTTAAAGCTTATTTTTATGTTGAAAGTTTTGAAGACCGATGGACTGCAATTGATGAAGCAAATACTAAAATATATAATGCACTTAGAAAAAATAAAATTGAAATACCATTCAAACAACTGGATGTTCATTTAAGAAAAGAATAGATTTTATTAAAAATATGAAGTGAAGACTATGAAATCTAAGTTTATCTTCTTCTAAAACTCGATTTTCTACTATCTCTTGAATTAAAACTTCTAGATTTGGATTTTCTTGGAGAAGTTTTAGTTCGGCTTCTAGATCCATTATTAAAACGACTTGGTCTTTCTTCAGAGTCCTCTTGATTAAATCGCTCAGACCTTGTATTAAAACCCCTAGATCTTCCTTCAGAACGATTATTATTAAATGTTCTAGGCCTATTATTAAAACGACTTGGTCTTGAACCTACTTCACGAGTACTTGAGCGGTTAGGATGTCTATTTCCAAGTCTACGATTATTTGATCTATTGTTAAATCTATTAGCCCTTCCTCTATTATTTCTGGGAATAGGTCTTGCTGAAATGCCCTCTGCATTTTTCGCAGTTTCAGAGTGAAATTCGTGGTCCATGACATCAATTTTCATACGTATTAACTTTTCAATATCCCTTAAAAAGTCTCTTTCATCTGCTGCACAAAAAGAATATGAAGTACCTTCTTCTCCGGCCCTTGCAGTTCTACCGATTCTATGAACATAACTTTCAGGTTCATTTGGAAGATCGAAATTTATAACATGAGAAATATCATCTATGTCTATGCCACGAGCAGCAATATCTGTTGCAACAAGTACTTTTATTTTTCCAGTTTTAAAATCACTTAGTGCCTTGATCCTTGCATTTTGAGTTTTATTACCATGAATAGCATCAGCGCGAATATTATTATCTTCAAGAAACAATGCTATCTTATTTGCCCTATGTTTCATACCTGCAAATACAAGCACTTTTGTTAAATGTTTTTGTTTTAAAAGCTCAAGCAATAGTTGGGTCTTTGAACCTTGATCAACAAAAAAGATATGCTGCTTTATTTTTTCTACAGTAGTTGCTTGCGGTGCAACTTCAATATGAACCGGACTCTTTAGAAGTCTTTTTGCAAGTTCGTTTACTTCTCTTGACATTGTTGCTGAAAAGAAAATGGATTGGCGTTTTTCTGGTAATCTTAAGATTATTTTTTTTATATCATGAATAAAACCCATATCCAGCATTCTATCTGCTTCATCTAAAACAAAAAATTCAATATCTTTTAAACTGATTTTGCCTTGATTCATCAAATCAAGCAGTCTTCCAGGTGTTGCTACAATAATATCAACCCCTTTAGAGATTTGATTTATTTGAGGTCCTTGATTAACTCCGCCAAAAATGACTGCATGTTTGAATTTAAGAAATTCCCCATAGCTAGAAAAACTTTCCCCAATTTGTGCTGCAAGTTCTCTAGTTGGTGCAAGTACAAGAGTTTTGGTAACTCTAGGATAAGTTTCTTTCATCCTCTGAAGTATTGGCAATACAAATGCAGCGGTTTTTCCTGTTCCTGTTTGAGCAATACCAATCAAATCCTTACCTGCAAGTAGGTCTGGGATAGATTTTAATTGAATAGGTGTGGGAGTAGTATAACCTTGTTTAGTAATAGCCTTTTCAAGAGCAGGTATTAAATTTAATTTTTTAAATGACATTTTGACCAGTTAAAATAAATTACTTCCCTACTTAAAGGTATGTTATTGAATATATACTTTAAAACTATAAGCATGATACAGATATTAGAAAGTTATTTAAGTTAGAGTCTATTTAATTAACGATAAAAAGAGAGCTAAATTTAATGAAAATAAAAATTCTAGGTGCAGGGAAAACAGTTACAGGTTCATGTTACAGCATTTCTACAAATAATGAAAAGATATTTGTTGATTGTGGAATGTTTCAAGGGGGGAAAGACCTTGAAAGGCTTAACTATGAAGAATTTAATCTTAAACTAAAAGAGTACAGTGCACTTGTTCTTACTCATGCTCACCTTGACCATTGTGGAAGAATTCCAAAGCTTGTTAAAGAAGGATTTCGCGGAAAAATCTTTGCAACAGCAGGTACAAAAGAACTTGCACACATAATAATGCTCGACTCTGCAAACATAGCAAAAAAAGATACAGAAAATGAAAATAAAAGAAGAGTTAAAGAAGGACTTCCCAAAAGAAAACCACTCTACACTGAAAGTGATGTTAAAATTGCAATAAGTTTATTCAGAGTTGTTTCTTATGAAGAAGAGATTAAAATAACTCCAAATATTACTGCTAAATTTTATAATGCAGGACATATTTTAGGCGCTAGTTGCATTCAACTAACTATAAATGAATCTGGAAAGAAAAAGATTGTTACTTTTTCTGGAGATATTGGACAAAAAGAGTCAATAATAGTGAAACCTACTGAACCTATAGCAAATTCAGACTATGTTTTTATTGAATCAACTTATGGGGACAGACTTCATCCAGATATTTCTGAAAGAGAAAAAGAACTCCTCAGAGTTATTAATGAGACAATTAAAAAAGGAGGAAAATTATTGATACCTTCTTTTGCAGTTGAAAGGGCTCAAGACATATTGTATTGTATCGGAAAATTCCAAGAACAGAAGTTAATTCCAAGAGTTGAGGTTTATCTTGATTCACCTATGGCAATGAGAGCAACAGAAGTTTTTTCAGCCCATAAAGAATATTATAATGAATCGGTCCTAAATGCACTTAAAACAAGAAAAGATGCTTTTAATTTTCCAGGCCTTACCCATATTAAAACTACAGAAGAATCAAAGGCCTTAAACAGCATTAAAAGACCGTGCATAATAATTGCTGGAAATGGGATGTGTACTGCTGGAAGAATAAAACACCATATTGTAAATAGTATAGACAACCCAAAAAATACTCTCCTTTTAGTTGGATATCAAGCAGAAGGAACACTGGGATATTGGCTTGAAAATGGTCAGAAAAGAATAAGACTCCTAGGAGTTCAAATGGATGTTCGCGCTAAGATAGAATCAATAGACGGGTTTTCAGGACATGCAGACTATATGGAACTTATTTCCTGGTTGAAGAATTTTTCTCCAAAACCTAAAAGAGTCTTTATAACTCATGGGGAAGACATTCAGATAAAAGCATTTTCTAAAAGAATATCTCAACTAGAATATGATAATTATGTGCCTTCTATGAATGAAGAGATTGAGTTATAAGAATTATTTTTTAAAGACAATAACTATTCAATATAAAACAACAAATATTATAAGGTTAAAAATTTCTTGAAGATTATGCTTGAAAAAGAACTAGAAAATATAACTACGCTTGCACTGCTTGTTGGAAGGTTTGATAAGATGCAAGCTTATGATATAAAGGGAAGTGACGGTTCTATTTTCGAATTTGAAGTTAGAAACTGGCGAGAGGATTCGGAGTTTAGAATGAGTGTTGAATCTCTTTTGGAAGAGTATCCTATTGCAAGAACTTATGTCCACTCCATGACTAAGATAATTGAAAGACAAAACCAATATAGAAGAGAAAATGAATTAACATTGCCTGTAGATTTCTTAGCAGAAAAAAGGGAGAAAGCAGATTAGAATTATAACCGAATTCACTTTTTTATTGAAATAATTAACTTTATGGCTCTTAGTTTTCTAGTAAAATCAAGCCGCCATCGCAAAGGGGTATTGCAGCAGATTGCTAAGAGGTGCTTTATAAGTGAGGCACGGACTGATAAAAAATGTTTTTAAAACTAATTATTTATAAAGTTAGAAAATTATATTTGATTATGACCTTAGAAAAACAAATTTCAAAAACCTTTAATCTAAAAGGTAATAATTGGATGAAGCATGCAAACCCCTGGTCTATTTGGACAAGGTTTGCAACATTACCTTTTTTAATTTTTGCAATTTGGTCTAGAATCTGGCTTGGATGGTATAGTTTAATCCCAATTTTAATTCTTATTATTTGGCTTATAATAAATCCAACTCTTTTCAAAAAACCTAAATCGTTTAATAATTGGGGCTCAAAGTCAGTACTTGGAGAAAAATTTTGGTCTGAGAGAAAAACAACCCCTGTTCCAAGTTATCATAAATCAATTATTATGATTCTTACTATTCTTCAAACAATTGGAGGAATTATTTTAATAATAGGGTTATGGAAACTGGATATATATTTAACAATTAATGGAACAATTATTGTCTATTTTTCAAAGATGTGGTTTTTAGACCGAATGGTTTGGATTTTTGAAGATATGAATAAAAAAAATATTAAAAAATAAATTCTACCTTGGAATTGAAATTAAGTTATTTATCTAATATATCTTAAAAAGGGAGATAATTTGGTAAGAGGCATAATATTTAAAAGTCAATTAATTCTGTTATTTCTAAGCCGCCATCGCAAAGTGGTATTGCAGCAGATTGCTAATCTGCGACCTTCGGGTCCCCTGGGTTCAATTCCCAGTGGCGGCGTTTTCTTTTAAAATATTAAATAATAATCTTTTTAAACCTAAAATTTCATTTATATGTAAATTAAAAATTTAAAACAAGTATCAAAAATCACTAAAACCTTCGGTTTTATTAAGAGGATTTTTGAAATCTGAGTATTTCTTCGGAAACACTCTGGATTTTAAATTTTAAAAAATTAAAAACGAGGTGAAAAAAGATGTCAAAAACAAAAAAACCTTCGGTTTTGTCAAACAAGTTTTTGCCAATCCAGAAAATTAACCTAATTTTCTGGCCTTTAAACTCCTTTGGAGATTTAAAGTGAGTGGAAGTTGTTTAGATCTAAGAGAATTTCAAGATTCTGCACAAATGCAGAATATACTTGGAAAGTTAGTATCTGGCAAATCAGGTTATAAATCTGTTATTGATAAAACAAAGCCAATAGCAAAATGTTCACAGTGCGGCAAGATACTTGATGATTCTTGGAAGTTTTGTCCTGAATGTGGCAATAAGTTAAAGTGAACTTGTACAAATAAAATAACTAATGGATAATAGGTTATTCTTTAGTATGAGATGTATAATCATAATAGTTTAAAAGTAGCTTATTATTTTGTTTTTATGAAAAAAGGAATATTTGCAGTTATAATCAGTTTTTTAATAGTATCATTAATTATGATGTCAGTATTAGCATTAAATCCTGCTTCAGTTAGTGGATGTAAAAGAGACTGCAGAATGGATAAATCAGGTGCAAATTCTTTATGCATTAACAATTTTAATGAGTGCAAAAAAAATTGCATCAATATTAGCGAAAGTTGTTTAATAGTACATAAAGAAGAATATAATTCTTGCAAGAATGAATGCAGTATTCTAAGTAATAGACAAGAAAAATCAAAATGCTCTAGTGCTTGCCTTAGAAATTTTACTATAAATAAAAAGGTCTGTAACAGCAAATTATGCCTTAGTTCATGTAATTCAAATAAAAAATCGTGCAGCAGTGAAACAACTTTTAGGTTTTCAGATTGTTCAAATAACTGCAAATATGCTGTTCTCAATAATAATGTAACTTGTGAAAATGGAAAATATAATGCAGGAGAAACTTTTCTTTTGGGATGTGATATTTGTAAATGTAAATATGATTCGACTGTTGATTGTAAGAAAACACTTTTTTGTAATTTTAATGATTTAACTATTGAAGAAAGTAAATGTGTTTCAAGTGGAGGATTTTATCAGCAGTTATGTAATGGCCCATATTTTGACATTGTTTGCAGTCAAAATGATTTTTGCCAATGCGATGGAAACTCAAATTATTCTTGCCCAGAGGGTTATGCTTGTATACATAATTTTACCAGTTCCCTTACCAGAAAATCTCAGACAATTGCGGGCTTTAAAACACTTCTAGGGTTTGAGCTTGGAGACATTGGCCTATGTGCTAAAAAACCAATTTTAGAATCGTGTGGTAATGGAATATGCGAAAACCAGTTTCTAAAAAATGGAAACAATCCTGAAACCAGTTATAACTGCCCAGAAGACTGCAAAAAAAAATGCTAAAAAAATTTGGAAAAGGACTTGTAGACTATTTATCTGGAATTTATACTGCAAAAGATTTGACTAACTATGAATCATTTGCAAGAGAGTTTTATCCAAAGGCAGTTGATATGGGCAATGGAACGACTTTACTACTATTACAGTCCCATATTGCAAACAATAAAAATAAAATAAAAATCTATTGCGGAGTTCAATCGCTTATTACTGCAACTTATCCTTTGGCTGCAATGGCCTATTTTAATGGAGAATTTAATCCAAAAGAGCTTGCACTTACAATTGGAGCAATTTCAGTAATTAAAGGAATGCTCTATTTTAGTGGAAGAAGGGAAGTAAAAGAAAACAGAAAATTAGAAGAAAGATTTAAAGAAGTGTTTTTAAAAGATGATGATGAAGGGGAAGAATGGAAGAAAGGAACAGATTATCCTACTTCTTGAAGAAACCTAAACTATTACATCTATTATGATTATTTATTAAGATATATCCAACAACATTAATGGTTTTAAACAATAAATCCTTAAGAAAAAAATGAAAGTCAAGTTAAAAAAACTACATGAAGGAAAGGCTGTAAGAATTGAAGGCGGCGGAGAAGTAAAAGAGGTCATGATCCATAGTGATATGTTTGACAAGGAAAGAGGCAAGATATCCATATGTTTTAAGGGTCATAATAACTCAGGCATTGTTGAACTCTCTGAGCAAGAAGCTAATGAATTATACAGAACACTAGGTTCTAAGATCAATCTCATAAAAGAAATAAAGATAATTAAATAAATTATTCTAAAGAACTAGTCTAAAATAATATTTTTTCTTAAATTTTTTAATTCAAACAAATCTTTTTTTATTTGCTCTTCTTCTACTTCAGAGTATTTGTCTGAACAGCATTTTGGATTAAAATTTGAAAAATAATCAGGATTTGGCATATTTATTATCTATGATATAAATTTTAAGCATAAGAAATATATAAACTTATTTATTGTGTAAACAGAGCATTACGAAGATTTTTAAATCATTCTATATTTTAAAAAAAGGAGAATTTCTATGGATAAACAAAAACAAAATATTAATTTTAGGTACAATCTTAAGGTCTATTTTAGCCTTTTATGGAAATATAAAGGAATTTTCTTATTGATAATGCTGCTTGCAATTCTTTTACAGTCAAGAATGGTTCTAGACAGGTATTTATTTAAGATAATAATTGACAAAGGGACAAATTACAGTCTCGGAACAATTGATTTAAGTTCATTTAAGGCACTGCTTGTAATTATTGCCCTTGTTTATCTTACTATGATTATACTAGCTGCAGTCTTTAGGTGGATGTATCTCCATTGTATAAATAAGCTAGAGAGTGAATTAATCTTTGATCTCAAAAGAAAATACTTTAACCATATTATAAATTTAGACCATGGTTTTCATGTTTCCCATAAAACCGGCAGTATGATTTCAAGACTCACTAGAGGGAGTAATGCTACTGAAAGACTTACAGATGTATTTGCATTTAATCTAGCTCCATTAATTTTTGAATTAATAATTGCACTTGGTTCTATTTTATATTTTGATTCAATGTCTGCTATAGTTATATTAATTACAGTAATAATTTTTGTTTCATATAGCTTTTTTATTCAAAAAATGTCTGAAAGTGCAAATCTTGAAGCAAATGCTGCGGAAGATATAGAAAAAGGGAATACTGCAGACATTTTTACTAATATTGATTCAATACAATATTTTGGAAAAGAAGAGTCTATAAAGAAAAAGTATGAGGGACTTATAACAACTACAAAGGAAAAAATAGTAAGGAATTGGAATTATTTTAGATGGCTCGATTCAATACAAAGTATAATCCTAGGGCTTGGAATATTCTTTTTAGTATACTTTTCTATAAATAAATTTCTGGCTGGAGAAATAACACTTGGGACTCTTGCTTTTATATATACTATTTTTTTAAGCCTAATTGGAAATATGTATAATTTTGTTGGAGGAATAAGAGGATTTTATAGGTCAATGGCAGATTATCAAGATTTGTTTGAATATGGGAAAATTGAAAAACAGGTTAAGGATAAAGCTGATGCAAAGAAATTAATAATAAAAGAGGGGGAAGTTGAATTTAAGGATTTAACATTTTATTATGGAAAGAGAAAAATATTTGAAGATTTTAACTTAAAAGTCAATAAAAATAAAAAAATAGCTTTTGTTGGTCATTCTGGAAGCGGGAAAACAACTCTGATTAAATTGTTATACAGAATGTATGATATAAATAGCGGAACAATAAAAATAGATGGAAATGACATTAGAGATGTTAAACAAGAATCACTTAGGTCTGAAATGTCAATTGTTCCACAAGAATGCGTTTTATTTGATGATACTATTTACAATAATGTTGCCTTTTCAAATCCAAAGGCAACAAGATCAGAAGTAATGGGGGCTATAAAATTTGCTCAATTAGACAAGATAATTAAAACATTTACAAATAAAGAAGATACAATTGTTGGAGAGCGCGGAGTTAAACTTTCTGGAGGAGAAAAACAAAGAGTTTCAATTGCAAGAGCAATACTGGCTGATAAAAAGATACTAGTCCTAGATGAAGCAACATCCTCACTTGATTCACAAACAGAACATGAAATACAGGGTGATTTAGAGAAATTAATGAAAGGAAGAACTTCAATTATAATTGCTCATAGACTTTCAACAATAATGAAAGCAGATGAAATCATAGTTATGAAAAATGGAAAAATTGTTCAAAAGGGAACACATGAGGAATTGATTAACCAATCTGGCGAATATAATCATCTTTGGAATCTGCAGAAGGGCGGATATATTAAGTAATAATGTTCCTTTATAAAATATTAGATAGGTTTGCAAATTATTATCACTAAGAGAATTATATGATAACTGTCTAAGCTTTTTCTACTGATTATTGATAAAAAAAATTTAAACAAAAGTTTTTATATTAATAAATCCATTAATTTTGTATGGATGAAAAATTACCTAAAGATGAAACAATAAGGGGATGGACTTTAAAAAAAGGAAAAAAAGAATTTGAGAAAGAAGTAGATCATAGATTAAAATTCATTGAAAAAGATTATATTAAAAAGAGAAATAAACTTCTTTATATCAAGGAGAGATTAAAACAGCTATAATATTATTATGCTCTTATAAACCTCTAACTCACTTAATTGCCTTAAATCAGATGTGTATTATAATCGTGGGGGCTTTTTGATTAATTCATAAACTATATAAACTAGAAAAAATTAAGATATAATATAAAAAGATGGTAGATATAAAAAATCCGAAAGGATTTTTAGGATCTCCCAATTTAAGAAATATGGTAGATATAAAAAATTTTGTTTTAGGAGTTGCAATTTTTATTCTTACACTTTCTGTAGGAATATATGGAATTAGCACATTTTATGGAAAAGGCCCTCAGTATAATGATTTTTGTCCAAATATTGTTACAGAACAAGAATGTATGAATGCTAGCGGAAACTGGATAAACAATACTTATATTCCCACTAATGGAGAAAAGCCTATGCCTGCTGGAGGCGGATATTGTGAGTATAGTTATATAAAATGTCAAGAAAAATATAATGATGCTGAAGAAGTTCATGCAAGAAAAATATTTTTCTTAGCTCTTCCTTTAGGAATTATTGTACTTGCAGTGGGGGCACTTGTATTTGGGCTCGTGAGTGTTGGTGGAGGACTTATGTTTGGTGGAGTAGGATTAATACTATATGGAGTTGGTTCTGTTTGGAGTTATGCTGATGATTTAGTAAAATTTATAATTTCGCTTACAGGACTTATTGTAGTTATTGCTCTTGCTTATTATGCTAATTATAAATGGAAGTTCTTTGATGCGAAATCCGGCAAGAAAAAATAATTATTTCTTAACAACAAATAATCTGCTGCTATAATCCGTTATTCCGAGATCAGGATGTCCAGCGTCAATATCCCTGTAAATATTAATATAGACTTTAGTAAGGCCAGTATTATGGGTAATTAATTCAAGATCTCCTTTTTGTTTGTCTTTTCTGGTTCTTCTAGGCAAACAAGTTTGTTCATCAAAGTCATCTAATGAAAAATATCCGGGCTGATTAAGGATGGGAGCATGTTTTATTTGTGTATGTTCTGTAATTTTAAAACCAAGACTATCATAATTTGAACCTGGCAATTGTTTTAGTATAGTTCCCCTTAACGAGATTAATAAAGGAAGTTTAAAACTTCCATATCTTACACTAACCTGGTCTGCTAAGTCTTCTGCAATAACTTGATTAGGTCCTTCTACAGTTCTTAATGCCAATGCAAAGTCTATTGTTGAAAGTCTTAACTGTTCGGGATTTTGTTTAAATGTATTTGCAAGATCTTCAAATCCTCCAAGCCGATAACCAATTCGGTCTAAAGGCGGGGTTGAGAAACTAATTCCGCCAGATTTTCTTTTTTCTTTTGGAGATTGTAAAAAACTGAGTATAAATGGATTTAAACAATGCAAAACTTCTCTTGAACCAAATTTCATTTGGTTAATAGTTTCGGGATGTTTTCTTGTTCTTTTGCCACATCCCCTATAATGTTCAAATAGTTTTTTAGAATCTTGCAGCGATAGTGCAGTATACTTTAGAGTAGGAATATAAGGTTGTGTTGAGTCTAAATTTGATTGTGGGTCTGGATCCATTTATTTTCTCCATGTTTATAATTCACTGAATTAGTTTATAAATCTTTGTATAAATTGTATCTTTATAGTAGTAACAAAATAGCAAGATTTAAATACTAGGTATACTTAGATATTTTATCACCTCTTTTCCCCAGAAGAGTAAAGACATACTTTTGTATGAAACTGACTCTTCATGGGTTTATAATCAATTGACTAGGTAAAATGACAAATAGAATAACCCAACCAAATCAAGAAAGCAGGTTTAGTCTTCCATTTAGAGTTGACTATCAATGTGACAATGGATATGAATTAAGTAAAGTAGGAGATAATGTTACACTTTTAATAGAAATGGAAAATCTGAGTGATGAAAAAACTCATACTTATGTTTTCAGATTTAAAAAAGACCAAAGAGGAGCTTTGTTTAGAGAAATGTTAAATCCATTGAACGACTCTAAAAAACCAACATTTTCAAGAGAAACTATTGCTTATTGCGCAAAACTTTTAAAGGTTAATTTTGGTTATAATCATTATGACCCTAGAGATAATGTTGAACATTCTTAAAGGAAGGATACTAATATGGTAGAAACAGATATTTTAATTGGATTTGAAATAAGACCTGAAGGTCTCGAAGGTTTTTTAGAAAGTCAAGGTTATAGCTTAGAATCATCTCATGATAAAAATCGGTCTTATGTTCATGATGAACATGGATTGACAAATCTTGATTATTATCCTGAATTTGTTCAGGCAGAAGATGAGGTTCCAGATTGGAGAAATGCAGGTTATAATCTAGCGTCACTATTAAATATTAGTTTTCCAATAAATGAATCTGATTCAATAGACGAAGGAAACAGAATTGCAAAGGTTGTGACTCAAAAATTTAATGGAATATATTATGATTCTAATCTAAAAGAATTTTTTAGGGGTTCTCAGCTATAAAATAATTTATTTTATCTAAACAAAAATTTATAAGCAAAGTTTTCTTTTATTATCTTATGATAAAAGAGGTTTTTGAATCAAAGAGCTTTGCTGTTGTTGGAGCTTCAAAGGAAGAGCATAAAGTTGGTCATATTATATTTAAAAATCTTATTTCTAATGGAATAAATGCTATTCCAATTAATAATAATGCTAAAGAAATACTTGGTAAAAAATGTTATAAAAGTCTTCTTGAAGCTCCGAAAGTTGATTGTGTTATTATAGCAATTCCTGCTGAATTTGTTCCACAAATATTAAAAGACATGGCAAAAAAAGCACTAAATAATGCAATAATAATAAGTGCAGGATTTCTAGAAGCAGGAAATAAAATTCTAAATGAGGAAATTAAAAAAATAGCCCTAAATAATAAAATAAATATAATGGGTCCAAATAGTCTTGGATTTATGAATCCACACAATAAAGTAAATGCAACATTTTCAGATATAATGCCTAAAGCAGGAGATATTGCATTTATCTCTCAATCAGGTGCAATTGGAGCTGCAATTTTTGATAAAGAGATTAATCTTTCAGGATTTATTTCAATTGGAAATTCACTTCTAGTAGATTTTAGTTATTGGATAGACTATTTTTCTCATGACAAAAATACAAAGGTGATTACTCTTTATATTGAATCTATTGGAGAAAATCGCGGAAAAAAATTTATTGAATCCTGTAAAAAATGCACTAAACCAATAATTGCATTAAAAGCAGGCAAAAGTTCTCTTGGAAATAGAGCGGCTAGTTCACATACTGCTGCACTTGCTTCAGAAGAAGGAGTTTATGAAGGAATATTTAAGCAAGCAGGAATAATTGAAGTAGACTCAATAAGAGAGTTGTTTGATGTTGCAAATCTTTATTCTAAAATAAAACTGTCTAGAAAGTCTGCGTGTATTGTTACAAATGCAGGGGGGCCAGGAGTATTATGTTCTGACTACCTTAATAAGTATTCTATTAATATTCCAGAACTTCCAAAAAAACTATCAGACAAACTCTCAAAAATGCTTCCTAATGGATGGAGTAAAAATAATCCAGTAGATATACTTGGAGATGCAAAAGCAGACCTTTATCTTAAAACTTTTAAAATACTTGAAAAAGAAAACTTTTTTGATTTTTTTATAGTGCTGCTTACACCCCAATATATGACTGAACCGGATAAAACTGCAGATGCAATTTTAAAAATAAATAAAAAACCAGTTATTGCATGTTTTATGGGTGGAAAAAAAGTCAAACCTGCAATTGATAAATTAAAGAATAAAATTCCAGTTTTTGATGAACTTAAAGATATGGCTCAGGGTATTGGAAAAGTTAGATAGATAATTTTTAGAATTAATATTACCAATCGCCCCTTGCATCTACAATAAAACAGTCATTTTCAGTTAAGATTACTGGATTTAAATCAAGTTCTTTAAAATCCATTTTGGATATTTCATATGCAAGATTGACAAATTTATCAATTGCATATTTTTTTCTTTTGTATAAGGTGGGATATAATTTTAATTCCAAAACTGCTTTTAATATTTCTTCTTTATTTACAGGTATTGCTCTAAACTGCACATCTTTTAAGACTTCTGCATTTGTTCCTCCAAATCCTATTAAGATAAGTTTTTCAAAGGTTTTATCTTCTTTTATTCCAATTATCATTTCAACTCCTGAGATTTGTTCTTGAATTACAACTGGATTATTTGGAAACTGCTTTTTTAGCCTTAGATATTCTTTTTTTGCATTTGACTGGGTGTCTATTTTTAAAACTGCTTTTTTTTCAAGTTTGTGTTCGCTAATAGATACCTTCATATAATAGGGAAAAGGAATTTTAAATAAATCGTTTTCAGAATTAACTATAATTGTTTTTGCTAGATGCAGTTTATCTAATTTTTTAAAACATTCAAGTAAAGTTTTCATTTTTTTATTAACCTCTTATTTATATAGTTTAAACAAACTTTTTTGTCTGGAAAAGTAAGCATTGAAAAAGCTTTATCAAATTCAAGCCATTTATATCCAGAGTGTTCATGTTTATCAAATATTACACATTCACTTTTTACTTCTGCTGAAAATAATTGGTATGACTGACCAATAAATCCTTTTCTGTCTTCATATTCTTTATCATACAAGTATTTTCCTTTAATTGAGTAAGATTTTACTTTAGTTACTTTTTGTCCTGTTTCTTCTTTAAGTTCTCTTATTGCAGTTTGTCTTAAAGATTCATTATTTTCAGCTCCTCCTTTTGGAAACTCCCAGCCTTTCCAATGAAGCTTTCTTTTAAGAAGTAAATACCAGATTTTGCCTTTTTCTTTTCTATAAGTTACAATAAAAACTCCTTTTCTATACTTTACCATTTTCACTCCTTTTTGTTGATAAGAATATTAATTTAAACCATTATTTAAATATGTTGGGAAGAAATAAA
>JBBACR010000019.1:0-22235 GCA_041656875.1 Candidatus Pacearchaeota archaeon
GTATTTACTTTAACTGATTCTAAAACTTGGTATCTTGATGGAAAGAAAGCTGCAGAACTTTTAAAAAGCAATAAAGAAAAATTTTTAGCAGGAGCTAGAGAACTCATAAAAAATACTAAAGAAGGGTATGTTAGTTCTGAATTAAATCAATTATGGACAAAGATGTTAGCTAGTGGAGATATAACTTCTGTTTCAAGTCTTGGTAAAGACGGTTTCGTACAATTATGGGATAAATTATCTTATAATAATGCTGCTGAGACTATGGCTAAATTTAAGGGTAAGGAAGCAGAGTTATTTAAAATAATGACTCCTCTTCAAATAAGTCGGCTTGCTCAGGTTGCATACACTGAAAAAAATAGTCTTGGGGATAAGATAAGTGATGACCCTAAAGAAAATACTGCTGCAATTGCAAGTTTAAAAGCAATAAGAAAAGATTTGCTTTTAGCTGCACATAAATATTATTCTGAGAAAGATAAAAGTGGTAAGGAGGTAAATCAGTTTTTTCTTGATTTATGGAAACCTTTGCAAGGTAAGGATGGAAAAATTCCTGATGTTTCTGGAATAACTAATCTAATGAATACACTCAATGAAAAAGACATGGAGAGTGTTCGAGAGACTTTTGCAAAAGCGGTTGTGCATGATAAATTACCTAAAGACAAAACTGGAAAGCCAAAATATGCAGGACTCCAGAAATTAGATTTAGGTTCAGATAAATTTAAACTAGGATTTGAAAATGGAGAAATTTCTCTTATGTATGATAAAACAAAAGTTCTTGATTTGGCGAATGCTCAAATCTGGGCAAATAATATTATTGTTAAAGATGGAGTTCTTAGTTTGTCCACTACTATTGGTTCTTCTGGATCTAAAACTGAAGTTAAAACTTTGAAATTTACTTCTTCGGATTTATCTAATTTAAAGAGCCCTATTAGTTTTAATATTGAGGATGGAAAAAGTGGTTATGGAGATGTTACAATAAATGGGCTTGTCTTTAATCCTTATTATGGTTCAGATTCCAAAGGAATTTTTAATATAAAGGTAAGTGAAAAAGAAGTAAAATTAACTGCAATTAGTTCCGGAGGTAAACCTCTTTGGATAAGGTCTAAAAATAATTTTTATACTATGAATGAAGAAACAAAAGGAGATTTTGAAGTAAGAATACAAAATACTGGGGAATTAAAAACTCCTAATCAGGTTAGTTATTGTAAAAACGCAGACTCTAGTGTTATTTTGCAGGAAGGGTTTAATTCTTATAATGCTGATGGGACTGCTAAAACTCAGGATTACCTTATCAAAAATGTAAGAGTTTTAAATTTTAGAATTGGAGACAAAGAAACTGCAGTTTTAAACATTAATCAAAAAACTCCTTCTGGTTTGACTGGTTATATTGGAGTTGATTCTGCAAAGAGTTCTTCTTCAACTATTCCTATACCTGGTGCTACGGTTATTCCAAGTCTTAATCCTTGGACTCCTGGTTCTAGTTCAGATACTGCTCAAATTAGTGGATCTGCAGATTCAGAATGTGCTGGTTGTACTCCTGGTAGTTGTGGTCCTGGGGGATGTGGGCCTCAAACTCAACCAGTAACTCCAACTATAACTTCGCCCACTATTCCTCAAACCCAAACTCAATCATCTCCTGATTTTTCAATAAATTTAAATGGAGTTAGTAATATTCAGGTTCTTGGACAATATGCAGGAACAACTGAAAAATATGCTATGACTGTTGATTCAGGAAGTTCTAATATAGAGGTTGCAAGGTTTAGTAACAGAAATCAAATTTCAATTAGCTCTGGTAATTCTAATCCTGTTCCTTATAGTGATGATCCTGTAGGAGGATTTGTTATTAATCCAGTTATTGCTGGACTTGATATTAAGAGTAGGTATGCACAGGTTCTTGCCTCTATTGGGCTTGTTAAAATTTCTGAGTCTGATTTTAGTGGGATTAGTGGAACAACTGATGGAAGAATTCCTCTTAGAAGTGATTCAAGTATGGATGGTCAGGCAAATGTTAATCCTTCGGCTCCTAAAATCGATTCTGGTTCAAGTGGAAGTACTGCTCAAAAAGATGATGAGGGATGGGTTGATGCTAGTAAGATTATAAGAGATGCTGCAGCTGCTAAAGAAAAAGAAGAAGCAGAAAAAAAATCTCAAAATAGTGGGACTGGAGATTGGACTAAGGCTGGAAACTGGGCATCTAAACCTGCATTAGTTTCTGCAATTCAAAGTGCATATCCAGGATATATTCCTAAATCAGGTGATAAAATACTTTTTTTCTATACTCAAGGTTCTGGATGCGGAGGTTGTAGAAATTTTGAGAGGGATATTCCTTTAATTAGAGCTAACAATCCTAATTTAAAGATTGTAACTGTTTCTACTGGAGGAACTGCTCCAACTTTCAATTCTTATGGTTATGATGGAACTTTTTTAGGTTCTGCAGAGGGTTATAATTCGGGAACTTTTTCTTCTAGACTAACGGGTCTTCTTAACCTTTAATTTTATCCTTGAACCTTATTCCCAAAACATTTATTAATCTAAATTATGTCTTTATTACTATGAAAGAGGCTTTAAAAAAAGTGGATGTTAACAAACATGCACAAGTAACTATTTTTATTATTATTGGAATACTTCTTGTTGCAGCGATTGCAGCATTTCTTACTTCAAATATAAGCCTTAATGGTAATAATGAGAACAATATGAATTATGGTGAGACTCGCCCTATTTACAATTTTGTGCAGGATTGCATTAAAGAAACCGGAGAAAATGCTGTTTATCAAATTGGGAAAACTGGAGGTTATGTTATTCCTCCTGAACCTTTATTGCTTTTTAATGAAGAGTCTGATGAAGGGGTTGCTTTTTATCTTTATGATGCTGGTAAATCATTTAGTAATCAAAATGCTTTAGTTCCTTCTGTTCCTTCTGCCGCACCCTATGAAGAAATGGTTTTTGAGAAAGAAAATTTAATGCCTACAAAAGAAGTTATTGAAGAGCAATTATCTTTGTATATGGATAGTTTTCTTTATTATTGTACAAGTGATTTTCCTGATTTTCCTGATTTTAACATTTCACAAGGAAAAATAAAAACTACTACTAAGATAGAAAAGAATAAAGTTGTTTTTAATGTAGAATATCCTTTAAGTATTTCAAAAGAAAGCAGGACTTATTCTTTTAATGATTTTAGTGGAGAAGTTTTTGTAAGACTTAATCAAACATATGCTTTAATCGAAGAATTAATGAAAGAACAAATGGAAAAACCTGATGCTATTTGCATTAGTTGTATTCATGATTTATCAATAAAATATGATTTAAAAGTAAAAATGATGGATGCCGAAGGGGGAATTATTTTTGGCGTACTAGATGAAAAGTCAAAAATAAATAATCACGATTATTTATTCTATTTTGCAAATAAATATAATTAAAAAATTAAAAATGACTACAAAGTTTAAACAAAATGTATTTTTATTATTAGCAGGTATGTTTATTCTTTTTGAAATTGGGGCTATTTTTGCAGCAGATATTAGTTTTTATGAGATTAAAAAAAGTCCTCCTTCTATTGATGAAGTTATACTGGGTCCAAGTGCAGATTCTCCCCCTGTTCCTGAACTAACTGTAGGAAGCGAGAAACTTTATTTTGGAACTAAACTCCCTTCAGGCAGCCCGAAGGGTATGGGTTATATGGCAAATGTAAAGATAAGAGAAAATGGAAATAATTATGATATTCAATTTAATGAAAATGGTGCATTAACAAGATTTTCTAAAGATTCTTCTGGGAAAATTATTTATCAAGAATATGGAAATTTAAAAGGAAAAATTACTTTTAATAAACAAGGTGAGGTTGTTAATGGAGATTTTCAAGCTTTGAAAGATGGAACTTTTTATTTAAATGGTCAAGTTTATGAAGTTCTGGCAGGAACTCAGTTAAAATTTGAAAATGGAGAAGTTAAGGTTAATTCCAAAGGAGAATCTTTTAGTTATTATCCTGAAAATAAGCTAGATAAAAAACAAACTTTTTCAAATTTAAAAGACAATGCTGAGTTTAAAGTAAACAAAGATGGAAAACTTGTTGAAGCACTTTTTGAAGTAAGTGCTGATACTGAAATTAATTTAAGGGGCTATAAATATAAACTTATTAAAGATTCTAAAGTTAGTTTAAAAGACAATCAGATAGAGATTAGTCTTCCAGATGGAACGAAAGTTGAAGCTCCTGAAAAAACTAGTGATGCAGAAGAAGGTGTTGTATTTTCATTTAAAACTTTATCTGGAAAAGCATTAATTCTTCCCAGTGGAGATTTGTTTGAGTCAGGAAGTAAGGTTTTGTATTTTGATAATGATGGATTTTATTTTAGTGATAAGAATGGAGTTATAAAGAACAGTGAGGGTAAAGAAGATTTTAAAATTGAAAATACTAAAGAGGGAAATAAAGTTTATTTAGTATTTAGTAAAGATGATATTTCTAAACTGGGGAACAAAAATTCTATTTTTATTGGAAAAAATAATTTAATACTTACTTCTCTTAATGAGAAAGGTCCTGCTGTTTTTTTTGCAGAGAACAATCGGTATGGAATTGCGATAACTTCTAAAAATACTGCTGCATCTCAGGCAATTAAGGGGAAAGTTTTTATTGAGCAAGGGGAAATTGGAAAAGTTGCAAGTATTAAACTTAGCGGAAACAGTATTTCTACACTTGATAAAAGGAGTTTTTATGGTGAAAATGGAAAATTTTATTTTGATCCTGCAAAACAAATTGAAAGTAATTTTAACTATGGAGATTTTTCTGCTGCTGCTAAGATTGTTCTTGCTGATAATAATGGTAATAGGCTTAGCAACATTAATTTTGATGTTTATGCCAATGACCGAGACCAATATGCTTCTGTTCCAGATGGAAAGTTTCAGAGTTCTTTAGAATTTTTTAAATCTAGTGGAAATTTTTATGTTTCTTCTTCTGTTGCTTTTAATCAATTGACTTTTGAACAACAAGATTTTTTTGCTTCTCTTACTCCTGAAGCACAACAGGCTGTTTCTACTTATTCAAAAAATGGTGAAAAAGATGGAGCAAGTGTTTTTCAAAGAACTGTTGGTGCTCTTATTCAAGAAGAAATTAAAATAAGACAAAATCCTCTTAAGGCTAGTGTAAGGGTTCCGGGTGGAGGCGGTTCTGGAACAATTATTGGAGTTGATAAAACTGATGGTAAAGCAATTATTCTTACTGCAGGACATTTAGGTGGTGCAACTTCTACAGGATATAGATATACTGGGGGATATGGAATACAGCTTGTAGATGGAAGAAAGTTTGATGCAACTGTTCTTGGAGGATATAATCAGGGTGCTTATGATTATGCGCTTATAAAAATTGATCAGGTTATTAATAAAATTCCTTATGTTCCTGTTGCAAGTGAGTCTCATGTTGTGGGTATTAATGATCCTGTTTTAAAAATAGGTTCTCACGGTAATACTCCATTTGACCAAACTCCTACTAGAATTTCAAAAATAGGTACTAATAGGATAATTACCACTAGTGGGAATATTCATGGAGAAAGTGGAGGGGGATTATTTCATAATGGTAGAGTTATTGGAGTTGTTGAAACAACAGGTAGTTTTCAAGGAACAAATAATATCAGAAATTTCTTAAAACAAATGGGTTATGATTATTTAATTAAGTTTATCATGGTTATTCTTAACTAAAATCCCTTAAATAAAGTGCATTTGTTGAAATAATTTATTCTATATACTTATTTATATCCCTTTGTATCTTAGTAATCTTTAAAAAGGGTTTTTGCTTTTAGTTTTTATCTAAAAGACTTGAAAATTATGAAAAATAATTCTGAAAAGAAGGCTCATGAATCTCTTAAAAAATCAAATCATAAACCTGAAGATTTAGCTAAGGATTTAAAGGAAGATTTAAAAAAATCTGAAAATGGACTTGAAAAAAAGAGCAAAAGAAAAGGAACTTCTATAGGAGGTGTTCTTATAATATTAGTAATTCTTGCTATACTTGTAGTTATTGTGGCTTTTTTAATCAGTACTAATATTAAAAGGGTTGTTGAAGATGATAATTTAACTAAGGTTATTACTAACATAAATACTAATCATATTATTGATATAAACAGACTTGGATTTATTCCAACTATAATTGAAATAAACAAGGGAGATACTGTTACCTGGAAAAACCAGAATTTCTCTTCTCATAAAATTGTTTTTGATCTCGGGCATATGGAAAATTTTGATATTGAAAAACAAGGAAACTATAGCCTTACTTTTGATGAATCAGGTATTTATGAATACCATTCAGTCACTCAGATTTATATGAGGGGCAAGATTAGTGTAAAAACTCCTTAATTTTTTATTCTTATCCTTAATTAAGTTAAAGTTACCACTTGATATAGATAATTAATTCGTAAAGTTTAAATAATGAATTAGTTTATTCATATTATGAAAAAAGAAATAAATCTTCCTAAAAAATCTTTAAAAGAACTCGAAAAAACTTTAATTCAAGTTGCGCTTAAGGTTGCTAAACGTGGTGAAGGAGCTTTGTTTGTTGTGGGAGATGTTAAGTTCAAAACTCTTGTTGATCAGACTGTTCCTCCATTTAAGGTTTCTCAAAATCCTAAACTACTTGAATCTTTGGCAATGATGGATGGGGCTGTTATTCTGGATCGAGATGGGATAATGATTGCTTATGGTGCAATGGTTGAAAGTACAAAGACTTTTAAAAATTTTGGAACAAGACATAGTGCTGCATTAAGCGCTTCAAAAGGAGATAATCTTGTAGTGATTGTTTCTGAAGAAGATAAAAAAGTAAGGATTTTGAAAAATGGGAAGATGATTATGCAAATGGATGCTCTTCAAAAAGATGTTGAGAAATCAGTTTCAGGAGCTGTTGATATACTTGAATCTGTAGGTGCAGGAACAATTGGAACTATAGGGACTAGTCTTCTTATTCCTTCTCTTGGAATTGCTCTTTTTCCCGGGCTAGTTGTTTTTGGAAGTGCTTATTATCTTGGAAAAATGCTAACTAAACACCTTAGATAATTTTTCTAATCCAACTTTTATTATTTTATATTTTTAATTAATTTTTTTCTTAGGAAAAGGTTTATAATGTCTTTTTACTAAGTAATTATATTAGTTTATAAATTAAAAAGGAGGTTTTAAAATATGGCAAAAACAAGACCAATTTCAACTTTAGTTAGCTTAGTTGTTTGGTTGACAGGAGTACTAGTTTCATTAGCTGTTGGCTTTGGAATGATTGATAGAGTTTTAACAATTCAATGGATAAGTCCTGTCATCACAATGTGGGCAGGTTGGGTGGTTGTTATATTAACTCTTTTGAGCGTTATATTAGCAATTGCTGATAAATTATAAATTAGATTTATTTTTTTATTTTTTTATTTTATATTAGTTCACTACCAAAATATTTTTAAAAGGTAGTTATTTTATTATCTATACGTAAGGTATAAATAGGGAGTAAGAGTTATTTTATCTTAAGTTAGTTTTTGAAAAATAACTTACTCAAATACAAAAGGTGATAAAATTGTGATAAACTGGATAATAATCATTATTTTAATTGTGGTAGGAGTACTTGCAATTAAAATGAATCATTTAAAACATAGGGCATTTATCGTAGTTTTAGTTGTATTTGGTTTGTTTTTTTATATTTCATTGACTTTTGTTGCAACCCAAAATAATTTGTCTATGAATAATTATGATGGATTTATTAAAACTATTCAAGTTTATTTTGTATGGCTTGGAAATGGATTTCAAAATATTAAAGTTTTAACTGGGAATGCAATTAACTTGGATTGGAAAGCTGCTAATATTAGTTTGGATAAAAATAATACAATAACTGATTCAAAACCCGTAGTTAACAAACAAGGTCGGCCAACTGTTAAATTTGCTAAAAGCTAGTTTTTAATAAAATGTTTTTGAAAATATTTGTTTTTATTGCGTTTTTCTTATTACTGGGAGGATTTTTAATTATCTCAAATGAAAATCTTAGTTTGAATAATGCTAAAAATATTGAGAAGTTTATTTATGAATATCAGTATTGGCTTAATAATCAGGTGTTAAATAATTCTGTTAAAACTCTAGGGTATGTTATAAACAATAATTTTGTTAAAAAATAAGAATCATAATTTATATAAACGAATGTTTTTTGTTTATCTTATGCACCGGTAGCTCAGTTGGTTAGAGCGCGACATTGGTAATCACAGTTTCTTTTAGAAAAAGAATAAAAACTAAAAATGTCGAGGTCCTGAGTTCAATCCTCAGCCGGGGCTTATTTTTAAATTAATTTATACAAGGTATAAATTAGATAAAATTAGTTGTTTTTGCCAAAATCAATTTGATCAAAAACAATTATCCCTAATAAAGATTTAATTCTTAAAAACTAAATAAGTTTGTTTTTCTCTTGGCTAAAGTTTATAAACCCTATTTTTATTGCAAACCTAGGATATGATTTAAAATGACAGAAAAAATAAAGGCGAGTTCAAATTTAGATGATTTGAAAAAAGCATATGAAGTTCTTAAACAAAAGTATGATCTTCCTGAATTTTATGATTTAAATAAGTTTTTTGATATTGAAGAAATTGAAGTTGAAAGTGATTTTTTACTTAGAAAAATAAGAAGGATTACTGCTGAAAGAATTTCAAGTTATTCCAGATTTGCAGATTTTGTACTTAATCCTAGTAATGCACCCATGTTCTTTTTTAAGGTTTTAAAGAAACTTGATGATAAAGACAAGGAAATGCTTGGAAATGTCTATGAACTTCTCGGAAAAATTGAAATTGAGGTAATAAGTCTTGACTTGGATTATTCTGAACTTAAAGAAGCTGATTTTATTAAAAAAGTCTTTAAATTATTTGATGAAGAAATAAGAATAAAGTTTTTAGGTGTAATGGATAAACTGAGTAATGGTGAAAAACAGCAGAAAAAAGAAGGAAATGTTAGTTATTTTGGATAAATAAAATTTTTATGCTTTCTTATAGATTAGTCCTTGAATAAATAATATTAACCACAGTGTTCCATTAAAAACTCCAATTACTGTTGAAAGTATTAAGTTTAATGAAAAATAAGCAACAGCAAGGGCATAGAGCCCTATTGCAGTAAGAAAAGAGGTTTGTAATGAGATTAGTGCTTTCTTTTTTTTAAATCCGCAGTAAACCTGCCATGCTAAAGAATATCCAAAAAGAATATTTGCAATTGCAACAACAATATCCTGCCAGACCATTTATTTTTTGAGTAAGTCTATTTCTAGCTCCAGACTTACAACTGGCATTTTAATTTTATTGTTTTTTAAGATAAATGGAGCTATTTCTCCAAGAATTCCTATAAACTTGTTGTTTAGATTTTTATTTTCTGAAATAATCACGATTTGCCCACATCTTCCATCAATAAAACTCGAATTTTCACTTTCTCTTATCTCATAATCCAGGTTAAGCATTCTCATTAGATAGTCTAAAACTTGTTTTATTTGTGTGAAATTTGCAGTTTCATGGCATAAAGAAATACAAAGATTTTCAGTTTCAGCAATTCCTGTTTCTGATTCATTATCATTGTAGAAAACTCTTCCTAGTTCAAATATTTTTTGAGGATAAGTTGCATCTGAATTTTCACTTAAAATCTGTATTGATTGTGCAAGCAATGAATTTCTTAGAATATTCTTTTCAGTTTTTGAATCAATTACTTCTATCATCTCATTTTTAAAATCTTTTATTCCGATATTTTTGAATTGTTTTTCTTTTGTTGAAAGATGATATGTTGAAATTTCCTGAATTTCCAGACCAGTCAATATTTCAGTTATTTTTCTTTTGAGGACTGAGGTCTCATCTTCTTTTCCTGTTGTTGAGACTGAAGACTTTATTGGAATAAGGTTTTCATAACCGTAGGCAATAGCAATTTCTTCTGCTAAATCAACTTCATGAAGAATATCGTTCCTATAACTTGGAACCTTTGCATAAGATTGTTCTTTTTCTTTAATATAACCAATCCCCATTTTTTCAAGTAATTTTATTACTTCTTTTTCCTGTAAATTTATTCCAATTGTTTTATTTACATTATCTATTGAAAAAGGCATTTTTTCAGGTTCAAGATTTGGAGAAATATATTTTCCTTCTTTTGAATCATTAATCTCCATTGAATATATTTTTCCACCCATTTCAGCCAAGGCAGTTACAATTATATTAATTGCTTTTTTTAGGTATTCTAAATTAAATCCTGAGACTTCTATAAATATGTCTTTTGTAGACTCGGATATTTTACCAGTCTTGTTTGAGTTAATTATTGGGGGCATGGATAATATTTCATTATCTCTATCTTCAAATATTGGAAATACTTCACAGTCTTTTAATAAATGAGCATATTCTCTTCCTGCAGGGTGCTGTGAAAGTATCTGACGACCATTTATCTCTTTGGGAAATTCTAATGGCTGGAATCTTATTTCTTCTGGTTTTTTTGCTAAAAATGTTATTGGAAGTTTAATTTCTTCAAGAGGATAGATTCCAATTGCCATTTTTTTTCGGTTTCTTCCAAAACTTCCATGAAGTTTTTCTTGAATATCTATTATTTCCTTTACTTTTTCATCTGTGAATTTTAAATTTTTTACAATCGCGCAGGTAGTGTATGGTCTGACTTTTTTAACTGATTTGTCTATTGTCACTTTGTAGTCTTTTTCTCCTTTTTCTACGTGATATTCCCTTAGTCCTGGTTTTTTCCCTAAAAATCCTAATATTCCTCTTGAAAATCCGCCCATTGAAAGCAAATCCGGTCTGTTTGCGGTAATGTCAAGTGAAAGTTCTTCAGAAGTTAGAGATTCTACAGGAGTTCCAAACATAGTTATTTTTTCTTCTATTTCAGGAGTTATTTTTCCAATTATCTTTTCAAGTTCTTTTCTGTTTAAAGTTAGTACTGTCATTTTAATTTTTTAGATTTTTTAATGTCTCTATTAATTCATCAAATTTGTTGTTTATTGTTTCTTCAAGACTTTCAAGCTGATCTTTTATTCCTTCAAGTTCTGTTCTTTGTTCTTCCATTTTTCCTCCTTAGTTCATTTCAATAATATAAAAGCCAAGTTTTTTTATTTCTTCTGGGCTATACATCCTTGTAGGATTAAATTTAATTATAGATTTAGCTGTTTTTTTAAGTTTTCTTCCACTATAAGTATTTGTTTCTGGATCAAACTCTTCTAAAATAAGGGTATCCCCCTCTTTTATTTCAAAATCTGCAAGTCTTATTTCAACATTCTTTTTACCATTAAGTATCATTTGAAAATACTCTGGCCAAACTTTCTTTTTTATTTCAGTCATATTATTTATCCCAGATTTTTATATCTCTTAGTTTATTTATATCATTTCCATACATCTCACGAAGATCTTTTATATTATAGAATTCCATAATTATTCTGTCAAATCCAGGCCCCCATGCAAGTACTGGAATGTGTTTTCCAAATATCGGTATTGTTACCTCAGGCCTAAACATTCCTGCTCCTCCAAGTTCTAACCATTTTTTAAATATTGGATGAAAGACGTCTATTTCAAGGCTAGGTTCAGTATATGGAAAATACGAGGGTCTTATTCTTATTTTTTCATAGCCCATTTTTTTAAAAAATTCTATTAAATATCCTAGTAATTGTCTAAAGTTTGCATTCTCATCTACTACAATTCCGTCTGTTTGATTGAATTCAAATCCATGTGTTGCATCGATTGTTTCGTTCCTAAAACATTTTCCAAGCATAAAATATTTTGCAGGGTATTCTTTATTTTCTGCAATTTTTTTCAAAGTTTGTATTGAAATACAGGTGGTATGGGTTCTTAACAATACTTTTTTTGCTTCATCTTCTTTCCATTCATAATTCCATCCTCTCGAGCCTTTTATTTTTCCTTCATGAGCTTTTTTTACCTCATCTATTATTTTTTTATCTGGAAGTTTTGCAACTTTGTCTTTGATAAAAAAAGTATCTTGCATTTCTCTTACTGGATGGTCTTGAGCTGTGAACAATGCATCGAAATTCCAGAATCCTGAAACAATCATTGGACCAGTCATTTCCTTAAATCCCATTTCTAACCAGATTTTTTTTGAATAGTCTGTTGCTTGATTAACAAAATGCCTTTTGCCCCCATAGATTTTTGGAACTGGACTTTTAATATCATATTTTCTGAATTTTTTTCCATGCCAGGTTCCAGACCTAATTAGATTTGGTGTAATTCCTTCAATCATTTCTTTTGAATTTGAAAAGTCATATTTTACTAACTGTTCTCCGAGTTTTGTCAAAGTAAATTCGATGATAGAATTATCTTTTAGGTCGATTATATCTTTTCTTGATTTTAAATTATCTAGACAATATTTTTCTTCAGGTTTTAAATCATTTAATTTTTTTGGAAGTGATTCTAAAAACTTTTCTTCTAAAGTCTTCTGAATTAATTCTTCTTTTTTTCCTGAAAGAACAATGTTTCCATTTACTAAACTAATAAGTGCTTTTTTCTTTAGAGCGCCTAGAGCTGCTTTAAATTCATTATCATTGAGTTTTGAACCTTCTTTTGCTTCCTGAAGCGAGATTGAATTTTTTTTAACAACCAGATTACTGAGTCTTCTTTCGGGAAGGCCCTGTTTTTGATACAAAAGACCGTTTATGCCTAACTGTATTATTTCTTGTTTTTTGGTTGTTAAATTGATTATGCTTTTGTTTGATAAGAATTCAAGCGATCTCACTATCGCAGTTTTATCCATCTCTGTTTTTTTGAAAATACCTGCTAAGTTTCCTTCTTTCAAAAAAGGAATTAGTTTGATTTCGTTTGGACTTAAATATTCTATTGTTTTCTTAATTTCACTTTCTTGTTCTGTCATATTAGAAGTAGAAAACAGTATTTTATAAAGTTAGTGATAGGGCTAATTTTTAGGCTTTTTTGCCCATTTCAGTGCTTCCTTTTAGAGTTGTTACAAATGCCATTATATCTTGCTCTTTGTATTTGTTTTTGGGCCATAAAATTATATCTGTTTTTGTTCTTTTAGCAAGTTTGATATTTTGAATTATCTTTGCAATAGTTTTTGCTTTTTTAATACTTGGAAAGGATACAATCTCACTAATATTAACTCCTATTTGGATATTGTTTTTTTTCGCAAGTTTACACAAAAATTCGTTGAGTCCAGAATCTCTTTGTTTTAATTTATCTTTTCCTTCATGGAGTTCTGGAGACAATAAAACATTGACCCCTTTTATTTCAAGGACTTTTCTATTAAATTCCTCATCTCTTGCTTTAACAACCATAATCTCTTTAGGATTTGTTTTTTTTATCTTTTGAATTTGATTTCTTATTTCTTGTAGGTTCTCTGTTGAAATTATCATTTTATTTTTGCATATAAAAAATCATTATAATATTTTTTATTTTTATACCTATTCTTTTTTAATATTCCTTCTAATTTAAACCCTGCCTTTTTAAGAGCTTTTAGCGAGGGTTTGTTAAATGTCACTACATTTGCAGTTATTCTTTTTAAGTTATATTTTTTAAATCCATAATTTGTTATTGTTTTTATTGCTTTTGTCCCTATTCCTTTATTTCTGTATTCTTTTCCTAACCAATAGCCTATTCTGGCCTTATGATTCTTAGAGATTTCATAAAAATAAATTGCACCTGCAAGTTTTTTATTTATTTCTATTGCAAATTTTTCACAATCTTTTTTATCTTTAATGAAATTGTTTAATTCAATTTTTGCCTGTTCTAATGAAAGGGGATAGATGCCCCTATATGTATTTTTAGCTATTAAAGGGTCATTTCTAGAATTATAATAATCAAGTAAATCTGATTTTTTAGGAGGTCTTAAAATAAAGTCTTCTGTTTTTATAATCATTTTAACTTATAACTGTTCCTATAAAATGCTGGTTATTTAATAAATTATCCAGGTTTTTTAGATTAGGTCCGAGTAAATAAGCTGGAATGTTATATTTGTGTATTGTTTTTGCTGCCTTTTTATCTAGTATAAAATGCTGACCTGGAGTAAATCCTGTTTTTTTTGCTACTTTTAAAAATTCTCTTGAAGAAATTTCTGGGATAAATTTTGCGTTTTTAAATTTTTTAGGGTTTTTGTCATAAAGTCCTGCAACGTCTGACAAATTTATAAATTCTGTATTAAAATAACGAGCTAATTTTGTAGCAGTTGCATCAGAAGTTTCATTTTTTGCATATCTTAGTGCTCCACAGAAAATTAAATCATGCTTTTTTATCAAATTTTCTACTTCAGTCATATCTCTTGGAATTACCTTATTTGAATTCTTTTCAAAAAAGTAAGTCATAAATTTTGCATTAAACCTAGTTGATGCTATCCCAATAAGACTTTGGTAGAGTATCTTATCTTTTATGCCGTTTATATAGATTCTTGCAGTATTCCCTCCTCCACAAACAATTATAAATTTGTTCTTTTTTATATTCTTTAAGAGTATTTTTTTAAATTCTTCTAAAAACTTAAGATTAATCTTGTCCGGAACTATTAAACTTCCACCTAAACTTATCACTATAATCTTTTTCATAACATAAACAAGAATCTTAGTTATTTAAAGATTACTTTTAAATATATGTTCTCTATTATAATAATTGTTTTTAATTCACTTATTATTCTTTTTTCATGACTACTATTCTTACAGCTGAAGAAATCAGAGATTATTTTTTTCAAAGACTTACTAGTCCAGTTCTTAGTGGTCAGTCTCAATTATTACTCGGGGCTCAAATTAAAGGGGTAGATAAACTCACTCTTTTTACTCATGCACGTAAAAGAGATCATAATGTTGAATATACTTTTCAATATAACCCTGGTGAACTCGATAGAATCCAAATTGGGGTTGAAGCTCTGAATGGAGGGGTTAGTGAAAAGGATTTTAGTTATTTTCTTACTTCTTTAGTTTCTAATGATAGTATTTTTGGTCCGGATGGATTTTTATGTCCGAGAACTATATCTCTTGAAAAAAGTATAGAAAGAGCTAAAACTGTTTTTAGAAGAAATGATGACCCTTTAGGAAACATAATGGCTTGTTCTTTTGATTCTAGCTCCTTTAACGCAGATGAGTTAAAACCTTTGATTTATGATTACATGGGAAGACCCTGCATACATTATCTTTTTCACTCTGGAACTTTTGTCTAAACTGTAAACAGTTTAGTATCGGTTACATTAAATATTTTTAGTCTTGCTCCTGAGTCTAACCATCCATGAGCATAATTTAAACAGCCAAATGAATTAACATAATCTTTTTTATCTGAGAAATGTTTGGCATCTGATAAATAACATTCGACCATTAGAATAATCTCTCTTGCTTCTATTTCTCTTTTTTTTGCAATTGATTTTTTTGCAATTGAAAGCGCTTTTGAAGTAAGCAAATAATATTTTTCAATTTTTTCTGTTGTTATTTTATCCTGAATTTTCATAAATCTATTATGGTTTCTTAGTTTAAATATATTTTCTAATTAAATATCCAACGTAAAAACCCATTACTAATCTTGAAAGATTTATTGATTTTGAAAATAAGGTTTTTGATAACTGGTTTTTTATTATCTATTTTTATCAAATGACCTTTAAATCGCCTAAATCATTTAAATAAGCAAAACATTAATCAAATTACAAAAAGGGGAACTGGGAGAAGAAGTCTTCTCCCTCCTTATTTTATTCTTGAGCAATTAGTGAATAAGGAGTTATTTTATTTATTATAAATCTCGAGCCAACAAAATCTGAAATTACTGCGGAAATTACCATGTTTCCAACAGCAGCCTTAAGAATTCCTCCGACTATTGGGATTCTTGCTTGCTTTGAAAAATTTTCTATTATCATATTTATTTCATTTTGATTTAAAGTCAGTTTTGCTCTATTTGTTTCATTATTTCTTTTGAGTAAAATATTTTTTTCAGGACCCGGACATTCTATTGCCAGGATTGAAATGTCTTTAAGCAGAGGATCTATTTTTTTCATTCCAGATTCTCCAGAGCCAGAATTTTTTGATAATAAGTTTTGCGGGAGAGGTCTTGCAACAGGTTCTGGTGTTGTTTGTCTTGGAGCCATTTGTCTTTGAATTGGTTGAATAGGTTTTGACATTACTGCAGGTTTTAGTGGGACTGTTTTTCTATAAACTATTGGTTTCCTTTTGTCTTCGGTTGATACTGATTTTATCATTTGCCTAAATATATCTTTTGAATCTTCAGGAGTTAATTTTTGTTTTAATCTTCCTAATTCAATTTTTTCTTCAATTCTTTCTTTTTCAGACAGATTAATGAGAATCTCTTTAACAAATCTATTGAGAAATATTATTCTTTGATGAGCTTTTATTTGTTGTAATCCCATTTCTAGTATCTTGGAAGAGGTCTTCTAAGATTTTGAGGATTTGATTGCTGCATTCTGTTTTCGTCCATTGGTTTTTGTACAAACTGTGGAACTCCTGGACTCGATCTATCCCTTATCTTTTCTTCCATTAACATTATTCCCTTAGAAATAGTTTTATTTTGGTCAAGAAGAGAGTCTAATTTTTTAAGTAGTTCAGTATCTACATCTCCTGTTTTTGGTTCTTCTGTTGAATATTTTTCTGCAAATGTTTTTGCTGAAATCTCGAATAACTGCATCATTTTGGACATATTTGTTGAAAGTTCATCAAATTTTAAAGATAAATTTGTTAGAACTCTTTGCAAATTAATAAAATTGTCAATTAAAGCCTGTTCAACCTCTGCTTTTGAGGGTTTCTTTTTAACCTCTTCTTTTACCATAAATATTGTAGTAATCCTTAATTTATAAAGATTAGGGTCTCTAGTTTGGGGACAGGTAATCTATGGAAATTATCTATGAATTTTATTTAGGGTTTAAAATCGGATAAGAATTTTATAAAAGGTTTTTTAAATCCTTTTGTTGTTTTCTTTTTATGGTATCTTTAATTCAAGTCTTGATTATGAGCATAATTCAAGGGGTAGCTGAATGGCTTCCAATTAGCAGCTCTGGACATCTTGCATTACTCCATAGTTTTTTTGGTTTTCAGAGTTTGAGCTTTGATGTTTTTTTACACTTTGCAGGTATTTTAGCTGTTTTATTCATATTTAGAAAAGACATTATGAAGCTTTTTAATTTTAAAAAAAGGGAAAATTTAGGGTATCTACTTTTTCTTTTAATTGGAATAATTCCAGCAGGTCTTGTTGGAGTTTTGTTTAAGGATCAGATTGAGAACTTTTTTTCCAGCTTATTTTACTTAGGGATATTTTTTATTATTTCAGGAGTTTTAATTTATTCCACTAAATTTTTTAAAGCTAAACAGAGAACTATTGGAGGGTTTGATTCTTTGTTCATAGGAATTTTTCAAGCGATAGCAATTTTTCCTGGAATTTCTAGAAGTGGAGCTACAATATCTTCAGGAATATTTAGGGGGGTCTCAAAAGAAGAAGCTGTTAAATTTTCATTCTTTATGGCAATTCCAATTGTTCTAGGGGCAGCTGTTCTTGAATTGAAAGATTTGGCAGTTGCAAACATAGACTATTCTTTACTTAGTATTTCATTTATTATTACTTTTTTAGTAAGTGTATTTACTATAAAACTTTTTTTAAAAATTATTAAAACTGATAAATTTTATTTGTTTGGAGTTTACAACTTTATTCTTGGAATCTTGGTTTTGATTTGGAGTCTTAAGTAAAAAATGAAAAAAGATATTGGAAATGTAAAACATTTTAGTGAGGAAGACTTGCGATTTGCAACCCCTTTAGATGTTGCTAATTTTAGGGCTAAAGGGCTTAAATGCAAGGTTATTGTTGATTTATGTTCGGGTATTGGAATTCAGTCAGGAGCTTTTGCAAAGACCTCTGGACAGGTGTTTGGATTTGAAATTGATGAAAGAAAAGTTTCCTTTGCAGAAAAGAATTTTAAGGGGATTAATAATTTAAAATTTGAGACTGGAAATGTGCTTGACGAAAAAGTTATTGAAAAAATAAGAAAAATAAGACCTGATATAATTTTTTGTGATCCTGAAAGGTTGCCTCAGGAAAAAGAAAGAACCTTGGAAAGTATTTCTCCTGATATTTTTAAACTTCTTGAAGTTTATTCTAAGATTACCCCTAATATTTGTCTTGAAATTCCCCCTCAGATAGATATAGATAAACTTGATCGGCTTGGAAATATGGAAAGAGAATACTTGTCAGTAGGTAATAAGTTAAACCGATTAGATTTATATTTTGGAAATTTAAAAAAAGCAGAAGTGAGTGTTGTGGATGTTAATGGTGAGAGAATAGAAAGAAGAATAAGCTCATTTGATAAATCAAATGAGGATTCCAGATTTGCTGCTAAAGCAGTTAAGGAGAATTCCAAAAATGCCTCTATCGAAGTTAAAAAGTTTAATGAGAATGCTAAGTTTGCTAAAACTAATAAAATTTCAAGATATGTCTATGAGATTAGCACTGCAATTGTGAAAGCAGGACTTGAAAATGAGTTTGCAAATGAAATACAAGGAAAAATACTGGAGGGTTGTGAAAAAAACAAGGTTCTTATTAGTTCAGACAATCTGGATAATAAATTTAGAAGTTTATGCAAGGTATTTGAGGTTATGGGAATTGGAAATAATTATATTCAGGTTATGGATCTTTTAAAGAAGTTTAAAATTGGAAAAGTTGTTATAAAATACTCAGTTGATCCCAAAGATTATTGGACAGAGCGGGGTAAGTATGAAAGACAATTAAGAGGAAATCGTGAAGCTGTTTTATTTAATGTTTGCGGAAAGTATGCTGTTTGCGAAGAAATATAATTAAATAGTCACTTTTTATATTTTTCTTTTGGAAATATTTTCAATTGCCTTGGTTTTAATCGGTCTTTGCTTATTTGAAATAATCTCTTCAATTGATAATGCAGTAATAAATGCAGATGTACTTCATACTATGAAGCCAAAAGCAAGAAAATGGTTTTTATTTTGGGGGCTTTTGTTTGCTGTTTTTATTGTTCGTGGCTTTTTACCATGGATTATTGTATTTTTAACAAATCCAAGTTTAGGTATTTTAGGTTCACTTACTGCAACTTTTTCAAGTGACCCTAGCATTATTTCTTCTATGGAAAAATCTACCCCAGTCTTATTGGTGGGTGGTGGAACATTTTTAATATTTATATTTCTCTACTGGCTTTTTAGTGAACCTAAAAATTATGGACTTCGTGCTGAAAAATTCTTTGATAATAAAGGAATATGGTTTTATTCAGTAGTTTCTATTGTTCTTGCTTTAATTGTCTGGTACTCTCTTCAAAAAAATCCTTTAATGGCGTTCTCAGCAGTCATTGGTTCTACTGCATTTTTTATCACAAACGGGCTTAAGGAAAATGCAAAGAAAACTGAAGAAAATTTAATGAAAGGGAATATGTCTGATATCTCTAAAATAATTTATCTCGAGGTTATTGATGCTACTTTTTCTGTTGATGGAGTTCTTGGTGCATTTGCATTTACCTTGTCTATACCTCTAATACTTATTGGAAATGGCCTTGGAGCATTTGTTGTCAGAGAATTAACTGTTAGAAATGTTGACAAGGTAAAAAAATATCCTTATCTTAAAAACGGGGCAATGTATTCTATTTTCTTTTTAGGTCTTATTATGATACTGGACAGTTTTGGGGTTGAGATACCTATTTATGTTTCTCCATTAGTAACTTTTTTGGTTATTGGATTTTTCTTTTGGAAATCTAATCTAGATATTAAAAAAATGGAACAAATCCTTGAAAAAGATAAACATATAGAAGGTTAATTTTTATTTAACTTTTTTTCTTTTCTTCTTAACTTTTCAAAATCTTTTCTAAAGTTTTTCCCTATTATATATCCAATACATTTTTTACTTCCGCATCTGCATTTGTGGTGTTTGTAGTCCTCTAAATCATAACCATAATCATAACTTAATTCTTCTCCTAGTTTTATTGGTTTTATTGAGATTATCCAGATTTTAAGCCCTTCTAACTTATATTTGCAGTTAGGTTCACAAGAATGATTAATAAGTCTTGCAGGATTGTATTTAAAGTTTCCATCAAGGTCATATTTTTTTGTTAAATCATAAACATAAACAGAACCCTCGGATTTATTTTTTATTGATTTTTTGAATTGTTCTTCTGATCTCTTGTCTCCTTCTTCTTTGGTTATAATTTCTCCTACATACTCAATTACCCTTGTTCCTTTTTTTATATTTTTCTTAGCATAAACTCCTTTTCCATGGATTTTCGAGTTTTTAATAAGGATATATTTAGTATTAACTTTTGGAATTTTCATTTACTGATAAGATAAAAATGGTTTTTAAAGGTTTTTGATTAGAAGATTTTATAAATGCATTTTTAATATAATTTTTGAGAAAGAGTTCTTGATAATTATATGACAATTCACTGTATAACTAGTTTTAGAGGTCCAAATGAAGAATATGGATATGTTTTAGGTAGCGATAGTCGAGCAGAGAATGATTTAGGGGAGGTTTTTAATGCACAAAAGCATTTTATTGGGAAAACTTTTTTGGGTTTGATTAGGGGAAATGTTCCCAGACTTCGTGGAATGCCTGACGATTATAATTTTGCACTTAGATCTTTAGATGAGATGTTTGAAGGCATTTCTCAGGGAATTGATTATTCACATTTACCTGTCTTACAACAATCAAGTGATTATTGCTTATTTGTTGCAAAAAGGGAAGATTCTTGTGTTAATCTTTTTACAGTTTCTACTCTTAAAAAGAGACGTCATCGTGCAAAAGAAATAGGTAAAATGGATCCTCTAGTTCAAAAATCAACGGTTTATCTTGCTTTAAATAGTCCGGATTATCTTGAATTCTCTTCTGATCTTTATGATTATAATCAAGCATTAAAAACTGCGAATGCTTTTTCTTCACCACCAATAGATTTTTTAAATTTATTTGCTCCTAGTTATGAACCTGGTCCTGTAAATCTTTATGTTGTTAGTTCTAAAAGAATTGGGAAAATTAGTTAGTCTGGATTTATTATATTGATTCTTTTTTCAAGCTCTTTTATTTTGTCCCTAATCTCTATTGCCTTTTCAAACTCTAAATTTTCTGCTGCTTCTTGCATTTCAGCAGTTAATTCTATAATCATGTTTGGAATCTCTGACTTTGGAATATGTTTTGTATCTTTTATTGTTACTGCAACAGTTAGTTTCTTTACTGGTTTTATTATTGTTTTGGGAGTTATCTTGTGTTTTTTATTGTATTCTATTTGGATTTCTCTTCTTCTTTTGGTTTCGTTTATTGCTTCTTCAATTGAAGCCGTGATTATATCTGCATAGAGAATTACTTTTGCATCAAGATTTCTTGCTGCTCTTCCAATTATTTGAATCAAACTTCTTGCATCTCTTAAAAATCCTTCTTTATCAGCATCAAGAACCCCTATAAAACCTACTTCAGGAATGTCTAGTCCTTCTCTTAAGAGGTTTATACCCACTAGAACATCAAATTTGCCAAGTCTTAATTGTCTTATTAATTCTGTTCTTTCCAAAGTTTTTATTTCAGAATGCATATATCTTGTTTTAATTCCTTTTGACCCTAAATAATCAGTTAACTCTTCTGCAAGTTTTTTCGTAAGTGTTGTTACAAGAACTCTGTTTCCTTTCTTTACTGTTTTTTCTATTTCTGAGATTAAATCTTCAACTTGATTTTTTATTGGGTGTATAAAAACTTCTGGGTCAATTAAGCCAGTTGGTCTTATTATTTGTTCAACTATTTGATCTGATTTTTCTTTTTCATAAACTGCAGGAGTTGCTGAAACAAACAAAGTTTTATTTTCGTTTAGATATTTTTCAAATTCGCTATATTTCAATGGTCTATTGTCATATGCACTTGTAAGTCTAAATCCATAATCAATTAATGATTTTTTTCTTGCACGGTCTCCATTATACATTCCATGAACCTGTGGAATTGTCTGGTGAGATTCATCAATCATTATTAAAAAGTCTTTTTTAGGAAAATAATCCAGTAAACAATAAGGTTTTTCACCTTGTTTTCTTTTATCAAAATGACTTGAATAATTTTCAATTCCTTTGCAATAACCTGTTTCTTTTATCATTTCAATATCATTTAAGGTCCTTTGCTTTAATCTATGAGCTTCAAGTGCATTTAGGTTTGGTAAATCTTTTTCCAATTGTTTTTCAATATCAACAAGAGCTTCTGCTATTTCACTTTCAGGAATTACAAAGTGTCTTGCAGGATAGATATAAAGAAGGTCTAAAATTTCAAGTTCTTTTCCTGTATGTTTATCTATTACTGATAATTTTTCTATTTTGTCTCCAT
>JBBACR010000020.1:0-20456 GCA_041656875.1 Candidatus Pacearchaeota archaeon
TCCTGGGACATTAAACCTATAGAAGTAGATCCTAAAAAAGTAAATTTACTTTATGCTATATACTGTGCAGAAGCTGTATTAAGTATTTATGAAGAGCAATATCCTAATGATGATAGAGTTAGAAAATGTATAGAAGCAGCAAAAACTTGTTTTAAGAATCCTAGTAAAGAAAATAGAGATAAAGCTTATTCTGATGCTGCTGATACTGATGCTGATGCTTATGCTGCTAATGCTGCTACTGCTGCTGGTTATGCTGCTACTGCTGCTTATGCTGCTAATGCTACTGCTTATTATGCTGCTTATGCTACTGCTTATTATGCTGATAATGCTGCTGCTTTTTTTGCTGCTAATGCTATAAAATATGCAAGACAAGCTGCTAAACGAACTAATAAGAATATTGATTTTGATAGTTTACTAGCTAAAGCTCAAGAAGATATATGGGAATATACACAAGAAACTACTAGTAGTTTGAGATTTTCTGAAGAATGGGATATTAAACCTATATTAAATTCAGGTTATCAAGCAGATACAATAGAAGATTTTATAAGTATAGCTGGCCCAAGACAGGTATGGAAAACTTTTGATAGTATAAAGGCTAAATATTTTTATTTTATACTAGGTAATGCATATAGATATGAGATATCGAATTTCAATACAGTTTTTATTTATTCTATTATGTGGTTTTATGATGAACCAAAAATAACATATCCTATTAGTTGGAATGTTAAAGGTATATACAATTTTGGAGAGACTGATTTTCCTTTAATATTTGTAAAGGATTCACCTTTAATTAATTCATGGGATATACCAGAAATAGATGAATTTGAGGTGGGAGATAAGGTTAAAATAAAAAGTTGGATAGTATTCAGTTGGTATTGTGATAATGTAGGCAACAAAGATTTTTATAATAGTGATAAAAGAATATTAGAAATAATTAGAACTGATTATGAAAAGCATCCTGGTTGGCCTAAGGTTTGGGAGGATGGAGAGATTGTAATATCAATTATACATAAAGATGTGAATTACACAAATGCTACTCCGAAAGTAATATCAATACCTGTAAGTAAGGCAAAAGAAGCAATAATTAAAATATAAATAAGGAGATTCAAAATGAACTGGAGAAAAATATTCTCAACTAAGGAAGATCAAAAACCTGGGGTATATAAAATACCTGATGGAAAACAGATCCCAAATAATGCAACATTTACAGGAGACAAGTTTCCTAGCTCTGGAAATCCTGTAAATAAAGAACAGTCAGCCTGGAAAGAAGGTAATGGATTGCAAAGGTCTGACTCTAAAAAGGAGATTTCTGTGGATAAGAACTCACCCCTAATGGATGGGAAGACAAGGCGGGAACGCTTTGAAAGCTTACGTAGTAGATCAGCTAGTAGATTCTTTCAGAAAGCATCAAATATTCCTGATTGGAGATATACTTTTTTAACTAAAAAAGCTGATACAAGTGTAAAGACAAAGCCTGATGGATCTTTACAGATAGATATTACTACACCTTTACCTGGACAAGGTGTCCAGCAAGGTGTCCAGCAAGGTCAGGTGTCTGCTCCTATATCTCCTGAAGTTCAGCCTATAGAACCTACAGAACCTGAAAAGAAAATTTCTGAAAAAAGTGCTTCTGAACGTAAGGCTTTTTATGAGAGTAATCCGGAATTCAAAACATGGCTTGCTGCAAAATCAAAAGATCAAGAATTCTTACAGGAATATCATACATATATGGATAGAGAACATCTTAGTAATGAGGAACCTTTAGTATTTGAAGATTGGGCTTTTGGTGAGTTTAATCATGAAAAAGAGTATAATCAAAAAAATCAACCTCAGCCAGCTCTTAGCACTACAACTTCCATTGAACCTACTACTTGGTTAATAGATCAAAAAGGTGATTATAGACTAGAGGGTAGGGAATGTGTTACTCATGCAGGTATTCGAATAATGAAAGGTAATGATGAGATTGAATTTCAGAAGATTGCTAAGCAGGGTCATGAATGGCGTGAATTAATTCCTCAAGGTGTTTGGCAGACGAAGTTAGAGCTATATGCAAGTGCAAAATAACATATTGAGTTGGGATATAGGACCAGCGTTACCTGTTGATTATGATCCTGATAGCTATATAGGATGGTTGGTAGATGATACAACTGTTAGGACGGGTATGGGTTATAAGTATGGAGTTATATCTTTAGTAACATCTGAAAATGGTGATGTTCGAGTTTGGTCTATGTGGTCAGATAGTCCTGATATGGCTAAAGAAAAATTTGAATGGTTAAAACTAAATCCTAAAGCTAATAGAAAGATTATAGATGGTGGTCAACTTACAAGATGTTTATTTAGTCCTAAGGATTTTAATCTTTTGGAATATGTAGGTATTATTGAGGATGAGAAGAAATCTTGGGATATATCTATGCAAGTTATAGCTTCTAATTTTGAGGATTTTAAATCTTTATGTAAACCTTATCAAGTTTGGAAATCTAGTAAAATAGATGCTGATAATATTTATTTGCACATAGGTATGATGTTTTCATTTGGTCCAGAAGTAATATATGGTGATGCTAAATGGAGAGATATTATTGATTGCAGATTTAACAATTGGATCTGGAGTGGTTGTGGGTTTTCAGACGAGTCTTGGCCATTAACTTTAATATATGAAAATGGAGAAAAATTATCTTCAGATGACGAATTCAGAGAAATAAGTTTGGATGATGATCCCTTAATAATTAAGACTAATGAAATGGTGATATCTGAATTATTTAAAAAGAAGGCTTGGGATAATAATGACATATTGAATATGTTTGGGGATTATGATTTTAAGAATTTTAAACCTAGTGATGAGAGTCATCTTAGTTATGCAGGATGGCTAGTTAAAGGTATTGGAAATTTTAAAAAAAATGGGTATGGAGTTTGTTTACCAATTGTAGGGTTTGAATTCTCTCTTACAAAAATAAATCCCAAGTATAATGATTTTGATATTGTTTGGGGTAATGGATCTATAGAAAAAGCTATGGATTGTTATAAAGCATACTGTAATGGTGAAAAAATAGGACCTATGGGAGGTAATTTGGGATACTGCTGGGATCCTGATCCCTCTAAATTAATAGAAAAAGTAAAATTTGTAGGCCTTCCAGAAACTAATTCTGTTTATTGGAAAGGGATTGAAAATATTATTTATGAAGCAAAAAAAGTAGAGAAATCTGGAATTTTAAAGAAGAATAATCCATTTAAAAATGTATTAAAAAATACAGATGCCCCTAAAGAAGAATCAAATCTTAATTCTAATGATTTAAAATTTGATAGTAATCTTTCTAAAGAAAATGTAGAACAAAATCGTAAAGAATTAATAGATGAATATTTAGATGACCTAAATAAAGCTAAAGCTGAGGGAAATACTGAAAAAGTAAATAAGATTAATAAAATGTTACAATATTTATCTGCAGAATCCAGTTTAAAATTTAGTTGGGATTTGCCAAAAGATAAGATAAAATTTAAAACAGTAGCTCCGGATGAAATTAGTAATCCTAGTGGTATGCATAAAGTAGGGGGAATAGTATGCGATTATAATACAATGCTTAGAATATTTGGTAGGCCTACTTGGGAACCTTATATGGAAGAGACAGTAGAATGGGAAGTTCATATTGAAGATCCAGAAGATGAATTTATTACTGTCGTAGCTTGTATTCATGATTGGGAAATTGGAAAGGGTTATTTAGGTGAGAGTGGTATTGCATTAGAAGACATTAATGAATGGAACATAAGTGGAATTACATATAAAGCTGTAGAATTAATTGAAGCTATTATAAAAGAAAATTCAAGTAATAAATTAAGTTGGGATATATCTCCTGAAGGACCTGAAGTAGGAGATACTATAGAAGCCTATGTTGGTCCCGTAAAAGTTATAAATACTAATATGCATCCACATTTAAGACGTGGGATGTATAATTCAGACAATAATGTAAATTCAACTACATGTGTGAAGGGTGTTGTTACAGCTAAAATATTACCTGGTGAAATGTGGCATGATTACATGAATAATTCTGATTCAATAGTTTACATATTAGATGAAGCTTGGGTTTATACTATTGGTGATTTTAAAATTGTACAGTTTAAACAATCATGGGATATACCTAAAGTAGAATATAATGCAGAAGGACTTGTATTGGGATATTTATGGGGTGGAGGAAAGGGTGCATATCCTACAAAATCATTAACAGGATATGAATCTATAGAGGCATTATTACAAAAAGCAAATGAGATGCTTGGTGATGGGTCATTAGATAGAGGTATGGGGTTTGATAGTTTAATAGGAGCTGTTTTATATGTAGAAAAAGCTATAGGTAAAGGTCCTTATGAATATGAACATATATTTATTGGAGATTTAAAAGAAGACGAAAAAGAATTTTTAGATAATCAGATGTAAAAGTTTCCAACCGATCCTGACCCGGATCTAAAAATAGGTTACAACAACTTTAAATCAGACCCTTGGTTGAGGTCTAAAAATATTCAAAGGAGACTTAATATGTACAAGAACAACTTCTGTGTCTGCATTAAAGACGCAAAACGCAATCCATTACAGGAACATGGAGGAGTGGTTACACTCCCCTTCGATTCCGAATATTTCATATCTTTGCAAAACAAACATCGAGGCAAACGTGCTATCGTAGGCATTAAAATTGATGGTAAAGATGCAGCGAATATTGTTTTAATGGCTGATAGTAAATTGGATCTTGAAAGATTTCTTATAGGAGAGGATTTACTGAAAGGTAAGCATTTTAAATTTGTATCATTAAATGATGCAGGTGTTGAAGATCCGGGGGATTCCCAGAATGGAAATATTGTAATAACAGTACAATTTGAAAAAAATGTTATTCCAATAACAGTATGGCCTTATCAGCCTATATGGATAAGACCTAAAGTAAATCCATTTGTATGGCCTTATAATAATACAGGGGACCCAATACCTAATCATCAGATTATATCTACGTGTTTTTCAAATTCTAGTATTACATTAACTAATAATTCAGATTCTTTAAAATCCTCTATAGATCCTTCACAACTAGGTGCTACTGTTAAAGGATCAGAGTCTAATCAAGCCTTTAGTTTTACTACTATAGGAGAACTTGAAGACGATGTGCTTGAATTCAAATTGAGATTAATTTCTCCATTAAAACTTGTAGATAATAAATCTAGATCTAATAAGAATTTTTTATTGGGAGAGAATGAAATATTTTGTGTAGAATGTGGTAAAATACTTAAGAAATCTCATAAATTTTGTCCAGATTGCGGGGTTCTACAACCTAAATAATTAAATTAAAATACCTATAATAATTGTATATGTAAAGAAAGACGCTGAAAAGCGTCTTTTTTATTGCCTATAAATTTTTAATGTAATAGTTATGTCTATATTGTTTTTGTTTATTTTTACATTTTTTACATAATAAAGTATCATATCTAATTTTTCCACAGCAAGTACATCTCTTATCTCTTTCCCAACGTTTTTGCTTTTTTCTCTGATTAGACATATTTAGATTACTAAACTCGTCATGAATTGTCATGCTGCGATTTATTATTTGCTCTCTTCTAGTAGACCATTTACAATTAGAAAGTTTGTAATTACCGTTTGACTTAATACGGTCTAAAGTTAAATTTAGGGGTCGTTCACCCATGTCATTATAAAAATTTAAAAAACTTTTTCTCCAACTATTACAAACTATTATACCTCTACCCCCATAATATTTATATGCATTATTATTTTTATTATAACAACGAGAAATCATATTTCTCCAACTACCATATGATTTTGATGTAACAGATAATCCTTTCAATTTACATAAATTGTGTAAATTTTTACTTGCACAGTTTCTACATCTAGGAGATGCTTTATATAATTTATTTAATAATTGAGATTGATTTACTAATTTTTCTAAACCACACTCACATTGACAAAGGAAAACTTTTTGTGTACTATTACCATATTTTATTTTATGATCTAATTTAATAAGGGTCCAAAGTCCAAACTTAGATCCTATGGAAAAATTTATATTAGGTTTTATACATCCACAACTTATGGCATTTCCTGACATGAGTCTACTCCCCGTAACTTTAATATTACTTCCACAATTGTACTTGCATAACCAACGAAAGTTTCCTCATTTATCTCTATCTTCTTTTCTTATTACCAATAATTTTTCAAATCTTTTATTTGTTAATTTTAATGATTTACTCATATACAAATTCTTAATATTAAGTATATTAGCATATTTATGTGTGAAAATCAAGTTATATAGATTTAAATATGTAAAATTTAAGCCAAAATACTACTTTTATTACTTTTATTGTAAAATTTCTTGCTTTTATTCTGCCAAATGCTATATATACTGTAGAATCGGAACATAAGTTTTTGAAACTACAAATATAATAAAAGGAGTTTTACCATGGTTAATTCTCGCTATTCAACCGCAACACTTCAGAGTGGTCTGAAGAGCATGGCGGCAGAACTTAATGTAACTAAAAAACGTGCTGCAGACTTTCTCGAAGATCTTGGTGAAGTTGCACCAAATGATGTAATTGACCAAGAAATTCCCGGCGAATCTGGTGAAGCTACTAAAGAACTTCCTGAGGGAAACAAGGAAGAATCAAAAGAAAAGAAAATTAAAACACCTGCAGATGCGAAAGCTGTTCTAGAGGAAGCTAAAACGGACCTGCAAAATGTTGTAGACTCTCTTGATGGTATTTGTGGTCAAGTTGAAGAAGAGGAAAAGAAAGCCTCATTCAAACGTCAGAATGATCGTTATGCTGGGTCTATTCAAACTTTAGCTGTATCAGCTCAAAAAGTTATTCAAGATGCTGATGATGCCATGAGTCATTGGGCATTCTTAAGTGCATTAAAAAATCCTGCAAGTAAAATTCAAAATTCAAGTCTGAAAAATGTTGCTGAGACATTAGAAGACGTAGAACGTATTAATAAAATTGTGGACCGAACTGCCTCGCGTAGATTTAGTACTGCAGTTCCTCCGACAGGCTCTGAATTTACTGGAGATAAATTTCCTGGTGGAAAGAACCCAGCAGAAGTTGAAAATCGTGCGTGGGCAGATGGTGCCGGAAAGTTTCAAAAAGATCGTAAGTTTGAAGATGCTCGTCCAAACCCAGCAGTCGATAACCGATTGAATGTGGAAGATTATTCACGTGATGAAAAACCACATGTGAATGCATCATTTGTAATAGTTCCAGAAAACAAATATGCCTCCTATTGGGATATTACAGATACTCTATCAGGAAAACGTATCATAGCAGACTTTGCAAATGCACCATCTAATCTTGGCCAAAAGAATGAAAATGGTTTCAGACAGTTTAGTTCATCACAATATGGTGAAAAAGTTGTTAATAAGATTATGGAACAAGGGGGTATAAAAACTGCAAGTGAGAAACATGTTGATGGTATAGAAGTTGTACGTCAATTGCTTAATGGTCGTTATGCTTCTGTAAAAGAAGCCGCAGAACCAAAAGTAAAAGATAAGGCTTCTGTCAGACGCTATTATAAAGATGCTTATGGCAGTCCTGAGTATGCAAAGAAAATGACTGCTTGGGATAAACTAGAGGAAGATGAAAAAGAAGAGAAAAAAGAAGAGAAAAAAGAAGAGAAAAAAGAAGAGAAAAAGGAAGAAAAGAAGGAAGAAAAGAAGGCGGCTGAAGATACTTCAAAAATGGATATAAAATACAAACCTGCAGATGAACATCCCGCAGACAAAAATAAAGGTGAAGTAAAAGATGGTCCGGGAAAACTTTCTGCTCAAGATCCTCAGGTGATCAAAGCCAAAGCTTATAAAGCAGTTGAACTTTCCCGTAAATATGCTGCAATTGGTGCAATTCCTTTTACAAAAGAATCTATTTTGAATAAGGCTCGTGAGATTCAAAAGCTTTCTAGTGAAGAGTATGAAGTTAAGAGTAAAACTCTTGATGAATTGCCGATCATAAATGAAACTGCATTGAAATCTGCTCATATTCCAGATACTGAAACAGGTATTGTTGGAAATCCTGCAGAGGGTGTTAGTGATCCTAAAGCTCAAGTAAAGACTGAAGGTGTTGATTCTACAGTGAAATCTGATGCTAAAGTTTCTAGTATTGTTCCACAAATGATAAGACAGGCCTCTGAGAATAATGAAAAGTTTGACTTTTCTGGATTGTTCTCAACAGTAGGTAATCGTTTACGTGAAAAAGGTATTTCACCTGAAAAAGCAAGAATTATGCGTCCAAAATATCGTCAATAAGTCTCTTATGAGAAAAGTTTAACTAACACATAATTTTAATTAAAGGAGTTTTACAATGAGTAAAGTAATAATTTATCACAAGCTGTTTGCAGATACATATCCTGTCACGGCTGCCGTCGTAGCTGCAACTTGGATGCCAGGTCAAGCTTTCCAGTTAAATTCAACTGGTGATTATGCTGACATAGCGTCTGTTGATAATGCCATGTTTATTGGCATTGATGATGATGATGAAGTTTCTGCACCGCCTACTGGATCTCTCTTATCAGGTATCTATGGCAGTGGTACGAAATTCGTCATTGATCATAGTGAAGAAGTTGCTGCAGGTTCAGCTACTCGTGCATATGAATCAGAAGTTGCCTCGGCATCTCCGAATGCAAGTCTGTATATTGGCACTGCTGGTAAATGGCAGACAACTGCAACAGGTTCCGTTAAAGGAAAGATGTATCAAGTTCCAACATCGGATAATAACTATGGTCTAGGTATTATATTGCGGTTCTAAGAATTTCGGTCTTACGCCCTCCGCTCCTCCCGTAAGATCGAACTTAAGCTGGGGCTTTCGAGCCCCAGCATATTTTGTTTTTTGACAAAGAGGTTATGTTGGACACATATACAGATGATGTATATGTCTGGGTCGGTGCCAGAAACCTCTACTAGCTTTACTCGATGGATACCGAGATTAATAAAGTATCTACAGTGCGTTAAGCACTTTTTAGTGGGTAAACCACTTTCATAAATAATTAAAGGAGATCATAATATGATCAAAATTCCAACAAGCAACCCTGGTAAAGGGTTTAGTCTTGCAAAAACCGCATCGACAAATGATCCGTATCAAAACTACGAGAAATCAGTTGTGAATGATGATGCAATATGGGAAGCCTTAACGACTGAAGCAGGTCGTCAGGCTCTCGGTGCTCAGATGGCTGTTCCTATTCGAGAGCAGTTAGATTTCGTTGGCACAGCACGTAAATTTTTCGAAATTGATGTGCTTGCACAGGGTCAAATTGCGCGTTAACTAATCATAGCGCGCTTAAAACTTTACTAATATGCGGGAAACTCCTGTTAAACAATTGCTACGGTAGATACGTAAAAATGTAATTGGTAGGGACAATCCGCAAGAAAGAATAATTTATATGTCAACAAAAGGTAAGAGATGGATTGTTAGAAGTAGAAGAAAGTTTCTGGATATTGTAACCAGAGATGTTTTATTACAAGCTACTATAGATTGTAAATCAGATAGAAAACTTTCAGATGAATTAAGAGTTCCTATTGGTGTTGTTCAAGAACGAAGAAAACAATATGGAATTAAAAGTGGAAGATCTGATGAGTCTATAGAAAAAATTAGACTACAAAAACTTGACTCGGCTTTAGTGGGCTGTATAGTTGGGACAGTTCTTGGAGATGGTTTTTTAGGTTTGAATAAACAAAAAACCTTAGCTTATTTATCCATATCTCATGGACATGTTCAAAAAGAGTGGATAGAATATAAATACAACAAGCTTTCTGATCTTATAATAATGCCATTAAGATATGGGGAAAGACCTAGATACGAGAATGAAAATGAAATCTTAAAATTTTATACATTCTCTACAGTTTTTCACCCTGATCTATTTGAAATAAGAAAATTGTTATATGATGTAAATGGGAAAAAACATGTAACAAAAGAAGCTTTAGATTTATTGACATATGAAGGTTTTATTTGGTGGTTTTTTGATGATGGTTGTGCCAATGTATCATATTATCATGAAACTAACAAAATAAGACAAAAATATTATTCCTTAGCTACATGTCAGTTTAGCTTAGAAGAACAGAAACTTATTCGTAAAATGTTGTATAGTAAATTTGGTATTAAAACTACAATAATGAAAACTATACAAAAGTCCAGTGGAAAAACTTATTATACTTTATATTTTGCATCTGAAACTAAATATAAAGTTTCTGAAATTCTTTTTAAATTGCCTTTAAAATCTATGGAATACAAAATTATTCGACCTTCAGAGACTGCAAGTAAAGCTCTCAGTAATGAGATGATGATACAGTCCGACCTTATTGGAGACAATAAGAACATAGCGGAAACGTCTATGTCACAATCGTAAGATTGTAGTAACAAAGAGTATGATAAAGATATATCCGTGCCATCATATGTCGTAGCAAAACGTGGTACAGTTCAAGAGTGGACAATAGAAGGCACCTATGTAGAACCAACTACATGGGAAATTTTCTCGCCTGCAGAAATCCGCCTGAGTCAGATTCAGCAAAGACGTTTTAATGTGTTAGATCGTACACAAGAAAAGATTCGAATTGCAATGCAATTGCAAGAAGATCAGCAAGCATTAGCATTGTTTACGACTACTGCTTCTGGTAATACTGCAAACAATGCTATCTCAAATTCTACGTCTGGTTGTGATAAAGACTTTTTGAATAAAGTCTCTGCAATTATCATGGATCATGATTTACCATGTTATTCTTTCTTGATGCGATTTGCTAGCTTTAAAGATATTCGTACATGGGGTACTGCTGAATTGGACCCAGTTTCAATGCGTGAAATTATTGAGACAGGTCTTCGTGGCAATATCTGGGGTATAGATATCGTTGTTAATCGTCTTGTGTTAACAGGAACAGTGTTCTCGTTATCAGAACCACGATTCTTTGGTGTCATGCCTATCCGTACTGAAGTTATGTTAATGCCGGATGATTCACCAAAAGAAGCAAAGATTGGATATGTGGGCTATGAAGAGCTTGGCATGTCTGCAGTCAATGCTAATGGTGTATCTAAAGGTACACATAACTAAGCAGTATAGTTTATTCAAATAGAGTAAACTACTTTTTAAAATGATAACGTAGGTGCCTTAATTGGCACCTACCATTTTTGCTGCCAGGAGAAATACATGTCTACCTATACATTAGCAAGTTTAAATAAAAAATATTTTTTTCAGGTAAAACGATGCGGATTAAAGCCTGCTGTAAGTGATGTAGTAACACTTATACAGGATGATTCTAAAGATCTTCGAGTTCGTAAGAATACGGGCTCAAGTTTTTATGAAGCGGTTGTTACCAAGAAAAATTATACATCTGTCATGAGTTAATCATTAGGATATATTCACTCCTATGCCCTATAGGACATTTGGATATATCCTAGTTTTATGGAGAGCGCATGGCATTATCAATTGAACAACAATATTTAGTAAATCTATTGCGTAGTATGCTCTCAATGAGAGTTACTGCAGCATCAGGATCAGCTTTTCAACTTCCTTCAAAATTAAGTGATGTTGAGCTTTGGGAAGATGTAAGATTAGGTCTAAATATGTTCAATACTACACCTCCTATAATTACAATGTATTCTTCAAAAGATTTATATGATGCATCTTCTATAGCTACTGCATCAAATGGAGATCCTTTATCTCCGGAAACAGAAACACTTGCATCTATATTTAATACTAGTGTTATGATGTGTGCAATGTTCTTTACAGGTCTTAGACTGCAATGGTTTGAAGCAGGGAAACATTTCAGATATAATGATAATGGCATAACTTTGGAGCGTGTTAAACAGCAAGATTATCAGAACATAGGTACAGGTATTTTACAATATATTTCTACAACATTACCTGCAGTTAGAAAAACTTTAGGGTTTAAACGAATAGGTATTAAAGGGCAGTGGAGTGGTACAATATCTATGCCTAGATCACTTACTCGAGGATTACGTGGTACTAGATTAGGAAATTTGTCATAAAAAGATTAGCATACAAATGCTATAACTATTGGATTAACTCTGGAGATTTATATGCCAACCGCAAAGAAGATTGAAACTCTAATGAAAGAATCTATTGAAGATAGAAAAAATATTCATAAGATTATGAATAAGCAGTTTAAAATAAACACAAAAGAACATGTGGATATAAAGAATCTATTATTGAGTATGAATAGTATTAAATTGAATGGTAATGATGAGAGATTTACATTAGAGGAATCTTTACGAATTTTATACGCCGCAACCACAGAACTTAGGGCGAAGAAGAATTTAAGAGAAGCTTTTGAAGTGTGGAAGACAGATACAGTTCTTGGTAGACTGTTTAGTAAAAAATCTGGTAAGTGGATAATAGGACTGCTTATTTTTTGTACATTATTTCCCTTGTTACATTCTTTAGGATTTATTACGATAAGCAATCCAGTAGAACTAGTTACTACTTTAATTAGATGGTATAAAGGTAGCTAAGGAGACTATATGACAGTCAATGAGTTCCAAGAGAGAACGAGGGTAATTACCTCTGGTGCTAATGACATAGTAAAAAATATACTTAAGATTTTACTATCCCCCTTCTTTGATAAAGATGACACCTTTTCTTGGAAAAAATGTATGACGGCAGCCGTAACTTTTTGTTTTATTTATGCAGTTATAGGCTTTCTAAATAAACATAATTTTGATGTCTTACCTACCAAATATTTATATGTAATTTTTGGTGTATTCATAGCATATTTTGGAAAAGATATACCGGATTCTTTCTTACAAGTTATAGGAAAGTATTTTGATTCAAAAAAGATTAATAATACAAATGATATATTAATAAAATAATAAGTTTATGATTTAAGGAGAGCTATTATGCAAAATAGTGGTATGTTAGATGTTGGTGGAATTCTTAACAAGGTATCAGTTCTAATAGGTAATGTTGCGTCTATTGTTATTTCTCCCGTTCTGTCGTCCACATCTTCTGGAAGCATTGTTACAAGTAATGGAACTGTGTTATCTGAAAATACTTTAGCTATAGAACGAGTGGTTCAAAATCTTAGTGCAAATCCAATTTATATTAATTTTGGTGCGGGGGCATCTAATACTAAGTTTTCAATTGTTTTACAGGGAGGTTCTGCACAAGATGATGGTAAAGGTGGAATTTTAAGTGAACAGCAGTATACAGGTATAATTTCAGCTTCTGGATCTTCTCCAAGATTATCTGTATTTGAAGTTACATTATAACAATGCAATTAAAAGAAACTTGTATATCTCTAGGCCTAAAGATATTTAGGTCTATTGGAAAAACATCAAAAGTAATTAGCACCTCTCATGCTAATACAACTAGGAATAGTTGGTTTTATTTAGTTCTAGATACGAGTATTACACAAACTAACCCAAATGAAAGATAATAAAAATGTCTAGTTATTTTAATTTGACTTTAGATACTTCAGCTCCTGAATTACCTATAATATTAATTGAAGCTGGTGCAGGATACACTGCTACACAATTAGTGAATTGTGCTATAAGCACTTCAGATGGTGCTACTATAGGATACCAAATGAAAATTTGGGGTAATGTAGATACATCAAATGATTCAAATGTCCAAGCTACAGAAGGTGCTTCCTCATGGACAACTTTTGCAGCTACAAAGCAAGTCAAGTTATCTTCTGGAGATGGATCAAAAACTTTATATTTGAAAATTAGAGATAGTGTATATAATGAATCTTCTCAGGCTAGTGATTCAATTTCACTTGATACTACGGTACCTGTTACTACGATAAGCATGGGTCCCGATGTAACTGTAGTATCAAAAGTTATTGGAAAAAGAACATGCTCATTTAGTTTTCAATGTGATTCTATATTTGACGAGTATAAAATTAAAGTTGTTCCTGCAACAGATTCAATAAATTCTGCTGGAACTCAAATTGAAACAACAAATGGCTCCACAAATATGAGTGGTAATGCTGGAGATTATCCTGCATTGACTAATATAAACTGTATAATCGATGGTGCAGATCTTGAAATTGCATCAAGTGGAGATGGAACTAAGATTATAAAAGTATTTACAAAAGATAAACTTGGTCTATGGAGTATTGTATAATGAGCATAACCTCTCTCGATGGGTATATCGGAGCTGTAAAACAAAGGGTAAGAATCCTTAAAACTGCATCACGTACTGTTGTGGCTACAATTCCATTTTCTGTATTTGATATTGCTGGAAATCCAGGAGCCGGAGTTCTTGCAGGAACATCTACATCTAGTGGATCGGTTCCTACAGATGCCACTCCAGGATGTCCCGATATTGCGTTTACATCTGGTGTAGGTTATTTATCAAAAATAGAATATGGAAGTTCCGTAGCATGTAGATTATCATTGCATGATATGTTATTCAAAGCAGGTGCATACTCTTATGCTACAGGTACTACTACATTAAGTAATCAACCTGTAATATCACAAAGATGCCCCGATTATTTAGGGGGTACAACGTTTGGTTCAAGAAATGAAATATGGATTGAAGTAGTAACTGCAATGACTGCCGCAACATCATGGAATGTTAGAATTACTTACACTAATTTTGATGGTATAGTTGGTAGATCATCTATTGTTTCTGCTAATTTTGCAGCAGCAGCTCTTACAGTAGGTAAAATGTTTATGATAGGGCTAGCAAGTGGGGATACCGGAGTCCAAAAAATAGAAAGTGTAATTGTAACTAATACAGGAGCTACGGCAGGTTCATTTAATGTACTTATTCTTCGTCCTATTTGGACATCTGGTAGATGTATGACTGCAAATGATGGTGATATACATGATATGTTAAAAACTGGTCTTCCTATTGTTTATAATGACAGTGCTTTAATAATGCAGGTTCAAGCGGATAGTACAGCAAGTGGTGTACCAGAACTTTCTTTTGAAGTGGCAAGTGCATAGTTATGATAAACATATGGAGACAATTACCCAGTAGTAGACTACGGGCAGATAATTTTATTAGAAAAGATTATCTTCCAGGGGTGGAAAAAATTGTACAAGAATTTTTTCAGTCTAGCAATGCACTTACTGTACCCATTATTACTTTGCAATCTTATACTAGATCCATAATATCTTCAGTTACTGGAATAGATATCTCACAAATTATGTTTCAGTCTAGTACAGATTGTGATCAATGGGAGGCTAGAGCAGATGGGAATGGACAGGTAGGTGTTGGTTTATTAGTAGGTAGTGGTGGAGTTATTATTGCAGATCAACTTATTAGTTTCAATGTGGATAGTGTAGAGCTTACAAATGGAGATAAGGTATATCCCATAGATATTTTTGGACATAATTCTATAGGATGGAGTAGTCGTACATAATTACATTAATAAATTGGAATATTATAGTGAAACACTCTGATTACAGATCTAAGATAGGTGAGCAGCCATTTCCTTTGCCAGTACCCTTTGCTTCAAAAATACGCCAAGTCTTTATCCGTAAAGATGTTTTGCCTTATAGATTTGGAGTCAGAAATTTTACTTGGACTCTGAGAATTATACTACTCATTTATTTTATAATTCAGACATTTTGGTTTCTTGGAATACAATACAAAGACGTTCTGTCATTAGTATTTAAATTGTTAGGTAAGTAATAATGCTTCCTCATGAGTCTTATTTTGATAATGTTATTTCTTCAGAACAAATCTTTAATAGATCATTTGACAGGGCAGATGATTCTATTCGAGTAGCTATTGCCTCAGGTAGTGTTAGTCTTACTGTAGGATCCATAACTCTTGGCAATGTAAAAATTGAAGATGGGTCTAGTTCTAATAAATTAAAGGTATATTCAGATGGTAGTCTTGATGCCAATATTGCTTTAGGTGGACCCACTGATAATATGGCTTTGACTGATTCTACGGGATCAATAATAAATCCAGCTACATTAGAATCTATACAGAGTATAGGAACAATTTTATTGTCTACAGGAATTGTACAAGGTGCTTCGGGATCTACACCATGGAAAATTGACTACCCTGTGGCCCAAGGATCTAGTCCTTCTGCTATAAATGTAATAACTTCTCCAACATTATTAATAGCAGCATCTACAGTAAGAAAGAAGATAATATTATTTAATTTATCTACTACAAATAATTGTTTTTTAGGTAGTTCTGATGTGTCTATATTTACAGGTATGCCAATTCCTCCTTTATCAGTATATAATGACTCTATGCCATATTGTGGTCAGGAAGCTATCTATGGAGTCGTTCAGTCTGGATCTTGTAGTGTTAGAATAAAAGAATGGAATTAATAAGTGGAATCAGCAGGTATAAATAGATTAGGATATAATTTATCTAGCCTTTTAGATGTGTATATTACTAATGCTGCCTCAGGCAATATTATTCAGTATAATGGTCAGGGATGGGTTAATTCAAATATTACATTGCCTTCAGGATCTTATGAGCCTGCATTAGGTAGCCCCTTTGAGAGTGGTTATATTCTTTCATCTGATATCTCAGGAACTAGGTCATGGATTGCCCCAGCCTCAGCATCAGCTTCTAGTTGGATTACATTATTGGACAGACCTATAAATTTAGTTGCGTTAGGTAATTTATCAGATTCTATTGGTTGGTTGCATAATGATGGTTCGGGATCTATTTCATACTCCATACCTACTCATTCTGATATAGGACTTAGTAATGTAGAAAATACGGCACTTTCAACTTGGGTTGGAAGTACAAATATAACTACATTGGGGGATATTACAAATTGTGGAAATATTAATAGTAGTGGTAGTTTAACCTTAGGGTCTCCATTAGTTGATGTTTATATATCTTCTGCTACAAATTGGAATTCTGCGTATATACACTCTACAATTTCAACGGGCTCTGTGCATGGTTTAGTGATTGAAAATGTAACTCAATTAGGATCAGGTACTACAGGTAGTGGTTTAATAGTTTTAAATGAATTACCAACACTTATTAATCCTATATTGGGAGATGCTAGTTTAACAAAAATAACTAATCTTACTGATAATGGATTTGTAAAGACTACGGATTCAAGTGGATCATTATCTATAGATACAAATATTTATCAGACTGTATTCTCATCCGGATCATTAACAGAATCTACTTCTAACATCTTAACAATTATAGGAGGTACAAATTCTGTTATAGGGTCAGGTACTTCTATATCTGTACAAAAATCTTCAGCTTCTACTGATGGTTATTTATCATCTACTGATTGGAATACATTTTATAATAAACAAAATATTATAAATGGATTAGGTTTTATAAAAGCTTCAGGATCTTTAATATCTTATGATAATTCTACTTTTTTAACTGAGAATCAAAATATTACATTAACAGGAGTAATTTCTGGATCTGGAACTACAAATATTACAGTAAGTTCTGGAAGTGGATATTATATTCCTACAACTACAGATCAGTCTAATTGGAATGGTTTAACTACTTTTCCAGGATTTGGAACAGACCATGCAACCGCTGCTTATGGTGATCATTTACATACTGGAGTGTATGAACCAGTAATATCTACAGGATCTGTATCTCAGTATTGGAGAGGGGACAAGAGTTGGCAGACATTGGATAAGTCTGCTGTAGGGTTAGGATCCGTTGAAGATACAGCACTATCTACTTGGGCAGGTAGTACAAATATTACTACTCTTGGAACAGTTGAAACTTGTGGTGGATTAAGTGCAAGTGGCTCTATTGGTTGTGGTGATAGTTTAACTATTAATAAAACCAATATAGACTATACTAATGTTGGAGGTGCTGGTTCTCATATAATAATGACGAATCCGAGTGCCACAGGACAGAATGTAATTAGTTCGTTTGTAAATGGGAATTTATCGGCAAAGTGGCGGACTGATTATGATGGAAATGTAAATTGGATTACTGGTAACGGAGGTTATGTATTTTATACAGGGGGTGATTATCCTACTGGTGTAGCTAGAATGAGTATAAGTAGTATTGGTTTGGTAGGAATTGGTGGTACATCTAATATTAATCAGTTACTGGTTAATGGGAATGTAAGAATAAATCCTGGTACTGACAGAACAAAAGCTTCAATGTATATTGCAGACCGTGTGTTGAATATGACTCCACATGCTTTATTATGTGTAGATAGAGTAGGACCTATTCCATATAATGCTATTGATGAAACAGGGGCTGCAAGATTTGTAAGACATACTGATCCATCAGGTTCTGTACAACCAGCAATAGCGTATGGGATAGAATCAAATGTATCTATAGGGACAGGTGGTGCTACTAATGGTAACTATGCTCCAGCGTTAGTAATTGCAGGAAAGTTTATCTCGATTAATTTAGCTGCGGGCACCGTAACAGACTTAATAGGTATATCTACCCAAGTACAACATAATAGTTGGATGGGTGGTGGTGCTGCAACAATAAGTACTAACGCTATAGGAGTTAAATTTGTAGCACATCTACTTCAAAATGGCACGATGACAAATGCTTGGGGTGCTTATTTTGATGATCAAACAGTAGGAGGAACTGAGAATGCTGCAATCAGATTCGCTACTGAGGGTAAATTAAGTTGGAATAATGATATTACATTATATCGTAGCGATGTAGGAGTTTTAACTATTAATGGAACTCTAGATTGTGGTGATATTAATAGTAGTGGTAATATAACTGCTAGTGGCTCCATCACATTAGGGGAAGCTGGAAATTGGCTAACAGAAATTGATGCTGGCTATATTACGGGTGTTGGTGTAGGACAAGAACAAAAACCTTATTTTAGCTTTGAGGGTAATCTCTTAGAATTAGGTTATTCGGAGTCTGCAGGAGAAATTGAAGGTGGTGGTTCTATAGCTCTGTATGCAAATAATGGTGGAGCAACCTCTGGTGATGGTGGCTCTATAAGTATTCAGGCAGGTAGTGCAGCGAATGAAGGCGATGGTGGTAGTGTTGCTATACAGGTTGGCTATGGTGCCGGTGCTGGTGCAAATGGAGTTGTAAATATTTATGGGAATACAGTTATCACTGGGGATCTATCTGCTACCAACATTGGAACAATGGCTGCTTTGGCGAATACTGGTTCATCTACAATTACAACTGTGGGTGCATTAGCTTCTGGCAGTATTACAAGTGGCTTTGGTGCAATAGATATAGGGCCGGGTACGCTGACTTGTGGGAATATTTACAGTAAAACTGATGGGACATCACAAATGCACTTTGTTGCGTCGGCGATTGGTGGTGGTTCTTTTTTTGAACACACCGGGAGTGGGCAGTTTTTTATAAATTCAGTTGACGATATTATATTGACATGTGGTAACTGGTCTGGTTTTGCAACGCGCTTACAGGGGTTGAGTGGCTGGGAAACGGGACTTGCAGTTTTTGGGGATGGTTCAACACAATTATTTGGCACTCTAACTCTACCCAATTCAAATGTATTAACTGGGAATAGTGGCAGTGTTGGCTTTAGTGGTGGAATTACTCTTGGTACACCTCTTGCTGATGCTTATATATCTTCTGCAGTTACATGGAACTCTAAACAAAATGCATTTTCATCTGGTTCTTTAACAGAAACAGGATCTTCTATCTTAACAATTACAGGAGGTACAAATTCTGTTATAGGTTCAGGTACTTCTATATCTGTACAAAAATCTTCAGCTTCTACTGATGGTTATTTATCTTCAGAAGATTGGAATACATTTAATAGTAAACAAGACTTATTAACAAATCCTATTATAGGGTCTGGAAGCTCTGGGCAAATTGCTATTTTTAACAATGGAACATCTCTTATAGGAATTGCTTCTGGCTCTACTTTTAATAAAGATTTTGAAACATCCATAAGTAATATAAAGATGAATGGAGAGGTTTCAGTTGGTTTTCTTGAAAATCTTCCAAGAGCCGATCATGTTCATCCTATTGACACATCTAGAGAAGCAGTTCTTGCAAAGGGTAATTTAACTGAAATTGAAAGCTCTGTTATTGTAATTACAGGAGGTTCTGGGTCTGTTATTGGGTCTGGAGTTACTTTGCAAATTACAAAATCTTCTTCTTCTATATCTGGTTATCTGGATTCTACTGATTGGAATACATTTTATAATAAACAAAATGCATATGCAAATTTAACTACAATAGGAAATTTATCTAATGATATTGGACATTTATACAATAATGGTTCTGGAAGTTTAACTTGGGATAATACCTATGCTCCACATCCACCTGTTACTATAGGAAGTCCTTCAAATGGGTTATCATTAAACATTCAAGAGATATCTATTGCTTCAGCATCTATATCTACTACTGGTGTATTATCATCTACTGATTGGAATACATTTTATAATAAACAAAATATTATAAATGGATTAGGTTTTATAAAAGCTTCAGGATCTTTAATATCTTATGATAATTCTACTTTTTTAACTGAGAATCAAAATATTACATTAACAGGAGTAATTTCTGGATCTGGAACTACAAATATTACAGTAAGTTCTGGAAGTGGATATTATAT
>JBBACR010000021.1:0-20455 GCA_041656875.1 Candidatus Pacearchaeota archaeon
CAAATGATAATTCTTCCAGTTACAAAAGTAGGAGTAAAAATCGTGAAATCTTTATCAGAAACAAAAAGAGGGTTCAGGGGCTTTGGTTCAACAGGGATTAAAGAAAAACTTAAAGCATTTAATGAATTAGAAAAGGAACTAATAAAATAATAAAATGAGCACAACATTAATATTTGCAGGAATTGGATGCCTTGGAGGATTATCAAATAGTTTAATTGGGATTGCAAAAGCCAAAACTCGAGGAGAAAAAATAAGATTAGGATATCTTGTTCGGACACTAAAATTCTCACTTATTTCTGGAACTTTAATTGGGGCGGTTGTGGGGTATAGTTATCCTGTAAGTTTTATTGCAGGTTATATCGGAAGTGATGTTCTTGAAGAAATTTATTGCCTATTTAAAAAAACTAAATTTTGGAAAAGACATTTTGTTTTAAGAAAATGAAAAAAGAAACAATAAAAAAGATTGAGAAAGCAGAAAAAGAAATCAATGAAGCTGAAGAAGCTGTCTTGGAAGCAGCTGAATCTGCAGAAGATGAAGAAACTAAAGAATCTCTTACAAGGGCTGAAAGAGATTTGGAGAAAGCAGAAGCAGAGGTTATTGAATCTCAAGGATAAAATACAAACATGAAAAAGAACAATAAGAAAAAAATTAGCATGGATAAAAAGTTAATCAAGAAGTCCAGGAAAGAAATTAAAGAAGCAGATACGGCTTTGAGAAACGCCAAAAAGGAAATATTAGAAGCTGAAAAAGCAACTAATAAGGCTCGAGAAGAGGTTGTCGATGTAGCGATAATTTCAAAAGGAATAAAAAAGAAAAAACTTAGTGAAGCAGCAAGAGATTTGGAAAAAGCAACCCATTTGGTTGCAGAATCCTGCGAATCAACTGAAGAAGCAGAAATTAAATTTAAAGAGTCTCAAAAAAGATTTTAAAATGCCCTCAACATACAAAAGAAGTTTAGTGAAAGGAATTGCATGGGAAGGGTTCTCTTTTATAATTACTTTTATTGCAGTCTACTTATTTTATGGTGATTTTACATTATCTCTCAAATTTGCCATATTGTTATCATTAATTAAGGTTATTTTATTTTTTATTCATGAAAGAGCATGGAAAAATGTTAGATGGGGTAAATACTAAATGGAATTAGTATTTACTTATGTTTTACTGCCTTTGCTTATATTTATAGCAAGAGTTGCAGATGTAAGTCTTGGAACTGTGAGAATTATCTTTATATCGAAAGGGTATAAATTTCTTTCATTATTTATTGGATTTTTTGAAGTATTGATATGGCTTACTGCAATAAACCAGATATGGTCTAATCTTTCTAATATTTGGCTTTATTTAGCATATGCTGGTGGATTCGCAACAGGAAATTGGGTAGGTATATGGCTTGACGAAAAAATATCTTTAGGGCATTCAATGGTAAGAATAATCATAAGAAAAAATTCCAAAAAATTAATCAATGAACTAAAAAGGAATAATTACCAGATTACTATTCTAAATGGGCAAAGCGGAAATGAAGAAACAGATGTAAAAGTTATTCTTTCAGTTATAAAAAGAAAAGAACTAAAAAAAGTATTTGAGATAATTAAAAGAATTAATCCGAAGGCATTTTATACAGTTGAAGATATTAGAAGCACTAGAAAAAATGAATTCCTAGTCATTGGGCAAAAAAACGGGATTGGTAAGAAATTTAAATAAAGAAAACTAAAGAATCAGAGGTGAAAATGATAATCTTAAATTTAGTATTGTTTTTAGTGTTTTTATTTGTATTAATTAAATGTGCGAGCTATGCTATTAAATATTCTTCAAGACTTGCAAAAGCCCTTCATTTTCCAGAATTTATTGTAAGCTTTTTTATTATTGCATTAATTTCAGTTCTGCCAGAAGCAACAATTTCAATTATTTCAGCATTTAATGGTGAGCCTGGACTTGGTCTTGGAACATTACTTGGTTCAAATATAGCGGACTTAACTCTTGTTATGGGTATAGTTGCTTTATTTTCCTATAAAGGAATAAAAGTTAAAAGTAAAATATTAAGCAATAATTTCTTTTATTTAATATTGTTATTGTTTCCAATAATCTTAGGATTTGATGGAAAATATTCAAGAATTGATGGTCTGATTTTAGTTCTGGCAGGAAGTATTTTCTTTGTAAGAATCTATATGGAAAGTAATAGATTTAGAAAGAAGTTTAATAATGGTCAAAGAAAACCCTTTTTCAAAAGTCTTATATTTTTGATATTAAGCTTAGTTGTTTTATTAATAAGTGCATATCTAACTGTTAAATATGCTGTAAATTTTGCTCATGATGTTAAATTACCTGCATTATTAATTGGTTTAACGATTGTAGCTTTAGGAACATGTCTTCCTGAATTAATTTTTTCAATAAAAGCTGTAAGAAAAAATCATGATAGCTTAGCTTTAGGAGATATACTAGGAACTGTAATAACTGATACTACCATCGTTTTAGGAATAGTTGCATTAATTGCCCCCTTTAATTATAATCCTATGAATATTTATGTTACTGGGACTGCAATGTTTATTGCAGGACTTCTTGTCACTTTATTTATGAAATCTGAAAAAATATTAAACAAGAAAGAAGGAGTGCTTTTAATACTCTTTTATATCTTCTTTGTTTTTGTAGAGTTTTTCATCAATCATGTATTGGGCTTAAAATAAAATAGGTTTTTAAAACCTCAGAACTATAGATTAATATGAAAAAAAGAGATTTGATTAGACACAAAACTGCATCAAAGTTTAGAGAAAAACTATTTATAAAATTTGCATTTATAGCTATAGTCTCTATCTTAATTTACGCATTTGTTTATATCCTTAATCAGAATTATTTATTTATGATAGTTTTATTTGCATTAACTATCCTTACAATGATTTATCTTTTTTTTCAATCAATGATCTTTGTTAGGCTGAATCTGGAATCTGGAAAATTATTTTATTCTATAGCTACTTATGTTTTGGTATTTGTATGGATAACCTTCCTTGTTTCTATTCTATTAAATATCTCTCAAATAAATAACTGGGGAACATTATCCTATGACTGCTCTAAGAATCTAAGCCCACAACTAACTGAATCAGTTAGTAAAGAGTTTTTTTATTTTTCTGCTACAACAATATTAACAATAGGTTATGGAGATATATGCCCGTTAGGTTTCTCAAGAGTATTGGCATCAATAACTGGGTTTTTAGGAATGTTTATGTATGTGGGATTTATTTTTCTACTTGTAAAATATTACATAATAAATAATAATTACAAAGGGTGAAATATGTCAAGAGGCGGAGGATTAAAAGAAGTTGAAGAATTTCCAAGAAGACTGAAGATATTTTTAATACTCATTATATTCTTATTTTTAATTGGAACTATTGGTTTTAGAGTAATATCTGAAGAAAATTTTTCATCATCTTTTTATAGAACTCTTAAAAGTCTTGCATTTATGTTTGATGATCAAAGTAATGTTTATGAGCATGTTATTGAGATATTTTTAGCGACAGTGGGAAGTTTTCTTGTTTGGTGGGTTTTATGGAGTATTGCAGATATGCTTTTAGATGGGAACCTTAGAAAATATTTAAAAACAAGATTTTACTCTTTTAAGATATCTAAAATGAAGAATCATATAATAATTGTAGGTGGTGGAAGAGTGGGTGAAGAGATTTCTAGAGTAATTACTCTAAAGAAAAAGTCTTTTTTAATAATCGAATCAGACCCAAAAGTTGTTAATATTTTAAAGAAAAAAGGATATATTGTAGTTGAAGGTGATGCATTAAATGAAGAAATATTGAAAAGCTCTAATATTGAAAAAGCGTCTAAGATTATAATCTCCTTACCCAAAACAGATACAAATATTTTACTAACCTTAACTGCAAAAGAATTAAATTCTAAAATCGAGGTCCATTCTAGATGTGAAAACTCTTCTTTAGTTTCAAAATTAAAAAGAGCTGGAGCTAAAGTTGTAACTGTTCCTGAAATTGTTGCAGCAGATAAAATTGCAAAGGATCTGGGAATCTAGTCTTTTTAATATTCTAAAAAAATAAAAAGAGATCATTATAAAAAATAAAAACAAGCAAACATGTTAATTCTAAATTTAATCTTATTTATCTTTTTTCTTGCAGTATTAATTAAATGTGCAGGATATGCAATTAAATTTTCAGCGAGACTTTCAAAGGTTTTGCATATAAACGAGTTTATTGTAAGTTTTTTTATAATCGCCCTTATATCAGTTCTTCCTGAAGCAACAATTTCAATTATTTCAGCATTTAATGGTGAGCCTGGACTTGGTCTTGGAACATTACTTGGTTCAAATATAACGGACTTAACTCTTGTTATGGGTATAGTTGCTTTATTTTCCTATAAAGGAATAAAAGTTAAAAGTAAAATATTAAGCAATAATTTCTTTTATTTAATATTGTTATTGTTTCCAATAATCTTAGGATTTGATGGAAAATATTCAAGAATTGATGGTCTGATTTTAGTTCTGGCAGGAAGTATTTTCTTTGTAAGAATCTATATGGAAAGTAATAGATTTAGAAAGAAGTTTAATAATGGTCAAAGAAAACCCTTTTTCAAAAGTCTTATATTTTTGATATTAAGCTTAGTTGTTTTATTAATAAGTGCATATCTAACTGTTAAATATGCTGTAAATTTTGCTCATGATGTTAAATTACCTGCATTATTAATTGGTTTAACGATTGTAGCTTTAGGAACATGTCTTCCTGAATTAATTTTTTCAATAAAAGCTGTAAGAAAAAATCATGATAGCTTAGCTTTAGGAGATATACTAGGAACTGTAATAACTGATACTACCATCGTTTTAGGAATAGTTGCATTAATTGCCCCCTTTAATTATAATCCTATGAATATTTATGTTACTGGGACTGCAATGTTTATTGCAGGACTTCTTGTCACTTTATTTATGAAATCTGAAAAAATATTAAACAAGAAAGAAGGAGTTCTTTTAATCCTATTTTATATCATTTATATTTTTGTGGAGTTCATGGTTAATACTATACTTAATGGCGGTTAATAAAGAAGATTTTTAAAATATGATTTCCTATACATTATCATGAAAAAGAGAGAAAGTTCATTTGACAAAATAGTAAAAAATATATCATTTACAAGACTTACAATTATTTTTATTATTTCGGTGTTAATTATGGTCTTAGTTGATCATTATATTACAAATAATATTGTCAATAGTATAATATCTATTTTTGTTATATTGGTTATGGTTTATTTTATAGCAGGAACATTATTTTTAATAAATTCTAAATTGATTTCAGGAAAATTCGGGCAATCTATATTGGCTTATATGTTCTTATTAATTGGAATTACTTTCCTTATATCTATTCTTTTCAGTATAATTCAAATCAATGGCTGGGGACATTTAACAACTAATTGTTCATCTGATAACCTCCAAAATTACAATAACTTAAACGAAGAATACTTTTATTTCACATCTACAACATTATTAACTGTAGGTTATGGAGATATCTGCCCTGTTGGATTCTCTAGAATAATTGCAAGTTTAACTGGTTTTATTGGAATGTTTATTTCAGTTGTATTTTTTATACTCTTGATTAATTCGGTAATTAAAACAAAGAAATAAACTTACAGAAATTAGTCTTCTTTTAATAGCTCAATAACACTGCTTGGAGTTATAACTCCAATTACTCTTCGCTTATCATCTAATACAGGGATATAGTTAAAACCATCTTTATAGATTAATTCAATCACTTTATTTATTGGTGTATCTGTTTTAACAGTAACTTTATGTTTGTTTATCATTTCTTTTGCAGATTTATATAAAAATTCTCTTCTATATCCTATATTTAGGGTTTGAACTAATGGCTCATATTTTACTTGTTGCAAGAATAATTTAATTAAATCATTATCACTAATTTCACCAATAAATTTTTTATCTTTATCTACTACAATGCAAACATTAGTGTCTTCTCTTTTTAATTTTTTAATAATTGTGTCACATTCATCATCTGAATATAATAGAACTGGACTTACCATTGCATCTTTTGCGGTGAGCTTTTTTATTTCCTCTTCATCTGCAAAATATTCTGCTTCCTTTTTTCTCATCTTTTTAAAAATATCAAACATCTTTCCAAATACCTCTTTATTAATATTCAAAGGAAAAGTTATTTTAAAAAGGTATCGCTAGAGAGTTAGGTTTATAAGATAAAGTTTCTAAATATCTTTATGGTAACAAAAAAAGATATTGGTTTTATTTCAACAATAATTGGGGGATTATTGATATTAGTTCTTTCTGTATTAAATTTATCTAGTATAATTGAACTATCTTCTGACTGGTTTTGGCTAATTTTAGGGTTGATACTTGTTATTAGAGGAATTTTTAAATAACTAGAATATCTAAACTTAGATTTTAATCATCTATCCAATCCATCTCGACAATATTTATAAATGTCCTAGATCGCACACCTTCATGAGAGTTAAGTATCTTAATAGATGCTTATCATAAAATATTAAATTTACAAAAAACCGCCGGGTTGGATGCCAAGATGGTGAGGTCGCGGGCAGCGGCGTTATACCTTCTTGGCATCTGGGTCGGCGGTTTTTTTTTATTTTAAGATAAAGTTTTTTATCATTACATCACTGACTTAAGGCATTTAATGTTTTAATTAAGAGTATAATAATCTTTTTAAGGGGATTATATTATGTGAAAATATGAAAATTCCGGAGAATGTATTTTCAATTGAGAATGAAGGAAGGTTAATTCTATATAATCCAATTAAGGGGTCTTTATTAGAGGCAACTCCAGAAATATTAGGAATTTTAAGAGAAATACATGCAGGAGGTAATTTGGAGGGTGTTGATGAGGGATTAATTAAAAAACTTCAGGAAAGACATATTCTTGAAGTTGATTCTTATACTGAGGAACTTCCTCCTGAAAAAGATAAAAAATACCAGCCAACTTCTGCTATTTTTCTTCCAACATTTGATTGTAACCTAAGATGTATTTATTGTTATTCCAGGGCTGGAGAAGAGAAAAAAGATGTCATAGATTTCGATTATGTTAAATCGGGAATAGATTTTATTGTGGCTAATGCTAAGGAACTAGGGCAAGATTTAGTTAAGATTGATTTTCATGGAGGTGGCGAACCTTTATTGCCTTTTCAAATGGATTTAGTTAAAAAAAGTGTAAACTATTTTAGAGATTTAGCTAATCATGAAAGAATGAGATCTAAGGTTTCTGCAACAACTAATGGAATTATTGCTAGAGGATATCTTGAATGGATTATTGCTAATTTTGATGACGTAAATCTTTCTTTTGATGGCCCTGAAGATATTCAAAATCTCCAAAGGCCTCTTGAAAGGAAAGGAAATTCTTATCCCTACCTGCTTGAGACTATTAGAATGTTTGATGATGCAGAGTTTAATTATTCAATAAGATCAACAATAACTGAATTTAGTGTTGAAAGAATGAGTGAGATGGTGCAATTTTTTTATGATAATACTAAATCTAGGAAATATCATTTTGAACCATTGAGTGAATGTGGAAGATGTAAAACTACACTCTCAAGAGCTCCGGATTCTAATACATTTACAAGAAATCTTATTGATGCTTTTGAATTAGCTGATAAACTTGATGTTAATCTTCACTATTCTGGATCTTGTTTAGATCGGGTTCATATAAATTTTTGTGGGGCTAATGGAAGAAATTTTATTGTGACTCCTGAGGGTAATGTCTCAACTTGTATTGAAGTTTCAAGAGAATCTGAACCAGGTTCCAAAGTTTTTTTTATTGGTAAATATAATCCTCAAACCCATAGCTATGAGTTTGATGAACAAAAAATTGATTATTTAAGACAAAGAACAGTGGATTCCCTTCCTCATTGTAATAAATGTTTTGCAAAATTTAACTGTTCTGGAGATTGTCTTGCTCAAAGCTATTCAACAACTCAGGATTTATTTGATACTTCTAAAAATCCTAGATGCCAGACTAATAGGGAATTACTAAGGTATAAAATGAATAAATTATTAGATTAATCTAAAATAGCCTTGGGATTAGAGAAATATTTATATAGCTTTATTAATCTAAAATAATATGCTCGGAACAATAGATGCCCCAGATGATACTTTATTAACAAGAATTCAAAGATTCCATCATGAATCAGATATTACTCCTAAAATTATTTCTGAATGTGATTTAAAAGCCCTTAATAATCCTCTTGATCCCAAATATGGCAACTCTTCTGATTGTGGAAGAGATGATTGTGCTTGTCATGGTACAGCATGGTATGATTGCTGTTGTGGTTCTTATAGTTGCGGATCTCTTAAGAATTAGGAATTAAACACCTGAAATCAATATCCTTGACTAGAGTTTAACCTTATTTTTTAGTTATTTCTATGTTGTTTCAACAACATCCTGCAAAAAGCAGGAGAGGTTTCAAAAAATGAAACGCTTTTTCTAACAGGTTTCAGTAAACTACATCTCTTGTTTCATCTTAGGTAATATATGAAAAACAATCAATGTAAGGAGGTAATAACAAGATGAAAAGAACAATGCTTGCACTAATGGCAGTTATGATAATTTCAGTACTTGCAGTAGGTTCAGTTTTTGCTTACCAATATGGTAACAAAAATAATACGAACGCAGTAGTTGATAAAGTCGCAGCTGAAAATGCAGTTGAATCTGGAGACTATGCAACATGGAAAGCATTACATGCTTCTAGTAATGGAAAAATGGTTTCACTAATAAATGAAGGAAACTTTCATTTACTAAAAGAAATGCATGAGGCACAGGAAGCAGGAGATTTTGCAAAAGTTCAAGAGATTAAATCTGAGTTAGGATTTGTTTCTGGAAATGGACAAGGCAAAGGAATGCACATGGGGCAAGGTAAAAATGGAAACTGCCCTTATGCAAATTAAGGAGCCAAACTGATTTTTTATTTTTTTATTTTTTATTCAAATTCGTTAGATTATTAAACTAAAATTACATATTGTAAGGAGGTAATAACAAAATGCCAATGGGTCAATATTTAGCACATGCAACCGGAATGTACGGTTATGGATGGTTATTTGAGATTTTGATACTTATAGTATTTTTTATAATAGTCTATTGGATAGTAAAGAGTTCTCAAAAAAATGAATCTGCTTCAGACATTCTAAACAGAAGATATGCAAAAGGAGAGATATCAAAAAAGCAATATCTTGAATTAAAAAAAGAGATTTTAGGAAAATAATAAATGGAAGTCTCAACAAAAAAGATAGTCCTTGCATTAGGTTCAGTTTTTGTACTAGGAGTTCTTTTTGCTATTGCTAATGGGATTTATACTGAAAGTACAGAATCTTCATTACCTTTGTTTGTTTACTTGATTGCGTTTGTTTCTCTTTTAACAGGAGTATTTATCTCTTTTTTATTTCAATGGAAAATAAACAAAGTTCAGCTTGAACGTGTTTTAAAGATACTTCCTGAAGAAGAAAGAAAAGTGGTTTCTTTACTTATTCAGAATAATAACTCTTTAGAACAAAATAAGCTTGTAGCTTTGACAGGAATACATAAAGTAAAAATGTCGAGATTAATCAGTGATTTAGAATTTAGAGGAATTGTCAAAAAAACTGATTTAGGCAATACTAATCTAATTGTTCTAGCTATCTAGACTATATCTTTCTTCTAGACTAAAACATGTTTATTAGAGTGGAGCTGCAGTTGTTTATCTTACACAGCTAGATTCAAGAACCAAAGAATTTATAAAAAAAGAATCAGATATACAGATATGAAAAAAGAGGAAAAAGGCGAATACGGCATACTTCATTTTCACTTAAATGAAGAACACCCGATTTTTAGAGAAAAAAGAACTTTAGGCCAGAAAGCTGCAGACTTACTCACAACTTTTGCAGGAAGCTGGATTTTTATTTTTATATTTTTTGCATTTCTTATTTTATGGATGATAGTTAATACTGCCTGGATTTTATTTGGAAAATTATGGGATCCTTATCCATTTATTTTGCTTAATTTAGCTTTATCTTGTCTTGCAGCAATACAAGCACCAATAATTTTGATGTCTCAGAATAGAGAAGCACAAAAAGACAGGATTCAATCAAAATATGATTATGCAGTTAACAGAAAAGCTGAAAAAGAAATTCAGATAATGCAAGAAGATATCAAAGAGATAAAAGAAATGTTAACAAAAAAGAAATATTAAAAATTATTTTATTTAAGCAAAGAATTAAAAAGGACCTTTTACCATAATAAAACATATAAAAGAATTTTAATTAGATTTTCTATGGAAGCTAAATTGATAGAATTGCTTAGATCGATAGGTCTTAGCCAAAATGAAATTGATGTTTATCTTGATTTGCTAAAAAATCATGCTTCAACAGCTTATGTAGTTGCACGTAGAATAAACCAGCACAGGTCAGGAGTCTATGAAGCAATAAGAAGACTACAACAAAAAGGATTTATAGTTGAAATTCAAAAAGAGAATAAGAAATTATACCAGACAAAAGAACATACTGCAATTGAAGAATACTTAAAACAAAAACAAGCAGAGCTTAGTGAAATCGCCCCTTACCTTAAAGAAGTTTCAAATACTGAAATTCCAAATGGATCTATTTCAGTGTCATATGGACTTACAAGACTTAGAGCTTCATTTTCAGCTATTTTTGATTTAAAAAAAGAAATATTTATCTGGACTCTTCCTAAAAATGTCAATGAAATTCTAGGTGAATGGTTTTTGAAAGAGATAAATGAAACCATTATAAAAAAAGAAATTCCTGCAAAAATTATCTATTGCGAACAATTTGATGCAATAAAAAAAATAAATAAAAACCCATTTACTCAAGCAAGACATGTTGATGAAAACACAAGTATGTTTACAATAGTTTGTTCAGATATTGTTATTCTTACTGTCCTAGCAGACCCAATTACAGTTATTGAAATGAAAAATATTGACATTTCTGAGGGATTTAAATCAAGATTTTTTACGCTGTGGGAAAAAGCAAGAGTTGATATTTAGGAGTACTAAAAAAACTACTCCCCTTTTTATAGGTTTTAAATTCTTCTTATATTGTAAATGGAGGTTAACTAAAATGACTGAAGAATTAGAAACACAAGAAACAAAACCAGCAGAAACTTCAGAGGTAGAAACTAAACCTGAAGAAAAAAAGGTAGATGAATCCTCTGAAAAAGCTGAACAGGCAGAATAAGGCCTTTTTATTTTTATTTTTATTTTATTTTTTTATAGATAAACTTTTTATAGTAATAATCATTAGTTAATACAAATAACATGGATACAGAGGTAATAAAAGAGGTTGTAAATTCTTATGTTCTTAAGGTTTATAATGCTGCTGAAAGCTATATTCCTGAAAAATACAGGATATTTATTAATCTCGGATTCTTTATAATTTTTATATCATTATATGCAATTTTTATCTGGAAATTTTATAGATTTCTTGCAAAAAGAGACATTTTCCAATTGGATTTAAATAAGTATAATACCACTACTCATCCTGTTCTGGATAAGGTGCTGGAGATTTTTTTCTTTTGTCTGGAGTTTTTGATAATCTTTCCATTAATAATATTTTTTTGGTTTGGAGTATTAGCTTTATTTCTTATTTTCCTCTCAAAAAGTCAAAGTATAGACCTGATTATACTTATTGCTGCAGGAATAGTTGGGGCGATAAGACTTACAGCTTATATTTCCGAAGACCTAAGTAAAGATCTTGCCAAGATGTTTCCATTTACACTTTTAGGAATATTTCTAGTAGACCCTAGCTTTTTTTCTTTAAATGATTTTATTGATAAGATTAGTCAGATACCCTCATTTATAAATAATATTTTTCTTTACCTTATATTTATCTTTTTTGCTGAAATAACAATAAGACTCATATTTACAATAATTACTTCAATAAGGGGGGGAGAACCTGTTAAACCTGCAAATTAAAAATGATACACCAAATTGGCTATAAAACTATGAAAGTAAATCTAATATCTAAAATGAGGGAATTTTAAAATGAGATCTGGACTAGGTTTTTTGCATTTTCACATTAGAAAAAGAGTTCATCAAAAAAAGGAAAAGTATCCTAATCCTGATAAATTAAAGAGATCAGTTGATGAGATAGTTTATGTTATTGCATTTTTAGGCCCAATTATGACTATCCCCCAGGTAATGAAAATATGGCTGGGTCAAAATGCAGAGGGCATTTCACTAATTTCATGGATTTCATTCACTATATTTTCATTTTTTTGGTTATTTTATGGGATAATCCACAAAGAAAAACCAATAATTACTGCAAATGCACTTACACTTATGCTTAATATTATAATTGTATTCGGAGCATTTAAGTTTAATGCAAATTTTTTCTAACTAATCTTATCTTAATGTATTAAGAAAGAAATCTAGAATTAGCTCCCCATAAAAATACTACAACTCCTGGAATAAGGTAGCTTACTAGATTTAGATTATCTGAGATAATTGTTTGAGAAGTTAAAGGTTGAGAAAGGACTGAAGAACTAAACAATAAAACTCCAACTATTAAGAGGATAATCATTGTTTTGTAGGATACTTGTTTTGTCATCGGATAATTATTTTGGTAGTTAAAACAATAAAGTAACTTGCTTTTAAAGCCACTAAGAATAGCAAATACATATTAGTAATTCATTAGATTTAAAAAGAAAAAGTTTGAGGATGAAAATCTAAACTAAGAGTTTCGCTTTCGTTTGTTAACAGAAGATTTTATAAATCGCAGACGCTTGTTTAATTTATGGAAAAAAGAGAGAGACAATTTAATTGCCAGGTATTTTATTTTCCAAATAATAAAAAATGGGAAAAGAGAACGAGATTTCAGCTGATGAATTAAATCCAAAGACATGTTTTTTTGCAAATTATCCTCCCAAGGAATGTGGGATAGCTACCTTCACAAAACATCTTGCAACAGCAATGGATAAAAAGTGGAATCCAAAAGTAAAATCAAGAGTTATTGCAATAAACGAAGAAGGAAGTTTTTATAATTATAATAAAAAAGTTATTTTTGAAGTTGCAAAAAATGATATTGAACATTATATCGAGGTTGCAAAAAAAGTAAATTATACTGACAACATAAAAATCTTATGCATCCAGCACGAATTTGGAATCTTTGGAGGAGAGTATGGAAATTATATAATTCCATTTCTTGAAACTGTAAAAAAACCGGTTGTTGTAACATTTCACACAGTTCTTCCTGAACCAGATGAAAAAAGAAAAAGAGTTGTTCAGGCAATAGCAAAAAGGTCTTCTGCACTAGTTGTTCTTGCAAAAATAGCTGCAGATATTTTAATTAAAGATTATGATATTGAAAAAAGCAAAATACATGTAGTATATCATGGAATAGAAAATGTTCCTTTCCAAAGTAATGAAGGAGCAAAAAAAAGATTAAAACTAGACGGAAAAACAGTTCTTTTAACTTATGGACTACTTGGACGCGGAAAAGGAATAGAATACATGATAAGGGCATTACCGCCATTAGTTGAAAAATATCCAAATATATTATATTTAATTGTGGGGGAAACTCATCCGGCTGTTAGAAAAGAAGAAGGTGAAAAATATCGAAATGAACTTATAAGTCTTGCAAGGAAATTAAAAATTGAAAATCATGTCAAGTTTTATAATAAATATCTTCCAGATAATGAACTTGTAGAATATATGGCAGCTGCAGATGTTTATATTGGTACAAATATGGACAGAAACCAAATATCAAGCGGTCCTCTTGCTGAAGCTATTGGGGGTGGAAAAGCAGTTATCTCAACACCTAGCTTTTGTGCAGAAGAGCTTCTGGCAGACAGACGAGGTTTACTTGCAGAATTTAGAAATCCTGAATCATTTACAAAAGCAATAGACAAAATGCTTTCAAATCCAGAGCAAAAAAAAGAAATGGAAAGACAAGCTTATGCATTTTCAAGACAAATGACCTGGCCCAATGTTGCAATACAGTATTTAAGAATATTTAATAAAATTGTCAAATTAAGAGAAGATACTACTGAAAAACTACCTAAAGTTAAACTAAATCACATGATTAACTTAACAGATGATTTTGGAATAATTCAGTTCTCAAGGCATTCAACCCCTGATAAAGCTTCAGGCTATACTCTAGATGACAATTCAAGAGCCCTAATTTTTTCAATTAAACATTCTAAACTTTACAATAGAGAGAATACTGCTGAAATATCATCCAGACTTACAAAATCCTATATAAAATTTTTAGAACATTGTCAGGAACCCGATGGAAATTTTAAAAATAATCATTGTAATGAAGAAGAAATAACAAATTCCCATAGTGAAGATTCATTTGGAAGGGCGATTTGGTCACTAGGTTTTGCAATTAATAATTCAGACGACCCTTTAATAAAGGAAAGAGCAAAAAAAATGTTTGATCGTGCTTTTAGGTATATGAACAATTTAGAATCTCCAAGAGCAAAAGCTTTTTGCATCAATGGACTTTATTACTACTATAAAAGTTATGGATATCCTGAAATATTGACTAAACTAACTAAATTTGCAAATGAACTAGTAAATATTTATGATCATGAATCTTCAAATGACTGGCAATGGTTTGAACCATATCTAACTTATTCAAATTCTACTCTTCCTGAAGCATTGTTCTTTGCTTATGAATTAACTGGAAATGAAAAATATTTTGAGGTTGCAAAAAAAAGTCTTGACTTTTTGACAAATCTCATGCTAGTTGACGGAGAATTTTGTCCAATCGGACAAAATGGATGGTATAAAAGAAATGGAGAAAGAGCATTTTTTGACCAACAACCACTTGATGTTTCATGTATTATCTTGACTTTTTTAACAGCCTATAGTCTAACCCAAGAAAAAGAATATTATACTAAGGCAATTCTTGCTTTTAATTGGTTTCTTGGAAAAAATCATTTAAAACAAATGATGTATGATGAAACAACAGGCGGATGTTATGATGGACTTGGAAAACATTCTGTAAACTTAAATCAAGGTGCAGAATCTACTATTTCATATTTAATGGCTAGAATATTTCTAGAAGAACATAAGAGAAAGCAAAAAGCTATGCATTAATTCTAAGAATTAATTTAACCACTTTAATCCTTCAAAATCAAATTTGAAGGGAATAACTTTTCTTCCAAAGTGTTTAACTAATTTTTTTTTGTCTTCTGCAAACATAAGGATGCTTCCTCCGCCCCCACTACCACAAATCTTTGCTCCAATAGCCCCATTTTTCTTTCCAGAATCTATGATTGATTTTAGTTGAGGAGAAAGTGTTATTTTAGAAAGTTTAGCTCTTTCAACAGTTTCCTGATTCATTAAGTCTGCAAATTTATTCAAATCACCAAGAAGAAGGGCATTTTTCATTTCTCCTGCAATGTGTTTTATTCTTAATAAGTTATCATCGTTTTTACCCTTGATTAGATTATCTATCATTGCCTTGTTTGAACTTCCAGATAAATGGGGCTTTCCTGAATAGATAAGCACAAGTCTTTTTTCTAGCTCTGCGACAATTTCTTTTTTTAAATTTAGAGAATGAATTTGAACTTTGTCTTTTTTAAACTCCATATAGTTTATACCACCAAATGCAGCTGCATACATATCTTGTTTTCCATTGACAGCTGACTCTGAAATAGAATGCTCTAAATTATATACTGCTTCTGAAATTTTATGTTTGTCTTTAAGATGTGTAATCAATGCAATAAAAACAACATTCATTGCACTTGAAGTCCCAAGACCTGATGAAGTTGGAATGCTTCCTGTATATTCTAAATGAGTAGTTGTAGAAGTTGCATCAAGTTCCCCAACCACATAATGGTTGATAGTTGCATTAAGTACTGCGCCTCCGTAGATATCTGTAAATGGCTTTATATCGGTTGTTCCGCCTGCAAAATCGAGTCTTACTGGTGCTCTAACTTTTTTTATCATTTTATGAAATTATACCCCTTATAATAAGTATTTGAAAATTTAGAATGAATTTTCATTTTATTAGTAAACTTGCCCCCATTGTTCCGGGATGTTCGAGTTTAGACCAAGCAATTTCTGTTTGATGAGGAAGAACTGTATATTTTTTTGTAGATTCCTTTATTTTTAAAATCAAAGGCTCTCCTGCTTCTTTTATTCCACCATTTAAAATTACTATTTCTGGATCAAATATGTTAATTAATGAGGCAAGTCCCATTCCAATATAATCATACATGTCTTCAAGCAGTTCTTGGGCTTTTTTATCTTTCATCTTCATTAAGTCTATTATTAGAACATCTTTTCCAAAATTAGAATGTATTTTTTTTCTTGTTTCCTGCCAAAGAGTTTCAAAAAACTTTCCCCTTTTTACCTTGATATGGCCTACTTCTCCTGCAAAGTCTTCTCCAAGATAGAGCTTTCCATCTATGATTATTCCTCCGCCAATACCTGTTCCAAATGCAACAACAATAAAGTTCTTTTTTTTGCATCCTAATCTTGCTTCGGAGATAGCAACACAATGGACATCGTTTTCGATTACTACTTTTTTCTTAAACTTATCTTCTAAATGCTTTTTTAAATTAAAATTTCTAAGAGGCAGGTTTGGAGGATTTTTAATAATACCGTTTGCAAGCGGACCTGGAGAGCCAACTCCAATACCCCTTACATCCTTTGACATTAATAATGAGATAGAATCGTCCATAACTTTCAAAAGTTCTTCTTTTGTCTTTGGAGTGTCATTTTTTACATATCTTAATATTTTATTACCATGAACAAGAGAGACCCTAAGGTTAGTTCCGCCTAAATCAACTGCAATTACTTTGTGAGCTTTTATTTTTTTACTTGCTTTAATTTTGTTAACTTTCATTTTTTAGTAGTTCCTTCTCTATGGTAATTATCCTCAAGCCTAATGATATCATCCCATTCAAATTTTCCAAAGGAAATTTCAAGAACACTGACTGGGCTTTTTTTAGCAAATAATCTATGAGGAGTATTTTTATTAATAATAACAGTTTCGCCTTTTTTTACTTTTTTCTTTTTCTTACCTAGTTCTACATAACCAGGAGTTAAAAAATACCACAGTTCTTTTCTTTTTTTATGTTTTTGTAAACTTAATAACTGATTTGGGTTTACATTAAGAGTTTTTACAGTAGAAATTTCATTAAAAGAAAACACTTTTTCATGACCCCAGGGTTTTTTTATAATTTCCATTATTCACCTCTACTAAATAAAAAGCAATTTAGTGCTTAAATAGTTTTTGTAAGAAAGATTTAAATTCTTAAAATACTATTTTTAATAGTAAAAAAGAGCATGGAAACAGTTTTAATCAATAGACTTAGGGAAATTCAAAAAAAAGAAGGTTATCTTTCAGAGGAAGCACTTAAAAAGCTTAGTCTTGAACTAAAAATTCCATTATCAAGACTTTATGGGGTTGCAACATTTTATTCGATGTTTAATACAAAAAAACAGGGTAAGTATATAATTGAACTATGTGCTTCACCTTCTTGTTTTTTAAATGGTTCTTGGAATCTTGAGACTTTTTTAAAAAAGGAATTAAAAATAGACATAGGGGAGACAACTAAAAATGGAAAATTTAGCTTAAAGAAAACTTCATGTATTGGATGTTGTGACTCACCTCCTGCCATGCTTCTTAATGGAAAGGTTTATACTAAACTTAATGAAAAAAAATTAAAAATCATCTTGAGAAAATGCAAATAATAAAAAAAACACAATTAAAAGCACTAAAGGTTGCAAGAACGCTTGGACCTCTTGGAGTAATTGAAACTTTAAATAAAAAAAGAGTTGTTGGGCGCGGAGGGGCTTCTTTTCCTGTTTCTGATAAATGGAAATATGCAATAGAAACAAAATCTGATAAAAAATATGTTATTTGCAATGCAGATGAAGGGGAGCCGGGAACATTTAAAGATAAACTTATTTTAATTAAAAATCCTGAGACTCTTATTGAAGGGATTATTATTGCAGCTGAAACAATAGGTGCATCTGAAGCTTTTATTTATTTAAGGGGGGAATATGAGGGACTTCTAAAGAATCTTAGGACAGAGATAAGCAGTATTATAAAAAAATCAAAAACAAATGTTTCGATTAAAATTGTTATGGGGGCTGGAGCTTATATTTGTGGAGAAGAAACCGCTATAATAAAATCAATACAAGGCTTTCGAGGCCAACCTTATTTTAAACCTCCATTTCCACCTGTAGAAGGATTATTTGGAAAACCAACAGTAATCAATAATGTTGAAACTCTTGTTAATATTGCTCAGGCCCTTGGTTTTTCAGACTATGACCCTGATTTAAGATTATTTTCTGTGTCTGGATCTGTTAAAAAACCAGGAGTATATGAGTTTAAAGTTGGGACAAAATTAACTGAAGTTGTAAAAAAAGCAGAACCTGCTGGAAAACCCAAGGCAGTTTATTTTGGTTGCTTTGGGGGCTGCATGGAATACAAAGACATGGAACTTACTCCTGAAAATATATGCAAGGAAGAATGTATTCATGGAGCTGGCACAATTATTGTAGTTGGCGAAAAAATATCTATAATAGACATGGCTTATATAATTTCCAAATTTTATACATTTGAATCTTGTGGAAAATGCACACCTTGCAGAGAAGGAACAATCCAAATATTATTGTTACTTAAAAAACTAAGGGCTGGCAAAGGTGAAAAAAAAGATTTGGAACTTTTAAAAGAACTTGCAATGCATATAAAAGAAACTTCTTTATGCGGACTTGGACAGTCTTCAACAAATCATATTATAAGTGCAATGCATAACTTTCCAGATGAATTTGAAGAATTAATAAAGAGGTAAATTTTTGTAAAATGAAAATAACACTTAATGAAAAAGCAATAGAATGTGACGGAAATAAGACACTATATGATATTTGTAAGGACAATGGTATTATTATACCTACACTGTGTAGACAAGAAAATATTCATCCAGAGGCAAGATGCAGAATTTGTCTTGTTGAAATGAATGGAAAACTGGTTACATCGTGTTCAACTTATCCAAAAGAAGGCTCAAAAATAGTAACTGACTCTGAAAAAGCAAAAAATGCAAGAAAAAGAAATACAGAGCTTATGATGGCAAATCATGGAAAATCCTGTTTAGTAGAAACAAAGTCAGATGAATTATGTAAATTACTAAAAGAAGTTGGTTTGACTGAATTTAGATTTGATAAAACAAAAAATTATAAGCAGGACCTTGGAAGTTCAGTTGTTCGAGATAACAATAAATGTATTAATTGCGGGAGATGTGTTGATACCTGTGCCAAAATACAAGAAATTTATGCAATTGACTTTGCAGGAAGAGGATATAATGAGCATGTTACTCCTTATTTTGAAAAAAATCTAGCAAGTGTCTCCTGTATTAAATGTGGACAATGCATACTTAATTGTCCTGTTGGAGCAATCAGTGAAAGAGAACATATTAAAGAGGTTATAGCAGCCTTGAGCGATAAAAAGAAACATGTAATAGTACAAATTGCACCTTCAATAAGAGCTTCACTTGGTGAGGAATTTGGCTATGCTCCTGGAACAATTGTTACTGGAAAAATGGTTGCTGCATTTAGAAAATGTGGTTTTGAAAAAGTATTTGATGTTGATCTTGGAGCTGACATGACTGTAATGGAAGAAGCTTCTGAATTTCTCGCAAGACTAAAAAAAGGCGGACCATTTCCAATGATTACAACATGTTGTCCTGGATGGATTTTATTTATGGAACATTTTTATCAGGATTTATTTAATCATATGTCTTCATGCAAAAGCCCTCATGAAATGCTTGGAATTTTAACAAAAACATATTATGCAAAAAAAGCAAATCTTTCTAAAAAAAATATTATTGTAGTCTCAATAATGCCCTGCACTGCAAAAAAATTTGAATCAACAAGAGTAGAACTTGACTCAGGAGTTGACTTTGTGCTCACAACAAGAGAAGCTGCAAAATTAATAAAACATTTTAATATAGATTTTAAAAATATTAAAGATGAAAATTTTGATTCTCCTCTAGGAGTTTCAACTGGTGCTGCAACTATCTTTGGAGCAACAGGGGGGGTAATGGAAGCAGCACTTAGAACTGCTTATGAAATTGGAACAAAACAAAAACTTGAAAATCCAGATTTTAAAGTAATAAGGGGCATGGATGGAATAAAAAAGGGAAAGGTTACTATAAATGGAAGAGAAATCAAATTTGCAGCAGCCCATGGGGGTGCAAATGTAAGAAAACTAATCGAAGAATGTCATGACTACCATTTTATTGAGATCATGGCTTGTCCAGGGGGATGTGTTGGGGGGGGAGGACAACCAATACCAACTAATACTGAAATTATAAAAAAAAGAGCTGCTGCACTTTATAGTTCTGATTCCAAAGACAAACTCAGAAAATCTCATGAAAATCCTGTTGTTAAACAAATATACAAAGAATATCTTGATTACCCGTTAAGTAAAAAAGCTGAAAAATTACTTCATACAAAATATAAGAAAAGAAGTCAGTTCTAA
>JBBACR010000022.1:0-17285 GCA_041656875.1 Candidatus Pacearchaeota archaeon
GACGTGTGCTCTTCCGATCTCCTCATAGCCATAATTTGAATTGTCTTCATACCCATAACCTGCTTCATAACCATAGTTAGAGTTAAATCCGTAAATATAACCATAACCATATCCATACTGTGCAGAAAAAGTAGACTGAGTAAAAGGTATTATAGTAATACCAGAGCAACCACTAACAATTGTCCCATTCAAAAGAAATTTGCAATCACTAGTTGAATTACTATTATTTATTTTAAGATTAATATAATCTACATTAACAAACTCATCTGAATTTATTTTTAAAAATGCAATAAAATCAATAATGTTTCCTTTTGAAACAGTAGTATCAGTTGTTGTAAGTCCAATAAGAAATGCTTGTGCAGGAGAAGAAAAAACAAGGATGAATAATACTATTACAGTAATAGAAGATATTCCAATTTTAATCAAACCCTCTTTTTTCATGTTCACTCTTTTTAGTCTCTTTTTTTAGGTCCTTAAAGTTTAGTCACTTATTTTTATAATTAACATAATTACCACTTCTATATAAATTCGCGTTATCAAACAGTAGTGGTAAAAGAAAAAAATGAAAAATAGAATTTAAAATAACTTTTCACTAACCAATATTAACACAAGGATTATAAAGGCAACTCTAAACTTTGAACTAGAAATTATTTTTTTAAGGGTCTGTATCTGACTCTGTTAAGTCTTCTTATTTGCTTAATTTTTCTTTGTCTTTTTAGTGATCTAACCATAATTATCCCAAGTAGAAGTCCAATCATGATTGCGATTAACAAAACTAATGCAATTATCAAAGGGCTTAAAGCAACTCCTTTGCTAACTATAATAGATTCAGTTATACCTGCAAATTTGTTTTCGCTAATAACCTTTTGTTCAATATTAGTTGAGCCAATTCTAAGGCTGTTATAATAATTAGAAGGTTGTTCAATAGTTATTGCACATCTTTGAACTTCAGAAGGTTTTGGAGTAAGTAAACAGTCTGCCATTGTTTGGCCACATATTCTTGTTTCTTCCCCATTATTACATGCACTCCATTCTGTACATTTCCATGCATTTAAACATATTTTATCATAATCATTTAAAGTTCCATCAGAAGTATAGTGTTTAGATCCTGAAAGTGTTCCTACTGAAGAACCTTTGTTATTTATTGTAATTATTTGTCCTTCTTGAGAATAAGGGTTTCCATTAATAGATGCATTAAGCTTTACTCTATAATCTCCTGTGCTATAATCTGTTGTATCAAGAATTATTTTATATCCTAGAGTTCCGCTTGAGCCATAACCATAACTATAACCATAGCCATAACCAAGATCAGAAGTTTTTATTATAGTCATTCCAGAACATCCGCTTAATATAGCCCCATTAACATCAAAAACACAAGAATAAGTTTTAGCCCCATTAAGTCCAACTAATTCTAAAACAAGATTTTGAATATTTGAATTTTCAGAAGAACTAACACTAATTCCAGTATTAAATGAAATATCTCCACCTCTTGAAACTTCTGTTTTATCTGCACTTACATTAAGAACATAAGCTTTTGCAGGTGCAGAAAAAATTAATATGAATAATAGTAATCCGGTTAATACCAGTGCTATAATCTTTCCACTCTTTCCTTCTTTTCCAAGACCTTTTAGTTTTTCCATGTTAGATAGGTAATCAACTCTTACTTTTTTGTTAAATCGCCCATCACATCTTCTTGATTATATGATAAAATAGAAATAGCCCCTTTTTAAACATTTCTATATTAGTGTAATTTTTAAGTAATAACTAGACATACTCCAGTTTAACTACTAAGTTCTGATTAAATAGATGAATTAATAAATAAACTTTCTTAAATATACTAGTAACTTATAAAAAGGCAACTTATAATCATCTCTGTTAAAATGAAACAAAAAATAAAACAATTTCATACCAGAATTAAGTATTCTATTAGTTCAAAAGATGAAAATGCACTTTTAGGGGCAGGAATATTATTCTTCTTTTTTGCAGCAATATCTGCAGTATTCAATTACCTTTATCATTTATTTATGGGAAGAATGCTAGGACCAGAAGATTATGGGATCCTTGGGAGTTTATTTGCAATTATTTATATTGCTTCATTTTCAACCCAGACTTTTAATTTAGTAATTGCAAAACAAGTTGCTGAATTTAATGGAAAGAATCAACTAGGAAAAGTCAAAAGTCTTTTTTATGCAGGATTTAAAAAAACTGTTTTATTTGGACTTATCGGCCTTGGAGTCTATTTGCTTCTTACTCCATTTATTGCTGATTTTATGAACATTTCAAGTTATTCAGAAATAATAATTGTAGGAATTACTACTTTTTTCCTTTTTCTTGGAGTTTTATTTACAGGAATACTAAATGGACTTCAGAAATTTGTTTGGCAGAATAATTCAGGATTTGTTTCTACAGTTTTAAAATTTGTACTTGCAATTCTTTTTGTATTTATTGGCTTTAAAATAAATGGAGCATTAACAGCAATACTGATAGGAACAATTGCAACTGTTATTATTGCTTATATTCCAATTAAATCAACTTTAAAAGAAATTAAAGAACAACCATTTGATAGCAAAAAAGTATATCTTTATGCAATTCCAGTTTTCTTTGCCTCTATGATTTTTATATTTATTATTACTCTTGACCAGATTTTAGTAAAACATTATTTTTCGTCATCAGATGCAGGGATTTATGCTGCAGCAGGAATGATAGGAAAGATGATTTGGTTTGGTTCATCTTTTTTAATAAGTCCGCTTTTTCCAAAACTCGTTTCCTTAAGGTCAAAAGGAAAAGATACTTCAAAACTTTTCTTTAAGGTAATTCTTTATACAACTACTTTAGTAGTACTGGGTTGTCTTATATTTTATATTGCCCCAACATTTATTGTAACTCTGCTTTATGGTGAAGCTTATCTTGATTCAATTCCTCTAATACTTTTGTTTGGAGTTTCCCTTGGAATTTATTCAATAATACAGATTTTCATGACTTATAATCTTGCAATTGAAAAATATTCATTTATCTATATCTTTACAATTGGAATAATCTTTGAAATAGTTGGAATTTATCTATTCCATAACACTTTAATGGACATAATTAAAATACTTCTTATAACAAATATATTTATTTTAGTTTCATTCTTGATTATAAACAAAGATGATTTGTTGAATAATATAAAGTAAAAAATTAACTATAGATAATCTTATATACCCTTTATCATTGATATAGTTAACATAATCCCAGGTGATCCTCAAAGGGTTACCTGATGCTTTTTATATAATGGAAGAGACAGTTCTTTTTATTGATGCAGGTTATTTATCCTATATTTCTAAATATTTTGGCAAGGGTATGCCTCTTAAATATAAAATTGAAAGGTTTGCAATTAATCTAGCAAAAGAGAAAAATCTTATTGTTAAGGAAATATATTATTATACTGCCCCGCCATTTCAAAATCCAAATCCCTCGGAAGAGGAAAATCAAAGAAAAAGAAATTATGATAAGTTTATAGAAAAATTAAAGTCTTCAAAACCTCAAATTATAATAAGAGAAGGTAGATGCCAAAAGATTGATAACAGCTTCCAACAAAAAGGAGTAGATACATTAATGACTATGGATCTTTTAAGGGTTCCAAATAAAATGAATATCAAGAATATAATAATAATAATTACAGCAGATACGGATTTTGTTCCAATTATAAAAGATATAAAACAAGATGGAATAAATCCAATTTTAGCATACTTTACAGATAAAAAAAGAAAATCTTCTTTTTCTCTTTCAAATCATTTATGGAAAGCCTGTAAAATTAAAATTTTAATTAAAAAAGAGCATTTTTTATAAATAAGGTTTTAACAAAAAATATTATTTATAAAAACTTTGTAAGCCCGGCATTACCTAAAAGGACATACCTGGGATTTGATGATTATAACTAGGATAAGATATATTTAAGCCTTTCTTTAGAACATAAAATGTTTTATTTCTCATATTCTAATACACACATTATTTTCTGCTAGTCAATAGTGTTACTTTATAGTCATAGCATTACCTAAATATTTAAAAATGATTTTATAATAATAACCTAATGAAATTAGGCCATGAAATTAAACTAATAATTCTAATCGGAATGCTTTTCTTATTAATTAATTCTACAACTGCTCTTGGAGTATATCCTTTGTGTTTAACAAAAGGTCAAACAGCAAGATTTTCTCTTTGTAATTCTGCAATTCCGGACAGAGTTTGTACTAAAAGCCTCTGTCAATATTGCATCTCTGAATCTACGCCCGGAGTCTATTGCCCAGCCAACCCTAATGCATGTAATACTGGTTCAGGAGAATGTGTTTATATTAATAACCCAAATCCAACTCAGGTCAATATTAATATAACCTTGACAGAGCCAATAAATAACTATAATATTACAGTTACTTCAACTAATTCTATAGCATTTAAATTTAAAGTTACAAATTCTAGCTTGCTTTCATATTGTAATTTATTTATCAATGATAATCAATTTGCTTCAAACCAGACAAAATTAAGCTCTTCAGTAAATATTATCCAGGTAAATGTATATCCGTCTAGTCCTGGAAACTATGCTTGGTATATAAGATGTACAAATAAATCAGGAGGTTCTTTTTATTCAGAAACTAGAAATCTAATAATCTCTCCGAATTCAACTAATAATAACAATAACTCGACTAATTCAACAAATCCTGCTTTTTATAATGTAAATGCTTTAACTCCATCAAATCAGTCTTCATTTAGTGAAGGAATAATTTTATTTTCTTATAATTTGTCTAATCTTTCAAGTACGACTCTTAAAACCTGTAATCTTTGGATTAATGGAAACATTGTAAATTCAACAAATTCAACATCAGCCCCAGGTATTTCAAACACTCAAAATACAATTGCTCAAAATCTTAGTGCAGGTTCATATTACTGGAATATAAACTGCATTAGTAAAGTAAGTAATCCATCAAAAAATTATTCATCAGAAAAAAGACTTATTACAATTACTTCAAATAATCCGACTAACCCAACTAATCCTACAGACCCAACTAATCCTACAGATACAGGAAATACTGGTGGAGGCTCTTCAGGAGGAGGGGGCGGTGGTGGCGGAGGAAGTTATTCAAGTTCAAGTTCTCTACCAATTTGTCTTTCAAGTATGTGGAATTGTACAAAGTGGACAGAATGTAAAAACTCTACTCAAACAAGAATTTGTACTAAAATAAGAAATGATTGTCAGAATCAAACAAAACCTGAAGAAACACTAAAGTGTATTGTAACAACTCCAGATAATAACAATAATATAAATGATACTAACTCTTTAGTTCAGACCTCAGAAGAGTCCAAAACAAGTCCAACCCGAATATCAGTAATAACTGGTGCTTTTATTGGTTCATTATCAAATCAAAGAATTTGGCTTCCTGCAATTATAATAATTGCAATAGTTATTTTGCTTATTATAATTCAGTTAATCAGAAAATTCAGAAATAAAAAGAAATCTAAAAAATAATTATGTTTAAGCCTGAGAATCAAGGCAAGAAGGTCTCAAAATATTTTTTCTTCTTTTATTAAATAATCTAGCATTCATACAGTATGCAGAGATTTGTGCAGCAGCAGTAGCAGCTGCAAGCCCTAGGGCCCCAAAAGTGCCCCAAGCAAAAATATCTCCATGTTTACTTAACCATTCCCTATCTTGTACATAATCAGGTGCTTTTTCAAGAGCTTCAAGTTTACTCTGATTTTCAGAAACAAGATTATCCAGATCCTTTGATAAATTTTTGAGAGCTGGTTTTAATTCAGGTGCAAAATAAAAAGATGGAACTTGATTTTTATAATCATGTAAATTTCTTAACTTTTCTTCAACCTGTCTATGTTCTTTAACAGAAGGATTATTACTATTTGGATTAACAGCAATAGTTCCCATAATTCCTACAAAACTTGCCATAACAAGAAAACCTGCCCCTAAATAACTCATTTTAGAAATATTATGTATTCTAGTCTCAGCATTATACTTTTTTTCACTAATCTCCTCCAAGGCATTATAATATTGCTTTATCTCAGCAATCTCTACAGATGTTGCCTCTCTCTGATTTGGTCCAGCATGATTTGTCATTAGAATTATCACCTTTGCCGGTTTATAAATTTTATCATTTAACCATTTGAAAGTAACAACAGACATAAGGTTTAAAAACAGGTTTTAGCATATAATTCTAAAGTTTTGACAATAGTAACTTGTCAATAACATCACAGTATTAATAAGTAAGAGATAGGGGAGATATTTCAGAATATTAAAAATATCATAATTTAAACCTAGGACTGAGGAAAAAGAGATGGAAACAAAAATCCAAGAAAAGATAAAATACGAAAGAATGAAAGACAAAAAAATCTCAGTCATTGTACCTGTATACAAAGCAGAAAAATTCATTGCAAAGAATTTAGAAGAAATGAAAAAATCTGTTGCTAAAGTTTTTCCAAATAATGAGATAATTGTTGTTATTGATGGTCAGCTTGATAATTCTATGCTTGAATCAATGAAAGTTTCTGGAATAAAAGTTGTTGGCTATGATGAAAATAAAGGAAAAGGCTATGCATTAAAATATGGATTTGAACATTCAACAGGAGATTATGTAACATTTATTGATTGTGATTTAGATATTCATCCAGACCAGCTGCGAAACTTTGTTCCTTATATGGCAACAGCAGACTTGGTAATAGGAAGCAAGCGTCATCCTTTCTCAAAATTGCATTATCCGCTGTCAAGAAAAATATTATCATGGGGATTTCTTGCATATTCCTGGTTAATACTTGGAGTAAAACTTAGAGATACTCAATCAGGCCTAAAACTAATCAAACGTGAAGTTCTAGAAATAATTATGCCCCTTGTTTTAGTAAAGCGTTATGGTTTTGACTTAGAATTGTGTTTCCTAGCACAAAAACACGGCTTTAGAACAGTAGAAGCTCCGCTCCATATAGATTATAATGCTTTTACAGACAAAGACAAGAAATCTACAATAAAGCTAAAAGATATTTTTGGAATGTTTCTTGATGTTCTTGCAATAAGATATAGATATTCCTTTCTTAACTATTACCAACGTGCATTTCATAAAAATATGGGCTGGAAAAATGGAGACGATTATTCAGACATAGAATTAATTCAAGACCTAAATAAAAATCCAGAAAAGAAAAAAGGTTTCAAATTTAAGCTTTTTAGCTTTTGGAGTTAAGCTAAGATGAAAATTGACATAGAAAAAATATCATCTCAACCTGATCACATGAGTGAAGAAAACCTCAGGTTATGTGATTATGCAAACAGCTGCCCCTCATTCACACAAGCAGGATGTGAATATGAGTATAAAGGAGATCATAAAAATAAATGCCCAATTGCAATACAGAGATATTTATCTCAGAGGAATAATCTAAGATGAAAAAAAGAATACTAATGCTTGCATGGAAAGATATGTTTCATCCAAAAAAAGGTGGAGCAGAAGTTGTAACTGATATTTATTTAAAGAGTCTTGTAAAATCAGGACATAAAGTAACACTATTCACCGCAAAATATAAATGTTCAAAATCCAATGAAAAATATAATGGATACAACATAATAAGAAGCGGAAACTCCCTAGGAGTTTATCTAAAAGGCTTGTTATATGCAAAAAAGAATGAAAATAAATTTGATATTATAATAGATCAAGTAAATACTGTTCCCTTTTTCACTCCTTTACTTATTAAAAAAAATAAAAGAGTTGCATTTTTCCACCAATTATGCTTAAATATTTGGTTCTATGAAATGCCTTTTCCAATATCACTTATAGGAAACTTATCAGAAAGAATTTATCTAAAATTATATTCAAACACGAAAACTTTCACAGTATCAAATTCATCAAAACAAGATTTAGTCAAATATGCTTGGATGAATCCAAATAACATAAAAGTTTTAGAAAATCAAATTGATTTTAAGCCATTAACTGCTTCAAAAACTAAACAAAATTATGTAATATTTGTAGGAAGACTTACAAAAAGTAAAAGAGTTGACGACTGCATTAAAGCTTTATCTAGAATAAAAAATAAACAAACAAAATTAGTAATAGTCGGAAATGGAAGTCAAAAATATCAAGATTATCTAGAGAAATTAACAAATAAATTAAATCTAACCCCTCGAGTCATTTTCACAAAAAATATAGATAACAAACAAAGAAATAAATTAATGCAAGAAGCGCTTGCAATTCTGGTCACAAGTGTCAAAGAGGGCTGGGGCCTAATTGTTACAGAAGCTAACGCAAACAGAACAATAGCAATTACATATAATATTGATGGACTCAGAGATGCAAATACAAATAAGACCGGCATAATTACTGAAAAAAATACTCCCATCGAACTTGCAAAAGAAATTGATTTTATAATCGCTAATCCTGAACTAAGAAAATCAAAAGAAACAATAGCTTTAGAGTTTGCAAAAGAGCACAATGACTGGAATAAAAATTGTAAGGAGCTAGAAACATGGATAAAACAATAATCGGAGTTAATTCACGAATATATCAACAGGCAAATACTGGAATACCTTATTTTATTAAATCATTATATGAAAATTTATTAAAAAAAAGCGATTATGAATATATATTCTTTCAAACAAATAACAATAAAAGTCTAGGTGAAACTAGAATTATTAAGGCAGCCGATAAATCTTTTTTATATCCTCTTTTTGATTTATTTCTGATAAACAAACTCATAAAAAAAGAAGGTATTAATATATTCCATGGAGCTTCAAATATTATTCCCTTTTTTAAAAAGAAAAATGTTAGGTATATTGTAACAATCCATGATTTATCTTTTAAAATATTTCCAGAAAATCATTCAAAATTATTTAATTTATACTATAATCTAGGAACTGCAAGATCTGTTAAAAACGCAGAAGTCATAGTTTCAGTATCCGAAAATACAAAAAGAGACATCTTAAAATTTTATAATGTTCCAGAAAACAAAATAAAAGTAATTCATTTAGGAGTCAATGAAATCTTTTTCAAAAGAAATAAAAAAACTAGACTAATTAAAAGCAAATATTTCCTATCCATAACAACTCACCCCAAAAGAAAAAATATTTATAGTGTAATTGAAGCATTCTCAAAAAATAAAGACCTTAAAGATTTAAAATATGTAATAGCCGGATATATGCCGGAGGAACAATTAGAATTATTAAAAAATAAAATTGAAGAGTTAGGGTTAAAAGGAAGAGTAATTCTATTCGGGTATGCTAAGGAAGAAGATTTAATAAATTTATACCAAAATGCAGAATTTTTTATATATCCTTCATTTTACGAAGGATTTGGTTTTCCAGTTCTTGAATCAATGGCTTGTAAATGTCCGGTAATAACTTCTAACAATAGCTCTTTAATAGAAATAACCCCTAATAAGAAATGGCTGGTTAATCCTTATGATTTAAAAGACATTTCTAACAAAATGAGTAATCTAATAAAACTTAAAAATAAAGAAAAGGAAAAATTAATAAATTTGAATTATAATTTTTCTAAGAAATTTAGTTGGGATAAAACTGCAAAAGAATATAGTAAACTGTTTAAGGATTTAAAATGAAAGTACAATATCAACGTGAATATTTTAACGAATTTTCAGAAAAACAAGAAAAAGTATTTAAAAAATATTTAGAATTTATGTCTAAAAGAAATATTTGTCTTAAAAAACAAATAATCGGAGATATTGGATGTGGAAGAGGGTCATTTTTAAAAAATTTAATTCCAGAAAATATTTGTTATGGATTTGATATATCTGAATATGCAATTAACGAATGTAAAAAAATTAACCCCCAAATAAAAAATAACTTTCAGTTTTTAGACCTAAACAAAAGCAAGATAAACAAAGAAATTAAGTTTGATATAATAACATTATTCGATGTAGTAGAACATTTAGATAATTTATCAAATTTAAAAGCAATCATTAAAAATAATCTTAAAAATAAGGGATTCTTAGTAATAACTACCCCCAATGCCAACAGTTTTTTAAGATTTTTGTTAAAAAACAAGGATTATAATGGAGAAATAGATAAAACTCACTCAGTTCTTTTTACTCCCTATACATTAGATTTCTTTTTAAGAAGATCTGGCTTGAAGAAAGTTACTCTTTCAACACCTTACTCATTTTATTTTAAAAATAATATCTTAACTGAGAAAATTCTTTTTGGGGGGCAAATATTTGCAATTTATAAAAAATGTTAAATGAACTTAAAAAATTTGTTAAAAAAGAATACTTATTGATAACTTTAGTAATTATATTTTTAATAGTTTACAATAAATGGATCTTTAATTGGGGTATAATAACTAATGGCGACTGGCCCTATGCGGTAAAAGAAGCAGTAATTGACCATTATCTTGGATTTCTTAATACCTGGAGGGGTAATACTGGGTTTGGAGGATTAGTACTAGATCTTGGTCAAGCACCCACTTATATAATCTATGGCCTATTTGCAAAATTTTTAGGGTGGAATTATAACATTAGTGAAAGAATAGTTCATCTATTGCCCGCGGCAATCATTGCATCATTATCCTCATATTTTTTATTTAAAGAATACTTTAAAAGTAATCTTCCAGCATTTGTTGGATCAATTGTTTATTCTTATAATACTTACTTTCTTTTTTCTAATAGTGGCCATCTAACTCTAATGGCTGCCTATGCTATAGCTCCAATCTTATTTTATTTAATTAAAAAAACATTTGAGACTAATCAAAATAAATACGTTGCCTTATCAGCTATAACCGGATTTATAATCTCGGCTTATGAACCAAGAGGTTTTTATGTAATTGCATTAATCTTATGCCTATATGCCTTATTCCTATATTTCTTAGGAGAAGAAAAATATATTTCAAAGAATTCGAATAGTTTTGCCATAAAATTTATACTAATAATGTTTTTAATATTTTTGATGAACTTTTTTTGGATATTAAGTTTAATGAAAAGCAATAGTCTAACCGGCAATGCTCTATTGGATCGGGACTTATTCGGAAGCATGTTCTGGAAGTTTCCCTATTCAATAACTTTACATCACCCCTGGTGGTCAGGTGAATCAATTACCTCTTTTATAAATCAAAAAATTCCAATTTTTTTCTGGTTAATTCCTCTTTTTGCATTTTTAGGATTAATTTTGAATAGAAAAAATAGGTTAATAATATTTTTTGGGTTAATAGCTTTAATCGGAATATTAATATCTAAACAAATAGACCAACCTTTCTCAGGAGTATATACTTGGTTATATTCTAATTTACCTGGATTCAAGGCATTTAGAGAAGCTTCAAAATTTTATTTTTTTATAGTTATAAGTTACTCGGTTTTAATAGCAGGATTTGCAGATTGGATAAATAAAAATCTACATAAAACTAGAATAGATAAAATTATAAAATTTATTTTAATAACTTTAATTATAGGTTTATTTTTGTTTAATACTCTATCAATTATAAATCAAAAAATGGGTAGAACTTTTGTTCAAAGAGAGATACCTGAAGATTACTTGATACTAAATGATTATATTTCTTCTCAAGAAGAATATTTCAGGACATTATGGATTCCAAAAGATTCGCGGTGGGGAACTTACACAGATAATCATCCCAAAATAAGTAACATAGAAACTGTAGAAGGGGACTTAAAAGAGCTAACCGATTATCGGCTTTATGGAGCAGATTGGCCAGCGAAATATAAAGTAATAGATATATACAATAAAAATTATTCATCTAACTTGCTAGATGTATCCTCCATAAAATATGTTATAATTCCCCTTAGAGATACAAAAAACGATGATGATTTTTTTATTGATTACGGGAACAGCACTCAATTTTACATTGATACTTTAGATAATTTAAACTATCTAACTGAAATAGAAGTTGGGACTGAAGAAGTAAAAGTTTATGAAAATGAAGGATATCTAGACCATATTTATATCTCTTCAATAAATCAGTCCTTAAAAGACCTCGATAAATCCAAGATCTCCAATGTTCGTTATAAACAAATAGATTCTACTTCATACAAAATTTATTTTAATTCTACGGAACCATTTTACTTATATTTTTCTGAGGCTTATAACTCTAATTGGAAGCTAGCTTCTAAAGACTTTAAATGGTATTCAGGATTTAAGAATAAAAATTATGTCTTTAATGAAGCTCATTTTAAATCCTATGGATTCTTAAATGGGTGGCAAATTGACCCCTCCGAGCTGAATAAAAATGCGGATGGAACATATGAATTAACAATCTATTTTCAACCTCAATCATATTTTTATCTAGGATTAATTATATCTCTAATAACACTAATTCTGTGTATAATCTATTTAATTTGGGATTGGAAAATGAAAAGTAAACTTTAAAAATACAAATAATCAATATAATGCAAGCCCCTAGGGATAAAGAGTTCTGAAATTAATTAAGATAAATAGAAATACTAATGAAACTATAATTATAAGAGAAAAATATGAAAAAGTCACTAAGATACCTATTTGCAACCCTGCTTTTAATTGCAATAATATTCTTAATAACCATAACTTATATGAACTATAAAGTAATCCCTACTGAAGTTCACAAAATCGATTCTATAAATTATGTTAAAGAGGGAAATTTCGAAAATTTTAACTCTTTAGCAGGGGACTGTTGTAATGCAAATCCTGAAGAATCAAGAGTCTTTGCAGCCAAATCAAAAGATGCATACGAAGGAGATTATTCCTTAAATCTGACTTCTGAAAATCAATGCGCTTGTATCAGTAAAGAGATTTATCAATTTGATAAGAGTAATATTTATTTATTTTTGTTTAGTTATAAGGGTGAAAGACCCAGGATATGTCTTTGGACAAATGGGGACAAAGGATGCTTAATAAACCAAGAAATAGAGCCGTCTTCTAAATGGAAAAATTATGCAAATATTTTATTTTTTACAAACAAATCGGCATCTGCTTCAGTTTTTTTCTATGCCGATAGCGACGGCACCCGTACAGTCACAAATCTTTATGACGACCTTCAAGTTCACAAACTTGTCTCAATAACTCCCTCATTGAATTCAGAAGATTATAAAACGAATGAAGAATATGTAATTAAAACAAATCCAACCAATGTAGTAAATTCAATATGTGCCAAACAATATATTACTGCCGAAGGCAAATGCCCTGTTGAAAAATTATCTGATGATGGTTATTATCTTGTTAGAGGAGCACCTCAAGTTAATCTTAAATTCCCCTGGCCAGAACTTGTTCTTATAATTATTATGATGCTTATTGTGATAAGATTATTATTTAGAAAACAAGTAATAAAAGTAGAAGAAACCTTTGAATATGAACTAAAAAAAGGACTTAAGAAATTTAGATAAAATTATTAATAATTAGTTTTTTACTTACTCTTCATCACAACAGTTCTTTGGTAAAGTCCCCAATCTTCAAAATATTGTTCGCCTAAGTATTCTCTTTGCATGTCTCCATCAAGACCATACTTTTCAAGTTCCCATTTCATATACTTTTTTGCAGTTTCTTCACTTACATCTTCTGAATGATATGTAATTCCCTGCATAGAAAGCATTCCCCTTCCAATTATGTCATCAATTCTTTTTGCCTCAGGATAAATTAAAAACCTTCCTCCGGGCTTTACAACTCTTGCTCCTTCATAAAGGATAAACTGCCCTGTTCTTACTCTTGATTCATGGTCTTCTATTTCCCAAGCCTCTCCTTCTCTTTTCGTAGGGTCATGAAGTATTCCTCCAATAGTAAATGCTCGATTAAGCATAATGTTTTGAAAAGCAACAACTAAATCATAATGATTATCAGGTCTTGGTATTGCTCCTGCCATAGGTTTCATACCAGTTATATTTTGTTTCATAAAATATTCTGCTTCAGGTGCTTGACTATCAATTCCCTCAAAACTTACTTCTTTTTCTCTAAGGTATTTAACTAAAGAACCATTTCCACATCCAATATCAAGCCCTCGGGCATTTCTGCTAGAAAGTTGCCTTAATAGACTAGCATTTAGTCCAAAAATTCCTACCTGAAAGTAAGCAGGCACTTGTAAATGTCCATTTCCTTTTGTTATTAGTTCAGTTATTTTTTCAATATTCATATTAAACTTCCTTCTCAAACTCTCTTCCCTAGACAAGGTTTATCAGAACTCTTCTTATTTTTATTAAAAATAAGTCATTTAAAAATATTACCTTTTCTTATTTATGTACATTATAAAATATAGTAACCTAAGTAACCATGTGGTAACCAAAAGATTTATTTCTAATCTTTCATTTTAGATTTGAAATAATAGAGATTTACCTATCTAATTGAGACTTTTTTAAATCTTTTACTTTCTCTAAAGAATCTAACTCTTTTTCATAATATTTTTCAAGATATTCATTATTATCCTCTTTAGCTTTCTTTAATTTATTTCTGTGAATCTCAATTTGTTCTTCTATTGATTCAATTCCTTTTTTAAGTCTTTTTTCTCGTTTGGGCATGTTAAAAACTATAGGGGTATCTAATTTTTAATCAGGCGAAAAAACATTACCCCCTCGAATATTTTTTGGCATTAACTACCTCTTCTTTTAATAAGTCTAATAATTTTTGTGCACTTTTAACCAAAATTTGATATTTACTCTTCTTATCTTCTTTTATATCTCGATAAACATTATAAACCATTGCATAGTCTTCTCCAATAGATTTTTTTATCAGATTTAAAAAATCCTTGTTAGAATATTGTTGATTATCTAAAATACATCTGATTAAATAAATACCTCTGAGTCTTAAAACAAGAGAGTAAATAAGATCGCTAGATTCTAGATATTTTAATTCTTTATCGAGTTGGATAAGTCCTCTGTTTATTTCTATAATTCTTTCACTATCTTTGATAAAATCCTTAAAAGAGTTTTTATTTAGTTTAACTTCTTTAAGTCTGTTTAATAATTGCACATTAGTTATAGCTTTTGCCTCATAGAGTCTGGGTAGAATCATAATAGGATTATTTTTTATAGTTTTTTCAATTGTATCAAGAGGTATTATCGAAACATTATATATTCCAGAATTTATCTCTTTTTTCACACTGTTTGATATTGCAATTATATCAATATCTGACCTATCATCTTGTTCTCCTCTAGCATAACTGCCTGTAATATAAATCCCGATAATATCATCTAGGTATAGACTTAAAATGTCGAAGATTTCTTGGTTTATATTGAGACTTCTTTCTACAAGTACTATTTTAACTTCTCGATTAAGCCATTCTTTTGGAAGTAACACTCCTGAACTATTACCCCATCTTTGAACATTTCTTATAAGTTCCATAATGTTTAAACATTGTTTAACTATATAAATCTTACCCTTTAAATAATATTTTGTAAAATAAAGGGTAATTTCCTTGTCTTCATTTTATTTTACATATCTTCTTATCTTACCCCCTCATCATCTTCTTGCATTATTTACTCATTTTTTGTTTTACAATGAGCTACTGATATTTTTCCCTGTTTTCTGGTTTTATTTTAACCTAAAAGCAACCTTTAAAAACCGCAAATAAGTATCAATATTAGGTAGTGACAAAACCTAGATAAGGAAAAAGAGTTCTTGAGTGATAATCCAAATGAAAAACCTCTCCAAACTCAATTTAGACTATCTTGTCCCAATAGCAATCTGGCTTTTAATTTTTCAAAAAAACATATTTTCAAACCTTCTTTTTGTTGACTATGTTTCTCCAACATATTTAGACATTGGAAAGTTTATCAAGCTTTCAAATTACACTTATGTCTTTTCCTTATTTGATATTTTAAAGATAATTGCAACCCCTTTGAATCTATTTTACCTGTTATTTACATTTTCAATATTAATTGCAATGCTTGTTTCTTATTTTTATATTAAAAGAACCTTTAAAGATAAACCACTAGTCTACTCAATTCTCTTTTCACTAATATATCTCTTTAATCCTTTTGTTTATTCAAGAATTATGATAGGTCAATTAGGAGTCTTGCTTGCTTATCTTGCAGTTCCTGTTTATCTTTACTACCTTTTTGCATTTTTTGAATCAGGTTTAAATAAAAAATCAATGCTCAAACTAGCAATAGCATTTACTCTTTGTTCTTCAATTTCAATTCACTTTTTTGCCCTTAATCTCATTATTTTTATTATTGCAAGTTTCTGGTTTGATAATGATAAAATAAAACTCTCTAAATATATAGGTTCAATTGTTTTACTAGTCATACTCTTAATTCTTCTAAACTCCTTTTGGATACAAGGATTTTTTGATAATAAAGTGTTTTCAACAATTGACTCAGACCATGAATTCTTTTTTTCACCAAAAATGTCAGAACATGCTCCAGCTGTTTCAAAAATACTTGGAATGTATGGTTTTTGGAGAGAAATAGCAGAAACTGTTCCATATAAACAACTCCCATTATATGTAAGCATAATCGGGCTCTCTACTCTAGTCATTTTAATGTTAATAGGTTATTCTTTATCTACTTCAAAAAAATCTAAGCTCTTTTTCACTTTGTTTTGGATTGGACTTATTTTTGGAACCGGAATATCTCACCCATATACAAAACCATTTTTTGATTTTTTGTTTCAAAACCTTCCCTTTTTCAATGGTTTTAGAGACAGTCATAAATTTGTTTCTTTTATTGCATTAGCTTATGCTTACTTTATTCCAATCACAATAATAAAGCTTAAATCAAAGATAAAACCAGTCTATTTAATCATACTAACCTCACTATTAGTCTTATTTATCTTAGCTTATACATATCCATTAATCGGACTAAATAATCAAATTCAACCTATTAGCTATCCAAATTCTTACTATGAAACAAATAACTATCTAGAACAGCAGTCAATCACTGGAAATATTATCTATTTGCCTTTTGAAAACTATCTGACTTATTCCTGGTCAATAACTTCTTCTTCAGATGGAAGAGTAGCAGTTCCAATTGACCAGATATTAAAAGAGCCTATAATAATTGGAGCAGATAAATGGGGTACTGCAGATGAAATTACTGCTCAAGTCTCAAATTGTCTATACGAAAAAAGCATTTCTTGTCTAGAGCAGTCAAATGTAGAATATATCTTACATGACAAATGTGCCTATTACCCAGAAAATTATAATTTTATAACTTCAAGTCTAACTCCTGTTTATCAAAATGATTGTATAAATTTATACAAGATATCCAATTTTAGTCAGATAGAACCTTCTCGTATTCCTCTAAGGTTCATAATAGGAATCTCAATCTCATTAATAACTCTAATAATCCTTGTTTATCTCCTATTTAAAAAAAGCTCAGTTTTCTACTAATAATTTTAACAT
>JBBACR010000022.1:17385-20416 GCA_041656875.1 Candidatus Pacearchaeota archaeon
TGCTTTGGAGAACCTAAATTTTTAATTGAAATATTAACAGAATTTATTGCTTCTTCTGGAGAAATTCCATAGTTTAATTCAATTTTTCGAATAAGAGCTGAAATCTCCTCATTAACATCAACTATTATTTTCTTTTGGAATTTTTTATTAGGTTCAGAAGGTTTCATATTAATCAAATAAGCACAGCTTTACCCCTCTTTAAGCTTATGCATACTAGAAAACATAGGATTTTTTTAACTTCTCAGTACTCACTTTAACCCAAGTCCAAGAATCAATTTTTCTTTGAAGTAATTGTTGAGATAAAATAAATAATCAAACTAATTACAAATAAATAAATAAAACTATATTTCCAGATTTCAACTTCCTTAAATCTGTTAAGGACAGTAAATCCAATTGCAATAAGTCCTGTAATTATCGGAGCTATTCCCCAATCCTTTTGAATAAGTCTGGTCATTAAACCCTCAAAATCTAAATAATTATTATTTTTTGTTAGATATTCAGTTAACTGCAGTCCAACTCCAACAACTAAGAAATAATAAACATAAATCGCAATTGTCTCTGCAACTGCATTTTGCTTTGCAATAAGTAAAAATGGAACATAACCTAAAAGTAGCAATGCTGGAAGTATTAAAAATCTGGAGTCAATTCTTGCATCATAGAAAATAACTGCTGCAATTACAAACCCAAGAAATCCCCATTCAACAGAATAAACATTGCTTGAAAGATACATGTTTAGGATTAAAAGAATATAAATAAAAGTCATTAAAAAAACAGGATTTATTTTAACAATTATTTTTTCATAATTCTTATAAAAAAATAATAAGAATAAGAAAGCTGAAACTACAATAAATCCAATTACAATATATGGATAAAAAGAAGTTTTTGGAAGAAATAAAATTAAAGCAATCAAGACAACTGCAAAGGTAACAATAAGTACTGCAAGTAAAAGCGCAATAATTATATCTTTTCTGCTTAAGGGTTTAATTGCTCTTTGTTCAAAAAACTCATGTTTTGGCAAGGATTTAAAGGTTTTTTCACTACTAGAATTTTCAAGCGAGTTTAAATTTGAGAGTTCTAATTTTTTTTGAGCAGAACCAAATTTTCCTTGCATTTTGTTACGATAATACTCTGAATAAGGTGTTGACATGATTAATATCCTCACCCCTATTCATTTCCCTAAACTTTTAGGGTTTTTAATGTTTACTACTTAGAATCTTATAAAATAAAAAATAAAAAAATAAATGAATTATTTAATCAGTGCCTAAAGCACCAATAATAGCAACAACTCCACCAATTAGTGGCAAGTAGTAGCTAGCGCCCCAAAATTGTCCAACTACTGCAATAAGTCCGCCAACAAGTGCAGTCCATTTTCCCCATTTAGCCATTTTTTAAAATACCTCCAAATATCCTAAATCTACTAAGTATATAAGAGTATTTACTTTAAAAGAAACCTTCCGAAATCTTATTAAACCCCCAAAAACAAACAAAAATAATGATAAATTCAAAGTTAGACAAAAGGCTTGAAAGAAAACTAAAAGATGTCTCTTTAAATGGAGATAGGATTCCTATAAAAATAATAGCAGAAAGAGAATATAAAGAATCAGTAGTAACTCAAGTAAGTTTTGGGCCAAATAAACCTGTAAGAGAAAAACAAGAAGTCCTAATAGCGCCAGGTCTTCAAGCACTTGTAAATGAACTAGAACAACAAAAAATACCTTATGTTCCTTTTATGCAAAGTAAAACAACTCCTGTTCCATATGTTGTTGCAGATTTAAATAAAGCTCAAATAAAAGGCCTTGCAAGAAAAGATTATGTTCGCGAAATGATTGATGACTCACCAATAATATAAAAAAGAAAAAAAATTAAACCTAATTTTTACTAAAGACCTTTTTCTCTAAAAAAAGCTTTCCTACTCTGAAAATAAATAATTAACAGGGTTCCAGGCAATCATTTTATGGTCTATGCAATCGGCATCTTCTGAAAGAACAATCCAAAAGTTCATTTCATTTAAAACAGGCCTAAACTCACTTGTTTTAATTTTTAGATTACCAATATTGTTTGCTTTTCTCTCATCAATGCAATAAATCTCTGCACCTTCACCAGAACTTGGGTCAGCTTCTGTATAAACAAGTCTATAGAAAGTATATCTTCTGAGCTCTAGCGCTCTCGACTCTATTTGATAACCATACCTCCCATAATTTAGTTTAATCCACCCATTAGCACCATCCCGAACAATGGTTCCATCCAAGTCTCTTGGAAAAACATTTATTTTAGTAAATCTCTGAGTTGCGCCAATAACACTGGAAAAACTAATAAGCAAAATAATCAAAGTTAACCCTGTTATCACAACTGCCTTTTTATTTAACACTTTTTCTCACCTCCTTATCTAATAACAATACTAAGTTTTTAATAAACATATCTTACTACTTGAAGTTAACAATAGATTTTCATTTAATCGTAATAGTAACAAAACCCTAAATTTAATTGACTAGAATCAACTTCATAAACGATTGCATGACTTTCTCATTTTTGTTCTTCATAAGACTAAATAATTTTTTCTCTAAGAATTAAAGTCCAAAACAATCCTTGTACTTAGTCATGCTTTTATATTTCCAGGCAAGTGCAACTTTGCCAATAGAAGTTTCAAATCCAATATCTCCATTTTGCTTTGCTTTCTTTACTGCTCCACAAAAATCTCCAAGTTCAGGAACATATTTTGAAGAAAGAATAACTGTTATATCAGCATTTTCAACACTTCCTTTTTCAACACTTCCCTTTCTAATAACATAACTTTCCTCATAGACCCTTTCTCCAGTTTCAAAGCTATAAAGTCTAACTAAGATAACTCCATCGCTTGGAAGATCTAAAACAAATCCCTGTACTTTAAAGAAATCAGGAAGATTTTCCTTTGTAATTGCAACTGGCTCATAATTTCCAGTATTTGCCTGCGGCGTAACTAAGGCTTGTTTTAAAACTAATTCTTTTGAATTAATATGTTGAACATAAAAGAATCCAAAGGCCAACAATAATA
>JBBACR010000023.1:0-20017 GCA_041656875.1 Candidatus Pacearchaeota archaeon
ACCAAAGCTTTTTTAAATGTACTTTATTAGTCTTTTATATGCGGGGGTTCCCGAGTGGTCAAAGGGGCAGGACTTAAGATCCTGTGTGCTTAGTGCCTACGTAAGTTCAAATCTTACCTCCCGCATTATCCTATTCTGGGATATTTACTACGAAATAAAAAAGTTTAAAAGGCATTATATTTTAAGATTTCTATGGAAAGAATAGAAGTTTATCAGTATGAAGATATTAGACAAGATATACCTTTAAGTTCTGGTATTGGTTTCAGAGAGATTGATAGTAATCGTAATGCACTTTTTCCAGAGGATAAAAGTGGAAAAACATTGGATTCATTGGCAGAATCTATTGTAAAGAGTGGGTATTTAAGTTTATCAAATCAAGTTGACCAAAGATGCGATATAAGTCATATTCTTGATACTCCGGTGGTTAGGAAAACAAAAGGTTTAGGTGAAGTTGAATTTGACGATTTAGTTCATAAGATTGCAAAAGAATACTTTAAAATACATAATCTTTAAATCCATATAATTAAAATCCTGGAAATAATTCTTGACCCATGACAAAATCTTTCTAGTCTAGATTATAATCTTAGGTATAGAACTCTTTTTAAACTCCAAATTATTAAAAATTTCAGTGTATAATTTAAGATAAAAGAGTTCTTGATAATAAAATTAAAAAACAAAACAGAAAATGAGTTTAAGACTGGAAATATATGTTGAAGGGAACTGGAGGAAAGTTGGAGAATTACTTCCAGGAGACAGACCTGGCTCTATTTCAGACAATAATCCAGAAGAAGGCAAAAGAGATGTTTATTTATTTCAATGTGAACCGCTCAATAGACGGTCTGTTATTTATCGAAGTAAGGGCGGACTCGACTTTGATGTTGAACATTTAAGAGTTACAGACACAGCAGGTTTAGAAGAAATAAAAGAATTAACCCATGCACAACCAACTTATGAACTAACTGTTAAAACTGACCAAAGTACAACAAAAAGAAGGATTAGATTTACACATACTATAATGTAAGAGTTGATTATAAAATCTAAGCAGATTTTGCATAAAATTATATACTAAAAAGAGTAGATTATTTTAGAATAAAATTGGTGACTTAAAAAAAGATGAAAAATTTGAAAAAGAAAATAGGTCTCTGCATATTGCTATTGTTTGTAATATCATTATCGGTTCTTTTGTATTTTATTTCTCCTTCTAAAATTGTAAACTTTATTGGAATTGAGAACTCTTATGTTTTAGTTTTTATACTGGGAATTCTTGGAGGAGTTTCAATACTTTTTCCATTTCCATATTATTTATTTGTTTTGACATTTGCAGCAGGGGGCTCTAATCCTATTTTACTTGGGATATTTACTGGACTAGGAGTAATAATTGGAGAAAGCACTTCTTACTGGATAGGTTATAATGGAACATTTATATTTTCAAATAAATTCCAAAAAAAGCTTGTTAATTTTTCTAAAAATCTTAATACCTTAAAAAATACGATTTTAATGTCTTTATTTTTATTTATCTATGGAGTATTTATTCCTATTCCAAATGATGTATTAATACTTCCGCTTGGAGCTACAAAATACAACTACTGGAAACTAATTATACCCCTAGGACTTGGAAATATTTTATTTAATATACTACTTGCTTATGGTGGAATTCAAGGATGGAGCTTTTTTGGAATTAGGTAAAATAAAATCGCTTCGCGAGAAAATTTAGTTAATTTTCCCAAAGTAAATTTGAGTAAAATTAATCAATTAAAGAACTCCTTTTTAAAACCGCTTCGCGAAAAAAGAATACTAATTTTGATGAAGTGAATTCATTAAAATTAGGAAGAAAAAAACAAAATGAGAAATGAAATAAGAAATAGTTTCGCGAGAAAAGAGTGCAATTTTTGCCTAGGTAAATTAGATTAAAAAAAGTTAAAGAACTCCTTTTTCAGACCATCCTAACACGTAATCATTCTTGATTTTTGAAACATCAATTGTTTTTCCATCAAGTATTTGCCTGTATATATTAACTATTTCAGAAACATTTTTGTCAGTATCAATAAAAAAATTATTAATTCCTGAGGAAAGAAGGTTTTTAGATTTATTAAACAGACCTAACTCTTTTTCATTTAAAATTTCACAACCATTGTAGATCTTAGATACTTTAAATTTAAACCCTTTTTCATCAGCGATTATTCCTTGTGGAAGCAAGTGAGCAAGAGTCATTAGTCTTAATTTTCCATGAACGAGTGTTGCAAAATTTTTGTTTTTGAATTCAGTTTGTTCTTTTATTGAAAGTTCTGGTGAAATAAGAGGGAAGGTACCTAGACCCTCTAGGTATGCAACAGAATAGTCATTAAAACAATTGCAGTTATAATCCAAATGAATTTGGATTTTTTTATCAAGTTTTAAATTTAGAATTCCCATATTCCCTGCCAGTAGACCCTCAGGATTTTTTTGTTTTATTGTTTTTTCTATTAAGTTTAGGTCTGAATCAAACATTAATCTAGGAGTTACTGCATATAATGGAACTTTTAGGAGGTTTTTGACTTCTTCAAAATCTTTTGCAAATAAATCATAATAAATCAAGTCTGCTCCTGCATTTGAAGCCAAAACTGCATCTTTTTTATTATAAACCCTTACTAAAAGTCTTTTTTGCTTACTTGCCTTACATTTTATTTCTGGCAACTGCAATCTAGGACTTCTTTTTTCTAGTTTGACAATTTTAGATTTTACTTCATAATTTTGTTTAACTACATCTGAACTTCCCTGTGCTTGTCTTTGATTAAAAATGTTTTCACTACAATAACAACCCTTTGTAAAATCTCTTGAAAAAGCAGTAGCTAGCTTATCTTTAGTTTCAGGAGTTATCTTAAAATGATTATTATAATAATCATCAATTGCTTTTCTATAAATCCCTGTTGTTGTTGCTACATAATAGGGAGTTCTCATTCTTCCTTCTATTTTCAAAGAATCGATTCCAAGTTTGATTAATTCTGGAATTTGTTCAATTAAGCAGAGTTCTTTTGTTGAAAGATAAAAACAATTATTGTATCTTTTTCTGCAAGGCTGTGCACATTTTCCTCTGTTTCCAGATCTCCCTCCAATAAAACTAGAAAATAAACAAGAACCTGAAACACAAACACATAAAGCACCGTGAATAAAAATTTCCAACTCAGATTGTACATTTTTTCTAATAGACCTCAAGTTTTCCTTGTTTAATTCTCTTGCAAGAACTATTCTTTTTGCATCTGAAAATAAATTTGCATGACTAGAGTTCATTACCCCTGCCTGAGTAGACATATGAATATGAAGTCCTGGAAATGATTTTTTTATTATTTCAATAAAACTAGGGTCTTGAATAATTACTGAATCAATTCCTTCTTTATATGCAAAAGACAAATCCCTGAAGAATTCATTTATTTCTGAGTTTTTAATTAAAGTATTCATTGTCAAAAATAGCCTGACATTATTACTTTTGCATAAATTAACAGCTTCCTTAAAATAATCTGGATTAAAATTAATTGCAAATTCTCTTGCATTGAATTTATTCATTCCAAGGTATACTGAATCTGCACCTGAAGCTATTGCTGCCTTTAAATTTGCCAAGCTTCCTACTGGAGAAAGAAGTTCTATTTTATTCATTAAAAGAATAATATCACAAGGTTTTTAAATATACAATTTTAATGAATTAAACTCTTTGGAGGTAAAAAATGAATAAACAATTAGAAGAAATAAAAGAAATTCGAGAATTATTTTTGGATGAAGTAGATGATGAAACTAAGTGCCCATATTGTGGTTCTTATGATACTTTGGATTTTGAAGATCATAGAACATGTTATGAATGCAATACGTTATACAGAATTTTGAAGTTTCAAAGGTCGATAGAATAGTTCTAAAAAAATAACCTTTAAATACCTTATAACCCTAATTAAAGTGCAGACTAGGTCGGCGAGTTAGCTCTTCGCCATTTGCAAGCGAGCTTTAGGCAGACTGCAAGAGGGTGAGTGACATAGTTGTTAAAAAGTCTTAATGCAAACGTTGAGATTTTGTCCTCATTGATCTTGCTTTTGCGAAATGGGTCAGATCTTGATCGAAGCAGCCCTAAACATTAGTTAAGATGCTTTTGAGGGTAGCAAAGTTGAGAATGCTTTAAGGAAACTTTTTGGTAGCTGTGAGGCAATCCCTTGGGTCTGCACTTAAATCCTAATATTTATATAGGTAGAGAGTTTAATATATTAAAATAAGGGAAGATGAAAAAGAAAATGAGGAGTAAAAGGGGTCAATTTTATATAATTGCTGCGATTATTATTGTAGTAATAATTTCTAGCATTGCTACTACTGTCACATATACCGTTACTAAATCTGCTCCAAAAGGAATTAAAGAACTGAGCAGTGAAGTAAAACAAGAGATTCCAATAATTGAAAGATTTGCAATATATAATAAGAATGATACTGACAAATTAATTTATAATTTTACTCAGGGAGATCTTGCAGAATATTTTTTCTCAAAAACTGAAGAATCATCTATGGCCATGGTATATAGAAATTCTTCTGGTAATCTAAGTGTTATCTATTATAATAAAAGAGAAAGTGGAACTATAGTAGTCCAGGATTTTAATCTTCATGGTTATCAGAACTATGTAAAAAAAGTAGATGTTGATGAGGTAGAGATTAATCGTCAAAAATACACCAATGTAAGTCTGCTTAATCAGTCATTTTTGTTTAAATTGAATGAGGATCAGGATTTTTATTTTGTTATTATGCAAAATAAAAGCGGAGAAGAATATGTTGAGAGAAATTAAAATAAGAAAACTCAATCAAAATAAAAGGGGGCTTAGTGAAATGATATCTTATGTTTTACTTATCGCTATAGCAATAGGAATATCTACAGGAGTTTTTGTTTGGTTAAAATCGTATACTAATGTTACTCCTGTTGTAGATTGTGAAGAAGGAACAAGTGTATTACTCGAAAGCTATACTTGCGAATGTGAACATGAATTATGTTTGATGACTCTTAATATAAAAAATAATGGTAGGTTTAATGTAAGTGGAATTATTTTGACAATTAGCGAGGATGCTAAAAGAGAGCCTACTGATTATTTAATTCAAAGAAAAGATTTAGAACGTAAACTTAAACCCGGAATTACTTATTTTGATTCTCAATTAAACCCAGGATCAAGCGCGGCAGTAGAATTTTTTAATACTAACCAAAAAGATGAAGCAGTTAGTTCAATTCCTTTAATAAAAATACAACCAATAATAACCCTTAATAAAAACAGAGTGGTCTGCCAAAATTCAATAATTAAACAACCAATTGATTGTACTTTTCCTTAAAATTTAGGGAACAGTAAAGTATTTATATAAACAAAAACTGTTTTAAAATATAAAAATGAAAAATAAAAAAGGAGTGAGCCCAGTAATCGCGACGGTATTACTTGTCATGATTGTAATCATACTTGCAATTATAATACTTTTATGGACAAGAGGTTTTATAAAAGAAGCTATAACTAAAGAAATTAATGGGCAATCAAAAAACGTTGAGGTATATTGTTCTGGAACTTCAGGAATAAGTATTAAAGGAATTATTAATGAAGATGGAACTTTTGGATTTCAAAATGAGGGAAATGTTCCGATTTCTAAATTTAAAGTAAAGACCAGCGATACTAGTGGAAGTTCTAGAATAGATGAAAGTGAAACTCCTGTTAATCCAGGATTTAGCGTTATGATTGAAGGGGAAGACTATAATTCATATGACGAAATAGTGATAATTCCAATAATCTTAGGTAAAAAGGCTAATGGAGAAATAGAACCTTATGAATGTCCTGAAATCCCTGAATTTAAAATATATTCTAAAAATTAGTAAACAATGAAAAAAGTAAAAATCACTAATGCTAAAATATTCTCTAATAGAAGACTTTTACCTTTGTCAATAAAATCGCAGTCAGAGGTAATTACAACCGTGTTATTGATTTTACTTGTTCTTGCTTCAATTGTAATTGTCATGAATTTTGTAGTGCCTTTTGTTAAGAACCAACTTTCAGGTTCAGATTGTTTTAATGTTGCAGATAAAATCCGAGTTACAAGTAATGATATGTATACTTGTTATAACTCTTCAAGTGGTAAAATGAATGTTCAAGTTTATGTTGGAGATGTAGTTGAAAAAATAGACGGATTCTCAATTTCACTAGGAGGAGCTTCTTCAAGCAGCTACGCTATAAAGAATGGTACTACCTTAGACAATGTGGTTATGTATGGTGGCTCTCCTACCTTAATATTGCCTGGGAAGAATTTGGAAAAAACTTATGTAATTAGCGGAGTATCTTCAAGACCAGATAACATTAGACTATATCCTACACTTAAAGATGGTAAATCTTGTGAGTCTGTTGAAGCAATAAATACTATTACAATGTGCGGCAGTTAGTTTAAATGAAAAAGAGGGTTATTATTATATGTTAGATAAAATTCTTACTCGAAAATCAAAGCACTCGCAGATTTGGATTGAAACTGCAATCTACACGCTGATTGGTCTTACAGTAATTGCAATTTTATTATCAGTTGCAGTACCTCAAGTTGATAGGATTAAAGACAAAGGAATTATATCTCAAACAGAAAATGCATTAAATGAGCTTAATATTAAAATTTTAGAGGCATCTGAAACTCCTGGAAATGTAAGAATAATTTATTTTAGGCTTGCAAAAGGAAGGCTAGAAATTAATTCAGAAAATAACAGCATTGATTATGTTTTAGAAAATACAAGATTGAAACTAAGTGAGGTTGGAGAAAAAATAAATGAAGGAGATTTAATTCTTGAAACCAAAAAATCTGGAGATAGGTATAAAGTTTTTATTTCTATAAGCTATAATGGTAAAATAAATCTTACAAATAGTGGGAACAAGAAAAATATGATACTCCAGCCAGGATCTACCCCTTATACGCTAAACATCGCAAATAAAGGTTATATAGGGGATGAAAAGGTAAATATTGATATTAGTTTAGGATAAACGCTGCTCCCAACACCTGGATAATAAAAAACTAGAGTGAAGTTTTAAATAGTCTTTTAGATTTTAGATAATATAAAAAGAGGCTGAAAAATGGACAAGATAGAAATTAACTTAAATCCGAATATTCCTGCTCTTCCTAAGTTTGAAGATAGAACAAAAGTAAATGTAAGATATGCGCTTATTCCTCCTTATGTTAGTGTTCATATTTATTGGAATGATGAAGAAGGGGAATTAATTTATGAAGTTGAAGAACCTATTCTGAATCCAAATGAAAAAGAATTATTAACCAGTCTTGAAACAAGTCTGGGTGAAATGGTAAACGTCAATATACTGATTCAAAAAACAACTGAATCTATGATAGAATATATTGATAAAACTTCAAGACTTTTAATTGATGAATTAGGTTTAAAAATTAGCCAAGATAGTTATAAAAAAATATTTTATTATTTGTATAGAGATTTTGTTGGACTCAACCAAATGGAACCTATAATGAAAGATTATTTTATTGAAGATATTGAGTGCAACGGAATAGACACTCCAGTATATGTTGTTCATAGGATGTATAGAAATATTAAATCAAACATAAGATATAATTCTATAGATCAGCTTTCGAGTTTTGTTGAAAAGATTGCACAAAGGTGTGGAAAGTATATATCTTATGCAAGTCCTTTACTTGATGGTAGCCTGCCTGATGGTTCAAGAGTTAATGCTACATATACTTTGGATGTTAGTAGCAGGGGACCCACATTTACAATAAGAAAATTCACAAAAATACCATGGAACCCTATTCAATTATTAAGCAAAGGAACTGTTTGTCCTGAGATGCTTGCATATTTCTGGATACTCCTTGAATATAGGTCTAATATTTTAATTGCCGGGGGAACTGGTTCTGGAAAAACAACACTGCTTAATGCAATTGCGTTTTTTATACCTCCTGAAGCAAGAGTAGTAAGTATTGAGGATACCAGGGAATTAAATCTACCAAGAGAAAACTGGCTTCCAAGTGTTGCAAGGTCTTCATTACTTGAAGGAAAAATGGGAGAAGTTGATTTGTTTAGTTTACTTAAAAGTTCATTTAGACAAAATCCTGATTATGTAATTGTCGGAGAAGTAAGGGGAAAGGAAGCATTTGTATTATTTCAGGGAATGGCCTCTGGACACTCATCAATTTCAACCATGCATGCAGACTCAGTAGAAACTCTTACTAGAAGACTAGAAACTCCGCCTATAGAACTATCCCCTAGCCTTCTTAATACACTTGATTGTGTTGCAATAATGACTCATGCAGTTATAGGAAAACAAGAAACAAGAAAACTTAGAGAAATTGTAGAAATAATTAATATTAAAGCAGATCATGAAGAAACAAATACTCCTTTTGTATGGAACCCTAAAGATGATGTATTTTATTTTAAAAAAGCCAGCCATGTTTTTGATAAAATATCAAGAAAATATGGAATTGGGGTTGAGGAACTTAATCGAGAAATTCAACAAAGAGCAAAACTTTTATATGAAATGCAAAAAAGAAACATTTTTGATTTTAACCAGGTTCAAAAAGTAATTAATCAGTATCATAAAAATCCTGCTGCAGTCTTAGCACTATTTGATATTAAATAAAAGTTAAGCACAACCTTAATAAACTTATTTTGTTATAATTCTTATAGATAAAAAAAGAGGTAAGGTTACAAAATGAATAATTTAGGACACTTGCAGGTTCTTGCACAACTAGTTGATAATATGGAGGTAGCATGCAATAAACTGGAAGATGCGTATAATAAAAACAATGCAGAAAATTTTAATGCAGCTAAAAAGGAAGTTTTGGATATTCAAAAAAAAATAGCTAATCTACCAAGAAGATAAAAATGGGCATTGATTCACTAAAAAATAATTTAAAACATATAAAGAGCCTGGTAAGAGAACTCTATATTTTTTCAAATCAATTATCTATGATAGAGCAGGTTGAATCCAGCAGCCAAGTAGTTATAAACACAAGAGAAAAGACATTACTTAATGAAGCAATGGTTTCACTTAATAACCAAATCCTAATATTAAATAATTCCATACCCCCATTAGTTGAAGGCATTGGATTTTATAAAAAACTTGAAGATAATAAAAGTGCCGAACCTATAAATAAGGACGTCAAATTAGTTGAAGTTAAATATAATCCACTAGACTCAAAAGATAAAATTTCTCTTACTTTAAATGATAAAGATAAAAAAGAATTTTTAGAAAATCTTAGCAAGAGTAATTTAAGTATAAATCAACTTAAGAATAAGTTTTCAGTTGAAAAACCCACAGTGGTTAATTTTGGTAAACCCAATTCTTATGCAAAAATGGCTAATAATCTTTTTAGAAATGTTTCAAGTGATCTTGTAGCAAAGGGTTATTTTTCAGATCTAAACAGGAATCTCCGAAAAATGAATTCGCCGTTTGTCCTTGGAACTTATTTATCTATGATATTCTTTACAGTCATGATTAGTTTAATTATGGGACTTTTGTTATTTATTACTCTTTTATTTGTTAACATAGGAATTACTTTTCCATTTTTCACAGCAATTTCTGCTGAAGAGACCATTTTCTCCAGACTTATAACTTATATTTGGATTGTACCTATAGTTCCTTTATTGTGTTTTGTAATTATGTACTATTATCCCAAAGGTGAAGCAAAAAGTTTAAGTTCAAAAATAGATCAGGAATTGCCTTTTATTACAGTGCATATGTCTGCAATAGCTTCATCAGGAGTAGATCCTATGAGTATATTCCAAGTTCTTTTAAACAGTAAGGAATATCCGTATACAGTTATGGAACTAACAAAATTAATGAATCTAATTAATTTTAATGGAAAAGACCTTGTTACTGCACTCAGAGAAACTTCTAAGTCTTCATCATCAAATAAGTTAAAAGAACTCTTAGATGGGTTTGCTACAACAATAACTGCTGGAGGAAGTTTAAGACAATTTTTAGGTAAACATTCAGAAACTCTTTTATTTGATTATAAACTGGAAAGAGAAAGATACACAAAAACCTCTGAAACTTTTATGGATATTTATATTAGTATTGTTATTGCTGCCCCAATGATACTCTTAATGTTATTTGTTATAATGGGAAGTACTGGAAATTTAACTAATTTTTTAGGACTTAGTGTAAATGCAATAAGCGTACTGTTAATACTTGGAATAATACTACTCAATATTGGTTTTTTAATATTTTTAAGAATTAAACAACCTTCAATCTAAAATGTTAGGATTAAAAAATTTAAAAATAAACAAGTACCAAATTATAGGAATAATCTTAGCTTTGGCTTTGACAATCTTGTCATTTATATTCTTGTTTAAGACTCAACCAAATCTTTTTTATTTTTTAACAGGAATCGCATTTGTAATAGGAGGTTTTCCATTTTTTATTTCACTAATATTTGAAGGTAATTTAAAGAAAGAAAAAGATGAAATGTTTCTAGAATTTGCAAGAAATCTTGTTGAAAGTGTAAAGGCTGGAACTCCTATAAGTAAAAGTATTTTGAATATAAGAACAAAAGATTATGGAGGATTAAATCCTCATATAAATAAACTTGCAAATCAGATTTCAATAGGAATACCATTACAAACCGCTCTTGCGACATTTGCAAGGGATGTTAATAGCCCTACAATAAACCAGGCTATAACTATAATTAGCGAATCAGAAAAAGCAGGCGGAGAAATAGAAGAAATATTGGAAGCAGTTGCAAATTCTGTTTCCCAGATTGAAAAATTAAGAAAAGAAAGAAGGGCTGCAATGTATACTTTAGTTGTTCAAGGTTATATTATTTTTATGATATTTATTGTAATCATGATAGTTATGCAATTTCAAGTTTTACCTATTGCTTCAGGTCTTGGCTCAGATACTGGAATAGGAAGTGGAGACACTGGAGGTTTAGGAGGAGGACTTGGTTCTATGGCATCTGGAGGAAAAGCAGCAACTGCTGAAGAATTATCAAAGCCTTTTTTCTGGCTTTTAATCACCCAGGGATTTTTTGTTGGACTAGTAATCGGAAAGTTATCAGAGGGTGAAGCTAAATATGGATTAAAACACTCATTTATATTAGTAGTACTTGCAATATTAATAAGTACTGGAGCCAAATTGATTTTAGGATAAAAATGAAACAAAAAAAAGCACAAGGCCATGTTGAAGTAATAATATCATTTGCAATGTTTGCTGGAGCAATGATTTTTATTTTTATGTTTATTAATCCTATTTCAAGGAATGAAGAATCATTCTCAATAAGTAATAAAGTTCAACAAGCATTAATTGAAAACATAAGTTCAAGCATAGGTAAAGTTTATGCTGTTTCAAATGAATCCGGTGGCTGTTATTCTGTTAAAGATTATATTCTTTCCTATGGAGATAATTTTCGGGAAATTCAAGATTCTGAAAATCCAAGGGTTTATGTAATTTATTTTTCACCACTCTTTGAAAAAAATGCACCCCATAATAGTGATGATTGTAAGACTCACAACCTAACTACTTTTTCAGTGGAAAGAGTTGTTTTTTATGAATATATTGAAAATTTAAAATCAAACTATAATGACCAATATGGCAGCCTAAAAACACAATTAGGACTAACTAATGATTTTTCATTTAGTGTTTATGATTTAGAAGAAGTTAAAATTGAAGAATTAAGTGTTAATAAAAGCCTTCCTATGGGAATTAATATTGAATCTTATGAGTTACCCATAAGGGTAATAAATAAATATGCAGAAATTAAATCATATATTATAAAGATAAATGCATGGGAGTAAAAACATGAATATAAAAAGTATTGGAATGAAACGCATGAACAAAAAAGGTTGGCTCAGAATTGTTGAGGCATTTTTAGCAATTCTAATAGTAGTTTCAGCAGTTTTAATTGTCATGTCGAAAGATCAAACAAGAGTTGACTTAAGTGGAGATGTAAACTATAAACAAAGACAGATACTTGACATTATTGCAAAAAATGATAGTTTGAGAGAAAGTATACTCCAGAATGAAACTGCGCAATTGAATAGTCAAATTCTTTTAATGGCCCCTAAAAATTGGAATTTTACTACTAAAATATGCGATATTAAAGAAGTTTGCACAGCAAATATTCCTTTGGACAGGGAAGTTTATGTATCTCAAATTATTATAACTTCTTCAATAAACGAATATGATCCAAAAAAGATAAAGTTTTTTACCTGGAGAAAATAAAATATTGCTCTTACCAAAAACTTTAAAGATTAAGTTTAGATCTGTATTCTATAATGAAATTCAAATTTTCAATAAAAATCAGCATTTCAAAATCTATAAACCGTTAAATATTCAAACCAACTGTATAATTATATTATGAAATTCAAATTTTTAGAACATACTGCAGATGTTAAGTTTCAGGCATTTGGAAATTCTCTTGAAGAATGTTTTGAAAATGCAGCATTTGCCCTAGTGGATATTGTTTGCAAGGAAAAAATAAAAACAATTATAAAAAAAGATATTAAAATTGAGGGCAAGGATTTAGAAGAATTGTTATATAATTTTCTAGAAGAATTTCTTTTTTTAATTGATTCAAAAAACTTTATTTTTGGAAAATTTAAAAAGATTAAAATTTATAAAAAAAATGACAGGTATCAGCTCCATACTGAGATTTTAGGTGATAATCTTAAAAATTATCAAACTGAAACTGGAATAAAGGCAATAACATATAATGAAATGTGGGTAACAAGTCCATCTGAAGATGGAGGCAAGAAATTTGTATGCCAGGTAGTGGTGGATGTTTAAGAATATGAAACTTAAAAAAATAAATGAGAATGAATGGGAAATTCCTGGTGAAGGAAAGATGAATGTACCTGGAAGGATATTTGCCTCTGAAAGCCTTATCAAAGATATCAAAAAGGATAAAACTCTTGAGCAAATTAAAAATGTTGCTTGTTTACCTGGAATTTTAAATGCAAGCATAGCTCTTCCAGATTCACATCGGGGCTACGGTTTCCCAATTGGAGGAGTTGCTGCATTTGATGTAGATAAAGGAGTTATTTCTCCAGGAGGAGTTGGTTATGATATTAATTGTTCAGTAAGACTTCTTAAAACAAATCTTACACTCAAAGATATTGAAAAGGCTGGCAAGAAGGAAGTCCTACATTCATTATTCAGAAGTATTCCCTCAGGAGTTGGAAGAGGAGACAGATTAAAAGTGAGTAAGGAAGTTTTAAATGAAGTTTTAATTAATGGTGCACAGTGGGCGGTTGAAAACGGTTATGGGATCAAACAAGACTATTTGCATACAGAAGAAAATGGAAAACTACCTAATGCAGACCCAAAAAATGTTAGTGATAGGGCAAAGGCAAGAGGAATGCCTCAACTAGGAAGTCTTGGTGCAGGAAATCATTTTTTAGAAATTCAGATAGTTGATGAAATTTTTGATAAAGAAATTGCAAAAGCATTTGGACTTTCAAAAGGACAAATTTGTATTATGGTTCATTGTGGAAGCCGCGGACTTGGACATCAGGTTGCAAGCGATTATATCGGGCTTATGGAAAAAAAATATGGATGGCCAGAATATGATCGAGAACTTGTTAATGCTCCTATTAAAAGTGAACTTGGGAAAAAATATTTATCTGCAATGGCCTGTGCTGCTAATTTTGCATTTGCAAATAAACAGCTTATTACTCATTGGATAAGAGAAGACTTAATGTATTATTTTCCAGAAATAAAAATAGAAGTTGTTTATGATATTTGTCATAATATTGCTAAATTTGAAAAACATTTAATAGATGGCAAAGAAAAAGAAGTCTTGGTTATGAGAAAGGGTGCAACAAGAAGTTTTGGACCTAACCGAAAAGAGGTTCCAGAGGATTATAGAAAATATGGACAACCTGTTTTAATTCCAGGCAGCATGGGAACTGCGAGTTATGTGTTAGTTGGAACAAAAAAAGCAGAAGAAATCAGCTTTGGAAGCACTGCTCATGGTGCAGGTAGAGTTGAATCAAGAACAAAGGCAAGAAAAGAAATTACAGCAGAAAGTGTAAAAAAACAATTAGAAAGAAAAGGAGTTGAACTTGAAGCAGGAAGTTTTAAAGGAATTGTTGAAGAAGCACCAGAAGTTTACAAAGATATTGATGAAGTTGTAAAGGTCAGTCATGAAACTGGTATTGGAAAACTTGTCGCAAAGTTAAGACCAATTGCAGTCATGAAAGGATGATAATTGTAATTAATTATTTAGAAAAATTCTTTATTTAAAGCAATAACCATGATGAGGATTACCTACAGCACACCAGCCCTGTCCACCACTTCCAGTTAAAACTCCCATAGTAAAACCGTTTCTTTTACAAAATTCATTATATAGACCATGACAACAACCAAATTCTTCACCACAAGCCTCATAAGTATTACGTTCTCCTTGTGAAACAGACCAATCTTTATATGTTGCTGTAAGTCCGCCTGAATCCGTAGCACAATTCCATTTTCCACTACTCCATTTTAAAACCTGATTATCACTGCAAGTTGGAATTCCTACTTCAGTATAGTCATGACCATTTGTTAAAGTAGTTCCACCAGTCGCAATAACTATTCCAGCCCCTACCAAAAATACCATTATTGCACTTACTAAAAATAAATCTCTTTTCTGAATATTAACTTTAATTGTTACCATCTTTTTTATTTTATACAAACCCCTGCGTGAACTCCTGGACCGCACCAACCACGACCTCCGCTGTAAGTTAAGGTCCCTCCGAGATATCCTTGTTGAATACACCAATGTGAAAAAGCTGCAAAGCAACACGCATCACTCTCACCACAAGTACTCCAATAACCATTTAATTGTGAAGAGTCTACACTTTTTTGTGCAGAACTGCTAGTCGGAGTTATAGTCCCGCAATTCCATTTTCCACTACTCCATTTTAAAACCTGATTATCACTGCAAGTTGGAATTCCTACTTCAGTATAGTCATGACCATTTGTTAAAGTAGTTCCACCAGTCGCAATAACTATTCCAGCCCCTACCAAAAATACCATTATTGCACTTACTAAAAATAAATCTCTTTTCTGAATATTAACTTTAATTGTTACCATCTTTTTTATAGTTTAAAATAAAACAGTCTTATTTAAATATCTTTCGAGTAAGAAGGAACTAATAAAATAAAACCTGATTAAAGATTAATTAAGATAATATTTATAAACTTGTTTTACAGGGATAAATAATGAAAAGAGGAAATAGTTTAGTAGTTTTGTTTGTATTTTTAATAATTGGAATAAATTTTATTGGAGTTATTAGTTCTGCACAGGTTAGTGACTCCACTGCTCCAAATCCGAGCCGGTGTAATGATGCTGAGTGGAATCTTGGTGCTCCTGATGGAAACACTTGTACAGGGATTCAAAGAGTAACTGCAAATAGTTTTATTCCAACAACAGGATGTGGAATTCCCTATGAATTATTAAATTATAGTGTTGCTAATTTAAACAACTTTTGTAAAAGATATACAGGAAATCAATATTCATATGCTAGTAAAACTGACATACACAGCTGCTGTACAGGTACTTGTGGTTTTGCTACTTGGCTACCTAGTGGTTGGTCGTGCAGTTATCATGTACCAGCTGGATCTCGTTCAGCTGCTCAATATGTTGATTGCGGTATTAATTGTGCACCTCCCTGCACTCCTAAAACATGTGCTCAACTTGGAGCTCAATGTGGAAATATTGATAATGGATGTGGGACTCAGATAAATTGTGGTGATTGTAATTATTGTACAACTAATCCTCCTCCAATAAAAACTAGTGAAGATACTAGATGGTTTAGCACTGATGATATATATTATGCTCCAAATACTAAACCTAGTGATGATTCCTGCGGTTATTATGCAGATGCCCCTACTGCAAATAGAGTATGTCAATTAAAAGGCTATGATGGAATTTCAAGTTGGACACCGCAGTATAACTTTTATACATCACCAGGAGATAATTGTATGCTAAAATGGAATGGAAACAATTTGGATAGAATTCCTGCAGAATCATATAATACTGGAGTAGACACAGTTACATGTAAAAAAGCTGTTTATTGCCAACCTCAATGCATTGGAAAAAGACCAACTGATTCAGATGGATGTGGGGGAACTTGTTCTTCCTGCCTTGTTGAAAAAAAATGTGTTGTCAACAAATGTACAACAGACACTGCATGTTTTGAAAATCAGACAATAATGAAAGTTAATAGTGCGACTAAACTTGGAGCTTTATGGAATCAGGGCGGTTCACTTTCTCCAATATGTTATAGTGAAATATTTAACAAGTATTATGATGGAACAGGTCTTCATGATTGCAAAAAACCTAGAAATATTGTTAGCTTAAATAGTGCATCAGAATCAAGAGTTTCAAATTCAAGTGGCAGTGGATTTGATATACCTGTTTGTTATGGGAATCTGTCATGCAGAACTGTGAACAGCCCTATTTCAGTGGGTCTTGTTGCAAGTTATTCATTTGAAAACAGTGTAGAAGATAATTCAGGACTTTCAAATGATGGAATTGTTAATGGACCAACATTTGATTCTGGAAGAACAGGACTTGGAGCTAATTTTGATGGAATCAATGATTATATTTCTAGCCCAACTGTAACTCTTCCAACAGGAAGTGTTATGACTGTTTCTGCTTGGATTTATCCAACTCAACAGACAGATAGTACTTATAATGGGATTGTTTCATGGGGCCCTAGAACCTGTACTGCAAATAATTTTTTACTGAGTTTACAAAAGAACGGAAGACCTAGCATGGCTAGCTGGTGTAATGATTTTGTTCCAGCTACTGGACCTACAGTTAATTTTAATGAGTGGAATTATATTGCTGCAGTACTTAATGGAAATAGTATAACATTATATGTCAATAATGAATCTGTAAGCGGAACTTTAACAAGTGTTCCAAATGTTCAGTCAATGAAACTTGCTATAGGTAGCACAGATTATCCTGGAAGACATTTTAATGGTTCCATTGATGAAGTTAAAATATGGAACAGAGCTTTATCTCCACAAGAAATTGAAAAAGAATATTTAGGAACAAATAAGTATTGCGATAGTGATGAAAAAGTTATAGCAAAATTATCTGATTCAACTAATGCTTTAATAACAAAAGCGAATGAAGTAATCTATCCTGTACAATTATGTTGTAAAAATAAAAACAAGGATCAAATGGTTATTGCAGCTAATTGGACTAATATGAAAGATGCAATAATTAGTAAGGCTGATTTAAATGATTCAGTTAAACTTATGGTATTTGGAAACGAAATGCAAAATGTCAATTATACAATTTATAAAGACGGAACCTACTGGTGGAATAGAGACAAGGTTGTTGCCCAAACTTCAACAAAAGGATATTTAATCTGGCAGGCAAAAAATAGCGGAACTTATTATTTTAAGGCACAGGTTGAAGGAGATAATGAATTGAAGCAGAGTAACAATTTAGTGGTTTTTAGTTCAGAAAATAATTCAAATCCAACAATAAAAATAATAAAACCTGCTAAAGAAACAACTTATGTTATTGATACAACAACAGGCTCTACTGCTGTCCCTAGTTTTGAAGAGATTAGTTCTGATGAAGATGATGATTTAAGTGTAACCTGGAATTTTGGAGAAAATCAGAGTTTAACAATTTCAAATTGCTCTTCTGAGGACTGCAATACATCCTATGCATATAGTACTTCTGGAACAAAACTAATTAGGGCAACGGCAAAAGAAATGTCAAGAAGTCAAAGTACAATTGATATTTCCAGAATATTTGTATATAAAGAAGGGCTTAATATTTTTGCAATAATTGACAGTCCTGATTATAAAACTATAATCCAAGAAATAGGAAATTATTTTATTGACGGAAGAAGCAGTCATGTTGCAAACTGCAGTTTGAATTTAAGTAAATGCACTGCAGGTGCTAATCCTGTATCATGTTATACTATAACTGACAGTGTTACTTCACAAAAGATTTATTGTTATAAATTTGCAGAATCAAGTGACAACAGATTTGGATTTAAATGGACAATAGAAAATAAAGTTGATAATGAACACACAAACTTTAGATATTTTAATAAATCATTTATTATTCCAAAAGATTATCCAATAAATTTAAGAGTTAATTTTACTTTTTAGTTGAGAATAATATTTATAAAGCGAGGCTTATTAAATAAAACATGAAAAGAGGAAAGAGTTTAGTAGTTTTGTTTGTATGTTTAATACTCGGAATAAATTTTATTGGAGTTGTTAGTGCAGCCGTAAATACTAGAGTACAATGGAAAATACCTTCTCAAAACATGAATGCAGATTCTGCTCAAGGATATATTTATATCAAGTATAATGGAAATAATTACCAACTAAATACTCTTGGAGAACTTATTGGAAATTCTGGAACTAAAGTTTTTTCAAATGTTAATTTAAGTACTGGAAAACTTTGGTTATATACTACTGAAAATGGTGATCGTGGAACTGGATGTTATAGAAATCTAGATGAAGGGTGTTTAAGCGGACCTATGGGGCCTTATACAGATAATTCTTTTACAGTTAATCCAACTAAAGTATATGCCTGGGCAATTGAAGATAAATATTGTCCTCCAACTGATTCTTCAGGTTTATGCAATAGTATGTATCGGGGAGATATCCTTAGTTATGTATCTATGGAAACTTATAATACTTGCACTCCAAAAACCTGTGTAAATTATTCAGGACAATGTGGAAGTGCTCTTAATGATGGATGTGGAGGAACTATTAATTGTGGTTGCACTGGAACAGAAATTTGCAATTCAACAACCCCTGGAGTTTTAGGAGTATGTACTCCTGATGTATGTCCTGCTGATCAAGTAATAATGAAACTGTTTTCACAAAATAATTCACATGGAGCATTATCTGACAATACTGTTTACACCAATGATATTTGTTATTCAGCCATATTTGGAACAAAATATACAGGAGCAAACCCTCATGATTGTAAGGCTGGAAATGCAAATAAAGTTATTGGCTTATATCAGGATAGTAATTCACACGGGCAAATACCTAGTTTGAATAATTATAATATTCCTGTTTGTTATGGAGAATTAGCCTGCCATAGTGAGTCAGGTACAGGCACTAGCTGCACTAATAGCGATGAAAAAGTGGTTCTTAGGCTGAGTTATGAAACAAATGCTCACATCTCAAATGCAAACAATACTAATGCCCCTATAAAAATTTGTTGTGGAGGGTCTAATCTAAACAATGCTAATTGGACTAATATGGAAGACCAAATAATAAGTAAAGCTGATATGAATGATTCAGTTAAACTTATGGTACTAGGGGTAGGGATGGAAAATGTTAATTATACGATATATAAAGATGGAGCATATTGGTGGGGCGGAGATAAGGTTGTTGCCCAGACCTCAACAAAAGGATATTTGGTCTGGCAGGCAAAAAATAGTGGAACTTATTATTTTAAAGCACAAGTTGGAGGAAGCAGTAACTGGAAACAAAGTAATAACCTAGTGGTCTCTAGTTTAGAGAATAATTCAAATCCAACTATAAAAATAATAAAACCTGCTGCTGAAACAACTTATATTATTAGTCCTACAACAGGTGCTACTGCACCGATTAGTTTTGAACAAATAAGTTCTGATGAAGATGATGATTTAAGTGTAACTTGGGATTTTGGAGAAAATCAGAGTTTAACAATTTCAAATTGCACTACAAATGGAGATTGTAATACAACTTATGCATATAATAATCCGGGAACAAAGTTAGTTAAAGCAATGGCAAGGGAAATATTAAGAGAAAATAAACAGAGTGCAATTGACCTTTCAAGAATATTTGTTTACAAAGAGGGACTTAATCTTTTTGCAATTATTGATAGTCCTGATTATAAAACTATTATCCAGGAAATAGGAAATTATTTTGTTGATGGGAGAAGCAGCCATGTTGCAAATTGTAGTTTTGATTTAAATAAATGCACTGCAGGTGCTTCACCTAAAACATGTTATACTATAACAGATAGCGTAACATCACAGAATATTTATTGTTACAAATTTGCAGAATCAAGTGACAATAGATTTGGAT
>JBBACR010000024.1:0-18563 GCA_041656875.1 Candidatus Pacearchaeota archaeon
TTGAATCTTTTTCTAACAGACTTAGGAAGATCTAAATAAATGAATATCTCATCCTTGAATTCATTTTTCTTAGATGCTGTGTTATCTATAGAAGGTATAAATTCTAAATCCTGAGCAATATAAAAAGCCTGGGCAGTACCATTTCTTGCCCCTGTTCTATATTTTACTGTATAATAATGTTGACCCAAATATTTATTACCCAGATCTTTATAAAAAATAGAACTATTAATAGTATCCTCAGATATATCTAAAATTTCACCAAAAAAACCTATGCCCATCTTAGAAGAGTCTTTTGTTGTATATACACTTTTTGATAGTATCTTCACCTTGTCCCCAACTTTAAATTCTGGTACATATGGTATATCCCAAGATAAAGTTTCAAGTATTCCTATATATCGAATAGGTTCAAGCCACATTAAATAACCCTCAAATGTTTCAATATTTTTAGATAGTCTAGCCTCAGTTCTATTTACTCCTATAGTAGCAGCTATTTCATACCAATTACCAAAACCCACACCCTTTCCTATTAATTTGATGCCCTGAATTATACAATACTGAGCATCAAAATCTCTTTTACATAACCATCCTATAAAATCTTCAGGAGAACTATTATGTGTAGGTACCTCAGGATCCATAGATATATCCCAGGATAAATGTGTTCCTATTTTTTCTATGTATCTCTGCCAATAACTCAAAGGTATATCAAAATAAATGTCATTACCATTTTTATCATAACCTTCGATAATAATTTTACCTTTTCCCCAGTTAGGTATGTCTTTAGGAAGTTCCCAAACATCACCTCCCTCATCAACATAACTATGTTCAAGATTAATTTCTACAACTTCAAATTCATTTTTATAAAAATCATCGAAGTATTCTTCATCTATATCAATCTCAAGTATTGAGTGATGGATAAGACTTACTTTATCTCCAACCTGTAATTCTATATCTGGTATATCCCAACTCATTACAGGTTTTATATTTTCTATGCTTGATAATCCTGCTTCAATTAACTCCACATCTCTATGTTCATCTACACCATAAATATCATATATTACACTATAGCCCTCATCAAAAGGCTGTCTTTCTACCAATATAAAATTAGTGCATTGATCTATAGACTCTTCTGTTAAAGGTATTACACTTTCCTTAGCAATTTCTCCAAATATAGAATAAGATTCTTCGGGCATACCCATAATTCTATTATTACCATTATTAGACCTGAAAAGTTCTTGTAAATTTGTATTTATAATCTTATAGTCTTCATTAGTAAGTTTAATATTTATTTCAGATATATCCCAAGCCAAAGCTGATCTATAATCCTCTAGCATACCATGCAGACGTAATGGAAAATCATATTTTTCATCAACGATAGTAGTTCCAAAATCCTGTTCTAAATCCACATCAGATTTATTCTCAGGTTTCATCCATACCGCATTCTTCAAAATAAGTTTATTATCATTCTTTCTCTCATACTCAATAGGATGGTTAGGAGATAATACCAATGCAAATCCTGACCTACTATACCATATCTGACCTGGTTGTGCTTCTTTTATAAATTTCTCTACCATAGCATCATTAGCTGCTATAGTTTCAAAAGATAATTTTTCATCTACAACCTCTAAAAAATCTTCCCACTTATTATATGGAAATGTATTTGTAGCCCCATGATGATGAACGTATACTCTTCCTGTATATAATCCTCCATAACTATATTCATAATCATGGTCAGGCAAAATCTCAATAACCTTTCCTATGGCACCCCGATAATAAGGATCAATATCAATTCTACTTAAATCATCTTTACTAGCTATAACTCGAACATTATCATCCTCTTTTATAACATTAGTAATATCCCAAGACTTCTTATTATTAGAATCTATAAGTGTAGCCCATCTATCATAATCTGGAAGAGGTATAACAAAAGATATCATATCACCCCCTATGTCTTTACCTGCTATACGCATAGCTCCTGCATATCCCATAGAAGAAAACCATGAACTACTTTCTTTTATAATTGTAACTACAAAATCATTTTTGTCAAAGAGATCACTAAACGTAACAGGATCTGAATATGCTGGATCCGTGATAATCTCATGTAAATTCTCAAGAACTATAGAAAAGTGATCTCCAATTTTAGGTACATACGGTTTAATATCCCATGAAAGATTTAAATTATTTCTAAACATTAAGCTACTAGTAGTTTCTTGTGTATATTCCCATATATCATTTTCTGCTTTAGATCTCAAACTATCAAAATCAATATTCTTATTAGCTAATTCAGCAGCTTGTTTAGCATATTTTATAGCATAACTAGCAAAAGCAGCATAATAAGTAGCAGCATAAGCAGCATAAGCAGCAGCATAAGCAGCAGCATCAGCAGCATAAGCAGCATCATAACCAGCATAACCAGCATAAGCAGCAGCATCATAAACAATGTCTTTATTTTCTTTAGTAGGATTCTTTAAACAGGCTTTTGCTGCTTCTATTGCTGCTCTAGGTCTATTATCATTAGGATACCTCTCTTCATAAATACTTAATACAGCTTCTGCACAGTAAATAGCATGAAGTAAATTTACTTTTTTAGGATCAGATTCTATAGGTTTAATATCCCAAGAGAGAGTATTTGAATCTCCTTCAAGATTTACAAGGTTTGATTTTTGAACAGACCAATGCTGACTATAATCTCCCCAAACATCTCCAAATGTAGGCTGATTATCCCAATCTAAAAATAAGTCAGATTGATCTTTTGGTACACTTATAACTACACCAGTAGAACCATTAGAAATTTCACACTTATTCTCCATAGTTCCCCAAAAAGTAGGTCCTGATATCCATTTGACTCGATCACCTATTTCAAACTGACTCGGCTCTCTAATCGTAACTATGTCCCATGCACTTATAGGAGTTCCATATTCCTTAACTTTAAATAATTCCTTATCTTCTCTATCCAAGTCTGGAAGAGCTAGATCTGTATTCCAAGGCTCTTGAAAATCTAAGGAATTATATCCAGGGGCTGGAGATTCTTTTTCAAAAGGATCACCTATACTTTTCAATCTATCTATGATAACGTCTTTTGCCATAGTTATTCTTCGAATTTTAACCCACCCGATACTTCTGCTTTAGGAGTTTTGCCACTACTACCATATTCGTAATCAACACCAAATTCTAAACCCTTACTTGGTCTATATCTTTGTTCAGGATATGCTGAAGGATTCCTACATTCTGCACATAGACCCGAAGAATTATCCATCGTATTTCTACCGCATTCTCGACACTCATGACTTAATGGAAGATTCATCTCTCTAGCTGAATGAAGCCCCCCTAATCTTTCCATTATGACCTCTTCAAAGAAGTTTAATGAGCTTTCTGCCGACAAATATTGTAACATCCTATTGATTTTTTCTACCCTCTCAACATTACCCTCAGACTTAGCCTGAACTAATTCATCTAAATATTCATCCATAAGATGTTGCTTATGACGCTCTAATGATTGAGGAGACATCTGTTTATTATTAAATTTCAAATCATCATATTTCTTACGGGGATCATTATCAGCTAATCCACGATCAGGAATATTTAAAGTTTCCTCTCCTATATCCGGAGATCCTGCAGGAGCCAATTCGTTTAAATCCGATTCTCCAAACCCAAGATCGTTGGATTCATCTTTAAAATCTTTAGTTTGGGGCTTCAGAGCCTCTGGTAAAACAATATTAACTACACTCTTAATCAAACCAATAGCCGTCTCATCCAATGTAAGACCTTTCAAAACTCTTACTATAGCTATGTTAAAAGCCTCCGGAGACTTTAAAAGAAGATCAGAATTCTGTTTTACATGCTCTACTATTGTAATTATGCATTTCACATAATTTATAATTGGAAGATCCATTGGAATCTTAGAAACCTGCTCCATTTCCTCAGCCAATTTCTGAACTTCTTCAGGTTTAAGATTAAACTCCTCTTGACGTTTTATTATACCACTAGCTATCAGCATATTTTTAGGGGCATCTTTAAGATATGGGTAGTCATTCAATTGCCGATCCACATATCTTAAAACCTTATCTTTATAAACAGAACCATACACATTACCTGAGAACTTAAGATCGATAGAGCTATAGAGCTGCCTTGTAGAATACTTGTCACTAAAATCTTTACAAGAAGATATAAAATATTTTCCGGGAGCTGTATTCAATTGATAAACCACAACTATCTGACTATCTACTAATTTTTCCGTTATAATAGTCATAGTGTCCAATGATTTCTTAAACTTAGTAAGCTTATTCAGATCTGTTACAGTAGCCACCGAATTAGGATCCTGTTTATCAGAACATTTAACTCCTTTACGCAAATCTAACTTATAAGGTAATAGATCTATAGCATACCATGTTTTTGGATAGTTTTTCTTAGAAGTATTACTCCAAATGTCACTACCTGTATCTGGAGTAATATCCATCGCCGGATGAAAAGGAACTCCACCAAGTCTTAATGCAGCATAGTCATAATAAGGCCTGCGATCCTTATCATTATTTTCCTTCATGCAATCTTCAAATGTGGGTACCCAAACTTCATCAACTCCGCCATGCTCAACAGCCCTTTTAATTATTTCAAGCATAACCATTTCTGGCCAGTCTCTAAAATAATTACGAAAAGCTACTATAGCTTTCAATGCATATATATCTTGGCCCATCTCTGAATTAAAGCTAACATTATTACCCTTCAAATTAACATACCCACTTTTTGATAACTTTTTAAAAGTATCCTCTGTAAATCCCACAGCCCCATTTAAAACATCTTGTATAGGAACTGATTTAGTCATGTCTCCACTAATAATATCATAAAGTTTTGATATAGCTAATGTCTCAGGAGCTTTTAATTCAAATGGAATATTCTTACCTTTTACCATATGTTTAAAATAGTTGTCATGTGAAGGAGACATATCTGCGGCTTGCTGTAAAGCATCACTTTGATTCTCTACATCCAACCACACATTACGTTTTTGAGTGGACCCCTCAACCCCACTATTATCAACTATATATGTAGGTCTTACTCGAGCTGATGCAAAAGCATTCATCCAATGTGTATTATGAGGCATTCCCTCAGTAAAATTTCTATTTTTTAATGTATAGGGAGATGTTAAATCTATCATATCTACAATACTCTTAACTTCCTGAGGCAATCCATTAAGATTGGGTTCCAAAATAATACCAAATGTATTGGGATATTTTGAACCAGCCTCACCTCCAGGCGGATTTCTTCTGCCTGTGGTAATATCATCTATACGACTTCCATGAGGAAATTGACTTATATCTCTTAGCTGTTGCTGAAGTAATACAGAGTCACCTGCTTTACTGTCATACTGTGAATTTAATAATATTGTATATATCTGAGATATTTGCTGTGCGTCTAATTGACTATTTGGAAATTGTATTATAATATTTCTTAAGTTATATGCATCTGCAGGTAAAGCATCTAATAATGCCTGCTTGGACATTGTTCCTCTACCCGAATGCTGTTGAAATACTTCCTGAAGTTTCTGCTCTTGCTGAGTTTGTTGCTCGGCCTCCATTTGTTCTTTTGAAGGTTTGTATTCCTTTGGCCCAGATATCATACCTATAATCTTGCCCATTGATTGAGTCAGTCCCATTGTAGCTAACTCACCACTCTTATTCATCTGTATAATAATACCTTTTGCCTCAGGAAGAGTAAGCCATTCAGCTTTCTGACCTGACTGAAGTAAATTCTCCAGATCTTGTTTTATAATTGATTTATCGTCAGGTATTGCAGGCATCTCTTCAGAGAATCTTAAGCTACTAGTAGTTTCTTGTGTATATTCCCATATATCAGATTCTGCTTTAGCTAGTAAACTATCAAAATCAATATTCTTATTAGCTAATTCAGCAGCTTCTTTAGCATATTTTATAGCATAACCAGCAAAAGCAGCATCATAGGCATAAGCAGCATAATAAGCAGTAGCATTAGCAGCATAAGCAGCAGTAGCAGCATAACCAGCAGCAGCATTAGCAGCAGAATAAGCAGCAGCATCAGCAATGTCTTTATTTTCTTTACTAGGATTCTTAAGACAAGCTTTTGCTGCTTCTATTGCTGCTCTAGGTCTATTATCATTAGGATATTTAGATTCAAATATAGATAATACAGCTTCTGCACAGTAAATAGCATGAAGTATATTTACTTTTTTAGGATCAGATTCTATAGGTTTAATGTCCCAAGATAGATTAAAGTTTAGAGAAGATAATTTTCTATTTTTATGCGTAAGAAAACCATGTAAATGCTGTAATAAAGGATCGGCTAATTTACGTTCTGCGAGTGTTAGAGGTAAGGAATTATACTGCTTACGTTTCATGCCTCCACTGACTAATGCATTAAAATCATCTGTATTATATATAGCCTTCTGAATTACTAATCCAATAGGCTTCCCCGAATTTTCACTAAAGTCTACATCTTCAGAGTTATAACCACCTGAACCTGTGAAATCCGTACTTTCTATCACATTCTTAGAAAACTTTTTTACATCTAATTGACAATAAGAAAATAAAGATTTTGTAAAATTATTTCCAAATATAGTAGCTTTACTGAATTTACTGCCATTAAAATTAATTCCTATAGCCTTAGTATTCGTTATAGTAATGTTATCAAAAGTACACTTACTCAATTTAGTTCCTACAGGAATTTCTGTATCACTTAATGTCTTACTAAGATAATCAAACCCATAATTATTTAACAATATCCTATTAACAATTGTAGATGCATTTAACTTAGATTTTTTAAATAAAAATTCTCGTAATATTTTTACAATAACCTTATCATCCATAGAATCAAATGTAATACCTGTAGTAGCTGAATCTATACTACCAATAAGCTTTCCCATGCTCTGATCTAAGACATAATTTATCTCTTTAGGATCTGTAATATTATTATTCTTCAATTGCTCTTTAAGAAATACACTAATATCAGACTTACTTAAAATATTTCCAGGACCATATTTAGATAGTAAGGCTCCCTTAAGGTCATCGAATCCGGAACCTATAAACTTCCTAGTAGTATCAATAAGATTTTCAGTAGGTACTAATACATTTTTTAACTTTGGATGCCTGGAAAACTTGATAGCTCGTATCATACAACTAGCAATAATATTATCAATACTACTGGCTAATCTATCACTATAGACATATTCCGGCTCAACGTTATTACCATAAGGCTGTACTTCTTTATTCTTAATTATAGACCAAACCTCAGCCAAAAACATAGGAAACTCTTTTTTATGAACTCCATTCTCCAAATCATCATAAACCTCCGAGTACTCGGGATGATTCTCCTTAAAATGTTCCCAGTAAGGCATTATTACTTTAACAGCCTTCATAGGATCCTTGAACCCAGATATTAAGTCTTTATGCGGTTGGGAATAATCAGTAGAAAAGTTATTATGTTGCCCACTTTGAATACCCTCTTTAGCATCTTTAGTTAAACTAAAAATAACATTATCAATTGTATAAAGATAACCTTTCATAACCATATCATCTATTACTCTATTAAACTGTAGAATAGATGCAGTAGATTTTACTGTTATACCTAGCTGATCCTTAACACTATCAAATATATTCTGCTTTGTTACAGGTATGTCTTCACTCTGTAATTTCTGAATAACTATTGGAGCAATTTGGGAAATAGTGAACGCCTTATTCATATTAACCTCTGTAATACTTTTCTGTAAATTTATGTGGTAATTCAATATCTTTTAAATTATTATAGAATCTCATAAACTTTTGTATACAATGCTTAATTTGAGGAACTACTGCGTGAGAATCCACATTATGAGAATTATATGCCCCTGTACCAAAATTAAAAGCCTTAACACCAAGATGATCCATATAGGATATATCACTAACGCTACCTTTTCCTATGTGTAAACCATTATCCTCTAAAAGCTTTTTGGAACTCTCATCCTCAAATTGGTACATAACAGTATCTGTTCCTGCACGATCAAATTCAAATATCCATTTATAAGGTTTCGTAGGAGTAAAATATCTAGCAGTACTATTTCCAGATTCCTCACCTTCGGTCAATAAAATATCTGCCTGAACTCCCAACTTAGGTAATACATCTAATATGATATATGCCCCCAATCTATCATCAAGCTGAGCATTATGTATAACTTCTTCTTCATTCTGCTGTAATGTATAATAATGTGAAGTATCTTGAACTGTATCCAAATGTGCTACGGCTAATATGCTAGCCCCTCGATCAATAAAGATATAAATACCATCCTTAGTTTCCTTTACTTCACCATACTTTTTAAAATCTTCTATTTTAGACGAAGCTATATTTATTAAATCATCATGATTAATCTCAGGTTCTGGCTCTGTATTGTTAAATTCTATGTTAGTATTGGGAGCTCCTATATGAATCTTATTATTATTAAATAATTGAAATTGTTCCGGTTTCTTATCAGACAACGATTTTACAAATTCAGAAATCTGATCTTTTTTAAAATTCATATATTTAAATAAGTAAGTTTTTAAAATATCCGCAATAGAATTTATAGAGAATGTAGTACCACTATAATATTTTATAAGCCAATCAATAGCTTTTTGTTCATCAATCTTATCTTCTACAACTCTATAACTTCTATTAATATAATTAGGATTCCATTCTCTATACTTATACTTTGGCATATTTTTGGGTTGCTGGGGAAGTCTTTTTATATATTTATTTTCATCAAAATCTGGCTTCCACCCTATATCCCACATATATTTTTCTACTTCTTCAGTTATAATTTTATAAAGATTTATATAGATAATATCTCTCTCGATATTATATTGTGTAGAAATATCGTCTATTATAATATTAATAACAACTTCGGTAGCATCACTAAAATCCCCTTGACCAAAATCCTCTACCGACATATCCAAATTATTTAAAAAATATTGAATGATATGTTTCCACATCTTCACAGACTTAGGATTAGAATATGTATACTCATCCATTCTATGTATAGGATTTACATACTTCTGAATAAACTCTTCTGAAGGTTCTTGTCCTATAGGAAACTCTTTGTCTATATCATCACTAATATCTATACTATAATCAACCATCTTATTTCCTAATCAACAAAGTAAAATCATTATCTTCTGGGTTATCTAATAACTCAATCTTAGCATCTAAAGCCTTCCCCAGCATATCCACAACTCTATTAGGATTATCATAATGCAGCCCACCACCAATATAACTCATGTGTTCATGTAGAAAATTTACTCCTATACCAAGCTTGCAAGAGTTCAAAATACTCTTAAGAATCTCGATAACATGATCATCCCAATTATTATGATCGTTGGCAAATATTCCGCTAGCTATACCATAATCAAATACATCTGTATCAAAAGGATCTACTCTCACATTACGTAATTCAAAGAATTCTTCAGGATGTTGCTTCCTGGATTCTTCTAGCATCTTCTCCGATAGATCTATACCTATGTATCTCTCAGGTATTTGACCATGTTCTTTTATAAAATCTAAAAAAGAACCGAAACCACAGCCAATGTCTAATATCTTCTTATCCGTAAAGTCACCAAGCTTCAATAGTTCCGTGAATCTAAATTTCTGCACTTCAGGACTGCTCCATACTACATTTGTTGAAGGTCCTAATCTTTGTAATCTATTCTCATGTTGAATAACATAGTCCTTTTCAGATTTATCAAATGCATCCAACAATTCAGGATCCAAAGTTGCTGCAGTCTTTTCAAACCCCTTTAGTTTTAATACATGTTGTAATATAACATTCAACATAGCTACAACTGCTTCAGGGTTATTTTTTAACAATTCAGGTGTACCATACAAATCCACCTCTAAGTCATCTGGATGAATATATCCCGGAGTAGATGGATCTATTCCATATGGCCTATTAGTAAATACAAACTCAATATTGTTCATGCCCTGAAGAATCTCGGGATGACGGTTAAATAGGTCCTGATGCTGTTCTCTGAATTTAAATCTTATATCTTGGGGTATAGATTCATAGCTAACTCTATTATCATCTAAATCAAATGCTTTTTTTGATTCAATTAGTTCCAAATCTTCTCTTGTAAATAATCCTAAATTATCTATAATGTAAACATTTTTATTATTAAAATATTTCATATCTACATCAGAAAATTCAGCTTCATTTTTTCCACCATGCATAACTTTATCATAGAAAGATGATTCTGATGAAAAAATTAAATCTACAAATCCTGAACGACCTATACTAAAGGAATAACCCCCATTACCTACGTTAGATACAATCTTAACCATATCCCCAACTTTAATCTCTTCCTGTTCTGGTAAGTCCCATGATTGTCTTATATCTGGGATATCCCAAGTCAGTGCAGCACGTTTAGATATTAATCTATTCAATATACCTTTTTCATCCCGACCCACATTAACTAATGCATCTACCTGCCAATCCAATTCCTCTACTAATGAACTCTTCTTTAAATCATCTTCTATAGAACTCATCAACTCATCAAATTCTTTCTTTCTATCTTTAGGGCACCACATTCTACCATTTCTTTTTTTCAACTCAAATGCAGCACCAATAGACCCGGAAGCTCCCGATGGATCCGGCAGTTTCACATATATTTTACCTTCAATCTCCATTTCATCTGCTAAAGATAATTTTGAAGATACTACTTTACCCTCTCTTAAATATAGTTTCATTGGAAAATCATAAACATGAAACCCACTATTAACATCTATATGAAATTCTGGTTCTAATCTAGACCAGTAACCCCCATTAATAATTGGATCTCCATTCATATCTTTTTTATCTGTTATAGTTAAAGCATCTTCTACGTAGTAATAGAAATCCTTTTGAGATCTTTGCCAAACATCTCCTTGTTGTGCAAACTCTAGAAACTCCCCAATATTTTCTGCTATATCTAAAGGCTCTGATATGTCCCAACTTAATTTATCATAATCACTAGGAACTTCGAAATATCCAATAAAAGTAAATGGAAAAACATCTTGTGGGTTGGACCAAGAAGCCCCCCTCAAACTTACATCTGTATATTTTTCAATAGCCTGCTTTACACCCCAAGCCCATGTAGCTCCACCAATCCAACATCTTCCTTTTTTATAAGGTTTATCAAATATATATAAATACTCAATATCCTCTGATTTTTTAGATCTCCATATTTGCCCAGGTACAGCCATTTTTATTAGTTCATCTATATTATTTGCAATGGGTTCAGATATATCCCAACTAATGAGTGATGGTGGATCTTCAAATCTATTCTCTATTCCTGAATCATGTCCCGCATCATTGTTATCATCATACTGATCATGACGTTTATCATAACGTTTAGGATTTGTTCTACGCATCTGTATATCATCAGGAGGGTTTAATCCAGCTCTCTCCTCAGGTGTTTGAATTTCAGATGGGGTGCTATCGAAATAGGTGTCGCTGGTATTAATAATACTTTTCATATTATTATTCCTGTTAATTGTTCCATTACTGGAACCTTGAGGTTGTATCCCAACCCAACTTTGAGAACGTTCTTGGCAGCGTTAATATCTCTGTCATGATAGGCCTCACAAGCCTGGCATTCCCATTGTCTTACCGCAAGTCCACTAAAACCTGTGGGACCGGTTTTGGCCCCACAACTTGAGCAGATCATGGTGGTGTAATTGCTATTAATTAAAATGATTTTTCTATCTGCATGAACTGCACTTTTATATTTTATCATTTTAATTAAGTTACCTATAGATGCTTCTTGTATACTTTTACCAAACTTCTTTTGTTGACCCTTAAGATTGTCATTAGTTATATAAATTATAGAATAATTCTCAACAAGCTTTCTACTAATTTTATGATTTCTATCTTTACGTCTATTTGCTTGGCGTTCTTGTATTTTTGAAGACAATAACCTATTTCTACCTCTCTGTGCTTGAGCTAATCTTTCCGCACCAAGCCTTAATTCTCTAGGATTTTCAAATTTAGTTCCATCAGATAATGTAAGTAAAGAATGAAATCCAGTATCAATTCCAACTACAGGAGCATTTTGTTTTACTTCAAACTTATGAACTGTATCTATTATTAATATTAAATACCAACCAGAAGCTCTTCTTATTATTCTACCACATTTAATATTTCCTCCAGGTATATCTTGTTTAAAGAATCTAACTTTTCCTAATAAAGGAATGCGAACAAGATTATTTTCTATAGCCGGTATAGGGTCGGGAATAGAAATACTATTTAATTTATTTCTCCTGCCTTTAAAATGAGGTTTTTTAGAAATTTTCTTAAAACATCTTTGCCAAGATAGCCATACTTGTACAAGCATTCCTTGTATTACATGAGAGGGTAATTCAAGTTTTTTACTATGCTCTACAAGAATATTTCTAAAATCTAACTTATCAAAATAAATCTTATCTTGGGCATTAAGCTCTATTTTTCTTATAGCCCAGTTATGGATAGAAGTAAGATGAAATAACCATCTTTCTAACTCTGCCTCTTGCTTTTTAGTAAGTTTAAGTTTTAATTCACGAATTATCATTCGCTCAAAGATTCTCCAATCTACACCTATATTTGGGTTATTTAAAAATAAAATCAACTTGGAAGGGTAAAAATAAATATATTTTAAGCATTTACTGAAAGGAGACATAAAGGGGACATATACCGAAACAAAAATACAGCACAACTACCATAAATAAGAAATTGTGCTGTATATATGCAATACATTAAATCTATGCTATAGGTATAACTTGACTGGGATCTACAACAGTTCCGGTTAAATTCACAGGTGGCAGGGCCTCAGTAGGCTTATTATTCAATAATCTACTTATAAAGTCTTCCAGACAGCTTCCCCCCTGCTTACCTGCAAGATGTACAAAATGAAGGCCCTCATCATTCAATGGTAGAGAGTCCTGTTCACTGTATATACTTTCCCCGATCACAATAACTTTATCACCTGGATTGAAGGCTTGACTACATTCCGCACATCTCCGTCTATTACCTCTGATATCTGATATAGTCAGATCCGTAAGTTCTACTACTAAACTACCCTGAAATTTCATAAATACTCCTTATAATAATTTACTTAAGAATTTACCAGCATCAAACACCCAATAAACACCTCCAATAACAGTCTTATCTAAAGGACTATACTCTATTATATAATATTTGTAGAATATACCTGCCGTAGGATTGAGTTGTACCAAATTATTTTCTAGATTAAGTCTACCTGTCAATTCCAGCCTTAATCCAAATGATGGGAGAACGATCTCATTATCTACTCCACCTTGCCTAACAGCTACATACAGTGTAGAATCCACCTCACTATTAGAACTGAACTTAACTCCAGGTGACTCAGTTGTGGTTCTGAACTTCCATAGACCATCGGTGTCTCTGTATAAACTATTCGAAATAGGAATAACATCATACTGCAGTGCTAGGTTCCATCTAGGCTTTACGCCATTAGAGTAATATTTTGTATCTCCTCTGAATGATGTTATACCTTGTTTACCATTGAAGGCCACACCACAATATTGACCCAAACTGTCATTACCATTTGAAGCAATACCTTGACCCGATCCTTTGGATGAATCTATCTTGGCCTGCAACTGCTGAGATGTCAGGATCCAATATCCCTTTTCTTTTTCTAGATGTGATACCTTATTATTCAAATCATTTACTTTAGCTGACAAAACTAAGTTATTACTATCTTTCTGATGCAACTGAGACTCATATGCAGCTGTGTTCTGAGTTATAATTGCGGCATTGTTATTACGTTCTTTTCTAGCATCAACCAAAAAGTAAATGCATATACCCAATGCTGCACATAAAGCTACAATTATCCCATATAGTTTTAAATTCATATTATCTCCAATTTTAAACTATGATATAGGCGGTACTTCGCCCGTATTTCGCCCGAATTACCATATACCTTTCCTTAAAAGTTATATTTCGCAACAACTTCTCCAATAGCAGTATAAACCTTTTTTACAAATTCTGGATTATTAATTTTATGATTACTTATTGTACCTGCATTATGAGCTGCGATAGCATATTCATTAGTATCATACTTTTCCAAATTCTTCTGGAATATAACTGCTGCCAAATGAGTATTATATCTTGGAGTCATTAACTTAGCTTCTGTAACACTTTTATCATATAATTTAGCCGTTTCCATCTGAATCATAAACAAACCATAGGACCATCTATTATTTCTGTCCATAATCTTTCTATGTGCATATTTAAATCTTTCACTTTCATGATATGCAAGACCACAAAAAACTGCAGTCTTTATACTATAAACCTTAGCTGTATCTATTAACATCTGCATTATTTCTTTTTCTTTTATTTGATAAAACTCTTCCTCCGTCATTTCAATAACATCCATATTTTTATACACAGGAATATCTACTTTATCAACAGAATTTCTAAAAAAAACTTTATCTCCAATTATACCCCCGACACCTAAAATTAATAATATTCCTATTGTACCTCCCAAATATCCAAGAATATCTTTAAATTTAACCATTGTTTTTCCTTTTTGTTGTTTTTTAATTATTCATAGATTGGCTGGGAACTAACCGCCTCTATTTGCCATGTATTAGGTATATGAGTTAGACTATATGCACCCCCAACCATGGGCTTAAGTACTGTATGCTTTAAGCCTTGTGGAATTGTTATTTTTACTACATCCCATATTATATCACTAAAATGTAAAACATCTCTATATGTATCCCAAACGAATACATACTTGCTACTGAAATGCTGATCCTCCGGAAAGATACCCATTTCTATTTTGTGGTCCTTAGGAATTACTGTATAAACTTCATCATGATATAAATTAGACTGAATATTAGAGGCTTCTACTTCTGAGAAATCATCGGGTTCTATAATTTCTATAAGCGTTGCTGGAAGACTATCTTTAGTTATTAAACACCAATCGCTAGGATTATTAGGACTATGAAATTTACTAACAGCCCGATAGGCAAGTTCTGCAATAGAACATTGTAAAACTTGTTCATCTGCAGATATATTAATATTTACACTACCCTGATTTGCAGATATAACAAGATACTTTAAATTGCCAAAGGTAGGATTCTCTAGTACCCATACTTGCCCAGGTTTTAAAGCATCCCTTAATTCTTCAATAGTATTTACAACCATACCTATCTCAGAATCAACAGGTTTAATATCCCAAGATAGTTTCATCTCTGAAGATGGAATAACAACACGCTGATCCTCAAAGTTAAGATCATCATGCTTTACAATGTCCGGTTGTTCTAAGGGTATTATCTTATCTATGTCAGATTGCTGTAGGTGTGACTTCTGATCCATTTTCTTTACCCTTTAACCGTTGAACCTTTTCTACTATATGAAAGCCATCATCTACCAATTTAACTGAAGGTGCTGTCTCTACCCATATAGAATCAATCCCATATCCTGTAGTAGCAATCTCTTTTTCTTTTTGAACTAGATCTCGAATAGCCGAACCAATAGGATCCGTCCCATTAATTTCATAACGTCTAGTTTCGATAGACCAAATTGTACCATGAATATCTCTATCCTTTGGTATAGAGTCAAATACTACAACGCCCATACTCTTTCTGAAATCTTCTAATTGTTTAACATCTATACCTATGGTACGAAGATCAATAGTCTCTTCAGCTTCAGGCTTTTGTATACCCATAGCTTGAGGCTTTCCTACCCCAACAGCCTCAACTATATCAGTATTTTCTGATACATCGGGTTCAATAGGAATAAGATTCAATTTTATTACAGTTTCATAATCTTCAAACTCCTTGTGTTGAATAGACACACCTAGAAATTCTACCTCGTGCTCTTCACCATTTATTATTAGTAATGATTTCATCATACACCTATATTTAGAGTTTTTTAAATAAAAAGCAACATGATAATATAGTTTAATTTAGACAGAGAGACAACTATTCCTTGAAGCTTTCATTCCACTTTTTTATCTCCTTCTCAGCCTTCTTTTTACCAGTTTTACCACCTAACCACCAGGCAATACTAATTGTACCGAAAACAGTAATAAATACTACAATAAACACCATCCAATCAACTTCTATCATTTCATACTCCTAATTTATAATAATAAAGTAACTTAATATGCATAGTCCCATCTTAAGTTATTCAACTAGTTTCTAATATATCATCTATTGGATTCATGTATACGCTTGTAGCAAACCACTCCTTTTTATTAGGATGGCAGTCTTTTCCATTCATTCTATCTTCAGCAGCTATTCGTGCCTGATATGCATTATCGGCCTCGACAGTTATAAGTCTAGTCTGCACTATAAGAACATCAAACTTTTCTTTAGACATTTTTTATCTCCTATATTAAACGTACTTACCATTAGGACACACTTCATTGGACTTCTCTAAATTCATAAATTTTACTTTTATTTAATAATCTTAGATCAGAATTCATCCTCTTCTTGTCTGTGTATTTGAGTAATGCTTGTGTATGCCACATACCATGATAATAACGCCTTCTACCTTCTATACGATATTCTTTCGTTGTTTCGGGATGATGCTTTCTTATCAGCGTGTCTGAATGAAATCTTTTTTTGCAAAGAGTGCATCTAAAATTGCTTCCAGTTGTATCATGTATCACCGGATCATAAATCACTTTCTTCTTTTTGCAGTATGGGCAATTTTGATACAGCAATGTTCCACTTCCCCATCCACTACCAGGTGTTCTTGGCATGTCTCATCTACCTTCTTATAATCCACTCACAACCACATTTTTCACATTTACATAGTGAAGAACCTATGCGTACAGGTATCAGCTTCGACCCTCTATGGAATAGCCAACAAATTATCTTTTTCATACTCGTTGATCCTCCCTAACTCTATATACCCAAAGTTTGCTTCCATGATCTGTTTTACTTTGCAGATTTTTTAATGCTTTATCTCTGTCACGTATCCTTGCATATGCACTGTGCTTGGTCCATAATTTAGGATGGTCCCAAAATGGCTCATCATCCTTTATTATTTTATACTCAATAATATAAGACCTTTTAACTTTTTTACTCACAATTACAAGATCATGCTCTCTCACCTGTTTCTTCTTTATTAAGGGCTGCACTAGTATAACTCCTCACTTATTAATATAGGATTATCATCATGAATTAAACCTGAGAATAATTGCCCTGCTTTTTTTGCAATACAATAAGCTAAACTACGACTTACATATCTATCAAAGCTAGTAATAAAACCCTGTTCAATTAGGTTTGCATCATAGTTACCTTTACCTTTTAGAATGTATAAGGTAATAAAACAATTATGATGTCTTCGGCCAGCGATCACAATTCCTTTATGTATGTTTTTAGGCTGATGCACATACTCCTTACCATCATTGTACCAAATTGCAGCGCATAGAATATATTCTCTAGGCTTTATTCCTAGAAATTTCTTAAGCTTAAACACAAGAGTAGTATATCTATCCTTTAATGTAACTTCTGTTGTAAACATATTAGTAGTCATTATAAATCCTTAATCTCTTCTTTCATCCGCTTAGTATACATAATTATACTGATTTCAAAATTACTTTGCAATCATCTTTAGCAATTGTAAAGCCAGTTCTTCTCCATGTTCCATCTAAATCTATTTTCACAACTTCCCAACCATCATTGATTATATCGCATTCACCAGAAATATCTTTAGCAATGAAAAAATATTTTCCAATCTCACTCTTATACCAATAGGTACAAAGTGTAGATTTCATAATCTTAACAAACGCAAGTGGCATAACTAATGCAGGTTGATGAGATAAGCGTTTTGCTTTATTACATTTTTTATTTTCAGCTTTCATAACATTATCCTTTCAATAAAATTCAGTTACTCACAAGCTAACCGTATCTGTTCCATTTGGTTTTGTTCCTTCTAGATATACATTAACAACTTTACTTACCTTTTCTACACGCATTGCCTCGATATGAGCATACTCCTTCTTATCACATTTAACTCTCACAGCTCTAAATCGATTAGAGCCCTCTTCATAAAATTCAACAATATAGGTATCTAAATTGCTCTCCTTAGACACAGACTCCATTATACGATCTCCTTGGTTACATTTAATTCTGTAACAACCTTTACACCTTTATTATACGGACTTTTATAATCAAATACAATTGGAAGTAGTGAAGACATAGGTACTGGAGGTCCTTCAATACCCATCTCATGAAAGTGAATATCATATATCTCAGGATATATAGTTTGCAATCTATTAACAATTTCAAGAATTAGTTCAGGTGGGCCAAGAAAAGCTAAACTAAACTTAAGTCTATACTTATTCTTTACCCCAACCAATCCCTTTGGAGTGTACTTCTTTTTTTTCTTTGTATTCAGTTCTGCCATAGGTTATATTTTAATTTAGGTGATTGATATGATTATTACAGCATATCAATCACCTATTTATTATGGAGTTAAATATTTGAATATGAAATCCTTTGGAGGACCTTCCTTCAATTGGAAATGTAACATAGCCTGCTGATCCATACCCTTGTTCTCAGTAGGGTTTCCAAGTACCTTTTCT
>JBBACR010000025.1:0-17765 GCA_041656875.1 Candidatus Pacearchaeota archaeon
AAACCTGTAAGAGAAAAACAAGAAGTCCTAATAGCACCAGGCCTTCAAGCACTTGTAAATGAACTAGAACAACAAAAAATACCTTATGTTCCTTTTATGCAAAGTAAAACAACTCCTGTTCCATATGTTGTTGCAGATTTAAATAAAGCTCAGATAAAAGGCCTTGCAAGAAAAGATTATGTTCGCGAAATGATTGATGACTCACCAATAATATAAAAAAGAAAAAAAATTAAACCTAATTTTTACTAAAGACCCTTTTCTTTAAAAAAAGCTTTCCTACTCTGAAAACAAATAATCAACAGGGTTCCAGGCAATCATTTTATGGTCTACGCAATTAACATCTTTTGAAAGAACAATCCAAAAGTTTATCTCACTTAAAACAGGCCTAAATTCAGTTATTTTAATTTTTAGATTACCCAAGTTGTTTGTTTTTCTCTGATCAATACAATAAACTTCTGCTATCTCACCAGAACTCTCATCAAATTCTGTATAAACAAGAGTATAGAATGTATATCTGTTTAATTCAATGGCTCTTGATTCTATTTGATACCCATACCGGCCATAGTTAAGTTTAATCCATCCATTAGCACTATCCCTTATAACATTTCCATCCAAATCCTTTGGAAAAACATTTATCTTAGTAAATCTCTGAGTTGCACCAATAACACTGGAAAAACTAACAAGCAAAATAATCAAAGTCAACCCTGCTATCACAACTGCCTTTTTATTCAACACTTTTTCTCACCTCCCCACTTAATAATACTAGGTTTTTAATAAACATATCTTACTACTTGAAGTTAACAATAGATTTTCATTTAATCGTAATAGTAACAAAACCCTAAATTTAATTGACTAGAATCAACTTCATAAACGATTGCATGACTTTCTCATTTTTGTTCTTCATAAGACTAAATAATTTTTTCTCTAAGAATTAAAGTCCAAAGCAATCCTTATACTTAGTCATGCCTTTATATTTCCAGGCAAGTGCAACTTTTCCCATAGATGTTTCAAATCCAATATCTCCATTTTGCTTTGCTTTCTTTACTGCTCCACAAAAATCTCCAAGTTCAGGAACATATTTTGAAGAAAGAATAATTGTTATATCTGCATTTTCAACACTTCCCTTTTCAACACTTCCTTTTTTTATCACATAACTTTCTTCATAAACTCTTTCCCCACTTTCAAAACTATAAAGTTTAACCAGAACAACCCCATCACTAGGAAAATCTTGAACAAATCCCTGTACTTTAAAAAAATCAGGAAGATTTTCCTTAGTTATAACAATTGGCTCATAAGTTCCAGTATTTGATTGAGGAGTGCGCGGAAGTTCTTTTAAAACTAATTCTTTTGAATTAAGATGTTTAATATACCAAAATCCGCCTAGAGATAGAAGTACAATAATTATCACAGCAATTATCCATATTTTTTTCATGGTATATAAAAACAAATAAGGTTTTTAAAACTAATCAAACTTATATGTCAAACTCAATTGACTGGGTAACATAATTACCTGCTTTGTCCAGAACTTGGATGTCAATATCATGAGTTCCCCTTACAAAAGTTAATTTCTTCACACAATATCCTTTAGTGAGTTTTGAGCATAAAAGATTCCATTTAGGAACTCTTTGAGAACGATCAAGATACATAACTTTTGCAAAGTTGGATTCCAAGACACTTATATTAAATGTAACTGCCTTTGACTTAGGATCAAGTTTGAAGATTGAATCAGGATTAGTTATTTGAGGACTTAATGCATCAACACCTAATTGAATGTGCTTTGTTTCAGCACTGTTTCCAGAAATATCTTTTAAAACAAACCAATAATAAATGTTCTGATTATTATAATCAGACAAATTAATGTTTAGATTGCATCTTGATATTGAATCAAGAAAACAATCATTAAAATCAACATTATAGTCCCTATAACCTGTAAGAGAATTACCATATTTAAGTAAAAGAGATTTTGGGTTTTTTTCCATAAACTCTATATTAAAATTTCCATTAAGATAACCTCTTGAAGGACCAACTTTTCTAATCCTTGGCTTTCCATTATCAACATAAAACCCGACTGTAAAATTCTTTTCATAATTGCTATTATCAACAACTCTTATGGTTATATTATGAAATCCTTCATTAAAATTTATTTTTTTAAAATATGACTTCCTATCAGTTGAAAGTGTTTTCCATTCACCATCTTCACTGTAATAAACATTTATTTCTCTTTCACTTGTAATATTAAACAAAACTATTTTTGAATAAATATTACCTTCTATTGGAGAATTAAGACTAACTCTAAATGGTTCTATTGTTATTTGAGGATTAGTAATTTCAGTAAAATTAGTTACGTTGGAATTATTAGTTACATTAGGGTTATCAGTAAAGCTGGTATTCTCTTGGAAACTTACTTCACTTAGTGATTTACAATAAATATCCTCACAAGAATTTAAATTTGCCTGATGTAAATCATCTGTAACACAAATTATGCAAAAATCATGTTCACAGGTATAATTAATTGGAATAATAATTTCTCCCCTACCTAAACATACTTTCTGATAAGCACTTACATTTATGATTAAAACTAATGAGATTAACAAAATGCTTGCGATTATTATTTGTTTTTTCATATTATTGTTCTCTCTTAAATCTTTAAAAAATCACTATTTAATTAGACAATACTAAAGCTTGCTGATTGGACATTTTCATTTCCAGCTTGGTCAACAACTTTTATTTCAACCTCATAATTACCTTTTTTTGAAAAAGTATCTTTTTTAACGCATAATCCATCTTTTAGTTTTGTACAAATAGTTTTCCAGTTTGCTCTAGGATCTGAAGTTATTTTGTAATAAGCTCCCTTAAAATTCTGTTCACTAATGCTCAGATTAAAATAAACTTTTGTTTTAGTTACATTAATCATATTATCTAAATTAGTGATAACGGGTGTGCTAGTATCTACACTAAGTGTTAAAGTTTTACTTAAAACTGAATTATTTCCAATGTCTTTAACTGTAAACCAATATCTTATGTTTTGATTATTATAGTCATTAACATTAACAGTAGTATTGCATGTATAAACATTTTTTACAATACTACATGTTCCTAAATCCATAGGAACTGTTCTTATACCAACGGCATCATTCCCATAGTTTAAAACAACTGATTTTGGATTTTCTTCACTGAATTGGACTCCAAAAAACCCGCTGCTAAACCCTTTTGCAGGTAAGGTCTTTTTAATAGTTGGTTTTTTACTATCAATATAAAACTTAACAGGATACTCTATTATATTTCCACCCCTATCCATTGCTTTCATAGTCAAATCATTAAGTCCTTCCTTAAAATTTAAATTCAGTTTATAATGAGTAAGTCCTGCTGCAACTCTTCTCCACATATTACTTGTTGCAATAGTATTGTCTCTCCAATAAAGAGTAAACACTTCATTTGCACTTACATCAAAACTAACTTGCCTGCTTTTGTAAACATTATTGTTAATAGGAGATGTTACAGTAAGTATTGGAGCCTCACTATCCACAGTAGTGTCTCCACCCAGAAGACTGCATCCATCACCTTGATCATTACAATGACGTGGATTTGCCTGATGTAAATCATCTGTAACACAAATTATACATAGATCATGCTTACAAGTAAGTATTGGAATAGATTGCCCACGACTTAAACATAAAAGCTTATAAGCACTTATATTCGAAATTAACATTAATCCAATTAATGCAAATCCTATCATTAGGACAATTACTTTAATATTTGTTGTTTGTTTTTTCATTTGATAATCCTATTTTTTCTGTATTGACTCATCTCTATCTTAAATTTTCTTTTTCCCCTATAACCTAATTTCTTAGGTTACTGTTTTATGGGCGTATCTTCTCCCTCCTATTCCTTTCTTTTAGTATCATCAAAACCAAGGGGTTTTGTTAAATCCGATGAAATTTATTCATCTTATATCACCTCGACCAAATCTCTTTTTTACTTTAGTCAGTTAAAATCAAAGTTTTTTCTTTGATTTTTTTGTTCACCCCTCTTTTTATAAAAAAAAATAAAGTTAAAATAAAAAATAAAAAAATAACTCTATTTAGATAGCTTCTCCCCAGAAGTAAATACTTCCTGAATCGAAGTTTCCGTTACATGGCTCTGGCATATTCAATTTAAATGTAACTGCCATTTCAGCACCAGGAGCTAAAGTATTAGCTCTCCAGTAAGTTCCGTCATAAGCAGCGTGAAGTATTTCATAACCAGTAGTTGGAGATGTTGAATAGAATGTGTTTGGATTATTAAATCCAATTCCATATCCTACAGAAACATATCCTTCATTATCAGCTCTTGGGTCTTGTTTTGTTGAATAAGCACCATTAACTGTATAGTATTTGAAATTCTCCAATTTTAATTGGTTTGAAGTAGGGCACATAGCTCCACTTGATGTTGAGTCATAGAAGTCAGTACCAGATATAAACATATCCATCATAACTGCAGAACTCGCATCAGCGTCGTTACCAACTAACATTGTACTTGAATAAGAACTTGTACCAGGTCTAACATTGTCAAAAGACATTGTTCCGTCTATTGATAAAGCAATAATCGGATTTAAGAACCAGTATTCATTTTCATCCATAGTTCCAGATTGACCACTAAGATCAGTAGCTTCAACTGTTATCCAGTATTCACCATACATTGTAGGTTCAACTGTTAACAAACAGTTATAGTAACTCATAACCAAAGGCTTGAATGTAGTTATATTCTCTTCAAGGATTCTGGCATTACAAGCTGGCAAAATTGTAGTTGTACCTAAATCTTCTACACAATTAGCTTCTATGTCATTTCCAGCACCTTGAGCACTACCTATTGTAGCAAAAACATCTTCTACCTTATTGATTCCATTCTTGTCCATAACAAGAACTTTCCATTGAACTTGTTCACCTTCGAAAGCATAGTTATTTACTCTTTCAGTCATTGATGTTCCATCTCTAGATATTCTACCTGGTTCAGTTGCATCATCATAAACAACTCTGTTATCACACAACCATACGATTGGTTTAAAATCTTCAGTTGTGATTTCTGGTTGAACACCTGATCCGACAGAAACTGCCAAAACAGCAGGAGCAACAGATAATACCAATAAAGCCATTATTAAAACGCTATATAATTTTCTCATTTTTGAAAACCTCCTTTCAATAATATAATATTACACCTATCCAAATTGCTAATTAAATAGCTAAATTTAGTAGATGAAAACAATGTCACCTGCTCTGTACTCTTTTCCCTATTTGTTTTTTTTGCCATTTTTAATCAATAACTCTTTTTCTTTAATTCATAACTTTTGAATAATAAAATTGTTTATAAACAATTTTACAATTAGACATATATTTTTTCATGTCACAGTTAGCAAAGTATATTTCAATAAGTATAGACTTTGTACCCACTTTTAGTTAATGAAAAAACCCTGATTTTACAAAACCTATTTTTCTTTATTCGATAAATAGAACAAAATCTGGTTCTAATCTAAATTCCTAAGATAATATCTCTTTAAAAATATTTGGATTTTTAATCTGCCTTCAAAAAATAAAAAATTAAGGTTTTACTACTTTAGTATTACTAATTCATTCAATTTTTATTAAATAATTACTTTATTCTAACCCTTCTTACCCTTTTAACCACTTTTTTTGTAACATAATCTTCATCAGAATCATCTTTTGAATAGATTTCAACTAAAATTTTAACATATCCAGTTACAAGAACTATCAAAAACACAATTGCAGCTATTATAATAAACAAAGTATCTAGAGTAATTCCTATACTAGGAACATTAACTCTTATTAATTGATTATTTACAAAAATAAGTATATTAAATAGGAATTTAATCAAAAACAAGCTTCCGATTGCATTAAACAAGGGATAAGGCAGATTAAAAGGAAGCGTAAGTACACTAAATAACTCTCCACCTGCAATAAGAATACTAAATAATATCATTATCCAGATGTTTTGATTCAAAAAATTAACAACTGCAGTAAAAGTAATATTAGCTATATATGGAACAAGGAAGTTAAGTAGTGCTATAATAATTAAAAAAAGTATAAATCCTATGAGCCTGCTAAACAAAACTGCTGCAACTGATTTTATTTGCCTCATTTTTTTATTGTCCCCTATGAAATATTAGTGTAGTTTAGTTTTTATATCTTCTTCTTTTGGTTTGTTTTCTTGCCTCGAGCATCTCTGCTAAAAATATCCACTAGCTTATCATCGCATTTACTTTGAGAAACTTTTGCATTTTTTGCATTAATACAGCTTCGCCTTACAATGTCTTCAACTTGTTCTTTTAATTCAAACATGTTTTTTTTAGCTCTTTTTTTAAGTATTGCTGTTTCTTCATCATCTAAATCAATTGTAAGTCTCATAATTTTATTCCCCTCTCTTTAGCTTCTTGCTTTAGTTTTGCAGGAAAATCTTCCAATTCTCTGCATTTGCAATTTCGGAAGTGTTCTCTATGCCATTTCACTTTAGCTTCAAAGCTAGGATTTTTAGGCATTTTATTTTTTTCATGCCACTCTTTGTTTATTTTTCCCATATTTATCCTATATTCAGTATTGTCAGATAATTAAGCACACTTGCAAAACACACCCATAGCAAATACGGAATAAGTATAATACTTGCTCTCTTATCAATTTTAAAGCAAAATATCATAAGATAGATTATTGAAAAAATAAGCAGGATTATGTCTATAAGTGCATACAAAGGGTTATGCATTTTAAAATAAAAAAAAGTCCAAAGTATATTAAATAAAAAATTTATTCCAAATAAAGCCCCTATTTGTTTTTCATATTTGCCTTTAGAACTAGTTACAGTATAATAAAGAGAAAGAGTAATAAAATAAAAAAGAATAGTCCAGACAATAGGAAAAGCATAATTAGGTGGAGTTATAGAAGGTCGAACAGAATTGTACCATTCTCCTGTATCTGTAAAAGTACTTCCTATATATGCAACAGCAAAAACAATAGCAAGACAGGCAATAAACACTTTCCAATTGATTTTCTTACTAGATATCCAGATGTTTTTCCTTGTTTCAGCCTTTCTTTTTTTTATTTTTCTTGCCATGTTATAGATTCTGTAGTTTTTCCTTATCCATTTACTATTTTCATAAACTCTAATCTCTACCTATCCTCTTTGTTCTGCATACATTACTAATAGGATTTTACCTTACTTAGGCTTTCTTTCCTACATCTGAAGCTTCTTTAGAAGCGAAGATACTGAAAAGAATTTCATTTCTTTCCCACATAAACTTTTGAAACTTGAAAACTTTTATAAATTCCTTCGAGTATATCTGTTCCTGCATAGCCTGCAAGTAAACTAAGACGCGGATCAAAGTTGAAGATCAAACCAGTAAAAACCCCTATAATTAATGCAATGATTACTGTAATTATGTAATATCCCCATAAAATTTTCCTTTTAAGACTTAGAGCCTTCAAAAGTCCAATAAGTCCCCTTGTAAGTCCGCCTACCCCTCCAAGAAACGCAGGAATTAATAATGAATTAAGAACAATTGTATCCATTTTATTTTCTTTCTCCTTTAAAAAACAATAAAACTAGATAACAACAAGGAGTATAAAATATAAGCATGTAAACAATAAAATTAACTACAATATCAAAAAATTGTCGAAGAAAATTCTGTCTTAAAAATATATCCTGATATAGTGGAACTCTAAAAAACATTAAAAACACAATTAAACCTGAAACAACTAAATCAAGAATTAATTTTTTAAAAGTAACTCTAAAAAAATATTTAGTTTTCATATCACTAATTTTAACTATTTTCATTTTTTGTTTTAAGCTAAATTATTTATTTCTTTTTAACAAGCTTATAGATTCCATATCCAAGCATTAAACCAAATGCTAAGAATATTGAGAATAAAGGCTCAAGCATACTAGAAAATAAAACAAGCAAAGATGCAACTATTGCAAATATTCCTTCACTACTAGATTCCTTACTTGAAATTTTCTTGATTTTCTTTTTAACCATATTTTTACCTCCGAGATTTACTTAATTAATTATTAAATATAAATTATAAAAAATAAAAAAACTATCTTCTTCTTTTAATTTTAGCCTTAACTTTAACAGGTTTTGTTTTTGTAGGATTTAATCTAATTAAAAGAAGCATAACTACAACAAGACATATGAAATTCACAGTCATTGTATACATCATCTCAGTTATATAAGAATCAATTACAAGTAACGCAATTCCAAGTCCATACAATATCAAAAATCTTTTTTTGATTTCAGTTTTTCCATTCCAAGAATAAATTAATTGAATAATCCATCCAAGAGTAAGAATACTAAAGCCAAGTACCGCACTTTCTACCATCTAACACCTCCTTTTTTCATCTTAATTATATGAATTAAATTATATATTTAAATGTAATGGTTCTTTATAATTTTCAATTGTTAAATCAAGGTTTATAAATGCAAAAATCTATATTATTTAATGAAAAAGAAGTCAGAAGCATTTGAAAAACAGAACCTTGCGATTTTGGTTTTATTATTAGTATTTTTTATTTTAACCCTATCCCTATACTTTGTTTTTAAAATTAGTTTATTGGATTATTCAAAACCAAACATTAATTCTTCAGAAATAATTGTAAGTGAAATTATAGATGGAGATACATTCAAACTTTCATCAGGGGAAACAGTAAGACTAATTTGCGTAGATGCTCCTGAAAAAAACAAAAAAGGATATGAAGAAGCAAAAGTGTTTCTTTCAGATTTGATTTTAAATAAACAAGTAAGACTTGAAAAAGATATTTCAGATAAAGATAGTTATGGCAGGTTATTAAGATATGTTTATGTTGAAATGCCTTCTCTAGGTTGTTCTTTTGAACCTTCAACCCTGGGTGAATTATCAGACGAAACATGTGTGGGCATTAGTACAAATGAAGTATTTGTAAATAAAGAAATTGTAAAAAATAATTATGGAATTTTATTTTCTTATGGAAATGATACAAAAAGATGTTCTGAGATAGCTGATTAAATTCTCTGATTTGGGAAATTGTTTATAAACCCATTTTTTGTCAAATACTTATGAAAAAACCAAAAGCACTTATCTTATTTTCAGGAGGACTTGATAGCAGATTAATAATTAAAATCATGCAAGAACAAAATTTAGATCTAGAGGCAGTCTATATTAAACTCCCATTTGGCCAAGGCTGTTGCAGCAATACTGAATGTGTTTTTAATTATTCCCAGGTCCAGGGAATAAAACTTCATATTATTGACTGCACAAAGTCTCCTTTCCTAGAAGAATATTTAGAGATAATAAAACATCCAAAAAATGGCTATGGAATTTGCCTAAATCCCTGTAAAGACTGCAAAGTATTTTTATTTAAAAGAGCAAAAGAACTTGGCGATAAAATAAAAGCAGATTTTTTAGTAACAGGAGAAGTCTTAGGTCAAAGACCAAATTCCCAGTATAAAAATCATTTATTTTTAATAGAAAAACAAGCAGGAGTAGAAGGAAAAGTTCTTCGTCCACTTTGTTCAAAACTCCTTCCAGAAACAATTGCTGAAAAAACTGGGATTGTAGATAGAAGTAAGTTATTCTCAATTGAAGGAAGGCAAAGAAAAAAACAATTAGAACTGGCTAAAAAATATAACATCAAATATCCTGCACCAGCAGGAGGTTGTCTTCTTTGTGAAAAAGATTACTGCAGAAAATTAAAAGAACTTTTTAACTTCAAAGAAAAATTAAATAAACCAATAAAAAATGAAGAAATTACTCTGCTCAAAATAGGAAAACATTTTAGATCTACCAAAAGTCAGGGAAAAATAGTTCTTGGAAGAAATGAAATACAGAATATCGAACTAGAAAACTTAAACAAGGACTTAAATTATAACATAATAATCCCTCAAAAATTTCCAGGACCAACTACAATATTTGAAAATCTAGAAGACAAAGAACTTGCAGAACAATTAATTAAAGCTTATTCTTCAAAAGAAATAAAGTTAAGAAAAGAGTTTGAAAAGATAAGAATCTAAAAAAGAAAAGATATTTATATGCCCAGTTTATGATTTAAGCATGCAAGTCAAAGTAGCTGGAGGATGTCCTCCTGAGTTTCAAGCAAAAGATTATACTTCTAAAAAGCCGGTTTATGGAACAATGGAATCTGTTGAATATGTTAAAAATCAACTGTATGCAAGGCAAGCTCACAAATTATCTGCATTAGAATTAAAACATGAGTTTTCAGAAAGTAGAGACCCTAGTTTTTGTGTTTATCCTCATAATTGCACATACATTCTTTTAGACCAAAAACAAAAGGAGTTGTTAGTAATCCAGGGGATGGCAAAAGGTTATGAAGGAGAAGGACCAAGAGGAGCCCTTACTCTTGATTGTTACTTGGACTTGCTTAATATACCAACAAACAGAGTTATGTTAACAAAAGAAATGATAAGAATGTGGAAAGGAGAAAAAACAGTTAATGCACCGGTTCCAAGACTTCAGAGATTTTCTCTTCAAAATTTAAGCAGGATAAAAAAAAGAATAAAACTTGCAAATATAAGCGGAGAAGATTCACTAGCTGGATTATATGATTCAATGCCTATTGAAGAAATGTTTGCATTGATGGATTTTCATGCACATAGAGAATTTACACCAAGTATAGACTGATTTTATTAACAAAACTTAGATAACTTAAACTAAAATTCCTTCTTCAAATTGTTCTTTTAAAGTATATTCATCTGATGAATGATTTCCTCTTCTAGATAAAGCAGCTTCAACTTGAACTCGGTCTATTGCAGGATCACCAGTTAATAATTCTAAATCAACCAAAACTGCATTTCTAAGACTAATTGAATTACCGCTAGAACAAGTATAACTTCCAATAGGTCCGCCCCTTCTAGTCATTCCAGTGGGACCGTAATTAGGATCTTCACCCAGCCCAAGCCTTACCTTTTCCAAATTGAAGATAAAATTATCAGGATCTGAATGATATTCAGAGAGTTCTCCTTTGCAACAAGGATTGCAAGATCTACAATTAGAGCATACACTCATATTTAAGTTAGGTAATACATCCATTAAAAAATCTTCAAAACTAGAATCGGTTCTGCAAATTTCTGCATATTCTTCTGCAACTGCTCTGTGTAGACACTTACTTGCAATTAACATCAAAACTAGACTAAAAAATGCTTTATAAAGACTATTGTATTGTTATAAACTAATTCTGCATTTATATAAAATTTTATCGACGACCAAAATATAATTCGTCAAGAGCCCTATTAACTGCTTCAACATCAGTTGGAGTGCAGGGAATTGCTCGAGAGTCTTCTGGAACATATAAAATTCCAAACTGAGGTGTAAAAGTTGTTTCTTCTTCCTTAGCTAACTCTAGTAAATCCTCTACTTCATGCTCGAGTCCATTAAAATCCTCTTCCATAAAAACACTCCAAGTGGTTATGACTTTTTCACCCAAGTATAGTAATAAAAAACACTTATTTTTAAGTTTTTCCCATACGATAAACCTGCCAATAGTAAGCTTTAAGAACACCTTAAACTTAATAAAAACTAGAAAATAGTAATTACAAATAGTGATTAAAAAAAAGAGTTCTTAGAATAAATTATCCAAAAAACAGCCCCAAAATCTTAAAATAAAAAATGAAAAAACTAAGAGTATATGTTGTAGAAACAGATGTAGGAAAAGCAGAAACCCTTGCAAACAGGCTAAATACAGACAAAGGTATCTTAAATGATTATGATATTGAATTTGTTGGCGGAACTTTCGGATGTGACCATCCATTAGACTCTGTTGCATTACTAGATGCTAGACCTGATATGTATATTATGGATCATGCCACTGCAAACATGAAGTCATCTGAAAATAGTCTGGCAATTGCAGAACAAATAAAAACCCAATATCCATTTCTTCCAATCCTTTTAATGCATAGAGGAGAACAAAAAGAAAGATATAAAGTATTAAGATCAGCATTAAATAATGAATCTGAAGGAAATGTAAAAGTATTTGATGGATTTATAGATCCTTGGATGAAAACTCCAGAAATACAAAAAACAGTAAAAACAAATTTAAGAAAACCCCTAGATATTGGAATTATTGGCCTTGGAGCATTTGGAAGGCAAATATTAAGAACATTTACAAGAGCAAATGAAATAAACAGAATTAAGGCTTATAGTGAACATGTTCCATATGAAACAGTATCAGCTGCAATAGACCATTTAGGAGCAAGAACTGATAAAGTTTCTTTTGTAAATAGCCTTGAAGATACTCTAGAAAACACTGATTGTGTTTTAATCTGTACTTCTTCAATGCATACTTCAGATTTAGCAAAAAGGCTTGCAAAACAAGATGATAGATTAGACTTATTACCTCAAGAAGCAGCAAAACTTTTTTCTTATTTTAAAAGAATAAAACAAGCAAATTATCAAGGATTAATAAATCCATTTACAAATCCAATTGCAGGAATGTTTGGTCTTGCAAAAAAAGCAGGAATAAAACATGCTCAATTAACAACTCCAATTAATATTGACAATGCAAGATTCGAAGATGCAATAAGGCAAGGCCTTGGTAGAAATTATACCACTTATTTTAATGCACTAATGCAGGGAAAAATAGTAGGAGAGCATGGAGTTCCACAATTTGCACAGTTAACAGATAAACAACCAAAAAATGATGACCCTCAATATGAAAGAATGATGGAAAAATTACATGACCTTATTAATGATTCTCTTATCAAAGCAAGGCAAATGCCAATAGATGCTCTACAAAGTTCTGCAATCCTTGAAGAAAGAAATTATGAAGCAGTAATTGAATCTGCAAAGTTCTATAAAAGGCTTGCTAATCTAGATGAAAAACCAAACGAAAGTGCTTATTGTTATTATACTATTAATGGGACAAGAGGATTTACTGCTCTGCCAATTAAAGTAAGTTACTTCCCAGAAATAAGAGTTGCTCCAAATGAAGAATACATTCAAAAGTTTGATAGAAAGGCAATGAAATGTTTAGGACTGCAATTAACTTTGCAAAATCTTTATACACAAAGAGTTATTGCTTCAGGAGTATTAGGGGAAAATTAAAATGTCTGAAGAAAGAATACAAAAAACATTGAAGTCAATAGGATTTAACGAAAATGAAATAAAGACTTATCTGGATTTAATAAAAAATAATGTTTCTTCTGCACATGAAATATCTAATAGAACAAAAATTTACAGGACAAATGTATATGATGCATTAAAAAGTCTTGTTGAAAAAGGTTTTGTAGAAGAAATAATTGAAGAAAAAACAAAAAAGTTTAAGGGCGTAAATCCAGAAAAAATAAAAGACTATTTAATTCAAAAAGAACAGGAACTGGATTCTATTTTATCAGAGTTAAAAAATTTATCAAAAAAAGTAGAAGAACAGGAAAGTTTCTCAATGACAAAGGGAACATTTGCAATGAGAAATGCATTGTTTGATTTGCTTGAATTAAATAAACCCATAAATGTTCAGGGAATACCTAAAAACATGACCGAAATATTTGGAAAAGAATTCTTAAAAGACTTTCATAGAAAAAGAATAAAAAAGAAAATATTAATGAGACATATTTATAATCAGGAAGCAAAAGAAAGAATAAAAGAGATAGACAAAATGAAATATACACAAGCAAGGCATCTTTCAAAAAAATATGATGCAGAAACTCCTACAAATATTTGTGGAGATACTGTTGTTTTTTTTATATTAAGTGATCCGGTAACTGTAATCAAAATAAAAAGCAAAAAAGTTGCAGAAACTTACAGTAGATATTTTGAAATTTTCTGGAATAATTCAAAAAAATAACTAAGCCAAAAAATTCTTTCCTTGGAATAGTTTAAGTTGTCCTGAATTAGACAACACTTCTTTTTATACTGTTTAGAACTACCTTTTTTAACAGGAGAGAAAAAAGAGATTCGCATTAACTCTCACGGTCTTTTGGGACGGACCATTGAGAGATAATGTGAATCTCATCAATATCAAATGAACAAAATAATGCAGGGAATTTGTACTGAATGTACAGAAGCAATATCTGATCCAATATGTCTGGATTGCTTTCTAAACCAAATGGAAGACTGGATGATAGATGAAGATATAGACCCTCAAACAAAAAGAATACTAATAAAAGAAATAAAAAAAGAATTCAGCGAATATGAAAATAATCCTGAATTTGAAACAATCTGTACAATATGCCAAAGGCAGGAAGTTTCTATATGCTCTTATTGTTTTTTTCTTAAGATAGTTAGAATACTTAAAAAAATAAAGCTAAGTAAAAAAAAGGTGGAAACATTCAGAGAAATTTTTAATTATCGTCAATGGCACGAGGATTATTAATTAAAAATCTATTGTATTGAATTAGAATCTCTGCCAAAACCTTTATTTGAATTTGAACCGCTACTAAATGCCCTTCTTTTTTCCATTTCATTTCTTTTAACAAAATCCTCAATAAACTTCTTGCTTTTTTCATGGTCAACAATATTTTTGACTTCATATAAATCTTGTTCAGCTATTTTCTTTCTTTCTGCTTTTATAGCTGACCCTGTTTTTTCATAGGCATCTTTGCTCATGAGTATTTCCCCTTTAGAGAGTTCAGATATTTTCTTAGAAATAAGAACAGTGCTTCCAATTGCAGTAAACTTTAACTTGCCTTCTTTAACTTCATTTAATATATCTCCACTATGGATTGCGATTCCAAATTCAATTTTATCCTTGAATTTTGCATTGTATTCTTTTAAAGAAGTAACTATTTGTTGACTAACCTTTGAAGCTTCAACTTCATTGTTAAATGTCTTTGTAACAAGCGGACTAAATATCATTAAAAGGTAATCTCCTTGCTCAGAGATTGCTCCTTTTCTCGAATAAACAGGCTGCACAGCACCTTCTAGACTCTTTTTAGCCTCAGCTCCAATCCTATTTTTTATTTTAAGTGAAATAATAGTTGCTCTGCTTCTTTCCCCATTTGTAACCATAGCTTGTTCTGCTATTTTTGGGGCAGCCCCAGTCATAAGAGAACTTAATTTAGAAATTTTTGGAACCTCTTTTTTCTCTTCTCTTTTAGCTTCAACATTTCTTTTTCCTTCAGAATCTCTTCCAATATGTTGTAATTTTAAAACTGTCTTTGAAGTCATATTACCTGAACTAGGGTATGCAAAAGATTTTCTTTTGATAACTTCTCTAAATAAAAACAATAAAATAGCTATAAGAATTATTATGAGAATAATCCAAAATACAGGTGTATATAATATTGCAGAACTAAACCATTTAGAACCCTGACTAGGATCTTCAACACCAACTGCAAGTCCAGTAAGTAAAACCCCTGACTGTTGAACTTCATTTTCACCGTCACTTATCTTAACATTATAATCACCATCTGCTCCAGTAAGTTTAAATTCCTTTTTTTCACCAAGACCCAAATCTAACTTCTGAACAAACGGCTTTGAATTAAGTTCTATCTGAACATCTTTAGTATATCTAATATTTCCGATATTAGTAATCATTAAAGTATTATTTGTTATTTCAAACTTGGCAATTGCTTTTTCATTTACAAAAAAGGTTTTAGTAGAACTAAGATTTCCACTTGAAAACTCAACAGTATAATACGCACTTGGGAGCCCTGTAGGAATTTCAAAAGAAACAGATTCTTCAGAGTTAACAACTCGCTCAAAAATTCTCTCCTCTTCACTAGTAAAAACTAGAATAGTAATTTGGTCTCTAATAACTGAACCAGTTTGATCAAGTAAAATAGGCTTAAAACTGACATTTTCACCAGGATTAAAATTTTGATTATTTAATGCAACATCAATTGTAGTAAGTACTTGAGGCACATTTAGTTTAATCGAACCAGCCCCTTCATTGGTTATTTCTCCATTCTCTGACTTTTCATAGGCAAGAACATCTAATTGATAGGTCCCATATGCCATCCTTTGTGGAATAACGATATTGATTGAAAAAATACCATCACTAACCCTGCCACTAAAATATCTATTCGAAACAGAATAATTATCACTTGAATTTATTGAAGTATTTGAATAGGTCTGTTGTAAAAACGGAGCGTCTATTTCAATTTCCCCATTACTGCCCTCACCATTCAACTTTTCTACAATTCCTGAAATAACTATTCTTTCTCCAGGTTTTGCAACAAAAGATTCAATATCAAAACCTATCCCAAGATCATTTGAAACCTTAAACAAAGGAGCAGTTTTCTTAAAATCTCCGTCGTAATCAACCTGAAAATAACACTCCCCTTTTAAGTTTCCAATCCAATCAGAAGTAAGTGGAATAGAAATACTTTCAATAACAGGCCCATTAAATATATCCTTGGAGTTTCCATCACATACAAGTTTAATCTTAAGGGGGCCTGATTTAATCGGTTCAATAGTAAGATTTAATTCAATAGTATCTCCAATATTATAGATAGTACTCGGTGAAGACAAATAAATTCCAGCAGAAACAAACTGAATACTTTGCATAGATAAAATTAACAATAAACCAAAACAAAGCATAAACATGCAAATCAATCCCTTTTTCATAGGATAGATATACAAGAAGAGATATTTAAAGCTTTTGAAGTTTTGAACTATATTATATAGGAGGTACTTCAAAAGCAACCAAAAGTAAATTTATATTCAAAAGACAATATATTTAAACTAAAATTAATTATAGTTTATTATGGCAAAAGAAGTTTTTAATCCTTGGGAAATAAAAGGAGATATTGATTATAATAAGCTAATTAAAGAATTTGGGATTTCACCCCTAAAAGACCTTCCAGAAATTTTTAATAAAGAGATTGCTTATAGAAGAAAGATAATTTTTGCTCATAGGGACATTGGGAGAATTCTTGAAGCAATCAAGAATAAAAAGAAATTCGTAATGATGACAGGGCTTATGCCAACAGGAAAATGTCATCTGGGTCATTTAATGATAATAAAACAAATGATTTTCTTTCAAAAATTAGGTGCTAAAGTTTATATTGCAGTAGCAGACTTGGAAGCCTATAACGCAAGGGGTCAGTCACTCGAGGACTCAAAAAAAATAGCAAAAGATTACCTATTAAATTATTTCGCATTAGGTTTAGATCCTAAAAAATGTGAAATTTATTTCCAATCAAGCAGAAATGATGATTCAAAAAAATCAAATGCTTATTACAGACTGCAAAATTTATTGGCAAAACATGCAACATTTAATGAATTCCGGGCAGTTTATGGAGAAATCTCTCCAGGTAAAATGATTTCATCACTTTTACAATCATCAGATATGCTTCATCCACAGCTTCCTGAATTTGAAGGAGCTTGTCCAGTTATTGTTCCAGTAGGAATTGATCAAGACCCTCATTTAAGGCTTGCAAGAGATATTTCTCAAAGAATTAAAAATCCAAGTTTCATTCAATTAAGTTCAGTTTATACTTTGTTCATGCCCGGACTTGGAGGTGGAAAAATGTCAGCATCTGATATTAATTCTTACATTGCTCCAACAGACACACCTGAAGAAGTAAAAAGAAAAATAAACAAATACGCATTTTCAGGCGGCCAGCCAACAATAGAAGAACACAGAAAACTAGGTGGAAATCCTGAAATAGATATATGTTTTCAATATCTAAGAATGTTTTTTGAAGAAGACGATAAAAAATTAGAACAAATATACAAAGACTACAAGTCAGGAAAAATGCTCACTGGAGAATTAAAACAGTATACAATAAATAAGATAAACGAATTCTTAAAAGAACATCAAAAGAAAAGAGAAGAAGCAAAAAAACTCGTCGA
>JBBACR010000026.1:0-14776 GCA_041656875.1 Candidatus Pacearchaeota archaeon
CATTTGGCCAATCTATTCCAGTTATATAATTCAAAAGAGCTTCATACCAAACATAAACAACAAACCCCTTTTCCAGTGGAAATTCAATTCCCCAGTCAAATTTTGTTCTAGTCATGTTTAAATCATTCAAACCTTCTTTAACTCTATTAATTATTTCTTTTCTTCTAAATTCAGGGAGAATATATTCTGGATTTTTTTCATATAGTTCTAAAAGTGATTTTTGATATTTAGATAACCTAAAAAAATAAGCATCTTCTTTTAGTTCTTTTATTTGAGCATTTGGATGAAATGGACATTTTCCATCTACAAGATCTTTTTCAGTAACATAAGCTTCACAGCCAATACAATATGATCCAGAATAGCTTCCCTTGTAGATGTCTCCTTTTTTGTTCATTAATTTGATAAATTCCTGAACTTTTTCTTCATGGTCTTTATCAGTTGTTCTTATGAATCTGTCTGGTTCAATATTAAGGGTTTTCCAGGCTTGTTCAAATTTTTTCGACATCTTGTCTACAAATTCTTTTGGACTTTCACCTGCTTCCTGAGCTGTCTTTAATATTTTTTGGCCATGTTCATCTGTTCCTGTTAAAAAGAAGACTTCATCTCCTTTAAGTTTGTGCCATCGTGCTAGAGCATCAGCTACTATTTTTTGGTAAGCATGACCTATATGAGGTTCTGCATTTACATAATCTATTGCAGTTGTTACATAAAACTTATTTTTTTTGACCATAAATAACTTAAAATTAAACGGTATAAAAAACTTCTTATGAGAACTTTTTTAAGAAAGTAAAAAATAACTACCCTCAAATTTTTCCCTCTCCTAAAAAACTAACTAAAATCAGGGATTATCTAAATTCAGGAAGGGTTGGGTCAACCCAGTCTCTTTCTAGTCTTAATGGCTCAATTCTAGAATGGAGTGATTCTGGCAATAATTCTTCTAGTCTAGCTTTTCCGCGAGAAACATCCTCAGTAGTTTTCGTGTGAGCAAATCTTATTGCAACAATTCCTTTTATTACTCTTTCTAAAAACTGAGGATTTGCAGCTTCTGCATATTCATTTCCAAAACTACAAAAATCTTTTCTTAACAATGCACATGCAACTAGAAAATCACTTTTAACTATATTTTTTCTAAACATTCCATTTTCATCCATTATTTCCTTGTGAATTTCATAAAAACTCTGTTTGCCTTTCCATAAGTTTTCTTCATCATGAAGGCCTGGCCAATATAACCATCGAGTTATTTTAATGTCTGATAAAAGCAGTGGCTCTCTTATAAAGGGAGTATGACTAATTTGAACATAAGCATAATTTATTTTGTCCATGCAATCAAGAACTTTTATTAGCGCTCTATTTTTTTGAGGTCTTTCTAAATAGGGATAAACTTCTCCTACTGCATTATAAATTGCAGAAGGAACCATTTCATGAGGTCCTCCTGCTGTTGCCTCAATAAATGCCCTCAGATTTTTACCTTCTTCATTAGTATAGGCTGCATCAAGTGCGCGATTATAAACATCAAAAATCATATTGATTGCTTTATCTGGACTATCTTTTAACATTTGTGCAAGGGGTTCAACATGGATTATTGCAGCAGCCTCATAACTATCTAAACATTTATTCAAACCTTCTATAATTTGGTTTATGTCCCAGCTCATTTACCTGTTTATTTTAAAAATATATTTAAGGATTTAGCTTAATGAAAATATATATGATTTATTTAATCATAATCTTTAAATAGTTAGTATATCTTTTATATATCTAACGTATATACACATAAAATTTAATTAAAGTAGATATACTTTTATAATGGTATATCTTTTGTATATACATAAAAAGAGAAATATCAATGGCAAAAAGAAAATTTGATGTAAAACTCAGGAAAGTTGGAAATTCATATGTTGTGACTATTCCTAAAGATACCATTGACAGATTTGATTTAAAAGAAGGAGATTATATTGCAGTGGATATTGAAACTGAGGAAATAAAAAAATTAAAGGGGGATAAATTATGAAAATATTTGATTCTAAACATTATCCGGCTATTATGTTTTTATTAATTTTATCAGTTTTAATGCTAAATTTATTTAATCTAGGCAGTGTCTTTGAGCCAAAGGATAATTATGAGCAGGGTTTAGGCAGTAATTTTATTTCAGGGTTTCTTAGTCTAGATTTGGATTTTAATTCTTCTCAAAATAATAATGTCTCTGAAACAGAAGTATTTTCTTTAAGTGGGTATATTATTTATTATTCAATTTTAGTGTTTTTATGCTTGCTTTTATGCCTGTTAATAAGGTTTATATACCAGAGATAAGGATTGATTAGTTCATGGAAAAAGAGGAAGAGATAAAGCTGGATGATTTAAAAAAGCAATCTAGAAGTTATAGTATTCGAGAGGGAATTTTTTCTACTATTAAGGATTCTGTTTCTGTAAATTATATAACCCCTTTTGCAGTCGCAATAAATTCTCCTAATTATATGATTGGTTTTCTTTCTTCTATTCCAGGTTTACTTGGACCTGTAAGTGAATGGAGAAGTTCTAGGTTAATTGGTAAATATCCCAGAAAGAAGTTAGTTTTGACTGCTGCACTTTTTGAAATACTTACCTGGATACCTTTAATTTTAATTTCCTTACTTTATTATTATGGAATAATTACTAGTTTTTTACCTTTGATGTTATTAATCTTTTTTTCCTTGTACACTATTGCTGCAAATGCAGGATCTCCTGCTTGGTTTTCATGGATAGGAGATTTAGTTGATGAAAATCAAAGGGGAAGATGGTTTGGAAAACGAACTGCTATTTTCGGGCTTGTTACAATAGTCTCTACAATTACTGCAGCATTTCTTTTAGATTTTTTAAAATCAAATAATTTAACCTTATTTGGGTTTATTGCTTTATTTTTAATAGCAATGATTTCAAGAACTGTTTCTAGATATTATTTGAGTAAACATTATGAGCCTGTAATTAAAATAGAAAAAGAACATTATTTTAGCTTTTTTACATTTATTAAAAAATCACCTTATAACAATTTTGGAAGATTTGCAATTTTTAAGGCTCTTTTAAATGGAGCAACTGCAATTGCAGGGCCATTCTTTGTTGTTTATATGCTCAAGGATTTGCAATTTAGTTATTTAACTATGATAATTGTTCAGATGTCTGGAACTTTTTTTACTTTACTTTTTGTTAATTATTGGGGGAAATTTTCAGACAGGTATGGAAATTATGAGGTTTTTTTAATCACTTTGATTATTATTGCTATTTGTCCTATTACTTGGACACTTAATAAAAATCCTGTTTACTTAATGTTTGTTCCTCAATTATTATCTGGCCTTGGATGGGGGGGATTTAATCTTGCTGCTTCAAATTATGTTTTTGATTGTGTAACTCCTCAAAAAAGGGGACTTGCTCTTTCTTATGCAGACTTACTTAATGGAATAGGGGTTTTTGTTGGAGGAATGATTGGGGTTGTGCTTGTTTCAACTCTAAAAATAAATTTCATGAATATTTTCCTTTTTATATTCTTAATCTCAGGAATATCCAGATTAATTGTTGGACTTATTATGCTACCTAAAATCAAAGAAGTAAAATCTAAGGAAAAATTTGATAGACTTTTTTTATTTAAACTTCTAACTATTAAAAAAGATTAAATTTGACCCATTTCTTTTTTAACTTCCCTTGCATATTTTGAAGCTAAGTGCAAGGGTTCTGGTTTTTTATGAGGGAGTTTAATTAATTTTTTAGCAAGTTCATAGCTACTTTCAACTGAAATATAATCTCCCGGGCTAACATACATTGGATTACTACCCTCTTTACTAACTAAAACTTTCCCTATTTTTTTAGTTCCTCTCAAAATATCATTTTCTTTGATACTAAAATCAATTATAGAGTCAGAAATTCCAATAGTTGGAACTCCAATAGATAATCCCAAATGACTTGCCAGTCCTAATCTTTGATGAGTTATTCCTTGAGCAGGAACAAAAATAACATCGGGTTTTTCATTTAATTTTTCAAATGCACCTATCATAGGTAGAAGTTCTCTATAGTTTCTAAAACCTGGAATATAAGGGAATCTTATTTTTTCTAGAATATAAGCTCTATCGATTATTTCAAAATCTTTATTACAAACAATAATACAAGAAAGAAGCTTGTTACTCACAAAAACATTTTCAACAGCTCCAAATCGGTCAGCCAAGCTAAAATCTATTTTATCTTTTATTTCCAGACCCTTTGCAAGTTTTACTTGCTCTGCCTTAAGCTTTTCAATATCAATGTTATATTTTTTGATAAGCTCTTCTCGTCTTTCTTTTTCTTTTAAAATATCCTCTTCTTTCATTTTAAACCTCTTAAAATGGAAAGTTAAACTCGTTTATAAATTTTAACCAATAGAAATACCTGCTGAAAAACAGAGAATACAATAGGTTTAAATAAGGATTTTTGACTTATAATTCATCTTAAAATTAGTATTGCAAAAATATTTAAATAAACTAATATTTAATCAACTATGTTTGGAAAAAAATGTTCTAAGTGTAATAAAAAGGCTAGCAAAGGCTATGATTTTTGTCCTTTTTGTGGTAATAGTTTTAAATTTAACAATTCAAAAGAAGATAAAGAAGATTATGGTATTTTAGGCAGAGATGATTTTATAGACGGAAATCCATTTATCAGTTCTTCAAGTTCAACAATGGATAAATTATTTGACAGTGCATTTAAAATGGCTGAAAAATTAGTTGAAAAACAAATGAGGGCTATGTCTGAAGAAATGAAAGAAAATAGACCTCAACCAAATTCTGTTAATTCTCCTAATTCTCCAAGTAATCTTGATATTCAATTTTTTGTAAATGGCAAAAGAGTATTTCCTCAGAGTGTTCAAAAGGTTCCGGTTTCTAAAACTGTCTCTAAAGATGCAATTAAAATTGAAAATAATTTATCAAAATTACAAATTGAAAAATTTTCTAAGTTTCCTAAATCTGAACCTGCTTCAAAAATCAGAAGATTATCTGGAAAATTAATTTATGAACTTGAAGTTCCAGGAGTAAAAGATATTGAGGATGTTATTATTAATCAACTTGAGAATTCCATTGAGATTAAGGCTCTTGGAAAGGACAAAGTATATTCAAAAATACTTAATTTAAATCTTCCAATACTTGATTATAGATTAAGCAAGGGAAATTTAGTTCTTGAACTTAAGGCCTAAGTTAGCTTAGGTTTGTAATGGGCCTACTTATTCGAAATATTTGCTATCAAAAACCTTTAAATAAGCTCTTTATTAATAAATATTGTAACCGACATGAGGCTGTAGCTCAGCCCGGTTAGAGCACCGCTCTGATAAGGCGGGGGTCCCAAGTTCAAATCTTGGCAGCCTCATTTTTATTCTTAGAGCATAGAATATTTTTAGATGAAATTTAAAAAACTTGAACAGATTTAATTAACTTTTCAGGCAATAAAAAGTAGATCTGTAAATTGAATCTCTTATAAAATTAAGGGAAAATTCGTATTTATTTTAAAAAAATAGAATAATAACCTTTTTAAACCAACTTTTTCTATAGAATTGATGGTAAAAGGAATGTATCACTATTTAAGGCAAGCTTGGAAAAAACCAGATGTAAAAGCACTTCGTGAATCTATGATAAAATGGAGAGCAGAAGAAGCAGTTACTAAGATTGAAAAGCCAACCAGACTTGACAGGGCTAGATCTCTTGGATATAAAGCAAAGAAAGGATTTGTTGTTGTTCGTGTAAGAGTAAAACGAGGTGGAAGACAAAGACTAAGAACTAACAAGGGAAGAAGATCTTCAAAGCATACTATAAGAAAAACTTTAATGATGAATTACAAATGGGTTGCAGAACAAAGAGCTCAAAAGAAGTTTGTAAATCTTGAAGTTCTTAATTCATATAATCTAGCAAAAGATGGGCAACATTATTTTTATGAAGTTATTTTGGTTGATTATTCAAGACCTGAAATAAAAAATGATAGAACTATAAACTGGATTTGCAAGAAAACTAATCAACATAGAGTTCATAGGGGTCTTACAAGTGCAGCTAAAAAGTCAAGAGGACTTCGTGCAAAATCTCCGACAAATAAGGCAAGACCTAGTGTTAGAAAAATGGCAATAAGTAAGAAAAGAGACAGAAGATATCCGCATAGGTAAAATTAATTCTTAAATGCAGATAAGTAAATAATATTGTAAAAAATGGAAATTTACAAACCCAATGGAAAAATAAATGCAGTCTTACCTTTGGAGGGAGATATTTTCTTTGGAGGATATACATTTAATAGATTATCTAGTGATAGGGAAATTACTCGTCATGTAGAATCTTGTTCTAAAAGAATGCAGGTTTATTATGAAGCAAGAAATTTTGAGATCCCTCCTAACTTTTTTATTCGATTTGGGCATGTTGCAATTGAAACATTAATTGATACTGTTAAGCACGGGGTCTTTCCAGTGTCTCATAGACTGTTTATTGCTCAAAAAGGGGTTTGTCAGGGAGTTCAAGATAGTGGAGATTTTTATAAAAGGGAAGATGTAAAACAAAAAGTAGAATCAAGGATTCTCCTTGAAGAAATAACTCCTGAAACAATGGGGCTTGATCATGGAAGAGGACTTGCTTATGTTTATGCTATGAGTAATGCAATAGAGGTTGATACAACGAACGGAATTCTTTGGGCTGCTCATCTTAGATAACCTTTAATAACTTTAATTCTTATCTTTACTCGGGAGGATGAAATGTCAAATACAATCGGAATAATAGGGATGATTTTTTTAAGTGTAAGCTGGATTTTTCAAATATTAGAATGTTCTCATAAAAAGAATAGCAAGTTAAATATTATGTTTGGAATTTTATATTTTATAGGGGCAGTACTTTTAGCAATTAATTCAATACAGCTAAATGATTGGGTCTTTGCTATTCTAAATGGATTTATTGGAATAATGAGTCTTGTTTATATAATCTTATTTTTAAATAAAAAAAAGAAAAGATAAAATGCAATATCAAGAACTTTGTGAAGTTTATGAAGAACTTGAAAAAAATTCAAGCAGGCTTATAAAAACAACAATACTCGCAGGTTTTTTATCCAGAATAAAAAATTCTAAACATCCTGAGATAATCTATTTAATTCAGGGAAAAGCATTTCCAGATTATTCTGAAAAAGAGTTTGGTATTTCTGAGCAACTTTGTATAAAAGCACTTGAAAAAGCTTCAGGGATTTCAAAAAAAGAAATTATTCATCAATGGAAGAAGATAGGGGATATTGGAAAAGTTGCAGAAGAAGTGATATTTAAAAAAGAACAAAATACTCTTTTTTCCAGCAAACTTACAACTGAAAAAGTTCTTGAAAATCTAAAAAAACTTCCAGAACTTGTTGGAAGCGGGACAATTAATAAGAAAATGTCTCTTGTTTCAGAATTACTTACTTCTGCGACTGGAATTGAAGCAAAGTACATAATAAGAACCCTCATGGGCGATTTAAGGATAGGGGTTGCTTCAGGAACAATAAGAGATGCTATTGTAGAATCATGCCTTGAAAAAAATGAAGAAAATACTCGAGCAGTTCAACAGTCATATGATCGAGCAAATGATTTTGCGTTAGTTTTACAAAAAGCATGCTCGGGAGTAAAATCACTACAGGAAACAGAACTTGTTCCTGGAAAACCAATCAAAGTAATGCTCGCACTTAAAGCAGAATCTATAGAGGATGGATTTAAACGAGTTGGAAAACCTGCTGTTTTTGAATATAAGTATGATGGATTTAGAATGCTTATTAATAAGGATGAAAAAGGAGATATTAAGATTTTTACAAGAAGACTTGATGATGTTTCAAAACAATTTCCAGACGTTGTTTCTTATATTAAGGAACATTTAAATGCAAAAACATTCATACTTGATTCTGAAGCTGTTGGATATGACCCTAAAACAAAAAAATACAGACCGTTTCAAGATATTTCTCAAAGAATAAAAAGAAAACATGATATTGAAAAGCTTGCAAAAGAACTTCCTATTGAACTTAATGTTTTTGATATTTTATATTATAATGGAAAATCTTTAATTGATGAACCTTTTGAAAAGAGAAGTGAACTGCTTAGAAAGGTGGTTAAAAATAAAAAATATTGCATTCAGACCTCTCATCAATTAATAACTGACAGTGAAACAAAAGCAGAAGAGTTTTATAAACAAGCACTTTCTGAAGGGCAAGAGGGGGTAATGATTAAAAATCTTTCTTCAAAATATCAGCCAGGCGCAAGAGTTGGTCATATGTTAAAACTTAAGCCTTCTGAAAATGAATTTGATCTTGTAATTACTGGGGCTGAATATGGAAAAGGAAAAAGAGTGGGTAATCTATCTTCTTTTACCCTTTCTTGTTTTGACCGTGAAAATGAAAGATTTGTTGAAATAGGAAAAGCTTCTACTGGTCTTAAAGAAAAAGAAGAGCTTGGACTTTCTTACACTGAACTTACTAATTTGATAAAACCTTTAATAATCAAAGAAACTGGAAGGGATGTTAAGGTTAAACCTCAAATAGTTGTTAGAATTGTTTTTCAAAATATTCAAAGAAGTCCTACTTATGAATCTGGATTTGCATTAAGATTTCCAAGAATAACTCATTTAAGGCCTGATAGAACTCCTAATGATGCTGCAACCCTTAGCGATGTTATAGCGGAATATAAAAGAATTGAAGTGCCATATTAGAATCGATTATTTTTTAAATACAAAAATACTTTAAAATAATACAATGAAAAAAGAGAATAATGTTAATCGAATAATTCTTATAGGATTATTTATGTTTTTTGTGCTTGTTATTTGCAATAATATTTTTGCAAGTCCAACTTTTAGTTTGTCTATACCTTCAAGTTGTTCAGATACTAGTATAAAAGCTACTTGGGATTCTCTTTTTGAAGAAACTTCGGAGGGTATTAATTTTACAAGCAATACTTCTGAATCAAGTAGGTGCAATTCTTTTATGGCTTATAAACTAAAAGATGGTTATTTTTATATTCTGACTGGAATGGTTTTAAGTAATTCAACAAGAATAGCTGCATCAAAAATGAATACAACCGAGTTTTATATTAGTAATGTTCAAAACTTTAAATCTTTTAGTTCAGGTACTGATTTGAGTGGTTTTGCTTTTCCAAATTCAGGTTATCTTAATAAAAGAACTCAGAATATTAGTTTAGCTGAGGGAGTTACTGAACTTAACAATTTGTTTAGGACAGATGGTCTTGATACTTTAACCCAAGAAGCTTCTTCATCTGAAACTTTATTTAGGTATCATGAATATATTTCAGGTTCAGTTGAAAATATCACAACTGAATTTATTGTTAATTCAAATTACAGTTTTTCTTATGTTAATTTTTATAATCAAACAAATTCTGATTGTGTTCCAGTTTGGACTGCTTATAATACTACTTGTGAAGCAAATGATTCACTTATAACTTATTTTGTAGATTCAAACAATTGTCAACAGACTCCTGCTTCAAATCAAACTTTTGGATGTGATTATGGAGATAATAAAGTTATTGGAAATTCATCCACCATCCAAACTTCATTAGCTATTGAAGTTTACATAAATAGTACTCTTATGAATCTGACTCAGAATTTTTCTGGAAATCAAAAAATTGAGTTTAGAACAGAGAACAAAACTATTATTGAGGGTTATTGGAATTTTTCTTCTATTCTTAATTTAAAAAATATTTCTATTGAAAAAGGAATTACCTCAAACAGGTCCTATTTAATTATAAATGGAATAAATATGACTAAAACAATCTGGCTCAGCAGAGTATCTAATGCAACTTCAGTTTGTGTAAAAAATGAACCAATAAGTTCAATATCTGAAATCAGTTCGTCTTGCATTGGAACTAATGAATCCCTTAGAAGTTGTCCTGGAACAAATCTTGGAATCTATTGTGAAGTAGATGGAAATTATCTTAAGATTTCAGGGATTACTAACACTGCTGTAATTGAATATATCACTGCACCTCTTTGTAATTCTGATTGGAACTGTACTAATTTTAGTATTTGTGCAAATCAAGTTCAGACAAGAACTTGTGTTGATTTAAATAATTGTAATGATACTTACTCAAGACCTGTTCTTAATCAGTCATGCAGTTCAAATGATGCTAATTCATGTGTTAGCGACTGGCAATGCAGTGAATGGAGTTCTTGTTCAAAATCAGGCAATCAAACAAGAAGTTGCACTGATAAAAATATTTGCAATTCTGCAAAAAAAAGCAGAACAGAAACACAATTATGCGAATTTGCAGGAAAGGCAACAAATGGGACTATGATTTTAGTTGTAATTTGGGCAGTAATTGTAATTGCTATAATTGTAGTTGCATTTGTTATATTTTATTATGTTAGCAAGGCTAGAAAAAAACCCACTACTCAGGATTTGAATTATTATAATAATCCTAGTAATAGTGATATTAAGAAATAGGGTAGAATATATAAATAAGAGAGTTCTAGTATACAAATGAAAGAAGAAGTAGAATATTCTGATGAAGGGGATAGTGTAAAAGTTAAGAAATGTCCTCATTGCAAAGGGAAGCTAGTTGTCAGAATGAAAAGCGGGAATACTGAAGTTCTTACATGCAATAATTGCAAGTTTGAAGTGAAGAAGTAAGATGAGTTTTTGTAAATTACTTAATAGACAAACTAGAGTTTATGGACTGGTCTTAAGTTAAAAAATCCTTTAAAAACCTTAAATTCACTCCTCGATAAAAATACAAAGCTTTATATACTAATTTTCTTTATAAATATCATCTAAAAAAAAGAATTATTCTAAACACACTAAAAACTAATGGCTACTCCAAAATCTGCAGCAAAAACACCTTCTGGAAAGAGTTCTCTTAAGATACAAAATATTGTAGCAACTGCTTCTCTTGGGAAAGATGTTCCACTTACAAAACTTGCAAAAACAATTCCAAATACTGAATATAATCCAGAACAATTTCCAGGACTTGTCCTTAGAATAAAGCAACCAAAATCTGCGGTTCTTGTGTTTTCATCAGGAAACCTTGTTTGTACTGGAACTAAAACTATTGCTCAAGTTAAACTTGTAGTTGAACAGGTTATTAAAACTCTTAGAAAAATTAATGTCAAAGTTACTGATAAACCTAAAGTAACTGTTCAAAATATTGTTGCTTCTGGAAATATTGATATGATGCTTAATTTAAACTTTTTAGCACTTGAACTTGAAAATACTGAATATGAGCCTGAACAATTTCCAGGACTTGTATACAAATTAGTTGAACCTAATGCAACTTTCTTATTATTTTCAAATGGAAAATTGGTTTGTACTGGAACCAAGAACAATCAACAATTAGAAGATTCTATGGATCAGCTTATAAAAAGAATTAAAGAAGCTAATTCTCATAAGAAATAAAAGTTTATTTTTTTATTAAATCTAAACTCTTAAGTAATAATTAATTTCTAAAATATATTAAGTTTTTAGATAAATACTTATAAATCGACTGAACCTACTTTTCTCATGGAAAAAGTAGGTATGTAAAATTGGAGATATTAAATGGACAAAAAAAAGAGTAATGAGGAACTTGTAATTGAAGCAAAGTCTTTTTTTGAAACCTATAAACAGGAAGTAGGAGAAAGTATAAGAAAAGGACAGAAGGTAGTTTTTGTTAATTTTACAGACTTGTCCTCTAATTCACCTATGCTTGCTGAAGCTCTTATTTCTAATCCTGAAGAATTATTACAAGTTCTTGAAACTGCACTTGAAGATACGGGTCTTATAAAAGGTCCAAGAATAAGATTTAATGACCTTCCTGAAACTCAGAAAGTTAAAATAAGGACAATTAGAGCAAATCATTTGAATCAATTAATTTATTTTGATGGGCTTGTAAGGCAGGCTTCTGATGTTAGGCCTCAGGTTGTAAATGCAAAATTTGAATGTCCTTCTTGTGGGACTGTTATTTCAGTTTTACAAATAGAAAAAAAGTTTAGAGAGCCTTCAAGATGTTCTTGTGGAAGAAAGGGACAGTTTAATTTACTTAGTAAAATAATGGTTGATGCTCAAAGACTTGTTATTGAAGAAGCTCCTGATTCTTTGACAGGAGGAGAACAACCTAGAAGAATGAGTGTTTTCTTAAAAGAAGACCTTGTAGAACCTAGAATGGAGGAGAAAACGACTCCGGGAAGCAAGGTAAGGGTTTTAGGAGTTCTCAAGGAGGTTCCTCAACCACTTCCTACAGGTTCTATTTCAACAAGATTTGATTTGGCTGTAGAAGCAAATAATCTTATTCCTTTGGAATCCACTTATGAAGATCTTGATATTAGTGAGGAAGATGAAAGACAGATTATGGAACTTGCTGCTGACCCTGAATTGTTTCATAAACTTAGAGATAGTATTGCACCAACTATTTGGGGATATGAGGAAATAAAAGAAGCTTTAGTTCTTCAGATGTTTGGAGGGGTTAGAAAAGTTTCTTCGGATGGAACAACTTCTAGAGGGGATATTCATGTATTTTTAATGGGAGATCCAGGAGTTGCGAAATCAGTAACTCTGAAATTTGTAGCAAACATTGCTCCAAAAGGAAGATATATTGTTGGAAAGGCAGCAACAGGTGCAGGTATTACTGCAACAGTTGTTAAAGATGAATTTCTAAAGGGTTGGGCTCTTGAGGCAGGAGCCATGGTTCTTGCGAATAAAGGAGTTGTTTGTATTGATGAAATAGAAAAGATGGATGCAACAGACAGGTCTGCGATGCATGAGGCATTGGAACAGCAGACAGTTACAATTTCAAAAGCAAATGTTCAGGCAACACTTTCTGCTCAGACTTCTGTCCTTGCTGCAGGAAACCCAAAGTATGGAAGATTTGAACCAACTCAATCAATAACCCAGCAAATTGATTTGCCACCTGCACTGATTAATAGGTTTGATTTAATATTCATCTTAAGAGATTTGCCAAATAAAGCTCAAGATGAATCAATTGCAACTCATGTTCTTAATATGCATCAAAAAAAGGAAAATAAATCATCAGTGGATAGAGAATTATTTAGAAAATATATTGCCTATGCAAAACAAAAAATAGAACCGAGACTTACTGATGAAGCAGTAGATGAAATAAAAGATTTTTATATCAAAATGAGAAATATGAGCACTGCAGGAGAGTCCGGTTCAATTTCTATTTCTGCAAGACAGTTGCAAGGTCTAGTCAGACTTGCAGAGTCTCATGCAAAATCAAGGCTGTCTCCAACTGTAGAAAGAGAAGATTCTCAAGTAGCAATAAGACTCACAAATTATTATCTTATGCAAGTGGGATATGATCCCCAAACAAAGAAGTTTGATATAGATAGATTTACAACAAAGATTTCATCTAGTCAGAGAAGCAAAATAGTTCTTCTAAAAGATACAATAAAAAAACTCGAAGCACAATATGGAAAACAAGTTCCTATGGATGTTCTTCGATCTGAATTAAAAGACCTTTCAGACACTGAGTTTGAAGAAGGTATTTCTAAACTTAAGGAAAAAGGAGATATATTCCAGCCAAAATCTGGTTTTGTTCAAGAAGTCAGTTAGGCTGTTAGATAATTCTTAAATTATCCCTATTTTTAAATACCTAAATCTTTTTAAATAAATATTCAATTCTAATAAAATACCAGAAGAAGAAAACTAAAAATTTTCTTACTGTTATTTTTTTAAAGAGGAAAAAAATGCCAGAACCTAAAAAAAGAGAAACTGCTTATAAGGTAAAGATTAATGATATACTTAGAGCAACACAAATTTTTGAAGAAATTGAAGGAGCAAATAAAAGACTTAAATTTGTTGAGCTCGGAGACAAGAAAATTCAAAGAATAAATATTATTGCAAATGTTATTGATAAATATGAAAGTGAAGGGGAGCGAAGGTTTGCATCAATTACTCTTGATGATGGAAGCGGACAGATAAGAGCCAGGGTTTTTGGAGAGGACCTTGCTAAATTTAGTGACATTACCCAAGGGGACACCCTCTTAATCGTTGGAGTTTTAAGATTTTTTAATAATGAAACTTATATTCTTCCAGAACTAATTAAAAAACAAGATCCAAGATATCTCCTGGTTAGAAAACTTGAAATTGACAAGTCTTATTCTTCTATTAATATGCCTAAACCTAAACAGGAAATAAAAGTCCTTAGAGATGAACTTCTTACTTTAATAAAAAGTTCAGAAACTAAAGAGGGAATAGAAAAAGAGGAAATAATTTTGACACTTAAGGCACAACCTGAAATAATTGTCCAGGAAATTCAAAAACTCCTTGAAGAAGGAATAATTTATGAACCTAGGCCTGGAATTGTAAGATATTTAGGATAATAATTTTTAGTAATAAAAAGAGATTAAACTGTTTAAATTTCTTAATAAGTATATTTTTAAACCTATTATTCCCTAGATTTGCATGGAAAACTATGAACAATTAATCGAAGAAGCATACTCAAAAATTAAACCTATTTCACATAATGGAGAAAGATTTGAAGTGCCTAAAATAGAAGGACATCTTGAAGGAACAAAAACTATTCTTACAAATATTCCTCAAATTATTTCTTATTTAAGAAGAGACCAGGAACATTTTGTTAAATTCTTACTTAAAGAACTTGCTACCTCTGGAACTGTGAAAAATAATATTTTAATATTGCAGAGAAAAATAACTTCTCAGAAAATCAATGAAAAAATCGAGGGTTATGTCAAGGAATTTGTCCAGTGTAAAGAATGTCAAAAACCTGATACTGAACTTATAAAAGAAAAAGGACTTGTATTTATGCATTGTCTTGCATGTGGTGCAAAACATCCAGTAAGAAGTA
>JBBACR010000027.1:0-3776 GCA_041656875.1 Candidatus Pacearchaeota archaeon
GTAGGAGATTCAAAATCAATACTATTCAGAGGAGCCATAGAACAATTAATTCCAAGACTTGTTGCTAATAAATTAGGAGTATAAAAATTATAATCTGAATCCCCAATTAAATTTAATTCAGGTAATATATTGGTTGAAGTTTTATAGATTAAAAATGAATTTGAAGAACTCGGAGTAACAGAATCATACTCACTTAAATTTTGGTATTCACTATAATTCCATAATGCTCTCCCTTTTACGTATAATTCCTGGACTTCATCTTGAGAAATTGACCTATTGAAGATCATTAGTTCATCAAGTGAACCTTTATAATAACCATTTGAAGCATCCCAATTTCCTCCACCAAGTCTTGTTGAACCACCTTTAGCTAAATCCAAAAGGAAAGTTGGACCCTTGATTCCACTTCCCTGAACTACCCCATTTACATACAATGTGATGTTTGTTCCAGTTCTTGTAACTACCACATGAGTCCAGACATTATTCTCATAAGTTGAAAAAGAACTAAACATATCTGCAGGATACCAAACTACTGTCACTTTTTTAGCTTGACCCGTATTGTCATATCTTATTGCAAATGCATCAGTAGACCAACCACCCTGGGTTGCAATCATACCTGGATAATTTACAGTCTCATCAGGAGCATTAAACCAAAGACTAATAGAAAAATTCCCATTACCAAAATTAAGACTAGGATTACTAGGTATGCTAACATAATCATTGCTCCCATCAAAATATACTTTTCTATGATAATATCCTGCAGAAGTTGTATTTACCCCTCCACTAATACTTCCATTGTTTATTCCCATAGCATCTTTTACTTCTCCAGCAGTTCCATTCCAATAATCTTCATCAAAATGATAATAAGAAACAAGACCATTCAAAGTAGAATTCATATCAGAATTGTTATATCCTCTAGAAACATCCCATGAACCCATTCTAGCAGTTAAATTAGTTCCTTGAGTTCTAGAATATCCACTAACAGATACTTCAACACTATCACAAGAATTGTATAGGTTAATATCTCCTGAAATATTTATGGATTTAATAGTTTGAATTCCAGAAGAAGCAAATCTTTTTGATTGATTATTATAAATGTCTAAAATCTGTGAAGAATTAAGTGGAATATTAAACAGCATTATATCATCAATAGAACCATTAAAATATTGGTCTCCAGATTCATTAATTCCAATTTTAATATTGCCATCAGCCACATTAATTGGATATTGTAAAGGAACTCCAACAGCCCCATTTACAAAATAAGAGGTATCATTCTTTGCAATAAAAGTCCAAGAGTCTGCAGTTGAATTCTTTATCCAAAGCGTTGAAGAATTCTCAATGCTTGCAATTGTAAGATTAATATAATCACTAACTCCATTAAAAATTCTGCACCCATAATAAATGCAACTTGAATTTTGAGAAATATAAGATGAATTTGTTTTTACATCTCCAAGAGTATAGTTATTTGCTTGACCAGAATAATTATATCCCCAGCAGTTGATGTTTCCAGAGGAAGTAAGCGCACAAGTATGAACATTTCCTGCTGAAACTCCGATTGCATTTCCAAGAGTATAATTATTTGCTTGACCATCTCCATTATCTCCCCAGCAGTTGATGTTTCCAGAGGAAGTAAGAGCACAAGTATGATATGCTCCTGTTGAAACTGCTATTGCATTTCCAAGAGTATAATTATTTGATTTTCCATAAGTATTATCTCCCCAGCAATTAACATTTCCATTTGATAAAAGGGCACAAGTATACCGAAACCCAGTTGAAACTGCTATTGCATTTCCAAGAGTATAATTATTTGATTGTGCATAAGAGTTATTTCCCCAGCAGTTGATGTTTCCAGAGGAAGTAAGAGCACAAGTATGATATTCTTCTGCGGAAACTCCGATTGCATCCCCGAGAGTATAGTTATTTGATTCACCATAAAAGTTGCTTCCCCAGCAATTAACATTTCCATTTGATAAAAGAGCGCAAGTATGATGAAATCCTGCTGAAACTCCGATTGCATCCCCGAGAGTATAATTGTTAGACTGGCCATAACTATCATATCCCTGGCAGTTAACATTTCCATTTGATAAAAGAGCGCAAGTAACATACCCTCCTGTTGAAACTCCGATTGCATCCCCGAGAGTATAATTGTTAGACTGACTATTATCATTGTTCCCCCAACAGTTTATATTTCCATTTGAGATAAGAGCGCAAGTATGAAGATATCCTGCTGAAAATCTAGGATCAGGATTGCTCAGTATAGAAAATCCTCTACCCGAGTCATAACTTGTTCCAATCAAAGTTCCATCATAATTATTTAAAGAATAATCATATTCTTTATTGCTTGAATTAACAACATCAAGAGGATAATATGCCAAAAGACCTAAAGAATCATAACCATAAGTAACATTAACAAAAGTTCCATTATTTACTCCAATTGTATCTTGGGCAATAGAAATATTAGAATTATCAAATCTCCATGCAGAAACAAGCGAAGGGTCAGTATAAGTAGTATCTTTTCTTCCAAGATTATATAAGTCTAAAACCTCTGAATCACTAAGGCTTCTATTATGAATCATAACATTATCAATTGAACCATTAAATGGTCCAGTTCTAAGGCTTCCACTAACATTTCCTCCAATAACAAGTTGTGGAGAAGCAAAATTATAAGTTCCGCTTGCACTAATTGAACCATTTAATACTCCGTCAATATAAATAAGAGCATCAGTTCCATTAAAAACTCCTGCAACATGATGCCAATTACCCTCATTAATTGGAATAGTTGAATTAATAACTTTCATAGTTCCATTATACACATAAAAACTAGGAGTACCATAACGAGTTATTGAAAGTCCCTTATCCCAAGCATTAGAATCAATTCCAGTTTCAGTAGTCATAGTTATGATATTGTAATTCACTCCTGCAACAAGAGAGGCAATTTTTACCCAAGCTGATTGAGTAAAAGGCTGAGCTAAATAAAAATCTAAAGTTGAAGCATCTCCGGTTTGAATCCCCATTTTATTAGTCCCATTAAACACAGCATAACTATTATTATCATCTGTAAAATAAGGCAAATAAGAAGTTCTTGGAACTAAATTAAATCCTCTAAGTGGATTTGAAGTATCTCCAATTAAAGTCAAATGTGTAAAATTAGTTTCAGAAGTAACATTAACAAGTAAAGAATCTGGTTGAGTACTACTAACAGTTAAAGTAACAAGGGTAGGATCAAGATAGATAATGTCCCCAACAGAAATATTTTCAGTGTTATTTCTAAAATCTCTTTCAATATAAATACTTACAGTATAATTATATTCAACATTAGGGACTGTCAAATCTAAAGTTTCAAATTTATTTGTTTCAGTTTCATTGGAAATAGTATGATTTTGTTTAGGAGTATCTGTAAGATTACTTGAATTATTACTTAGATTACTTAGATTGTTTTGATTAATATCTAGAATAGAATTATTATTATTGTCTACTAAATTAACAGTTTCATTATCACCATTATCAATAACTTTTCCAGTAAAACTGATTAAGCCTTGTATAAGTTGAAACGGAACTGAAAATATTTTTATCATATTTCCAGTAATAGTAGGAGTTTCAGAAGTTACAGATTCAGAATTTTGGCTAACACTTTCAGATACAGTTTGGCTAGTTTCAGGAGTTGATTCTTGAATAGGAGTTTGTTCTGTTCCTAAAGTTTCAGAAGTTATTTCATTGTTTACAGGTTCATTTTCAGGAGTTGATTCTTGAATAGGAGTTTGTTCAGTTTTAATTGGTTG
>JBBACR010000027.1:3876-14672 GCA_041656875.1 Candidatus Pacearchaeota archaeon
TTTCAGGAGTTGATTCTTGAATAGGAGTTTGTTCTGTTCCTAAAGTTTCAGAAGTTATTTCATTGTTTACAGGTTCATTTTCAGGAGTTGATTCTTGAATAGGAGTTTGTTCAGTTTTAATTGGTTGATTTTCAATTAAAGATTCTTGAGAAGTTTGATTTTCAGTTGGTTGTTCAACAAGTTGAGTCTGATTAGTTTCATCAGAAATTATAACGGTTTCATTTTGAGTCAAATTAGAATTAATAATAGTCTCATTAACAATAGTTGAATTAACTACCGCAGTCTCATTAAAAACAGTCTGATTAATGATGGTCTCATTAACAGCAGGAGCAGTAATAGTTTCATTTGTTTGATTTACAATGCTTAAATTTGCTTCAGAAGTAATTTCACTAATATTACTAAAATTTGAAAGAATCTCAGTGTGATTAATATTTATGTTAGTTTCATTAAGAATAGTCTGATTTGTGATAGTCTCATTAACAACAGTTTCATTAGTCAAAGTTAGATTTTGTGAAGTCTTATTTAAAATAATAGTTCCATTGACTTCATCAGCAAGATTTTCAACAAATTCAGAATAATTGAGTAAATCAAAATAAAGTCTTATCTTTCCCTCAGCAGTATCAAAATCCATTCTTTTATTTTTATTTTTAGAAATAGCTTGAGTTCCAAATTTAACTGGCTCTTTAATTTCAAGATCAATAGAATTAGTGCCTATTTTTTCAACAGTAGTTTCATTTTCAATCCCCACATAAACAAGTCCTGAAGATTCAGCAGTATTTTCGGCTATGGCAAACCCTGTAAAGCTAGATTTTCCAATTTCATTAAGGCCTGCAGAAAAACTATAAAAAACTGAGAGAACAAGCAGAGTCAAACAAATAAAAAATAAAAAATTTCCTAAATTATATGTAGGAGTAATAAAACTTTTATTATCGGCATCAGGATCAGTTGTTCCAACATATCTTTTCCTTACCTTTCCACTTTCATCCCGATAACTTTCATAGTAATAAGGACCAATCTTTTTACCATTTCTGTTAAAATACCTCTTATAAGCCATAAATTAAAAACTCGCTCTTTTTTATTTAAAGGATTAAGAAAAATAGCTTTAAAAACCTTACCAAATTAAATAAAAAAATAGATAAATGTGGGAGTAACTAACCAAAATAAAATTCTTCAAGGTCTGTATAAGTAGGCCCTTCCAAAAAAAGCTCAGATTTCTTTAAAACAAAACTTTTAACACTGAATTTAATGGGTTTTGGCCTAATACTCCGGAAATATTCAAAAAAACTCGGTTTATCAGGTACATTTTTTACCCTTGCAATAGTAATATGACTCATGAATCTTTTTTCTTTTTCAAATAAGCCTAAAAGTTTTTGGTCAATTTGCTTTTGAAGCTCAAAAATCCCCTTTCCATTAAGTCGAACCCAGATTATTTTAGCTAAGGATTTAGAAAAAACTCCAATTTCTCCAATTTCGCAATGTAGTTCAGGCATTTTAATTTCATTTAGCCGCTTTTTAACTTCCAAAATCTGTTCTTCTGAAATCCCTCCTAAAAATTTAAGAGTTAAATGTAAATTTTCAGGTTCAGTAAATCTCCCCAGAAAAAGATTATTTTTTTTAAGTAAATCTTGTATTTTCTTAATTTCTTGCCTACATTCACGACTTAAATCAATAGCAATAAAACACCTTAAAGAAATTTCTTTAGACTTTTCAAAATTTGGATTTTCTAGATTTTTATCTAAAGAAATTTTCATATCATTTCACTTAATAATTTAGAACCGAGTTTAATAGTCATTTCATTAATATCTTTATCAGGGTTTATTTCTACAATATCTGCACCTCGGAAGTTTTCAAGTAAAACCAGCCTTTTAATAAAATAAATTAAATCTCGACTACTAATCCCGCCAGGCTCTAGTTCAGATGCCCCCATAGCAAAACCCGGATCAACACAGCTTATATCAATACTAATATAAAACCCACCAGATTTTCTAGCTCTTTCCATAACTAAATCACAAACCCCTTCCAATTCTTCTCTTAAAATATCCATTTTAATCCAACTAATCCCATTTTCTTTAATGAATTGTATTTCCTGAACAGATAAATTTCTAGCCCCAATTAAAACAAGATTTCTCCCTTCAAAACCAGCTTCAATAAGTTTTTTCAACCAACTTCTGTTTAATTTTCCACCCTCCAAACAGTCACCATGAGAATCAAATACAATTAAAAGAGGATTTTCCTGAATTTTATTAAATGCTTTTCCAATAGAATAACTAATACTATGATCTCCTCCAATAAAAAGAGTCTTAAAATTCATTTCAAAAGCTTCTTTACTATTTTCAAAGATTAAGTGATTTGCTTCTTGAATATTTTCTGAATCTACATGTATCTCTTCTAAATGTAGTTTAGCAAATTCAACAAGTTTACCAGCCTCATTGCTGGAAAAGCATTTAAGAGATTTAAGAATCTCAATAGGGGCTTTTTCACAGCCCTTTGTTTTCTCCCCTGAATCAACATGTTTAATTCTTATTATTTGCATTGTTAAATTTTTATCATTCAACTGAATAACTAATTAATTAAATTATACCCAAATCTATTTAAATAACTTCTTCCTAAAATTAATAGGCTAAAATCATTATTTTATTAAGATGAAAGGAGGTAAAAAAATGAAAAAAAGTATTTTAGATTGGGTTGCATTAATTCTATTAATAATTGGTGGACTAAACTGGGGACTATATGCACTTAATCCTACATATGATTTAGTAGCAATGCTTAGTGTAAGTTGGTTAGTAAAAACAGTTTATTATTTAGTGGCATTAGCTGCATTATACACTATATATTATTTATTTAAGGAATAATTTATTTTATTTCCCTAAAGAATTTTTATTTTTTAAGGGCCCAAAAAACTTTTTAGTTTTTAGGGTCTGTTTATTTTTTTAATTTGGAACAAGCGCAACAAAACTATATCCTGAAAGATTACTTAATTCTTGTACATCTTTTAATTTAACTTTATTTAAACATTCTTCATAAGTATAATAATTTTCAGCATTTCCCCCAAGTTCTTCAGCAAGCAAATCAACCATAGTAGAATCACATTTCTCCTTACTGATTTGTCTAAGTCCGATCAGAGTTTCCTTTGCATTTTCAAAATCATGTGGATTTAAATCTCCTAATTTTCTAATTTCTTTTAAAACAATTTCTCTAACTTCTTTAATTTTTTCTTTAACAGTGCCCACATAAATAATTTCATGAGAATAGTCTTTCGATTGTTCTAGATGACTTTTAATTGCATAACAAAGCCCTCTTTTTTCCCGAACTTCTTGAAATAATCTTGAACTCATACCATTTCCAAGAATAGAATCAAAAACTTCAGCAGCATATCGGTTTTTATCATTCAGTTTAGGCATATGAAATCCGATAACCTCATGTGCTTGGTCTATTCCCTTTCTTTTTTCAACTAGACTTCCATTTTTAGGAATTATTTTAAGAGTAGGTAATGGTTTGTTAATTTTAGGAAATTTTTTAGCTTCAGAGAGAACAGTTTCCCAATCTGAATCTCCAACAACACAAAAAATCATATTATTTGTAGAATAAATCTGATCATGTAACTTGATTACTTTTTCTCTAGAAAGACCGGCCACAGTTTTAAAAGTTCCAGCAATAGACATATTAAAAGGTTTTGTATAAAGTTTATTCTTAATTGTTTCAAGCACATAGCTAGTAGGATTATCATGATACATTTTTATTTCTTCGAGAATTACTTTTCTTTCCCTTTCTAAAGCCTCTTTTTCAAATAAAGGATTTAAAACCAAGTCCCTGCTCAAATCAGCACCAAGTTCAAAATGTTTACTAGGTAATTTATTCCAAAAACAAGTAATTTCTTCCCCTGTAAACGCATTAAGTATCCCGCCTTTGCCTTCAATTTCTTTAGGGATATCTGTAACACTTCTATTTTTTGTTCCCTTAAATACAAGATGTTCTATAAAATGACTTATTCCTTTAATTTTTTCAGACTCATACTGGGCTCCAAACTTAACTGAAGTTGAAACTGCAATGACAGGTATTTGTCTTTTTTCAAATAAAACCGTAATCCCATTATCTAGTTTTTTACGATAAAATTCAGGTTCTTTCATAGCATTATCACCGTTTATATCTATAACAAACAAAATTAGCTATTAAATCTTTCTGCATTGAAAATTCTCAGATCAAATCTAATTTTCAAAGATCTAAAAATTATTTTAATAAAAAATTTAAGAATAATTCCTTCTGTCTAACTTCTGGATGAAACAAAACTCCGTAAATAGATTTTTCTTTATGCTTAACGGCTTGACTAAATTCATTTCCACAAAAAACATCAAAATCTAACTTGTTGAAATCGATATAATTGTTATGTAAATGATAAACTTCACACTTTTCAAACAATCCTAAAAACTCCTTATTAAAATATTCAAAATAAAATCCTATTTCAGTCATCTTCCTTATTTTACCCCCAAAAATAAGGCCAATAATCTGCATCCCCCCACAAATGCCTAAAACAGGTTTATTTAAATTCAAAATCCATTTGAATTTATCAATGTTTTTAATAAACTCATTATCAAAAAGACTGGTTCCGCAAATAATTACCTTATCACATTTATCAAGTTCAGTTTCACGCACTTCTTTATAGCTTTTAACAAAGTATTTAGTATTATTCTTATCCAATATATCACAGATGGGTTTTACAAACTCAAAATAATGTAATCTTTCCTTGCAAATATTAATAACTAGAATCATAATTTTACCTCTTTATTAAACAAAGGAGAGTTAACAACAAAAGTTTCAGCCTCTCCGCCCTCAAAAGCTAAATGAAACTTATACTTCTTACTTAATTTAATAAGTTCATCTAGTCTTTGAGAATTAATTTCCTTTTGAGTCCACTCTTTATTGAGTCCATCTGCAGCAACACTTACAAGAATTACCTTAAATTTATTTTTAATTAAATCTTCCCAATGTTCAATGGCATTTTTCTGCCATAATGGATTAAAACACTCGATTTTAAGTTGATTACATATCTTTTGAACTCTTGTTGCCTGATAAACACTTTCAATGGCCCCAGTTACAACCCCTCTTATTTTATATTTTTTAATTGCAAGTTTAATTGCTTTTTCAAGATCAATTAATTCATGTTCTTTTTCTCCTTTTGTTTTTACAATAATCAAAGGGATCCCCATTTCTTTTGCCTGTAGATTTACTTTATCTATAAAAGGAGTATGAAACATATAACTTTCTTTGTTTTCAGATACAATACTAATTAAACAGCCAATTTCATATCCCTCTTTTCTTACAAGCCAAGCTGCATAAGCACTATCTTTACCGCCTGAAAATAAAATACCTAACTTATTTGTTTCCATTTTAATCCTGAAATATTAACCCCTATTTAAATTATAAAGTTATTGTAAACTAACAAGTTTTAAAAAAACAAATAACCTATAAATCTTAGAGGAACAAAGATAAAATGCCAATAAATGCAGGTTTTGAATATGGGCGAGCAGAAGAAAAATACTTCAATGCTCAAAGCGATCAAGAAAGACTCGTTGCACTCGAAGAAATGTTACGAACTGCTCCAGCTCACAAAGGTAGTGAACGATTCAGAGGAGATATTAGATTAAAAATTAAAAAATTAAAAGAATCTCTAGTTAAGGCAAAAAAATCAGGAAAATCAAGCAAAAAGGGAATAAAGAAAGAAGACCTTCAAGTAGTTTTAATTGGCCTTACAAATTCAGGAAAATCTTCTATATTAAAAGCATTAACCAATGCAAATCCTAAAATAGCCAGTTATGGATTTGCAACAACAGAACCTGAAGTTGGCACCTTAAATTATGCTAATTGTAATATTCAAATAGTAGACTTGCCGCCAATAGCAAGTGAATATTTTGAGCATGGAATAGTAAACAGTGCAGATACTTTGCTAATAATAATTGAAAAAATCCATGAACTTGAAGAAATAACTAAATTAATAAGAAATAAAAGAGCAAAACAAATAATTGTATTTAATAAAATAGACAGTTACGATATAACTGCAAAAAGAAAAATAACTGAAACACTTAAAACCAAAAAATATAATTTTGTTTTAACGTCAACAAAAACAAATGAGGGAATTGAAGAACTAAAAGAGAAAATATTCAAGTCATTTAATATTATAAGAATTTATACAAGGCAACCTGGAAAAAAGGAAGATACAGTTCCGGTAATAATGGATCCAAACTCAACACTTAAGCAAGTAGCTGAAAAAATTCTTCATGGATACAGTAAGAAAATAAAATATGCAAAGGTCTGGGGCCCATCTAGTAAATTTAATGGTCAAAAAATAGGACAAAGGCACATTGTTAAAGATAGAGATATTATTGAATTTTATACTGAATAAGAATAATAACTAAGCGTATGCCTTTTTTTCAAGAGGTTCTACTTTTTTTCTATCAATTTTTGAAAGAATATCTGAAATCTCTTTTGCAACAGCAAGTTTAACATCCATAGGATGTAATTTTTTACTAATTACATCTTTTTTTATGCCTTCAAAATCAGTGTACTCAACATTGCCTCCAAATTTTTCAGGCCTTTGAATTAAAAGTTTTTCACATTGATCTTTCTTTATCACCATTAGAAAATGTTCTAAAAATGCCATTACTCCATTATCAGTATCTCCCTCTATAAACTCTGCTTTGTTTAACTTCTTTTTTACAGAATCTTCATTATCAAGTAAATCTATTTTAGTGTTAGGGTCAGAAGAACTCATTTTTTTTCCAATAAGTCCTGGAAGTAATGGATTCATAAGTTCTATCCTAGGTTCATAACCTATTTTAGGAAGATTTTCTCTAGCAAGCACCATTATTTTTCTTTGATCAGTCCCACCTAATTGAACATCAACCCCTAGATATTGTTCATCACAAGCCTGCATTAAAGGATAAATAAGCCCAGAAAGTTTAGGGTTATCCCCCATTTTTACTACTTCAGAAGCAGCTTTTTCTGCATCATGAACAGAAACATGACTAGACAACTGTAAAAGATCATACATATATTCAGGTTTTAATTGAATTTCACTACCTTTGACAAATTCAAGTTCTTTTGTATCTGCCCCGAGGGCTTTAATCATTTCAGGGATAATTGCTGCATAATAATCATATCTATAATCAATAACATTCCAAGGAGTATTGTCAAGGACTGCATGTAAGTCTGCAAGTAAAATTTTTACATGAAAACCTGCTTTTAGTAAATCGCAAACTTTAAGCCCCCATAAAAAATAGCCCACATGAGGTTTTCCAGTAGGAGCAGTCCCTAAATAAGCCACAGGAGTTTTCTTTTCTTTCAAAAGTTTCTTTAGATTTTCTTCCCCAATTATTTCAGCAGTATTCCTTTTAACAAGTTCAAATCTTTGTTCTACATTTAATTGAGTCATAAGGGAGACAATAAAAAAACCTTATTAAAGTTTTCTATTTGAAAAATCAATTTATCAAACAGGCTAAAGATTAAATATTTGCTTGAATATTTGAATTAATGAAACCATTGCTTACAATTTCTCTAATGACTTCTATAATAGGGATACTTATCCTATTAATTCTTTCAAACAGCCTAGAACCTAAAAAAATAAGTATAAAAGATATTAGTACAAAAGACCTAAACCAACGAATTGAAACTTATGGAACCATAACTTTTATAAAAACTTATTCAGAATTTCAAACTATAAAAATAAAACAAGATAATTATTCAATAACTATTTTAATAAATCAAAAAACAAACCTTGTAAAAAACCAAACAATTGAAGTAACTGGAAAAATAACCGAATATAAAAGTAGCTTGGAAATACAAGCTGATAAAATAAAAATAAAAAAATAAAATAAAAACTATCTTCTTTTGGATTTTTTCTTTTTAGTTCTTTTTGAACTTTTTGTTACAGTTCTTCCACGGTCTTTCCAAGCAACAAAACCAAAAATAACTAGATTAACTAAGAGTCCAATTCCCCAAATAGGCAATATCCAAAGGATTAGCAGCAAACTAAGAGCACCTGGATAGTTTCTTCTTTCATAAATCTGCCATACCCAGATAATTGCAAGTATAAAATACACTGGAGGAAGTAAAAACCACCATCCCCAAGCCCAATGTTTTTTTGCAATCATAGGCAATAAAAACAGATTAGCTATAGGAATAAAAGCAAGCCAAGATTTTTTGCAGCCTAATTTTTTTCCAATAGTCATCCAAGCAAAGGCAGTATAGATGTACAATGAGAAGAATATTAAAAGAGTAATTATCAAAGCAACCCCTACTAAAACTCCTAGCATTCCGCCCAGAGCACTTGCAATAAATGCCTCTTTCAAACTAGGTTCAATTAGGTTCGAATCAAAGTTAGCTAAAGCGTTTAAAATTATCATAAATCACCTCCTTTTAATGAATATAATTATATAATAAATATAAGAATAATTTCTTTATAAATATTTGTTAAGCAACTTCAAAAATTATTTTTTAACAATATAAGTTTCAAGACCTTTATTTTTATATTGCGAAATAGGTTTTGTTGAAACTTCTGCATTCGAACAGTTTTTATAAAATTTCTTTACTTTATTTTCAGAAATAATAAATGGCAAATTAGTATTCTTTAAAATATAAACAAAAGAATTGCTGTTAAGAGTGACTCCAAGAGAATAATAAGAACCTGTTTTGGGAAGAATAGTTTCTTCTCCAGTATAGCAATATCCTTCAAGAAGACCATCTCTGTTAATATCTAATGAAATCCAGTCACTTTCATCAAATTCTTGACTTAAGTTTTTACTTATTCTAAAATTAACCTTAAAATAATCTTGGTTGTTATTTGCACATATACATTTGCAACCATTACCAGAACAAATTCCACTTGCATTTACACAGTCACCCATAATTTTAATATCTTCCATATAATTCTTGCTAGAATCTATTTTTTGAGGTAAAGCACACTGACCATGGTCATATCCCTTACTTAAGCATAAATCAGGACAGTTAGATTCTAAAATTTTTGAAGAATTATTATGCAAGTAAAATAAAACCAAGATAACTAAAATAAGTGCAATAAAAATTATCAAGATAAGCAGTATAATCTTCTTTTTTTCAATTCGTTTCATAGTTTAATTAATTAGAATTAATTTATAAATTATCTTACTTGCCCCCGAGCTAGAAAACTATTGTAAAATATATAAACTTCCTCAAATATAAATAATAAAATGTTCCTTGAACTAATTATTGCTATTACTTTAAGAATAAGTATTGGAACCTTAACCGACATCTGAGAACTAAAATCATAACAAAAAGCCAATTTCTTGAAAAATAATTACATAAATCTAAAATTATACAATGTGAAATCTTAATAATATAGTAAAAATAATTATCAAGCTAGAGAAAATAATTTCCCAGGTTAAGGACTGGATTTTTTTAATACCCTTAACAAAAAGATAGATTATAGGTAGAACATTAACACCTGTTAAAACCATAAAATATATGAATGTAGAAGAAAAAGGGTAAAGATAAAATTTAAATCCCCAAAAGAAAATTTCAAATAAGGATAGAAAAAAAGGTATTGAAATGATTAACCAATTAAATTTATATTTGAGAAAAACTGAAATCAAAGCAATTATTTGAGATATAAACAATACCCAAATAAAAGTATCTCTAACTAAATCATGGTTAATTGTCCAACCTTCTTTTGCTTGATTTGGTGTTGGAAGAAAAAAAGTTGCATAAAGAAATAAAGATATATTCAGAATTAATAATAAAGCAATAATATAAAATCCGACCTCTTTATAACTGACTTTCATAATTTTTAATATAATTTCATATTTAAATACTTTTACTAAAAAAAATCACTAGTCTCTCCATTTGTACTTACAAAATAATTACAATATATTTAAACTTTAATATTCTAATTCATTTTATTAAATAACCAATATTCTCAAAATCGAGAATTAAGCTGAAAATCAGATGATACTTGAACTAATTATTGCTCTTATTCTAGGAGGTTTAATCGGCATCTAAGAACTAAAACCACAAGAGTAAGTCAATTTCTTGGAAAAAAATTACAAATTCATTACAAAGCTGATCACTTCCTTCTTCTACCAATTAACCAACCAATAAATGCCCCTATCATAAAGTAGACTAAAATAGAGGAGATTATTAATAATAAGTTGGGTGTTGATAATGAAAACCAATCACCAACGGTGCCCCAATGAATCTCAAGAGTATAAGATTTTATCCCAAATAATCCTAAAAAAAAGAGTGTGGGAAGATTAATTAAAATATTTATTAAGTATGTCAGGATTAAAAATAATGTTAAAAATGAACTACCTATATGATAGAATAATAATAAAACCACTATAAAATGTATTATTTCGGGTACGATATAAATAAGCGAGGAGATTATTCCCCCTTTCAACCACAATGGCCAATCTTTCCATCCCATAATTAAATTAATAATTACTCATTTAAAAAACCTATCCTTTAAAATTATCAACAAATACGTCCCAACCTGCAAATCCTTATTAATCTTAATTATTAAATAAAAGATATGTTACTGGAAATTATTATCGCTCTTATTCTAGGAGTTTTAATAGGCACTTTAACAGGCCTTATTCCGGGCATCCACATAAATCTAGTTGCATTTTTTCTTCTGACTATTTCGGCGATTCTTTTACCATTTTTTCCACCAATTTCTCTAGTAATCTTTATTGTTTCATTATCCATAACTCATATTTTTATTGATTTTATTCCAACAATATTTTTAGGGGCTCCGAATGAAGACACATCTC
>JBBACR010000028.1:0-14554 GCA_041656875.1 Candidatus Pacearchaeota archaeon
AGTTTAAATAATTTAAGTTTAGATAAATTTATTTTTGCAATATTAACTCTAATATTTTATGAGTATGTTCTATTGGAGTTTTATCTGTTCTGTAAACAATTTCTTTTTTGATTATTTTAAATCCTGATACTAATCTAAGAATATTTTTTTCACTGTTTTTATAATCAATGTTTTCATTTTTGTCTTTTATTTCCAGGTTAAACTGAATAAAGATATAACCTTTATTTTCAAGAGTTCTATAGAATTCATTTATTGCTTTTTCTTGGTCTACATAATGCATAATATTGATGCAAAAGAATGCTGATATTGAATTATCTTTAAATTTCATTTTTTCAATATTTTGAACTTCAAATTTTAGGCTTGGAAAATTCTTTTTTGCTAGTTCTATTTCTTTTTTTGAGTAATCTATTCCCACAACATTAAACCCTGCAGAATTCAAAACTTGCACGTCTCTGCCATTGCCACATCCCGCATCAATTAATCTATTATTTAGGTTTTTATTCCTTAAAAAATCCGCAAATTTTTCAGAATAAGCTGTTGAGTGATCCTTCCAATGCTGTCCATCATTGTATTTATCAAAAAGTTTTTGAGATTTCATTCTTCTTTATCTTCTGGAATTGCTTTTGGAGCTTCACCACCATGCCAAGTAAATCTTGGTCTTATTCTTACTGGATAAAGCCTTTCTGAATTATCATCAAGTATTATTGCAGAACCTTTTAATTCTGGAAGAGCGTTCATAGATTTAGTAATTCCTTCCATTAGATAAGATTGCATCATAGTATTAAGTGCAGTAAGATCATCTTTATTTGTAAGCCTATGGGAGATTACGATATCTGACTGAGTCATAACGTCTCTATGAATAACTCCTGGTTGCTGGGTTGCAAGAATCATTGAAATTCCTGGCTGTCTTCCTTCTCTTAAGAGTTGAATAAGGGCATTTGTTGCAGGAGTTTTTTCAGCCATTGGAAGAAATTCATGGGCTTCATCTAAGAATAACCAGACTAAGGGCATTTCTTTCTTTTCTTCATATGATGAATTTAGTCTATGATGAATTGATTCTATTTCTTCTTTTTTTCTTGCAAGTATTCTTTGATCAAATAACTTTCTTGAAATAAGCCCTATTATTAGTCCTCTTACATTAAATATTGCAACAGATGAATAAATTGAAAGGTCTAAAATCGTAGTTATTCCTGCAGTTACAAGTTCATCTATTGTTGTTGCTTTTTCATTTTTATTTGCAAAAACTTTCCATGACTTTGCTGCTTCAAAAAGTGCAATTGTGGATTTTTTTGTTTTTTCATCTGCTTCAGGATATTGTTTTATTTTTTCAATTATATCATCCAGGTCAAAATTCTTTTTTGTTCTTAATTCTGCAACTGTTTTTTGAATAAGTACTGAATTTTGAGAAATCATCTTTAATTCAAAAATTGATAACCAGTCTTCTATTTCTAGTTCAGATGCAGCTAGTGCAAATTTTCTGTCAACAGGAATTCCTCTTTTTTCATACTCTTCATAATAACCTGCAGGAACCCATACAATTACTGGAAGATTTTGCGATTTTAAGTCCCAGTCTTCGAGTAAATCCAGTTCTTTTTCATTTTTGAATTTCATTGTCCAGAAGATTCCCATGGTATCAAAGATTATTGGGGCAATATTTTTTCTTGCTTCTTCAGGAAGATTAGAAAGTTCTTCTGCTAGGACCCCTATAGTATAGGATTTTCCTCCACCCCTTTTTCCAGCTATTAATATTACATGGGTTCTTGCTATATCTAACCAAATCTTATTTGATAAAGAAGTATAATTTCCCATGGTCACATAACCCTTACCAATATAGACTAAACCTCTTTTGCCAAATTTCTTTTTATCAGACTTATCTCTTCCGATTATAATATCATATGGCATTTTAAAATCTCTTTTTTATCTGAGTATAAAACGTTTGTTGTTTTTAATTGTTTTTGTTATCTAGAATATAGGACGTTTAGATTTGGAACATCTGGTGGACTAAAAATTCGTAACATTTAAAAAGGCCGGAAATCTAAAAGAAGAATGGAAGAATCTAACCAAGAACAAAAAGTAGAACCTAAGAGAAGAAATGATTGGAAAATTCTTAGTGCTATACTTGGAGTTGTTGTTGTAATTCTATTAATAGTTATGGTTTACCCAAGAATTACTGGAAATGTTATTTCTGGTGATGATGCTGGATCAAAGATAGTTGATTTTTTAAACGGACAGACTGGTGGTGGAGTAACTTATGTTTCTTCTACTGAGAAAGGAGATTTATACGAAGTTATGGTTTCTTATCAAGGACAAGAAATTCCAGTTTATGTTACAAAAGATGGACAATATTTTGTTCAAAGTCCAGTACCAATAGATGAGTCTACTCAATCTACTGATAATCCTTCTACTAATACTCCAAAAGACGTTCCTAAAACTGACAAACCTGTTGTTGATGCTTATATATTCTCATATTGCCCTTATGGATTACAATTTGAAAAAGGTTTACAACCTGTTTATGACTTACTTAAAAATAAAGCTGATATTAATATTGTTGCAATTGGTGCAATGCATGGTGAATTTGAAAGAGTTGAATCATTAAGACAAATATGTATCCAAAAAATTTATGGAAAAGACAAGTTATGGAATTATCTTAAAACATTTAATACTGATACAGCTATTGGTGCTTGTAATGGTGATGCAACATGTGTTGATCCATTGATTGATAAGATATATTTAACTTATGGATTTGATAAAACTAAGATTGAAAGCTGCATGAAAACAGATGCTCCTGCTATTTATGATGCTCAAGGAAAGCAAGCTCAAGGTCTTGGAATTAGCGGTTCACCTACTTTTGTTATAAACGGAGTGCAAGTACAAGTTGATAGAACTCCTGAAGCAATAAAAACTGCTGTTTGTAATGCTTTTACTACTGCTCCAAGTGAATGTTCAAAGACTCTTTCAACTTCAGCATTAACTGCTGGATTTGGTGCTTCTGCAGGTGCAAGTACTGGAGCAAGTTGCTAAAGAGCAAATTGAGGTTAAAATATGATTTCTGAATTAAATGCAGGACAAGGAAATGCTAATGTTGAAGGTGTTATTATAGAAAAGGCCGAGACAAGAAGCATGAATAAATATGGAAAAGAACTCAAAGTTGCTAATGCTATTCTTGAAGATTCTAGTGGAAAAATTAAATTAACTCTCTGGAATGATGATACTGTTAGATTTAAAGAAGGCGATAGAATTAAGATTGCTAATGGTTATGTTAGTGAATTTCAGGGAGAAAAACAGCTTACTTCTGGCAAATTTGGAAGTATTGAAAAATTAGACAGTTCTGATTCTGGTAAATCTGAAAATTCAAAGATTGCAGAAAAATCAAAAGTTGAAGAATTTAAAGAAGAAGACATTCCAGAAGAAATGCCTGAAATTGAAGAAGAAGTTTATTAATTTATTACTCAGTTCTGATAAAAAATATTGGTTAAGATTTATAAAGATTTATTCTATTTAGAATTATGGTTAAAAGAGTTGAAGTAATTTCAAAAATTCTCGACGCTAGAGCAGAAGTAAGAAAAATGAAACTTCAGTCAATGGGTTTTAATGTAAGTGATGTTAAACTCATGGATGTTTATAGTGTTGAAGAACTAGATGGCAGTTTAGTTGATAGGCTTGGAACAATGCTTACAAATCCGGTTACTCAAAATGGCAGGGTTGGCCAGTTAATGGGAATAACTCCATCAAGTTTTGATTATGCTGTTGAGATAGGTTTTTTGCCTGGTGTTAAAGATAATGTTGGAGATACTGCAAGGGAAATAGCAGAAGATTTTTCAGGACAGAAATTAAATGGTCAGGGAGTTTATAGTTCTCAGGTTATGTTTGTTTCTGGAGAAGGCTTAAGTCAAAAAGATGCAGAAAGAATTGGATGGGAGTTTGCAAATCCTGTTATTCAAAATGTTCGGGCAAAAAGCCATCTTGATTATATTCACAGTGATGGGATGGATGAATCTGTTCCAAAGGTAAGACTTCATGAAGGGCTTAGTGCAGACTTGGTTGAATTATTAAATGCAACTGATGAAGAACTTGCAATTATTGGAAAACAAGGAGTTTTAAACAGTGATGGGACTAGAAGAGGTCCTCCTGCTATGGATATTAGATATATGAAATCTGTTCAGGGTTATTTTAGAAATAAAGGAAGAAATCCTACTGATGTTGAATTTGAAAGTATTGCTCAAACTTGGAGTGAACATTGCAGGCACACTATATTTGCAGATCCTATTGATGAAATTGTTGATGGACTTTTTAAGCATTTCATCAGAAGAGCAACAGAAGACATCAGGAAAGCAAAAGGCGATTCTGATTTTTGTGTCTCTGTATTTTCAGATAATGCAGGCGGAATTGTTTTTGATAATGATTATTTAGTCTGTGATAAAGCAGAAACTCATAATTCTCCTTCTGCGCTTGACCCTTTTGGCGGAGCAATTACCGGAATTGTTGGAGTTAATAGAGACCCTATGGGCTTTGGAATGGGAGCAAAACCAATTATAAACAGATTTGGATTTTGTTTTGCTAGACAAAAAACTTTACAAGAAATTAAAAGAGGATATGAAACTCCTATTGGAACTGCAGCTGCTCCTGATTTAGGAGATTTATACAAAGATAAGGAAAGAAAACAAAAAATGCTTAGTTCAAAGAGAATTCTTGAAGGTGTTATTGAAGGAGTTAATGTGGGTGGAAATTGTTCTGGAATTCCTACTCCCCAAGGATTTGTTTATTTTGATGATTGTTACCGTGGAAAACCTCTTGTATTTGTAGGGACTGTTGGACTTATTCCAAGGGAAGTTGATGGAAGAAAAATGCATGAGAAATCAGCAGAACATGGAGACTATATTGTTATGCTTGGGGGGAGAGTTGGAAAAGATGGTATTCATGGTGCAACTTTTTCTTCAGAAGCAATTGATTCTGGAAGTCCTGCAACAGCAGTTCAGATTGGAGATCCAATTACTCAGAAAAAAATGAGTGATGCTCTTATAAAAGAAGCAAGAGACAAAGGACTTTATAGAAGCATTACAGATAATGGTGCAGGAGGACTTTCTTGTTCTGTTGCTGAAATGGCAAAAGAATCTGGTGGATGTCATGTTTATCTAGACAAGGTTTCTTTAAAATATCCTGGACTTTCACCTTGGGAAATTTGGGTTAGTGAATCTCAGGAAAGAATGACTTTGTCTGTTCCTCCTGAAAAATGGAATGAATTTAATGATTTAATGAAAAGAAGAGGAGTTGAAGCAACGGTTATTGGAGAGTTTACAAATTCTGGGGAATGTGTTGTTGATTATAATGGAAATAATGTAATGAATGTTGATATGGAATTTTTACATAATGGAATGCCACCAAGACCCATGAAAACAACTTTTAACAGAAGAGTTCATGAAGAACCTGAGTTTGAGTGTTTAGATGATCTTACGAGTACTTTACATAAAATGCTTGGAAGGCAAAATATTGCAAGTTTTGAATTTATTTCAAACCAATATGATCATGAAGTTCAGGGAGGAAGTGTTATTAAACCGCTTCAGGGAAGAGGAAGAGTTAATGGTGATGCAACTGTTGTTCGTCCAAGACTTGACTCTGACAAGGCCCTTGTTTTATCTCATGGAATTAATCCTTCTTATAGTGAGATTGATACTTATGATATGGCTGCATGTGCAATTGATACTGCAGTTAGAAATGCTGTTTGTGCGGGTGCAGATTTAGAACACCTTGCATTACTTGATAATTTTTGCTGGTGCAGTTCAAATGACCCTGAGAGGCTTGGACAATTAAAAAGAGCATGTGAAGCTTGTTATGACTATGCAACTATTTTTGGAGCTCCTTTTATTTCTGGAAAAGACAGTATGTTTAATGACTTTAAGGGATTTGATGAAAACGGAAATCCCGTGAATATTTCTGTTCTTCCAACATTACTTATTTCAGCAATAAGTGTTGTAGATGATGCAAGAAAATCTGTTTCTATTGATGCAAAAGTTTCTGGAGATTTAGTTTATGTTTTAGGGGTTACCTGGGATCAATTAGGTGGAAGTGAATATTATGCAATGAAAGGTGAGGAAATACGCGGAAAAAAATATATTGGAAACAAGATCCCAACAGTTCTTGGAGATTTAAATAGGGATTTATACAAATCATTTTACAGGGCAGTTCAAGAAGGACTTGTTGCAAGTGCAATAAGTGTTAATCGTGGAGGACTTGGAATTACTTTGGCTAAGACTGCAATTGCAGGACAACTTGGAATTGAAGTTGATTTAGATGAAGTTTCAAGATCTTGCACTCGAAATGATAATTTATTGTTTTCAGAAAGTCAGGGAAGAATTGTTGTTACTATTAACCCTGAATATAGAGAAAGATTTGAAGAAATAGTTGGAAGTAGTGGCAGTATGTATTCACTTATTGGAAAAGTAAGGGATGATGATAAATTTATATTAAAAGGTAAGGATGGAAATGTTGTAAATACTGATGTCGGAGCCTTAAGTAAATCCTATAAATCAACATTCAGGAGTTTTTAATGGTACAACCAAAAGTCTTAGTTTTAACAGGATATGGAATAAATTGTGATGAAGAGACAAAATTTGCATTTGAAAAAGTTGGAGCAATAGTTGATTTAGTTCATATAAATGATTTGATTGAAAGCCCAAACAAACTTGATAATTATCAAATTGTTGCTTTTCCAGGAGGATTTTCTTATGGGGATGATACTGGGAGTGGAAATGCTCTTGCAAGAAAAATTAGGAATCATCTAGGGGTTGAAAGATTTGTAGATAATAAACTTGTTATTGGAATTTGCAATGGGTTTCAGGTACTTACAAATCTCGGACTTGTTCCTGCACTTGATGGAAAATATGGAGAAAGTCAGGCAGCGCTTGTTCACAATGAATTTCCAAGATATAATTGCAGGTGGGTTGATTTGGAGTTTAATTCAAAAGGCCCTTGGACTTCTGGAACTCAAAAAATGAGTGTTCCTGTTGCTCATGGAGAAGGAAAATTTTATGCTGAGCCAGAAATTTTAAAAAGGATTCATGAAAAAGGAATGATTGCTGCAAAATATTTTAATGGTGAAGTATGTTCATGGCAAAATTTAGTTTATAATCCAAATGGTTCCTTAGAAGATATTGCAGGAGTCACAGATGAAAGTGGAAGAATTTTAGGTTTGATGCCTCATCCTGAAAGGGCGATTGACATTACACATCTCCCTAATTGGACATTACTCAAAGAACAATATAAAAGACAGGGAAGAGAAATTCCAAAAGAAGGTCCTGGGCTTGCAATTTTTAAAAATGGAGTTGAATATTTTAAGTAATCTTAAATATGGCAGAAAAATTAATTCCGTTGTACAATCATCCAGATCGAGTTATGAGAGTTGCTGGACTTATGAGCGGAAGTGGAAGTAATCTAAGAAAAATAATTGAACATGAACTACATTTAAATCAAGAAGTAGGGCATTCTTACTTTCATGTTGCTGTAATTTTTTCTGATAATTCTGAGAGTAATGCAGTAAAGATTGGAAATGATTATGATATTCCTGTTTTAATTCGAGATAAAAAAGCATTTTATAAAAAAAGAGGAAAGCCTTTAAAAGATATGCAGGTTAGAGCTGAATTTGATGCATTAACTGTAAGGACATTATCTACTTATGAATGTCCTGTTGCTGCTTACGCTGGATATATGAGTATTGCTTCTCCAATTCTTGTTAATACTTTTTTGGGTGTTAATGTTCATCCTGCTGATTTGTCTATTACTGATGAAAGTGGAAAAAGAAAATATATCGGAGACCATGCTGTTCTCGATGCTTTAGTTGCGAAAGAAAAAGAATTAAGATCATCAACACATTTGATTACAAACCAAGTTGATGGAGGACCAGTATTAATGATATCTGCTCCTGTTAATGTCACTCATGATATCTCTGCTTTTACAGGCATTAATACTGCTTTAAATTCTTTAAATCAGGTTGCTGATTTATATCAAAATAAACTTAAGGAAGTTGGAGATTGGGTAGTCTTTCCAAGAACTCTTGAAGATATTGCCTGCGGAAGATTTTCAAAAGATAATCAAGGAAATTTATATTATGGAGAAAGTCCTATTCCTTTTGGAATTAGACCTTTTGGATAAAAATGGTTGAACAATATCTTTTAGATATTAAAGAAAAAGATGAGATGTCTCATCTTCTTGCTGATTTGGCATTTGAAACTCATAGTTATAATTTTTTTGGACATAGAACCAGCTTTGATCATGTTGTAAATGTTGTTCCTGGAAAAAATGGAATTAATGCATTAAAAGTTCCGGGAAATAGTTTATGCATTGTTTATTCAGTTGGAGGAGATAAGGGGGAAATGGACTTAAGGAAATATTCTGAATCTGTTGTTGAAAATGTTTTTAATTCGGGCAGAAGAATCGGAGCAAGAGTTATGGGAATGGCAGATATAATTGATGCTTCTCATACTGATGAGGGCCTAGTTCGAACTGTTGGGGAAGGACTTAGAGATAGAGCAATTTTGAGAGGGGTTCCTATACTTAATGGGGAACTTGCTAATCTTGGCAGAAGAGTAAATTGTGATTGTAATATAACTGGGACTGGAATTGGTTTTATTTCAAAAGATTCTCCATTTGTAAATAAAGTTCCAAGTGCTTTTGAATATGAAGGTGTTTGGTATGCTGTTTTTGATCCTAAGGGAAAACTTGTTGTTATTAATTCTGATGGAATTGGAACAAAAACTGAATTTTATGAAAGGTTTGAAAAATATTCTCAAGGAGTTATTGATTTTTTTGCTATGAATCTTGATGATTGTGTTAAAATGGGTGCAACTCCTCAAGTTATTTCAGGATTAATAGAATATAATGGGAGTGTACCTGTTGAAGAAATTATAAATCGTGCTAGACATGAAGCATCACAAATGCAAATTGTTTCTATAATGCAGGATGAAAATCTTAAGAACAGAATAAAAGGTCATTTTAGTTCTTATAATATCAGTGGTTCTGTTGTAAGCACTATTGATGCAAGAAGGCTTGCAAATTTACCTTATCCAAAAGCAGGAGACAGTCTTATTGCAATAAGAGGAAAGCCTAATCCTCGTTCAAATGGCATTACTGCCAAAAGGCAGGTAATGGAAAAATTATTTGGAAAAGACTGGCATTATACTGAGGCAGGAAAAGTGTTTGGAGAGTATCTCTCGGAACCATCTACTGTATTTTATCCTGTTTTTAAGAAGTTAATTGATTCTGGACTTGCATCAAGTGTTTATCATATGAGTGGAGGTGCTTATGATGGAAAACTTTCAAAGCCACTTGCAAAACATGGATTATCCTGCGAGGTTGGAATGAGTGAAGAAACAAGATTATTTGAACCTGACTGGAGAGAAGTTCTTATGGCAGCTTATTCTTCTTCTGTTCGCGATTCTTATGCAAAATGGCCTATGGGCAATGAGGGATTTGTAACCAGTTCATTACCTGATTCTGCAATAGCTATGATTAAAGAAGACAATCTTGAAGCAAAAGTAGTTGGAATACTTGAAAAAAAGAAAGATACTTATGGAGTTGTACTTCAAGCGTTTAATGGAGAAATTGTTGATTTTACAAGAAGAGCTGCTTAATTTCGGGTTCTAAATTTGTTTAATTTGTTTGCGACAATAATTGCTCCTCTTTTTTCTTCGATATATTCTATTTCTTTTTCATCAAGGTCTAAAGCCTTTTCAGCTGCTTTGTCTATTATTAACGGAAGATAGAAATTTTCTTTCATTGCTTTTTTCTTTGACATATGACTGATTTCTGCATATTTTGATACAATAGCCTTCTTTTTTGCATTCTTTTGATTTGCAAGCCAAATCTTGAGTATTCTTGAAGGTCTTTTATATGAAACAAATTTATTTGATTTTATTTTTGAGGCATAAGAAATTCCTGCTGACAAAAAAAAGTTTTGATATACTAAAAATCTCCAATGTTGCTGCCTATAGATTCTTCCCCTAAAAATATCTGCCTTACTTAGGGACTCATAGGCTTTAATCAGTGCATTTCCTTGATATTCCATAGGAATGTTTTCTTCAATCCAAAGGGCTATTTCATCTAGTTCCATTGATACGTTATTATAAGAATTAATTAGTTCGGGATTTGGAGTAGATTGAAAGACTCTTTTTAATGCATCAAAAATAGGTTCTTCTTTTTCTCTTTCTGAAAGTTCCAGGGTAAGAATATCTTCTCCTAAACTTAATGCTGTTTGAAGATCATTTAATGCTGACCTAACATCTCCTTTTGAGTTTTTTGTAATTAAATTAATTGTTTCTTTTCGAAGAATTTTATTTTCTTTTTTTAGTATCTCATTTATAATTTCGGTTATATGACTCTCTTTTAATTCTTTCACATTAATTATTTGGCATGATTTTCTTAAAAGTGAGAATTTTTGCTGCCAAATATCATTAGAAGTTATTACTATTGGGAAACTTGACTTTGTTATTAATGCAATTAGTTCTGGAAGACCTCCCCTGTCTGTCGCAGTTATTCCATCTGCTTCGTCCATTAAAATTATTTTTCCTTTTTTAAACAAGGATTGCTGAGATGAAGCTGGTTTTAATATTTCATCTAAGCTAGACTTATTTCTTAAGTCACTTGCATTTAATTCAAATAATTCCATGTTGAATTCATTTGCAAGTGCTATTGTAAGTGAAGTTTTTCCTGTTCCAGCAGGGCCGTTTAATATTATTGCTCTTTTTCTTGGAAATGTTTTAAAAAAAGCCCTGATTTCTTCAATAGGGATATCCTGACCTTTTATTTCTGAGAAATTCTTTGCACGATATTTTTCAATTAATGGAAGTGTCATTTTGTTAGTTCTCTCCAATTTTGTTCATAATCTTTAAATTTATTTTCAAATTCTTGTCTAGGGGTTAATTCAACATCCAGCTTATTTAATCTTTCGTTTAACTCTTCAAGGGCTTTTTCTTTTTCAGATATATTTACTAATTTCTCAAGTTCAATTATATATCCATAGCCTTTTGTATAATCCAGACAAACTTTTATTTTATTCCAGTCAAATTGATTTCTTAATCTATACCATTTTATTTTAGTATTAAATCCTATTGTTTCAAATATTTTATTTACTTTTTCAAAATCTTCTTTATTTAATTTGACTTCTATTTCTTCTCTGCAATCATCATGTATTTTTCCTTTTTTAAGCCAAATTTTTGCATTTGAATTGCTTTTTTGAATCCTTAAATCTTCTTTTAAATCAAAATAAAATGTTTCCTGATAATCTTCTTTTATTTTCTTGGCATTATTATTGAAAAAATTGATTAATTCTTCATATTTTTCTTTTGAAATAAATGAGCGTATTTCAACTTCTATATTCTCTTCTACTCTACTTAGGTCCTGATTTATTATTATCGGATTTACTCCTAAAATTTCATCTTTAAATATATTGTCTGGAATCGGATTGTAGAAAAAAATCTTTTTTTCAAGTTCCCATGCTTTGATAATCTCCATAAAAGTTGCTCCGCCTATATAATTTTCTTGACTATTTTTTTCCAGGTTTAAAACTAAGACTGCATCATTTTGCTTTATTTTTGGTTCATGTAATAGCATCATTTGTCTTTTCCAATTCGAATGTTCTTCTGGGCTTAATTTTTTCATATCTTCTTCTTTAAATGGTTCATCAAAACTATTTGGAAGCATGATTATGTGTCCATTTTTTTCTAATTCTTTTTTTACTTCAGGTATTTTATAATAGTGATGCTTACTAGATATTATCATTATTTTCATTTTGTTCTTTCATAACCTTCAAATTTAGACTTAGTATCATTCGGGTCAAAGGTTTCAATTACTTGATATTCTCCTTTAGTATAAAGTTCTCCTTTAATTAAAAAATGAGTTGCCTCAAGTATTCTTATACTTGCAATCGGTCTTGATAATTCTTGATTTCCTTTTGTTTCTTTTAGAGGAATTTCCCCATGCAGCCAATAATTTCTTTGACCCTTTTTTAAGAAGGGGTAAATTCCATCTTTTTCTAGTGATTCTGGAAGGCATTCTGCTTCCAGTCTTTTGATAGTTTCAAATTTCCTTAATGCTAAATCTGGATTAAATTCTACTTGTATTCCCATTTTAAAATTATTATTGGCTATGGATTATTTTACAATCCCTCTTCCAGCCAGAACAAAACTTGCAAGAAGAGCTTCTAATTGAATAAATTCATCACTGCCTTCAACCATCCTAAATTCGATTTCACCTGTTTTTTCTGTGAGTTTTACTTTGAGTTCATCATCAATCTGTAAATTCCAGATTTCTTTTTGAATTGTTTTTATAATGTCTGTTCCTGCAACTGACTCTTTAAGCATTACATCCAAAAGTTTGTCTTTTGCTTTTAAGAAATCTCCACTTAATGCATATTCAAGAACTATTTTTATTTCAGCAGGTTCTGCTCCTGAAATTAATGTGTCTACCAAGTCTTTAGATATATTAGTTGAAATTGAAGCAGAAGCCTGAAGCAGATTAATTACTCTTCTACAGTCGCCTTCGCTTGATTCATAAAGTGCTTCAATAGTTTTAGCATCAATTGATAAATTTTCCTTTTCAGCAATTATTTTTATTCTTTTTTCAATATCTCTTTTTTCTAGGAGTTTAAATCTAAATACAACACACCTTGATTGTATGGGGTCAATTATTTTAGAAGAATAGTTACAAGACATTATGAATCTGCAAGTATGGGTAAAGTTCTCCATTGTCCTTCTGAGGGCTTGTTGAGCTTCTTTTGTTAATGCATCTGCTTCATCAAGGAAAATAACTTTAAATGGAACATTACCAATAGCTTTTGTTCTTGCAAAGTCTTTTACTTTTTGTCTTACTACATCAATTCCTCTTTCATCAGAAGCATTTAACTCAAGATAATTGTCTTTCCAGTGAGCTCCAAATAAGTCTTTTACAACAATTAATGCAAGGGTTGATTTACCAGTTCCTGCTGGGCCAGCAAAAAGCATATGGGGAATATTCATTGCCTTTGTTAAGTTTTGAACTTTTTTGATAATATCATCTTGACCTACAACTTCTTCAAATTTCTTAGGTCGATATTTTTCTGTCCAAATAGTTGAATTATTTTCCATCTTTTTTTTAGAATAAAGAGTGATATGAAAGTTGTTTTATAAAGATTATTATACAGAAAAACATCATATTCTCCATAAATGCCTAGTAAAAAGTAAACCTTTCTTTTTATTCAGTCTTATCAAATTCCATATTAATACTAAAGATTTGATTATTTTAATAGCCTTAAAAGTATATAATTCTAATGGAAATTAACCTGTTCTTCTTTGCTTTCTTTTCTTCTTGACTCGTCTAAGTCTTTTTCTTTGCCACTTCCATCTCATTTGGTTTTTCTTTTTCCAACGTCTACTTGATCTTTTCATTGGAATAGAAGAAAAAATCGGTTTATAAACCTTATTGGTGTTTAAAAATACTATAATTCTCTTTTAACCATTCGAAAGTTTGTCTTAAACCCTCTTTAAAATCGGTTTTTTTAGCCCATCCTAGCTCTTGTTTTGCCCTTTTTGTATCAAGGCAAATGTCTCTTACTTCTCCTTGGACTGCTTCTATATGTTCTGCATCTTTACTAAAGCCGGATATTTCTTTTAATATTTCAAATATCTGATTTACAGAAATTTGTTCTCCATTTGCAAGATTAAATAACTTGTTTTTTGGAGTTTTATTTATACTTTTTACAATAAAATTTGCAATATCTTTTACAAAAATAAAATCTCTAGTTTGATTTCCATCTCCAAAAATAATAGGTTTTTCATTTTTTAATATTTTATAAGAAAATATAGATGTAACTCTTTTGCATTCAGGATTATCTCTTGGGCCATAGACATTTCCAAAGCAGAAAATTAAATAATCAAGTTCATATAGTCTAGAATACATTTCTACATAATGTTCTGCAGTGTGTTTTGAAATTCCATATGGAGAGGCTGGTTTAATCTGATGATTTTCATCCACTGGAAGATATTTCGGTTCTCCATATCTTGCTCCTCCTGTAGAAGTATAAATTATTTTTTTAACATTATTTTTTCTGCAAGCTTCCAGAATATTTATTGTTCCGATTATATTTGTTGTTGCATCAAAAATAGGTTCTTCAATAGATTTTCTAAGCATTACTTGAGCAGCTGTATGAATAACTAGTTCAGGTTTTTCTTTTTCAAAAACATGGTTTACGTCTTTTCTTATGTCTTGAATATATAATTTTGCGGATTTATTTATGAAATCTTTTTGTCCTGTTGAAAGATTATCAATTATTATTACTTCGTGATTATTTTTTATAAGAGTGTCTACAATATGACTTCCAATAAAACCTGCCCCTCCTGTAACTAGAATTTTCATCTATTTATTTATCTTGAATTATTTAATAAGTTTTTGTTTTAGTTAATTTTATAAGTAAATAATTTCTGATTTAGCTATACTATTTTAGCCCCGTAGTACAGTGGTCAAGTATCCGGGATTCTGGATCCTGGGACCCAGGTTCGAATCCTGGCGGGGCTATTTAATGTTTAAATTT
>JBBACR010000029.1:0-5936 GCA_041656875.1 Candidatus Pacearchaeota archaeon
AATGCGGGAGGTAAGATTTGAACTTACGTAGGCACTAAGCACACAGGATCTTAAGTCCTGCCCCTTTGACCACTCGGGAACCCCCGCATATAAAAGACTAATAAAGTACATTTAAAAAAGCTTTGGTAAATGTAAATTTAAGGTATTTTATATCCCAATTATGTTTATAAGTTCAGCCTTTCCAAATTAAGTTTATGTTATATAACTTAAAACCTGGCGATACTATAGCTACAGATATAGATGAAGTTCTTATTTATTTATTGGACCCATTTATAGAAAATTATAACTCTGTACATCAGACTAATTTCAAAAGGGAAGACTTTTTTACTTATAATTGGTGGGAGGTTTTAGGAATTTCAAAACAAAGAAGTATTGAAGAATATCAGAAATTTATGGAAAGTCCTGTTTCCGATAATCTTTCTTTAATTCCGGGTTCTTTAGAAGGTATTAGAATGCTTGCAGAGGTTTTTAGTATAAATGCTGTTACATTTAGGGCTAAAGAAGTTGAAACAAAAACAAACCGCCAGGTTTCTCAGTTTAATAGATATATAAATCAAATCGTATTTGGAAGTACTTCATTGGTTTCTTGGACACCTGCTTCAAAAGGAAAAATAACAAAAAGTTTAGACTCAAAATTAATTATTGAAGATAGTTTAAGTGCTGCATATGATTGTTTAAATCATGGAATCCCTTCTGTTTTACTGGACTATCCATGGAATCAAGATGATAATCTTCCCGAAGGTATTTTAAGGGTTAAAACCTGGGATGAAATCCTAGATAAAATACTTTCTTAATCTTGTTAGATTTATGCTGCTTTTATCTTAGCTTTCTCTATCCATTTATCTTGTTTTTGACAACTAGAACAAACATGAATAAGCTGGTTTTTATTATTTTCATCTTTAGCTTTTACGATAGAACCTTTTAGTTTTCCATATTCTTCTTCAATAGATTCATTGCAAATTGCACATTTTTTTACCATAATAAAGTAAATCAATTAGATTTTATTAAGAATAAAAGTCAGCTAGGGTATTTAATTTTTGCTGTACTCAAATCTTCTAAGAAGATTTTATAAACATATTCTTATTGATTTATTCATGTTCAAAAAAGAAATAATTAAACTTCTTGTTGAAAAAACAAGACTAAAAGGAGAAGAAGTTGCAAATTTAATTGAAGTTCCCCCAAATCCAGATTTAGGTGATTATTCATTTCCTTGTTTTGTTTTGTCTAAAAAAGAAAAGAAAGCACCCAATCAAATAGCAGAACATTTTGCCAAAGATTTGTCTGCAAAACTTCCAAAAGAGATTGAATCTATTAAACCTGTTGGACCCTATCTTAATTTTTTTATAAATAAAAAAATCCTCTCCGAGCAAGTACTTAAGATAAATTCTAATTTTGGCAGGACAAGTATCGGAAAAAAACATAAGATTGTTATTGATTTTTCAGCTCCAAATATTGGAAAACCAATGCATATAGGTCATATTCGTTCAACTATTCTAGGAGACTCTTTAATGAGAATATATGATTTTTTAGATTATGATGCTGTTGGAATAAATTATATGGGAGATATTGGTCTCCATATTGGAAAATTAATTGTTGCTTATGAATTATGGCTTAATAAGGATGCATTAAAAAAAGAACCTGTTCAGGAATTGTTAAGACTTTATGTTAAATTCTGTGAAAAAGAAAAATGTGAAGTAGTTGAAGGTGAAGACCGTGATGAAGAATTCACAAATAACGAATGGACAAATAAAGCAAAAGAAAAATTAAAGCTCCTGGAACTTGGAGATAAAACTGCTCATAAAATCTGGGAAGACATACAAAAATCTTCTGGAAAAGGATTTGACAAAGTCTATGATACATTAAATGTAACTTTTCATGAAACTACTGGTCAGAGCAAGTTCTCAGAAAAAGGAAAAGAAATTGTAACAAATGCTTTAAAAAAAGGAATAGCTAAAAGAGAAACAGATAATGCAGTTTATGTTCAGATTGATAAAAATAATCCAGAATCAAAAAAATACATCTTAAGAAGTAATGGAACTGCTTCATATATAACCCAGGATTTAGGGGCTGCAGTTGAAAGGTATAAAAAATATAAATTTGATAAAATGATTTATGTAACTGACTTTAGACAAGCTGGACACTTTTCAGCATTATTTACTATACTCAAAGCTCTTGATTTTGATTTTTCAGACAAGATGAAGCATCTTGGCTTTGGTACAGTTAAATTTGGAAATGAAATAATTGCTTCAAGAACTGGAAATATAATCCTTTTAGAAGACGTACTCAATAAGACTATAGAAAAAGCAAAAGAAGAAATAAAAAATAGAAAAACAAAAGGAGACCCTTCAAAGGTCGGGGTTGGAGCCATCAAGTATATCATTCTAAAAAATGAGCCTATTAAAGATGTTCAGTTTAGTTGGGAAACTGCACTTAGTTTTGAAGGAAATACCGGCCCATATCAACAATATTCCTATGCAAGAGCTTCTTCAATAATAAAAAAAGCAAAAAACTTCAATAAGTCAAAAATAGATTTGAAAAAATATGTCTTAAACAAAGAAGAAATAAGTCTTATCAAAAAGGTATCAGACTTTCCAGAAATAGTAATAAATGCAGGAGACAAAATGAACCCTGCTTTAATTGCAAATTACAGTCATGAATTATGTCAGATTTTCAATGAGTTTTACCATAATTGTCCAGTTATTAATAAAGATAATCCAGAACAAGAAGCTTTTAGGCTAAGGCTTGTAGACTCTTTTAGAATAACTCTTCAAAATTCCTTACATCTTCTTGGAATAGAAATAATGGAAGAGATGTAAAAATCTTTAAACCTCTTTTTCATTTTTTCACCATGGAAAAATATGTATTTATTGAAACTTATGGTTGCAGTGCAAACATTAACAATTTATAAAGGACTAAAAAGATTTATATACTTCTAATAATCATACAATTAGATGAAACTTGATTATTCCACAACACTAAAAAGAATAGATAAGCTAAAAAATATTTTATCAAAAGAGAATGAAATTACTATTAAGAATCTTGCTAAAAAGATTAATCTTCCAGAATCTACAACCTCTTTGTATGTAAACAACTATCTTAATGATATATGTTCAATAAAAAAAGATGGGCGGGAAAAAAGAGTTTCTTTAGTTAATAATAAGATATCTGAATTTGAGAACAAGTTAATCAATGAAAATCGTAAAATAGAAATTGCAGAAGAGTTAAGGAAAAGCGGCTTAACTTATTCAGAGATAAAAGAAAAATTAAGAGATAATGGATTCAAAATTGGAGACGGTACATTATCAAAATATCTTGATAAAATAAGTGTAAATGGAGAATATAAAGAGAGGTACAACAAAAAAATAAAAGAGGATAGAAGAAATGCAGGAAGAATTGGGGGAAGAATAAGGGTTTCTATGAAAGATTTTAAGGATTTTCAAAAATTAGGAAATTTCACTAAGAATAAAATTGCTATGGGGAGAATTCCAGAATCTTCAAAAAATTTAACTAAAGAAAAGATTTGGCTTATTGGTCATTGTATTTTTGATGGAAGTGTTATAGACAAAAAGGGGTACCATGTGATTGCATATACTAATAAATCTAAATATCTAATTAATCAATTTAAGAAAAACATGCTTAAGGTATATCAATTAAATCCAACGGATTTGAGAAAAAGAGAAGAAAATATTTATATTATTAGATATTGTTCAATTGCAGTTGTAAGAGATATATCTTCCAAAGTTAAAAGAGAAATTCCTAATTTTATAATGAATTCTATTAAGGAAAATAAGATTATGTTTCTAAAAACATTTTGGGATGACGAAGGGGCGATACACTTTGGGATAACTAAGGATAAGAAAGGTTTTTTCCATATAAATATAAATGTTGAGGCTTTTTGTGATAATAATCGGATAAGGGAACAATTAATCAAACTACATAAAGATGTAGGAATACCTATAATCAACTATGGAAAGAAAATAAGAATTTCTGGTAGGGAAAATATAAGAAAGTTTAAAAAACATATAGGATTTTCTCCAAAGATTTATTTAAGTTATTCAAAAAGCAAATTTCATGGTTGGGAAAAAAGAAAACTTTTAAAATTTGCTCTTGAGTTCAAACATAAAAATGCCTCAAATCTATATCGAGACTTATGGATGCAGCAATAATATTGCCGAAAGTGAGATGATGAAGGCAAATCTTTTGTCTCATGGTTGTAGTTTTACAAATAATCTAGATATTGCAGATATAATAATAGTAAATACTTGTGTGGTTAAGCAAAAAACAATAAGCAAGATCAAGCGCAGGATTCAAGACTTAATACCTAAATTTGATAACGGAAAGAAAATAATAATTGCGGGTTGTATGCCTGAGACTTCATTAAAAGAACTTATTAAACTAAGTCCAAATTCAAGCATAATAAGCACACACCACCTAAAAGAAATAAGTCAAGTTGTAAAAGAAGTTTTAAACCGGAAAAGATCCATATTAATCGGAAAATCTAATCTCGAAAAATGTTCTCTACCTAGATTTAGGGAGAAGAAATTAATTTCTATTATTCCTATCTCTTCTGGCTGTAATGGCAAGTGTTCATATTGTTTAACTCACGTTGCAAAAGGAGCACTATTTTCGTATGATATGGAAAAAATTATAAAATCTGTTCAAAGTGATCTTCAAAATGGAGCAAAAGAAGTCTGGATAACTTCTCAGGATAATGCAAGTTTTGGTCTTGATCAAAATAAAAATAAGCTTCCAGAACTCTTGGAAAAAATTCTTGCCTTAAAACACAATTTTAAATTAAGGCTTGGGATGATGAATCCAAACAATCTCTATCCTATCCTGGACAAATTAATTTTAATTTATCACCATCCCAAAATGTATAAGTTTCTTCACATTCCAATTCAGTCTGCAAGCAATAGGGTTTTAAAGGACATGAATAGGCCGTATAAAATTGAAATCGCAAATGAAATAATAAATAAATTCAAAAAAGAATTCTCCAACATTACTATTGCAACAGATATTATTACAGGTTATCCTACTGAAAAACAAGAAGATCATAAGTTGAATCTGGAGTTTATAGAAAAACATTCTCCAGATGTTCTCAATCTTTCAAAATTTTCAAGTCACAAAGGAACAAAATCTGCAGAACTTAAAGTTCTTGATGTAAAAATAATAAACAAAAGAGCAAGTGAACTAATGGAGCTTCATAGAAAAACAGCACAAAACAATAAACAAAATTTTCTAAATCAAGAGTTAAAGGTTTTTGTGAATAATAAGACAAAAATTCCTTTTGTTTATGAGGCAAGAGATGACAATTATAAAATTGTTTTGATTCATTCAAAAGATAAATCTATACTTGGAAAAAATATAAACGCTAAGATAAACCAAACAGGTGTTCATCATTTGGTTGGAGAAATAGCCTAGTTCTTTTTAATAATATTTTTAAACTATTTATTTTATTCTTTAAATGAATAAAAATGGCAAGAAAATCCAGCAGTTTAGCTAAAAAATTAAGTTCCTCTAGCATAGAATGCCCAGTTTCAGAAGAAAGGGATAATTATCTTAAGGGTTTATTTGGAAATATGACTCCTAGAGATATTACAGATTACTCGATTAAACATCCAGGAGACCTTGACTTAAACGAGTACATAACTAGGTTTACTTCTCCAGGATTTAATAGGGAATTATTTGAACTTCTTCCTTATTCTAAAAAATAATCCTAATCTTTATATACTTCCTTAACTTAGATATTTTATGAAAATGATAAAAGAGTTTTTTGAATTTCTTAAGGAATATAAGGTAATTGGACTTGCAGTAGCATTTATCATGGGTCTTGCTGCAAATCAGTTAATCAAATCACTCGTAGACAATATTATAATGCCAATTATCACTTTCTTGGTTCCAGGTGGAGCTTGGAAAACAGCTACATTTTCAATGGG
>JBBACR010000029.1:6036-14525 GCA_041656875.1 Candidatus Pacearchaeota archaeon
GCAGGTTCTGGAAAAACAACAGTTCTTACAAAAAGAATAGAGTTTCTTGTAAAATATAGAGCAGTTCCCTCTCAGAAAATTCTCGCAATAACCTTTACAAGAAAAGCTAGGACTGAAATGCAGGACCGGTTAATAAAACTAGGAGTCAATGCTGTTGTTGAAACCTTTAATTCTTTCTCAGAAAAAATACTTCTAAAACATAATGATTTGATTTATGGCAGAAAAATGGGTGTAATTAATTATGGAAATAAAATGGTAGCAATTGGATTTGCACTAAATAGTATCGGAATAACTATGAGTAGTGCAATAGACAAGTATTTTTCGGTAAGTCAAAAAAGAAACAAAACAAATGAAGAGCTTTCAAATATCTTAATGAATGATTGTTTTTTTATATTAGATTACTTTAAAATTAAAAATCAGGAACTTTCAGATTTCTCAAAAATTGCAGATCCTGAAGACAAACAAACTGCAAAAATGATATATCTTTTATGTAAATCCTTAAAAGAGCATCTCTCCCTTCAGGGTCTTCGGGATTATACCGACCAGATACTGGATGTAGTAAACTTCTGGAAGAAAAGTCCTCAGTTTATTCCAAAGTTTGATTATATTTTGGTAGATGAATATCAGGATGTAAATGCAATGCAAATAGAGCTTTTAGATTTACTTTCGCCTAAAAACCTTTTTTGCGTAGGTGATCCTCGGCAGTCAATTTTTGGGTGGAGGGGTTCTGATATTAATTATATCTTAAAATTTCCAGAAAAATACCCTGATTCTGAAATAATAACTCTTACTAAAAACTACCGAAGTTCCAAGTCACTGGTAGAATTTATGAATCATTCAATTAAAAATTTAGGACTTCCAGACCTTGAGCATAATCATGAAGGAAATAAAGAAATTCATATTATGAATTTTGATTCAGAATTAAATGAAATGGAATTTATTCTAAGTGAAATAATTAGCTCAAATATCTCAAGAGAAGAAATCTTTGTATTATCTCGTACAAATTCTCAGCTTCTTGAATTATCAAAACTTATGAAACAAAAAAATATTGCTCATGCTATTAAATCTGATGAAATAAGATCTTCTTATCAAGCTGGTGAGGGAGGAGTAACTCTTGCAACAATACATTCAATTAAAGGGCTTGAAGCAAAAATTGTTTTTATCATTGGTTGTAATGAGCTAAATTTTCCATGTAAAGCCTCTGACCATCCAATTATAGAAATGATAAAACTGGAACAGTATGACAAAGAAGAAGAGGAAAAAAGATTATTTTATGTAGCAATAAGTAGGGCAAAAAACAAGTTATTCATGACCTACTCTGGAAAAAAGCCAACTTACTTTATTAATTCAGAAATGCTCAAGATAGTTAATGGTTAATCTTTTTTAATTCTATTAGTTCAACCAGTTTTTTATTTGAATTAATTAATCTGCTTTTTCCCATTCTCTTTTAAATAATTGTTAAGATACTTAAAATAATCATGTGTTCCAGAATTAGCCATTTTTTCAACAATAAGTTCAGGAGTTGAATTAGCAAGTCTTCCAAGAACAGGATTATGGTCAACAATAAGTTCATTGTTTTCATCAAGTCCTTTTGCTTCAATTCCATCTATCCTAGCTCCTTTCGGCAGGATATCCTTTATTTCATATCCCAGGTGGGTAGCAATTATAAGAAAACAATTTTTTTCAATAAAATACTTTGAAGTTGCAGAAATAATTTTTCCAGCAACACCTGGTTCAGTAACTGATTCTATTTCATCGGCTAAAATAAGAGTAGTCTCGCCTGGTTTTATTTCACTCATTTGAGTAAGAAGAGTTTCAAATGCCCCTTTAGATGCACTTCCTTTATTTTTTGCAAAATAATAAACTTCTGAAAAAATAGGAATCTTAACCATTCCATTGAGTGGAAGCCCTAAATTTGTAAGACCAATCAATTGGATTATATGTTCGATTAAGGTTGTTTTTCCCCCTGAATTTGCACCAGTAAGTATTGAACATCTTTCATTTTCATTTAAATAAAAAGATATTGCCTGAGGACTTTCCAAAAAAATATTTTTAGAATTTTCAATTTTAAGTTCACTTGAAAATTCAGGCCAGTATTTATTGTTTTCAATAAAATTTGAGATTCCTGCTATAAAATCATAATAAAGTATAAGGTTCGAAAGTCTTTCTAGTTTTTCTAAAACTTGTTTTAATAATTTAGAGTTCTTTTTTATTCTCTCTGCAAAATCAGTATTCTCATTAGCATCTTGCAAACGAATAAAGTTTTCTAACTCTTCTTCATTTATTTTTACTGGGATTCCAGCTTCAAACATTTGGTAAGGCAGATTGCTGTTTTTTATAGAATCTTCAACTATTTTATCTATTTCTTTTGGAAGTTTATTTTGGCTTAGCATGCTAAAAAGAGTTTCTCCAGAAACATTAAGGTCTTTGATTTTACTTGATACTTCTTCATTAATTAGTTCAACTCCATCTTCAATCATGCTTCTGGTAATTTTTTCTTTTTTCCCAATTCCAATTAGTTCAAGTAATGGTTTTAGTTCAGAGATTATCTGTTTTACTTCAGGATTTTCAATATTTTCCAGCACCTTAAAATTATCATTCCATCCAGATAATATTTCAAGATATCTCTCGAGATAAACATCTTCAATAGAGTCTAGGAATACTCCCTGAGGTAACTGTTCGATTAGAGAACTAAACTGTTCAACATCAACAGCCTGCACAATCTCATAATTTGCAAGGTCTAAAACATCTTGCTCATTCAAAAGAAACTTAACAGGAATATCTAGATTTTTAAGTTTTGAAAAAGTGTCTTCATTTTCAGTTGCAGCAACAACCCCATATCGGGGTTTCCAGATTGGCTTTGGTTTTTTTAAATCCTTTAAAAAATCATTCTTTAAATTTCCTGTAATTTTTTTATAAAACTCCTGTCTTTGCTTTAGCTTTTGGATGTCTTTTGTAAATTCAAAACAACTTAGTATGTTGGAAGTGTCTGCAAAATAAAAATAATTTGAAATCTTGGAAAGAACTTTATTATAAACTGTCTTGCCATCTCTTGTTTTAAAAATGCTTTCACTAGAAGCCTTTACAGGAGTTTTATATAAATTAAAAGGACTAAGATTATTTTCTAAAATAAATTCAATCAACTCTTTTTCCATTTTGTGAAGTTTTACCTCTTTTAAGCCTAGTAAATATTGAACCTATTGTTATTTTAAATATGATTATTATAGAAAATATAGTTATCTTGATTGTGAATAAAACATATTAAGTGGTCCGGCCCTTATTTTTTTTAGTCTATTTTGATTAAACCAAAGTTCTTCTGTTAAGGTTAAAAGAACTGAATTTACATAATTTGGGTGCATAGATTTTGTTAAATAATGCCTTATTTCTGCTTGATGGTTTCCGCCTTCAATTAGATACTGGACAAATTCTCTAGAATTCATATCTCTAAACTGTTTCATTATTTCAGGGTCCAGTCCATTTTGTATGTCCAGATCTTTTAAAGAAGCTTCAACATTATTTTCAATAGTGTTAGTCATTTTGATTTAAATCAAGAATTTATTTTAAATTAAAGAGATTTAAATCCCTTCCAAGCCGCTTCAAATAATTGCTCCATTGCAGAAGCAAAGAATTCAGTAGAAAGCCAAATAGCAACATCATAATTAGGATGAACCTTATCATCGTCAAGTACCATAAATAATACCTGCTGAGCATCAACAAGTACAAATCTTGCTCTTACTTTAGGCATATTTCTAACTTCAGCATATTTTGAAAGTTCTTTTGCAATTTGTTTATTAGAATCATCAATCGGAGCAGCAATTCTTATCTTAACTCCTCTTTTTTTAGCTTTTTCAAAGCTAGGTGTTAATGCTTCTAGTTTTCTATTAAGTCCAATTGCTGTTGTAACAATAGTAACTGAAGTTTCAGCTTCTCTTATCATCATGTCCATATGATTATAAACATTCTGCCTTCCTTTAACACTTCCAGACAAATCAGAAGGTTCAACAAACTTAACTCCTTGAGTAAATAATGATGTTAATTCAATTAAAACTTCTTCGCTCTTTAATTTTTCAAGTCTTTTACTTTTTTCTTGAGCAGAAGTAACTAGATTTTTCTTAACCCTTTCAATAACTTCTTCAGGTTTAAGTGCTACAAACTTGATAGGCTTACCTAATTTCATAACGATAAATCCTTTCTTTTCTAAAGTTTCCAAAATATCATATGTTCTTGATCTTGGAACATCAGAAATATTAGATAATTCTCCAGCAGTACTCACTCCTCTTGATAAAAGAGCAGTCCAAACCCTTACCTCATACAAATTAAGATCGAATATTTTTCTAAGCCTGTTTAAAAATTCCTCTTTGACTATCATATTGTTTAACTCTTTTAATTATAATAATTAAACCTGACTATTTAAATGTTTTTGTCATTTAAACATAGTATTAAGAACTAGTCGAATTGTTATGACTATATCATAATATCTTTATCTAGATTATAAATTTTTGAGTACTAATTAGTGTATAAAAATGAGGTTTTTTTAAATCAAATTTTATTAAAAAATATCTTTATTTCTTTTCCTTTTATCTTGTCTTCAGACTTATTTTTGTAATCGCTCTCTTTTATGTTATTGAGCAAGAGTTCACTTGCATTTACTCTTTCTTTTATGAATTCGACATGTTTTTTTAGTCTTTCTTGTATATCTTTGTCAATAATTACTGCAAGTTTTATTTTATCAGTCTTAACAAATCCTGCGTTTTTTCTAGCAGCCTGCACTTTTCTTGAAATTTCTCTGCTGTAACCTTCTGCTTCAAGTTCAGGAGTCATTTGAGTATTAAGTTCAACTAAAATTTCTTTACTGTCTTTATTCAGATTTAACTCAACAGATTTAATATTCAATTGATTTTTTATTAACTCTTGTAATTCTTTTCCAAACTTGTTGTTGCATTTAACAATTGCATTTGAAAGAGGCCATTTGAGTCCAATTTGCGATTTATCTCTTTCACGGAGTCCAATCTCAATAACCTTCATAACTTCTGTAAATTCTTCTTCAAGTTTTAAGTTAATTTTCTTTTTGTCCGATTTTGGCCATTTACCTAAATGGACACTTTCTCCTTTCTCAAATAGTTGGTAGATAGACTCGGAAATATGGGGGGCATATGGGGCAAGCAATAGTGAGATGTTTTTAAGTATCTCTTCAAAAACTTGTTTAGTATCATCTCTTTCTCTTGTCATTTTGATATAAGTTCTTGAAAAATCATTAACCACAAAATTCATTATACTAGAAAGAGCTTTATCAATAGAATAATTATCTAAATCTTCAGTTGTTTTTTTAATTAAGGAATTAAGTCGACTAAGTATCCATTCATCTTCTGATTTTTTCTTGATTTTTTTATTTTCTAATTGTTCATAATATTGCTTACAATTGTAAAGCACATTCAAAAATGGGAGTATTTCTTCGTTTACCATCTTTACTGAAAATCTTTTTTGATTTCCAGGATCAGTAGTACAAAATTGAAGTCTTACTGCATCAACACCTACTTCATCAATTATCTCTCTAGGTTTTATTACATTACCTTTTGATTTAGACATTTTTTCTCCATTTTCATCAACAATATGTCCTGCACATATTACATTTTTATATGCAATATCATCAAATATCATTGTAGAGATAGCATGTAATGTATAGAACCATCCCCTAGTCTGGTCAATTGCTTCTGAAATAAAATCATAAGGACATCTTTTTTCAAACTCAGCTTTGTTTTCAAAAGGATAATGAAATTGTGCAAATGGAGCACTCCCCGAATCATACCAGCAGTCAATTACATCCGGAATCCTTTTCATTTCTTTTCCACATTCACATTTTAATTTTATATTATCAATCCAAGGTCTATGTAAATCATAATCTTTGAATTTTTTTGTACTTTCTTTATTTAGTTCCTCAACACTTCCAATTATTTTTTCTTCTCCACATTCACATCTCCAAATCGGAAGTGGGCTTCCCCAAAATTTAAACCTTGATAGATTCCAATCTTTGATTCCTTCAAGCCAATCTCCAAATCTTCCTTCTTTAATATGTTCTGGATACCAGTTTATTTTAGTGTTCAACTTAACTAGTCTATCTCTTACAGCACTAACCTTAATGAACCAAGAAGTGATTGCATAGTAAAGTAAAGGAGAATCACATCTCCAACAAAATGGATATGCATGAGTAATCTTTTCAACCTTATATAGCAACTTTCTTTTTTTAAGATCCTCTTTGATTTCGTTTTCAACACCTTTAACAAATTTTCCTTTCCACTGAGGGACTAGGCTATTAAATTTTCCTTCAATATCTACTGTATGTACTAGTGGAAGATTATTTTCCTTGCAAACATTATAGTCATCTTCTCCATACATTCCTGCAGTATGGACCACACCTGTACCATCTTCAGTTGAAACAAAATCTGCCGATATGATTTTGTATGAATTTTCATTTCGAAGTTCTTTTATATCAAACAATGGTTCATACTCTAGTCCAATCAAATCTTTACCTTTAAAATTTTCTATAATTCTAAAATCTCCACGAAGAACACTAACTCTTTCTTTTCCAAGGATTAAATGATCGCCGTCCTCTAATTCAACCTTGACATAATCAATGTCTTTTCCTACTGCAAGAGCTACATTTCCTGGAAGTGTCCAAGGAGTAGTTGTCCATGCAAGAATATATTCATTAGCTTTATTTTTTAATTTAAATGCAATGTAAACAGATTCTTCTTTAACATCTTTGTACCCTTGGGCAACTTCATGACTTGACAACGGAGTACCGCATCTTGGACAGTATGGAACAACTTTATACCCCTCATATAATAATTTCTTTTTAGATAATTCTTTTAAACTCCACCATACGCTTTCAACATAATTGTTATCAAGAGTTCTATATGGATTTTCAAGATCAATCCAATAGTTTAATTCTTCTGTAGACTTATTCCAGTCAGTTATGTTTGAAAAAACACTTTCTTTACATTCCTTAATGAATTTTTCTTCACCATATGTTAAAATCTCTTTTTTTGAGTTTAGTCCTAATTTTTTTTCTATTTGTACTTCAACTGGAAGTCCATGGCAATCCCAACCACCTTTTCTTGGAACCGAAAATCCATTCATGTATTTGAATTTGCATATAATATCCTTAAACGTTCTTACCTCTAGGTGATGTAATGCAGGAGGAGCATTTGCAGTAGGCGGTCCTTCTAAAAATGAAAAAAGTTTTTTCTTAGGATCATTTTGTACAGCTTTCTTTATTTCTTTATCTTTTTTCTTCCAAACCTCTCTTGCTTCATTCTCTATTTCTTTAAAATTTATCATTTTGGTTTTAAGTTTGAATTTTAAACGATTAGAAAATCCTTGATTTTTCTCTATCTTTAAAATCTAGCACAGGATTCCTATTCTTCCTCGTTTCTTATTTTAAGTATGAACCTGGATTTTTAAAAGTTCCTAAGTTCAATTTGTATTTCTTCTCCTTTCAATTAATCCTTTTAGTGGAACATAACATCTTGCAGTTATATCAACTCCCTCTTTATAACCCATATCTAAGCAACAAATAGCATTACTCAAGCTAGAATTGCCACATTCCCTATAATGTTCACACTTTCCAGTTTTATGTCCATTAAGTCTTATAATTCTGTTTCCAGGTAAAAAATAAACATCCGGTTCTAATTCAAATGCTCCCCTTGCAAGAAGCTCCTCCCTAGTAGGAAGGTCGTTTTTGTGTTGTTCTGGGGGGTTTTTAGTTATTGCAGTGTCAAGACTCATTGTAAAAATCCTGCAAGCCTAGAAAATTTTTGGCTTGCTTAAATAATAATTATGATAATGCTAGCTATAATAGTAATTATAGAAACGATTCTTGTTTTGTTTGTCTGGCTAGCTTTCATTATTTTTTAAAGTATTCATAGATTTTTAAATATTATTATATATTTCTAAACTAATAGTTCATTAATACTTTCGAGGACTTCTTCAGGATCTCTTTCACATATAGTTGCAAGACTTTTGGCAATATGTTTGTTTTGTTCTGCAAGTTTTGCAGGAGTATAGCTCTTTTTGATAGTATCACGACTTGGAGCTCTAAACGCAAATGCACTTAAAGATGGGTCTTTCTCTTGAAGGTATCCAAGAATTGTTTTTGCCTGAAGCGGAGCTTCTCTTGACAAATAAGTTCTAAGTGCAGTCTTGGGATCAGGTGCAATAACTGTGCTTATTGCAAGATTACCATGACTGTTCAGTTCAGGTATTCTGGGAATTCCCACTACATAACATAGCATTTTTTGTGAATAATCTATTATCATATTAAAAATCCTTCATTTCAATTAGTTTAAATATTTTCTCTTTCAAGGCAGGCGCATTAGTAAAAGTTATCATAAAGAACTCAATGCAAGCCAAAAGTTGAGGCTTGTGATTAAATGACCAGTAAAATTAAAGCTAGGACTAAAATTGATAAATTACTTGCTATAATCGAATTG
>JBBACR010000030.1:0-14144 GCA_041656875.1 Candidatus Pacearchaeota archaeon
CAAACTCAGAAAATCTCATGAAAATCCTGTTGTTAAACAAATATACAAAGAATATCTTGATTACCCGTTAAGTAAAAAAGCTGAAAAATTACTTCATACAAAATATAAGAAAAGAAGTCAGTTCTAATAATGCCCAGTAAAAAATATAAGCCAACAAAAGAGGTAATTGAAGAGTCTCCTTCTCCTGAATATGAGCACAGGTTAATGAAATATCCTGGAATCGCAGCCGGAGATATAACTGATTATAAACTACTGGAAAGAGATGCTTCTCCAGAAGCAGATCTTGTAAAGAAAAAGCAATATCTTGATAAAGGAAATAAGAGAAAATATGCACTTATTCATACTCATGCATCTAAATTCAAAGCTTCTCCTTGGGAAAAATTCTTTGATTTTTTTACATTTGGTTATTTTCTAAATGATTTAAGACAAATAAAACATAGTTCAGCAATACACGGAGGAACTGATATACGAGCTTTTTTATTTAATCCAAGTTGGAAATCTGCTCCAATAGCTGTAAGAGATCCCAAAACTGGAAAAATTCTTGGATACAATATATTAAAAAAGACTAAAAAAACTCCAACCCCTCCTATTGATCCGGATTTTGTAACAAGTCAAGAGCTCCAAGAAGGATTATCTAATTGGAAATATAGTCAAGAAATATTAAATGATGCAGATAAATACGACGATATTAGAATGGATGCTTTATCATCACATAATCCTGCTGGAATTAGAAACGTTTATGACCAAATGCTGAAAAAATATCATTTACAATCAAGGTTTGTTCCAGGAAAAGATTATCAAGTTAATAAGACTGGTACTGCTTTTGAAAGAAAAGCATTAGAATCAAAGGTTGAAGGAGCAGCAACAGTTATACTCTTGGCTACAAGTCTTTTTTTTATTTCATCGAGTCTAACAGGTAATGCAACTATGAGTTTAAATGAAACAACTTCAAGCCTGATAGGTGGAACCTTATTTATACTCGGAATAATTGGAGCATTTTTTTATTTAAGAAACAAAAGATAAAGATATTTTATCCAAGTAATTGCCTTAGTGCTTTCTCTGGATTTTTTGCAGTAGTTATTGCAGATGATAAAGCAATACCTGAAGCTCCAAACTTCATTGCAATCTTTAAATCATTATTTGAATGAATTCCTGCACCAACTAAAAATTTAGTTTTAGGGTTTAATGCTTTTGAAATATTTTTTATTAAACCTGGCTTACTTTCTGAAACAGAAATTTTTCCTGCTATTAATTCAGGAGGCTCAAGAACAATATAATCTGGGTTTAATTTTTCAATTTTCTTTGCTTCTTTTATATCTTTTGCAAAAATTATAGTTTTAAGATTTAGTTTTTTACATCGGGTAATGGTTTTTTTGATCAAATCAAAAGGAATTCTGTGTTCTGAGTGATTTAGAAAGGTCCCTATTGCTCCATCTGACTTTATAGACTCAGGCAGAATAAACCCGGTATTTCTTCCTGGCTCCATATAATCCACATGCTGGCTATAAATTTTAAGATTGGTTGTCTTTTTTGTTTCATATATATCAGTAGCCTGTACACCGATTATAATATTCTTGTCAACTTTTTCAATTATCTTTGCAAGTTTTAATACGGATTTTCCCTGCTGATATGTCTTAAGATTGATAACAATTAAAGGTTTCATATAAATCAGGTTTTTTTAGATAACTCCTCTGTTTAAATGCTCTTTATTTTTTGTTAGTATTTTCATTTAAGCACCTCTTACACATCGGTAAACTAAAATTCCAATCCCTTAAATCTTTTCTTGTTTTTACAAATAATTCAGAGTTCCATATTTCAACAATAGATTGCTTGTTTAAATTACCCATTATATTTTCTCCAATATAATCATTGCAGCATATCTTAACATTTCCATCAACATCTATTATTAACTCGATTGTATCAAAAAGGCATCTTGGATAGAGGTCTAAATTAATTGGATTTACAAGACCACATCTATTATTCATTGGATTAAATTTATAGTTAGGGTCTTTATGTTCTGAGACACTTATTTTATCTACTCCTGATTTCTTAAGGTTATTTTCTAATTCTTCAGTAAGATAGTCTCCATTTGAATTGATAATTAATTTACACTTAGGGACTTTTTGTTTTATTAATTTGGCTATTTCAGGAAGTCTTTTATCTAGGAGTGGCTCATTATAATGGCAAGTGTTTATTTTTCCCTTAAAATTTAATTTTCCTAACTCGTCAAGTATTTTATTTATTAATTCTAAGTCCATTAATCTTTGATTTTTTATTTCTCCTCTTGGAAATATAGAATTTGGACAATATGCACATTTTCTATTACAAGCAGTAGAGATTTCTAAGTTTACTGCATCAAACATATCCTTTTTTCCCACTTTCTTTAACCAAAATTTGAATCTTCTAATGTGTTGTTTTTTCCAATGTTTCATATCAATCGTGTTTTTTTAATACCTCTGTCTTTATAGTATCAAAAATCTCCTCCCTTGTTTATAATTAAAGGTTCTATTTGATAGTTTATTAATTTTGAGGATGCAAGAGTATTTCATTTTTTCTTTAAACTAGCCAAAAAAAATTTTAGTTTATTATGAAAAATGCTGTCCAGGTCATTTTTTACTTCTGAAGTCTTGAGTGAAAGAGTGTCCAAAGGTTTTTTTCTTAGAATTTCCTGCATTTGCAAAAATATATTTCCAGGATTATCTCCTCCATGAGTACAAAAGAAAGCAAATTTCTTAATGTCTGATTTATTTTCTTCTAAAAATGTTCTTAGTGCAGGGGCTAAATTTCCTGCCCAGTTAGGGCCTCCAATAATAATAAGGTCATATCCACTTAAATCCTTTTTTTTATACTTTATCTTAGTTAAACTTTTTTTCATTGCATCTTTTCCACAGCTTAACCAGCCTACTACGCCATCCCTATTTTTTAAGTCAATTATTTCTTCAAGTTCTCCGTCAAGTAGTCTTGCAATTTTTTGCCCAACTTTTTTAGTGGTTCCGGTTCTAGAATAAAATACAACTAGGGTCTTCATTTCTTCCAAATGATATTTTTAATTTTTTTTGTGATATCCAGAGGATTTTTTGATTGCCAGACATTTCTTCCAATTGCAAGACCCATTGCCCCTGACTTAATAAGAATCTTGGTTTCAAATAAAAATTCTTTTTCATTTTCTTTTGCACCACCTGCGATAACTACTTTTGTTTTTCCTGCTGATTTTACTGCCCATTCAAGAGCACTTGGATTTCCATTATAAACGAGTTTTACAATATCTGCTCCAATTTCAAGACTGGCTCTTGCTGCATAAGCCATTAGTTCAGAACTTGATTTTCCTTCTGTTCCTTTTCCTCTTGGATAAGCCCATACAATAACAGGAAGGCCTTTTTTATGAGCTTCTCTTTGAATATTTTCAAACTCAGCAAGCATTTCACTTTCATGTTCACTTCCAAAATAAATTGTATAGCCTACTGCAACTGCGCCTAGTTTTATTGCTTCACCTACTGTGCAAAGTTGCCTTGAAATTGGCTCTCCTTTAATCAGACTTGTCTTTCCATTTAATTTGATTATTAAAGGAATCTTGCTCTTTTTTATCTCTTGGTTGTATTTTTCTGCAATTCCTTTTTGAAATATTACTGCATTATACTTTCCTTTTTTTGCTATTTCTATTATATAGTTAGGGTCAACATTTTTATCATCAAAGTCTGTTGGACCATGCTCTAGTCCCTGATCATATGCAAGAAAGAGAGCTTTGCCTTTTTTGGTTATTTTTTTAAGTGATATCATACTTTTAATTCCTTCCAGACTTTTTTTGTTATTTCACTTACTAATTCCTCGTTTTTATCAGTCCCAAGTTTTATTTGCTTAGATGCATCTAGGTTGTTATGAATTAATTCATGAACCAAAGTATGAAGCATTTTTTTTGGTTCTCTAATTTTGAGTGTAAGAGGATCAGAAAATCCTGAATAGTTATCTATTATTGTTTCAGTAAGATAAATAGGAATAAAATCCCCATTCCATTTTTTTCTTTTTGTATGTTTTTCAATCAACTTAATTATTTCTTTAACATATTTATTATGCAGTTTTTCAAATGCTTTTGCTTTTTTCTTTAAGTTATTAAATTTCTTTAATGAATAGTCTAAACCTAATTTTTTTGACATAACCACATTATAGATATAACTATGCCTTATCTGAGTTTTCATTTTAATTTCATCCTTAATAATTTATTTTTAGCTCCGAAATGCTGAATAACCGACTCACTTTCTTTTAATGCAAGTTCAAGTGACTTTTCTATTGAAAATCCTGCAATCTGACCTGCAACAAAACCTGAAGCAAAAGCGTCCCCAGCTCCGGTTCTTTCAACCACTTTTATGTTTTTATGAGGGATTACTTGATATTTCTTTTTTCCATCAAAACAAACAGCAGGATTATCTTTATCAGTTATTAAAACAATTTTTGGACCGAGTTCATGAATAGATTTCCATAAATCTGATTTTTTCTTGAATCTTTTGCAAATCATCTCAGCTTCTTCTTTATTTACAACTAAAATCTCACAAATTTTAAGTAAAGAAGAATAATCTTCATTTTTGATTATATAGCTGCTAGGATTAAAAGCAAGTTTAGTTCCTTTTTTATGCATTGTTTCTGCAACCCTCTTTTGAGTTGCAAAGCTATTTTCAAGAAGTGCTGAATAATAAAGCCATTTTGTATTAAGGGTCTTTAAATTAAGTTCATTTAAAGTTATTTTATTATTAACGCCCTTATAGGTAAGAATAGTTCTTTCTCCAGCATTACTATCAAGAATAACTGAATAGCCAGTCATTCCAGACTTGTCAATTTCTCCAAGAAAAGTTATTTTTTCTTTTTTTAATAATTGAAGAATATTTTTTCCATTTTCATCATCGCCTACATCACAAATACATCCTGTTTTAAATCCAAAGCGAGAAAATGCTACAGCAGTGTTTGTTCCTCCCCCGCCAATATCAAATCTTAAATCATTAATTAGAATTTTGCCCCCTGCAGGATAAGAAAAAGAATTATTTTTTTCTCCAATCTCTGTATTTACAAATGCATCTATTACTGCACTTCCAAAACTAATAATATCAAATTTCATTTATCCTCCTTATTTAAGTATTAATAACAATTCATTAATTAAAAACCTTTCTTATTGTTAAAAATGCGACTAGTTTTTAAAATCAACAAATTCTTAAATGTGCTTTCTTTTATTCTAAAATGAAAAAAAAGAAAGTGTTGGTTATTGTTGCTCATCCTGACGATGAAACAATCTGGATGGGAGGAATGCTTATTCGAAATAAGGATAAATGGGACACTCAAATAGTTTCCCTTTCTAGAATAGATGATAAGGACAGAGCTCCAAAGTTTTTTAGAGTTTGTAAAACATTAGGGGCAAAAGGATTTATGTCAAATTTAGAAGATGAAAAATTAAATCCACTAAAAAAACAAGAAATAATAAAAAGAATAAATAAATTTTGTGATAAAAAGTATGATTATATATTTACACATGGAGAAAAAGGGGAATATGGGCATCCTAGACACATTGAAGTAAATAAAGCAGTTAGAGAAATGCTTGACTTAGGCCTGCTCAAATCTAAAAAAACATTTTTCTTTTGTTACCTAAAAAAATCTGCTGCAAACACAGATACTGGCTTTGATTGTTATGCGCAAGAGAATGCAGATAAATTTATAAATTTAAATAAAATTGAGTTGTTAAGGAAAAAAGAGATAATAAACATGATTTATGGATTTCACAAAAAAGGATTTGAAGAAAGAAACTCTAGGGACCGCGAGGCCTTTTTATTAAGAGGTAAAGTTAAAGTAAAATGAAAATTATAAATAATTTTCAAATACTCGCTTGCAAGAGGACAAGCTTTGTAAAATGAAAGTATTATTGATGTTTCCTTATCCCGTAGAGTCTGACGGACAAAGTTTACAGGGATATTATTTACTTCAAGGACTTAAATATCATGGAGTAGATGTTGTTCCATGTCATTTTAATAACAGCATACAAAAAGAATATTATCTAAGACACTTTAAACCTGATGTTGCAATAGGAATTGGATTTTGGGGAAATGTTCCTGAAATAGTTCAAGAACCTATGAAATTCGGAGTAACAACAGTTCCTTGGTTTAATGCAGACGGATGGGTGGCTAATTATCAGACAGAATTTGAAAGACTTAAATTAATGTTTACAACAAGTGAGTGGGTGAGAAGCATTTACGAAAGAGATGGAGTTGATTGTTCTAAAATAATTCCAATGCATATTGGAATTGATACTGAATTATTTCAGCCTCAAAAAGACAAAGAAATGAATCTTGCACTCAGAAGAATGCTAGGAGTAAGAGATGATGAAGTAATGATTTTGACAGCGGGAGGAGATGTTACATCAAAAGGAGCTCAGGAAATGTTTAGGGCTCTTGCATTAATTGATGAAGAATTTCCAAACTGGAGATATGTTTGCAAAAGCTGGCCAAGTGAAAACTCAAGTGCATGGAGAGACAAAGAAGAAGAATTACTTGAAGAACTAGGTATAAGGGATAAAGTAATATTTTTAGAAGATGTTTTTTCACCAGAGTTCATGGCTGATATTTTAAATGCATGTGATATTTATGCTGGACCTTCAAGAATTGAAGGTTTTGGAATGATACAAGTTGAAGCAATGGCTTGTGGAAAACCAGTTATTGCAATTGACCGTGGAGGAACAGCAGAAACAGTTGTTCATGAAAAGACTGGATTTCTTGCAAGAGCTGGCGAAGAAATTAAACTAACAGAAGAATGGGCTTATCCATCAATGGGTTTTTCATCCAAACAAATAATTAAATTTGATAAACCAAAAACTTTTGCATATAGGGCAGATATTAATGATTTGGCAAAATACACACTAATGCTTCTTAAAGATGCTAAACTTCGAGAGGAAATGGGAAAAGCTGCAAGAGAACATGCAGTCAAAAACTTTGACTACAAAGTAACTTCTAAAAAAATGCTAGATATAATAAAAGAAAAATTAGATTTGAAATAAAGAATTACAATCTAATCAAAAATTTATTTTACTTTTTTTAATTTTTTAAAAATTTCGTTTAAACTTATTTTCTTAACTGCAGTTCTCTGGTCTCCAGCTCCAAAATAAACTAAGAGGTCTTTTCCATTCTCGTCCATTACTGCACCAGTCGGGAAAACTACTCGTTTATGTTCAAAAGATTCTTCATAATCTTTCTCAGGAACAATCAAAAATTCCTTGGATTTTGCAATCATTTTTTCAGGATTATTTAAATCAAATAAAACTCCACCAACAGAATAAAGTTCTACTTTTCTTTTGAGATCATCGCCCAAATTAGCAAGATTTTTTACTACATCTTTTTTAGATTTAAGTATCTTTTTAATCATCTTCATTATATCTTCTTCTTGTTCTTCTTCTTTGAACTCAGTTACTGCATGGTATAATAAAAGCCAACCCTTTTTTGTTTTTATCGGAGGAGGTCCTGCACCATTTCTTGGACAAAATCCATCTTTTTCATAAATTGAACCAAGAGGCTTTAAATTTCCCCAAGATCTCAAGTCTTTTGAATATGCAACCCATATGTGGGGCTGAGAAAATTGAAAACTTCCTTCAGGCCGATCAAATGCAACATATTTTCCATTAATGGATTCAGGGAAAATGACTACATCCTTATCCTGTTCTCCAAAAATTATTCCTTGCCTTTGCCAGTTAAAGCCATCGTTTGAAATTGCCATTGCAGTTGAAATATTTTGTTCTCTTGAAAGACTAACATAAGTCATGGCATACATTTCACCTATTTGAGTTATTCTTGGATCTTCAACTCCTAGTTCTCCATCACCTGAAATCCCGTAGAAAGCTGGCTTTTTTTCAATTGAAATTATTTTAAATCCAGTTTTATCAAGTAAAACTCGTTTAAAATGAGAAATAAATTTGAGTCTCTTTGTTCCATCCCTAAATAAAAAATCCACCTCAGTACTTTCCTCAATATCATCTTTTTTAAATCGGTCTATTTTTATTTTAAACTCAGTTTTACCAGCCATTCTTGGAGAATAACAATAATGATCATCTTCGTTATTTATTAGTTTTTCAATAACTCTTACATAAAGAAGAATGTTTCCGTCACGAAGACGAATTGCAGCAGGATTGAGGACACCTAGAACTTCAAATTCACTCGAAGTTGGTTTTATACTTGTTGGTTCTAGCAAAAGTTCATCCCTTTTTATTTTTACCACCATTTTTTAAAAAATACTATTTTATAATATAAATAATATAAACTCATTTAAAAAACTTTGTGAGGAATTTTTGCTAAATTAAAAAAGTTATTTTAGACCGAGTGAATCTAATTAAAAATAATAATTGAATAACTAAATTACAATAAAACTTTACCTTTTTTATAAGATTCATAAGCTAGAATATACATTCCAGCACCCCAAGCTTGCATTGAACCATAACTCTTTTTATCGATAGGACTAGTCCATTCTGGAAAATTACCTGCTAGATTTCTTTCTGCGAGTTTAGTTAATTCTTTTTTTGCTTCTGAAAGTTTTCCTAGTTTAATTAAAGCCAAAATATAAAATGAGCCAATAAATCCCCAGATTCCCCCATTTAAATATTGATTAGGGGTTCCTGCAAGACAATCTAGATAATAATCCTGCCAGTCATGGTCTCCTGGTTTTATAGGGGGATATATTGCACGTAGGGGGTAAGGCTCATTTATTTTATTCTTTTTAATGTAAGATAATATTTTTTCTGCCTGGTCCTTGTCTGCCAAATCAAAAACAATTGCAAGAACATTTCCAAGGGAATCAAACCAAGGACCTATTTCTTTATACTGATTATGATTTTTCCAACGATATGGGAAATAGAATTTTCCGTTCCATAAAGAATCATCTTTATCAGTGTTTACCATGGATTTTAATTTTTTTGCAGATTCGCTGTCTCCAGTCAAGGTTAAAACTTTATAGTATAATGCCTGAGTATTTATGGTATAACCATACTTATGTGGGAAAGCGTCTTGCCAGTCTGAAGTCGGAAGTTGACCTAGCATCCCTACATCTCCAGGGTCTTGACAAGAAAGCCAAAATAAAGCGTTATTAATTGAATTTTTTCCAGCCCTAATAAGTGAATCATCCTTGTATCTTTTTGAATAAATATAGTTTCCAATAATATACCAAAGAGTTGAATCAATTGTCTTAAAATCTACATGTGGCTTTCTATCTGCAAATTTGTCAACGCAATTTGGAATCTGACCGTTTTTAGCCTGGTTTTCCATCAAAGTAACTATACTTTGTTTGAATACTTCGCGAAAACTTTTTTCTTCACTCACACTTGCACCAATCAGAGAAATCATTGAGTCTCGTGACCAAACTGCATTATAACCATCTTTTGTTCCTGAAGCAAAAAGACCGTAAGGAGTAGAACATGCTTTTATTACTTCTTTTGCTTTTTCATAGCAGACTTCTAAAATATCTTTTTGCATTAGTCACCTCAAATATAATAGGTCTGAATAGGTTTTAAATCTATTCCTAAAACAGTAACCCAGCTGCTTCTTTGTCTAAAATAACAACCAAGTTCTTATGGGCCCGAAGAAAAGAAACTGGCCAATCACAGGAAGGTTTTCCTTCAACTAGATGTTTTATTGCTTCTGCCTTATTTTTACCATTTGCAAGCAGAATTAATTTTTTTGCTCCTAAAATTGTTGAAATTCCCATTGACAGGGCATGAGTTGGAACCTCAGACTTATTTTTAAAAAATCTTGAATTTCTTTTTCTTGTGTCAAGTGTCAAATCAATGACTCTTGTCTTTGAAGATTTTTTTGAACCAGGTTCATTAAAACCAATATGACCATTTATTCCAACACCTAAAATCTGCAAGTCAAGAGGGGTCTTTTTTATTTTCTTCTCATAAGCAAGGCAGTCTTTTTTTGGAGTCTTTGATTCAGAGTCAAGAATGTTTATATTGCTGGATTTAACATTTACTGAGTCAAAAAAGTTCTTGTGCATATAGGAATAATAACTATTTTTATTTTCTTTTTTAATTGGATAATATTCATCAAGATTAAAACAAGTTATTTTTGAAAAATTAATTTTTTTATTTTTATAATTTTTAACAAGAAGTTTATACATACCAACAGGAGTTTCACCAGTCGGAAGGCCTAAAACCATATTTGGTTTTTTTAAAATATCATCGGCAACTAATTCTGCTGCTCTCTTTGAGAGTTCATTATAATTTTTAGTTACTATGATTAACATTTTTCCAGACTATTTAGAATATCTTGAATTAAAACTCTTCTTACAGTAATAGACTGATCTCCTGCTCCGGAATAGATTAAAACTGATTTTTTATCTAAATCCTCAACTATCCCTGTCGGGAATATTACATTGTTCACGACTCCTTTTTTTTCATATTTATGACTTGGAGAAAAAAGAGGTTTATTTATTGGAGTCTGCCCTATAATTTTTTCAGGCTCATTTAAATCCAAAAGTAAAGCACCTGCACTATAAGTTTTATTATTAACTCCATGATATATAACTAGCCATCCTTTTTTTGTTTTTATGGGCGGGCATCCTGCACCTATCCTTAAATTATCCCAAGAAGAGTCTCTTCTAGGGTGCAAAATACATTTAGACTTTCCCCAATAAACAAGATCTTTTGAATAAGCTATCCAAATAGAGGGATTATTAAAATTAAACATCCCCACAGGCCTATGCAATGCAACAAACTCATTGTTTATTTTTTCTGGAAATAAAACAACGTCTTTATTTTCATGATTGAAAATTATTCCTTTTCGTTCCCAATGCCTTAAGTTTTTTGAAACTGCAAGTGAAGTGGTTATTCCTTCTTTTATTGAGACTCCCACATAAGTCATATAATAATTTTTACCAATAGTCACAATTCTCGGGTCTTCTACTCCACATTCTTCCTGATCCTCTTCTGGAAAAAATATGGGTTCTTTTTCTATGTCTAGTATATTAAAACCAGACTCATCGAGTATTACTTTTCTAAAATGAGAAATATTTGATATTCTTATAGTATGATTTTTAAGATAAAGAACATTTCCTTCTTTTTTTAAGAATATGCTGTTATCTATTTTTTGAATTTCGAATTTTCTTTCTTTTCCAGGGAGTATTACTGGATAATCCAATTTATTTTTAGAAGAAAATCTTTCAGCAACTCTTACATAAAGAATTATTTTACCATCTTTTGCGCGGACCGCTGCAGGATTAAAAATACCATTTAATTTCCAATCCTTAAAGTAAGGCCTGAAATCTTGAGGACTTAACAGCAACTTTTCTTCTACTTTCATTTTTTTTAATAATACCCCAAGGCGTCTAGTCCTGGAAGCTTTTCACCTGCAACATAATTGAGCAGAGCTCCTCCTGAAAGACTGATATAACCAAATTTATCTTTTGAAATTTTATATTTTTCAATTACATCGCTTAAATGTCCGCCTCCAACAAGTACAAAGCCCTTGCATTCTGAAGCTGCTTTAAGAATAGCTTCTGTTCCGGTTGCGAACTGTTTTTCAGATGCATTTCCTGCAGGACCTTTCATGTATATTGCAGGAGCTTTTTTAATAAGCTCAATATATCTTTTAATAGTTTTTTCTCCAATATCTTCAATTTCATAGTCTAATGGAAATTGTTCAAGTGAAAATTCTTTTCTTTTTCCTTTAAAATTAACTGCAAAGTCATTTGGTAATTCTACATTTACAAGTCTATTTCTTAATTTTTCTAAAAATTCGCTATAGTCTCCTTTTATGAGAGTTGCTTTTTTTAAAAATTCATTTTGATATCCTAAATCTTTTCCTTTTGAAACAAGACATAGTTGAGCAAACAAACCGCAGGCAATTACTTTTTTCCCTCTTAAAAGTTTAATATTTTCCTCAGGCTTTGCTCCTCCTAAGATATACAAACAATCTTTTATTGAAATTTTTTTAAGTGCATTTAATTCTTTTTCAAGTAATAAACCTGCGCAACTTGGCAAGTGTTTTGGAAAACCTACAATTGAAGTATTATTCCTGTGAGATACAGAAAAAGCATCATTAACATAAATGTCAAATAATGGAACTAGGGATTGAATCAGACTATTATTTGACTCTTCAAAATTAACTTCATTACTATTAAATCTCAGATTTTCCAAAAGCACAGCTTCACCAGGTTTTATTTTATTAATTGCATCTATTGCCTTTTTACCAAGGATGTCTTCGATAAATTTTATTTTTGTATATTTGTTAAGTAATTTTGAATGTTGTTTTAAAGAAATAAAATCATCTTTCCCAGGATTTCCCTGATGAGCAATAACCACTACTTTTGCTTTTTGCTTTTTTAAATAATCAATTGTTAAAGCTGCCTGCTTTATTCTTTCTGAAGGAATGACCTTCTTATTTAAAATATCTGAGTTAATATCAGATCTCAAAAGAACTCTTTTGTTTTTAAAATCAAAATCTTTTAATGTTTTCATTTTTAAGAAACTTTACCTTTTTAAATTGAACAATTGAAAATTATTTCTAATTTTCATTTTATTTTTTTAACTAAATCAACTAGCCTATTAGAGTAGCCGTATTCATTATCATACCAGGAAAAAACTTTAACTAAGTTTCCATTAACCTGAGTAAGTGTTGAATCAAAAACTGATGAAGCAGGATTGTTTATTATATCTGAAGAAACAATTTCATCAGAATTATACTCTAAAATACCTTTCATTTTTCCTTGACTTGCTTTTTTCATCATAGAATTAACTTCTTCAACAGTTGTTGGTTTTTTAACAATACAAACAAAATCTACAATACTCCCGCAAGCAACCGGAACTCTTAATGCAAGACCATCTAATTTTCCTTTAAGTTCAGGTATTACTTCTGCAACAGTTGTTGCAGCTCCAGAAGTTGAAGGGATTATATTAATTGCAGCTGCTCTTCCTCTTCTAGGCTTTTTATGAGGAACATCAAGTATTCTTTGGTCATTAGTATAAGCATGGGCGGTTGTCATAAATCCTTTTTCTATTTGTAAATTATCATTAAGAACTTTCACTACAGGTGCAAGGCAGTTAGTAGTACAAGAACCATTAGAGATTATTCTGTGTTCTTTTTTTAATATTTCATCATTTACGCCTAGAACAATTGTCGCATCAGGATTTTTTGCGGGTGCAGAAATAATTATTTTTTTTGCTCCTGCAGTAATATGTCTTGTTGCTCCAATTTTGTCGGTAAAAATTCCTGTTGACTCAATTACAATATCAACCCCTAATTTTTTCCAAGGAAGGTTTTCAGGTTCTTTTTCAGAAAAAACTAATATTTTCTTTCCATTAACTTTGATAAACCCTTCTCCAGCTTCTACTTTTTTATCATAATTTCCATATACGGAATCATATTTCATTAAATAAACAAGAGTTTTTGTGTCTACTAAATCATTAATAGCAACCACATCTAATTTCTTTTCTAGAGCTATTTTCAAAAAAGCTTTTCCAATCCTGCCAAACCCATTAATTGCTATTTTCATGTTTTCCCTCTTTTTATACTATTATTAAATAGAAGAGGTTTATTAACTTTTCTTTGAAATATCTTTTAAATTAGCGTTCTTTTGATATAACAATTCTTAAAAAGACCCAAAAGCCCTAATTTGTATGAATAAAGTCATATTAACATTAATTGCAGTTTTAGTATTATTAGCTCTAGGAATTGGAGTTATTTTCTTTCTAAATTCGAGTCCGGACAAAGAAAATAAAAACCCTGATTATAATGGTCAATTGAGTAATCAAGTGCTAGATAATAAAGACAATTCTGTTTTGACTTCAACTAATCCTTGCGAAGCAGGAGAAGCTTATTCCTCTCTTTGTTTTAAGTATCAAATGCTTGAGCAAGAAAAAGGCAATGGATATAGTAATAATATTAATCAAATAAAAGCAGAACCTTGCCCAGCTCCAAGGCCAATTTGTCCTTTGTGTTACACTGGACTTGAGCAAGAAAAAGGCAATGGAAATATCAAGACACTAGAGCAAGATAGAACCAATTGCTAATAAGATAGACAAAACCGGAAAATATTTAAAGTATATTCTAAGATATATATTTATGAAAATAGTATTATCCAATACTATCATTTTGACTGCACTAATTATTCTAGGGGCAACTTTCTATTTTGGT
>JBBACR010000031.1:0-13107 GCA_041656875.1 Candidatus Pacearchaeota archaeon
TAGAATAGTCTTTTTCTTCAAGCAAAAAACCAGTTATACCTTCTTCAACTATTTCAGGTATTCCTCCAACTTTTGATGTGATTATTGGAATTCCACAGGCTTCTGCTTCACATAAACATCTACCCATTGTTTCTGTATGAATATATGAAGAACCTCTTTCGGTTTTTTCTAAGTGAATTGGTAAATGTAAAAAGATATCTTTCGTTTCTATATATTTTGGAACTTCTTCTAAGTTAACTGCTCCTTTAAAAAATACGTTTTTAGATATTCCTAAATTATTAGCTTCATTTTTTAGGTTTTCTTTTTCAGGTCCGTCTCCTATAATAGTATATTTTATGTTGATACCAAACTTTTGAATTGCTTTTTGTACAGCTCTTAAGCTATAAATAATTCCCTTAAATTTAACAAATCTTGCGACAGTTACAATCTCTAAATATTTTTCTTTAGAAATTTCTTTTTTTCTTGGTTTAAATCTACTACAGTCTACTCCTCCAATTATTTTTACGATCTTTTCTTTTTTTATTCCTGCAGAAATAGCTCTTTTTAACGAGTAATCGCTATTTACTATAAATTTTTCTACATATGTGTTTATTAATTCTACTAAGTATCTTTTTGAGCTTTCTAGACTCATAGAACTATCTTTTTCACTTCCTATCCATCCGGCCATAATATCATTGCCTCCCGAGCGAACTATGATTCGTGATTTGGGAAATTGTTTTTTTATTATTTCCATTGCAGGCAACCAATTTGGGCTATTTAGATAGTAAATATCTTTAGTAGGGTTGGAACTTTCAACTATCTTTTTTGCATCATCGATAAAATTACCTTCGAGTATTGGCTTTATTATTGCTTTTAACTTTACATTTTCACATTTTTTGGGAGATGGAACTCCATCATCAATAGAACTTCTAGTTAGAATGGAAGTTATTTTATAATTTTTATTTTTTATAAAAAATGCTACCATATCTGTAGCATGAGTTTCCATCCCCCCTATGAAATCTGAGAATTTTGGGGAAATGAAGCATATTGTTTTTTTACTCATTATTAAAACTCTCCGAATTTATCTAGAAGATCTTCTACTTTTACTCCTTTGGTTATACTCTCTTTTATATCTTCTTCAAGATCATAGATTTTTAATGCTTTTTTTATTACATTCTCTTTAATTTCAAATGGAATAACTATTACCCCGTCAATATCACCAAATAAATAATCTCCCATTTTAATTACTGCATCTCCGATTTTAGTTGAATTTGCATCTACTTCTCCAACTATGCCTCTTTTTTTAATGTCTCTGGCAATATTATTTTTTGCAAAAACAGGATATTTTAATTTTATTGTTTCCATTTTATCCCTAGTACATCCATCCACGATTGTTCCTTCTACTCCCTTAGATTTAGCAAGTGTTGACATTAACTCTCCAAAAAAAGCATAAGCATCAAATGCATTTGCTACAACTAGAATATCTCCTTTGTTTAACGATTCCAGAAAATAAAGCCCCTTGTAAACATCGGAGTAATCTTCATCTTTTGTAATTTCTTTTAATTTCATTATTCTTGCTTTTCCAAATATTTTTGCTTCATTAAAATTAGGTTTAATTTCTATGGGAAGCATTTGATTTTTAAAACCTAATTCATCCATTATATCTGAAAGTAGTGCAGTTGATAATTTTTCTTTAATTTCTTCCATTTTTTATTTTATCCATGTAATTTAAAATTGCTTCGGCTAGATAGAAATCCTCATAGGTATCTATATCTGTTGACTCTATAAATGGAATTTTATATAATATAGGATTCTTACCTATCCTTGATTTTAATTCGAACAAAGATTGTTTTTTTATAATGTATAAACCCATTGTTTCTATTATGGTATCTTTAAGGTCTATGCTATTTGGTATATTTAGCAGATTATAATTCAAAGGCTTTCCATTTTCTTGCCATAGATATAATTTATCCATTATTACCGAAAAAAGAGAATCATTTTCTTTTGAACAAAGAAGAGAGAAAATAGCGTCATCTATTGTTTCCCTTGATAAAAATGGGGCTGTGGGTAATGCTTGAAGATAAATATCTGCATCTACTTGAGAGGCTTCATTTAATAATAATTTATTTCCGTCAGTATTATTATTGGCTAATGCAGGATCCCTTTTGAGTTCTATATGATTTCTTTTTTTTGCTAGATTAAAAACTTCTTCAGACTCTGTATCTAAATAAACTTCATCTATCATATAACAATTAAGAAGTGTGTCTAGTATATGTAGGAAGAGAGGTTTTTCTCCCAAAATCTTCATATTTTTATTTTCAACTCTTGAACTTGTTCCTTTTGCAGGAACAAAAGCTACTACTTTCTTTATATTTCCAAATTCTTTCAAAATATCTTTTTTATTTAAAACCGCTAATTCGCTCCTTGAATCATTGAATAATCTTCTATTTTTTTCTTCAAATTTCTTCTTTGCTTTTTCCATACATTCGTTTATATAAGGAATGTATTCTGGATGTCCTGGTGGACCTCTTTGTATTTCAAAGCTATTTTTATTATAGAACTTTATATTTGGAAAATTGTTGTTTTTTTGAATTTCATAGCAGTGACCATTTTTCCCCCAATCATTGTCCATTTTCATGTCCATCCCAATGATATAGACCTCTTTAAATCCTAAGTAATAAGCTAATTGAAGGGCATCAAATGCGACGGTTTTTCCTCTCGAAAATCCCTCAGATATTGGATTTTCTGAAAAATCTGGAACTTCTTGTGGTAATTTTTTTGGAAAGAAATAGGTATTTTCATCAACTAACTCCTTTGGAAACGTATCACATGCGCTTGCAACTATTATTTTTTTTATAGATGTGTTAAATGTTAATTTTTCATAGATTTCTCTAAAACTAGGGTATTGATATTTATCTGCTATAATGTTAAATGTAGGTTTTATTTTAAAAAGGTCTAGAGTTAAAACCCCTAAGTTTAAAGCTATTATAACTTCATTTTTTAAAAAAGAAAGATCTTTGTAAGCAAGGCTTGGGCCGGTTGCAACTATAAAACACCTCTTATCCGCATAAGAGTTCTGGATTAGTTCTCTAACCATAATAACTACTATTAAGTAGCATTTATAAATCCTATGTACCCAATAAAATGAATAGTGTTAAAGACTTCTCTAGACAATTAACTCTCCCTTAAATGTTACCTTTTTGGTCTAGATTGTTTACTACCCTAGCTCTCCACGATTCGAGGCGCGCGCAGGTCAATATTAATCCTATCGCCAAGCGATAGGGTATTAAATAATTCTTTTTTATTAATAATTTCATTTATTGATACTTTTTATAATAGAAGAATCTTCTGTATCAAGCGTGAAAGTAAGTAGTGAACCCTCTTTTTCAGATTGCTTCATTAAATCAAGATATTCTTTGTATTCTGGAACATTTTTTACAAGTTTGTAAATACGAGCAGATGGAGTAAGCCAAATCGTGGCATATTCAATATTTGCATTCTCATCTACAAGAACAACTTTCATTCTTATTTGATTTGCTGTACCTAATGAAGATTCTGATTGCACTGCCTTGTCTGTACTTTTAGTATTCATATGATAAATGAAAGCTACGGCTAGAACTAAAACTATAATTCCTATAATAAAAAATAATTTTCTCATATTTAATCTCAACTTTTTATTATATCTCATATTTTTATATCAGTAGGCATATTTATATTACTTTCCAATAAAATTTTATCCTTCCAGAGTCTAGCTTCTTAAAATTATTGGATTTAACCTGTTATTAGAAGAAATAAAACAAGAGGAAAATTTTTAAAAATATCTAATAATTCTATATTTGAAAAGCTATTTAAATCTTAAAAAAGTATAAGTATTATGAAAAAAGGAATACTAAAATATATAGTAGTTATTGCAGGCATAATCTTATTGCTTCTTGGACTATTATGGTTTATTCAGGGTATTGGGATTATTAAAATGTGCCCTATATTATGTTTTGCAGATTGTGAATGTATTACAGGCGGTTCATTATCATGGACAGTTATAGGGGCAATAGCATTTATTGTTGGAATATTAATTGTTTATAGAATTTTAATTAATAAAAAAATTCAAAATAAATAAAAAGTCCATGTAGAGGTGTTTATTTTGATTTTAAACTAATAAAGTTTGAATAATTTCCAGGATAACTGATTATCTTTTTATCTTTGATTTCAAAGATTCTAGTCGCTACTTTATCCATAAAATGCCTATCGTGAGATACAATTACAACAGTTCCGGGAAACCCCTTTATTGCCTTTTCTAGTGAATCTTTTAAACTTAAATCCAGATTATTTGTAGGTTCATCTAGTAATAAGATTTCATTTTCTTCCAGGGTAATTCTAAGCATATTTAGTCTTCCTTTTTCTCCGCCTGAAAGTTTTTTAATCAGCTGATCACAAAAGTTTTTTTCAAAACCAAATCTTGCAAGCATTGAAATTAATAACCCCTCATTTTTACCACTTTCTTTTTTAAGAAACTCAATTACAGTTTGTTCTTGATTTACATCTCTTAACTCCTGATCAAAATAACCTATCTTTAAATTTGGCCTTTTATGAATAGAACCTTTAGTTATTACTTCATTATCCATTAACATCTTTAGTAGAGTTGTTTTTCCAGCCCCATTTTCTCCTATAATCGCTATTTTCTCTCCCTGATCAACTTCAATAGTTGCATTTTTAAAAAGAGTTTTAGAATCAAACTTTTTACTTAAATCCACAAACCTAAATACTTCACATTTATGGAGTTCTTTATTCGTAAACCTTATTTTAATATCAACGATTAAATCCTCTGGATTTATTCCTATCTCAATTTTTTCTGCATCTCTTTCGAGTCTGTCTGCAGTTGCCCTTAAAGCATGACTTCCTGCTCTCATCGCCCACTCACGATTTTGTTTTGCAGATGCGAGCATTTTTTCCTTTCTTCTAGTTGAATCTTTAAATTTTTCTGCCAGTAATTCTAAATGCGTAATTTCTTTTTCTTCATATTTTTCGTAAGCCCCTACATACTTTTCAAGAGTTTTACCTTCAATTTTCCAAACCTCTTCAATTATTTCATTTAAAAAATATCTATCATGAGAAATTACAATCAAAGATTTTATATTTTCTTTTATATATTTGCCCAACCATTCAGATGTTTCCAAGTCTAGATGATTTGTTGGTTCATCTAAGAGATAAAGATCTGCTTTTTTAGCAAGACATTCTGCTAAACGCAACTTTATTTTTTGTCCACCACTTAACTCAGATATTTTTTGCGTTAGAATATTTTTATTCATTCCTAATTTATCTAGTAACTCTATAAATTTTGATTCTTCTAGAACAAAAGAATTATCTGTCAAAAGAAGATTATAACGGTCAATTGTTGCATTAAATTTACTTTCGTTTTCATAAATTTCTGGATTTTCTAGCTCTTTTTCAAGCTCCTTTTTTCTGTTTTCTAGTTTTTTCTTTTGACCGTCTAAATATTCGCTTAATGTTTCTTCAATATTTTCAAAATTATTTTCCTGCTCCATCATACTAATCTTCATTCCAGAAGAAATAATTCTTCCTTCAAATTCTTCTTGTCCAACTAAACACCTAAGAAAGGTGGTTTTTCCAGAGCCATTTTTTCCAACCAATGCAATTTTTTTGTTTGGATGTATAACTAAATTCAAGTTTTCAAATAAACTTTCTCTTTCAAATTGTTTCGTAAAATCGTTAATAGAAATCATCTGAATGAATACCCCTAACTATAATTAATTTACAGACTAAAACAGTTTTTAAACCTAATGGTACTTTTTTATTGAATAAACCTCTAAATTAGCATTATTGAAAAGAGCTCAAGGAATCAGAGTTTAGAGACCCTCACAGCCCAATATTTACTATAGAAATAATTAAAAACTGAATTCGTTTGATTATATTATGAAAGGATTAACCAGAATCATTTTTGGAATAATTTTTATAGCAGTTCTTGTCCTATTCTTTTTTCCAAGTCCAGAAGATAATTTTTTTGCATATGTTGGAACTGCATTATTTTTTATTGTTATAATTATTATCTTGGTAATTAGAACAAAAAAGAAAAAGTAATCACAAGTTATAAGAACCATGTTTGATTGTTGTTTTTATGAAAGAACCAATTAGTATAAACGAAAAAAAGGTTGAAAGGGTTATTGAAGAAAAAGTTGAAAAAGAAGTTAAAAAAAGATTGGACCAAAAATTAGCAGATATTGCAAAATCTTCAGCAAAAGAGTTCAGAGCTGAATTTAAAAAACAAATTTTAATTGCGATTACTGGTGCTTTTGCATTTCTTATAGCCTTAACCTGGAGGACCCCTATACAGAATTCTATAGACAAACTTATTCTTAAACTTGGATTGACCGGTGAAGCAATATATTATGAATATTTAGCAGCAGTTTTAATAACAATTCTGGGAGTTATTGTACTAATAATCATCTCTAGATGGGCTGTTGAAAAGAAAGAATTAGTTTAGATCCCTGCAGTTTTAATTCCACCCAGATCCTTATTTTTGATAAATAGAAAAGATTAAAAATAGTCATTCTAATATATATTATGAGGTGATAAATAAAAATCATCTCAAGATAATTCTTGAGAATTAATAAAATGACCGAGTATAAAGACTTTAAACAATTAAGAACCAGGCATCCCCTGCTTGATGATATTAGTAGGAGACCTAGTGATTTGAGATTACTTTTAGTAAGCCAAGATGAAATTAAGAGACTCCAAGCTTGTGAGTTTTTTAAAGGACTTTTAGAAGAAAAGCTAGAAGAAGAAAAAATACAGGGAAGACTACAAGGATATGAGGTGACTATAATGGACCTGAGAAATGAAAAAAGAAATTATGCAGATTCAGATGTTTTTGAAAGATCAGGAATTCATGAAGGAAGATTATTTATTCCAATATACCATAATGCAGATAATCAGCCAGGGTTACCTCAAATTACCTTTGATAGGACAAGACCGGGGATATTTTCTTATACTCAAGAGGGATGGATGAATATTACTAATGTTTCTAAGAGAAATTGTTATAGTAGAGTAGATGTTTAGTTGAGATTATATCTAGAAATTATTGCAGAGCTTAAAAATTCTCGTTAAGAAGAATTTTTAAATTAAAGATGAGTCTTATCTTGATGACAAAATTCCAATATATGCTTGCTCCTATGGAAGATTTTACTGATAATGCTTTTAGAACATTATGCTTTAGACATGGGGCTGACCTTACATTCACCGAACTTTTAAGAATTGAAGCACTTGCAAATAATGTTGAAAATATATGGGCCAGAATAGAAAAAAAGGATAATACTCCAGTAATTGTTCAGCTACTCGGTTCTTCAGAAGAAGATTTGGAAAAATTTCTTGAAATGTTTAAACCTTTTAAAGGATTTATAGGATTTAATCTTAATCTTGGTTGTCCGGACCCCCAGGTTGTTAGTCTTGGGTATGGCTGTGCTATGATTAAAAATTTTTCAAAAGTAAAAAGAATGGTTGACACAATAAAAAATAAAGGATATGTTTGCAGTGTTAAAATGAGACTTGGACGAGATGCAAAAGAAAAAGAAAAGAAATTTTATTTAAATACTATTAAAGAGGTAGATGCTGATTTTTTTATAGTCCATCCAAGACATGGGAAAGAGGGATATGACACAAAACCTGATTATAGTGTTCTTAAAGAATGCGTGAAAACTGGAAAAATAATAATTGCAAATGGAGATATTGACTCCATAGAAAAAGTTAAGATGTTGAAATCTTATGGTGTATCTGGAGTTATGATTGGAAGAGCTGCAGTAGCAAGCCCGCAAATCTTTGATAAGCTCAAAGGAAATAAACTTGTTTCACCTGAAGAAATAAAAAAAGAATATAGTGAACTTGCTAGAGAATATAATGCGCCATTTAGATATAGAAAAAATGTTATGAAAAGAATTTTATAAAAATTTAAATACTATCGGTTCCAATATATATTATGGAAATAAAGGGTCATCTAAAAATTATTGTTTTAAAGTTATTATACAAAGAAGATTTAACAGGATATGGATTAATTAATCAGATTAAAGATAAAACCGGGTTTTGGAAACCTTCTCCAGGTTCAATATATCCTTTAATGAATGAACTTAGTAAGAAAGGACTTGTCAAAGTAAAAAAAGTAAAGAATCAAAAAGTTTATTCTATCACCTTAAAAGGTAAAACTGTTTTTGATAGACTTAAGTCTGAAAGAGAAAAAGCAATAGAAAATATAAAACATCATCTTAAGATTCTCGAATTAATTGAAGATAAAAAAGATATAAAATCTATTATGTCATTCATAGACTTATTTAAACAAGAAGATATGATGATTAAACATAATCTCCCTGACCTTTTTGAACTTAAAGACAGTATAATAACTGCTTCCTGCCGAGAGAAAAATATCCCACAAATAAGCAAAATAATCAAAGAAGCTTCTAAAAAAATAAGGGAATTGTAAACTAGCTTATATTTCATAAAGTTTATAAATGAATATCGATAGCGATAATCATGAGATTAAACTATATAGAAAAATTTTTAATGAGAATAGCAGTTTTTCAAAAGAAAAATGCAATTTTAATATTAATCTTAACTCTGATAATCTCTGGATTTTTGACTTTTCAAATGACTAAGATTTCTATGCAGTCTGACCTTAAAGAGGCAATGCCAAGACTCTCTATGGATGATGTCAGCGATAGAGTAGCAGATAAATTTGGTTCACAAGATGCAGTATTAATTTTAGTTCAGTTAGATAAGGATTCTGATGAAGTTGGGGCTCCTACTGATATAAGAGACCCTAAAGTAATAAAATTTATGATTAATCTTGAGGATAGACTTTCTAAAGAAGACTCTATTGATAAAGTTACTTCTATAGGAACAATCTTCAAACAAACAGGAATTCCTGAAAATATTGAAACTTCCAAATTAATACTTTCAAAGGCTGGAGCAGAAAGTCTGTTTAACAAAGACTATAGTGCAACTCTAATGTATATTACCTGTGATTTAGGCAGTAGTGAGAATGGGGTGAAAGAGATAAATCTTGCGGCTCAAAAAGATATTGAAACTTCGGGCCTTCCACCAGGAGTTAAAGCAACAGTTACAGGAACTCCTTCAATGAGAGATATGATACTTACATTAATGAAACATGATGCTATGTTTACACTTCTACTTGCTGCAGGAATAATACTTATTTTACTTATTGTTACACAAAGGTCTTTTACAAAAGGGATAATTGTATTTTTACCCCTAACTCTTGGAATCATATGGACTCTTGGAACAATGACATTGTTTGGAATAAAACTCTCTATTGCAACAGTTGGAATTGGTGCTATGATTCTTGGACTTGCTGTAGAATATGGCGTATTTATGGTCCAAAGATACCATGAAGAAAGAGAAGACAAAACTCAGGAAGATGCCCTTAAAATAGCAGTTGGAGGAGTTGGATTTTCAATACTTGGTTCAGGCCTTACAACTATTGTAGGATTTTTAGCACTTACAATATCAGTTGCGCCAATGCTTGGAGATCTTGGGTCTTCACTTGCACTAGGAATCTCATTTTGTCTGATAATCACCATATTTGTTACACCCTCATTTATTATTCTGGAAGAAAATCTTGAAAGACGGTTGACTCATAAAAGTCATATAAAACAAACTGAGAAAATTAAACAACACCAGAGGAAAAAATGGTAGGCAAAAATAAACTCATTAACAAATACGCTCGTTTTATATCAAATAAACCAGCAATGGTGCTAATAATATCACTAGTCATAACTGCATTTATGATTTATGGAATGATTAATCTTAAGACAGTTAATATGGATTATGAAGAAATGCTTCCTCAAGATAATCCTGTGGTTAATTCATTTAAGGTAATTTCTGAAGAATTTGGAGGAGAAAACTCTGCAATAATTGTAATTGAGATTGAAGACTCAGAACCTAATTCAAATGAACCTGTTGATGTCAGAGATCCAAGAGTTATAAACTATCTAGACAAACTATCAAATGAATTAAGATATGTAAGAGATGTTACTGCAGTTTCTAGTATAGCTGAGCCAATAAAAAAATTAAATGAAGGACATATTCCAAATACCTTAAATGAAATAATTGTTACATTAGATAATCCTACAATCAGTTATCAAAAAAATTCCCTAGTTAGTAAAGACAGTTCAATGAGCCTTATAACTGTTAAATTTTCAGAAGATTCAACTGACCATGCTAAAGAAATTGAAAAGGAAGTTGAAAAGATTATAGAAAACTCAAATAAACCTGCCGGAATCTCAGTTCAAGCAACAGGAGATGTGTTAAAAGATCCAAAAATTATGAGAATTATTGGAGAAGATATGAGCAAGACTTCAATTGTTTCTCTTGCAGGAATTATTTTAGTATTATTACTTATGTTCAGGTCAATAAAATATGGATTTTTACCCCTTACTGCAATTATATTCGGAGTCTTATGGGCAATGGGATTTTTAGGATTAATTGGGGGCGGACTTAATACTATGACTTCGGGAACAATTTCCATGATTATGGGAGTTGGAATTGACTTTGGAATACAAATAATTGTAAGGTTTAGACAAGAGTTTAAAACTCTTGACAAAAGATCTGCAATGGAAAAAACAATGAATGCGGTAATTGGTCCAATACTTATCACAACTCTTGCGGCATTAATCGGATTTCAGGCAATGTCTCTTGGAGAACTTACGCTTATGGCAGATATGGGAAATATAATGAGTTTGGGAGTCTTTTTTTGTATGTTTGCTGCAATAACTGTTGTTCCTAGCCTCATTGTAATAATTGAAAAGGACAAAGCGAATAAACCCAAACATTTATAAATAACTATCGTTACCGATATATAAAATTAAATTGTAGTAACTATATAATTACTCTCAAAATGAAACAAAAAATACTAACAATAACTCTGATTTTGATTTTAGTTGCAAACATAGTTCCACTTGTAAATTCTGCTACAACCTCAGATGACCTAAGTGTTGGAGATTATGATATTACATATTCTTATGATTTGGCCCAAGCTCAGGCAGGGGAAAGATTTAATCTTAAGATAACAATAACAAACGCAGACACTGAAGATAAAGATGATATAATGTTTTCATTTGATTTAAATTCCCCTTTTGATATAAGCAGTGATGATGAAGAATGGGATATTGGAGATCTTAGTGCTGGAGAGAGTATTTCTAAAATATTTAGAATTGAAGTAGATGAAAATACTGATTCTGATGATTATAAGGCAAAATTTAATTTAGAAGACAGTGATGATGAGTGGAATGATTATTTTACTATAGAGGTAAACTCAAATAAAGCAGATATCATTATTGCATCTGTTGAAAGCAGCCCTTTAACACTTACCCCTAATTTGAATGATGCAAAATTAACAGTTCATCTAGAAAATCAAGGAACTGAAAGTGCAAAATTTCTAAAGGCGAAACTAATACTTCCTGAAGGGTTTAGTGCAACCAATTCTTATTCAGATACAGCTAGTATTGGGACTATAGCCGGAGAGTCAAAACAAAATGCAGTATTTTACATAAACACTGATAAAACGCTTAAATCTGGCGTGTATACTGGCACAATTGAACTCATATACAAAGAAGGTAGTCAAGATAAAACAAAAACATTACAATTTGATTTGCCGGTACAAGGTTCTCCTCAGTTTAAAATAATCTCAGTTATTCCTGAATCAAAAATAATGCCTAAACAGACTTCAAAAATAAAAGTAACTTTAACAAACACCGGAGATAAAAAAGCAGAAGAAACTTCAATAAAAGTTTTTGAAAAATCAGATTATCCATTTAGCTTTACAGAAAAAACATATTATATTGGTACGCTTGAACCTGGACAATCAAGTACTGCAATTTTTGAACTTACTACTGACTCTGATGCTACAGCAAACACTTATATTGTTAATACGCAGATAAGAACTGTCAGCGATGGAAGTGTTCTTGTTAGTGAAGAATCAATGAGCATTAGAATTTATGAATATGAAAAAACTGCAAGTGACTATCTTAAAATAATAGGAATTGTAACCTTGATAATACTTGCACTAGTTGGATTTTTGCTTTATAGAATTAGTAAAAAGAGAAAAAAGAATTCTACAAAAGAGATAGCAACTTTAAGAAAGATAATTAGATAAAGAGATCAAAATTCTAAACAAGTTTATTAAGGATTAGTATAGATTTAAAATTAAAAAATAAATAATTCATCTATACTTGTTTTAAGGACAGCTGCAACATCATGAGCAAGTTTTAGCGAGGGATTATATTTTCCTTGTTCTAAAAATACAATTGTTTCCCTTCTAACTTTTACTTTATTTGCTAAATCTTCCTGAGTTAGATTTAACTTTGCCCTAAATTCTTTTATTCTTGTTTTCATATTAGTCTTTTTTATGGTTATAATAACTTAATGCAGCTATATATATTAATAACATGCCTATACAAGTAGCAGAGGTTATAGCAGAGTATCCAAAGAATACATCATGAGTCTTACTTAATGCTGCAAAAATTACTGTTGCTATTGCAAGAATATAGGTTGTTATAATATAGACAAGTCTCGCTGCTTTTCCAGCAACCCTATCCATTCTTTCATCAGTCAATACTTCTTTATCCTTTACTTTCATTTTTAAAGTTGCGATTAAGACTGTAAATAAAGCCATAGCAGTTAATGGGATTATAAAATTACCATTAATTATACATATAGCTGTGACAAATCCGAGTATTCCTGAACTTACTGAACTAATCCATTTGAATGTTTTTGTTTTCATTTTTCCTCCTTACAGTATGTTTTCGTTTTCATTTTTCTTATCTAGTATGTTTTTTCTAACATTTTGTTATATTTAACTAACTTTATGTTAGAAATATATAACTATTACTATTTAAATGTTTTGTTTTTGAAAAAAAGTAGAGTAACTTATCCTCTTATCAGCAGGGTTTGTTAAGATTAAATATTTTGTTTGCACTTATATTAATCCTAAGTTTTAAGTGCAAATAAAATTTATTTAAAAAATTAATTCTTATTTTTTAATTTAGAATAATAAGACCAAGAGATACATAAAATAACTAATCCAATAATTGATAAAATAGACTCTGAACC
>JBBACR010000032.1:0-10643 GCA_041656875.1 Candidatus Pacearchaeota archaeon
TTGAGCATATCTATAGCAGTAATATGTTCAAATCTAGTATCTGTTTCTAAAGTCACCATCATATGTGTAACAAGGACATTAATGGTGTCTTCTGGCAAATCCTTTTGGGGAATTTCCATATTATATGGTACCATATAAATTGATAGCTTATCTGTTTGCAGAAATGAGTCTGTCTTAATTCTTTTGGCTTTTAACATAACCATAAAAGAAGACTCATCTAAGTGACTCATGTTGTGAAAAGGAATTTCGTGATTTCCTGGAATAGACAAAAAATGCTCTGGCAAATTATCCATAGCAAAACATTCTGTAGATGGTGAAGCCTTCCAGCCATTAAACACATCACCAGAATCAATTACAGGAACATTTAGAAGCAACTGTATATTTCTTATCTGCGAAAGTTTAGAAGCCATAGCAGCCTTATAATCATCTATTCTCTGTGCAGGATTGCTGCTTCTCAGGTGCATATCTGCTGTAGTTATAAATAATGGTCTCTTGCTCATGCAATTTCCTTTCCACAAACAGGACATCTGTCTCCAATCAAGTCTTTTAACTCTTTAGAGACAGATAGCAGCTCTTTTTCTGAAGTAGAAATACACTCACTTGTAGTTTTCAAATTATCCTCTATTTCTATTATACCCATCAGAGCTGATTTTTTCTCAGAAAGATTCTTTTTTCTGTCTTTTATTTTAGTGAATTTGTCATTAATTGAAGAGAGATCTGTGTATTTTTCAAGCAACTCTTTTGTAATATGAATTTCCTTTTGAGTAATTAAACATTCAGCAGCACAGAGAGACAGAGAGCGTAGAAGCTCTACTTTAGAATTTAGACTGTCTTGCTTAATCGATATATCAGAAATTGGTCTTAACTTACTTAACAGATATGAAGAATCATTTATGCTGCTGATATTAGATTCTGCTAAAGAGGCTGTGTATGAAATTACTGCAAGGTCTTTCTTTTTCTCTGCTACACAGTCTGACATATGAATAAGTCCATCAGCAGAGACTCTTATTTTATTAATACCAGAAAGTCTTTCTATAGTCTCTTCATACTCTGAAAGCTTCTCTGTTTTCTCATTTATCTCTGTAGAATTTTTAATTTTCATTCCATTAAGATTAGTCATAGTCGTATCTATAAGATCTAGATTTGCCACTTCATTTAATGTCCTCTGAATCTCTGGTCCTGATTTACTTACTAAGAATGGCATATCATGCTGTCTTTGGAGATTGATCTCGTTGAAGTTTATCAGTTTCTTAATAGGTTCTGGCACATCTTTATTGAATGCCTTGTAGATTTCCTTGTCTGCAGAATATGAATTCTCTTTATCACTTTTGAATCTAGTCACAGAGATATCATCTAGAACTAACTCTACAGAAGTATCTCCTCCCCAAAACGATCTGAAATTATCTCCTTGAGGTTTATTATCAGCAACCCATCTTAAAGCCCTTGTGATTGCTGTTTTGCCAGAACCAGAAGTTCCTACAAAGACATTAAGTCCAGGATGCAGAACTATATCTGTAGACTTATGACTTTGGAAATTATTAATTTTTATTTCTTTAATCACTTAATCTCTCCTATAAGCTTTCTTCTACCATATTCAGCTATCAGCAATGCTTCTGCTAAGCCATCAAGCATTCTTCCTCTCGGTGTATAAAATAAATCTTTAGCAGAAGGAAACAGATTAGATGCAAGTTCAACGCTCTTTATTTTGTCTTGTTTCAATAATCCAAAATGCTTCTTCCATACTTGTGCACGAATCTCGCTGTATGGAATTGCTTTTAGTTCTAAAGCAGAAATCAATTTTCCATAACCAATTCCGCAAGTAAATGTAGAAGTTGTGCTCTGCATAGGCATACAGAATGCTCGTTCAATAAAACAGAATGCTTGATATGGATCTTCAAACAATCTAAGAGCACAGACATCAATTTCTTTCTCTGTATCTAATGGCATTCTAGATAAAGCAACCCATTTGCCATCTCTATCAATTACTGCTATTCCGCCATCTTTTCCAGGATCTATTCCTATAATGAAATCAATCATCTTTGCTCCAAATTAAAAACCTTGTGGGAGTTTACAATCCTCCCACAAGTCACCTACAGCACCGCAGAGAGTGTATGTAGGTCAGCTACAAGACATAAAACCATCTCCAACGACCCCGAAAAAGATGGTTGTTCACCATTTTGACTTTCTCTTAGATGTTACTTTCTCTTCGATATCATTCCATTTTTTAATTACTCTTTTTGCCAACTCATCTTCAAGGCTTTCTTTCTCGATATGAGCTATTAATTCTTTCACAGAATACTGTTTTCCATCCCACTCAACATCGCTTTTCTTGTCTTTAGATTTTCCAAGATCAGTCAATAGATCATACAAGAAATTGATGTTGCTAGTGATATTATCTACGCCATAGTCAAACAGCACATCAATATAACAAGTCCTGAATGGCTTTCCAACTTTATTCTTTGTATTCTTTACTTTCAATCGTACGCCATATGTCCTGTCGAATTTTTCCATCTTTTCAGCAACAGCAAGCCATACAATCTGTGAAGCATAAAAGTCTAAAGCTTTCCCACCAGCTCTGCGAAACTTTGGCCCATACATCACACCGATGTTCTCTCTGACTTGACTAATAATAATCAGAATCATGTTTTTCTCTTTGATCGGATTATTAAGAGTCCTCAGATTAGAGCCTAATTTCTTTGGCTTAGATCCACCAAAAGTTCCTTTAGTGTATTCTTTTCCTCTTCTGATTGTGGCAATTCTTTCTTCATTCTGCTCAATTTCTTCTGAATCAGATAATGCATCTAGAGAGTCTAACACATAGATAGGAACTTTCTTTTTAGGAGTATCCATCAGCTCTCTGTCCATCTGCTCAAGCCATTTCTCCATAGTAGTAGAGTTGTCTTGGTCTTCTCTGATTGGCTCAAATCCATACATCTTTTTGCAATCAAAAGAGAATCCACTTTCTGCATCATCATAGAATACAGAGAATTTGTCTTTCAGAAATTTTCTAGCAGAAGAAAGAAATTCAAGAGTCAATAGAGTTTTACCAGTAGAATTGTCTCCTACAACATTCACGATCTTGCCTTGGGCATATCCACCACCAAGCACAAGATCATAAAGTGTAATGCCAGTAGGAATAAACTCTACCGCCTCATTCTGACAAATCTCATTAGATCCTTCTTGAATACTTTCAGCTACATCTTCAGCATCTTCTACGACATTCTGAATCTGCGTTTTAATAGGTTTCTTTAGAATCTTTTTCTTATCCTTTGCCATAATGTAAATCTCCATCTGTAACTTTAGAAAGATAGGCAGAGTTTACTTTCCATCTGCCACCAATTTTCTTTCCGATCTTTAATTGAAAACACCAGTTCCTGATTGTTGCAGGAGTCACAGAAGCAATTTCTGCTGCTTGCTCTACAGTAAGAAATTCGATTTTATCTTCTTTCTTTTTTGCCATAGATTATTCCTCATCTGCTGCATTAGCACAGGCCTTGTACACTTCACAGTCTTCACAATCTTCTGTAGTGTCGATGTCTTTTCCGATCTTATGTCCATGAGGACACTTTGTTACTCTGTCTGAATCTTCTTTTACTGATTTCTTCAGAAGTGTTTTCTTTTTAGGAGCTTCTTCTGGCTCTTCTTCAACAGCATGCTTCTTAGCTAGAGTTGTCTTCTTGACTGGTGCTTCTTCATGTTCTCTGCTTGATGGTAGCATGTCATCATCTTCAGGAACTGCTTCTTCGCCATCAGAGAAAATGATATCCTTCAATTCACTATAAGATTTTACAACCAGAAGAGAATCAAGAGGAATTGTATCTTGCAGAATAGCTTCATCATAATCTTCTTTTCGCTTAGCAAATCTGAAGTCTTTGAACTTCTTGAACTTTGCTTTGCCAAACACTTCATCAGTTGCTCTGAACTTTACAGAGTATCCACCTTCAAGTGCAGCATAAGGAACAGGACGCTCTACAACAGAGGAATCATCATCCTCATCAGGATTCATAGAAGCATCACACAATTCTTTTTCGAAGAAGAACCACTGGACATCAAAAAGCTTCAAAGCTTCTTCTTCAGCCAATTTATCAACAACCCAATAAGCTGCATATTTCTTTGGCTTTAGAGAAGCAGCAAGTTCTTCTTGGCCATCTGCAATAAGCTTGTCACGCTCTTCGCAAACAGGACAAGGCTTTCCGAATGTAGATTTAGGGCACACAACAGTTGTTCGCTGTGTTGGTCCAAGTCCTTTGTGTTTGTAATATACAAGCACATACTCAGGATCTCCCTTAGCAATACCAGCAGGATGTTTGTCTGTTCCTGCAAGATAAGGAATGATGTCAATCTTATTTTTGCCAGTTTCTGGAGCAAAGAACTCAGTCTCCCCAAGCATTTCAAGATCAAACACATTAGGTTTGAATCCTTTTGCAGCTTCTGCTGCATTGTTCTGCTGTCTCTTCTTCAGCTTATCGTCATATTTTCCCATTTCACACTTCTCCTTTTAGTGAATTTTTAAGATTCTCTTGCTGTCTACGATGAGCAAAAGAAGTTTGGATATCAGAATTATTTTTCTTACCAGCGTCTGGTTCTGAATAATAACTTTTAGTGAAAAGGAAAACAAGATTTTCTAGAGCAGATTTCCTCATACTGAATGCGGCTTCAATTTTTTGTAGCAGCTTATAATTATATTCTGCTTTGATGATCTCCTCTTTAATAGATATGATTTCATCATTAGTCTCAACCATACTTTTGATAGAAGTATCTGTTGATTTAAGACCACTCTTTTCAGCTTCTGCTTTCAATGAAGAATATTTGCTTGAATATTTCACATCCAGAAGAAGTTTCTTTTCTTCTAGAATCTTGTATGCTTCTGTAGAAAGCTCTGCATATTTTAGATACAGACACGGCTGATTCACCCATTCCTTATCAAGATTAAACTTGTCAATTTCAAGCTCTGTCTTAAAATCAATCATCTTTGTTACTCCTTATCAGATATTATACCCAGAGATCATCAATTTTATCCCACATTTTCATCTTTTTCATACCAATTTCCATCTACTTTATAGATATCCATCTTGATTTTTAACGGTACAATCAGAAATTTCCATTCTTTTCTCAGATCTTCACACATAATTCTTTGCACTAAGGCTTTTAATTGTTCACTTTCTGATGGTTCTACTTCAAAAATAATAGCATCATGAATTTGTCCACAGATTCTAGATTTCATTTTTAATCTTTTTAATTCTTTATGGATATGAATCAAAGACCATAATAGACACAGAAATGCCACTCCCTGAATAGGATAGTTTAAAAGTTCATTTTTACGCATCGATCCTTTATATCTAAAATTAAGTAGATTCTTTATATATCCATGGGAGTAGTAGTACTCTATTACTTTCTCTTTCCATGCTTTGTACACTTTGAAACGTTTATTCCAGAAGACATCTTCAATATTTTTGATATGTTCTACAAATTCTTCATATGATCCAATCCCACTAATATTAAGATGCTGCTTATCTTCTTTTGTCAAAGCGTTCCACAGATTATTTGCACACGATTCATACCAGTCACCATAGAACTCTGGAAAAATAAAATTGGATTTCGTGTTTGTACGTAGTTCTTTTGGTAGTGTCTCTTTGGAATAGAAGAATATCTCTGATCCTACATCTCTATGCATGTCAGTCGTTTCATCTTCTATGTATTTTAACATTGTAGGATCTTTATGATAACAAGCACTGATTATAACTTCAATTCCAGAATAGTCAGCTTCTAAAAAGTATTTTCCTTTAGCAGGGATAATACATTCTCGAATTAATTTTTGTGCATCATTATCATGTTTAGGAATGTTCTGAAAATTGGGTTCTATACTAGATGATCTATATGTTCTTACCATATGTAGTGGAAACTGTGGATGTATTCTACCATTTGTAGAACATTCTAAAATGTTAGATAAAAACGTTCCCTCTATTTTTTCATATTTACGGTATTCTAAAATAAGGTTTGCAACTTCATTATTTAATGATTTTAGACTCTCTGCATCTGTAGAATTATTTCCTGTCTTCGTTTTAATGTTAGTATGTAATCGTAAACTAGTAAAGAATAGTGCTCCCAATTGTTTTGGAGAATTTAAGTTTAATTCCCCAAATTTATTTTCATATTTTATAACGTCTTTATGTGAACGTATTTTAGTCATGATAGTATTTTTAATATGTTGGCAATGCTCTTTATTAATGTTGATCTTGTTTTCATCAATACATATGCCAGTATTTTCGACTTCTGACAATACTAAATCACCTTCCATAAGCAATTGGAGACAGGAATATTGTTTAGACAACAATTCATCTTGCTGGTCTTCAAACATTTTAAATGTATATAATACATCTTTACCACAATATAACATTAGACTGTTTCTATTTACACTTTCTAACTTATTAATTCCTGTATTTCCAACGGATTTCTTTTCCTTCTTAAATTCACTATCGTAATCTGGAATGCCATATCGTACAAACGCTTGAAACTTTAAATCACATGTTTTTGGTTCATTATTAATAATATGTTGTGATTCCATAGTATCCCAGAACCAATTAATGACTGAAAATTTGAACTGATGTTTTGTCCAAGAATGTTCAAATTTATTGTTATGTGCAATCTTTTTAATCTCATTATTCTGCAATAACAGTCGTAATAATTTTATATTTTCTTTTGTAAATACTGTGTGATTAAATACATATATATTACCTAATGATGTTCCTAGCCCTAAACACAACACTTTAGTTTTATCAGATAACCATGGATGCAAAGAATTTGTTTCATAGTCCATAACAATGTATTCTGGATCTTTATCTATAAGCATCTGCAATATATTTGCAGTTTCTTCAATGTCATGAACTAATTTTATCGTGTCTTCATGTTCTGTAAAATCATAGATCTTTCTTGTTAGTTGTAGATAAGTAAGAATCTTCTTTTTCAATTCTTTAATGACTACCCATTCTCGTTTTGGCCCTACTTTTGGAATACATGATAATAGAGGAATAGTCAGTACATATCGATTATAGCGTAAATCTGGAATATTTTTTTCATACATTGCAGGAGTAAATGAAATTTCTACATCTTCAAATATTTTCTTGAATGCATCCATACCAATACATAGAATGTGCTTATTGTCATCATTGATGATGTCTGTCTTCTCAAATGGTATAATTTTGCATTTAACATCTGGTAATATTTCAGTGATATAAGTATAAAACAATTTATTATTATCTTTCTGTGCAATGTAAATATGAAGCATATTACTCCTAGAAATCTGGACAATATTAAATTGCAGTAGTGTCTGGCAACCAATTTTTACCTTTGGCAGCAGTAATATTAAATTTTTCCCATAACTTTTCATCTTTAAAGTAAAAATGCCCTGTGCCTTTATAATAAGCACTAATTTCAAAAAACTTAGACTCTTGCTTGACACCTGAAAATTTGCCTGCCCCAATCAATTGTTTAAATGCCTGATCCAATAAATTTTTAGGGGCATCTTGGTTGGAGGTATAATCCGCAGCCTGCAATTTTTCAAAATCATCTCCAGAAAGAAAACACATGGCACGATCAATATCATCAAGCCTCTGAATGTTATAATTTTTACTATACCAAGTATAGCCACCACCTTTATTACAAGTCACAATATGTGGAAGAATTATACGCCGATTAATTTTCCATGCTTTGTTAGACTTCCAGCCTTCTACATGTATAGAATTTTTTTCATGGTAGCTGGTCATTAAATCAAAAGCATCCACTACACATTGGTTTAAAATATTTCCCTTGGACATAATAAGATTATAAATAAAACTTTCCACATTTTCTCTAGTAAACTCAAACTTAGACTGTTTGGCAGTATCCTTTTTAAAATTATCTCTAACTCTTTGTGTAGCAAAAGAAGCAATTGTGGAGGCACTAAAAATTGACTCCCATGCAGAAAGTCTCACATTATCAAAAAAATAATTCCATGCCTCTTTAGGACATTTTTGGAGTGCCTCTACTAAATAGTTTCTTTCAGAATATCTATCAGTTCCAAAAGGTTTCCCAACAACATTGTCATGAGAGTCTAATTTTCCAAGTACTTCAGCGTAGGCTTTAATTTTTGAAAATAGTCTGTAAATATCCACAAACCCATTTTGTAATCCTTTGTATGCAGAGAGCATATTTTCCAATCTATCCCTAATTGCAAGTTCCATAGGCCTATCATTTATTTCAACATTGTTTGCAAGTTTTAAATTATCTGTAAGCCCTTCAAATTCTTTAAATTCATATGATTTTTTCAATCTTACAATGGCAATCTCTACTCCTGTCTTTCTTTCTGCTGTGATAAAAGCATTTGCTTTATAACTGTAGGTACCATTTTTTTCTATGATGTCAAGTAATAACCTTCTTTTTCCTGTATAGGGATTTTTTAATGTCTCAGCATTAAGTATACATACAATCTGCCCATCTTTCATAATCTCCCATGCATGTAATAAATGCTCATCCCCATTTTGAAATGGTGGATTCATAATTATATAATCATAAAATGTATTAGTATTAAATTTTAAGAAGTCATTATGCACCACGTTATGTCCCTTTCCATAAAGTGTTGCTAGTAAATCAGGATCATTTTCAATACAATCGATATTATCTACATGGCGCGGTTCTCGATATCCAGCAACATATTGTTCAATGTAATCTACAATGTTACCCTTTCCAGCAGATGGTTCTAATATTCTTTTTTCTTTTAGATCTTCTTTTGGAATATCTTTGAGCATTTCTTTTATTAAACTTTTAGGTGTTGGATAGAAGTCTTTATTAAGCATCTGAAACCTTTATAGGCATAATTACAGCATACACTTTTGGAAGTGTGGTATCTAAACTTTCAAATACAACTGCACTAGTGTTTTCTGAAAAATATGCCCTCCATACATCAGCATAGGTTACTAACTCTTTTAGATATAAATCGTTGAATACAAATTTGTTCTTCGAAAGTGGATATATGAAATCACATATCCCATTATTTTTATAATAACTCAATAGTACTTTAGAAGTTGCATCTGTAATTTCAGGTATTACCCTCCTGAAATTAGGGAAATGGCAATCATAGAATTTACATACTGTATCGTTTTTAGATACTGAAACCCTCGCAGCACCAAATTTTGAAATGTTAAATTCCTCTCCTAGATATATGTGCAGCCTTCTTCCATCTGTAGCGACAGCATATGTATCTTGGAATAGTACCCCCTCTAAAAATTCACGCATTTCTTTTTTATCAGAAGTTGCGGAGTTAACAAATTTTAATACTTTCAAAGAATTGTGATGCGTGGGCATTGCGCACATACCATCAACCACTGTAGTGGTAATTTCACACGTAGAATTTCTCAAATTCATTAAGTCTTCAATCATCCATGTACCTCCAGATACAATGTATAATAGTCGTAAAAAATACTTTTTTCCCATATCTCAACAGCATTAGGAAAATCTCTTTTAGCTTCCCATTCTGCCAGCTTCTTAATTGCTCTGCAAAGTTCAAACCAACTATCATAATGACTTTCACAATTCTTCTCGTGAAATAATGTATACTTGTCTTGAAAGAATTTCTTTCTAATCTCTATTTGAGACTCTTTAATCTCAACATCTACACATTCTATCGAAAGTTCATGGATAACAGATGCTGGAGACCTAACAAATACTTTCTTGCCTCCTGCCATATATTATACCCTCCAGCAACCAATTTTTCTAAGATTTTTTCTGATATTTTTCAGTATAATCTTCAATCTTGTCTTTATATAAAGCATCTAGAAAAGGCTTTCCGATGTTCAAGGATTGCAGAACAACCACCTCTGTATCATCAAAGAACCCATTTCTTTCTGCTATCATCTGCATTCTCATAGCACCTATTTTCTTTTCAGAGAATGTTTGGTTTAGAGAGATCATTTTTCCTACATGATTGATCTTTCTATTGTCATCAGATAAGTCATTCTGTTTGATGTTTCTTTCGAATGTTTGCTTGTTGCTGTGTGTAGCTGTAATGACAGAGCAATTTTTCATTTGCGCTAATGCCCGTAATCTTTTCCAAACAAGATCTATTTGGTCTCTTCTATCGCCTTTTTGAGATTCAGGAGCGATAAGATCAGCATAGTCTATGATTATGAAATCAGGCAACCATCCACTTTTTACTTCTAACAATTCAATATCAGAGAATATTTTTTTATAGTCCGCAGAGTATGCAGGATAGCAGCAGATTCTTAAATCTCCACCACCAATCTGAGGCAAGAAAGCCTTCAATTTCCTGTCATACAGATGCAATTTTAATCCTTTTCCTTTTTCTATTTTAGAATTATCTATCTCATACATATCACCATTTTTAACAAATCGTGGATACATATATTCTTCTTCTTTTGCAGTTTCACTAAAAAGATTCTGTGTTACTCTTTTGATGATACTTCTTGCATTCATTTCTAGAGATATAAAAAGAACTTTGTACTTTCTCATCAGAGCTTGTATTGCAGTTTCTATAAGTATCCATGTATTATGTACACAAATATCATTAGCAATGAAGTTATGATAAACGGGAATTGTTAAATCATACGTCTGTTCTTTTCCCACATATTCTATTTTTAGAATTTTATCCC
>JBBACR010000033.1:0-10625 GCA_041656875.1 Candidatus Pacearchaeota archaeon
TTTAGAGATGTTTTCCTGAAAGGAAAATATGGATGGAGCAACTTGTTGCGTAATCTCTAAATCTATATTATCAGACCCGTAGGGCAAATGATTTATCATTTGAGTTCGGACACCTCCCGTTTAGTTGAACAAGATTTTAGTAAGTAGATTAAAACATCATCAAATGTTTTGAAGTCTTTGTCTATCTTTAGTTTTGAAAGTTTCTTCCAAATTGTTCTGTCTATTGTTAAACCTATTTTTCCTTCTTGTGCCATTATTCTTCCATCCTCCAATAACCATAAACACATCTTGTTCCTTCTCTTGAACAATCATAAGTATCATAAATTATTCCATCTTTAACACAAGTAAGATGTCTTGAAAGATTACAAATTATTGTTCCTTTTGGTAGTTCATCTGATTTTAAATGAACTTTACAACCAGTTCCAATTCCCATACAAGCAGTCCAAGAAAATCCCCAATGTTCCATTAATGCTTTGACAGTTCTATTATTTACTCCATTCCTTGAACCAGACTTTTTATTTTTCTCATAGAATCCTATAAAATTATTTACTCTATCATAAATCTCTTTGTAATCTTTCCCAGTAGCATTACAGATGGCTCTAACTACACAATCTCTTGCGGAACTTTTGTATCCTGCTTCTGCTCTTCCTCCATCTGAATAAATATATTTTGTTGTCATTTTTTCACACCAATCTAAAATCAACCTTCTTTATATACTTTGTGGTAATTCAGTATATAGGTCTTTACCTGTTTTAAGTTGAACAAGTCCAGCGAGGGAGGTGTCCGAATTTCTGATAATATAACATTTAACGAACAAAACTTCGTATAAACTTCCATTTTGGCTTGTTTTATTCATTTTTTTTTAACCTCTTAATTAATTTTTCTTCTTTATAAGACATATAAATTAAAAATAAACAAGAGATAATTAGTAAACCAAATCCAAAATACATTACTAAATCCCCTATCGAATAAACCATATTATTAATTTTTATTCTGTCTGATAAATAAGGATATTTTATTTCTGAATCATTATTATAATTAAAATGTTCTCTATCTTCAATACAATAAGTGCATTTAACAGGCATTTTTCCATCGTTAGAATTTATTACTCTGATATTCATTAAAGAACCAGATAAAACTACTAAAATACATATTAAAAAAAACATAAGGAAATAAATCTTTTTTTTATTTATTAAATATAAATTTTCTAAATCTTCTCTTGGAATATTCTTAATGTTTAGTTTCATTTCTCCTTATAAATTCCTTTTTAATTTCTGATTCTAAATCGTATAATTCTAAAACTCCGAGTTCTTTTATAAATTTCTTAATTTTTTTGTAAGTAAGTTTCATCGCTCTTGCTCTATAATATTTTTTATAGTTAATAAAGATTTTAATCTATTTATTTCAATATCTTGTGCAATAATTTTTTCCTTTTGCGTATTATTTTCTATTATTAACTTATTCAAATATTTTTCCATTCTCAAGAAATTAGAATATTTCATTAATTTTTCTTTTGAATTTATCTTTTGTTTTTTCTTCTTTAATTCTATATATTTGTATAATTTCTTCTTTGGTTTTTTATAATGTATCACATATGAAGGAATACCTAATTTTTCTGCTTCTTTAATCCACTTAATTTGTTCGTGTCTCAATGAATCTTTTTCCGATTTTATTTCAAAAAATATTATCTCTTTTTTGTATAAATTAAATTTAATTATATCTGGACATCCAACCTTCCATAATAAATCAAGTATATCTTTTTCTTTATTATCATGGTAATCTTCTAATTTTGAAAAGAATTCTTTTATAATCGTTTTATTTCCATTAGAGATTAGACTCTTTAATTGAGAACAAATATAGATTAAAGAATTAGGATATATTTTACTTAAATCTTCTTTTGCAAATTCTTCTATTCTTTCTACTTTTTTTTCGCTAAAATTTCTTAAATCTTGAAGTTCAATTATTTTTATATTTACTTCCTCTTCAATCATTATAACCTCTATTCTTCTTATGTAATTTAGATTTTTTATGAACTTTCAAATTTGATTCTGTATGCTTTTTAGAATTACCAGTAACAATAATACCACACTCACATTTTACTACATTATCACTAATCCATTTATCCATAGGAAGTATAAGCCGTTGCCCTTTATAAATATTGTTATTCACATGACTTTGTATAAAAATCTTGTCTATAATTAATTAATTCCTTGTAGAATTATTGTATTCCCCAATATTTTTTAAACCTTCTCCAAACTTTTCTGAATGTAAATAATCCAATTATTACAAAAATAAAGACAATTATTCCAGAGATTATGAAGAACCAAATTGCGTGTTCACTAATAAATTCCCAAGTTAATATAAACCCAGAAATTACAAATAAAAATAATGCTAATCCTCCAATCCATTTAAGTATTTTCTTTTTTGAATTTTTCATATTTTTTCCCCTTTTTCTATTAAAGGCATCTCAACATTCCCTCTTTGCTTCTTTATATGAATCATATATTTTTATACCTTTTTTTTCTAATTGTTCTGCTTTTCTATCTGTTATTCTTTTTGGGACTAAATGCTTGAATTTACCATAACCACTTTCTTTTAATTCGTATTTCATATATTTTTTAGTATTCTCTTATTTATATATTTATCTTTTTTGAATTTTTATTCAGAAAAGTTTTGTCCAGAAAGGAAATATTAGGAAGAATAAAAACAAGATAGATTGAAGAATAAACCAGACAAAAAATGCAATCCATCCATTTAAATTTCTTAAACTTAACATAGAATGACTTAATCTAACACCAGAAGAAGTTCTTGATTTTCTTGTTCCTGCTATAATTAAATAAATTATTAATGGAAACAACCATATTATAATTTCTACAATTAAAACAGGAAATGATTGTGTTACAGCAGTTATTTCTTCGTAAGTTAACATAATTAATTTAAGGAATAGTTATTTAAAAATTTATTCATCTAACTCTAAATCATCAATAAAATCTTGTAACATTTTTTTAAAAAAAAGGTATAAAAAAATTAGAAAAAAAGATTATCTTATCTTTTCTTTTTTCTTGCTTTTGTTTTCTTTTTTGCCATTTTTTCCTCCAATATTACGCAGTTGGTTTCTTTGTGAAAAGCATTAATATTGCAAATATTCCTGCTAATCCACCTGCAATAGCACCAGTTAATCCTAAGAAGTTTGTTAACCACATTGGTGCATATTCTCTTATAGATTGAATTATAAGGAAACTATTAACTATTAAAATTGTTCCTAACATAAATGATACCCAAACAACTATATCACTAAAAGTTATTTTTTTCCAACCTTTATTTTTTATATATCCTAAAACTCCTGCTTCGCTGAAAATAAAAACTCCAAAAAGTATTCCTAATCCTGCACTTGTCCATTGTGTCCAATCAGATTTTCCTAATGAAGAAAAAATGTAACCTAAAGAAATTAAGAAAATAAATCCTGATAGAGTCCACTTAGTTCCTTTCTCCATTTTAAAAATATTTTTTTCTGCCATTTTAATTCCACTTCCACCAGATTCTATTTAAATATCCCCAGAATAAATATTGCCATAACATAGTGAATAATAATAACAAACCACCTACTGCATACATTTGTTTTGAATTAATTAACCAATAAGCAAATGCTACGAAAACGAAAGAAGTTAAACCAGAAACAATACTACTTGCTAATCCTTTTAATGCTACAATTATACTTCCTTTTGAAAATAATCTCGCTTTCATAAATTATTAATAATATCAAAGTATTTAAATGTTTTTATTTTTTGAATTTTTGTTCAATTTTTCAAAATTAAATTATCTATTTCTTTACTCTTATTTTTTCCTTTTAATTTTTCTAAAGATTCATAACTCACACTTACAAGTATCTTTTTCTTTTCATAAGGCAAATGCCCGTGTTCGTCGTAAAACTCTAACGCTTTTACGCATCTTTCAATCATTTCTTTGTCTACTTTCTTGAACATCTTCTTAATTTCCTCTCAATTATATTTATATCTCCTTCTCCTGTTTTTGCGAGATTTATTATCGTGTTTGTCAACATTTTTTCATTTATGTTTATCCCTTCTTCTGCAAATTCAGATAATATAATAGTTGTAGCAGTTCTTTTATTTCCGTCAATAAATGTGTGATTGGAAGTCATTGAACGAACTAAATAAGCAAGTTTTCTATAAAAGTTTTTTTCTTCATTCGCTTTCTCTATTGCATAATCTAAAGAATCATTTGCTCTTGGTTTTCCACCATAAACAGCATTTGTTCTTATTATTTGCCCTCTTGTAACTTTATCCATTATAGATATACAATAGTGATATTTATAAATCTATCTAAAATTTTCCAAAATTAAATTATTTTGTTATTTGTGGACTTTCTCTTCTTCTAAAGATTAATGCTAAAACAATTATCAATAAGAATACTATTGCTCCACCGATTGTAAAATAAACCCATCCAGCAGTGTAACATCCAGCAGGTTCTCCTTCTAATAATCCAAATAATCCACCATCTGTTCCTTCGTGATATTCTTGCCAGAAGTAAGGGCAAGTTTTATCTTCGTTTTCTTCTAATTCTTCTTCACAATCTTCTGGACAGAAATTGAAGTTTTCGTTTTCTTGACAAATCCCATCTCCACAATATGAATTAACATTTGTAGATTCAGAAACTATTTTACCTGAACAAGTTTTTGAAACACAATTTACAGATGAAAACTGATCAACTCCACACGCTTCTAAATTAATTGAATAATCTTTAACAACTTGTCCTGCTTTCAAAGAGAAATATATTGTTTTACTATCTTCTACATCTACATTCGTTGCAGATGGACTTACACTTATTGAAGATGATGATGCTTTTACGGAAATTAATCCTTTTCCTGATGCTTCATTTATTATCTCTGCAGATATTGAAGAACTATCTCCAACATTCAAATCAGGACATACTATTTCTCCTATCTTTGGTTCTGCTGTTTGTGGAGGTGTATAAACAAAACTATCAAAATAATCTTGGTCTGCTGTTATTGTGAAAACCACAGAACCCATATTTTCCAAATTACCAATTACTTCATTTGTATTAAAAGAAGGAACCCCATCGAATGAACTTGCAAAGGTGCTATATTGTAAATCATTATTTGATACAAATTCACTAAGTGTTGATTCTTCCCATCCAAATATTACATTTTCAAGTAATGCTCTTAAATCACTATAATAGAAAAATCCATAATTTCCATCTTTTGCTTTATATACAGCAACATTATCATAATCAGGACAATCATATTTTCCAGTTAATGCACCTTGTGTTTCTACAACAACACTTCCTCTTCCATCTGAATCTGAAAATTGAACAGAATCAATTATTGTTCCATCCATAGTTTTTGATATTCCATTTCCATCTACAATTTCTATATTCATAATTCTTTCTGGATTACTAAGAGTATAATATGTAAAAGTAGATAATCCAAAGTTATATTTTTCTTCTCTTTTTGTAACTTGATATTCACATTTATTTTCTTTTGGAGAAAATGTTAAAGATAAATATTGTTTTGGTGTAACTTCTGTTCCATTATCCATAGTATATTTATTTGGTTTATAACTGAAAGAAAAAACCTCGTCGGCTTTGTTTGATGATGCTTGAATAACCCAAAATACTTTTCCATTTTCAATATTTACATTAACATTAGAAACAGAAAGTATACTTTGTCGTGGCAAATTATTTATTAAGAAATAAGCACCTACTACAAGAATTGAAATTAATAAGATTACTCCCAATACTGCTAAAAGTTTATTTTTCTTTTTCATTTATTTTATTATCTCCAAATAATCTTTTGTGAAGTAAATATGTTTTCCATTTTCTAAATTTACACCAATATTTTTACTTCCAACAATTTCATTAACAAACCCTACTTTTTCCTTATAAAATCCTTTTTTTATTTTTACTTTCTGAAACATAAAATCTTCTTCATTTAATTTTGTTTTCATATCTCTTCTAATAATTACTTATTTATATATTTATCTTTTTTGAATTTTTGTTCAATTTTTTATAAATGAATTTGTAAAATAAAGAAAATAAATATCCAAAAATTGTCCAGAGCAAAAACATAGGCAAACTTATGATTCCTTTAAAGTTTAATAATTTATTACTATAGTCCCAGAAATTAAATCCCCATATCCCTATTGTGATTAATCCAGATATTAATTCTATAATTGTTATTGAAATTCCGTTTAATAATCCTCTCCATCTTAATTTAATTTTTAATTTGTCGTAGAGTTTTTCTATGAATAATAAAATTATCCCAACTAATCCATAAAGATAAATAAAATAAATTTTTAGTCCTGTTAAAAGAAAAATTCCGTTGTCGTATGCTCTTCCAGAACCACCTAAAAATCTTGAAGAAAATTCAATTAATGAACCCAAGAATGAGAATATTACAAATAATAAAATTACTTTTAGAATTATTTTTGTTGAATTTTTCATGTTCCTTCTATGCTGTATTGTTGTTTTTTCTTTATCCTTTTTCTATTAAATAATTCTATTCCAACCCAAACTACTGTTATAAAAAATAATCCGATTAAAGTTATTATAAATAAATCTTCTTTTGAAGAAATTGCTATAGATAAAGATATAAATGCGTTGTTAATTACATGCCAAACATACCAAGGTATAAAATTTCCAAATAAGATAGTCAATAAACTTCCACCAATTCCGAAAATAACAGTTGCCCAGAAACTCGCATCAGAATTTCCATAAACAATTGTGTGCAAAGAACCCCAGAAGAAACCCATTAAAATACTTATTAAAAATCCCATTGCAAAGAATGCTGGATAACCATATTGATTTCTTATTTTTTTTGCACAAATATATGCTGGAATCCCCATTAAAGTCATAAGAACAAATAATAATAATCCGTTTTCTGCGAATGCTGGAACTAAAGAGCCAAATGCTATTTCAGATATTAAAGTTACTTGCTGAAGTTGTAATTGTGGAACACCTGAAACAGATAATTGTGGGTTTCCTATTAAAAATAATCCATAAATACCAAATGCAATTATTGATACAACAAACATTCTTAAAGGATTCAAAGACCAACGCATAAAATTCTTTTTTGGGTTAAAATATTCTCCAATTTTGTAAAGCATTCCGTATTTTTCTGGTGCATAAATGTAATCTACAGACAATAATCTACCAAATGTATATAATTTAGGAGGATTTTTTGGATAAGGAGTTGTTACTGCATTTTCACCTTTTCTAAGTGTTAATGTGGAAGATATATTAAATAATACAATTCCAAGAGCAGTTACAATAAAACCAAGATAAGTTAAGAAAGAAGTTAGATATGCTCCAAATTCTAAACTTGAACCTAGAATAAAACTCTCTTCAAATCCTCTTAATGATAATCCTATTCCGATAGGGATTACAATTGAAGTAAAGATACCAACGAATACAAATAGAACTGATTCCATTAATTCTCCACGAATATATTTTAAATCTTTCATAACTTTTTTAATATTCTCTTATTTAATTAACTTTCTTTTTTTGAATTTTTATTCAAAAAAGGTAAATGGATAATGCGAATGTTAAAGTGAATATTGCTATCCCTATCCAAAAACCTTCTGCTTGTTTTTTTATCTTTGAAAAGATAAAGAATACTAAAAAGAATGATACAAAACTCAAAAACAAAGATAATACCCAAACAGGATATTCAAATTCTGTGAATGGGAAATAACTCCATTTATAAAAATATGCTAACCAAGTTATTCTCGCAGATACACTTAATTTAGAATATTTGCTATCTGAAGTTGCATAGATATTAAAATAATATTCATCTCCTATTGAAGAATCTGGTGGAGTTTTTAGTTTAAATGAACCATAAGATGGGTCTTGTGTGCTTGTTGATAAAGTAAATTCTGTTTGTTCAAATTCTACATAATCACAAATGCTAATATTTCTTGTATTTATTCTTTCTATACCTTCTTCAGAACAAAAAACATTTACAGTTACAGGTTCATTTATTTTGTTTACTAAAAGGAATTCTTTTTCTCTTGCTCTTATTGAATCTTTTGCTAATATTATATCTATATAATCTAAATAATTTGTTGTTAATATTGAAAATTCTGCTGTTTGATTTTTTCCTTCAGTTGTTCCTCCACTACCTCCTGTTGATGGAGAAGTTGTCTGAACATTAAATATTGTTGAAGTATAATTTGAATTTCCTGTTGAATCATTTGCAAATAAATGGAATGTATAAGTTGTTAAATCTGAAGAGACAAGGAATGTTCCGTTTGTATTTTCACAAGGAATTGTTGTGTTTACTATTTCTAAAGATGCTCCTCTCGTTACCCAATATCTACATTCATCTGATGAAACATCGTCTGAAATTAATACATTATAAGGAACTGTTAATGAGGAATATGTTCCGTTTGGAGTGTTTATTGATATTTCTGGTGATTCATCATCTACTCCAAATTTAAAGTTATTTAAAGCAAAATTATTTAATCCTGCTGAATCCATACACCAGACATTATATAAATAATAACCATTACTTGCTACATTTCTCACTACTGACATTGTTCCGTTGTTTGTAATTGGAGGAAAGAATGTGTAGAAAGGATTCCATTCTCCTGTGTAATTTGTGTAGATTGTGCAGATAGACATAGAATTTAAATCTGTTAATGTAAATGAAAAATTAACTGAATGAATTGTTGTCCAAGAGTTATCTATTGGAGTTTGTAAATGTATTACTGGTCCGAGAGAGTAAACTCCGAATTCTACTGTTGTTGAGTTTGAATTATTTTTATTATCTATGCTCCATAAAGTTATGTTGTAAATATCATCTCTTGGAACATTAAAAGTTATTGAATCTGTTGGATTTGTTAATGTTGTGTTTGCTATTATTATATCTCCTGTTGAGTTTGTTACATAATATAAACTTCTGTTTATTCCTATTCCGTCGTCGGTTATTGTGTAATCAAAGGGTAAATTATATTTACTTGAATAATAAATTGGTTCTGGTTCATTGATTGTTATTTCTGGAGGGATTGCTATTGTTAATGTGCTATTTGTTGAAGTGTGTGGATTGTCTTGAGTGTCAAATATTGAAATAAACCAGTGGTAAATTTCATCCACTAATGTTACAACTGCACTAACTATTGTTGATGTTGGTGTTCCAATTATTGTTAATATTGTTTGATTTACTAAATCATTTGAAGAATTGTAAATATTTAATGTTGCGTTTTTTATTCCTAATTCTACCCCTGTTATATTCGCTATGAATTTGTTTGAGTATGAAGTTGCGTTTGAATTATTTTCTGGATTTGTTAAGTTGATAACTACACAGGGGAGAGTAATATTTGTATCTGTTTCTGTATAGTTAAATATTGAATAAAATTGTGCTGTTGAACAAGGGGAAGTGTAACTTAAATTGTAAAATAAAATATAATTGGATTGAACATCTAAATAATCAAAATCTACATTATAATCTCCTATGTTTATTCTTGAGTTTAATCCTTCAGAATAAATTATTGAGTTGTTTATTGTCTGTGCTTGGATTGTTGTTATTAAGAGAATACTAATTAATAAAAATACAAATTTAAGTTTTTTTTTTGATTATTTTTCATCTTCTTGTCCAATAAGGTATTCCAAAAATAGAGCCTAAATGTGTAACTTTTAAATCTCCATTTGTAGTATCATAATAACTTATTATTGGAAGTCCATCTGTTCCTATTGTAATTGAAGAATGCCCCCCAACATTTCCTGTTGAATCTATTGTTGTAATTGTGTTACCTGATGAACAAGCAGGACAAACTTGAATAAGAGTAATTGGAGAACCGGCTTTAAAATCTTCACCTATGCTTTCAGCATTAACTAAAATAAGAGAAAATAAAATAAACATTAAAAAAACAACGCCTAATAATATTTTTTTCATTCTCTCATCAATGTTTATTTTATTTTTAAAGTTTGTCATTTTACACGCATTATCCAAACAACTGAATAATAAGGAGGTTTATTTTCATGCGCCTCACTTCCTCCTGCAGAAACAGTTTTCAAAGGAGAACTACCACCTCCCCCAGAAGTTGATACTATTGTAACTAATTGTCCACTTCCAGTAAAAGCAGGATAACCGGTCCCACCAAGATTTGCAGATTGGGTGTGTTGATGTGCCGGCATTTCTCCTATTGTTAAAGTATGCGTTGATTCTCCACCAGTAGAACCAGAACCAGAAGAATTACCCATTAAAAAATAATTATTTCCATTAAGATTAGGAATTACAATTCCATTATAAACGCTTTCAGCGTCGGAAAGAGTTTGTCCGTTACATTCCACCCAACCATCAGGCAAAGCAGGAGTATTAGTTAAATTTTTTACATAAGAAATAACAGAACCAACAGGAACCATAACTAAAGCAGAAAATTGAGAATCAACTTGGGAAGAATTATAATAATTACTTTCATTAAAAGATGAACTTTCAGAACTCCAATTTTTTATTAAACCTGTAGAATTCCAATCTCGGATTAATCCTGTTGAATTTAAATTAGGTAATGTTGTCTCATTATAAAAACCAAAAGGATTACTCAAACCATAATATAAACTATCTGCATAAGTTTTATTCCAATTAAATAAAG
>JBBACR010000034.1:0-9549 GCA_041656875.1 Candidatus Pacearchaeota archaeon
CCATAGTTACCAATTGCATAACCTGCAGTACTAAATAACATAAGTCCAACAAGTATAAGTCCAATTATTAGTTGATTTCTTTTTGTTTTTTTAGATTCTTGTGCTCGTGTTAATATTTTTTTCATGTTATTATTTATAATCTCACTTTATATAAATTTAAGAAGAATTAACATTTAAATAGCTTTGGTTTTAACTCTTTTTTTCTATTTAACAATATAATTTTGACCTAGTTCTCACAAGAGGATAAAAAAAATAAAAAAATAAAAGAAAAAAAATAAAAATAACCTTATGCAGTTACTTGTGGATAAACTTCTTGAGACCCTACATCAGTACTAACGTCTGATTGTACAGCTCTAGCAGCAGCATTTTGAGTGTCTGCAGCGTTATATCCAGCAACAAGCATAGCTACTTTTCCACTATTATATGGAGATGTAACAGTTTGGATAATATATCCTCCTGCACTTACCTTAGTTATTGCACTAAAGTCGTCTGCACATAATGGACTATCACTTCCTAATATTTTAGCAGCAACTGTATTAATACAGCTTCCACCTACTACTATTAAGTTCTTGTCAGATACAGAAGCAATTTCTGAGTCTTTAACAATTGTAACAGCACCAGTTGCAGTTCCAGTTGAGCCAGGTGTTATTGATGATGCAATTTCTCCAATATAAACTTTTAGAGCAGATGCGCTTTTTGAGTACATCATGTCGAAAATTTTATCATTGTTTCCACTGTATTTTACAACACTACCGTATTTTGTAAGGTAGTATGTATCATAATCACCAACAGTACCAAGACCATTACTAGAAGTAGTGTCAGGAACAGCTATAGAATAGATGTACATATCGTTTCCAGTTCTTGTAGCTGCATCATATAACATTGTAACATTGATAGGAGTTAATCCTATTGTTCCGTCTACATTATTAGTGTAAGACCCATCGTTATATGCTGTTTCTTCAGTTATATTGATCAAACCTCCAGTTGTTGTTGCATTAGCAGGAGCTATAAGTGCAGTCATATCGATTTTTGCACCGCCCTTAGTATATACAACAGCAGTTGCCTTATTCACTGTAACATTAAGATTACCACCAGTAGTATTACCTACTAATGTGATAGTTGCAGAACTTGAGTCTGCAAGTGATAATGTAGCAGTTGAGCCTACAGTAGAGTCAGTTAAACTTATTGTTTGACTATCTCCAGCCATATCTCTTAATACTACTCTTTTGTTTGGAACGTCTATTCTAGTAACTTGCCATATCTGAGAGTATTCATTACTTCCAGTTATAACATAGTCATTTTCATTAGCCTCTCCAGATGTTGTAGTTATAACGTCATAACTATCAAATCCAAAAGTAGTTGCATTCTTCAAAGAAGATAAAGCAATAGCAGAACTTGGTTTGAACATTTCTTGGTCATAAGTATTACCAACTTTGTTAGTAAACTTAAGCTTTGCTTTTTGTTCACCAGTAGCTTTTATTTGTATTTCGTCCCTAGCAGTATCTGCTAGACCTGGTTCTATCGAACCAAATGATACCTTAAATGTACCAAATATAGGATCAGTCATACTTGCATTCTCTTTAATATACTTTATTCTATTATCGAGAGATGAAGGTACAACAGTTAGAGCTATCTTAGAAACTTTGTTTCCAGATGAAGTTATTGCAACACTAGTACCGTAAACAGTTGTTGAGCCTTTCACAACACTATTTCCGTCTTCTAGAGTTACCTTTGCTGAACCTAAGTAAAGTTCAACAGCTCTTGTTTCACCAGCAACATTTGGACCAATTACGTTTTTAACATAAAGGTCAAGTCCAGAAACTTTGTATGTGTTTCCTTCAGTTACTGCTTGTGAAACTCCATCAACAGTTATTGTAGCTTTTACGTCACTTTCAACAGAAGTAATTGCAATAGTATGCTTTGCTTCTGAAACAGTAACATCAGCACTTTCTCCAGATTTCACTATTTGTGATTGTGCGTTTTCGAATAATACAAGTTTTTTAATTGTAAGATCTGATGCGCTTCCTGAGAAAGTATATTTTTTACCAAATAAAGTTATATCTTTATTTGTTAATTTTGTTACATTAACTGCAGTAGGGAATGTTACTTCCATACTATAATTTATACTTGATGAATCTAGGTTCAAATTCAGTATCGGTTCAGCCAAATTGTCTGATGTTTTACTATACACAACATTAGTATTAGGTGTATTTATCTTTTGGATATATGTAAAGTCAGTTCCATCTTCATCTGAGATTTTTCCATCTGATAAAACAGTTGGTAATTCAGTTTTAGAGAAAGCTGATTTAGTTGTATTCATATAATCTCCTAAATACAATTTTTGTCCACCAGTTTCAATAGCTGCAGCTTCTCCAGCAACAGCAGTGGTTGAACTTGTACTTGAACTAGTTGTCTTGCTTGATAAGTCTTTGTAGATATCAATTGCAGCAGCCATATCTGTAGTTGCAGCGTTTTCACCGTAAACTACAGCAGCTCCACCTGTAAAAGGTGAAGGATAAGTTGCAGCAGCAGCAAAACCAATTGTGCTCGAAAGCATAATTGCACTAGCGAATATTGAAGCTACTTTCTTATAATTAAATTTCATTATTTATTAACCTCCTTTCAACAATAATAATCATTAGTGTTAAATACACTAGGATAGACTTTTTCACTGTTGTCTCTTTTTAAAACACTGTTTAAACTGTTAGTCATTGGTTGCTTTAAAGCAACAAATAGTCATATGAAATTTCCTTTAAAAAGCTTTCCAATAGGGATCTTTAAAAATACCTAAAAAACCGGCTTTTTTAGGCTTTTATTTATAAACCTTTTGTTGTCATTAAGTTATCTAAACAAGCCAGGATGATGTTTTTAGGCTTTTAGTTAAACCTATAAAACCCCCTGTTTTAATATAGGGTATATTATAAAACATATACCAATTATTATATACCCTAAGTAGAAAGTATATATATTGGATATATGGAAAAATTTATATACTATACCTTTTTATCAATATAAACAGGTAAAATGGCTCAACAATCAAAATCTTTAACCATAACTCTAGTAGAAAAAGAAGGTACTTTCTCATCAATTTTTAATAAGATTAAAGGGAGCAAAAAGAACTCAGAAATATCTAACCTAAGAATGCTGCTTAGTAATGAAAAAGCCAAGCTTCTTCATATCTGTAAAACAAAGCAGCCAGAATCAATATATAAGTTAGCAAAGCTTTTAGGCAGGGATTTTAAGGCAGTTAGGCATGATATCAAGCTTTTAGAACAATTTGGTTTTATAGAGCTAGTAAGTTCTCATAAACAAGGAAGAGAACGTTTAAGGCCTTTAGTGGACGCAGATCAGGTAATTATAACAATTAATCTTTAAGCTTATAATCAGAAGTTTTTTATATGATGTTGCAATTAGTTTAAAATGAAAAAGAGGAGATTTAAAAAAAGAAAGGTAGTTCTAGCTTTCTTAGTATTTAGTGTATTTTTAGCCATGATCATATTTGGGGCAAAAATCTATCTTTTTATAAATCTGTTTCTTGGAAACGATGTTTTAATTACTATAACTACTGATAATGAAAATTTTTTCCTTTCTCATGGAGAGTCTCAGGATATTAAAATAAAAACTGACATTTTGACAAATCCTTTCTGTTCTATTTACTGTGATTATAGTTTTATTGACATTAGTTCAGGACATATTCTTGATAATGCTAATTTTTCTCTTAAAATAATTGCTCCTGTAACTAAAAATTATACCCTGGTTCCCCCCTCAAAAGGAATAGGACAAAAATTATACAGGTTTGATATAGAATGCAAAAGTGAAAGAACCTTTCTTTGTCATACAACTGAAGAATTAAAAAAAAGAAATCTCTTAATAACCTTAAATTATGACCTTAATCTAGAAGAAAAAGAGGCAAATCAAGAGTATAGAAAACAAATCTTAGAATTAGTAGAAAAAGAAGCATTAATCAGTTCATTTTTAGCCGATTATAAATTACCTTTAGATCAGTTGAACGAATCTGTGAGTATGGATAATCTTATTCTTGAATATGACTCTTTAAAAGCCTCTGCTTCATCTTTGAATCAGTCTATTAATAATCTAACTGTTTTTTTAAATAATCAGGAATATGCAGAGCTAAGCTCTAAAATCCCTGAATTAGACAATTCATTTTTAGGTTTCAAGAACAACCTAAGCTACTTTAATAAAACCGTATTTAATCTGATTTCAGGATATAATTCAGCATCATTAAAATTAGTTGCCCTTCAATCAGATCTTAAAAATTTCCAGTATATTAATGTTTCAAATGAGACTTTAACTGTGATTGACAAGGCAATTTTGGATTTTAATAATTTATCTGTTAAAAAGACTAGTCTTATTGAAAAAGAATTAGAAATTGCCCTTATTTCAATCAGTCTAAGTTCTATAAATTTAACAACCAACCTCAGTAATCTGACTGAGACATTTATTTCAAATGAATCAATAAATCAAATAAGTAGGACCAAGATTGATTTTCCAAACTTTTCTTATTATTCACCAGATCCTCCTGTTTTAATGGAAAAAGTTCAGACCTGTTGCCTATTTAATCAATGTCATGAATGTTGCAATGATTCTTGCTATTCTGACAAAACCAAATTTCCAGTAATATTTATACATGGTCACGATTTCAGTAAAATTGTATCTGCAGAGTATAATCTTAATATTTTTGATGAAATGCAAAGGGCTCTTGAAAACGAAGGTTATCTTGATGCAGGTTCTATGCTAATTGGTCCTGAAGAAGAAAATTTAAGTGGAATTTTAGGCAAGATAAACTATCCTGTAACTGTTAAGGCAAGTTATTACTTTGATAGCTACCAAAGTAGGGACCAAAACATTATTCTTCAAACTAAACAGGATAATCTAGATACTTATGCAATAAGGCTTAATGATATAGTTAATAGTGTTAAATTTAAAACAAATAGGGAGAAAGTAATAATTATCTCTCATAGTATGGGCGGACTTGTGTTTAGAAGATATCTTCAGATTTTTGGAGAAGGAGATATATCTAAAGCAATACTTATAGCAAGCCCTAATCATGGAGTAAATGGAACCGTTCTCAAGTATTGTTCTGTTTTTGGGGCTGAACTTGAGTGTGAAGATATGGACCCAGCTAATCTATTTTTAAATAAACTCGACAATGCAAAAAACCCCAAAATTCCTATCTATAACATAATTGGAATTGGTTGTGACACTGATGGAGAAACAGGAGATAAAGTAGTTACAAATAACAGTGCCTATCTAAGCTATGCAAAAAACTATTTTATTAATGGAACTTGTGAAGGGTCTAACTTTCAATATCTGCATACGCTTATGGTAAGTCCAAGTAAAACTCCTGAAGTATATAAGATAATAAAAGAAATCCTTAAAGAAAACTAATCATTCTTTAGAGTCTTTTTAGATTCATATTTTATTTTAATAAATCTAAATAATGTAATCAATGCCCCCAGTATAATAAACCCTATTATTATCTGCATTTCAAGATGCTTTATTCTTCCTAGAATAATAGTTAAAGTTGCTCCGAATAAATAGCCAAGACATCCAATAAGAATTGCCCAAAAAATAGCCCCAATAGCATTAAACACCATAAATCTTGAAGTAGGGATATTGCTTGTTCCCATTATTAATGGGGTAATAGTTCTAATCCCATAAACAAATCTAAAACCTATCATAAAAGAAATATCATATTTTTCAATTAATCTATTGATTTTGCTAACTTGATTTTCAATTAGTTTATATTTTTTAATAATCTTTTTGCCTTTTATTTTTCCAATCATAAAAAAGAATTGATCTCCTAAAAATGCCCCTACTGCTGCAACAATTATCACTAACGGAAGAAATAATATTTTTTCATGAGCTAAAAATCCTGCAATTAGCAGAATAGTTTCACCCTCTAAAAAAGTTCCAATAAACAAAATTATGTATCCATAAGTTAAAAGAAAACTTTCAAGCATACTTATATTTCGCCTCTACATACTTCTAGTTCTGTATCAATTGTTCCAGAGCTAAGAGTTACTGCAATTGAATGGCTTCCCCCTGGTTTTGAACTGCAGTTTTTAAAAATACCCTCTTCAAATTTGAGTATCTCTATGGTTTCATTTAAACTGTTAAGAGAACTATACTGTATTTTTAATATATATGCCTTATTTGGAGAAACTTCACTTACAGTTAAACTTTGGTCAATTAATTCTTTGAACGTGGATTCAAGAACAACACACACCCCCTTACCATTTAAGCACTTTTGTTCAGGATTTTTATAACATTCTTTTATTAAGTCTTGAACCTCCCTATACTGAGGAACATAATTAACAGCACATTCAGTTGTATGATACATACTTGCTTCAAGGAGGTTAGAAATTTCTGCACTTGTTTGTTTAGTTGGTCTTGATTTTCCAATTGAAAATGATAAAAATACAACCCCCATTATGGTTACAAGTAAAACTATTAAAACAAATCCCAATATCTCCTGCTGCCCTAATTTATTCTTTTTTATCATGTTATTAAGTTTTTAATCCAGTTCCTGCAACTAGTCTTGCAAGTTCACATTTATCATAAGTATATCCATTTTCATATTCTTTTCTACATAGAGCAACATAACTTGAAATTGCCCTTTCATTTGAAATATCCTTATCATAAACTAAAAATAATTCACATTCAGGATAGTTTGCTCTTGTGCATTTTATCATTTCTTTTTCACTTTTATTAAATGCCCCAAATTTAACTACCTTTAGACTACTAAATGTCCAGAAATTCATATAACTGGTTTTATTTATTAGTGAAATAAGTTTATCTTCATCAACGCAATTTGATTTTGATAAAACGCAGCTGAATTCGGGAGAATCTGCTAGGTTTGTAACTGATGTAAGGGTTCTTGTCTCTGCAATTTCAGTTGCATCTTCTTTTAAATTAGAATACATCAAAGAAGCAATAAATAATCCTACTAGTACAAAGAAGAATAATACAGCAACAAGCATAAATGCCATCTCCTGTATCTGTAATTGTGAGCGCTTTGACTTGGGTATTTTTAATATTTTCATTTTAGTATAGTTTACAACCAGGTTTTGACTCTTCATTTATTTGATCAATTTCTTGAGCTTGTTCATAGAGTCTTATCAACTCTTTTGAAGTCTTAAGGCTTTTAGCTCCAGCCATTAAAATATTTAATTTTGCCTGTATTTTGGGTTCACATTGTTTTCTTTCAATTATCCCGATTTTGTCTATGTAAATATTCCCTAGTTCGTTGAACTTATTCATAAGTCTTTTAACATTACATTCATACATTTCCGGAGAAGCGAAAATAGCACCATATATTAGATTATCTACAAAGTAAAGCTTTTTACCATCTTTTTGAACAAGATTATCTTTAAGCGAAACTTTTACATCACAACTAACTGTTTTACCAAAACAAACTTTCTTACCTTCACACTTTTCAGTGGAATTAGGAAAATGAATGCTTTTTAGGTTAAGTCCCTCTATTTCATCTCGAATTTCTATAGGAGTATCATAAAAACAATAATCATCAATTCCCATAATTATAACATCAGCAACTTTAAATGCCATAAAAAATGGTTTTGTAAACAAATATATTTTTTTACCTTCAAGAACACTTTCAACAAAAACATATTTATCATTTATTGGAACTCCTCTATTTTTTTGACTATATTTGGTTCCAAATGTTTGTTCTGAAAATGCAATTATCTGCTGTCCGAAAGGTGGATTTGGAAGAGGGTCGCATTCAAAATATACTTTGGATTTTTTTACCAAGTTAATCTCAGAAGATTTTCCAGATGCAAGTCCTGTTTCAAGAGGGTCAAACACTGCAACAATTTTTGCAGCAGTTTCTGTATTAATTGTGTTTTGTCCCATTCCAATAAAATTAGTTGCAGCATAAATTGCAAGAAATAATATAAATCCTCCAGCTAAGATCGCAAAAATCCAGTTAAAACCCATCTCTATTGCTTTTTTGTTTCTTATCATATTCACATAACTTTCTCAATTCTTGCTAAAATCGAATTTATAAAATCTGTTTAAACTTTTGAGACTTTAACAAGTCTTTTTTCAAATGCTTTTTCTATCTTAATTTTTATAATTCCTTTTTCTACAGGAATACAAAGAGGATTTTCACTTTTAGTTGTTCCTTCAAGGTCTAAATGCTTTATTTTATGGTGAGGCATTTCACAAGAACTTCCTATTGGATAAATAAACATATTAGCACCATAGACCTCATAAATCTCAATATCCTGCCCAATAACTTCTGAAGCTCCATATATTGACCGAGATAAATTACCAAAACAAATATAATCTACACTTGAAGGAAGTGATCCTGTAATAACTGAATCATCTTGTTGAGAATTCCAAGTTTTATCTACTTCTGTTTGAACTTTATCAACAAATATTTTTACTTTTGCACAATTAGATGTTTCAAGAAATGCTTTTATTGCAATAAATGCAACTACAATAAAAAATATCATCAGAATTATTGCAAATATCATTCCAAATGACATTCCCATTGTTTCCTGTGCTTTTTTATTTCTTTTAAATATTAAATTCATCTTTGCCTCTTTTTATTTATCTAATTAATAGAAAAATATCATTAATAAATTTATTGTAATCTAAAATCCAAATGTACTTTTTGTCCAAGCTGCTCCATATGTCTTTCTTAAAAAGTTTCTTCCATTTTCATCAATATAACTATTAAACTTCTCTCTTGCATATTGTAAATTTCCCCCATATTGCCTGCTTTCAGCATCAAGTGCTCTTTCCAGACTGTATCCTAAGAAGCTTCTGAATTTTTCTCCGTTTTCATTACTCCAGTAAGTAGGATCTCTTTGTTGCACTGCTTGTCCAAGTGCAACAGAATATGACATAAAATCAACAACTGATGTGCTTTTTCTTCTATTTTCTTCAGAAGAAACAATAGCTCCGTTTGAATAAGAAGTTAATTCATCAAATACATAAAGTGGATGATATTGCCAGTCAGAGAGGCTTCTCTCACCATTAATATATGTACCATATGAACTAGTCCCAGTCATCTGACTTGGAACATATGCTCGAATATCTCCAAAATCAAATTCAGGTTCCTTTAAGGCAATAGTTCTAGCCTGAACAGTTCCATCTTTATCTTTATATAATGATAAAAATGCATTATATCCTCCGAGTGTAGCTCCACCTTGATTGTCGAGTACTCTTTGTCCATTTCTCATAACATAGGCTCTTAATTCTGCATTAACTTTCTTTCTCATATTTGAATTAATTTCATGAGTAGTTCCATGTCCTAAATCTCCTGTAGGGCCATCTTCAGATGAATCAAATTTTCCTCCATTCACATCATAAACAGCACTTAATCCTTTCTTATATTTCCCATTTCCAGCTAAATTAAATTCAGGAGTAGGTGTCTTAATCGGGTTTTCTGCCTGTCCGCCCTGATTAATCCTAAAAATAGTTTTTTCAAGTTGAGGCCAGGAAACAAGTGTTTCTCTGCCAGGTTCTTTAAGGTCAGTATTAAGTTTAATAGGTTCA
>JBBACR010000035.1:0-5564 GCA_041656875.1 Candidatus Pacearchaeota archaeon
AATTATAGTTCTACCTAAATGATCCTTTGTCTTCTTATAAAATTTCATTCACATACCCTTATATTTTCTCAAACATCATTACACCACGAATTCTATTATTTGTAGATCTATAAATAGATATTGTTCCATAAAAATTCCAATCCCTTTTAGCATAAATTGGAGGTGATTGATCCATCCATAGTAAGGACCCTCCAGGTTTTAATATCTTATGGCATTCCTGCAAAACTTTCTGCTTATTTACAAGACATTTACCATAATGCTCAGCATCTTCAACTGAATATGGAGGATCTGCAAATATTAAATCATAATAACCAGGTATAAAAATTTCCGATATTTTTTCAATCTCATATACTGCATCTGGATTATTCACTCTATCCCAGTCTACTCTAAAAGCTTCCTGATTATTTAGTAAATTTTCATGAACCTGCTCATCTGTAAGAGAGCCACTAAATAGATGTAAAATATTAACTGCATCGGGAAACATACAGGAAGTTCTTTTTAAATAACCCCTAGGATATGCGCCAAAAAACGGTTCATCTTTATCATTACGTTTACTCTCACTCCTGTAATTATTTCCAATAAACCAAGTAGCAGATATCCATCTATCAGATATCATAAACTTGCTATCCGGCCATTTATCTCCAAAATAATCGTTATATAGCATAGCCCTGCGCTGTGGATTCCAATAGTTTTTCATTGTTTCTCAAATCCTACATATGATTTTTTAAAATTATTACTATTATAAGAATGTTTCATAAGATCTTTTAATAATTCTATAGATGACTTAAAATCATTACCTAAACAATGAACAGAAACAATCAGTTCTGATAAAGCTGCAAAAGATAGTCCATCCGTAGCCTCTACATATGTATCTATAATTCCATCAGATACACCCTTCAATTTACCCTCGAAAAATTTTCTACGGGCAAATGCCGGAGGAGTGTCAATAAATATAATGCGATCAAATCTTCTAGGACGAGAAATGATTCTCCTATCTAAACGTTCTGGATAATTACTAGTAGCTAACATCAATACTTTATCTATCTGTATACCACCATCTAGTAATTGAAGTAGTTCTGACTCCCCATATTTTTCAATTATAGCATCAATGTCTTCAAATATACATACCACAGGACGATCAGGCTCTACTATACGAAATCTAGATAATGCTTTTCCAAAAACATTACATTCCACACCACCAGAAGTAAAAGAAAATATAATACCTCCATTACTTATTACTTTTTTACATATCTCTTGAACTGCTACAGTCTTACCCCCACCTGCAGGTCCAAATAAAAGTATACCGCGCTTATGGATAAATCCATATTTTTCAAAACTACTTGAACAATCCCAAAATGTATCTATATCATTCATTACATCTTTTACAATATACCCTTCCATAGGTATAAAATCATCCTGTGTTATTTCTGTTTTTACAAATATAAAATCTATTGGAGGTTCTGCATAAGCTACCCCATAAAATCCAGAAGGCATAATAGGCACAGTTTTTCTAACAATATAATATGTATTCCTATCTATCTGTATATATTGTTGATATACTCTGTTATCTGTATTATCCTCATTACATCCTAAAGTATCTGTTAAGGATTTATTAATTACCATTGGTTTTGGACTACTACTTCTAACAGCCATAAGTTCTTGAGAATCTTTAAGTCTTTCTCTTACCCTAGTACCAAACTTTTCTATATTAGAGTTCATTTATCCATACCCCATTTTACCTGCTCTATATATTCAATAACTGAAGGAACTTTTATAACAGAATTTACAACATCTGCATTATAAGGATAATTAGGACAATATATCTTACAGCCTGGAGATTTCTCTGCTACGTCTAAACAATTCTTAGTTCTGTCATCTATATAATATCTTATACCTAGAAATTCAATAATGTTACCCTTCGTTGATGTCTCTATTACCTGAGGATCTCTAAATCCCATAGCCCGTAACCAATTTATTGTCTGATATGTAGCGGAAATACCACCCGTAGCTAGTCTAGATGTTATAAAATAAAAATCATGTTGATGCCTGTTATGATTTACAAAATCAACTACAACTTTTATATTCTTAATAGGAGGTATAGATCTCCAAAAGTTAGGATTTTTATCCACTATCTCCCATGCTCTTTTAATCTCTAGTTTAGTCACAGGTAAAAATTTATCATAATACCAATGTAAAACCTCTGAATAATCATTTAATATAGGACATTTTGGATTAATACCATTAAGTATACCAGTAAACACTTTTGTAAAGTTAGCTATTACACCATCCACATCAAATCCAATTCTCATAATGTCCTCAGTTATTTGTTCCTAAAAGTATATTACCTAATGCTGTGCCTGCTATAATCTCTATTGATCTCTTTGTAGATTCATGAACACTTGCAGCATAGTTTGTGACGTTATTTAATACAGTATAAGTCTTGAAATCAGTCATACTAGGTTCATTAATAGGCAACCCAAACATCTTATTACGTTTATTTTCCTCTTTCCAAATATCCACTCTTTGAATAATCAATTTTCTATCTTCCTCCTTTGTTCCAATAAGCTGATCAGCTGTAGAACCCCCAACATATTTCTGAAGTTTCCTGAATATACCTGCGATCTCATGCTCAAACATGCGCCTCTCTTCAATTCCTATAGAATTAGTTTTAATAGCTAATAGCAACTCTTCATCATAATGTTCTACATTTTTAGAAAAATCCAAAAGCCTAGCTTCAGGAGTTAGTCTATAATCTGCTCTAATTTTTCCAAAGAATGGCATAACAAAACTATTAGTACAATATGTCCTATAAAGAATAGATTCCAGCTTAAGTTGAGTTTCTTTAAGAATGGACCCATATATATGTGACCCTGCCATTAAAAAATCATTCTCAGAAGAACTATCAGGATCCCTAAACTGAGTTTTTTGAAACCCTAAACAGATAGTAAGCATTATCTCCCCAATATCAATATACTGGACTGATTCTCGATCTGAGAAGCAAGATAATGTATCCAAATAAGAAGCTTCATCATATTGCTTTTTAACAAATCCTGCCACAGATCCATCATTACGCTCCAGCATAATAATAGTATTAGAACTATTTTCTCCCAACAATCTATGCATATTGGTAATCAATAAGTCTAACGGAATCTTCAACGCAAAGGACCCAGATATACCAAGTATCTTATACAACTTTTCAAAAGCATAGCGAGTCATTACCTTCCCCTCAGGATACACATCTGAAATCAATTTTCCATCAGAATTGATAGAGATCTTCTCACAAGTGGTCTTAGTAGGTGTAACTTTCAAATCTTTAGCTATATTAATTGCCTCATTAATAACACGGGTCCTTACAGGTTTAATATATTCAGCAAATTTCATCGTAGAATACATAAATTATTCCTTAATGTTAATGTTAGTGTTAAGCAGACGTTCGCAAAGCATGTAAATGCTACTTCTTTTTTTGAGCTTCCAGTTCCTTTATAAGTTGTGTTAATAGATTAACCGCTATCTCATTATAATTATGTTCTACGAGTTTTTTGATTTTATTTAATACCCATATCAAATTTTTATCTGCCATGTTAATCTCCTTTTGCGTCACAACTTTCATTTCATCTCTCTTTTGATATAGTTTCAACTATATCATTATCAGTAACAGTTTTTTCTTTACCATGTAAAAATCCTGCCAATAATACACCTCCAAAAGATATTGTTAAAAATGGATCTCCAGGATGAATACGAGTGGGGTACCTTGGATGATTATTGAACACAATTACATATAATTCATTTTCAATAGTATAACCATAGTTTATTAAATCCCATCCAAAACGCTCAGAACGTTCTGTAACAAGTCTTATATTTAGGCTATCTCTAAATAAAGGAGCCTCAATCTTTATACCCGTGTTAATCAACCTCCATTGTTTTGATGGAATTGTAGCATCCACTAGAGACAACAGTAACCTACTACCCCAATTCTGTCTTATAACCACAGGATATGGAGGATGTGAATTACCTGCATAGCTCCACCAGAACACCCTAACAAGTGATAAAATGTATAATATAATAACATTCAATATTAAAATATCTATTATTAACATATAAACTCCTATTTATTATTTTACAATTTTTGAAGCTTTTTTAAGAGCATCTGCTCTAACATCCATAACAATCTTGAAGTCAGGATCATACATTACATGTGCTTCAATATCTTTATACACAATATCCACAGCAGTGCTCTGTAAAGCTTCAGAAGCTTTTTTAACGGCCTCCTCATCTTCTGATCTTATATCAAAATCTTCTGCTATAGAAGTTTTAAATTCAAAGCTTTGATAGGCCCCACTAAGAACCACTCTAAATGATTTCTTTATTAACATTGTGTAACTCCTTTATTTTATCCCAATATTTTATCCATTCAGTCACTAACTTTGAATATTGTTCTGTATGATTATACTTAAACCACAGCAAAAAAGCAATGGGATTACGATGAGCAGAAAAATACCGATTAAATTTGTGATGCATCGGACATAATGATACCCCATTAATTACCATAAACCTAAATTCCACTATTTCACGAGGTATGAGATGATGGGCATTCAGCATCTTCTTAGCTCCACAAACAATGCAAGAATTACCATCACGTTCCTTTACAGCAATACCCCATTCCTTATACTTTTTATTTGTCTCTCTTTTTGCCAATTTCTTAAGATATTGCTTTGTTATTTTTTTCTCTTTATTCATACCTGCCCCTAAAAATAAAATTGTCTCCCGTCTTGGCTAATATCCTAGTGCTGCATACTAGTTGCAAGCACTCCCACCATCAACCAACAGACGAGAGGCAAAAATACATACCAACCTATATTAAGCTGGAAAATCCAACTTTTTACCTGATGCAACAGGTGCCGAAGTTGTTGTCACAGGTTTTGTCACAGGTTTTGTCACAGGTTTTGTCACAGGTTTTGTCACAAGATTAACCTGTTCTGTAGCTGAATTAGGTGCAGCTTCTTCTTCTTCAGATTGCTGTACTGTAACCGCAGATTTTGCTGCAGGCCTTGCAAATTTCTGAGATGCCTGTTGTATCTGTTTCTGATACTCATCGATGGATTTAAACCATACAAATTTGTTCGCGGGTTTACCCATGGTATTATTAGCTATTTTTACCTCAGCAAATAATTCAGATCCGATGAAGTCATTTGTCTCTATCTCAATACCTTCTTTTAAATTAAGATCATCTATAGGAAGTCCACAAGCCTTAAGAAAGCTTGCATATTGAGCATTGATCGATTCCAAATTGGAAGCAAATGAAATAGTTTTTTCATTGAACTCACTATCCTCATTTACCTGCAGTTTCCAACTATTGAATTCTTCTTTGTTAGACTTATTTGTTTGACGGGTGCAATCCATTACAATAAGTCTATAAACCCCCTCAGGAAGTGGGTCATAATTTGATTCTTTTAATGCTACTTTCATTTTGTATCTCCTTAATTAAGTTATTTATTATTTAGTTAAACAATACCATTCTTTAAATCTTTTACCTACTCTATATCTACTCAATAACTTACCTTCTC
>JBBACR010000035.1:5664-8574 GCA_041656875.1 Candidatus Pacearchaeota archaeon
TAATTTGATTCTTTTAATGCTACTTTCATTTTGTATCTCCTTAATTAAGTTATTTATTATTTAGTTAAACAATACCATTCTTTAAATCTTTTACCTACTCTATATCTACTCAATAACTTACCTTCTCTCTCGAGTTCATTCAATCTTGTTGCTATGTTGTTTTGACTCGCCTCTATAAATCTAAATTCATGCACTGCTAAAGGAACCTTAACCTTCCCAAAATAATCTAACAATTGTTGTTTAATAGATTTACCCATATCTCAATCCTCCACTTCTATTGTTATCTTATAAACTTTGCCTATCTGAAGTTTTGTACCATCTTCTAAAGTAGAACCCCAATTAGACCATCTTGGAACAAGACTAATACAATATTGACCTTCATTAGATATCATTAAAACTTTCTCATCTACGCTTTTAATCTCCTCACAACAGGATTTGTATTCAGCTTCTGCATATGTTGTTATTGTTCTAGGCATTACCTGACCTTCTATTATTTTTTGAGGCTACAACAGGATATTGCAATCCAATAAGAGATTCTACATTACGCTGTTGACGAGATAAATTTACATTAACATTCATCAAAGTTTCTTGTTTCTCCTTCACTATATCAATCAAAGCCTCAAGATCATTTAAAATACCCTCCACAATATTCATTAGCTTTACTACCTCGGGCATAGTATTTTGAACTGCAGCAGACTGTAGTTCCTTATTCTTTAAAGCCTTCACTTTATCATCAGAAGATAACATCTCAACTTCTTTTTTCTTATATATTCTTTTCAAACGACTATTGTATCTCTGCCACTGAGCTCTCTCACGCAATATAGAAATATGAATATTACTGGCTCTACTCAAATGACCTTGTACTGTAGCATATAATTGATTCATACCTGCTACATCTTCCTCAGGATAAGCATTAAGATTTACCTGCATAGATTCAATCTCATCCATCTGCTTATTAAAGTCAAATGATTGCTTAGATATTTCAATAACAAGCTTATCTAAGTCCTCTTGAAATAATACTATAGTTTCGGTATCAGTAGGTTCTTCTATATCAGACCCTATACCTCCACCAACTAATTTAATTCTCATAATTTATCCTTTAAATTAACAGGTGCTTGGCAGTTGATCTGCAATTGGTCAGACTTACTAGAGAACTTAAAATTGAACCTATGCTAACCCCGATATAGAATCAGTTCAATCAGACTATCACGTCACAAGCACCTATGTTATTTACCCAAATAATATTTTTTCAGTTTCTTTTTGTATTGCATCCTGTAACTCAGATTTAGTCAATAAAAACTCCTTTACTGAATCAATACCCTGACCAATTCTATCCCCCTTATAACTATACCAACTACCTGATTTCTGTATAACATTTCTTTCTGTAGCCATATTAATAAGATCAGATAAATAATCAATACCTTTTCCAAATATAATATCTACTATGGTCTCACGGAATGGGGGTCCTACTTTATTTTTTACCACTTTAAGCTTAGTCCTGCTACCTATTGCCACACCATTAACATCCTTTATAACTTCTACCCTTCTAGCATCGATTCTTACTGAAGCATAGAATTTCAAAGCGTTTCCACCTGTAGTAGTCTCCGGATTTCCAAACATTACGCCTATCTTCATACGTAATTGATTTACAAATATCAATGTAGTATTAGACTTAGCTACAATAGAAACAAGTTTCCTCATAGCTTGACCCATTAGACGTGCCTGGGCACCCATTTGAGCATCCCCGTATTCCCCATCTATCTCACTCTTGGGAGTTAATGCTGCAACAGAATCAACTACAACGAGATCAACTGCCCCACTACAAACAAGTTCCTCAACAATAGATAAAGCCTGTTCTCCATAATCGGGTTGAGAAAGCCAGAGATTAGCTACATCCACACCAATTTTTTTAGCATAATTAAGATCCATAGCTTGCTCTGCATCAACATAAGCGCATGTCCCACCTAACTTTTGTGCCTGAGCAACAATTTGCATACACAGGCTAGACTTACCTCCCATTTCCGGGCCATAGATCTCAATTATACGACCTCTTGGAACTCCTCCTACAGCCAAAGCATAATTTAAAGATAAACTTCCTGTGGGAATAACTTGAACTTTCTTCATAGGTTCATCCCCCAAACGCATTAAAGATCCCTTACCATAAGTTTTTTCAATATTAGCAACAGCATTCTGCAAAGCTATATTCTTGTCAGGATCTATAACCTGTTTTTCTGATTTTACGGGTTTAACAACTTTTACTGCCATAATTATCCTTATATTTTGTTCATGCCTAGTTTTACGTCTTAAACTTATCTATCATTGTAAATTTATTCCTCATCTAAAAATTAAATATAACGCCAAAACTATCATAATTAACGCTAATTGTATACCAATAACACATAAATTTTTACCTATAGAATGTAATAAAACATTTTGTTCTTGTAATAAAATTTCAACATTTTTTCCTACCATCACAAATATCCTTTCAATTATTACAGCTTTACTTTGCCTTACAGTTATATATTTAGAAATATCTTCCAAAACCTACCAAACTTTCCCATGCATAATTCTTTAAGCCATTTTTGGTGTACTCTCTAATACCTACAACTTCCGTTACAGTTATTTCTCCTGTCCAACAATGAATTTTATCCCGAAGCATTAGAGCAGCCCTACACACTGTAACGTATTCACCACAATTGGGACACATATTACTCCCCAGAGGACTAAATTTTTCACAGCTAGCACAGTAATTATAATTACTAAATGCACCTTGCCTAACAGTGTATTCAAATGACCAAGGCCATTTCATAGTTTCACCAAAGTTGTAATTACTGTGAGAAATTTCATAAGTCTCATTTTAGCCCCATATTTATTTATTTAATATTATATTTGATCTCGGACAGATGCGCG
>JBBACR010000036.1:0-8491 GCA_041656875.1 Candidatus Pacearchaeota archaeon
CACAAATCAAAGTTGCGATTATATTATTACTTTCACAAGCAGGAACTAAATCAAAATCACCCTTAGAAGGATTCCATTTAGCAACAATACTATCTGTACATGGACTAAAATAAGTAGAAGTAACAGTGACTGCACGTGAATAGCCTTTTAATTGGCAAACTGTGGCAATAGTTGCGCTATCACTACTTACTCCGTTGGTAGTTCTATCATCAGGAATATAAGTGTAATTTAACCCTAAAGCATTTACAAAATCAATAACCTCTCCAGAACTACTAAATTTATAAGTTGTAGTTGGTTGACTTGAATTAAGACACCTTCCTTGACCAGTTAAATTAACATAAGCAATAAGAGTATGTTCACTTCCATATTTACCAGTTGAATTAACAAACCAATTTACTTCCTGGGATTCTCTTTTAATTAAATTTAAACTAGAATTTAAACTAATTGGATTTGTACCATTTAAATAAAAAGGAATTGAACTAGATACATTTGAAATCAAAGTTGAATCAGTAACACGAAGAGTTCCAACATAACAGGTCTGACTTGCATCAGCAAGGCAAACATCATCAATATAAATATTATTATTAGGATTACTGCTAACAATAGCATCATAAGCTTGAAGTAAAACTCCATTAACAGGATTATACGGAGTAAGATTTAAACAAAGTCTTGTCCAGTCAGCCCAATTAGTATTAGTATAACTATTAACTAATTTGGAAGCAGTAGAAGAACTATTAATTACATAAACATCAAAGTAGTCTACATAAGAAGAATAGGTAGTAAGACTTCCTTTAATCCAAAAACATAAATAAGCTGGACTTGTGCTTGTAAAAGTTTGATTAACATTCTGCCATCTTCTATCAGGCGTAGTTAGCATATTGAGTGAATAATAACTATCATTAAAATACTCACTTATAGAAATTGTTGCATTTGCACTTCCGGTTGCAGACCATCTTGTCCAATTAGTAAAATCTCCCAGCTCAAATCCTCCATTTTCAAGTTGCACTGAATCAAAATAATCTAAACGTTCATTTATATTAGTACATTGTGCAAAACCGCATGTTAAATTTGTAGTTATGTTAAAATAATTATAAGGATTTAAAGTTTCAGGAGAGGTTACAGTAAAATTGGAATCAAAATATTTAAGAGTAATTGCTCTGGTTTCAGTAGAATTTGAATTTCCAGCAATATTGTAAACAGTAGCATTAATGTAATAAGTCCCATTTACAAGGTCTGTAAAATTAATAGAATAAGGAGTTGTTTGAGAACTTGAACTCATTATCAATCCCTGAGTTGAATTGTATAAATTTACAGTAACCATATTTAGACATTGAGTATTTGAACTAACATTAACAAAAATAGAATCCTGAATAACTACATCATAAATACTTCCAGAAGGGCCAGTAGGATAAGTAAAATTAACATAAACTGGCCAAGTTCCATCACAGCTAAGTTCTTGGCTTCCAACAGAGCTTATAGTAAGAGTTGGGCTATAAAAACTGTAATTCAAATCCGAAGTCAAATTAAAATCACGAAGTACATTAGTAGTAGTGTTTGGAATAATAAATGGATTAAAAGTAGTTGGAAAAACATAATAAGGATTTACCGTTTGATAATCAGTATAATTCCATAAAGCTCTTCCCCCAACATAAAGTTCTTTTACTTCATTAGCCAATAAGCTCCGATTAAAAATCATTACTTCATCTATTGAACCATTAAATTTAAAAGTATATTGAGGAGTTTTTGTCATTCCAATAACAAGAGGATAATTATTAGTAATCATAGCATGAGATTCTGGATTGTTAGAAACAAGAACACCATCTACATAAATTGATAAATATTGCATGTCATAAGTTGCAAATACATAATGCCATTGATTTAATGTCAAATTATTAGGGCCACAATACAGATACCAAGCACCATTATAAAAACCAAAACAAGGAGCACTCCCTCTGCTTGCATAAGGGCCTAAAGACAAATGGTAATTTGCAGTGTTAGTATCTCTCTTGCTGATTATAGCAGACTCGTCATTTAATCCTGAATAAGAAGTTGGATACACCCAAGCACCAAGACTTATGTTTCCAACAATATCTAAAGAAGATGAATCAGTTGCATTAATATAACTATTTTTTCCATCAAACTTTCCAGCCCTTTGATAAACTCCTGTAACTGTAGTATTTGCTCTTTTAGTTATGTTTTGAGCAGTTCCATTATTTTTCCCAAGAGCATCTTTTACTTCTCCAGCAGTTCCATCCCAATATCCTTCATCAAAATGCCAATAAGAAACTAGCCCATTATTCCCATTCAAATCCGAATTATTATAACCCCTAGATACATCCCAAGCACCGAGTCTTACAAAGGCATTAGAATCCTGAGCTACAGCATATCCATTCAAACTTAGATTAATTTGAGAAGTACCTTGTGAAACTTTTACTTGTTTAATAACCTGATTACCTGGAGACATAAATCTTGTTGATTGATTATTATAAATATCTAAAATTTGTGAAGAGCTAAGATTGACATTAAACAACATTACTTCATCAATTAAGCCTTCAAAAAATTCATTTCCAGATTCGTTTACTCCTAAATTAATATTATTCCCACTAACATTAATAGGATAATAATCAGGAACTCCAACAGCCCCATTTACAAAATAAGTTGTATCATTCTTTGCAATAAAAGTCCAAACTGAAGCAGATGAATCTTTTATCCAAAGTGTTGAAGAACTAATTTCTCCAGCATTAGAAATTATAATTTTATCAGTAAGTCCATTAAACTCTCTGCATCCACTATATACACAAAAGAAATCATGAGTAGTTCCGCTGAGAACTCCATGATTATGATTCATAGAATAATCATATTCAGCAGTAGTTGAAAGCTCAAGATCCATTGGATAATATGCTATTAAACCAAAACCATCATAACCATAACTAGCATTCCTAAAGGTTCCATTGTTTAGTCCAAGAGAATCTATTGCAAGACTGTTAAAAGAATTATCAAATCTCCATGCAGAAACAAGTGCATAATCATTATAACTAATCTCATCTCTTCCAAGAGCATATAAATCTGAAATTTCTGATGAGTTTAAAGCCCGGTTTAGAATCATAACATTATCCATTGAACCATTAAAATAATATCCATCACTTCTCGAACCTATTCTTAATGGATCAGTATTAGCTAAAGCATTAGTTGAATAACCAACACTATTATCTAACACCCCATTAAAATATATTGCAAGTTGACTGCTATTATAAGTAGCTACAACAAATGTCCAATTTTCTAAAGGCACACTATTTACTGAAATTAAATTATTTGAATCACTGCCCCATCTAACTAAAACCCTTCCAGTAGTATCATAATCCATAACTTGATAACCAGTGCTTGCAGATGAAATTCCCTTGGTTACATACATTTGATAATATTTTTGAGAATATTTTTTAGCCCAGAATGCAACTGTTCCACTAGTTGTCAAATCTAAGGAATTTGAATCCCCTACATTAACATAGCTATTTACCCCTTCAAAAACAGCATAACTATTATTACCATCATTTGAAAAATAAGGAAGTTGAGAGGTTGGAATTCTTCTAAGTAAGTTAAACCCCTTAAGCGGATTTGAGTCTCCGATAAGTTTAAGATAAGTAAAACCATCACCTTCGCTAATGCTAGAATTCGGCAAAGAAACATTGCTAATCATCACATTTCTCATTTCAGATGAATTTGAATTTCCAGCAAGATTTGCAGCAACTGCATTAAAAAAGTAAAGTCCTTTTTCAAGTCCTGAAAAATTAGATTCTAATTGATTTGTACTAGAAATTGAACTGTTTATTAAATCCATTGTTGCATTGTATAAGTTAATAGTTAAATTGCTTAAGCATCTTTGATTTGAAGTTGCATTAACAATAATAGAATCTGTAATGACAATATCATATAATACTCCTGAAGCAGTTGTTGAATCATTAAAATTTGCATAAGTAGGTAAAATAGCATCACAACCAATCCCAACATCAGTTCTTGAACGAGTCATTAAAGCAGGAGTATAAAAATTAGATTCTAAATCTGCAAGCAAATTAAAGTCAGGCAGTAAATTAGTAGTAGTATTAGAAAAACTAAAAGTATTAGCAGCACCAGGAATGATTGAGTTATATTCACTTAAATTTTGATACTCAGTATAATTCCATAAAGTCCTTCCCCTAGTATATAACTCTTGAACTTCATTTGAAGAAAGAGACCTGTTAAATATCATAAATTCATCTATTGAACCATTAAACTCTTGCCCAGCTAAATCTATCTCATTACCAATAACTACTCGACTAGGATTAGTAGTCCAAGAATAGGCAGTAGTAGTTGACTGATTATTACCATCAACATAAAGTATTGTAGTAGAACCATTATAAGTAACAACAAAATGATGCCAAGTACCAACAACTGAAGCAGTAGTGAATGGAGTAATCCAGTCAGCCCCCCAACCCCATACTGCAAATGCGCCAGCAGCAGTACTACCAAATTGGAAATTAGCTGAGGTAGAAGCAGTTCCAAATCCGCCAATGTTACAAAGCTTACTAACACAAGTGTTATCAAATTTTGCCCATGCAGAAATAGATTTGGCAACATTTCCAGAAGGAAGTCCAGTAGTTGAGGTTACACTAACATAACTATTTACACCATTAAAACTTCCAGCATTAGAATAATAACCTGCTGAAGTTACATTTGCAGCACCAACTCGAACCCCATTATTTTTATTCATAGCGTCTTTAACTTCTCCAGCAACTCCACTCCAATAAGCTTCATCAAAATGATAATAAGAAACAAGACCATTTACACTAGAATTCATATCCGAATTATTATACCCTAAAGAAACATCCCAAGCACCAAGTCTTAAACTTAAATTAGTTCCAGAAGCTCTTGAATATCCATTTAAAGTTACATTAGTGGAGCTGGTTATTTCATCAAGTTTTACAGATTTAGTTGATTCAATTCCAGAAGAAACAAATCTTCTTGAATGATTGTTATAAATATCTAAAATCTGTGAAGAGTTAAGTGGAATATTAAATAACATTACTTCATCTATCATTCCCTCAAAATATTGACTTCCAGATTCATTAATTCCAATTTTAACATTACCATTAGTTATGTTAATTGGATATTGATTAGGAACTCCAACAACTCCATTTACAAAATAAGAGGTATCATTCTTTGCAATAAAAGTCCAAGAGTCGGCAGTTGAATTTTTTATCCATAAAGTAGATGAACCTTTTGTTTCTGAAACTCCAATATTAATATAGCTATTAACCCCATTAAACATTCGACATCCAGAATAAAGACAACTCGAATTATAAGTTGTTCCAACTAAAGTCCCATCATAATTATTTAAAGAATAATCATATTCTACAATGCTCATATTAACAATATCAAAAGGATAATATGCTACAAGCCCAAAAGAATCATGACTATAACCAGCCCCATTAGAAAATGTTCCATTGTTTAATCCCTGGGAATCTATTGCAAGACTGTTAAAAGAATTATCAAATCTCCATGCAGAAACAAGTGAAGGATCAGTATAACCAACGTCATTTCTTCCGAGGTCATAAATAGATAAAATTTCTGAAGAATTTAAACTTCTATTTAAGAATAAAATGTTGTCCATAGAACCATTAAAAGGATAAGCAGGAACTACATTGCTTCCAAGATAAAATAAACCATTCACATGTGCAGGTTGAACCTTAGCATAGGTAACTGTAGGACTAGTCGCATCAAGTTGACCATTAATATAAATTCTACTTCCAGTAGAGTTCCATTCTATTGCCACATGATTCCACTGATTAATAGTTAAAGGAGTGTTTGAATCAAAAGTTGTAACAGCACCAGTATAGGTGTAAGCTCTAACTTTATTGGTATTAATCAAACCTAATTCCATATAGATATTTCCCTTGCACCAGAAAGTTGGAAATTGATATGCTGCCCCGATTATCCCATTAGATTTAGGATAAACCCATAAACTATTTGTTCCACCTGAGGGATTATTAAAAAAAGCAGTGTTAATATTAATATAATCATTAGCGCCATCAAAAAAAGCATAGCTATTTTCATTATCTCCTGAAAAATAAGGAAGTTGAATAGGTGAAGCCGGTTTTGGAAGTAAATTAAATCCCCGAAGAGTATTCGAAGTATCTCCAATTAAAGTTAAGTGAGTAAAATTAGCTTCCCTAGTAACATTATAATTTGGAGAAGGAGCACTATTAATTATGACTCTCCTCATTTCAGTTGAGTTTGGACTTCCAACAAAATTATAAGCAACAGCATTAAAATAATATAAGCCATTTTCAAGTTCTGAAAAATTAACAAAATAAGGACTTGTTGAAGAGTTTGAATTATTTACCAAATTCATTGTTGAATTATACAAATTAACACTGATTATAGAAGTTCCTTGCAAATCAGATTCAGACATATTTGAACTAACATTAACTAAAATAGAATCTGTAAATGCAGAATCATAGAGTGTCCCATAAACTTCGCTAGGATAAGTAAAATTAATATAGTCTGGCACAAATCTAGTATAACTCGGCAGACTATCTGTTAATAAACTCGGCGTGTAAAAACTATAATCCATTTCTCCAGATAAATTAAAGTCAGATATTACCCTTGTAGTGAAATAAGATATATTAAACAAATTTGCAGAGCTAGAAGTAACTGAATCATATTCACTTAAATTTTGATACTCTGTATAATTCCATAAAGCTCTTCCCTGAACATAAAGTTCTGTTATTTCTTCAGTTGATAAACTCCTGTTAAAAATCATTACTTCATCAATAGAACCATTAAAATAATAATTTCCTCCACCAGTATATTGTCCTATATATTTAACTCCAGTATACGAAGTAAGTCCAGTTATAACTCCATTTGCATCTTGTTTTCCATCAACATATAAAGTGCAATTTGTGCCAAAAACACTAATTCCAACATGATGCCAATTTCCATCAGCTACACTTGTAGAACCTGTAATCCAAGATGGGCCGCCCATCCATACACTTAATTTATTTGTTGTAACTCCACTCTTTGATAAAGCATAACCTTGATTTGGAGATGAAGGATTATATCCGCCCACTATAAAATCATAAGTAGAATCACTTGTTTTTATCCAAACCGAAATTGTTAGATTACCTGCAATATTTAAACTACTACCACTACCAATATTTACATAATCATTACTACCATCAAAGTTTCCTGCCCTGTAATAATATCCAGATGAACTTGTATTTACTCCGCCATTTATACTCCCATCATTTATTCCCATAGCGTCTTTAACTTCTCCAGCAACTCCACTCCAATAAGCTTCATCAAAATGATAATAAGAAACAAGACCATTTGCACTAGAATTCATATCAGAATTATTATATCCTAAAGAAACATCCCAAGCACCAAGTCTTGTAGTTAGATTAGTTCCTTGAATTCTGGAATAACCACTCAAAGTTAAATTAAATTGAGTAGAACCAAGTAAAAGTGGTTGGGGTAGAGATTTAATTCCTTGAGAAACAAATCTTTTTGATTGATTGTTATAGATTTCTAAAATCTGTAAAGGGCTAAGCGGGAAATTAAACAACATTACTTCATCTATTGAACCATTAAAATATTGGTTTTTAGACTCATTAATTCCAATTTTAACATTACCATTAGTTATGTTAATTGGATATTGATTAGGAACTCCCACAACCCCATTTACAAAATAAGAAGTATCATTCCTTGCAATAAATGTCCAAGAGGCAGATGTTGAATTTTTTATCCAAAGTGTTGAAGAATTTTTAATTCCTGGAATAGTCAAACTAATATAATTATTAATTCCATTAAACATTCGACATCCAGAATAAAGACAACTCGAATTATAAGTTGTTCCAACTAAAGTCCCATCATAATTATTTAAAGAATAATCATATTCATTACTGCTTGAGTTAAGAACATCAAAGGGGTAATATGCAAGCAAGCCAAAAGAATCATAACCATAAAATACTCCTGCACTGTTAAATGTACCATTATTTAATCCAAGAGAATCAACAGAAGAATTATAAAAAGAATCATCAAATCTCCAAGCAGAAACAAGCGAAGAGTCATTATAACTAACATCATTTCTTCCAAGATTGTAAATGTCTACAGTTTCAGCAGCACTTAAACTTCTATTAAGCACTAAAAAATTATCTATTGCACCATGATAGTAACTAGGGGTAGTTTCCCTGCTTCTCCCAATGTATAATTTTGAAGCAGAAGTAGTTAATCCAGCCCTATTTGAGTTAATATTTGGGGCTAAATTACCATTAATATAAACCTTAACATAAGTGCTATCAAAAGTTACTGCAACAAAATTCCACTGATTCCTATTAATAGTGTAAGTAGTACCTGCTGCATCATAACTATATCCTCCAAAATAAAGCCCCTCATTAGTGTAATCATAAAGGATATTAAACAAGTCCGCAGTAGTTGGAGTTCCAAAAGAAAATAAATC
>JBBACR010000037.1:0-7590 GCA_041656875.1 Candidatus Pacearchaeota archaeon
CTAAGCTTCATCCTAAACCCTTTCATCCTGGACAAATAAGCTCTCCAAGCCACTGGAGGAATTATCAATCCACCATTCCCAGCCCTCTTTAAGCAATCTGAAAAATATAAAAGAAAATCCTTATTACTCCATTGCTCTAAAGGCTTTACTTCAGATTCCTTTAAAAGTAATTTCACTTAGGCCTTTCTATGTTTGTCATTACAATTTTTTTACAGTGATCCAACTTAATATCTCTAAGACCCCCCTTATCCAAATGCATTTCACCCTCAGCAGTAACTAACAATGACAGCATATCATTACCAATGAACTCTCTTACAACACCATGTAGTACTGTGCCATTCTTCAAAGTAACTTTGGTTTGCATCAGCATATTGAATTCCTTTTCATTATTCCAACTCCTTTGCTAATTCTTTTAATGTACATTTGCTTACGTCACGTTCTATTAATTTAAACTCAGGCTCCGACTTATATATCTCCAATCTCCTCTTTGAATGTTTTGAAATATATTTAACATCATGGTAAAAGTCAACAATCCCACAAGATGTTTTTCCTTCGGCAGCTGTTATAGATCTCATACGTTGAAGGGTAGATATACTACTCAATCCTCCAGCAGCATTTATTGTGAAATCCAAACTTAATAAATCTATACCTTCCTCAAACAATGTAGATATGCAGCACATAATCTTTTTTTCACGTATTTTCTGAATAACATCAATTCTTCTATCAGTTTTATCTTTTCCAGTCAAAACTACGGAATTTTTTATGGCCTTGTGCAAAACATTAGCATGATAGATAGTATCAGTTTGAATGATCACAGACTTATTATTATTATTCAAAGACTTAACCAGTAAATCAATTAACCCAATAAAAAATTTATTTTCAACTACTGCTTGTTTATAAACTGTAGGATATGCTGCATCAATATCAAATTTTGGTAGTTTATAAAAATATATTGTAGGACGTAATAAAAAGCCTTCCCTAATAAGCTCTGAATATGTTACAGTATGAATTATATCACCAATAGCTTCTTCAACCAACATATCTTCGTCTTTATCTGCAAATGGAGTGGCTGTAAGACCTATCTTTAAACATGTATTTGTACATTTACTTAAAATAGTTTTGCTTGTATTTGAGGAAGAATGATGGCAATTACTTACTAGAAAACCATTTGCAAAATAGTTATGATTGTCCTCCACTTCAATATTATATACACTAACAAAATCACTAAATCCCCTACCATTATATTGTAATTTCATGTGTGATACATCATGATTGTATAAAAATTTACATACTTCTAATTTAATTTTTTCTGGATATTTTACTACATCTTTAGTATGCTTAAAATTTTTATGAAGGTTTAAACTAGAAATGTTATCGAAATGTTTATCACACTTATCACAATAAACAATATTTCTAATCATACCCTTTTGTAATTTCCCTGTAGTCAATATCTTTAAAGTATCACTACAAGTTAAATTTTTTGCTTCTACATAACCCCTATTCTTTGTCCAAAATTTATGGGTGTCAGTACATCTAACAGAATATTTTTTACTCCTATCATTTAAATAGTGACTTACAGAAAACATCTTTTTATAAGACACATCTTTTTTTGTTCTTCTGATAATTTTCTTCTTTTCCAAAGTCTGAGTTTGTTCATTATATGAAAGAACATGGGTAATGGTCTCATCCTCATAAATTTTCTTTATAGGAACTAATGTAGTCTCATCTATATGTATTAGTGTTTTACCTGGAAAACATTCATCATAAAACACCAATTTAGCTCTTTTAAGTAATATCTGAATTAAAATTTTTTGTTTCTTCTCTATTGGAAGCTCTTTGTCAAAATCTTTCTCTTTTATCTCCTTGCTATAAGCTGAAAAAGCACTTTGAACAGTAACTATAGTTATATCCTGGATATCAACCTTACCATCTCCAACAATACCCACCGATACATCGGGGAGAAATTGATGAACCCTATCCACTGTCTGATAAGCAAGATCCAAACTTCTACAGAAAAATACCACAGGAAATTTACGTTCTGAGTCCACTATTGCAATAAACATCAGAGTTTTACCCGACCTCATAGGTGCCTTTAAAATTCCATAACGTTTTTCTATGCAATCTTGAGCTGCCAATAATTGATAAGGTCTCAATTCATAAGTATTAGATCTTTGCATAAACTGTTCGGGGCTAGGTTTATCAATAACATTAACCTCACAACCATATTTCTGCAATATATTAATAACTCTATTTAAAAGACCTACGCGAAATGTTTTTGTTTTGGCATGATAGAGATGATACTGACCATCCCATTGATGATTTTGAAATTTTGGTGAGAAGAAGTAATTCTCGGCATAAAAAGAAAGCTCTTTATATATTGTAGCTTCTAATTCAATGGGTAGATCTGTAATGAAATTACACCACACAGAGTTAAATTGTATCTCCACTTTCATATTAAATTTCTGATCTATATCTTCAGAAACTTCTTCGATGGGTAATTCAAAGTTTATTTTTACCATGAAATAAGATTTTCCTTAATATCAAATTAAAATATGTGGGGAGTCTTTTAGCCCGGAGCACGGAAGCTTAAAGCAGACCCTATAGTGACCTACGACTTAACTACGTCACTCTGACCCCCCAACATATTACTATCCATAGTATAAATAAATTAATCGTAAATGTCAACTGCTTACACCTTTAATTTTGGTATTTTAAATATATGAGTTATTTTATGTATAGGATTACCATAAATATCATAAACCCAACCCGATCTCTGTAACCCTGATTTCTTATTAAGTATCTTATCCGTACCAAAATTACATGACCAATTATCGGGGGCTAGTGATTCTAAACCATCAATAGTATCCCCCTTAAAACTATTACTAACAACTAAAGCTCTAGAACCATCATTAAGTTGTACTATATCATTAACTCCAAGATCCTTAGTGTTAAATTTTTTCCAGCCCATATATTCTCCTAGATTGCTGGTGGAATGAGAACCCATCCTGCGTTACGTAATTCAAATAAAATTTGTTGGGTATTAATATCACCTGGAACAACATCTGCTGTGTCGGCTACAACTGTAACAACGCTATTACGAGCAATAGATTCGGCCAATCCGTCTAATGCTGTTGCAGATGGAGATTGTGGTGTAGGTATAATAACAAATCCGAGAGATTCTATAGCACCTAGAACCTCTCCAAGAAAAGATTCACTTAATGGATTTTTATCCATTGATACTACTGCATTATCCAATCTAAAGGATAATTCTTTCTGTAAATCAATAATTTCTAACATAAAACCTCCTAAAAAGTTGTTCGTATTGATACTGCCCTATTATTTAATGCATCCTGTCCTGTTAATTCAATTATACCTTTTACCTTAATTTTGAAACTTCTTTTATTAAAATGATCCTTAATATTATTAAATATATCTTGTAAACTTACCTTATCCATATCTCCATCATTCCAAAATGCTGCCTGTGGAAACATATCAAACTTAGTTAATTTTTGCACTATATCCAACATGTTTTCAAAAGAATTTAATGTAGCTATGTTTAACATAAGTCTCAGCTTAGACTGAGTTCCAGGAAGCTCTGAAATCCTTATAGGTATCTCAACTCCAATAAAAGGATATTTTCCTAATTCCAAATCATATATATAAATACAAGACATGGGAAAGAAACTCTTTGTATGTCTTGTAGTAACTCTCTCCATCATAAGATAAAATTGAAACTGATATTTTCTTACTGTACAAATATGCTTCATTCTATTTAAAATGTCATTGGCACATTCTGTAGAACAAATAGATCCTCCATATTGATAAAGCTTATCACTTATATCTAAAGCATCGATTACGCTACCCGAAGCATTGGGTCTCCTATCAATAGCCTCTAACATAATAGAAACTATCACATCCGTGTGTCCCTTACCTCTTTTAGAATACACCATTGGTAACTTAACATTATCAACTTTCACGATATCCATAGTTACTCCACATTATGCCTAAATTAGTCATGCACTATTACATACAAGTCGAATTCCCACAAGAGTGACATGTGTAACACCCACCATTACGCCTCAACTCTCCACCACAATCCTTACAATTTGTGCCTTTGACCACAGTTCCATCTGGAATATATTTCTTTAAAGCTCTAGCTAATGATTTAGAGAATGATTGCATATCCCCGTTTATTTTTTCACACTGTTGAACAACAAAATCTAAATCAACTCCATGACGTAAACAAGTAGAAACCATTCTAGTTAAGGCTTCTTCTTCATCCTTCGAATAGTCTACAATATTTTCTAGTATGATCTCATCCTGCTCATTCAAAAGTTTATAATGCCCTCGTTTAACTTTAACAATCTTTCCTTTATTAATCTCTTTTACATCAAGTTTATTTTTTCCTGAAAATACCTCATATAAGGACCCCTCAAGCATACCTACTGCTACAAAATAAGTATTATCTCTTACTTTTATATGATGAATATCTGCCAACAGTTCTTTAGGACGCTTCGTTACCTTACCGTCTGCCGTTTTTTCTAGGTTACATTTACTACCAGACTCAACAAGAACTCCACTACGAGAATTTTTACGATATACAGTAACCCCCTTTAAACCTAACTCCCATGCCCTCATATAAATATTTTTTACAGTATCAACTGTAACATTTTCTGGTAAATTTAAAGTATTGTGAGAAATAAACCCATTCGCTATATAACTATTACCATCAGGCACAGATAAATCATAAGTTTTAGTAATTCCACCTTTACAAATTCCTCTTACCCTATCAAAAAAATAAGTTTTATCCAACAAATATTCTGGTACTTGCATTCCCAAATCACACATCTCTAGAAGTGTTTCTCTATTCATCAATCTATTCCGTTTATCTAAACAGGTCATCGAATGAAACATCTCATAGAGTCTATTAGATTTTATTTTGGGAAGTATTTCAGTATTAAATTTATTACGTAATCCAAAATCAGGAATCTCACCTTTAATCTTTATTCTACTAGATCTTCTATAAAACTTTAAAAACTCCTTTTGCTTTCGTTCTTCAGAAAAACCTATAGTATTATAAAATATATCAGCTTCTCTACTATTTGATATCATTAAACAATACGACTTTTTAGTCTTATAAAAATTTCCCCCGGGAAACTTTTTGTAATCCTCATCACTACATTTATAAAGAACCGCATCTATACCAAAATTTAATAAAAGTTCTCGTACTTGTTCTAAATATTTTAAACTTGTAGCTGTAGATACACATATCCCGCTGTTAGAAACATAACCATCAAGAGTGATTCCTTTAATAAACTCCTTTACACAACCTCTACCCGAACATCTTATTATTAAAGGAACTTCATTCTTATTATGGTCATCTGTAAGACCTAAATATTTAAAAAAGTCAGAAATCTCCCTAGAATTTGCTACATAAGAATATAAATTTTCAGACCTTTTATCAGAGTTTATTGAGACATCTACCCCAAACAAATCTTTAACTATTTTAGAAAAATCTGGACCAATATTATTCCCCTGCTGACTAAGAGAAATGCCATTCACACCAATACTACCATCCGACATTAAATAGCCTATTAGACGAGCCAAAGTTACAGACATTTTTTGCAACTTTTTAACTTTTTTTGAATTAGTTAATTTTTTATAATCAAAAGGACCCAGAACAGTAGAAAGTCTCAAAACCCCCTTTCTCCAAATATTCAAACCTTTTCTACCGACCAGAAAGTCATTTTTAGAGATGTCTTTGGAAAGCTTCCATTCAAGGCTATAATCCTCTTTAATTACCATCCACTTATGATTTGGGGTGCATTGAAGTTTTCTACCACTTTCAGTAGATATTATCATGGTTTCGGATAAGCCGTTATTATAAGTATCAACTATAGATGAAATATGACCTCTCATATTATAACTACTTATAAGATTTGAGACAGGCAAAAACGTCTTCTCTACTGTATTCTCCTTACAAATTTCACCTATGTCTAATAGACCTATAGATGTATAAATAGTAGAATTTCCTACAGATAAGCAACTAGAAATAGCATGGTCAACATGTTGTTGGGCCCCTGATTGCAGTAGCAACCTATCCTCCCAAGCAAGATCCTCTGCACAACACTTATACCAAGGTGACTTTTTAGTATCTTTTTCTCCAGTTACTATCTGCCATTCCAATATTTTAGAATGCATCACTTCAAATTCCCGCCACTTATCACCACTAGCATCTACAAAATCCACTTTTACATCTTTTTCATTACCCACTATTTTTTTTCTACGCTTATATGATATCTGAAATAAAGGTTCAATACCAGATGTTGTCTGCGTAAGAATACTCATTGATCCCGCTGGAGCTGTAGTCAATAACGCTATATTCCTACGACCAAACCTAACCATATCATCATATAATTCGGGATCCTCTTTAGCAATACGTTGTATGAAAGGATTTTCTAATTCTCTAGCCATATCATAGATTGGAAAAGAACTAATCTCTTTAGACATATCTACAGAGGATCTATAACAACTGAGTTTTAGAATTTTGTATAATTTTTTAGTTATTCTTATACTTTCCTCGGATCCATATGCAATACCTTTAGCAGCAAAAACATCCCCCAAAGCAGTTATACCACATCCTGTACGCCTTCCTATTCTACAAACTGATAATACTTTTTCCCACAAATTCAATTCACGAATTTTTATATTAATACTTTCAGGATCTTTATGAATCTTTTGTATAATACGCTCTATACATTCTATCTCTAAATCTATAATATCATCCGCAAGACGTTGCATTATTATAACGTCATGACTAAACTTCTCATAATCAAATTTTGCTTTATCTGTGAATGGATCTATTATATAACTATAAAGATTTATGAGAATAAGACGGCAGGAATCCAGTTCTGAAAGTGGAATTTCTGAGCACGGATTTGTACCCTGTGTACGAAAACCAAGACTCGCATAGCAGTCTGCTGGACTTTCTTTAATAATGGTATCCCAAAATAACACTCCAGGCTCTGCATTATTCCTTGCTTGAGTTATCAAAGCATCCCATAACTCCCTGGCATTAATTTTCTTTCTTATTATAGGTTCATTACTGTCTACAGGCCATTTAAGTATAAAATCTTTGTCTTTCTTAATTGCATTCATTAATTCATCAGATATTTGTACAGAAATATTAGCCCCAGTAACCTTTGTAAGATCCTGTTTTGCATTTATAAAGTCCATTATTTGAGGATGCTTATCAAATAAAGATATCATAAGAGCACCTCTACGACCACCCTGACCAACCTCTCTAATTGTATTCGAGAACCTCTCCATAAATGGAACAATACCCGTAGATGTCCTTGCAGCATTTTTTGTAACAGCACCCTCGGGCCTCAAATTTGATATATTTACACCATTACCACCCCTACGCTTTGCTATGCTTACAAGCTGTTCATCTGTATATATGATACCAGAATAACTATCTTTCGGAGACTCTACTAAAAAACAATTTGATAAGGAAACATATTGATATGGATTGCCAACCCCAAATAAAACACTGCCTTGCGGAACTATGTACTTGAAATGATCTAAATA
>JBBACR010000038.1:0-7529 GCA_041656875.1 Candidatus Pacearchaeota archaeon
ACCTGAAGAACAAAAGAAAGAATAATCTTAGTTTGTTTTTAAGAAAGGGCATAGATTATCTAAATCTTATCTTAGATTTAGTATCTATAAACTTAAACATTCTTTTTTAGAGAATTATACTCCATTGTCAATAATTTTAAATTCTATTTTTTCTTTTAAGAAGCATTTTTATTAAGAATGGGCAAACAGGGATTTGAACCCTGGTCTCAACCTCCGCAAGGTCGCATTCTATCCAGCTGAACTATTCGCCCAAAAAATGCTTTTTACTCGCTGAACTATTCTTGACTTAGATATTTTTTAATAATTAATATTATTAATTATAATTTAGGATTTTAATAAAGTCTCTTGTTTAAATTTCTTTACCTTTGAGGTTTTTATTTGATTGTTTTAAATAGTTTTATAATTTATTTTAATTTATCTTATTAGGAATTCTATCGACGATTTTTTGCATTATTATTCTTTTTTTTATTTTTATTTTTATTTTTTAAAATTTACAGAAAGATTTATATAGTTTAAATTGTAAAGTTTACTATGAAAAAAGGGTGTGTGAATAATTTTATGAATTCAAGTTTTAATTTTAAAAAAGCACAAATTTCTATATTTATTATAATTGTCGTAGTAGTTGTTGCAGTTGCAGGTGTTGCTTATTATCTTACTGACTCAGATAAACAATTTTCTTCAGATCCTGCTATTCAAGAACAATTTGATACATTAAGAGATTCTGTTTTAACTTGTAGTGATATTACTACAATAGAAGCTTTGAATGCTATTGGAATACAGGGTGGTTATTATGATGCTCCTGAAAAATCTTTTGATATGGAATGGGCATTTATTCCTTACTATTATTATGAAGGAACTGCTATTGTGCCAAGTATTGCTACAGTAGAGAATGAACTAGGTAAATTTGTTAATGATAATCTTCCATTATGCCTCGAGAGTCTTGATAAAAATGATTTTACTTTAGATTATAAAACTTCTAAAACTAATGTAGAAATAGTTCAAGGAGATGTTAATTTTATCATTGATATGCCTGTTAGTATTAGCAGAGAAAAAAGAACTGTTACATTTGATTTAAAGGATACTCCCAAATCCTATAGTTTACCTTTAGTTGATATTTTAGACTTAGCTAAATATATTGCTGATGAAGCTGTTAAGAATGATGAAAATCTTTGTTTGACTTGTATTGCCAAAGAAGCAGAAAACAGAAATCTTATGGTTGACCTAGTAAATTTTGAAGAAGCAGGAACACTTCTGGTTATAACTGAGAATTATACTGCTAGTGGACAATATTCATTAGAGTTCCTAAATAAATATAAAGAGTAAAAATTTAAACAATAAAAATGAGAGACAAAAAAATGGTGAAAATGAAGAAGAATTGTTTATTATTCAGTGTAATTATATTAGGTTTAGTTGTAATAAATTGTTTTGGAATTGTTTTGGCTGCAACTGATGTAAGTACAATGTATGCAGGAACTAGCATAAACACTTTGCTTAAAGGACTCAATGACCCTAGTCTTTCTATAGATACCTTAAATAAATTTAAAGTAGCATGGAAAGAAACTCCATTAGACAGAAGAAAGGTTTTTATTGATAATCTTGGTACTAATAAAAATGAATTCTTTAAATCTGTACTTAAAAGTAAATATAAGAAAATTCAAAATGTTGAGCTTGGTGATGCAAATTTTGACCTTGATGAAAATTTAAATAATGTAATTGTTAGAGACGATAAAGGTAAAGAATTTAAAATTCCAGTAAATAATCCTGACGCTCGTAAAATTTCTTTAGTAGGTATAAATAATGAAAATCAAAATGTTCAATTAGTTTATGACACTATACAAACTGGGAAGTCAGCTGATTATAGAACTTTGACTATTGATCCTGGATTTGAAGGTTCAATTAATCCAACTACTGGTAATTATGTTGATAAAGATGGAAAAGAAACAAATGTTAATGTGTTATATGGAAAAGGTGGAAAAATAAGTTTATCTATGAGTAAAGAAGGTAAACCTTATTTTGGAATTGGAAAATTAGATGTATCTAAATTAACTCCTGAGCAAAAAGCAAATTATGAAAAATGGGGTGTTGCTGGACTTACAAATACTGCTCTTGTTAAAATTGGTGATAACTTTTACTATGGTTCTGTAGAAGGAGATTCTATTTTTGAACCTGAAGGGGATAAAGTAAAATTGTTAAATGGAGAGGTTGCAGCTGTGGGTAAAAATAGTGAAGGAAAAGATGCTACTCTTGCTTATATAAAAAATTCTGGAGAATCAATATTTAATCCCACAACAGGATCTAATGAAAACATAGTTGATGGTGAGATTAGATTTATTAAACCAAGTGAAGGTTCTCCAAGTATTGTTCTTGGAAATAAGGTTAATTCAGATATTAAATTGTATTCAGACTTTGAAGATGTTGGACATGATGGTTCACTTGCAAGTGCAAATATTGTAGGAACTATCTCAGTTAATAATAACCAAAATCAAAAATTATTTGAGATAAATAATGGTCAAATCTCTGCACAACCATATTCAAAAGCAGCTGAGGGTTATGATATAGAGGATAGTGAAGAAGTAGCAGGTGGAAGTCAAATGCAATGTGATGGTCAAAAATGTAGATTTATTCCAGGCAGACCTGTTTTAAACGCAGGAATACTTGCAGCTAGAGGTGTTGGAGCTGTTGCAAGGGGTGTTGGAACTGTTATTCAAAATAGACCTGTTTTATCATTTTTCCAAAATAGAAGGCCTGTTAGAACTTTAATCGGTGGAATTATACAGAATAGACCTATTAGAACATTCTTTGCAGAAAGACAACCAGTTAGAAGACTTGTTGGTGGAATTATAAGGGCACAGCCTCTTAGAAGGGCTGGTGGAGCTATTCTTGGTGGCGGTGGAAGAATTATTGGTGGTGCTGGAAGAATTATTGCATTCCCTTTTAGAAGAAGATAATTTAATTTATAATTATTTTTTAGCCAGTATTATATTTATTTTTTATTTTGTAACTTTTTTAGACTCTAATTTTAATCATAATAATTCTTTATAAAAAATAGTTTTTTAAATTAGTCTACAAAAAACTTGATTTAAATAGGATTTAGCTGAAATTGATTTGTAAAAATTTAATTTAGTGTAAGGTAGGTTTTTATTATTAATCGAGAATAAAATTAAGAGAATTAATTTATATTATTACTCTAATTTATTTTGAAAATATAATATTTTGGTCTAGCGTTATATTTAAATAGTTTAATTCATAAATTTATTTATGAAAAGAGAGGGTAGAAACAAATCTGCGCAGGTTACTGTATTTATTATAATCGCAATTTTAATAATTATTGCAGTTGTTATCATTTATTATTCTCTTCAATCTTCAAAACAGGTTCTTGATCCTACTTTTAATGATGTTGCAACAAAAGCAGAAGTTAATAGTTTGCAAAGTTCTGTCGGCGAATGCATGAAAGATAGTACTTATGATTCACTTAAAACAATTGGAATTCAGGGTGGATTTTACACCAAACCTGTCCAGGCTTATGATTTGGGGTGGGCATTTATTCCTTACTATTATTATTCTGGAAATTATTTAATGCCTGATAAACAAAGAGTTCAAGAAGAATTATCTGACTCTGTTAATGATAAAATGACTGCATGCGTTGATAAATTAGCTTTTAAAACTTTTGATGTTTCTGTTAGTGATCCAAAAACTACAACTACGCTTACAAAAGGTAAAGCAAGATTTGTTATTGATATGCCTCTTACTTTAAAAAAAGGAGATAAGATGAGTGTTATTGAACTTAAGACTATGCCTGTTGTTTATAACTCTTCATTATATGATATTTTAGAAGTTTCAACTTACATTACTACTACTCATTTGCAGGATAATAAATTCTTCTGCATTAATTGTGTTGTTGATATGGCAACAGAAAGAAACTTGTATGTTGATTTCCTTGACTTTGGAGAAGGAAGTTCAACAACTCTTGTTACACTTACTGAAAATTATACATCTTATGAACCTTATTTGTTTGAGTTTTTGAATAAATATTAACAATTTAAGTGTAAAAAGATAAATAATTTCAAGTAAGATATTACAGAGAAGATGAAAAAAGAAATGCAAAACAAACATGGAAGATTATTTTTAGGACTATTTGTAGTTGGAGTTTTTTTGTTTATGATAATTGGATGTGTTGAAAAGGTTAGTGCAGAAGGGGCTTTAGTTTATGGTTCAGATAATAAGATTTATCCAAATGAAGCTGCAGCTAAAGCAGCAGGTATTACAAAGACTGACCCTGTAACTAAAGAGAATTTACTAAAAGCTACTAATTTAAAAGATAACTGGGGTAATCCTGAAGTTAAACAAACTAGAAAAGATGCTATGAAAGCTCATCCAGACCAATTAAAAAGTGCTTTGGATGGAGGTCAGGTAACTCCTGATCAAGTTGGTGAAGAAAAAGATTATATTAAAGAAAATCCTGATATCTGGAATAAGGAAGGAATACGAAAAAGTGAAAAAGCAGGAGAAACTTTTGAAAAAATCTTTCCAGAGTCTAAAGTAGCAAAAGATACTGATTTTTCTAAATCTGAATTAACTACTGAAAAATTTTATCCAGAAGGTACAGCTAGCGGAAAACCTTCTATACCTCTTGAAGATTTAAAAAATTTTAAAACTGGTTTTACTAAAGATGGTTTTGTGCAAATTGATACTGCAAATGCTCGGGTTCGTTTTAATGGTGGAGAATGGCGATCTGCTACTGCGCAAGAAATTGGTGGGGATTTTAGCAGTAAAGCTGCCGATGCTGTAAAGAAGTCGTCTCCTTTTGATAATAGTCCTTTAAATAGTCCTTTTGGGGGGCAGCAAGGCGGAACTGGGGGTAGTAGTGGCGGGTCTCAAGGAGGCGCTGGGGGTGCAGCTGGAGAAGCTGGAGGTGCACAAGCCAAGATGAAAGAAGCATTTGGAATGGCACAACAAATGGTTGGTCTTGCTAAAGAATTTTTATCAGGAATGCAGGCAAATCTCCAAAGTGATGCTGAACAAAAATCAAAAACAGGTATCTCAGCAGTAGACATGCAAGCTGCTGCTCAAGAAGGTATTGTAACTGTTGAAAATGCTCAGGTTCAACTTGTAACTTCTGACACTACTGTTGATACAACAAGTCCTAGCCCTAATGGCAAAGCTACATTTACTTTTGATTCAGAATTAAAGGTATTTACAATAAAGACTGATTATCCTTCAACTAGTGTTGCAGATACTAGTTCAACAGGAGCAGGAGCGCTTGTTACTAATAATGATGCTGCTATTGCAGGAGTTCTTTCTCCTTCTTCTGAAACTACTACTGTTACAAATGATGCAGATTCAACAACTCCTCTGCTTACAACTAGTTCTTCAAATGTTGGAACTGTTGTTGCATTTTTGTCTCTTGTTGGAAATGTTGTAAATGATGTGGTTAATGGTCAGAATGTTAAGTTTATTAAACAAGATATTGAAATTAATGGAAATGATATTATTGTCTATACTTTAAAACCATTTTCTCATATTGAAGGTGGTGGAAAAGGAATTATTCTTGGGGATGGAAGTGTTGATATTAAGTTTGAAGAAGAAAAAACTCTTTATCCAAGAACTATAAAATCTAATGAGTTTTTTATTAATAAACTTACAAACAAACAAGATCCTAATAAATACTTTGCACTTATTCCAGGAGGAACTGCTGGAAATTATTTCCTCGATAACAAAAAGAGAATTAGTGTTGGAGACAATAGTATTGAACATCCTCAACTCAAGGGAATTAAGATAGCAGAAATAAGAAAAGATATGTGGAAGGAATAAATTAGATTATTAAACAAGTTTATTCTATTTAATGTTATGAAAATTCCCAAAGATTTTTAATTATTCGCCTTAATGAGGTAAAACTACATATTATGAAAAAGAGATGTGAAAAAAAGTTTTGTAAATTATTTTTTATACTTGCCACGGTAGTCATATCTGGATTCTTTCTTGGAAGTGTTAGTGCAGAAGGGGGTGTAGTTCTTTTTCATGAAGTATTAAACAAGTTTGTAGATGTTCCTGATCTTCCGTATACTACTCCTACCATAACCACTCAGCATTTAGTTAGAGCAACTAATACTAAGGATTATTGGGAAAGATTTACTCCTGAGAGAAGAGGAGATTATCTTAAATCAGAGTCAAAAGATGCACTAAAAAAACAACTTACTGCAAAACAACTTACTTATGAAGAACAGTTAAGAAGAATAATTAAAGATAATAAACAAGTATGGGATAATATAAAGACTGATAGTAATAAACAAAGGACAAATGGAGTACTTGAAAATATACTTAAAGCAGATGATAGAAGCCTTTCATCAGTTGATTTAACAAAATCAAAACTTACAGATTCTGAATTTTTAAAAAAAGATCTTAAGGATATTTTTTCTTATGGAAAAGAAAAAGGAAAAATATTTACTTCAGACTTAAAAATAAAAAAGCTTAAGTTTGATGAACTTAATATTCATATTAATGAAAACTATAATGATCAAATCACAATTAATAGCGGACAATTTTATGGTGGTGAAAGCATTCCTGAATCCAGGCAGATATTTGGAGATTCTTCAGGCAGGATTGAAAGACCATTTGATAATATAGAAGCTTCTGGAAGAAATAAAAAGACTGCATTTTTTAAGGATAAAGATGATTTTAATATTTCTTTGTCTGAGGATGGAGAATTCTGGATAACAGACTCAAAATTGGTTATTAATGGAAAACTTGAAGATAATGAAGAAAGAAAACCAGGAGATATAAAGTTTATAGATGTTCTTTTAAATGGACTTAAAACTGGTTCTAGTCAAAATATAAATGCAACTCTTTATCTTGGAAATGAAGAAGTAGCAATAATTCATTTTCCGCTGTCTCCACCAAATTCTAGAACTGAGTTTATGTTTGATCCTATTTCAGGTTATCCTGTCCTTGATGCTTTTAGCGAGCCTGATTCTTATTCTATTTTAAGTTCAAGTCAATATGTTCATATAGTCAAATATAATCTTGGCCTTAAGGGTGATAAAATTGTAGTTGATGTTTTAAAACCATTTGATAAACTTAATTGCGATGGAACTTCTTTAAGTATTCTTAATGGTGAAACTTATATGACCTTTCAGGGAAAAAATATGTATTATCCAAGAACTATCGAGAAAAATGATTTTTTTATTAATCTTATAACTAATAAGCAAGATGTTGATACTTATTTTGCTCTTACTCCTGTAGGTTCAAAAGGGAATTATCTTATTGATAATAAAAGAAGAACAAGTGTTGGAGATTTTAGCGTTGAAAATCCTAAAATAAAAGGGATTAAAATTGCTCAGATAAGGGAAGAAATGTGGATGAGATAATCTTTTCGATTAGGTTATTACATTAATAAATAGGTTTTTAAACCAATTTTATGTTTAATTTATGTATAATATATATTAATTATATATAATAAGCCCCTGTAGTGTAGTGGCCAAGCATAGGGCCCTTTCAAGGCCTTGACCCGGGTTCGAATCCCGGCGGGGGCA
>JBBACR010000039.1:0-7162 GCA_041656875.1 Candidatus Pacearchaeota archaeon
GAAAAAGGAGAATCAACATCCCTAAGCGAAATTGGAAAAGAATTTAATTTATGGCCCACAAAAGTTGGAAGGATTTTAAAGGTTATTGATGAAGAAGCACCCAATGGTTCAAGAGAAATTAAAAGATTTACAGATTATCAAGAAAAAGCAGTTAAAAATGGACTTCAAAATACTAGTCTTGGACTTGCAGATATTGGTTATTTTGCAGGTAAGGTTGGTAGTTGGGGTGTAAGGTCACGTAATGAAAATGGAAGAATGGCCAGGTATGATGAAGTTCTTCTTGCAGATTTTGGAAGAGACGGTAAACTTCCTGTAAGAATTGCAAGTCAAATATATGAAATGATTGACCAGAATACTCCTCTAAAAAAAATAATTAAACAATTAAAAATAACTCCGAGAGTTTTTTCAAATGCAATAGAAAATAGACACATCTATGAACCTCATATTATTAGTGAATTAAAAGCAATGTATCCAGAAGAAAATGTTCAAAGGCCTTATGTTAATTTTAGACCAAGGTAGAATTTTATAAGTAAGATCTTGTCTTTTTTGTCTGAAAAATTTATATGTTAAACAAAAGAAGAAGTTTTTTATATCCCTTTTCTTTGGTCTTTATATGACAAACGTAGACAAAATAAAAGTTGAAAAACAGGCAAAGGAAATTCTAGACAAATTTGCAAAAGCCCTGCAAACAGTTGAAAAAGACAAAGAAGATAATGAAAGTTATGTAGAAAGAGAAGAATTTGAAAGAGTTGAAAAACAAGGAAAAACAAGTGAAGAAGGTTTTAAAGAGAGAATTCTAAAAAATGCTCCTGCTCATGATGATGACTTTATAATTGCTGAAAAAGGGAGCTGGAAATAAAATGTTATCAGATAAGTTAAAGCAAATAAAACAAGGCGAACTTTCTGCAGAAGAAAATATAAAATATTTTTTAGATAAAATAAAAAAAGAAAATCCTAAAATAAATGCAGTTTTGCATGTAAATGAAGATGCAATTAAGCAGGCAAAGGAAATAGATAAAAAAATAAAGCAAAAAAAGGCAGGAAAACTTGCGGGTTTGGGATTTATTGTAAAATCAAATATTAATGTTAAAGGATTAATCTGCAATTGTGCATCAAAAACTCTTGAAAATTATAAAGCAGCCTATTCTGCTACTGTAATAAACAAATTATTATCTGAAGATGCAATTATTCTTGCAATGGCAAACATGGATGAATTTGCTTGCGGTGGAAGCGGAGAAAATTCTGCATTTGGTGTAACTAAAAATCCAAAATGCCTAGATAGGATTCCTGGGGGGAGCAGTTCAGGAAGTGCTGCATCTGTTGCTGCAGATTTTTGTGATTTTGCACTCGGAAGTGATACAGGAGGAAGTATTAGAAATCCTGCTTCTCACTGCGGTCTTGTTGGATTTAAACCCACTTATGGTTCAGTCTCGAGATATGGATTAATTGACATGTCAATGAGTCTTGACCAAATAGGCCCACTAACAAGATCAGTAAAAGATTGTGAACTTATTTTTAATACGATTAAAGGAAAAGATGAAAAAGATGCAGTTACAAGAAACTTTAAAGAAAATAAAGATTCAAAAAAAATCTTAATTGGAATCCCTAAAATTGGAGCTAAAGCCGAAATTTGGGATTTGATTTTGAATAGAGTTGATGAGGTTTGTAAAAAACAGGGTTGGAAAAAATCAGATATAAAATTAGAGCATATTGACCTTGGAATACAAACCTACTATCCAATTGTTTATGTAGAGGTTTTTTCAGGGACTAGAAAATTTGATGGAAGAAAATATGGATTGCCTATTGAAGATTCGTGTGGAGAAGAAGTTCTAAGAAGAATTCTAGGTGGAAAAGAAATCTCAAAGGCAGAACATGCTGGAAAATATTATAGAAGAGCACTTAAAGCAAAAGACATAATAAAAAAAGAGTTTGAAGATGCTTTTAAAAAATTTGATGTTATAATTATGCCAACAGTTCCAAGAACTCCTCATAAATTTAAAGAACAAATAAGTCTTGAAGACATGTATAATTATGATACATTAACAGTTCTTGCAAATCTCGCTGAGATTCCTGCAATCTCAGTTCCATGTGGCAATGTTAAAGAAGGAAATGATAACATCCCAATAGGTCTTCAAATATTTGCTGCTTGTGGAAATGATAATTTTCTTTTAGATGTAGCAAAAAAATTTGAATAAATATTAAAAAAACCAATTAACTTTATATAATCAAAAGTTAATTCTTTGATACATGCAATACAAAAATATTGAAGTTAAATGGCTTGGACATTCAGGAGTTTTAATTTTATTTAATGAAATGAATATTTATATCGACCCAATCAAACTGGAAAATTTTGATAAAAAAGCTGATTTGATTTTAATAACTCATGGCCATTGGGATCATTTTTCAGTTGAGGATATAAAAAAGATAATAAAAAATAGTACCAGAATTATTGGACCTTCTGAAATTTTATCCCAGAGCAGGCAGGTAAAAGATGGAATTGATTTTGAAGTAGCAGAATCTACTAAAAATATGGAATTTAATGAAATATCTATTGATTGTATTGATGCTTATAACTTAAATAAGCCTTTTCATTCAAAAGGAGACAGCGTAGGTTATCTAATTAATCTTAATGGAACAAAAGTTTATCATGCAGGAGACAGTGACCTTATTCCAGAAATGAATAATGTTCAGACAGATATTGCATTTCTTCCTATTTCTGGAAAGTTTGTAATGACTTCAGATGAAGCTGCAAAAGCAGCAGAAATTATTCACCCAGACTTGGCAATTCCAATTCATTGGGGCAATCATCTTGGAACAAAAGAAGATGCCCAAAACTTTATCAGCCTTTGCAAGGAAAAAGGGATTAATTCTTTAATTATGGAGAAAAATTAATTATTTGATATTTTGTTTAGTTCTTGTTTTAATTGTGCTGAACTGTTAATATAAACTAAATTTATATCAAATTTTTGAATGTATTCTTCAGATTCTTTTGATAATTTCTTATTTATTAAAAATGGGGAATAAACAAAAATTGTAAATTTCTTTCCAGCCCTTATCTCCGGATGAACATATTTTCCGCTAACCTCTACTCCTTCTTTTTTTCCATTAAGTAATTTATACAAATAAATTGCATAATTAAGTTCCCCAGAGGTTCCAGGAGAGTCTCCTAAATAAAATAATACATCTCCAAGTAGTCCTTTTATTAAATCATGCAAAAACCAATTGTCAGTATTAATAAAATAATCAAAAAAAGGTTTTTCATTAAGTTTCATATTAATATAAGGCTCTAAATGTTTTATTCCAAAAGTTTTATCTGCAAGTGGAACAGCACCTATAACATTTTTGCCTTTCTTTTCTTTGTAAATTCTTGCAATATTTAAAGAAACTCCTTTGTCTGGAAGAAGAACCAAATCAGAACCAGATTCTGCCAATACTTTGGCAATACCTTCAAGTTCAAAGTCAAATTTTAATCTATCCAGTTTTAGCAAATTTTGATAATGAAATTCAATGTCCCCAGGCCCAATTAAAGAGATTCTCATATACTTGAAAGATATTTAAACTATATAAAATTGTTTATAATATGGAATCGAGTTTTATTTTAAGTAAGAAAAAACAACTTTCAAAAGACGATAAATCCAGTATTGGCAGTTGGGACCCAAAAATAGCAGGGCTCTGCAATAAAATAAATAAAAAAAAGAATTACTATACAACTTCAAGTTGTGCAGGAAGAGTCGTTCTGCTAAAATACAGCGATACAAAGCAAGAAAATGCATTTCTCTTCAGAACCCATAATAAAATAAGTTTTAAAGAAATAAAAAGTGCACTAGACAAAATAAATAAAGAATACCAAGGAATTGTAGAGTTTCAGCAAAGTTGCTGTATTCTGCATGTTGCATGTTTAACCCTTGCTGATGCTCAAAATCTTGTAAATAAGGCAAAGGCATCCGGATGGCAAAGAAGCGGAATAATTGGCGGAAAAAGAAACATAGTTGAGCTTCATTCTACTGAAAGTATGAGTTTTCCAATAATCAATAATAAAATTCTAGTTAATGATGATTTTTTAAAACTAGTTGTTGAAATGGCAAATAGCAAGCTAGAAAGAACTTGGAGCAAAATTAACAGGTTAAAAAAAATAGTCTAAATTAAAAAAAGCCCTTAAAATAAAAGTAAAAAGGCTTAAATAAATATAAATTCTTATAATATCATGGAATTAAAAAAGGTGGTGATAGAATCCATATTAGTCTTACTATTAATTGGAATTCTTGTCTTTCTTGGTTTTAACTTAATGGATTATTTTAAAACAGATTCACAGGACTTTCAAGTGATAAGTAGTAATAGTATAAATGTTTCAAGAGCTTATACCAACGAGAATCAGTTAATAATAAGCGTTACAAATAAAGAAAGCGAAGAGATTTCAGGCATTACGATAAAAATCTTTAATCGGGATGGAGAAGCTTATTCAAAAGAATTTAATGATCCTCTATTAGGATTTGAATCAAAATCATTAGTTCTAAGTCCCTCGCCATTTGGACCTATTAACAATTACAGATTAATTCAGTTAATTGCTAAAACTAAACCAATTATTATTGAACCTAAAAAAAATGATACTGAAATTAATAAAAGTGAAATTAACCTGACAAACAACTATAATTTAGAGGGTATAAAGGCTATAGACAACATGAATACAATTAGTAAATTAAGAGGGGTATTGTCTCAGGATAAATTCAACAGTTCATTTGAAATTAAAAAAGCCTGTAGCAAATGGGGAGACTGCATAGGCAATATACAAAAAAGAAGTTGTATTAATGAAAATTTTATAGGAAAAATGGAAGAAATAAAAGATTGTTCTTCTGAGAACTACCAAGCAGAATCTTTCCATGACATTCCAGTTAAAAAAACTAATTGTAAACCGAACTTTCAATGTGGAGAATGGAGTTCTTGTAAGGATTATTATAATCTTGAGGATGTAGCCAATAAAAATATTCTCTTAAGCAGTTATAGATCAAGAACCTGTCTGGATGTAAATGGATGTTTATATGAAAAAACTGAAAAAGAACCTTGTAAAAATTTAGATACTTTTTTAACTAAAATTTCCAAGGCTCCTAATGAAAAAATAATGAACTTCTATGATACAAATCAAAATGAAATTCTGAACATGAGTTTTAATAGCCTTAAAAAATCTCTGGATTTAAATATTGTTTTTAATGAAGTCTCAACAGATAATGAAGAAAGTTTAACATCTTTTATAAGTGATAAAAAAATGTCTTATTTACTAATAATAATATTTATTCTTGTTCTAGCCATAATAATTTTCTTAATAATTCAATTCTATAAGAAATTTTTAGTAGCATTACCTCTAAAAAAGGAACAATAAGGAATTATTTCTAAAGTCTCACCTTAAGAACTATATACTAGATTAGTTATTTTAAAAATAAGAAAGATTTTTAAAGAAAAGGAATATAAATACTTTCATAATAATCAATTTTAATTCATGGGGGTGAGTCTAAATTGAGGTTGCAAAAAGAGGTATTCTCTTTTTTCTTATTTGAAAGTATGTTAGCTTCCTAATAAGTATAGTAAGCACTATTATTTAAATCTAATGGTCAAATCCTTAAAAAAAGGGTGATCAAAAGGTGAAATAGAGCTGAAAAATAACTAATGAAAGGAGGTAAAAAAAATGGTTTTAGATTTCGCAAAAGAAGCAATCGATAATCTTGAGTCCCATAGTATTAACTTTGATGATTTAAAGGCTGGTAAAGCTAACATTAAAGTTTTTGGTTGTGGAGGGGCTGGTTGCAACGCTATAACTTGGCTATTTAATAAAGGTATTAATGGAGCAACAGTGTATGGTATGAATACTGATGCATTACACCTTAGCATCACAAAGGCAGATGATAAGATCCTTATCGGAAAGGAGCTTACAAGAGGCCTAGGTGCAGGAGGTAAGGCAGAAGTTGGAAGAGAAGCTGCTAAAGAATCTCTTTCAGAGCTTAAAAAAGCTACATCAAATGCTGATATGATCTTTATTATTGGTGGAGAAGGCGGAGGAACTGGTACTGGTGCAATGCCGGTTTTAGCTCAGGTATCCAAAGAAACAGGAGCTGTTTGTATAGGAGTTGTAACAATGCCTTTTGAATGTGAAAAAGCAAGAATTGACAAGGCAGAGTTTGGGTTACAAGAGTTAAGAGACCATGTTGATACAGTTATTGTTATTGATAACAATAGACTGGTTGACATTGCAGGACAGTTGCCAATACAACAGGCATTTGCAGTAGCAAACGAATTAATTAGTACAATGATTAAAGGAATTGTGGAAACAATTACTTTACCATCATTAATTAACTTAGACTACGCAGATGTAAGTTCAATTATGAAAAAGGGAGAGGTTGCTGTAATAGGAATTGGAGAGTCTGATTCAAGCGATAGAGTTAATGAATCTGTCAGGCAAGCTTTAACACATCCATTGTTAGACGTGGATTACAAAGGTGCAAACGGAGCATTAATCCATATCACTTGTGGACCTGACATGAAATTAGAAGAATTCAGTCAGATAGGTAAACTTGTTACAGAAAACATCGCCCCAGAGGCTCAAGTGATTATTGGTGCAAGAATTAACAAAGATTTTGAAGGAAGAGTAAGAGTTATTACAATTATGACAGGAGTTTCTTCTCCTTATGTCCTTGGAAAACAAAGATATAAAGATTATGAAGACAACAATAGCAGAAGACCTGCTAATAACAACTTTTCTGACCTTGGAATTGATGTTGTAAACGATAGGTGGTAAACCTTTAATTGCATTAAAAAAATTGATTTATTTTCCTGCCATTTTTTCTTTGGCAGGATTTTTTTATTTTATTAAAATAGAATTATCCTAAAAACTAATCACTGATAGATTCAAAAGGTTTTCTGAATTTATTTTTCCAATTATCAAAATAAAGTCTACCCTCAATTTTAGGTTTTATTCTTTGTTTTTTATGATCTATTTTCATCTGATATCCCACAGGAAAAATAGCTTCTATATCTACATTATCTGGGATAACCAGTATATTTCTAAGACTTATATCTGACCATGCTCCAACCCAACAGCTAGAAAGACCCAAATCAGTTAAAGTTAATAAAAAGTTTTCAGCAGCAGCACCTACATGTTGCTTAACATATTTTT
>JBBACR010000040.1:0-6089 GCA_041656875.1 Candidatus Pacearchaeota archaeon
CTTTATATTTTTTATTTAAATAATCCAATAGATACTTAGAACTAAATTCTTCATGAGTTGTTTTTTTAACGAGGTCTCTAAACATATAAGTTGAACCATACTGATGAATATTCTCCTTTAGCCAGTCTTGTATTTTTTTTATGCCTTCTTTTGTTTTAAGGACTTCTTCAATATTTCCAATGTCTTTCTCTAAATGATGTTTCCACATCGCAGATAAAGCAGTTCCTAGTGAATAAGTTGGAAAGTATCCAATAGAACCTTGGCTCCAGTGAACATCTTGGAGTATTCCCTCACGATTGTTAGTAGGCCTTATTCCCAGGTATTCTTCATATTTATCATTCCAAACCTTTGGAAGATCTGATACTTTAATTTTTCCTTCAATAAGTGCTTTTTCAATTTCAAATCTTATCATTATATGCAAATGATAAGTAACTTCATCAGATTCAGTTCTAATCAGGCTAGGTTTTACCAGATTAACATAGTCATAAATTTGATCAATAGAAAAATTCTTGAATTTGTCTTCTACTTCTAAAATATCTTTATACATCAGAGAAATAAATCCTCGGGATTTTCCAATAAAATTTTCCCAGAATCTTGATTGAGATTCATGAATAACAAGGCTGCTTCCCCCTGCAATTGGAGTATAATGCAAGTCATCATGGGACTGTATTTCATAAAGTGCATGGCCATATTCATGAATAGTAGAACTGTAGCTTCTTGCAAAGTCATGTCCTTCATATCTTGTAGTTATTCTCACGTCGCCTTTTCCAAGAGAAATTGAAAATGGATGGCTGGAAACATCAATCCTTATATGATTCATATTATAATGTATAAAGTTTAACATTTTATCGTTTAGTTTTTTCATTTTTTCAACATCATATTCTTGATTTTCAAGTTCATGTTCTTTTCTAAACTTTTTAGAATTTTTAATATATTTAATTAAATCAATAAGTGGCTGTTTAATTGAAATAAAATATTTTTCAACTTCTTCTACAGTTAGTCCTTCTTCATATTCATCCAGTAATGCATCATAAGGATGTTTAGAATAGCCAAGATATTCTGCTTTTTTCTTTGTAAGTTCAACAATTTTCTCTAGGTATGGTTCAAAAATAGAAAAATTATCCTGCTCTTTAGCTTTTTTCCAGGCAATCTGACTTTCACTCACAACTCTTGAAAACTCTTCAATAAACTCAGGGGGCAATTTTTCATAATATTTAAGTGATCTTTTGAGCATTCGTATAACTGCACGTTCATAGTCATTTAGGTCTTTTTCGTTATCTGCTTTTTTTATTAAATCAGTAAATTCTTTATCCAAAAACAACTTTTGAGAAAGTGTTGCAACCTTACCAAGTGCTTCTCCTCTTGCCAGCGCTCCTTCTTCAGGCATATAAACACTCAAGTCCCAGCTTCCAAGAGCTCCGAGGTGGTTGAGTGACCAAATAACTTTGTATTTATCTAGAATTTCGATTATAAATGGATGTTTTATTAGTTTATCTCCCATAAGTTTCTATGAATAGCCATGTTTTTAAATATTATGAACTCCTCTATCTGCATGACTTTAATTTTGTAGAGCTGATTAGAATAATTTAAATATTATTTTATCTTAAATAATCTATGAAAAAGCAGACTAGAAATATAATAACTGTCCTTGCAGTAATGGGGTTAATTCTCTCAGTTTATTTGATAATGAGCCCCTTGTTTAAAAATAATACCCCTCAAAGTCTTAACTGTAAAAATTATACTGATTTTGATTGTCCTTCTGTCTGTGCAGTCTGTCCTCCCTGTGAAGTTTGCAGTTCAATATCTTGTAATTCAAAAGAATTTTGCCAAAGTATTGGTTTTAATGAAACCTGGTATGAAAACCTAAATTCAAAAAAGACTTACTGTACTGTTGAGCAGAAAAAAGCAGAAGTATGCACAATGGAATATAGTCCTACTTGTGGCTGGTTTAATGAGTCCATAAAATGTTTGAAATATCCATGTGCACAAACTTATAGTAATATCTGTACTGCTTGTTCAAGTTCAAATGTAGAATATTATACTACTGGTGAATGTCCAAAATAATTTAGATTCTAATCATATTATATAATCCAACAAAAATAATAATTAGACCTATAGCTATAATAAATCCAGGAATTGCCCATAGCGAACTAAATGAACTCACCTTTGCATTTTCTGGTTTTTCAGGATTATAGACTAAATTTACTTCTGAACTATCAGTATATCTTGCCATAAATTCAGTATATCCAGAATTAATTCTGACTTCTTTTCCCTCAGGCGTATAAAATTTAACATCAGCACCAGATATTTTTCCTTTAACTGAAACAGAATCATTCACAAAATTAATGTTTGATGTTAAAAAAAGAATTCCAAGAACAAGTACGATTATTCCAATTACCATAAAAATAATTCCTATAAGAATATTTGCTCTTGATTCTTCCATATTATTTCTTTTTATTTTGTTTAATGGGTATAAAATAAATAAACCCAATAAACCATACAAACCATGCTAAATCAAGCCAGTTTAAATTGATTATCCCGCGAATCCCTAAAAATCCAAGAAACCCTAAAAATCCAAGCATCCAATTTTTTCTTAATTGTCTTTTCATTTTAGATGTTTCCAGTTAGATTTATTTGTTTTTAAATTTTTTAATTGAGGCCATTTATCTTCAAGTATTGGTTTTTCTTCTTGATAGATTATTCCAATTGGAATTTTCCCAGTTTTTCTGTTATAATCCCATTCATCAGCAAGCTCCTGAGCTTTTTTTGAATCTTTATTATCTACTTTATACATTAAAGGAACTAAATCACTGCTATTTTTATTAAATATTAAACATTCCTGAACACTTTCAACAAATGCAAACCCTTTATGTTTTATTGCTTTTTCAATAATTTCTTGACTATGAACCAAATCCTTTGGGTTAATCCTGGCAATAAAACTAGCACCTGCTGCAAGAGCAAGTTTAACCGGATTAAGAGGCATATTATATTCTCCAGCAGGTTCTGCTTTATTTTTAAACCCTTTAGGGGAGGTTGGTGTTGATTGTCCGGTTGTTAGAGCAAAATTCTGATTGTCTGCAACAAAATAAGTAATATCAGGATTATATCTTGCAGTATGAATAAAATGTTCCATTCCTTCAGAATAAGCATCTCCATCTCCTGAAAAACCCAGTACATTTAAATTCGGATTTCCCAGTTTTATTCCAAGGCAAACTGGTAATGCTCTGCCATGCAATCCATAAACTCCTGAGATATTAAGATAATCATAAATTTTAGGATGACATCCAATTCCACTAACCATCACAAAATCTTCTTTTTTATATCCCTCTTTTATAAGTTTTGCAAGTGCATTTTTCCATGCAGCTAAGACTAAAAAGTTTGGACATCCTGGACACCAGGTTATTTCTTCTTTTGTACCTAAATCAATTTTATTTTCTTTAGTCATTTTATTTCACCTTTATTATATCTTTTGCAAGTTCATCACTTGTAAACGGTTTTCCATCATATTTTAAAATCCGGTTTTTTATTGCAATTCCGGTTTTTTCTCTAATAAGTCTTCCAAGTTGTCCTGTAACATTATTTTCAACCAAAATCACTTTGTTTGCCTTTTGAATCTCTTTTTTTATTTCATCAGATAATGGTTTTACATATAAAACTTGCAAGAATTTGTATTTTCCTTGAACTGCATTTTCAATACTGCCATCAATTGCATCTAGTGCATCAAGTATAACGGTTTTAGTTGAACCCCAGCCAATAACAAGGTTTTTTGCGTTTTTATTTCCATAAATTTTTATCATTTCAAACCTTTTTGCCTCTTTTTTTATTTCACTATATTTTTTCAAACGCTCATCTGCATTTTTCTTTGCAATTTCAGGACTTTCAGTTGTATTTCCAAATTTATCATGTTCATAACTGGTTGCCTTTACAATTCCTTCTCCAGGAACTTTTCGACTAACTTTTACATTTAATATTTTGTTGGGTTTTTTATCAGTTGAAAATTCACTTTCAGCCAAATGTTTATCAGAAAGAATTATAGATAAAGTACCATATTTTTCAGATAAATAAAAAGCCTCATTTGTTTTTTCAATACATTCATTAGGGTCTCCAGGAGCAATAACTATTCTTGGAAATTCTCCATGGCCTGAGCGAAGTGCAATATCTAAATCATCTTGAAGTGAATAAGTTGGAATTCCTGTTCCGGGCCCAGGCCTTGAAGCAAGATAAACCACCAAAGGTATTTCAGCCATTCCTTGAAAACTGAATGTCTCTGTCATCAAGTCATATCCTCCGCCCGAAGTTCCAATCATCACCTTTGCTCCTGCAAAACTAGCTCCAAGTCCAGAATTTGCAACAGAGATTTCATTTTCAGCTTCAAATACCAGCAAATTTGTACCAGAATCAAATTGTTTACTGGCAAGTTCATGCATAACTGCGGTTGCAGGAGTCATTGGGTATGCAATGTACAGATTAATTCCCGAGTTAATTGCTCCCTGAGAAATTCCTTGACTTCCACTCATTACACTAATCCTATTATTTAATTTCTTTAAATTATATTTTGATTCTCGGGATTTATATCCTTTTTCAGCAGCATTCATACTTTCTTTATTGTCTCCAAACTCTTCTTTAATTTCAAAAATAAGATTTTCATTTGAAATTCCTAAAAGTTTGATTAATGCTCCTGCTTGGGCAATATTTGCATTTCTTCCAATGTCACAAAATTCATTACATCCGATAATCGTTCCTGACTTTTTAAGTTCAGGCTTATGCAACTCAACTGTTTTTTCATCAAGTCCTATAATAAAATCTAATTTGGATTCATAACTTCCAACTTTTTTATCAGATATACAAAGAACATTAAAATTATGTCCGCCCCGAATTAAACTGGGATAATCTCTGTAGTTAAAAGTATAATAACCTAATTTGTTTAAGACTCTTGAAACAATTTGAGAAACCTTGTTTATTCCCTGTCCAGCTTTGCCCCCGATTAAAATATTAAGTCTCATAATTCCCCTTTTTTTTATAAGTAATAAAACTAAAAGAGTTATTTAAAACTTCTGTTTATGTTAATAACCACTATAGAGCCTGTTTATTTCAGCCTCACTTAAACTTCTGTTAAATATAATTACTTCATCAATTGCCCCATTCCAAAAATTATTTCCAGTACCAACGATGACGTTTCCGATAGTTAAATTTGAAGGAGCAGTTAATGATGAAGTAGAGGCTCCAGAAGTTCCAACACTGACTCCATTAAGATAAATTGTTTTAAGACCTGTTGATTTAACTCTTGTAGAAGCAACAAAAGTCCATTGTCCAGAATTAATTGATTGCGAGGATGTAAGTGTATTGTCTGGACTTCCAGTTCCAAATGCAAGTTTTCCCCTGCACATAACAAGTCCGAAGTCATTAATAACTGTATTAACTTCTCCATCAACAATGCCTTTTCCTTGATACCACGACCCGCTACATGAATCAGAAGAAGAAGTTTTTACCCAAGCTGCAATTGTAAAATCATCCTGGATTATTCTTCTAAAACTCATATAATCATTGACTCCATCAAAGTTATATGCTCCACCCGATTTTCCAGAAGAAGTCCAAGAGACTCCGTTGTAAATGGTCCCATTATTTCTTCCAAGAGCGTCTACAAGAACTGTCCCATAATCGTTATCGAATTTCCAATATGAAACCGCTCCTTGAATTAGTGAACAACTATCATTTGTAACACATTGAGACAGGTTTGTACAATCAGCTCCACTTAAAATAGTTCTATTCTGATACATTTGTCCAATTGGACAATTATTAATGCCGCATCCTTGATTTACCCAGGCATCATAATTACAACTAGGACTATTACACACCCCACTCAAACATGTTTTTCCTTGAGCAGTGCAATTATTTCCACAGCTTCCACAATTATTATTGTCAGTTAATTGATTTATACATCCAGAAGAACAGCAAGTTAAGCTTCCACATCCAGTTCCTCCAGTACAAGTTCCAGCCGAGCAAACATCATTAGTAGTGCAAGGATTACCATCATCACAACCAAGTGTATTTGCAGCATTATTACAAGCTCCAGCAGTACATGTATCTGT
>JBBACR010000041.1:0-5870 GCA_041656875.1 Candidatus Pacearchaeota archaeon
ATTTTGCGCTTGCCTATGGTGGAAGACAGGAAATTATGCAGGCAATAAAAAATATAGTTAAAGAAGGAACAGCACCTGAAGAAATAACTGAAGAATTAATAACCGATAATCTTTGTCTTACTGATGAACCTGACCTAATTATAAGAACAGGTGGAGAAAAAAGACTTTCTAATTTTTTGCCATGGCAATCCACTTATTCAGAATTGTTTTTTATAGACAAACTATGGCCCGAGTTTAGTAAAAAAGACATGCAAGAGATAATAGGACAATTCAAGGACAGGAAAAGAAATTTCGGAAAATAATTCTAAAAAAAATTAAACTTCAACCCTTGAAAAAAGATAACTTCCAATAAGAGTTATTATAAATGTAAGCACTAAGAGGACTGTCAAATCAGCACTAAAACCTAAGCTATAAGTTCCAGTAAGTGCACCACGAATTCCATCAACACCATAAGATAAAGGATTAAGTTGAGTAACAAGTTTTAATGCACTCGGAAGACTGTCTATTGGAAAAAGAGCTCCTGATAAAAAGAATAAAGGCATTATTATAAAATTCATTATTAATGGAAATCCTTGCATATCTTCAAGTCTTGAAGCAATCGCAGTTCCAAGAGCTGTAAAAAGCATGGCAATTAAAAACATAAAAACAAATGCTACTAAAATCATGTATAGATTTGTTACTCTAAATCCAATAAATAAAGAAATTATAAAGACTAGAATTCCCTGAATCATTGCAACAGTTGCTCCACCAAGTGTTCTTCCAATCATTATTTTATATCTTGAAACAGGGGCAACTAAAGTTTCTTTTAAAAATCCAAACTGCCTGTCCCATATAACATCGATTCCATTAAACATAGCAGTAAACAATATGCTCATTGCAATTATTCCAGGTGCTAAAAACTCAATATAATTTCCTCCTCCTGCTTTTTGAAATATTGGACCAAACCCAAATCCTAAAGCAACTAAAAATAAAATTGGCTGGGCAAGAGACCCAAACATTCTTGCTTTTGATCTAAAGTATCTTTTAAGCTGCCTGAGCCACATGACATAGATAGGACTATTCATCTTCTTCTGCCTCCAAAAAACTTTCTGCCCATTCTCATTTTATCCTTTGACGAAGCAGTTTCCTCTCTTATTGTTTTTCCAGTAAGTTTTAAAAATGCATCTTCAAGAGATTTAGTATTTGTCTGTTTCTTGATTTCAGCAGGAGTTCCTATTTTGATTAGTTTTCCATGATCGATAATAGCAATCCTATCTGAAATTTTTTCAGCTTCTTCCATATAGTGAGTTGTAAGAAATACAGTCATTTTTTCATTTTTGTTCATATCCTGAATATATTTCCACAAAAAGTTTCTTGTTTGAGGGTCAAGCCCAATGCTTGGTTCATCTAAAAATAGTATTTTTGGATGATGAATAAGGCCTCTTGCAATTTCAAGTCTTCTTTTCATTCCTCCTGAAAAAGTTTTTACAAAACTGTCCTTTCTATCCCATAATTCAACAAGTTTAAGTAAAGATTCTATTCTTTCTTTTCTTAAATCCTGCTTTACCCCATATAAAACTGCATGAAACTCCATATTTTCATAAGCAGTAAGTTCATCATCAAGACTAGGGTCTTGAAAAACTATTCCAAAAGACCTTCTTACTTCATCAGTCTGAGTTATAGTAGAATAACCATTTACTTTCAATTCCCCAAGACTAGGATGAAGAAGAGTTGTAAGCATTTTAATTGTTGTTGTCTTTCCAGCACCATTAGGTCCAAGAAAAGCAAATATTTCTCCGGCTTTTACTTCAAAGGAAATATTATCTACAGCAATAAAGTCTCCAAATTTCTTTACAAGGTTTTTAACCTCAATTATTTTATCTACCATTTTATAAACCATATTAATGGATTTATAAACATTAGGAATTAATTTATTTTAAAAGTCCATACATTAATTATAAAAACTCTTTATAGATTATTAATAACTATGAATGAGCCAAAAAAGAAACCCAGTGAAAATATTACCTCTAAAAAGAAATTTAAGATTCTTGCAGCAGGAGACTTTCATGGCGATGCAAGTGCTTCAAAAAAACTTGCAGAAAAAGCAAGTAAGGAAAAAGTAGACCTAGTTATTTTAACAGGAGATATTACAGGACCTTTTGAAACTAAAAATCTTTTGAAACCATTTATAGACCGCGGAGAAAAAGTTGTATTTGTTCCAGGAAACTGGGATTCAACTGAAACAATTGATCTTCTTTCTCAACTCTATGGAATAAAAAACCTAGGGGAACATCATGTAAAATATGATAATGTAGGTATTTTTGGAGTTGGAAGTCCAGACTGGCAACTAGAACTAGATGATAGAAAAACATTTGAAAAATTAAGAAAAGATTTTGAATTAATAAAAAACCTTGAAAAAAAGATAATGGTCAGCCACATTCATGCAGCAGGAACAAAATCCGAAATCTCAGGGGTTGCAGGAAGTGATGCTTTAAGAAAAGCTATTGAAAAATTCCAGCCAGATGTTTTTATTTCAGGTCATATTCATGAGGCAGAAGGAGTTTCTGAAAAAATAGGCAAAACAAGAGTATACAATGTAGGAAGAAAAGGAAGAATAATAGAATTATAAAAAGGTTAAGATATTTTATTAAAATAACTTTAAAAAATAATAAATTTGAGATAATACTGTAATAAACCAATTAAACCAGTTCATAAATCTCTCTTTCAAATACATACATGTCTAATGGGTTTGGAGCTACTCTTTCTAATTGCTCAGCAGCTTCATGTCTCCCTGCCGATCTAAGTGCTTCTATGACATCTGGAGAATAAGCAAGTCTTGATTCCTGAGGAATAGGGAAAGTTATTCCAGTTTGTGCTTCAATTCCTTCTTTTGTAAAAATAGTTGGAATAATAAGACCCACTAAAGATTTTCTAACAGTCAGGGGTGTATCTTCATCTTCACCAATTTGAGTTACTTTAATTCTTTCCCATTTGCCACGATAAAAAGTTCCAGAAGTCCCATACATAGCCATAACTTCATCTGAATTTTGAATTGCTATAGTTCGATTCATTTAAAACTTAGATTTTGACTATTTTTAAAATTATCTTAGAAAAGTTTGTTCACATTAAGTAATAAAAATAACTTTAAACAAACTCAAGAGCAGCACTTCTAAACTGAGAAAAAATTGAATCAATAGACATACTATGGATTTGCCGGTATTCTTGTCTAGTCATTGTTCTTGTTTGCATTTTTCCTTTAAAATCTTCTAAGACAGTTTGAATAGCCTCGTAATTTCTAGATAAAAGTAAAGACTCATCAGTAGCATAAAAACCAGTAAGCGTAGTTTTGGCATCACAAAGTTTTTGATAAACCCTGTCTTGTTCTAAATTAATAACCATAAAAATTATAAAAATAAAGAGTTTAAAAAAATATAGCATTAAGAATATATAAGATAAATCATATAAAGGATAATTTTTAAATCCACTTCCATTGGATTTATTAATGAAAACTAAATATGCTTCATATAATTTAAATGGCTTGCCAGAAGGCTGCAAATACTGTGTAAAAGGGGAAAAATTAGTTCTTTTTATTTCAGGAGTATGCACTAGAAACTGTTGGTATTGTTCTTTATCAAAGAAAAGAAAAAACAAAGACATTATTTTGTTTAATGAAAGAGAAAAAGATTCATTAAAAGATTTTATAGAAGAGGTAAAAGAATCAAGAGCAACTTCAATGGGAATAACAGGAGGAGACCCATTATTATTTTTAAAGCGAACAATAAAATATGCAAAAGCAGCAAAAAAAGAATTTGGCAAAAAGTTTCATATTCATATTTATGTTCCAACAAAACTCGTAAATAAAAATAATTTAAAACAACTTTCAAAGTATATAGATGAAATAAGATTTAATCCAGAATTCTCAATAGTAAATAATAAAGAAACAATGAATAAAGACGTAGAAAAAATAAAACTAGCTTCACCCTACTATAAAAAACAAAATATTGGAATAGAACTTCCTATGATTCCTGACAGAAAAAAAGATTTCCTAGACTTAATAATAAAGGCAAAGGATTTTATTGGATTTGTTAATTTAAATGAATTTGAACTCTCTGAAACAAACATGAATATAGTTACTAAAAAATATAAATTAAATGAAGGTGGTTATGTTATTCGCGAATCAAAAAAAGCAGGAATTTGGTTACTAAAAGAACTAAAGAAAAGAAAAATCAATTTAAAAGTTCATTTCTGCACAGCAGAATTAAAAAATAAACATCAGTTTAAAAATAGACTAGCTAGACATAATATCCTTCCCCTTGGCAGAAAAACAAAAGAAGGACTGGTCAAATATCTGGTTAGTTATAAAAAACCAATTCTCAAGGGAAAATTTTATTATGATAAAGCAAAAAAAAGATTTATTTTATCAGAAGATTTAGCTAAAAAATTACTGATTAAAAAACAAAAAATATTTTTAATTGAAGAATTTCCAACATACGACAGAATGGAAACAGAAAAACAAGAAATATAAAAAAAAGTTTTCTAATCTTCATGTAACATAAGACAAAGTCTTCCATATTCTTTACGAATATCTTTTTCAGAAAGTCTTGGTGAATTTATCTGAACTGTATAACTTACACGATCTGGAGAAACAACACTTACATCGCCCCAAGAACGACTATTGTTACATCGCTCACATGCAGAAATTTCAAGATTTTTATCATTAGAAACAGCTCCCATTATATCTGAATGGACAATAAAAGGAATTTTTTCTTTTGCATAAACAAGTTCTGCTTTTGGAATAAAAATTATTCCACCTCTTCCAGCCATTCCCCCATAAGAACAAATACCAAAAGAAACTCCAAACCTTTCTTCTTTTTGTCTTTCAAAAACTCCACAAACCCTGAGTTTTTCAAAATATGGACTGTCCTCAGAAACTATAACCTGATTAACAGGAAAATTCTCTTTTTCTTTTCCCCATTTTTGATTAACAAATTGATCAAAACTACTATAAGGAATTTCAATACGCATTTCAAGGCCTAAATACGAAATATTATCTTTCATTCTTTAATCACCTCCTTTCAAATTTTCTCTAAAATTACACCAAGTGTTAGACAGGGTCCCATCAGGAAATAAAGTAAGTTTTTGTCCAGTTTGATAAGCAACTTTGCTTTTTTCCCTTAAAAGTCGAATGTTTGTATTTCCACTTTTTTGAATCCATTCTTCTATTTTATCAAGCTCTTCTTCACTAGGAGATTTTTCAGAATCAATTTTATCATCAAGAGTTCTAATGGGCCAGGCAGAGATAGAGTCAACACCAATTTTTCTTAAATAATCACTAGTAGAAACAAATTCTTCAAAACCACTAATAGTTTTATTGCTTAAAACTAGATTAGCCCTCATTAATAAATCTGCATTATGAATTCTTGATAAAATAAGTCTTAAAGAAGGATAACTATCAATTCCATACGCTCTGGCATTTCTTTTTTCATCAGTATTATGTACAGTAATATAAACATTAGTAAGTCCTAATTGTTTCCATAATCCAAGATAGTTTTTAGAAAATTCAGAATCCTCACCAATTCTTATTCCATTAGAATACAAATTTATTGGAGAAAATCTAATTCCATCTACATTAAAATCATCAATTAATTTTAAGGTTTTGGTTACTGCCAAAGGAGATAGTGTAGGTTCTCCACTACTGCTTATAGAAATAGACCTTGCTCCATTAGAATAACATTCTTTAACAGTTTTATAGATTAAATCCCTGTTAATTACTCCATCTGCTTTTGGAGCATACTTTCTAAGTGGAACTCCTGCACAATGTTTGCATCTTCCATTACATTCACCTGTTCCAACAAATAAAGATAAACTTCTTAATTTTCCCATTTTTATAA
>JBBACR010000042.1:0-5803 GCA_041656875.1 Candidatus Pacearchaeota archaeon
ATTAAATTGTTTACTAATATCTAAAACTTGATTTCCCATTCTGTAAACAATTTCTTTTTCTTCTTGTGGTGCTTCAATTTTGTGTATCCTTTTCCATTTATTTAAAACATAAATAAATACATTTTTTCCTAAATCTTCCATCTTAAAATTATTTTTTATACTTATTTAAGAATTATTGTTCTGTAGTATTTTCTTCTTTTTTAGGTAAAAGTTTTTTGAATTTTCCTTTAACTGCTAGGAAAGTAATTCCACCAACTACAAAAAGTCCAACAATAGTGAAAGTTGCAATTCCTGCAGGAGTTTTTACAAAATCAGAAATTCCGACGGCAAAACCTGTAAATAAATTATTTGACGAACATTCTTTAGAAATTATAGGTTTCAAAGTTTCACTTCCGCATTCATTTGAATCAGTACATTTTCTTTTTCCACATTGTCCGTTTAAATTGCTCCATTCTTCACATTGCCAATTTTCAATACATCTTGTGCTGTCTTTTGTGGGGTTTATCACCTCTGTTGGAGAAATTGTTTTACTTCTTCCCCCAGAACTTCCAGATGAACCTGAAGAAGAATCGCTTCCTGAAGAACTTTGAACAACAGAACATCCTGATGTTTCATAAACACAATTTGATTTGCAAGATAAACTTCCAGTCCAAGTTTGCCCCAACGCTAAACCTAAACTTTGACATGTTGCTCCGCCTAATTGTTGTCCGTCACATTGTTCATTATTTGATAATTCAAAAATTCCATTCCCACACCATACAATTGGACTCGTCCCTCCAGAGATTACAACATTTCCAGAAGAATCTTTATTTAATTTCAAAGAACCAGAATAACTTGCAGAAGAAACAAGACTAAAAGATAAAATTGTAAAAAGTGCAAAAGCTAAAAATATTTTTTTCATTTTATTGATTATAACCATTGACACTGTAATTTAAGTCATAATCACCTTCCCCTAATCTTGAAGTTACATTTGATGTAAATGTCAAGGAAAGATCAAATGTTGTCTTTCCATTTACAATATCTCCTTCGCTTAATTCAAGGTATCTTGGATCTCCTTCACTTACACCAAATAACCCGACATAAGCGAGAGAATTATCTTTACTTATTGTTGCATTTAATTCGTAAGGTAAAACAATTACAGGATCTTCTCCAAATCCAGTCATATTGAAATCTATTTCTGAAATATCTCTTGCGCAAACATTAAATGTAAATTGGCATGTTTTTGTCTGTCCTGCACTTACAGAACATGAAATAGGATTAATATATTCAACATAAATTCCTTCATCAATATTTTCAGTTAAAGTTTTATTACCCCCATTTCCCAAATTATCTGAACTATAAACAATAAGATCATATTCTCCGACAGGAATTTGCATATCCATTGTTCCGTAAAATATTTTTCCACCAGCAGTTCCTGTTTGGTCAGTTGCCAAAATTAAATTTATTTCTTTTACCAAATCTGTAGAATTTCTTAACTCTGCATAAACACTACTTTCATTTATCCCAGAAATATCTTCTAAAATTTCTACCGCAATTGATTGGTCACATCTACTTATATTTACATTTACTTCGTTTCCATCATTTTCTGGATAATGTATCATCGTAATTTCTGGAGCAGTTGTATCAACTCTGAAGGTTACTGACGACGAATTCATATTCCCTAAACTATCATTGCAGTAAAATGTTACTGTGTGTGAATCATCTGTCATTGAAGAATTTGTCGTTTCCCAATAATTTATTGAACTAGTCATTGTTTGATTTAATTCTCCGTCGAGAGAATACATGCATGAAGAAACTTCAAACTTACCATCAACAGCAGTTATATTAAATATTATTTCTTCTGAATTATATGACTTATTTTCTGGTGAATTAATTGTAATTGTTGGAGGAGTTAAATCAATTGTGAAATGAACATTTGTTGAATTTAAATTTCCTAAAGAATCATTTGCCCAAATTGTAACATCATGTTCGCCTTCACTCCAAACTGCGTTGGTGATATTTGCACAATTTGTTAATGTGTTATTTCCTAAACTATTATCTGAATACAAGCAAGATTCACCTTTAACTCCTGTGTCATTAGCCGTGTAATTTACATCTAATTCGGCGTCGGAAGTGTTATAATTATTTTGAGGAGATAAGATTGAGATTAATGGTCCTGTCCTATCTAATCTAACTTGTCGGGAAGTGCTGTTAAAATTACAAGCGTTATCAGTAACTCTTTTGAAAACATTACATAATGTATCGTTAGAACAATGTTGTGAAATATCTATAGAAATATTTTCATTGCAATTTGTCGTTGTGTAAACAAGTGTCTCAACTCCATTATTAAGAATTTTATATTCGCATTTGAATAATCCTAAATTGTCTGTATCTATTTCACTAATATTGAAATCTGTATTAAACCAACTTTCAGTTGTAGGATAATTTATTGTAACCCTCGGCTCTTCACTGTCATAATAAACTGTAGGAGAATTATCACTCCATTCTCCTTTATTTCCAGCCTTATCTACTGCTCGAACTTTTATGTAATAAGCATGATTATTTGTTGGAGAAGAAACTGTGAAATTTAAAGAACTTGAATTAAATAATCCTGCTGAACTTTCATCATCACATAATAATTCTACTTCATAATAATCAATTCCTGAACCGCCAACATCATCTTGTGTTTCGTCCCATTTAAAATTTGGAGTGAAGTTTACATATTCTGGAACACACAAAGAAGTATTTAACTGAACAACATTTTCAACTTTATTCGGAACTTGTGTATCGACGAAGAATTCACAAACTGTTGTTGGTCCTGTCTGATTTGATAAAGCCCAAATAAATATTGAATTATTTCCTTCAGGAAATTCAGGATCATTTGGTTGTGTATGGAAACTTACATTATTTGAATTAATTGGTGTATCATAAACTGGATTTGAAGTTTCTGCTCTGTCTGAACGATTATACAAGATATTCAAAACATTATTTGAAGAATCATAAGCATATCCGTAAAAAATATTTGTTGGATTATTTGTGTAACCCGTCAAGCAAACTAAACTATTAATTATTACATCTGGTCCGCCTGCACCACCGAGAGTGTAAGTGCTGAAATGATTTGTAATTCCCCAAACATAATTTCCCGTCATATTAACTCCCGAATTTTCTATAACTTCCCAGTTTCCAGATGTTTCATTATACCAATATAATTTCATAGAACTTTCAGCAATTCCAGAATTAGCTAATTCTTCATCTGTATAATAAATTCTAATTTCTACTTCTGAAATATTTTCATTATCAATTTCAGAATTAATCTCAATATATTTTCCTAATGAACTTATTGTTCCCCCGACGCTGAATCCTTCGTGCGGATCTTCGCTAAATTGCTGAACTGTAATTGTTTTTCCTGTTTGTCCTGAAGAAGTTGTTAATGTAATTGTTGTATTTGTTCCTGTTGTTGGAACTTCTATTGGAACATCTTCAGTTGTTGAAACAATTTCAGATGATTGTGTTATCCAAGGAGTATAACTAACTTTTCCAGAAATTAAAGTTGCAAAATTTGGAGTGTTTGAATTCCAGTAGTTATTTTTTGCGTCGAGAATAAACCCATTTGTTGGTGTTCCAATTAAAGATACAATCTCATTGATTAATTCATTATTTCTTAAAATTATATTTTCGGTAACATCAAATACGTTTGTATTTTCTGAGTGATAAACTTCTGTTAAATCAACTTGAACTGCATCAAATCCGTTGTTCTTTATTACATTATTTTTTATTGTTATATTTTTATTGAACGGACCAAAGTAAATTGCATTCTTTTCATTGTCTTCAATTAAATTATCTTCAACAAGAATATTTTCTGAACCCATGGCATCTATGTAAGTTTTATCTGAACTCATTCTAATAAATATAATTCCATTTCCATATTTTAAATCTGAACTTGAAGAACCGCCGTTTGTGCTACTTTGATGGTGAATCCAATTATTTCTTATTACTAAATTATTTACTCCTCCAGCAACTTCAATTCCTGAACGATGTGAACCAGAAATTTCATTGTCTTCAATTATTGTTCCACTATAATCTGCATTTTGCGGAGAGTTATACCTTCTTGCAGAACCCCAAACAAAAACATTATTCCCATTTCCCAAGGCATCAATAATTTTATTCCCTGTAACTAATGTGTTTGTAATTCCTGTTTCATCAGAAGGATAAGTTGGTGAAGCAAAATACAATCCCATTCTTCCGCTTGTTCCAATTTGTGAAACATTATTCGTATTGGGACCAATAATATTATTTCTTATTGTGATATTATCTAAAGAACTTTCTACATTAAAACCATCATTTGCATTTCCTGTACTTGCATCTAACCTTACTAAATGGTCATTTGCATTTGTTGGTGCAGGTAAAGCATTCAAACTTTGAACAACAAAGCCTTCGAAGACAACATCATCACTTACAATATCTACAACTTGAGAAGCATTTAATGCTGGTTCGGGATTTTGAATTACAGATTCAGCACTTGTATTCCATTCATAACCTTCAGGAACAGGATAGCCATTTTTGTTTATATTATAAGTTGCTCCTCTTAATGTTAGTGGTTTATCAATAACAATTCTTTCATTATATAGTCCTGCATTAACACAGACTACATCTCCAGGATTTGCTGCATTAATTCCGTCTTGAATACTTCCCTGATATTTTTCTCCGTGTGGAACTGCACTAGAAACTCTTACTTCACAACCCTCTGCTCCGACGGTGATTTGATTCTTTTTAAAAGTGCTATTAAATGAAGCAAGTCCGAATCCTTCTCCAGAAATATCTGTTAAAATATTTCCAGTAATTATATTATAATCATTTTGTAAACTTATTCCAACTTGTGCATTTGAAATGTTATTATTTAATATTTGATTATTTCCTATCGGTTCAGAAGTTGTTTGAATCCCTGTTACCACATTTGTTATTTTATTATTTCTAATTGTTGTATTGTCTTTTTCTGTTCTAATTCCATAATTTGGAGAATTTCTGTTCCCAATTAATTCAAAGCCTTCAACGATTACATTCTCTGCGTTAATTTTGATTAACCATTGTTTTTCAACAGAAGATTGAATAATTGGATTCCCGACTCCAATCAAAGAAATTTCTTTATTAATTAGAATAAATTCATTGTATGTTCCAGAATTAACAATTATAACATCTCCATTTACTACACTTGAATTATCAATCATCGCTTGAATTGAATTTCCAGAATTAACTTGATACTCAGCAGCACTAACAACACCCAAAACACCGACGAGAATAAATAATAATAGAATACTAAACTTTAACTTACTCCAACTAACCATTATCTAATTTCTAAAAACCTCTTATTTAAATATTTTCGTATTAGAAAGATTATATTCTTATTTAGCATTAAATAGTTAAATTTAAAAAATTCTTTTTATTTTATTAGTTATGAAAAAATGTTCCTTCTTATATGATAATTTTTCAGATAGATTAATGATTTCATGCAAAAAGGATTCAGATAAAATTGTTGGAAGCGTAGGAATATTAAATCTTATTTTAGATTTTACTTCTAATAATAAAATTGCAAATATTGAACTAAAAAAAGCATCTGATTATTTAAGTTCACTGAAGATAAACCCAAATATCTTAAACAATTTAACCAACGCAGAAATTATGTTTAAACAATGTAGAGATGGATATTTAATTTATTTTCTCTTACAATCTGGAGAGAGAATTGAAAAAATTCCTTATAACATTTATTCTCAGAAACCAATCTTGTTAAACTAAATGACGATTCTTATTTCAGATAAAAAAGAAATTA
>JBBACR010000043.1:0-5788 GCA_041656875.1 Candidatus Pacearchaeota archaeon
GAATATCCTGGAAAAAAGGTAAAAAGCCCGGGTCAAAGGAATTGGTGGGAATAGAAGAAAAGAAAGAACCTGCTGCCGTTCCCGACCCGGCAGCAACTGACTTTGCCCCGGCTCCGGCTCCATGTCCCGACAACCAGGAAACAATCTATACGCGAAAATATTGCGAGGCATGCCCGAAGTTTGTCGGATGTCCGGTTTATTCTTAAGCGGGAGGAGAGAAACATGAAAAATCAAAAAGTGAATTACTCTCGCCGGGGAGTTTGCATAGCACAGACCATCACGCAGGAAATGGAATGCCTGAATTTTGAGCGCGCGAAGGGTAATCGATATTACCAGATTTGCGCGCGCAGGTGCGATGACGGGAAGTGCCGGAAGGAGACAACATGAAAAGAATTTATATAGCAGGGAAATTGAATGCTGCCGCAGTAAACTACATCAAAAATTGTCACAACATGATAAGAAAGGCTGACGAGATAAGGAAACTGGGATTTTCTGTTTATATTCCCTGTCTTGATTTTCTGAGTGGCATTGTCCAGGGCGATTATAATTACTTAGACTATGCCAACAACAACTTACCGTGGCTAAAATGTGCAAATGCTTTGTTTGTCATGCCGGATTCGGAGAAAAGCACAGGCACACAGCTAGAAATCAGAATAGCATATGAAAGAGGTATTCCTATTTTCTATGACATTTCAAAATTGGTGGAATGGGAAGATGAAGGTGGAGTTTGCAGAAGGAGGCAAAATGACAGAACTTGAAAAAATAGCAGAGCTTAACGCATTGATATGTGAGGCGCAGGCGATAGGGCTTGAAGCCGACGCCATGAAAGTCGCGAACCGTGAAAGAAAAATGCAAAACGAATCCCCGATGTATACCGAGGTGGATTTTATGTATTTGGTAAGAGATACTAAGGGAATAGCAGATAAGTTCAGGGAACTGGGGTGCGTAAAATGACAAAGCGCTATTGGAAATTTTATGCCGAGCGTGATGATGATGACGGCTTCTACATGGGAGAAGAAGACATCTTCATTGGGACAGACGACGAGGCAGTTAATGAAGCTAATCGCAGATCGGACAAGTACGAAAACGAGACGGGCAGGACGATTGACAATGTCATTATGGAATCGCGCGGAATAGTCATTAACTGAGTGGAGGCAAAATGAAAGAAAGAGTAATGGATGGTGTTTTTCTATTCGTTATCATTATCTGTATCTTCGGTCTTATCGTTGCCTGGGGCGAAGGCGAGAGGCTAAAAAAAGATAATTTGTCCTGGTCTCTATCCAAAGCTGAGCGGCAACACATCATGGAAGCGTTGGATGCAAAGGGAGTGGGCGACTGCAAGCTGGAACCGATTTTCAACGGTTTCAAATGCACGGATAACGAAGGAAAAGTTTACAAGGTAAGTAAATGAACGAACAGGCACGAAACTATATAATCAACCAATATCTTTTTGAGTTTAGGAAGAGGGAAAGCAAAGAGCCTGCGTGTGCGATCTGTGGACACGGAGTTAAATACCATAACCATAACTTTCAGTGCCCGGATTACACCGGCCCGTCCGTTAGATGGCTGGAAACAAAATTTGTAATTAATCAGGAGGCGAAATAACATGTTGGAAGAAGCAAAAGAAGCATATAGCGAGATTTTTGAAGTAATAGAAAAACATGGCGATTTGTGCGTCTTTAATGTCGTCAACTTGAAACGAGAAGCAGAATGCCACATCTTCGGCATTGAACTAAAAGAAAAATATGGACTCAATTTTAAGGAAAAAATTTATTCAATAGATTATATTTGTTTTGGCGAGTATATGCACATTGCCAGATGGGGTGAAAAATATAACAGAACAATTAGTTGGTCTGACGACGACACACAACCAAACGATGAAGTGTTATTGAGTGTATCATTTCCCCCCGGGCCATACATCTTTGGAAAAGATTATCCACGAGAGTTCTTTTTAAAATTCTTTAGCGAGTTGCAAAAATATAACCCTAAATATAAAGACTCGACGAATTATACTCTTTATTATACTTTGGATAATGCCAAGGACATCTTCAATAATTTAGATAAAATCCTGGATAAATATTACAAAATAAACAAAGAAGACTGTATCAGACGTAAAATAATAAATCTGAAAAAAGAATTGGATGAGCTGCAAAAGGAGGAGAAAGAATGAAAACAAACTGTGAATTTTTTGATGAGTGCCGGAAACCTGTACAGTGCTGCACGTCCAAGTGCCCGGAATATGTCAGAAGAAAACACGTGGGTTGGAGAAATGACTGCCACGATTGGTTTTGTGGGTGCGGACACTGGAATGGACCAAATTTAAGTATGTGTGCAATGTGTGGAAGAAGTCCAAACGAATCTTTACCTTTAAATTCAAAATAAGGAGGAAATAAAATGAAATACTGGTATGTAAGAAAAGACAAAATTCAAATGTGGGTTGCATTTCGACTGCCGAAGTGGTTAGTGATGTGGGCAACCGTGCGATTAGTGGCACATGCGACAAGCGGAAAGTATGAAACAACTATCGTACCAGAATTAACGGCAATGGAAGCTCTGCAACGATGGGAATAAATGTTTGTAACAGTTATGTCAAAAGAGAACACGTGAGCGGGAGAAAAAAGCTGACTGACGCTAATGTTGGGGAACTTAAAGTCTGTCGGTTCCCGCTCGCGGAAGGAGGAATAAGGAATGAATGACGAAGATCGAAAATTCAGAGTAATGAACAGAATAATTATCCTCATTGTACTGACTCTTGCGTCCTGGGGAGTCGTTGTTCTGGCTTTTTATGGGGCGGTAAAGATAATAGAAATTATATTTTAGTGGGAGGGGAATATGGAAGACAGAGACAGAAAATACAGGCTCATCGATAGAATGATAATTATTACAGTTGCCATAGTAACGATCTGGGGAATCGTCTTTGCGGCCCTTTATGGGGCGGTAAAATTACTAGAATTGATATTTTAATAGGAGGGAAAAATGATTATCATAAGAGAAGAACTTGAGAAGTTGTTGAATGGAGTAAATGCGGAAAACGAAAGTAATACGCCAGATTTCATTCTGGCACAGTTTCTTTTTTCCTGTTTGTCCGCATACGACGAGGCAGTAAACCGTCGGGACAAATGGTATGGCGTACATCTTGAGCCAGCGAACAGCTATTTCATAGAAAAACAGAAATATTTTAACAGGTGGAGAAGTGGGTCAAGTAGATAAAGAAATTGTAAGAAAAGAGTGGGAAGAGAAAATTTACAGTGAGTACACAGTTGAGGAGTCATTATACTTATATTACGTTAAGTTTGAAGAGTCGCTAAAATATACAGAAGAGCGATTGTGCTTTTAGTCGCAATCCCTTCATAAATCAGGAGGAGAAAAAGTACCATGCTGAATGTAGAAACAGAATCGTACGAGTATCATGGTTTTTGTACCGCAAGATTACCCGATTACAGAAAGTGTAAAAACTTCGAGGAACACGAAGTAGGTCAGGGAATCTGCAAACACCTTCTTCTCGGAGGAGCGTGCGACTGGAAACCAGACATGATGGATGTTGTAGTAGATCTTTTTGATGGAATAAAAAGATAAAAGGAGGAAATATGGAAGAACTGAAAAAAGAACAAATAATTTTACCATCGGACGGTGAAGCAGCCAGTATAAAAACTATTACGGGTTGGGTGTCAAGAAAAGGGCATTTTTTCGGAGATGATGAACGGTCAGCTAGATACGATGGGAGTACACATTTAAAATGTCCAACTTGTGGAAAGATAATTAATAAACATGAATATTGTTATGAGTGCCACACAAAAGCCGAGATTGAAAAGTATCAAAAAATGAAGCGCAAGAAGTGGAACGGAATAGACGGCATATATTCATATGCCAAGGACAAATGGTTCTGGTCGTACGAAGAGCTAGATGATTACATCATGGATAACAACACAACAGTTGATGATCTACTGTTAATCCTCGGCCAGCCTGTTTACGCCAGAGAAATAGACCCGTTTGACTATTACGAAGAAGATTTTCCGGACGAAAACAAAAATTTGCCAGAAGATTTATTGTCAGCGTTTGATGACCTAAATGTATACATACGCAACAGCAAAGTTATTTTGTCGTGGAAACCGAGTAAATTTGCTGCGAAGGTGAGGTAATATGCCAGAACTATCAACAGAAGATATCAAAAAAATGAAACATCATGTGAACTCAGGTAAAAAGTTTAATGAAGCAAAAGAAAAAAGACCGATGTATGAAAGTCAACTCACCTGTCATAGCTGGTGCTGTAAGTGCGGGTGTTGGAATGAGGGTAATGCACCAGTATGTGCAGCATGTGGAGGAGCAGACTATGACTATGCGATAGTGTTGTATGCAGTGCTGAGCTGAAGGGAGTCACCGTGTTTATAATAGTTAAAAGAAAAGGGAAGAAAGTTAAAGTAGATGTAAGTGAGAAGAATTGCCCGCTTTATACTTGTTTTACTCCGGATAAAAGTTTACCATCTGAAGATAATTATTATTATTGCAGTTATCGGGATCTCCGGGGATGCCCGGACATCAAGATAAAAAGGAATGAGAAAATGGTAAAATGAGAGAAATTTATAAAGTAGAATATTATGATCCCAAACAGAAGGACTGGATCCATTTTTCTCGCCACAAGAACGAGTACTCCGCAATCATAAATGCTGATGTAGTCAGTAAATCGCGGAAAACAAAAGCAAGGGTTATATCCGGAAGAAGTATAATTTACGAGGCATCAGTACGTAATCATTAGGCCTGCCACGGCTTGGCCGTTAAAGTTATTTTCATTTTCGTCCGTTTCAAATCTGATACCGCTTTCAGCGTAAGCACCAAACTTGATTTTTCCAACTCGTGCAAATAACCATCTGCCGCCAACTACAGTCTCTATTTCCCTGTTAGAGGTATATCCAACTTTACCATAAAGTTCTTTTTCGTTGATAAATCCAACAAGCGATAACGGTTCTTGCTTCATGATAAGTCCGCCGACACCTGTTTTGGTGTTTAAAGTAGCAACAACGTTTGTCTCACCTTCGTATGGCTGTGCTACACCAGTTGCAATAGCCTGTTCGTCTTTGTCTTTTGCAAACCATTCAGGCAACTTCAGCTTCTCGACAACCTTCAGCTTCTCGACAGTCACGACTCTTTCCGGGCCCGGAACTTCAACTCTCTGAATTTTTACAACCTCCTTAATTTCTGGGACTTTTATATATTCGGTTGTGGACACCGGCGGCTTATTCCGTTCTTTATACCACGCATAGATTGCCGAGCTGGTGACAATCAGTAAGAGAAACGCAATTAAACTAAGTATACCTTTATTTTTGAGGCTCATTTTTCATCTCAGTGGTGGTAGTATAAGAACTACTCATATTTTTGTTTTCGCTAAATCCCCGAAAAATTCCGCCAGTGATAACAATGCCAACGAAAGTCCATACACCGGTTGGAATGTCTTGCAATGCCTGCCGGTAAAGACTAATCAATACCCACGAATAAAGTACAGTGAGAACAGTTATGATAGAAAGAAAACGTGTCGACGAAACGGTGGGGTCTACTGAACTAATCATCTTTAAAAAAAATTCTTTCATTTATTTTTCCTCCTTTATTTTTAATACCGGCCATTCCATTTTACTGAATAATGATTCATGTCATTTGCAATCCTCGGAGCACCACCGAGGCTATCCCAATAATCATGCATCTGCCGATGAGCTTCTTCATCTTGTTGCGCCTCGCCAGGCTTATAAACAAGCAAATCAGCGGCAAGTTTTAAATAATGATTACTATTTTCCTTGTG
>JBBACR010000044.1:0-5637 GCA_041656875.1 Candidatus Pacearchaeota archaeon
GAGGGTTATGTCAAGGAATTTGTCCAGTGTAAAGAATGTCAAAAACCTGATACTGAACTTATAAAAGAAAAAGGACTTGTATTTATGCATTGTCTTGCATGTGGTGCAAAACATCCAGTAAGAAGTAAATTCTAAAAATAGCTTTTCTAAAGTATAAATCCTTTTTAATCAAATTATTAAGATAAGTTAATGGGATATTCGTGTACTAGTCTAATTCCTGCAGCTATATTATTTGATAATCCTGGAATTACCAGAGAAGAATATGTTGAATTATTAAATCAGACTCATTGTACTTGGATTGCTGAATATTCAGCAGAAGAACCATGGGATTTTACAGAAAAAAGAAGAGAAGATGATCTAGTTCAGAGTAATCACCGAGGACTTCACGGACTTGGTTATATATTGGGACTTAAAGAAACAGAAAAATATAAACAAGTAGTAAAAAGCACAAGAGATAGTAATGGAATTTTAATTCCATCTCCTGATTTATGGGTTTGTCCTAGAGAGGGAAATCGAAACTGGTTAGCTCCTGAATATGAAGTAACTGTTTATTCTGAAACTAAAATTTTTCCTGAAAAAGAAGAACATAGCCTTTCTTGGAATAAACTTGAAATAGGGGATATTTGGGAAGAGACAATGATTGGGCAAGAAAGAGGGATAGTAACGGATATACTGTTTGAAAGATATACTTACAAAGAAAAAGATTCTGAAGATAATTTTGATGATTTTAGGGGTCCTGAATATTATTATGTCATGAGAATTAAACCTTTTGAAGTTTATGTAAGAAAGATTAAATTTGAAGATTTAGAAAGTCTTAGTAAGGAATTTCCTCAATTTAATCCAGATTTTATTTATGATTTTTCTCAGAAAAAAGGATTTATCAGGGGAGGTTTAGAAAATGATCAAGATTTTCTCTGGACTCAGAGAAATAAGAAATATTATCTTGATTTAGAAACCTTAAATAGGATTCTTCCAGGGGGAATGGCTAGATGGGGAGGTTACAGTGGACTTGTTGCAACAGCAGAAGCAATAAGAAAGAAAGCTTGGAAATTATTATCCTACAGGGGAGATAAACATCTCCAACAATTTTTAAATGATTTTCCAGATTCAAGAGGAAGATATGAAGGAGCAGTTATTGATTCTCAACTTTCTTTATCTGCAAAATTGCAACAAATGACTCACACAGAATTACTAAGATATAGAATGCTCCCTCCAAATTCAATATGATCTTTTAATAAATTTTTAGATACTTATTGTTAAAGGAAGTATATTATAATAAGCAAGAATTTCAAATACTCCCCAGATTAAAAGCCAAATCGCAATAACTATGTTTAGGATCTTTGGCCATATAAGAACCATAAGCCCTGCGATTATTGCAATAATTCCAAGAATTAACATAGCTACCATATTATAATAAGAGTTCTTTAGTTTATATATCCTTACCTTTTAATAAAATCTTAATGAATTCGCAAGTATCTAAAGGTTTATAAAACAAGATTTGCATTTAAAATAAATAATACTTTTAAAGGAGGCAAAAAAATGGTAGAAGCAAGATGCATGAAATGTAAAGCACCCAAGGAAATGAAAACTCCTGAGATTGTTCAAACTGCTAGAGGCGGCTACATGGCAAAGGGAAAATGTCCTGAATGTGGTACAACTATGTGCGCTATGATGTCCAAAGATAATGCAGAAAAAGCAATCAAAGCTGGTGCAAAGAAATCATACTAAATTTTATTTTTTTATTTTTTTATAATTTAAATTGAATTTAGTCTAATTAAAAATATAATATGCAGATTAAAATTCACGAATCCTACAGAAAAATTGTTGCAGTTTGCGATACAGATTTAATTGGTAAAACTTTTTTTGAGGGTATCAGGCAGATTGAAGTTAAACCTAATTTTTTCAAGGGTGAAGAAAAAAACAAGGAAGAATTAATCGAACTTTTAAAAGATATGGAAAAAGAAGATGCAACCTTTAATATTGTAGGAAAAGAGTCTATTGAAGCTGCCCTTGAAGCAAGAATTATCTCCAAAGATGGAATTATTTTAATTGATAATGTTCCTATTGCACTAGGACTTATGTAATTATAACAAGATTTTTTTAAACTAAAATATCTTATATAAAATCATTTCTTTTGAATATTTATGTAAATATTTTAGAAGTGAGCAAAAAAGGTTGGGATTTTCTATTCGTTATCTAGAATTATAGCCTAGAATGCCTCCAATAAGCATCAGGACAGCCCCATAGAAGATAGAAGTAATAAATCCAATAGCTGATAGGATTATGATAAACTTAAAATTTCTTTTAGTTGGTTTTTTGTTTTTAAAAAGATTAATCCCTACAAAAACTGATAATAAAATTCCTGCAATTACTGAGATCCAAGAAGATATCATTGCAACCTGAGTATATAATTCAAGGTTATAATTTGCCTGCGAACTTATCAAGCTTGTAGAAGAAAGAATATTCTGGCTTTGAAATAATCCGAAAGTAATCCATAAAGAATAGCCAATTCCGATTATGAGCCCTATTAATATTAACCAGAAACTTAATTTGTATTTCATGATTCTAAAACCTAAATTATCTTTAAATATATTCCTATAGGCATCTTTTTAAATGGGTTATTCTATTAATTTATTGTTGATATTAAACCCAATTAATTTCATTTTTACTATCAAAATAGAAATAATATGCCACCAAAATTTAAAGATAAATCAAAAAGAAACGCTCCCAGAGAGTTTCAAGTTCCGCAACAAGTAACAAGAGCAAGAGTTCCAAGAAACAAAGAAGTAATTGGGATGGTTGAGCAAAGAGTTGGAGCAAATAGGATGATTGTTAAGTGTTTTGATGGAAAAGAAAGAAATTGCAGAATTCCAGGTGCACTTAGAAGAAATCTTTGGATTAGACCAGGAGATATTGTAATTGCAGAGCCATGGGAATTTGAAGGGGATAAAAAAGGAGACATAATATTCAAATATACTCCTGCTGCAATTGAATGGTTAAAAAGAAATGGATTTATAAAAGAAGAAACTGGAAGCGAATTCTAATCTGGTTTTTGTCCAGAATCATCTTATTTTAGAGTAAGTTAAGCATCTTTGATTCTTAGAAGAGTTATTTTTTTAAAAGAGTAAATCTCAAAAAATAATTCTAGGCTAATATGAAACATCTTAACTCTTAACAGAACTTTCTAATCAACAAATTTATAACCCTAAATTTCTTTATTTTAATATGGAATTCAATAAATTAGTCAGAGATAAAATTCCAAACAATTGGAATTCCAAGTATGGAAAAAATCCAAAAACTCATATTGCAAATGATGAAGAATTTTATGATAAATTAAAAGACAAACTACTTGAAGAAACCAGGGAGTTTTTAAAAGAAGACAACAGTGATGAACTCGCAGATATACTCGAAATTGTTTATACTATTGCCAAATTCAAGAATCTTAATCTTAATGAATTAGAAGCCTTAAGAAAATCAAAAGAGCAAAAAAGTGGAGCATTTAAAAAGAGAATTATTCTTGAAAATTCAGAGGATTAAACTTTAATGACACAAGAAATTTATGTAGGTAATATAAAAGAAGTTCTAAGATCAAAAGGACTACTTGAAAAAGAACTTGAAATAAGTCTAACTAATAAAGGTAAACTGGTTTTTATTGATGGTTCTGGAGAAAATGAATACCTTGGACTCAAAGTTCTTGAGGCAATTAATTTGGGATTTTCAGCTGAAAAAGCTCTTGAACTTAAGGATGAGGAAGTGATTCTTCATGTTCTAAACATAAAAGACATAACTAAAAGAAATGATATAGAAAGGGTAAGGGCAAGAATAATTGGGACTGAAGGAAAGACTTTGTCTACACTTGAAACTCTTACTGATTGCAATGTGTGCCTTCATAATAACCAGGTTGGAATAATTGGAAATGTAGAGGCAATAGAAAGCGCGATAATCGGTGTAAGATGTTTAATTCAAGGAAGTAAGCAGGCAAATGTTTATACTAAACTTGAGCATCAGAAAAAAGAAAGAAGACTTAATCCTGAAAGTTCTATGAGGATTAAAAATGAGTTAAAATCTAGGCGTAAAACCCTAAATAAAGAAAATTCCTAAAAGTTAGCTATTGTAATTTTCTGTCTTTTCAAATCAAAATCTCTGCTGGTGTTTAAACCTTAATTTGAAAATAAATAACTTTAAATATGCTTTTTCTCTCAAATTTATGTCATGTCCCCATAGCTCAGCTGGTAGAGCATGCGACTGTTAATCGCAGGGTCAGAGGTTCGAGTCCTCTTGGGGACGTTTAATTTTATTTAAAATAAACAATTATAAACTGAAAAGTCTAAGTTCTGTTATAAAAGGGGTCATATGAGTTTTTTATATCCACTAGGAGCAGCAGTTCTTCAAGCAGCTAGTGCAACTCTTGACAAAGTTACACTTTCAATAAAAGGAGTTACTTATAAGACTTATACCGGAGTAAGTTTTCCATTAATCTTTTTATTTACTTTAATTATATTTTTAATAATAAAGCCTACTTTTGCTTTGCAAAGTTTTAATTTTAAAATAATTTTTTTGATAATAATTTCAACAGTTTTTATAATTGGAACTAATCTTCTTTATTATAGGGCATTAAAACATGATTTGCTCTCTGAAATGCAAACTTTTTCTTTGCTCTCAAACATTCCACTTATTTTGCTTACTATAATTTTTTTGAAAGAAAGAAATCCCCTATTGATTTTGCTTGCATTCATATGTGTTATTGCCCTTGTATGGTCACACTATGAACGTCGTCATTTTAAAATTTCTAAAAATACTCTTCCCTATTTTATCTGGATAATTTTAATTGCCCCTTTTGGAGGAATAATGTCAAAAATAATACTCCAGACAATTGACCCTATTTCATTACAATTAATTAGGGATGGAATTATAGCTTTAATTTTTATGGTGCTATTTTTTAAAAATATTAAAAGAGTTCCTAGAAAAGCTTATTTTCCTTTACTACTCACAAACATTTTAACTTCTATTGCATGGATACTTTACTTTTTATCATATCAAAAGTCAGGAATAATATATACTGTTTTAATATTTTCAATTCAGCCACTTTTAGTCTATATTACCTCTATATTTTTACTCAAGGAAAAAACTAATTTTAGGAAGATAACTGCATTTGTAATAATCCTTATTTGTATCGGAGTTGCACAACTTTTGTAATCCAAAGTCTTTTAAATTCTATTTTCTTTGATATTTTATGGATTTAAAAGAAACAATCAAAAAAAGAGCATCCATAAAAAAATATTCTGATAAAAAGCCTAAAATTGTAGATGTGGTAAAAGCTGTTGAAAGTGCAAATGTTGCACCTTCTCCAGGTAATCTTGCAATTTTAAGATATCTTATAATTGAAGATTTAGATAAAATAGAAAAAATAGCTGAAGCTTGTCAGCAGGAATTTATTAAGGGTGCAAAAGTGCTTGTTGTATTTTTATCAGAGTCAAAAGACTGCGAAATAATGTATGATAAACGTGCAAAAAAATATGTTAAGCAACATGTAGGTGCTGCTGCTGAAAACTTTTTATTAACTTTAACTGATTTGGGTCTTTCTAGCTGTTGGGTTGGAGCATGGTCAGATATAAGTCTTAGAAATATACTGGTTAT
>JBBACR010000045.1:0-5577 GCA_041656875.1 Candidatus Pacearchaeota archaeon
TATATAAGGTGCAGCTTTAAACATATCTATAAAGACAGTTATTGGAACCCAAGGACTAACTTCTTTTCTAAATATAAGAATATAAATAACTTGTATTAGCATGAATAATATTATAGATATTAATATTGATGCAAACGTTTTAGAAGAATCACTTATAATAACATGTTTTATTGCAAAAGATAGCAAACAAATCCATGCTATCATTAAATACAATTGAGAAATCAAAGTAAAAACAAATAAAATTAATCCTAATGAAGATTTAAAGACATCATTGCTATCAAATAATATTCCTTTATTCTCTATTATATTTTTAAAAAAATCATCTATTACTACTGTAGGAGAAAATAATCTTTCTCCTAACTCTTGAAGAGCAGGTTCTATACTTTTATTTTCAATTCCTATAATAACAATATTTAATAAAATAAAAATCATAAAAATCATAAATACTTTATTGCCAAATATTTTAGCTATTCCAGAAGAAACAGTTTTAACAGAATTTATCATTTAGATATTATCATAAATCAATTTATTTCTATGAACATAAGAAGAAAATATAGTCCAATTATATGAATCTTCTATATAAGTATTTAGATTTTTTAAATTTATAGAAACATTTTTTCTTGGAGGATGTATATTATCTGGAATTATTTCAATAATATAGAATTTAGATAATTCATCTTTTAATTTTTTAAATATAGAATCAGTCATTCTTAAATTCAAAATATCAGCAAATTTTGTCATTGTCATTGGACCTTTTATTCTATTTACTGATATATGAACTAATCTTTTAAAAATATTCCAAGATATTTCTATGTTCATTTATAAATAAATATAATATATTTTATAAACTTATCTTAAATTTATATAATTATAAGATACAATGATTAATATTAATAAAGATGAAAGGAGGTTTTTTAAAAAGTGAAAAAATTAAATAAATTAGGTGCAGCAAAAAAAATTAGTCCTGCATTAATAGTTTTCGGTTTCATAGCTATTTTATTGTTAGGAGTAATTGCTATTGGAGTCTTTGGAGGAAAACAAGAACAAACTATTATAGGAGAAGAAGTAACTACTGAAGGAACTACTGTATCTACTCAATGCCCTTCTGATTATGGTTTTTCAGGAACAGTAACTGTTCAGAATGACCTTAATACCACAGGGGCAGAAACTTTCGATACCACTATGTATTTCTATACTATAGATGCTAATGGTAATGAAGTTTTTGAAAAGAGTTCTACAGATACTACATCTGGAACATTAACTTTAAGTTGTGGTTCAACATACGTTGCTAGAGTTTTATCAGTTGATGGAGCTGCTGGAGATAGTTCAGTTATTAATAGCGCGTCAATGTCTGGAGCAACAAGCTTAGGAGCAGTTAAAGACGGTGGATGGAAATTCGTTGTTACAAAAGCTTCAGGAGCTTTAACTTTTAAAGTTCATCAACATGGACTTATTCAGTTAAGAGCTTTTGATATTGAAAATAACAATTATCTATATAACGTAACTGCAGACACTGCAACAGAATGGACTGATGATACTTCTGCTAATTTTACATCTATAACTGCTAACAATACTGCTACTGCAGTAGGAACTAGTGGAAGTTATAACGTAAGATTAGAGATTCAAACTCAGAATGCTGATGAGTCTTTCAATGACCAAGGAGTTTATATCTTAGTAGATGCTAGCTCTGCAGTATGGGCTGTTCCAACTCTAAAAGTTAGTGGTTCTACTTTAACTAATATCAAAGGTTCACTTCCTGCTGATGAAGCTGTAGCTTATGCAGATTATGAATATGTTTATAAAACATCTTCTAATTTCATAAATCCAGATAAGATTTCAGTTGAATATCTTTCAACTGCTGTTAGTGGCGTTAATCCAACTGGAGCAAATGCTCCTGTTATTGCATTAGCCCCTATCGGTTCTTATACTTCAGTAAGTGATAGTAATCTTTTGAAATTCGGTTCAGTTAAAGACGACTCTTCTAAGACTGCTGTATATACATTATACACAATTAACTTCTTTATCTCGTAAATAGATTAATTAGTTAATTGTTTTTTTCTTTTTTCTTTTTTTATTTTTTAATTTAAAGCTCTGTAGAGTAAAGGTTATCTCATAAGCCTCATAAGCTTAAGATTCTTGGTTCAATTCCAAGCAGAGCTATATTTATAAATAAATAATTATTAATATCTAAAACACAAAAAATGAAAATATCAAATTTTTTATTAATATTTTTTATTATAATCTCTGTAAGTATTAGAATTTTTATTATATATTTATTTGTTACTTCTATTTTACTAAATTCTTATCTTAGTGTAGCTAATGTTTGTTATCCTAAAGCATCAGAAAATATGGAAATAATTAGATTAGCAGAAACTATAGTTGAAACAAATTATACTACAGGAGATAAAATAGTAACTATAAATATTATTTCTGAAGATTTAGATTATACTTTAATGAAACACGAATATGTTCATTATAAACAAGCTATGAGAAGTTTTTGGGTATCCATGTCTTGCAAAGCACCATTAGGAAAACTTATCACAGAAATAGAAGCTAATTTAGCAGAAAATTTGCCTGATAACATATATATTAGAATATACGGACAATATCCAAAAAATTAGTAAGTCTTTATTATTTTTTTAAATTCTCCCCAATTAATTTCCCCTTCTTTAGTTGGTTTAACTTCTTCAGTTATTACTTCATCAGGTTTAACTTCTTGTGGTTTAACTTCTTCAGTTATTACTTCATCAGGTTTAACTTCTTGTGGTATAACTTCTTTATGTTCTTTATCATTAGATTCCGCAGGAGACACAGAAAAACTCCTGCGGATAGCAACTTTATTATTTTTCGGAGATGATATTCCAGAAGTTTTTTTAGAGTTGCTATTATTTTCATTATTAGTTATTTTTTTAATTTTATCTATTTCTCTTTTATCTTTATCTAATTCTTTCTTTTCTTCTTCTTTAATTCTTTTAGCTTCTTTAACCATTTCGTCTCTCTTTCTCCATAATTCTTCGCTATCTTCTCTTTCCTTCTTAATTTTGTTTAAAATTTCAGTTATATTAGTATAACTAGATTTTCCGAAAACTTTTTCATAAATATCATAAAAATCTTCTCCATCTAAATAAGAACGAGAACGAGTCCAAACTAATTTATGCATAGAAACACCAAAAGTTTTATCAAATAAGTAATAATATCCTCTTGTCAATCTTGGAATTAGCATTAAATCCTCAGAAGTAATTTCTCCTGTTCTTTGAGAAATTCCTATAATTTCCATAGCTTTTTGAACTTCTGATAATCCACTATTAAAGACATAAATTCTTTGCATAGTATCTTTAATATCTGGCAATTGCTGAGGCAACTGGGTATCCATCAACATAAAAATATCTGATGTTCTGCTTTGTTTAGCTATTTTCCCTATCATATTAGAAATAGCTTCTGAGCTGCTTCCTGTTTCTGCACTTGCATCTAATAAATCTGCTACTTCATTTAATACAATAGTAGTTTTTTGTTTGATTCTTTTTTCATTATCCATTCCTCCAAGGATTTTAAACAAATGATTCATAAAATAGTGAACTAAAAAACCCCACAAATTTTGAGGACAATGCTTTAAAACTAAAACATGAATAGTTTTTTTATCTTTAATTAATTCTCTTAAATCTAAACATGTTTGCTGTGAACCAGAAGTTAGAAGTCCTTCATTAATTAACGGCTGCAATGCATCTCCTTTTAATTTTTTAATTGCAAAATGAGAAGGTTTAATTTTATCTCTATCCTCAGATGATTTTAATGCATCTCCCATTATATTTAAATAATCATTTGGAGTAGTAAATTCATCTACATGCTTTTCCATATAATAAAGAGCACTCTTTATAGTCTCTTTTCCTGAAATACCTACTAGAGAAGTAAAATCATTTTCATCTAACTCATTAATTCCAATAGTAAACGGAACTGCATTATAAGGAAGTTTTTTAGGAATATTTTTTGAAACTGGATATAATAAAGTAGTTTTATATGATTTAGCAGTTATAATTTTCTTTCCATCTAACTTAGGAACTTTCCAGAAATCACTAACACTTGGAAACATAAAATAAGCTAAATCCATTCTTCCAGCATCATATAAACAAAATATTTTATGTCCTTTAGAAACTCTTATTTCTACTTCTCTTCTATTAGAAGAAGTTTTAGAATATCCTGGATTTCCAATACATAAACTATGTCCTATAGTAGTATCTTGAGAACCTACTAAATGTGGCTTATTATGTTTACGAATTACTTTTCTAAAAAGTTCATCTAGTTGATTTGATTCCATTTTTAATCAGCTGGAATAACCTCTCCTTCCCGACTAACTTTAAATAATTGGTCTGAAGTTATTTTAGCTCCTCCTTCTATTTCTGAACTTTCATATTCTTCAGCATCGTGAGCAGACAGTCCATGAGCACTTCTTAAATGCATATTTCTCTTTCCTCTAGTAGGAATAGCTAACAAGAATAATTGAACTTTTTTAGATATTTCTCCTATCTTATCTTCTATCATATATTTCATTTTGTCTACAATATCATCTTTTCCATATTCTAAAGAAGAACTAACAAATTCTGAATAAAGATATTTTAATTTATCTACATTCAATTTATCTAATTCACTCAATTCATTATCTATTAATTTTAAAATACTCTCTTTAGTAGTTTTATATCTACAATAATTCAGTAAATCTTTTATAAGAGTTAAGTTTTCTATAATAGAAACAAAATCTCTTCTTTCTGAGAATTTTATATACAAAGGGTAATTTGTTAAAAGACCCCTCATTTCACCTACTAAATCCTTTTGTGGAGTCCTCTCAGATGAATCTTCTTCTTTATTTGTGTTAGTTATATCATCGTTATCTTCTTCATCAATATCATCTTCGATGTCTTCTTCAGATTCTTCAGTTTCTTCTGATTCTTCATTATCTTCTTGTTGAATAGGAAGAACAACTGGAAGAGATGGTGAAAAACCAGTTGCCTCACTCTCAAGATTAATGTCATTAGAAATTTCTTGAGTGTTAGATAATTCATTAGTAAAGTCTGCTGGAAGAGGAAGATTGAAACCAGCAGACTCACTCTCAAGATTACTGTCTTTAGAAATTTCTTGAGTAGCAGAGTCTGCTGGTAGAATGATAATAGAGCCAGCAGACTCTCTTTCAAGTGTAGATAACTCTTGAATATTCTCAGAAATAACTTCTTCTATATTATCTATATTATCTGCTACTAATAAACTATTATCAAAATTATCTTCTTCATCAGATTCTAAATTATTATCAGGTTCTACAGCTCCATTAATTTTTGGTTTTTCTTCTTTTTCTGTCATGTTTTTTTAAAAAATAATGAGGAAAATCTATCCTGCGTATTCTGACACTGATAGAGGCGATGTTCAAGATTTAATAAAAAAGGTGAAACGAGTAGTTTGATATGTATTTTCAAATTTCACAAAATTAAATCTCTATTCAGATACCTCCTCATTATTTTTCTCTTCTTTTTTATCAGTTGAGTTTGATTCTTTCTTTTTAAATATCAATAATGTTATTAAACCAAGAATTTC
>JBBACR010000046.1:0-5417 GCA_041656875.1 Candidatus Pacearchaeota archaeon
CATCAGTATGGTTCAACTTATATGTTTAGAGACCTCGTTAAAAAAACAACTCATGAAGAATTTAGTTCTAAGTATCTATTGGATTATTTAAATAAAAAATATAAAGAAATTTATTAAATAAATATTAAGGATTATAAACTTAAAATTAAAAGTATCCCTAGCGTGTTAAGTATAAAACTTACCATGACTAGGATTTCCATATTAATTTTTGTAAGTCCTGCTAGCATTGTTACGCCTATTTCATCTGGCAAAGGAGATGCAATTAAAATTCCTGCAAAAGCATACATAAGATAAACTTTAATCTTTGTCCCAACACTTTTTTTAATTATTTTTTCAATGTTTTTAAGTGTCCTAGTTTTTTTTAGCCTGCTAAACTCATCCTTAAATGAAATTTTTATAAACTTGAATATAAACAAATCAGAGATTAAAGCACCAAATCCCCCAATGATTGCTGCAATCCAGATATTTGGAGGGTTTAAGGATATAAACAGACCCACAGAAAAAGGAGCAGTAAATCCAAAGGCAAAGAGCATTCCTGCAATAAATACTCCCAAATAACCAAGAGTCCCTAAATGCGAAAAATAATTTAAAGTAGTGGAGTTACTAAATAAAAAATATGATAAGAATATGGCAGTCACTAAAAGCATAATTTTAGGATACTTAAATTTAGATAATATATTTTTCATTTAACTAATTCCATTTTTACATATTGAAGGTTATGCAATTTTTAAATACTGCTTTTTAATTTATTTTAATTGTTTTTTTAAATATCTTGAAACCAACCACTGTAACTAATTCTGCAACTAAAATCATTCCCCATTCATTTAAGTCAAGGGATTCAAATAAGAAAAGACTCCTAAAATAGGGAACATAAATACTAAGCAGCAAAAATGCGATTGCACCAAATAAAATATAAATCAAAGATTTATTTTCAAATTTATTTAGAGAAAACATAGATTCTCTCCAAGACAGATTAGATATGATTAATGCAAGATTTGACAGGATTAGTGTTGAAAATGCTATTGTTCTTGCTTCAAACTCGGTTTTATTCATATAAAGACAAAGCTGGAACATTACTGCCACTACAATAAGGATGGAAATTCCCTCTAATGTACTTAATAATAAAGTTTTTCTATTAAATATTTTTTCTTTGGGTTTTCTTGGTTTTCTTTTCATTATATCTTTATCTTCTTTTCCAGACTCAAAAACAATTGAGCAGGCAGGGTCAATTATCATTTCTAAAAAAACTATGTGAGCTGGAAAAAGAATAAGCGGCCATCCCAAAACAAGGGCTAGCAAAGTTACCCCTGCAATTGGAAAATGAATTGAAAACACATAGGCCATTGCTTTTCTGATATTATCAAATATTCTTCTTCCCATTCTTACTCCCTCCACAATAGAAGAAAAGTCATCATCAAGTATTACCAGCCCAGATGCTTCTCTTGCCACATCTGTACCTCTTAGCCCCATTGCAACTCCAACATTAGCAGATTTTAATGCAGGAGCATCATTTACCCCATCCCCAGTCATTACAGTAATTTCTCCATTTGCTTTTAATGCCTGAACTATTCTAAGTTTTTGCTCAGGAACAACTCTTGCAAATATGCAAACATTTGAAATTCTTTCTTTTAATTCATCATCGGTTAGTTTATCAAGTTCTTGTCCAGTCATTAAATCACATTTTTTTAATCCTATCTGAAGTCCTATGTTTTTTGCAGTTAAGGGATAGTCTCCAGTTATCATCATTACTTTTATTCCTGCTTGATAACATTCTTTTATTGCAGAAGCAACACCTGGCCTTAGCGGGTCTTCAAATCCAATAAATCCCATGAATCTAAAATCAAAATCATCTAATTTATCTTTATTATTTAGCTTTTTTATTCTTGCCTTTGCAACGCCTATTATTCTTAATCCTTCTGAAGCCATCTTTTCCACTTCTTTGAACAGTCTTTCTTTTTCCTTTAAACTTAAATGGCATAAATCAAAGATAGATTCTGGGGCACCCTTACTTGCAACAACAAATTCTCCTTCGCCAGACTCCCAAATCTCAGAAGTTGCCAAAACTTCCTTAGTCAATGGAAAATCTTTTACCATTTTCCAAGAATCTTTTTTACTCAAAATAATTTTTTTACTTAAATGCTTTAATGCTTTTTCCATAGGATCAAATGGATCTTTTTGACTTGCAAGCACCCCTGTCTCTATTATATCATAAAAATTTTTATCGAGTTCTTTTTTTGAAAGGTCAATAAGTTTTCCATTTGAATAGATTTTTTTAATTGTCATCTGGTTCATTGTGATTGTTCCAGTCTTATCAACACAAAGAACTGTTGCAGAACCCAGTGCCTGAATTGCATGTTGCCTTCTTACGAGAACCTTTTTCTTAGACATCCTCCATGCACCTATTGCTAAAAATATGGTCAATACTACTGGAAACTCTTCAGGCAAGAGAGACATAGCAAGAGTAATTCCAGTTAAAAGGCCCTGCAACCAATCATGCCTTGAAATTCCATAGATTATTACTACAAGCGCACATAATAATAAGCCATATATTGCAAAATATTTTACTATTTTATTTACTTCTGTTTGAAGCCCAGTTTTTTCAGTTGTTAGTGTTTGCAGAGATTTTCCAATTTTTCCCATTTCAGTGTTCATACCTGTTCCAATAACTTCTGCAATACAAGTTCCACCTACAACTAAGGTTCCTGAATAAATAAAAGGCAAATCATCTCCGCCAGGAGCTCCTATTTTAGACAAATCTCTTGATTCTGCTTTTCTTACAGGAACAGACTCTCCTGTCAGTAAGGATTCATCAACTTTCATATTACTGCAAGATAATATAATAGCATCAGCAGGAACTCTATCTCCTTCTGACAGAATTAATATATCCCCGCGAACAACTTCTCTTCCGGCAATCCTCTTTTTTTCGCTGTCCCTTATAACAACAGCCCTTGGACTTGACAAATCCCTTAATGCTTCAAGGGTCTTTTCAGTTTTGTTTTCCTGATAAATGTTTATTGCAATCATGACAAAAACGCAGAAAGTAAGCATCATTGCCTCCCCTAAATCCCCTAAAAAAAAGTAGATTAGCCCACAAGCAATTAAAAGCAAAAACATTGGCTCTTTTAATATTCCAAATACCAAAGAGAAAAAACTGTTTTTATTAGAACCGGTAATCTCATTATATCCTTCAAGTTTTATTCTTTTTGCAGCCTCTTTTTCAGTAAGACCTGTTATCTTATCAGGTTCAAGTTCTAAAACCATAATTTGATTAATCAAAGAGTGTTTATAAATTTTATAGAAATATCAAAAAAACAATGTGCCACTCGCACATTTATGTGCGGGTTTGTGACAGGCACTTGTTTTTAGGATGCTCAGAAATTAAAACACCGAAAAACTATCCACTTACTAAATTAAGTGGTTTAATTTCTGACATTAATAATTTTCTTCTAAAACCTCATAATAAGCCTGAGGATGTTTACAGGCAGGACAAGTATTTGGTGCGTCTTTACCAACATGAACATAACCGCAATTTCTGCATTTCCACTTTACTATCTTATCTTTTTTGAAAACCTTTTTATTTTTTACATTATCTAAAAGTTTTCTATATCTTTTTTCATGCTTTTCTTCTACTTCGGCTATTTCTTTAAATGAATCTGCAATTTCATTGAATCCCTCTTTTCTTGCTATTTTCTCAAAATTAGGATATAATTCGCCCCATTCTTCTTTTTCACCGTTTGCTGCGGCCAAAAGATTTTCCGAAGTTGTTCCGACTTTTCCTGCAGGATAACTGGCAGTTATTTCAACTGGTCCGCCTTCAAGATATTTAAAGAAAACTTTTGCATGCTCTTTTTCATTTTCAGCAGTTTCTAGGAAAAGTGCTGAAATTTGTTCATAACCCTCTTTTTTTGCAACAGATGCAAAATAAGTATATCTGTTTCTTGCCTGGCTCTCACCTGCAAAAGATTTTAACAAATTCTTTTCAGTTTCACTTCCTTTTATGCTTTTCATAAAATAAGTAAGTAAGATGAGTATTTATTCTTTACTATAGAAATCAATAAAAAGGCAAAAAGGCAAATTATATTATGATTGAAGAAAAAGAGCTATCTAAAAAGAAGTACTACTTAATGGGCATTTTAGTTGTTTTTACAATAATTATGATGCTATTATTCCATATAAGAAGCTACTATACAGGTCTTTTTGTGTTTATGATAATTTTTATATTTTGGCTTAAATATCCACAATCACTTGTTTATTCATTATTTTGGACATTTGCCTGCGGAGGAGTAATTGAAATATTAATAGCCAGAAAATTTTTAGGGGTTTTCTTTATAGCTTTTGCATTGATGTTTCTTTTAGGCAAGCATGTTTTAGTAGAAGATGGAAAATCTAGAGTTTAAATACTTCTTCAATATATTTTCTTTTAAGAGCTTTAGTTATTTTACTTGCAAGTTCTAAAGAAGGATTATATTTTCCCTGCTCAAGTGAGATTATTGTTTGTCTTGTAACGCCTACAAGGTTTCCAAGGTCTTCTTGGGTTATTCCAAGTTTATTTCTATAAAAAGTTATTTTTGTCTTCATATTTAACTATCCCTAATAAAATCTCAAAAGGATTTTGTAAGAAATAAAATAAACCAACATAAGCCCGCAGATAAGATATGCCATAAATAAATGATATGGAACAACGATTGTTTTTATTCCATCAAGAATCATTATTCCAAATGCAAAAACAATAAGTGCTAAAAAAGTTAATCTCATGGATTTATTTGCAATAAAAATCATTCTTTCATCAACAACTTTGTTCTTAGTTCTAAAAACTCTAATAGTTATTATAATTATGCTTAAAAAACCTATATAGATTAGCCATGAACCTACTGAACTAAATCCTACAAATTCGTTTTTTCCAATTTCAAAAAAATTAAAAATTAAGCCTAAGACTATCATAACAAATGAAGAAGAATATTTCATTACTTCTCGTGATTGTATTTTATTTTGTTTTTTCATTTTAATCTTTTCTATCCAGGTAGAAATTTGATATTGCTTTTACAATTACTGCACCAATTAATGCAATTGCAATTACAGGATCAAAAATAACCTGATTATTTAATGAGCTAGATATTACCTGATAGATTAATCCAATAACCAATATTATCATTATAGCCCACAGGGCATTTCTTTCAGCTACTGCTTCATGCCTGTTCTCCCTTTCATCTTTTTTCATTCTTATCATTATATCAAATATGTCTATTAATAAAAAAATAGCCCATATTACAGTAACAGCAATTCTTGTAGGATTATCCCAAAAAGGCAATGACTGAAATAATGCAAATGGGAGTATAACTATTGCTATGTATAACCATCCTTGCCAGGTCTTTGGAGTTACTCCCCATCCTGAGTATTTTCTTCTCTTGAACCATTCG
>JBBACR010000047.1:0-5320 GCA_041656875.1 Candidatus Pacearchaeota archaeon
ATTCAAGGGCGTTTACTATCCCAAAAGAGGATGTTGTAAATGCTTTTGTATGGCGGGCAAAGGATTGGGAGCGGAACAGCATACAAATGTACACCAGATCGTTTTTTAGCCATGAACAACTCCATCAGAAAAATCGGGAAGACATGCACGAAATGTTGCATAGTATTGGAAAAAACTGGGCAACAGACCTTTCAAGCCAGGAAAGAAACGGCACTTTTCTAATCAAAACTGATGCCGAAATAATCGAAAGAACAGATATACTACCAACATATGTAAGTATTAATGCGGCCATTGGGACGACGGTCTGAAAAGTTTAACGCCAAGCGGCTATGAACCCATCGAGCTTCGGCCTGCTGAGCCAGCGTAGCGAATCAGCGGCCAAAAAAAAGTTTTGACACAGTTTTAAATTTGTGCTATGTTACGGACATGAGGTAAATTCTGTGCAAGGAATTAAATTAATTTTAACAATTAGAGGGTTTATTAAGGTCTGGAATCGGCGACGACCCAGGGCAATCTTGCACTTGCTACCTTCCCTTGATAGATCCTCTTTTTGTTCGGAGGAAACATGGCTGGTGAATTAGTAAAACTTGAGCGGGCGACAATGGCGCTTGCTGAGGCTAAAACGCTTGAAGAAGTGAAGCATATTATTGATATTGCAGAGGCGGCGCGGGTGTATAGCAGGGCCGCAAAGTTGGGGCTTGATGCTTATAATCACGCGGCGGAAGTCAAGGCCAGAGCCGAACGTAAGGCAGGAGAGTTTTTGGCGAAGTTAGAGAGAGGAATACCAGGATTAAAACCTGAATTATTGGACACTGTGTCCAATAATAGGCCAAGCGAATATAAATCTGTTCTTGATGAGATGAATGTCGGCTATAGGGCTGCCGCCCGCTGGCAACAGGTCAATGTAATGCCTGAAGAGGTGTTTGAAGAACACATTGCAGCCATGAAGGGCGAAAAGCCAATCAGCACGGGGACTATTCTAAAGGAACTTAAAAACGAAAAACGGAAACAAAGGATTGAAGAACAAATCAGCGATATTGAAAATGGTAATATTGATTTGCCAAAAGGTAAATATGAGGTAATTGTTGTTGATCCGCCCTGGCCATATTCTTCCACATATGATTCAGAGGGATTTAGAGGGACAACCGATTATCCAGAAATGCAAATAGCTGAATTGCTGGAAATGCGACTACCGGCAAGCGATGATTGCGTTTTGTTTCTTTGGACAACCCATAAATTTATTTGGACGGCCAAAGAGTTGCTGGATAATTGGGAATTTACATATAGAAATGTTTTAACGTGGAACAAACAAAAAATGGGAATAGGTAAATTATTCAGATTGCAATGTGAGTTCTGCCTTGTTGGAATTAAAGGTAAGCCTGTTTTCAATAATAACGGCGCCCATAGAGATATTCTTGAGGAAAGCCGAAGGGAACATAGCCGAAAACCTGACATTTTTTATAGTATGGTTGATCAATTATGTGTTGGGCGCAAATTGGATATATTCGGAAGGGAAAAAAGAAATGATAATTGGGATATTTGGGGCAAAGAGAGATGGGACAATTTAAAGATGACCTGAAAATTGAGGAACGCTTCTACTGTGATTTTTTTAAACCCTGGCTGAACAGTAGGGGAAATGATTCAATATTCATCCGATTCAACTCGGATAATGTGGTGTACGAAGCACTGCAAAAGAAGAACGATATTGATGTTGTGCTGGATAACGGGAAAGAAAATATAAGTTTATCATTAAAAACCCAGCGAAAAATATGGCCATCAATATTTTTTGAGACAATTTCAAACTGCAACACAAAAACTCCGGGGTGGGGAATATATTCTAAGGCAGACTTTATCGTTTATAGCATGATGAAGCCAGATGGTGGCTTTGTGTGCCGGTGCTTTAAACTTGATGTTATACCGGACTGGGGAAAATATCCGCAGGGATATGGTGAAACAAGAGATCGTTTTGGCAAAACTTTATATAAAACAGAGGGCCATTTAATCCCGTGGAAAGATTTCACACACTACTGCCTTTTCTAACTCCCGCTTGACATCCGGGCGAAGGTGTGCTAAGGTTACGAACAGAGGTAAGAGACAAGGTATGAATGAAGAAATAGAAAGACTTCACAAAAGACAACTTGCCAGGCTATTATCACATCTTGAAAAGACGGGGCAACTTACTCCTGCTCTGGCACAGGATATGAAGCGAGCATATGGATTTGTGTTTGAAGATATTAAAAATTTATTAACGAGACATAGTAAGGAAAGCCGAAATGACAACTCCACAACTTGAAAATGGTTACACAAGAATTGCGAATGAGCTCATGGATGCCCTAATTGCCTTTGGACTATCGGGCCAGGAAATAAGGGTTGCCCTTTTGGTCATACGAAAGACATATGGATTCAACAAGATAGAAGACATTATTTCGCTTTCACAAATCACAAAAGCAACCGGCATGTCCAAGGTACGAGCATCACAGGTCGTTAATCGCCTACAGTTAATGAAATTATTAACCGTTACGGAAAACATTAACGGTATAAGCAAAAAGTATAAGTTTAACAAGGACTTTTGCGAATGGTGCACCGTTAATGAAAACCTTAACTGTTACATAAAAACGAAAGAGACCGTTAAGGAAAAACGAAAGAGACCGTTAAGGTTTTCTGTAACAACAAAAGACACTATTACAAAAGACACTATTACAAAAGAAAACTTAAACCCGTATTCCCCTGAATTTTTATCTTTTTGGATTGCTTACCCCAAAAAATCTGGCTCAAAGAAAGCGGCGTTTGATAACTGGCAGAAACTGAAAGAGTCAATGCCGCCCGTTGGAACAGTCCTTGAAGCAATCGAAAAACAAATAGAATGGCGGAAAAACGCCAAGGATAAATTCCGACCTGAATGGAAAGACCCGGAACGATGGATTAAAACCAGGATGTGGGAAGCAGAACTTACAGAGGATAAAAAATCAACATGGTAAATGCCCACGAAGCACAACTTATTAAAAATATTCACATCCCTTATGAACTGGATAACATTAGGTATTATGCTCTAGAAATTGGTTCTTGTAAAAAATTACTGGAAGGCAAAATGGCGGAGAGCCATGATGATATAAAGCAATGGTATAATTATTTTTTAACTTACGCTGAAATTGAAATGGAGGCTGCAAATGAACGAATCAAGGAATATCGCCAACAACTTGACAATTACGAACAGCGATGAGGATAGTTTTAGCCAATATAGCGGAGAAGACCAGGTTGTTACATCGTATGAGTTACGCGACAAACTATTAAGCGAGAAAAAGACACCGCATGTTTCCATTAAATCCGGGATACCGGGAATCGACTATGCTTGTGAAGGATTCAGGGATGGTGAACTTATTGTTATTTCCGGACCAACAAAAAACGGAAAATGCCATGGTAAGGGAACAAAAATATTAATGTTTGATGGTTCGGTTAAGGCCGTTGAAGATATTAATGTCGGAGAAAAATTAATGGGGGATGATTCAACGCCACGCGTTGTTTTATCAACAACGGTTGGTTTTGGGAAAATATATAAAGTAACACCAAATAAGTGCGGTGAGGCGTTTACTTGTAATGAAGATCATATTTTATGTCTCAAAAGAACCATGACCAAAAAAAACAGAAAAGATGGGCGCAAGCCAGATAGACTAGCAGGAACAATAGTTGAGATAAGTTTAAAAGATTATCTACAGCAAAGCAAGACCAGAAAGCATATTTTAAAATGTTATCAGGTTCCCGTAGAATTTCCAGAAAAGAAGATTGAAATACCAGCATACATTCTGGGTGTGTGGTTGGGTGATGGATCGTCAAACTCCGCAGAATTTACTTCTGCCGATGATGGAATTATAAGTGAAATAAAAAAGTATGCAAATAAAAACGGGTTTACTGTTTCCCAAACAATACAACCCCAAAATAAGTCTAGTATTTATCGATTATGTCATTCCCAAAAAGGACGCATAGGTTCAATTCCGTTTAATCGATTCAAAGAGCAACTCAAAACATACAATTTGTTAAACAATAAGCATATCCCACGCGATTATAAAATAAATTCCAGACAAATACGGTTAGATTTATTGGCGGGAATTATAGATACCGATGGTAATACCATCCAAAGAGGAACGCTAGGCAACGGTGTGGAAATAACACAAAAGAATAAACAATTAGCCGAGGATATTTGCTTTCTTGCTCGTTCACTTGGTTTTGCTGCATCATTAAAAAAAGTAACTAAAAAAATTAAAAGTATTGGGTTTGAAGGTGAATATTATCGTATTGGCCTTAATGGGGATACAGCAGACATACCATGTATTGAAAAAAGAAAATTATTTGGTGCTTATAAATGCAAGCGGGATATTTTAAGACATGGATTCACAGTTGAATATATTGGTGAAGGAAACTATTACGGATTTCAAATAGACAAGAATTGCCGTTATTTACTTGCCGATTTTCAAGTTACACACAACACTCTTTTGGCGCAATCATTCACGGTTAATTTTTCCAAACAAAAAGAATACCCGGGATGGTTCAGTTATGAGGTTCCGGCAAGACAATTTTTAGATCAATTTTCATCTTTACCTCTTTTTTATCTTCCACAAAAAAACAAAGCTCAGGATTTTAACTGGTTGCAGGAAAGATGTCTTGAAGCGTATTTTAAATATAATACCAGAGTTTTTTTTATCGACCACCTTCACTACTTGATCGATATGGCACGTATTAAAAATCCTTCTTTGGATATTGGAACAATTGTCCGCAGGATTAAAAGATTTGCTGTTGATAATGATTTTGTTATTTTCCTTCTGGCTCATATAGGCAAAAATGAAAGTGAGGATTTAAGTTATCGTGATTTAAGAGACTCTTCTTTTATTTCCCAGGAAAGCGATTGTGTTATTATGATAAAAAGAACGCCAAAAGAAGGGCAGAATACGGCACGAGCCAGGGTAGAATTTCACAGGCGAACCGGGGTAATGGAAAGGATTGTAAACCTGGAAAAAAAGAATGGTTATTTATGCGAGGTTATAAAAGATGAATAAATTCAAGGTTGTTTTTAATTACCAAGGCGAAATTTCAACGATGACAACAGAAGCGGACACTCATTACAACGCAATTCTAAAATGCTTACCAGTGATGGCAAAAAAGTACGGAGTCAAAAAAGAATCAATGATCAGATATTTCACGTCGGATAAATTAAACTGCGAAGCAATTGAGACAAAATAATAATCAAGGAGAAAAAATGGGAAACTTTATCAGCACAACAGGAAAACAGGGAATATTTATTGACGAGTATCAAGGTAAAATCAGTTTA
>JBBACR010000048.1:0-5252 GCA_041656875.1 Candidatus Pacearchaeota archaeon
ATCTTTTAATTTCTCTTGAACCATTGGGTGCTTCTTCATCAATAACCTTTAAAATCCTTCCAACTTTTGTGGGCCATAAATTAAATTCTTTTCCAATTTCGCTTAGGGATGTTGATTCTCCTTTTTCAATACATTCATAATATCTGTTTAGCACTCCTAAAACTAATGGCACTGAAGCAGTACTATTTTTTGCTTTTGAAAAATATTCTAATGTCTTTGTGTAAGCTCTGTTTCCTTTTTCTATACCTATTTGTTTAGTTGCAGTTCCTAGTTCATCTAAAAGGTCTTCTAGTTTTTGCCTTTCCTTTTTTCCTTTCTCATCTGCAATTCTTTCCTTCTCATCTGCAACCTTTTTCTTTTTTTCTTCTCTTTCTCTTTCTAAATATTTTACATTTTGTTCTTGCCAAACGCCATCAAGTCTATGGGTTTTAGAAAATAATTGAATACATGAACGAGTTACTTCTCTTCCTTCCTGTGTTTCTAGTGTTGCAATTAATCCATAAGGCAGGCCTTGTCTTATTCTTTTAATTCTAAGATTTCTTACTTCTTTGCTTGGATGATTAAGTTCATTTACAATATTATAAACCATTTTTCAGTTTGTATCTTGAATAAGCAGCACGAACACTGCTTTTGGTTCTGGGGTAAAATGCAGAACTTACAAGTAATTTAATTTGATCCCAATTTGTCCCTGTTTTTTTTAAAAAATCAATATATTCAATTTCAGAATGGACTTGATTTCCAATAACAATAAATTTTCCATTATCATAAGGTATAAACCCTCTTGCTGTAAGACCCTCCATACTTCTAGTATAAGCTGTATCTTTCATATGTTTTCTTCCAATTTTTTTTAATTCTTCAGGACTTAAAGTTAATTCCAGACAGTTTCTTATTGCAACCCGAGCAACTCTTTTGTCTAAATCTTCTTCTCTTTTGTATAGGCTGCCACTTTCAAGTGTGAGTTTTTCAAGTCTGTCTAAATTTAGTTCAGCTAATTCTGGAAGAGTTTTTCCTGCAACATAATTTTGAGTAATATCCTGATATCTAAAAGCAAGTTCCCTTCCAAGTTCATCTGCAAATTTGATTGCCCTTGTTCTTCTTTCACTTAGTTCAATATTCTTTTTTGCCATCTTGTTTTTTTAAATTACTAATAAATCTTTAAATGAACCATCTAAAAATTTTTCAAAGTTCCATTTATTTGAGTAATAATAACTAATAGTGTCTAAAACTCCTGCTTCATCTATTTGTTCATGAGACTTTTCTACTTCTTTTTTAGAAGTCCAACCACTATCAAAACCTAATGATAGGTCCATCTGGTGTTCTTTATCCCCATATCCTGCTTTTAACCAGTCTTGAACGATTGCTTTTGCAAGAGTTCTTTCTTCTTTTATTCCGGATCTAAAAAGAAAATCAATATATTCCTGTGGACCATTAAATCTTGAATCAACAGTATCATTATATTTTCTAATTATCCTTGCAGTTGTTGCAGGTTCAAGTAAGGAACACATTACTTCTAGTGAAAGTCCTGCAATTTTACCTAATTCATTTTCAGAATTTCCACTAAATAATGCAGGAGTTCTTACTGCTTCAAGTGTTCCTGCATCAGGGTTATCTTGATTTGGTTTTACTTCATAACCTCTTACTGTTGCAGATATTTGGGGCAGATTATATTCAAACCTTACATGATGCATTCCATTTGACTGAGGAATATCTAATTCAATATCATATTTTCTTCCAACTTTTTGTACCGGACAAACAATTATTTTTTGATCAGACATGAAACTGTTTAACTTGGGTTCCATTGGACTTTTATCGTATGAATATTTGTGAGTTGGTCTTGGTTTTTTTACCCCTAATGCAGCTAAGCATTCAGTGACACGATTTGCTCTTAAATGATTTGTAAAATTTTCAAGAGCAGATACTGCATAATTGTAGGATTGTCTTGAATTATCTTCTGTTTCAAATGGCTGATAAACTATTCCTTTATCAGTTAGATTTTTTACCTGAACAGGGAGGTCTTTAAGATTACCTATAGGGGTATTTATATTGATTTTACCTCTAAGTATATCTGCATAAATAATATCAGTTACTTCTTGTTCTAACCTATTTTGATAAGCATTATCCATGGAACAATATGTCTTAATTACCTTAAAAACCTTTGCATTAGTTGTTACTACTCAGTTACTACAAAATAGAAAGATTTAAATAGTTTAAACTTCTGTTAATAAGTATAATTAATTTCACCTCTTTTCCCCAGAAGAGCAAAGACATGATTTTTCATGAAACTAGCTCTTTCTAGGGTTTAATTCTCTTTTATCTTTAGATATAAAATAAAATGTCAATAGGTTTATCACTCGGATGCTATCAAATGCAGAAACATTCTCTTAGCCATAGCCAGAGACTTTATCTAAATCAAGTTTTAGAACAACTACAGACTTTAAGACATCCAGAATTTCCAAATGCTGCAAAAGGACTTGATGGAATGCTTACTGCAGATTCTATTCTTAAATGTAGAAATTCCTGCGGAGTCTTAATTGGCGGACTTTGTGAAGAAGTTTGGAGTAGACAGACTAAACCTGAAGATTTACTTAAGCATAAAGATGTTGATGTATTAGTTCTTAATCCTGAATTTAAATTGCAACAAAATTTTGAAGGAGGAATTGACTGGTGGTTGCAAAAACAAGGAAGAATAAAATTAGCTTCAGACCTGGGATATTCAGATCAAAATGAAAACTGGAATGAAAATACAAATCAAGTAGTTCTTGGATTTCTTGCATATCAACACTCTACATTACCTAAAACAATTAAGCCTGGGCTTTATATTCCTTCTCCAGACTGGATAGTTGAAATGAGAAAACATGAAGCAATTTCCCGGATAGATTTTTCAAGGGTTAATGTTGAAGTTGATGATAGTTTTGAACAAGCATTTTATAATAAAATAAGAAAAAGAGTAAAAACAACTCTTCCCAAGTTTGTTTTAGATAAATTTTCTAGACAAGTGCTAGATGAAAAATATGAAAGAAACTATTCCAAGGTAACTGAAGTAAAACTTAAGGGACTTAGTCTTGGACAAATTGCTGGAATAAACAGATTTAATGAAAATTATGAAGAAAATATCTCCAGTCAATAAAAATATTTAAGGAGTAAGTCTATCTCTGTCTCTTGGGAATAAAACTGCTTCTCTAATGTTTGGAAGTCCTAAAATTAACATAGTTATTCTTTCAACGCCCATTCCCCAACCTGCATGCATTGGAGCTCCATATCTAAAACTATCAATATAATCTTTGAAGTTTTCAACTTTCATTTTTTTTGCTTTAAATCTTTCAATTAATAATTCTGGAAGATGAATTCTTTGACCGCCTGAAGAAATTTCCATCCCCTTGTAAATTGCATCAAATCCTTTTGCTAATTGTTCTTTATTAGGTCCGTTTTTATCACTAGGCATTATATAGAATGGTTTTCCTGAAAGTGGCCAGTCATGCACAAAAACAATTGTATCTGGATAAAGTTCTCCAAGTTTTCTTTCAGCTTCTGGAGAAAGGTCATCCTTACCAACATGGATTTTTTCTTTTTTCATTATCTCTGCAACTTCATGAAATGTTAAATATTTGATTTCAGGAACTTTTAACTTAACTTCGTATATTTCCAGTTCCTTGGGATTTTTTTCTAAAACTCTTTTTATCATGTGTTGGACGCATCTTGCAAGAACATCCATAACAATTTTATCATCTGCAAAGGCCATTTCAAAATCATATTGTCTTGATTCATTTAAATGCCTTGTAGTGTTATGTTTTTCAGCTCTCCAAACAGTAAAAACTGCAAAGACTTTTTCCATAGAACAAGCAAGCATTTGTTTGTATAATTGACAACTTTGTGAAAGTAGTGCTTTTTTTTCAAAATATTGAACTGGATAAACTTCTGTTCCTCCTTCTGAACTTGTTCCAATTATTGATGGAAAAATACATTCAATTGCTCCTTCTTTTTCCATAAATTCCCTATATGCCTGTAACAATGTATTATTAATCTTAAAAATTGCCTGAGTTCTTTCCCTATGTAAATCTAAAAATCTATAATCCAGTCTTTTAGGAAGTTCTGTTTTAGAATGGTCAGAAACATCAATTGGAAGAGGATGTTCTGCTTTTGCAATAATTTCAATTTCAAAGGGGTTTAATTCTTTCCCACCAGGAGCTTGCTTTGAATCTTTTAGAACTCCTTTAATTCTCACAACACTTTCTCTTGGAATTTCATTCATTAACTCAAAAATCTTTTCATCTGTTTCCCCTTTTATCCCTACAACCTGGATTCTTCCAGTAATATCTCTTAAAACAATAAATCTAACTTTACTTAAGTCCCTAGTATCATGGACCCAACCATAAAGTTCGACTTCTCCTTTTTTTAAGAAGGCTTCTTTAATATAGGTTCTTTTGTTAATTTCCATATTTAGAACACAAATTCCCGATTTAAAAATTCTTCTATTAACTAGATTTCTTATTTTTTAATTAACTTATTTATTATCTCTGTAGCATCTTTTCCAGAAACTTTTCCTTTAAACTTATTCATAACAAGACCCATATATCCCCCTATTGACAATCCGGGTTTTTCTTTGACAATCTTTGCAATTTCTTCTTCTATTTCCGATAGATCAATTTTTTCAATTTTTATTGCATCTTCAAATGATTTTCCTTTTGCAATTTCTTCCATAACATGTTTAACATCGTTCATTTCTATTTTTTTTTCAACAATTGCACGAATGATACTTTCAATTATGTCTAGAGTTAGTATTTCATCAATATCTTTTATATTTTCATGACTCGCAATCTCTTTTGGAATTAGTAATAAAATTTTTGCAATAAAGTTAGGGTCATTTATTATGTTTAAGAGTGCTTTGAATTCATCAAATTTATTTCCATCTCCTATTAATTTAATCATTTCATCAGACAGTCCACTTTGTTTTAATTCCCCTCTTATTTCACTTCTGAGTCTAGGTAGCTCTTTTTTTACTGCATCAATCATTTCCCTTGAAATTCTGAGCAGTGGCAAGTCTGTTTCAGGATACATTCTTGCTGCTCCGGGCATGGGTCTTAAGAACTCGCTTGTTCCATCTTCTTTTGCATTTCTAACTTCACTCCTTAAACTGTCAAGTTTAAGATTTTCAGTCTGTCTTTTAATCTCATTTTCAATAACTGGAATAAACATTTTAACATCCTGAAAACCTTTTATTTCAACTCTTGGATGGCCTGCAATAGAAATGTTTA
>JBBACR010000049.1:0-5176 GCA_041656875.1 Candidatus Pacearchaeota archaeon
ATGTATTGCTTCCTTCAATAGGGCTAAGACCAGTTAAATTAGCTCCACATGTAAGATTTGCAATTGTTATTCCATTATTAAGAGAATATCTGCATGAATCAAGATTAGTATCATTTACAGTATAGTTAAGTGTTGAAACTGCAGTTGTATAAACAGTATTTGTTGGATAAACAATATTTACATTAGGATTAATTGTATCTTTGAAGAATGTAATAGAACTTGAATTTTCATTTCCAAGAGAATCATTGCAATAAACAGTCCAAGTGTTATTTCCTTGATTAGATGTTGTTGTATTTGTGAAATTAATTCCAGCTACAACACTTGTAGAATTCCATTCACCACTTGAATTAGAATACCAGCAATAACCAGCAGGATTTGTATCAGAATAAGTATAATTTAAACTAGATACATTAATATTATAACTAACATTTGCTGGATAAACTAAACTTACTTCAGGACTAATTGTATCTTTGAAAAATGTAATAGAGCTTGAATTTATATTTCCAGATGAATCATTACAATAAACAGTCCATGCATTATTTCCCTCATTTGAAATTAGATTAGTAAAGTTTGTTCCAGCAACAACTGAAGTTGAATTTGTGTTTCCAGAATCATTTGAATACCAGCAATAACCAGAATTTATATCTGAATAAGTATAATTTAATTCAGATACATTAATGTTATAAGCAGTTTCATTAACAGGGCTAGTTATTTCAACTAAAGGATTAGTTGTATCAATAATTGTAACATTCCAGCTAGAAGTTTGGTTTGTTAAACCTGAAGTTGAATTTGCATAAATATAAAATTCATGAGGGAAATTTATTTCACCAGTTGCATTAACAAGCCAGGTTATTATCTGAGATTCTCCGCCATTCAAAGTTAAATTATAAGGATTAGTTAGAGTAGTATAGAAAGGATTACTTCCAATAACTGATGAAATACTATTGCCATAAGTAATATTAACATAAGATAATGAATTGTATAAAGTTCCTGATTTATTAATTTTTAAGGTATTATTTCCATTAACATTCCAATTTTCTGAAAATACAGCTATTTGAGATGAATTTAAAACAACTGTTGTAGACCACTTTAAAGGATTTGGACTACAACTACAATCTACAATGGGATTATCATAAGTATAAACTAAAACATCATTCAAATAAAAGCCAATATCATTTATATCACATTCAGTATGCCACATAGTTAAAGTTACATTTGCAATTGATGTTGCACTAACATTTGAATTAACCTGATAAGCATCTGCCCAATTATAACCATAACCACATAAATTTGTACTACTCAAATCTAAATTTCCAAGGCAGTTATTACCACTAGCATCATTAAGACATAGAACTGAAGAAGAATCTCTTCCAGAAACAAGGCTTACATTAGTTTCCCCGCAGTTTCCACTAATACATGAAACATTAGCACTTACATTGAAAAAACCATTCTGAGATACATTTACATTAGTTAAAGGATATAATAACTCAAGTCCAAGTCTGGAACCGAGTTTATTAAATGTAACTGAACTTGAACTTAAGTTTCCAAAACTATCATTACAATAAACAGTCCAGGTATTACTTCCATTAACAGATATTACATTTGTGAAATTTATTCCAGCAGCAACTTTGCTAGAATTTAATACACCATTTGAATCTGAATACCAACAAGAATCATTATATTTTGCAAAAGTGTAATTTAGTTCAGATATATTTGTACTATAAGTAGTATTTATTGGATAAGTTATCTGTACTATATTTGCTGCTTCACTTCCAAATACTCCAAAAATACCAAAATAATCTGTTCTTGCCCATACAATATTGTTAACTGTATCAACTCCCCCATATACACCATCATACATTTCCCAAGCTTCAGCTGAAATATTATAATAGTATAATCTAAGACTGGATTCATCTAGTTCATATAAACTTAATTCAGAATCAAGATAACTAACATTAATTTTAACCCAACCCATATTTTGTCTAAGTTCAGAATCTGCATCAATTTCATAGAATTTTTCAAATGAAATTTTTGTACTAGGAACAGCTTCAATAATATTAGCTGAATAATTAACTAGGCTAATATTTCCAGAAGAATTTGAATTCAGGTCTAAAATAAGCCCAAATCCACTATCAATATCTGCATTGTCTCCAGAATAATATCTCTTTACAAGTGAAGACAACGAAGAAGAGTTAATTGTTATTGACTCTGAAGCTGAATTAAATTTTGTTTGGTTTATTGAAGTAGAGAGTTTAAGATCATAAGACTGAGGAATAAAATAAAGTGTATCAAGAGTAATATTATAAGTTAATGTTCCACCATTATATCCAAGATAATAACCATATCCATAATCATCATAACCATAACTATAACTCTGGCCATAACTATATCCATAACCAGTTCCAAATGTAGAATTATCAGAAAGTAATGTTATTCCAATCCCTCCGCACCCAGAAATAATACTTGCATTTGGATAAAATTTACAATTTTGATTAGTTGAACTAGTAATATTTAAAACAAGAAAATCTAAATTAACTCTTTCAGTAGCAGTTATGTCAATTGAAGCAATTGTAGAAATATTTTCTCCTTTTCCAGGAGTAGTATCTGAAAATTCTTGAAGTCCGAGATTAAAAGCTTGTGCAGGACCTTGAAACAAGACAAGTAAGACAAGTGAAATTCCAACAAGCATCCAGATTACTTTAGGATAATCTTTTTTATTTTTACGAATTACAAATGAATCTCTGGTCACCATCTTTTTTATATCGCTAAACTATTGTTTCTAAATCTAGTTTACAAACAAAGTATTACATTATATATAATATTATATTATATAAAGCTTATCATATTTAAATTTTTTTCAGATATAAACCATTCGTTGAAAAAATAAAGGGTTTTATTGAGTTTTGTTTCAATTTTCAACAATTATAATATAAAGATAAAGAAATTAATTAAAGTAAAATAGCGAGGATAATCAAGACTAATATGCAACTAGTTTCAGAATAAACTATTGAATAAATAATAAAATGATATCATTCTATTATCTATATCCCAGAACTCTAACTAAAAGTCATATAATTTTTAAATAGTCCGAATATCTCGATAAAATGATGGCGAATTTGAAAACAAAAAAGAAAAAAAATAAAGAAGTGGATAAATCTGTGTATTACTCAGTAGTAGTTCCTGCCTATAATGAACAAGAAAATATTTCCGAGCTAGATAAAGAAATAAAAGAAGTAATGGATAGCCTAAAAAAAACTTATGAGATTATTTATGTAGATGATGGAAGTCAAGACAACACATTAAATGAACTTAAAAAATTAAAAAATATTAAGATAATTGAATTTGCAAGAAATTTCGGTCAGTCATCTGCACTAGATATTGGTTTTAAAGAGTCAAGAGGAGAAATCATAATCACTCTTGATGGAGATTTGCAAAACGACCCAAAAGATATTCCAAGACTTCTAAATAAACTCCATGCAGAAAATCTTGATGTTGTTGCAGGCTGGAGAGTAAAAAGAAAAGACGCTGCAAGAATAAAAATTCTCACAATAATCGGCAGAAGACTCAGGGGATTATTGCTAAGTGATGTTGTTCATGATTCTGGATGCATGCTTAGAGTATATAAAAAACCAGCAGTAAAAAATCTAGAACTTTGGGGAGAAATGCATAGATATGCCCTTCAACTTTTAAAAGGAAAGGGATTTAAAATAGGAGAACTTCAAGTCAATCATAGACCTAGAATACATGGAAAAACAAAATATGGCTGTGATAAAGCAATAAGAGGATTTGTTGACCTATTATATATCTGGTTCTTGCAAAAATATCATCAAAGACCTCTGCATTTATTTGGAATAATGGGTTTAGCTTCAAGCTTTTTTGGAATAATTGCTTTAATTTACTCTTTTAGTAGTAAGATATTTTATCATACTGCTCTAAATAGAGATGGCTGGTTCTTCCTGGGTTTTTTCTTATTACTAACAGGAATAATGTTATTTAGTTTTGGATTAATCTTAGACTTACTCATAAAAATCCAGCAAATGGTTTCTCCTTATTCGAAAAGATATTATATTAGGGAGATTATTGAAAACTAAGAAAAAAAGGCAAAGAACGGCTATAATATTGGTAACTTAATGTAAAACAAAGATGAGAAAAGCATGAAGTAAAAAAAGATTAGCAAAAAATAAGCAACCAACTAGGATAAACAAATAGGCAATGCAACTCAAAACTGGAATATTGGTAATGCAACTAGCCAAAATATAAGTCAATTAAGTAAACAAAAAGAGACTATGAAAAACAATAAACCTTATAAATATAATAAACATGAAAATATTAACAGTCTTCGGATTGTGAGTATGATCCCGGGTAATCTGAAAAGGTCGCCGGATGAATGCTTTCATATTTTAACTCCCCGGTATGGTTTCTTCGGAAATAATGCCGGGTTTCCTATTCTTTCTATAATTTATAAATTTTCTAAGAGGTTATTATGAAAAACAATAAAATTTATATATGTTATAAATATTATAACAATTGATATAAAATGTATGACAATACAACTTTAAAGATTTTGAAAGAGATTTATACTAGTCCGGGAATTCATAAAAGAGGACTTTCAAGAAAACTTAAATTAACTATGCCTTCTGTAACAAATTCAATTAATAAGATAAAAAAGATTATAAAAGAAGAAAAATCAGGAAACCAAATAAAATATTATTTAGATTTTTCAAAAGATTTGTTAACACCTATGCTTTATTTAGTGGAATATAACCGATTTATGGAATTGCCTTCAAATATTAAAATATCTATAAAAGATTTTTTAAATGAACTTGATGAAAAACCTATCCTAGCATTTATTTTTGGGAGCTTAGCAAGAGGAGATTATACAAAAGATTCAGATATTGATATATTTCTTGTTTATCAAAAAACAAAAGGCATTGATATAGAAAATAAAGCAAATCAAATAAGTATGAGAACAAATACAAAAATTAGTCCAGTATATCTGGATTATGACAGTTTTAAGGAATCTTTTTGCAATCAAAGCAAGGATTTCTTCAAAAATATAAGAAAAAATAAACTTCTCCTAATAGGGATTGAATACTGGAGGTTACTTGAAAATGCCAACTCCTGACTGGAAAGAATGGCTTAAAGACAAGGAAAAATGCAGAAAATGGCTTAATTT
>JBBACR010000050.1:0-5169 GCA_041656875.1 Candidatus Pacearchaeota archaeon
AAGCCACTTTATTTTGACGCCAAGATTCGCAAACAGATTATCGCAAAGAAAAAGGTTAATGGTGTTAGTTATGAATCAACCGATTCTCATACTTCAATCGCTGACTACTTCGGACACAAGGGATTAGACGAAGATAGTTTAAGTAAATACGAATACAATGTCTGGACTAAAAAGATTGAGATTGACCACTTGGGGGCTAAGGATGATTCCAAAGCTATTAAAGACTTCTGCGACAATTTAGACTGGACTACGATTGTGCCAGAGTTAAAAATCAAACCCATTATTCACCCATTTAAAGATATTCAAACTTTAGAAGTTACTAAAGCAGATATTGAGTTATTAAAAGAGTGGGCTTCGGTCTGGGCTTTGGTCTGGGATTCGGTCGGGTATTCGGTCAGGGCTTCGGTCGGGGATTCGGTCAGGGCTTCGGTCGGGGATTCGGTCTGGGCTTTGGTCTGGACTTCGGTCTGGGCTTCGGTCGGGGATTCGGTCTGGGCTTCGGTCTGGTATTCGGTCGGGGATTCGGTCGGGGATTCGGTCAGGGCTTCGGTCGGGTATTCGGTCGGGGCTTACATAGCCACTTTCGTAGATACCAAATATAAATATAATCTGGAACCTGCACAGAAACTTTGGGGGAGAGGATTAGTCGCAAGTTTTGATGGGACTAATTGGAAATTGCACGGAGCAGGCGGGAAAGAGGTATATAAAGTGTCGGCTAAAGAATTGAGGAAAATAAAATTGCGGAGGGAAAATGGGAGTTCATATTTTACACGATAAAGAAACCAATTATTGTTGTTTGTATTGTTCAACTTCTATGTGGGCTTTTGGAAATATTATGTATAGTTATGAAGAAGCAGAAAGTTTTTTAGAATGGCTAGGAATAGACCCAAGAAAATTAACGGATAAAGAACTAGAAACAAAATATTATGATTTTAGAAAAGAAGTTTGGGATGTTAAACAAGATTAAGTAAAATCACAGAACTGATAGGAGAGGTGAGATGAAGAAAGAGATTCTGGAAGTATTAAAAAGTGAAATAGCTTGGTGTGTTAGGCACAATAAGTGAACTCGTGATATTTCTCCTAATGTTTGGGTTCACGAAAAAGGTTTTATTGATGGATTACGACAAGCGGGAGGTAAAATGATTATATGTAAAAATTTATTTACAGGAAAAATAATAAAGTTTAAAAATGTTAATTCGGTACTAAGACAAATCAATAGGGATAGAAGTCAAGATTGGAATAAATACACTAGACATGATTGGAAAAAGGGATTAATAGATGTTACTATATTTGATTTAGTATCAGTTAAGAGAGGAGTTTAAAATGCCAATGACCCCAGATGAAGTGGTGGAAAAGTTAGGCGAAATAAAAGAAGAGGATGTTCACCATAGGCTTGAAGATTCTGAAATTGAAGCTATCCAATCCGCCATCTCTCTTATCCAAGACTACCAGAAGTTGAGGGAGAGGGTGAGTGTGGAGAAGATAGCGGAAATAATATATGATAAAGAAACTTTCCTTCAAAAAGTATTGGAACCCAGTCAAGCATTTTTAACTTGGGGACAATTAGATGAAATAGAAAAATCACACTATCAAACAGAAGCCCACGCAATCGTAACTTATTTACAGTAACCAATTATGGGGTTTGAGGAGATAAAAGAAATTATCAATAACAAAATAGCTGAAATTGCACTTGGAATAGAAAATGATGGATTGGTTAATGAATTAGCCTCTGCCCTCTCCCACAAGATTCCCAAGAATGGGTTGAGTGAGTGTATTCACTCTTTTGTACAAACAGCTGGAACAAATACAAGTGCAAATGGGGATTATATTTGTAGCAAATGCGGAAAGGTAGAAAAACAAATGCAGTTTAAATCTGCCATCTCCACTACCCTCAAGCCCAGTTTGTCAAAGAAAGAAATTAAAGCAATAAAAAACAATTTAAGGAAAATAACTCCAGAGGCAGAAAAGATAGTTAATGATTTTCAGATGAAGCCCAGTTGGAATAGTGAGGAACTGGACAAGGTGTTGCCGAAGGAAACTTCTATTGAAGAAGTAATACCGCAACCTTGTCCGTATTCTCAAATAATTAAATGTTGCACAATGCAAGACTACGCAAGAAATGTGGCAATTCGGGACTGCAAACAAGCCCTTTTAGGGAGAAAGGATTAAAATGACAGCTATATTCGTTGTAAGAGTTTTAGCTATTTTAGGAGCTATAAATATTGCTATTGGGACAGTTTTATTATATCTAGGTGCCTATTACTATGGGAAACTTTAGCCACATCCAAATAAGGGGGGAGATATGAGTTTCTGGAATAGAGGACATAAAATAATAGACGCAGAAAAGTTAAATAATTTCTTAAAACCAATGATTGAGGACAATTTTAGCAGAAACTTTATTGCTTATAAAATTGCGGATAATGAGAGTAAAATACTAAAAGATAAATTATCCACAGCCAAATGAAAAAGAACCTCTGCGATACTTGTATCTTAAAAATATTATGTAAGGAAGCCGATACCGAAGTCTTTGAGTGCGATGACTACAAAAGGATAGATGATTAACTTATGTCTTGACAAACTCCAATAAATATGTTATACTTTAGATGTTACTATAATCTTACAAGAAAGGACATAAAATGATACGCCAAAATTTAGGTAAAGGATTTGTAATCTACAAAAAAGACCTTATTTCACAAATAGTTCAAAAAAAACCATACAAGACTAATATAGAATTTTGGATTTATAAACATCGTCCAATAGAAACTTCTTTAGTATTATCTCCTATCACAAAAAAAACCTTAGAAGAACAATCCCCGATTTATCTGCAATCAATAATTGTTAGTCGTGATACTTCTGAATTTATTAAAGAAACTAAAGATTATTTTTTAGTCCAAGGCATTAAATTTGATGACAAAGATTTAGATGATTATTTATCAAAAACCGAAAGAAAATAATGAAAATATTTTTTGATATTGATGGTGTATTAAGGGATACCAATGGTATTTTAATTAAAAAATACCGCTTACCATATCCTACTTCTTGGTATGCTAATGAATGGGATAAATTAGGATTAAATATTTATGATTTAGTTGCTATAGATTACAATGTATTATTTGAAGCTAATCCTACCAAATATTTTAAAATAATATTAAATTATGGAAAAAATAATGGCGGATTGGAAATTTGGTCTCATCAACCACCTTCTTGGAGACCACATACTAAAAAATGGCTTAATAAAAATTTGCAAGGTATTAAATATAAATTAAGATTTCTTACACCTAAACAAAAAGCATATAGATTATCAAAAATTAAAGATGGATTATTAGTAGATGACTTTCCACTTTTTTCTAATTATGATAAAATAATTTTAGTAGATTATCCATATAATAGAAATGTAAAAAAAGGTAGAAGGATTTCATCGCCAAAAGAATTGAAGGATATATTGAATGATAAAAAAAGGAAATTTTATAGCAAAAATGGTTTACAAAATAAGTAAAGATTTAGAAAAAATATTACCTAATGAAGATACATTGGATGAAATGTATGATAAATTTAGGGATTATTTAAATCAGGAGTTTAAAAGATAAAATGAATTTTTTAAAGGAATGGTTTTGGTTTGTTTTTTGTTATCCAATTATTCATTTCCGTTTATTATTTCTAAAGAAGAAAAATAAGAAATTAGACCAACAAAGTAGATTAAATCTTTATAATTCCTACCCACCAATAGAAGGGGATGTTGGTATTGGTTATAAGAGAGGTAAAATATATGATTATATTTATAAGGAATATATTAAGAAATTATAAAATAGAAAGGAATGAAAATGTCTGACCAACATTTACAAGATTTAGCAAATGAATTAATTCATAAATTACCTAACATTAGTAATATCAATAATTTACCAAACATTTATTTTTGTGCAAAAGCAGGTTCGGGTAAAAGTTTTTCTTCTATGTTTTTAATTAAAAAATATGGTTATCAAGTAGCCAAATTTGCTTTTCCTGTTTATAATTTAGCTTATGATTATTTTAATATGGATAGGAAAATTAAAAATAGAAATTTATTGCAAATTATAGGCACTGATATTGGTAGGGAAAAAATAAGTTCTGATATTTGGGTGAATAGATTTAAAGAAGATATGACTATTGTAAAATTAACTTCTGAAAAAATGGGAATACCTATACCAAAATTCACGATGGATGATTGCAGGTTCGCCAACGAAAATAAAGTATTAAAAGAACTTGGGTTTGTTGGAATTTATCTTGATGTTAGTGATGAAAAAAGAAAAAAAAGATTGATTGGTCGTGATGGAACTGCCCAAGAAAATACTCTCAATCATTTATCAGAAACAATGATTGATAGTTTTAAAGATGACTTGATTAAATTAGATGCTAATGGCTCATTAGAGGAAAGTTATATTAAATTGAATGAATTGTTGGGGGAATTAAGTAGAAGGAATAATATATGAATGACTTTGAAAAAGAAAGAAATATAAATCAATCTATTTGTAATTTATTATTAGAAAAAGATAAATATAAAGAATTATATGAAGAAGCATTGGAAGTATGTCAAAATATAAATAATAAATTATATTCTATTGGTGCACCTTTAAATGATAATTGTTTAAAATTTAATAAGCAACAATTAATTTTTTTACATAATATTGCCCAAGAAATTAAAAATATTATATGTTAAAACAAAAATTAATATTAATTGACGCTGGTTATCTTATTCATAGGAGTATCTATTTATATAATAGAACACTTCAAATTAAGCAAGAATTAATAGATAATGGTCAACAAGAGAAAGCTAATGATATGTTTGTTGTGCCTTCTACTTATACTTTTATGTCAAGTTTAATTTCTTGCCTTAAAAAAGTAGGAGTAAATGAAGAATGTAACGACTTAATTTTACTTTGTTGTGATGGTAGAAATTCGTGGAGAAAAATTTATTCCAAAGAATATAAATCAAATCGTAAAGAATTAAGAGAACAAGCAACTTTTATTGATTGGACTAAAGAATTTGGTAAACATAATGACCAATTGGAACTAATAAATGATAATTTGCCTATATTCGTATTGAAGGAAGATGGTCTTGAGGCTGATGACTGGTGTTTATTTGGAAATACTTATATTGCTTCTCCTATAAAAAGAAGCGGGGATAGACAAATT
>JBBACR010000051.1:0-5080 GCA_041656875.1 Candidatus Pacearchaeota archaeon
ACAAGTAGAGAAATACCATGGTGTCCTACTAATAGTAAATCTATACCGCCTTTTATGAAACTTGAAGAATGGTGTAAAGGGAAAGAGGGTAGATTTGATACAAAGCCATTTAAAATCTATGATCCTAACAATTATAAAAAATTATTTAAATTATAATTATAAGTTATAAAAGGAATTAAAAATATGGACAATACAGAAACAAAAGCATTTCAACATTTTAAATTTACGCTTCCTATTCTTAAAACAAGAATAGCAGTTGAAAAAATAAATGGAGTAGATACAGAAACTAAATTTGTTGAAGGTATAGCTTCTTCTACTGATCTTGATTTACATGGTGATAGGATGGATCCTTCAGCTATTAAATCAATGGCAGATTCACTTAAATATCATTTAATTAATTTAAATGCAGATCATGATACTACATGGAGTGCTGAATTAGGAGATATATCAAAGTTAGATGTATCTGAAACTAATCAACTTCTTATTGAAGCTAAACTTAATAAAATGAGTAAAGCAGAAGATTTGTGGCTTGCTTTAACTGAAATGGATAAAAAATTAGGTCTTTCAATTGGTGGTTATGTTAAAGAATATGAAATGGTTAAAGAAGATTTTAAAAATGAAGAAACAGGAGAAGTTGAACAAAAATGGGTAAAACATTATAAAAATATTGAACTAGATCATATTGCTGTTACTTCAAGTCCTGCTAATCCAAAAACTTGGGTAGGTGCTATTGCTAAATCTATTAAAAAAGATAGTGAAGTATTAATTAAAAAATTAGAAGAAAAAGATGAGAAAGAAGTAATTAATAAAAGTAAAGATAAAACTATAACAAAGAAAGAACAAACATTAAGAGATTTAGCTAGAGAAATTGCTAGAGCGGTTCAAAATTTAGAAGCAGATTTGCTATTAGAATTAACTTATGCAGGTCTGAATATTTTATCAGAGAGTCAGATTAAGTTGTTAGATAATTTATTAATTATAAGGAACCTTCCTATGGATAAAAAAAATGTCTCACTGGAAGCTGAGGAATCCTTGAAAAAGGATGAAGCTATCATCAAACCCGAAGATGAAAAAGCTGAAACTGAAGCGACCCTAGATAATGAGCCCAAAGAAGAAGCCGCTACTGAAGTAACTCCTAAAGATGGAGAATCTACAGAAACTCCTGCTGAAAAGTCTGAATCGCAAGATGAAGAAAAACTAGCAGAAGAAAAAACTGAAGAAAAACCAACTGAAGAGAAAACTGAAGAGTCTGAAACTGAGGAAGAAGCTGAAAAAGCTGAACCTAAAGACGGAGATGCATGCACCCTCGAAGATGGTTCTAATGGAACTATGAAAGATGGAAAGTGTGTTGCTAAAGAGTCTAAATCGGAGGAAGAAGAGGGAACAGAGGAAAGCGAAGAAAAAACAGAAGAAGAGGAAAAAGTAGAACCAACAGCTCCTGTAGAAGATGAAGCTGAGAAATCAGAAAAATCTGAAACTACAGAAAAGACTGAAGATAAAACTACTAATGACCTTAGTGTTCTTTTGGAATCCGTTGTTAAATTAACTGACGGAATGAAGGCAGTTCTCGAAAAGAACGATACTCTTAGTAAAAGAGTACTCGAATTAGAGAATCAACCAGCAACTCGTAAAACAGTTGAACTTGAAAAAGGATTAGGAGATGATGACAGTACGCCTGTTGATGCTAAATCCTTAAAACAAGAAATGGAAGAAAAGATTGCTAATACCCGAAAGGAAATGTATGGCAGTCCAAACCTATTCGCTTCGATTCAAAAAATTAGAGCCGAATACGCTCAAAAGATGAAGTAAAAGTTTTAGAAATTTATTATTATTAATGCTCAAGGAGGCAACAAGTATGGACCCTAAAAATATTGAAAGTTTGAGAAAGTCTTTGCTTGATGCTGCTGCACTTTTAGAAAAATCAGCAGGAATTGGGCAAGGAGTGGATGAAGCAGCTTCCATGCTCATGAAAGATGCTATTTACACTACAACCTCTGGTGCTTTCGCACAAAGAGAACATTTGGATACTCAGATTGGTGATATTACTAAACGTAATACTCCTTTCTTAGACAGAGTACCAAAAGTAGCTGCAAACGGTAAAACTCATGAATGGGATATGGTTACTGCTCTCGGTAGCAATGATACTGCTGTCGGTGAGTGTGGAACCCCATTGGAAAACGACGCAACAATTACTCGCTATTCTGCACAAATCAAAACCTACGCTACAAGCGTGAAGGTCTGTGATTTAGCACAATGGGCGGCAAGTGATTACTTTGACCTAATGAATCTTCATTTGGAAAAAGGTATGCGTAAAATTCTTCAAGACGTAGAGAAAAAAATCTACTACGGTAATCATGACGGTTCAACCCCAAATGATTTCACTGGCTTGTACAAACTTATCGCTGATTATGGTGGAGCGGATAACACCGTTAATGCATCTGGAAATCCAATTTCTCAGACCTACATTGACAACGCAATCGAAACAATTGTAGCTAAAGGTGGAAGTCCAACTCACTTATTTATGGGTGCTAAAGACTTGAGAGATTTCGCAGCTTTATGGGCTAACAAAGTCGTTTATAACGATCCAACAGCTGGGATGACTTTTGGTTATAACGTTGCTCGCTATATGTCTTTCGCTGGAGCTATCGAGATTGTTCTCGATCCGTTCTTAATAGCAGCTAACTCACCAAATACTCCTAACACTGATGTCTTCATCGTTACAATGGACGAAATTGCTCTTGCTCAAACAGAACCAATGTATAGACTCCCTGTCTATCGTGCTTTAGACTTAGCTGAAACTCAAACTATAGTCTGGAACATCGTTCTCGAAGTGCGTGTCCCTCAATGGCAAGCAGTAGTCAAGAATCTAGGATAAAACTTGGATAAAAAATAGTTATTAGTAAAAGAAACTTAAATGAGGACAGGTCAAATAAAATTGATTTGTCCTCTTTTTGATTTAATGTTATACTAGATTAAATAGTAAAAAGTTATTAAGTTATATATAAAAAATATGATAAAAGATTTAGTTATAGTCCAAAGTAAAACAATTAATAATGAATCAGTTACAGTAGTAATAAATACTATTGAACCTGGTACAGGAGAAAATGAAGTAAGAGAAATAAGTCGTCCAGTTATATTTCAAAATTTTCAATCAGAAATGCCTTTAAAATGGGCTAAATATTTAATTAATACATTTCCTAATGAATATGTAATAATTAAAAAAGGTAAAGGTAAATTAACTAAAAAAGCAAAGAAAGCAATTAAAACTGCTAAAGAAAAGATCCAAGGATTTCAATGTCCTTATTGTACCGCAACGCTTAAATCTAAAGCAGGTTTAAAAGCTCATATTAGAATTAGCCACCCTGATAAATGGGAAGGTAAAAAAACTGTTAGAAAAACAAAATAAAGGAGATAAAATATGATTGCAGGAAATTTTAAAACATATGAATTAACTATTGCTAATAGTGATACTGGTGAATTAGATTTAAGTGAAATTGTTCAATCAGAAAAACTTATTAAAATCAATCCAATAGCTGACGCAGTTAGAATACTTATTACTCCAAGCTCTAGTACAGATGTTGCTGATTCAAGTGATTTTCTTATGGAAAAAGATAGTGTCAGTGAATTTGAATTAGGTGCTGGTCTTGATAGACTTTCCATCTATAATGGAAGTGGTGGAGAAATAAAAGTATCTATAGCTGTTTTATTTTAAAAAATAGTTAGTAAAAGTAAAAGTTTATGAAGATAATATTTTTATTACCTTCTTTGAAGGTAAATGGTGGTTCTGTTGTATTTGAATTGGCTAATCAATTAATACAAAAAGGACATGATATTAAAATAACTTGTTTAGATGAGTTAATTCCTATTGATTTTTTTCCTTTATTACCTACTCCAATATCTATTAGTGAAGCTTCTAGTTTATTTTCGGAAGTAGACGCTATAATTTCTTATTATCCTGTATGTGCTTATTATCTTAATGATATTGAAACAAAAGCTAAGAAATTTTATTTAGTTACAGAAGATCAAAAAGTATTTTATTCTAAAGAAGCATTTAAGGTTAATTTCCCTCAATTAGATCAAGATAGATTAGAAATCGAATATAATACTCAACAAAATTATATTGAAAAATCTTATACTCTTCCTTTACAATATTTAACTACAAATGATATTTTAACGGAAAGATTTAAAACTTATTATAAAAGAAAAGCAACTACTATTCCCATTGGAATAAATACTAATCTTTATTATCCTGAACTTACTTTTGTTAAAGATGAAACTCCTAGAATTCTAGTAGAAGGTAATTTAATGCCTTGGAAAGGTATTACTGAAATAAATAAAACACTATCTCTTTTAAGATGTTATCAATTATGGACTTTAAGCGATACTAAATATACGATTAAATCAGATAAACATTGGCAAAATTTAAATACTGAACAAACAAGAAGAATTTTATCTTCATGTGATTTTCTAATTAAAGGTTATAGTGAAGATGGAACAGCTGAACTTCAAGCACAAGCAATGGCTTGTGGATGTGCAGTTATAACTAAAGAAACAACGGGATCAAAAATGTTTTGCAAAGATAAAATAAATTGTTTAACATATAATAAAGAAGAAGAATTAGAAGATAAAATTAAAACTTTACTCATTGATAAGGAAACTAAAAATAAAATAATTAGTGGAGGATTAGAAACAATTAAAACTTTAGATTGGCAAAAATCAGTTACAATTTTAGAGAAAATTATAAAATAAAAATATGCCAAACGAATATAGTCCAAATAGATTAAAAATACTTTTTATTCCAGCAGATAATCATGGATGCGGTTTTTATAGAATGATGGTTCCTGCTAATGAAATTAAAAGACAAAATTTAGCTGATATTCAAATTAGTTATGGTTGGGATTGGAAAATGGTTGAATGGGCTCATTTAGTTGTTATTCAAAGACAATCTGATTCTTCTGCTTTTGAAGCTATAGAACAAGCACATTCTCTTGGTAAAAAAGTAATTTATGAAATTGATGATTATTTACAAGGTATTTCACCTCATAATCCTGCTTTTGATTTTTGGAGTCCAATGGGTCCT
>JBBACR010000052.1:0-5076 GCA_041656875.1 Candidatus Pacearchaeota archaeon
AATGCCTTTCACAGATAAAAGATTGGAAAAGATGCCGCTGTGGGACAATGGTACTCCAACTGCCTTGAGAGCAGTGCCTTCCCGGCCTCCCGGTTCGATTCCGGGCAGCGGCGTTATACCTTCTTGGCATTTTGCAGGGCGGCTTTTTTGCCACTAAAACAGTCCCAGAAATATTATAAGGGATTGATTTTAGAACAGAAATGAGAATTGATCCCTATAATCACAAAGAAAAATACTTTAACTGGAAAGAAAGGGTAAAAAACGGAATCCCTGATGTATCTCCTAAAAATTCAGAGATTATTATTAAATATGCAACAGATATGGAAAGGGGTCTAAATGTTGCAGTTGGAAGTGCTAAGGGTTCTAGAAGCTTTATACGATTGAACTCTTTAAGAGAGAAAATGACTTTTTTTGCTAAGAGGTTCAAAGAGATTTGCGATGTTGATTCTTTAACAGAACTTAGTGAAGATCAGGTAATTAGCTTTTTTTGTGATATGAGAAATGGTGTAATAAAAAGAAAAGATGGCAATCCCTATATGGATGTTTATAATTTTGTGAAAGATTTCAAAGCATTTTGGCATTGGTGGATTAAAATTAATAAAAAAAATGGTATAACTATCAATGATATAACTGTTGATCTTGATAGCCATAGAGTAAAACCTAAGTGGGTATATTTAAGCGAGGATCAAGTAAAAAAATTAATTGAGGAAGCCAAACCTAATTATAAAATATTAATCACTTTTTTATTTGATACTGGAATCAGGGCTCCTACTGAACTTATTAATATCCAGGTTTCTGATCTCTATAATGATTGCAAGGAGTTGAATATAAGGCATGAAGTAAGTAAGACATTTGGAAGGAGAATAAAATTGCTTATATCTTCAGAATCACTTAAACAGCATATTAAAGAAAATAAATTAAATCCTCAGGATAGATTGTTTTCTATAAGTCCACCTGTTGTAAATAGGTATCTTCGGAGACTCAGTAAAAGAGTCTTTGGAGATGGAGTTAGTCTTGCTGGAGAAAAATATTCTAATCTAACAATGTATGATTTTAGGCATGTGTCATGTTGCTACTGGCTTCCAAGATACAAATCCGAATCAGCTATGAAGTACCGGTTTGGATGGAAAAAGAGTGATAAAATCTTATAAGGATTATTTTGAAATATTATGGAAAAATTCTAAGGAATAAAAGTAGTAACTGAGTTGACTACCGGTTTATTTATACCGAATAATCTAGTTGGTTATATGGAAAAAGAAGTTTGCGTATTATGTTTGCAAGGAATAAAAAACCCCATATGTAGCAAATGTAGAATAAGAGAGATTGAATATTGGTTAAAAGAAAGTGCTATTGATAAAAGAATAAAAGGAAAAATTCTAAAAGAAATAAGAAAAAGATTCAATGTTGAAATAATTTCTGAATCAAAATGCATTATCTGTTCTGACGAATTTCTTAATTTGTGCGGTTATTGTTTTTTCCATGAAATTTATAAAATTTTAAAAAAATACAATGTTACAAGAAATCAGATTGTTCCTTATTTAGAAACATTCAATTATCGATTTTTTGATAATAATTATGAAGAAATTAATGATTATGGAGATGAAAACGAGGAAAGATATCTTAACAGATATATTTCAAAAATCAAACTAAATTATGAATAATTTAATATGATATTTCAATTAAATGTTTAAATTTAAGGAAACGAGGTTTATTAAAATTTAAATGGTGGCTGAAAAAGACGCAATCAGAAGATATGGGAAAGACACATACATAAAGATGTTGTTTTTTTTGGAAGGAGTTCAAGTAGTTAATAACAATAAGGGTGAAATAGACATTCCAGAACAAGATTTAGAGCTTGCTTATGAGTTGATAACAAAAGGAAAAAATAATAAGCTAGCAGTAAAAAAATAAAACACTAAAAACATGAGTAATAAACTAATGTTAAGCAACTTGGGATTCTTCTTAGGTATAATAGGAATTATATTTGCCTCAATTCCATTTTTCAGTAAGGGTAGTATTCAGTTTTATAATACAATTCTACCTATACTTCTGGGAATAATTGGATTAATTTTAGTCTTTAAAGTAAAAAAAGAATTAAATGATGATATTGTTAAAGCAGGATTAGTTCTTAACCTTCTTGCTATATTTTTTGCGATAATACAAATCGTTATTTATCTAATTAAATGAAAACGAGATGTAGAAAAGGGAAAAAAGAAAGTATTGGAAAAGAAAAAATAATTTTTTGAGTTTATTTTTTATATTCCGTAAATCTCTTAAACCCTCAAAACCTTAATTGTTTATGGAAAAAAGAGGCTTAACTAGTAAAGAAGCTGAAAAAAAGCTTGAAGAGTATGGGTATAATGAGATTAAGGAAACTTCTTTAACATCCCCATTAAAAATCCTTTTTAGACAGGTGAAGAATAATGTTGTAATATACTTACTAGTTGTTGCTGTTATCATTTCTTTTTTTGTTGGAAAGTCAATTACTGCTTATGCTCTTTTAGCAGTCATCAGTTTAGTGATCATTACTGGTTTTTATCAGGAATATAGAGCTGAAAAAGTCATTAATTCTTTAAAAAATATGTTAATGCCTATTTCAATTGTAATTAGGAATGGCAAAGAAATAGAGATTTCTTCAAAGGAAATAGTTCCAGGAGATTTAATTATTTTAAGAAATGGTGAAAAAATTCCTGCTGATTGTATTATCTTAGAGGAAAAAGATTTGTATGTTAATGAATCGGTTTTAACAGGTGAATCAAAAGAAGTAAAGAAGATAGCATCAAAAAATGGCAAAGAAGATAATGATGAAAATGTGGTTTATATGGGTTGTTTTGTAGTTAATGGAAAATGTGTTGCAAAAGCAGTTCATACTGGAATGAACACTAAATTTGGGAAAATAGCAAGTATGATTTCAACTGCTGAAAAAGAACTTCCACTTCAAAATAAAGTTAATAACATTGCAAAATTCATGATAATTGTTGCTATTTTTTTCTCGGTTTTAACAGGTATTTCTATACTTGCAGGAAAACCTTTTTCAGAAAATTTATTTTTAGATACTTTAATCTTAGTTATTGCACTAGCTGTTTCTGCTTTTCCTGAAGGTTTTCCAGTGGTACTTACTACCTCTCTTTCTGCTGGTGCACATAGAATGGCAAAACATAATGCAATAGTCAATAGAATGTCTATTATTGAAACACTCGGAGAAACAACAGTCATTTGTACAGATAAAACTGGCACTATAACAAAAGGAGAGATGACTGTAAAAAAGATATTTGAGGATAATCGGTTGATTGATGTATCTGGAACTGGATATGAAGGCAATGGAGATTTTTTAATAAATAATCAAAAAATAGAAATTAAAAAAGAAAAGGTCCTAAATGATCTTGTTAAGTGTGCGGTTTTATGCAATGATTCAAGAATAGAAAGAACTGGGGAAGATAAGATCTTTCATATAACTGGGACTCCGACTGAGGCTTCTCTTTTAGTTATGGGTGCAAAAGCAGATATTTATGGGGAAGATATTGATTTTAAAAGAGTTGAAGAAATTCCTTTTAATTCTGAAAGAAAAATGATGAGCATATTGTGTAAAACAGATAAAGGTAACTTTGTTTATTCTAAAGGTGCATTAGAGATTTTATTAAAACATTGTAAATTCATTCAAAGAAACGATGGAGTATTTACATTGACTGAGAAGGATAGAAAAAAGATTTTAGAATATAATAAAGACATGACTTCTAATTGTCTTAGAACCCTGGCATTTGCATATAAACCTGTCAAGACATTTTCAAAAGATCATTTTGAAGAAGATTTAATCTTCATTGGATTTGCAGGTATTGAGGATCCACCAAGAGAAGAAGTAAAAGAAGCAATTCATTTATGTTTAAAATCTGGAATAATGGTTAAAATGATTACAGGTGACAATAAAGAAACAGCTCTTTCTATTGCAAAAAGAATAGGCTTAAATGGAAAAGTAATGGAAGGAGATGAACTTGATATACTGACTGAAGAAGAATTATCAAAAGTTGTTTCTCAGATTTCTATTTTTGCAAGAGTTAAACCAGAACATAAATTAAAGATTGTAAAAGCATTAAAACTAAATGGAGAGATAGTTACTATGACTGGTGATGGGGTTAATGATGCTCCGGCACTTAAAGAAGCTCATATTGGTGTTGCTATGGGAAAAAATGGGACTGATGTTTCAAGGTCTGTTGCTGATTTAACTTTAAGAGATGATAACTTTGCAACAATAGTCTATGCAATTAAAGAAGGAAGAACTATCTTTAAAAATATAAGAAAATTTGTAAGTTATCAGCTTTCATGTAATTGGGCTGAACTCATAATATTATTTGTTGGAGTATTACTTTCTCCTTTTTTTGGCTGGCAGATTCCACTCTTATTAGCATTGCAAATTCTATTTATGAATTTAATCACTGATGATCTTCCAGCAATAACTCTTGCTGTTACTCCTCAATCAAAAGATATAATGGATGAAAGACCAAGAAAGAAAAAGGAAATTTTGAATAAATCAATTATAATCTGGTTTGCTATTGCAGGCTTAACAATGGCAATAGTAACCTTGAGTGTTTTTTATATCTCATTTAATATTATTAATATGGATTTTGCTACTGCAAGAACAACAGCTTTTGCTTCACTAATCCTTTTAGAACTTGCTAATGCCTATAACTTTATTTCATTTAGGCATAAGGTTAATTTTGGAACATTGCTTGTTAACAAATACTTGTTTATTGCATCACTTATGTCAATATTTGCAACACTATTAATTTTTTATACTCCTTTAAATAAAGTATTTGAAACAGCACCTATTGGTCTTATGAATTGGGGAATTGCGATAATTGCATCTTTGATTATAGTTGTTATTTTTAATATATTAAAAAAATTAAATGAAAAAAGAGAGTTTTTTAAACTCGAACATTTTTAAAAAATTGCGTAAGCTTTATATACTTTTGATTTCAATTTAAATTAGCAGAGGTGAATATGGAAAATATGATTTCAAAAAAAAGTGGTAGAAATTCTAATAGTGAATCTAATTCTGTGTTTAGCGATAAATCTTTGTTA
>JBBACR010000053.1:0-4981 GCA_041656875.1 Candidatus Pacearchaeota archaeon
GTTTTTATTGCAGTCATTAATGCTCTTGAAAGGTTAATACCATATAACCAGTCTAAAAAATGCCTTGTTTCTCCTGCAATTGCCTGACCCCATTCAATTGTTGGATTAACATGATCATATGAATTTTGGAGTTCGTCTGTTGTTAAGGATGAAAACTTCATTCTTTTTGCATCTTTTTGACCTGCAATAAATCTAACAACATTATAACCAATAACTTCTCCTTCTGTATCAAAATCTGTTGCTATTACTATTTCACTAGCGTTTCTTACTAGTTTTTTTATTACATTATAGTATTTTCTTGTGAAATCCTTCTTTTTTACTTCATAATTTGGAAACCAGCCAATATCAAAAGTTGGATATTCTTTTTGTTTTATTGTTTGAGAAACAGTAAATAAATGACCAACTGCACAAGCAACTACTACTCTTTTGTTATTTCTTTCCAGCTCATAATAAGGGATTCCACTATCTGATAATTTTCTGTCTTTTCCACTTGAAAGTGCTGCTGCAATTTTAGATGCTGCTTGAGGTTTTTCAGTTATTATTAGAACATAACCCTCAGGGTTTAATTTTCTTTCTTCAAGTTTTGCCTCTCCAAAGACTTCTGTTGATTTTGTTTTTGATTTTCTTTTGGAAGTTTTTGCTTTTGAAGAAGTAGTTTTTGTTTTTTTAGTTTTTGGACTTGCTCTTGTTCTTTTTGTTTTGGCAAGTGAACCTACTTTTTCTATTGTTTCAATCTGTTCAAGAGAAGGCTTTGGTTTTACAGGAATTTCTACTGTTTTTTTAACATCTCCTGGATTAAAAACTAAGTATTTATTTTGTTCAATTGCTTCAGGCTTTACTTTTTTCTTGATTGGAGGCATTTTTTGGAAGTTAAATATAGTTCAAATTTTATATCTCTTAATCACCGAATTGACTGTATAAAAATGTTTTTAGGGTGTTTTAAAGTCTTTTTTAGTTATTTTCATTAGATGTTCTTCCCTATTATCTTCATCTTTTATTTCCCCAAAAATTTTAAAGCCTAATTTTTTATAGAGATTTACTGCAGGAATATTATCTTTATAGACTGTTAAATTGATTTTTGAAAGCTTTAATTTTTTAAATGCAAAGTCTAGCAATAGTCTTGAAGCTTCTGTTCCAAAGCCTTTTTTTAAGTGTTCTCCAATCATAATAGACATTTCTGGAAGACCTTTAAACTCCTTACTATCAAATAAATTAATGTCCCCTACTGGTTCTTTTGTTTCTTTGTTTAAAATGCAAAAAGTCATGTTTTTGAAGTCTTTTTTCCATTCATCGTGCATTTCTTTTATTTCTTTTAATGTATATTCCATATCTTCCTCCCCTATTTTGAGTTTTAGGTCTTTATTACTAAGCCACTTATGATATAACCCATAAAACTCATCAGAATCTGGAATTGGGACCAGAACTACTTTTTCTCCTTCTAATTCAGGGAGTTCATTATTATGTTTTTTATTATAACTCTCTATTGTTTTTGAATTATTTTTCATATTTTTAATTTATTTAACTCATCTAGTCTTTTTTTTGAATCTATTGAGCTTGAAAACATTTTCCAAAATATTTTTGATAACCATTCAGACCATTCTTTGTCTTTAATAGTATAAAAAATATAGGTTTTTTTGGCAAGTTCTTTTTCTCTTCCTGTTGGCTCTTTTACTTCCTTTAAATTTATTATGTTGTCTACAATTGTAGCTCTGAGTGGCTGTTCTTTATGATGAATTTCAATTAATTCTTTTCCATATTTGAAGTTGAGTGAAAGAAGTTTTTCTACGTTTTCTTTTCCTGCAACATCTATTCTACAAACTACTTTAATTAAAATTCCTTTTTTTATGAGTTTTTCCAAAACTTCAAATACCTTTACTTCACCGTCGTCAAAATTAATAAAAGATAAATTTCCTGAAAAGAATAACACTTGTTTTTTGGCTTCTAAGAGTAATTTTTCAAATTCTTCTAATCTTCCTGCATCTGATTCATCTTTTCCTTTTTTAACCCAAGCTAGTTTATTTTTTTCTGAAACATGCTGAAATATATCAAATGCAGCAAAATCTTCTTTTGTTCTTCCTTTAAAAATGTCTTCTTCTAGTTTTTCCTGGAAAACCGAATGACTTACTTTGTCTATACTTGAGAAGTAGACTATTTTGAGTGCTCCTCTTGTGCCTTCTCTAAATACTCTTGTTGAAATAGTTCCAAAGTTCTTTGTTATATCTTCAATATATCTATCTGCTGTTCTCCAGTTCTTATTAATATGAATAGCTATTTCCTGGACTGATCTTGGTTTTGCATAAACAAAGTCCTCTATTTTTTTTATTATAGTTGGGTCTAGCATTGTTTTATTGGTATTGTTAGTAAGGAATAAGGGTTTTTAACCATTTCTATTATATACAACACTATGCCTATAATTTGGTAAGAAAATGGTATATAGTTTACAACTCTATGAGGATAGTATGGCTCAAGAAAAAGGACTATCAAAATGTGCAATCTGTCATCATGAATATGTTTCTTATGAGGCAAAATTATGTCCTGATTCTCATTTTACTTATACTGAGTATTATGCTTGCCCTAAATGTCAATATAATCCTGAGACTCAATCGGCAATCCATCAAATTATCCGTCATATAGAATTTGATGCTCGTTTATTTGAAGGCAAATTAGAATTTAGAGTATGCACTGACAAACTTGAAGAAGAACTCTTTGAGTTAATAAAAAAAGTTTGGCCAAATCCAAAAGGGGTTCAAAAATGACTAAAAAATATGTTTTAACTGGCGGACCTTGCTGTGGTAAAACTACTCTTATTAATGAACTTGCAAATGCAGGGTATTTTGTTCTTGGTGAAGTAGCAAGAGGGGTTATTGAACAAAGAAAGGATATGCCTCTGGATTATCAAGAGCATTTTACTCGTCAGACCTTAATTTTTGATTGCCAAGTTAAACTTGAAGAAAAAATTAGTGGAGACTTTGCCTTTCTTGATAGGGGAATATTTGATAATTTTGCTTATCAAATGCATTTACTTGGAAAAGTCATACCCTCTCAAATTGAACTTGCTAAAAATCATCCAAGATATGATAAAGTGTTTGTTCTTGAAAGATTACCTTTTGAAAATGATGGGCTTAGAATTGAAAAGGGAGATGATGAAGCACAAAAATTACATGATTTAATCTTTCAGCAGTATGAATCTTTTGGATATCATCCTATTTCTATTCCTGTAATGTCTATACAAGACAGAGTTGATTTTATCCTTAATCATGTTGGAGGAAAAAGATAAAATGATTGAGACAGAAGCAAAAATAAGATTGAGTTCTGAAGAATTTAATGATTTATATTTAAGATTAGGTCGTCCTGATTTTGTCCTTCAAAAAAATTGGGGTTATGTTTCTATGAATAATATAGTTAGAATAAGAGAAGAGGGAGACCGCCGACAGGTTACATTAAAACTGTCAAATCAAGCTTCTGGAGAGTATAATTCCCGTGAAGAACTTGAAATAGGGGTTAGTGATATTGCATTAACAAGAAGAATTTTTGAAACTATTGGACTACAAAACAAATATCATTATGAAAAGAAACGAGCAACAAAACAGATTAGTGATTGCACTGTTTGCTTAGACTGTATTGTTGGACTTGGGGAGTTTATTGAGGTAGAAGGCGCGGCAGGAAATATTAAAGTAGTTCTTGAAAGTTTTGGCCTTTCTAGTAAACCTATTGAAAGGAGGTCTTATTTTGAATTATTAAATGGTATGCATTAAATTATTTGAAATTTATCAATTTCAAAAAAGAGGATTAATTTCTAAATCTAACTATGGTATGTATTGAAAAAATATATAGTGTATCTGCACTTGTTGGAAATGGGGCTTGCAATGCAAATTGTGAGTTTTGTGCTGGAAAATACTTAAGACCTCAGGCAAATGAAGATGCTCTTTATCATAAAAACCTGGAAGCTGCAATTAAGCTTTCTGCTAGATATGGTGGATGGTCACTTTCTCTTACAAGCAGTGGAGAGCCTACTTGTGATCCTGATGCACTTACAAGAGCTCTTAAAACTTATCAAAAATGTGCAGAACAAGGAGCATATTTTCCAAATGTTAATTTGTTTACAAATGGTATTGATTTTGGGAATTCTAAGTTTTGTAAACAATATTTAGGATCATGGAAAGAATTAGGACTTACTAATGTTGCAATATCAGTTCATTCTGTAGATGAAACAGAACAAGCTAGAATTTATGGAATTAATAATTACCCTAAACTTGAAACAATAGCTGAAAATATAAGAGAACAAGGACTGGGGGTAAGAGCAACATTACTTCTTCGTAAAAATGGAGTTGATAGCTCTGTTAAATATAAAAGTTCAGTGCATGCTCTTATTGATAAGGGAATTGATAATATTACTTCCTGGCCTGTTGGAAACCCAAATGGGACCAGAAATAAGTATACACCATCTAGGCTTGGTTTATTTGGAATAAAGAGATGGCTTAATAACAATGCGAAAATGTGTCATGGGCATTCTTGGGGCGGAGGAGTATATGATTATCATGGTAGTATACTAAGAATTACTGATTATGTTACAAAACATAACCCTAAACTGGATTTTGTAAGGCAGCTTGTTGTTTTTCAGGATTCAACTGTTGCTTATTCCTGGATTCGAGAGGGAGCGTTATGCATGAAATAATTGCTTCGCAAGATAAAGAGACTAATTTTTCCAAAGTGAATTTGAGAAAAATTAGGAAGAAAAAACAAAATGATAGAAATGGAGAATGAAATAAGAAATCGCCTGATGGCGAGATTAAGAATGCTAATTTTCATGAAGCGAATTCATGAAAATTAGAAAGAAAAATAAAATATTAATTGTTATAAAAATGGGAAAATTAAGAAGTTTATCTTTATTTGTTGGAACAGGTGAATGTAATGGAAGATGCAAACATTGTGCAGGAGTTCCACTTAGAAAGTATGCTCCAAAAGCAGATGGAGTAATTAA
>JBBACR010000054.1:0-4701 GCA_041656875.1 Candidatus Pacearchaeota archaeon
ATATGCACATAGAACTTTTCATCCATGTTCTTATAGGCTTTGCGAAATAAGAACGGGAAGAACAGGAGATTGTATGCCCATTGAAGTTTAGACATTGTTTGCTCAAAGAATACTCTTAGTTCTCCGTCTTTAAAATTGAGATATACAAGCTGTAGTTTATTATCTATCTTCAGAAATGTAGTTTTCATCAGCTTCATCTCTATCATAAAGTCCTCACTCTTATTCCATTAATTTTAGAAGCTAATGCAGTGAATGCTCCTGAACAAGCATCTATCTGGTCTTTGAATTTACCATCAGGGAAAAGATCTGCTTCTTCAAGGAAGTCTTCTACCCATGGGCCATTCAATAACAAGATGTTTCCTGATTCTGCTTGACTAGCGAATGGACTTGCTCTTTCTATTTTTGATCCTTTAGGTAACTCACCACCAAATATAAACTCTCTCAGTATATTCCTTCGATAATGGTCTACTGTTATCTTTCCTGAGGAACCACCTTCATGCTCTATATAAACTGGGATTTTTGGAGTATCTATATCAGCGACTTGCCTAATCATCTGCTCTACTCCCAAAGGTTTCTTTCTGAATCTTGTTATATTAATTATAATATATTGATTGTCTTTAGTTAATCCCATTTTTACACCAGCAGTGTAGCAAGGATCATTACTTTCATCTGCATTTTCTTCTGTTGCTGCTAAGTCCCAGAACCTTACTTTTCTGACTATTTTATCCTCTGGGAATATATCCACTACCTTAAACCATTCTCTTGACATTATTCTTCCAGAAACATTTATATTCCAATCACCATCCATAATTTGTTTACGTGTAATTGGGTCTAGTCTATCTAATGACTTTTTATATTCTGATTCATTTAAACTTGGGTTGTCTTTTATACCTGCTGGAATAAATACTGTAGATTTGTCTCTAGACTTGCTATCTACATATTTATCTTTTACCCATTTACCAGTAGCCATTTGTTGACGTGCTGGAGGATTTGCTGTTCCTCTAAATCTTAATGGGATTCTCGCATATGCAGATTGTAGAGCTTCTAATACTTCTACTGGTGTATTCTTAAATTGTGGCATCTTTTTAAGATCTATCAGATAGGCTTCTTTAGTCTTTTTCCTTAATCGAGAGAAAAGATATTTTGCTTGATGCTCTCTAATATTGACTAGCTCATCAATACCAACAAATGTGTATGCTGGTCCTTGATAATTGTAATGATCCTTTGGGCCATCTAAATATCCGAATGATAATGTAGCACCACTAGGAAATACATAGGCTCTTGCATCTCCATCCCAATGTGCATCTGTACCAGCAAGCCATTCTTCTGCTCTATACAATAATCCTTCAGGCTTTACTAGGTTGGCATATGTGTCTCTTATTAATAATGCATTATATCCAGGAATGTCTACATATTGTAATGCTGCCATGAGTAGTGCATCTGATTTCCCACCTCCTCCTGAATTCTTTGTTACTATAAAATTATTAGTTATAAACAAATGCTCTGGATGATCTATTGTTATGCATTTAACAGGTATTTCACCAATGTAGGTGATATTCTTTATCATCCTAGAAACATTCTGATTATGTAATTGTTTTTCTTTTTTTCTACCCAATGAAAATACATCTGCATTTAAACTAATGTATATTCTATAGCAATAATCATTTTCCTTTTTCCATGTTGCAATACCACCTAATGACTGTACTAAAAATATTATGTTATCCTTTAATTTCTCTGAAATAGTAGAATACTTAATCTCATTTCCTCTTGCATGTATACGTATTCCACCATCTGTATCCATAAGTCCTTGCAATATTGCTAAACGATTACTAGAAGTATCATATAAATATTCGTCTGGTACAAATTTATCTTTTGCTCTACATCCTAACAACTCCATACGCCTTAATTCTGTAGCATAAATATTTTCAGAATTATTATATCCATAACCTTCTCTCGAAATATTATAATTATTTTTCAATTTCCCTAATGGTCTTGTTATATGGTACCTTGTAAATACTTCCCTACTAATCCTATCATAAATCTCTTTTTCTATATTTGTAATTTTTATAGGATTCTTTTTTGTGATTGTACCATCTCCCAAAAGAACACCTAGAGTATATGGGGAAATAATATGTTCATTTTCTTTGAACTCAATATTATTACTTACATTAGGAACCTTATATTTTAATCTTCCATTTGATTTTATATAATCTAAGCTCATTTCATATGTAGATTTTTCTCTCCACATATTCATAGATCTATTCCAATCAGAACAATTAACTTTCCATTTATGATTAATACCTGCATCTACAAAAGTATCATCAGAAAAAGTAATTCGATATGTCGGGTTTACACCATCAAATGGTATCTCAATAACTTTAGATATTTTACCATCTGGTGTTAGTATCTCATCCCCAATCTTTGCTTCTCCCATAAGGATAAAACCTTTTGGTGTAAGCACTTTACTATCTAACGTTAATGGCCCACCATAAAAAGCATCAAGCTGATCTAATAAAAGAAATGCTTGTTGCTTAGGATGAGGAGTGTGCCGAATGTATTTCGTCAGCTTCGGCGTCAATAGTTTCTGTAGATGTGGATTCGAGTGCACCAGCTTCTGCCAATATTCTGGCGACTTCTGCAGTGTTCCCATTTACGATTTGCACCTCTTGAATAGTTCTTTGAATTTGCTCTTCTGTATATTTTAGTTTACCTTCAATTCGTTTGTTCACATTTCCATTGCTGGTATTCCATCTAAATCTATTGGACATATTCATCATCCACAATACAGCATTAAATTGTTTATTGTTAGCATTTAACATTCCCTGTTCAATCCACCACTCTTCATATAATGCTTTGGCATTTTTTAGGCAGGCCTTAAATTCAGGAATGTCTTTTGCCCATCGTTTAAACATATCAGGCCAGCATCCAAGCTTCAGTGCAATACTGTCTGGTCTATATCCAGCAGAAGCTAATGCTAATATCTTTGGATACATATTTTTATCATGTCCAGAAGGTCTGCCTACTTTCTTTTTCCCTGAGTTATAATCTATAAGATCTTTCATTGCTATCTTATCTACTACAGGAGTGAATACATTGGAATTAATAGATAAAATCACTGACTTAGTCTTATCAACTATAGCCTTTGCTTTCTTATTAGTCTTTAATAGCTTTTTACCTTTACTGAGGGAAGGCTTTTTCTTATTTTCTTTCTTTTTTATCTTATTAATAGTAGGTTTTGGTTGTTTTTTAGGTTGTTTACTCATAGATATATTATACCCTATATATGGATTTCAGTAAATCAATAATTTTATGGAGATTATATATAAGGATTGCAATATATATTAGTATTTAAAGCTGTTTTATAGTGCCTAGGATCGTCGTAGAGGAGTTTTCTAGAGATTTATGGTATTTTATATGGTTATTGGATTTGGATTGCTCTATGAGGCTATATATTGAAAACTATATAGACAGGAATATACTAGTTAACGAAAACAGTTTACTAGTATATTATAAAACTATAAGGAGATCTGAATATGAAAGGACTAACTGCGCGCCAGAAAGAGACACTGCTATTTATAGAAAAATATAATTCTGAGGTTGGATGCATGCCATCTGTAGAAGACATCGGAAATGAATTAGGTACTACGAAAGCTGGAGCATATGGGCATCTATTAGCTCTAGAGAAGAAAAATATGATAATCAGGAATGGACTGTCTAGAGGCATAATTATAAATGATAAGAACTATAAGAAAAATATAACAGAGAACACAATTATAAATTGTAATAGAATAAAGCAGAAGAAGGCATATAGAATAATGAATGAGGCAAAAGAGCTAAAAATTACAGCTTCAGACTCTTGCGTTATTTGCGGAAGTAAAAAAGATCTGCACAGACATCATGAGAACTACGATAAACCCTTACAGATCATAATTTTGTGTCAAAAACACCACCAGTTATTGCACAAATATAAAAGAAATTTAAGCAAAAATGGTCTAAAGCTCGCAATTCTATATAATACAACAGAATAAAAAATAAAGAAAACATCATTTATTTTAATTTTTTCTTTATTTTTTTTATTTTTACTATTTACTTTATTATTCTCTCAGTTTATAATTGATTTATAAGGTTGATTGAAACCTTATAAAGGAAGGACAATATGGAAGACAAGCAAATGAATTTAGAAGAGCAGATTACAGCATTTATGTTAGGAGAATTTGATTCAAAAGATAAGAGCACACAATGTAGAGCTGGTTGGTATGATTGGTTCTGCAGAGATTCTTCATTACAAGCTAAAACAGAAAAGTTATATAGAAAAGTAATTCAAGTTGCAAGACTTCTTAAAAGCCACGGATTTTCTTTAAAAGATCATTTTGTATTTTTCAAAAACAATTGTCCTGGAATGGGAAAACTTTATGACAGCTTCAGTATCTGCGAAATTGGTTCAGGTGATGTAAAATTCTTTGTAACACCTTCTTCTGGTCATACAATAGATGAAGGAAAAGCACAAGTCTATTTTCACAGGAATAAGTTTAAAGAACCTATTGCAGAAGGTAAATGGAAAGATGTTATTGAATTTTTCGCAGTTCTTAGAAACTTCTAATATATTCTGGTTCTTGGGCTTTCCATGCCAGAGAAGAATAAGTGCCCGCAGACGCGGTTTATATTTGGAGGGCAAGATGAAAATATTTAGAGTGAAGACAT
>JBBACR010000055.1:0-4367 GCA_041656875.1 Candidatus Pacearchaeota archaeon
ACAATGAGTTATTATACATTTCCAGTAAAAACTATAATAAGGAAATCTCTTATTAAACTAAACTATAATAATGAAAAATGAACACAGAAATAAATAAAAAAATTGAAGAAGCCAAGAGAGAAATTGAATATTGGGAAAACTTAATTAAAAAAATAGGAATGCGATGGGATTATTCGTTTGAATCTGAAGCATTAGCAAAAGGAAAAGGTAGACTTAAAGGACTTGAAGAAGCCAAAAAATCTTATGAAGACGAAATTCCGAGAAGACCTTATAAAAATCAGAAAAAGAAAGATATTGAATTATGTAATGCTTATCAAAAAGGATTAATTGACGGAAGAAAAGAACAGAAAGAAAATGAACTTAAAGAATTAACTGGTAATCCTACAGGATTAGACCAGTTTATTGAATGGAAACAAGATGATGTTAAAAGAGTTTTAATTAAAAAATACGACGAAATGAAAAAGAAGATTGTAAATAAAACTCCAATAAAAGAATATTATGGAGGAGAAAATCCTAATTTCAAAGATGATTGGGAAAAAAGATACAACGAAGATAAAGAAAGACTAAAACCATTCAAGAAAGGATTTTTTTCACATCATTATATTTGTGGAATACTTTATGATAAGGAATTTATTTATAGCATAGAAAGAGATAGTGAATTAAGAAGTCATTCAGATTTAATTTTTGTAGTTGAAAAACTAAAAGATAAAGCAAGTGGAGACTACGCAGAATTAAAGATTGTAGAAATTCCAAAAGATACCGATTACACTATTAGTGATTATGATGGAATGGAATCAGTTGAAGAAGTCCATAGGAGTTGGAATTAAAATGCCAAGAAAAAATAATAAAGATTGGACGAGTGTAGCAATAAAGAAAGCAATATTAAAAAAGTTGGATAAATTAAAAGTCCATCAAAATCAATCATACAGCGAGGTTATAGAAAACTTACTAAAGTCTTGTTCAACTAAACGGGAGGTGTCCGAACTCAAATGATAAATCATTTGCCCTACGGGTCTGATAATATAGATTTAAAGATTACGCAATCAAAGATTGCTCCATCCATATTTTCCTTTCAGGAAAACATCTCTAAATCCTTAATTAAACTCAATTCCGTCCCAAATCTACTGGGCTGGGTTCAATTAAATAAAATGGAGGATAAAAATGAATGAGAATATTGGATTAAAAGTTTGCTTATTTATTATTGCCTTTGTTTTAATTGTTATTGTGGGTTTTATTGGAACAACCCTTTGGTATAATATGGATTTAGAAAAATGCCAAGACATAAAACAATCTGGAAATTCATACTATGAAGCGAAGAATAATTGTTGGGAAACATTTGAAAAACCACTATTGGTTCAAATACAAATGTTTATTATAATTATATTGCTTCCAGGATTAATATGGTTATTTTTCATAATCATGCATTTTATGGATTTATAAAAATGGTAAATAGAGAACGATTTGGGATGTCGCCTCTAAGCGTTACAATGGAAACAAATAAAATAAGAACATTAATTGAAAAGAATACAGAAATAGATGAAAATTCATTAAGAGATATAAAAGATTTAAAAAAAGAAAGTTATGAAAACAAAATAAATCTCGCAATACTCTATGTAAAATGTTATAATTTCATATCTCAACACAAATCAATAGAAGAAGTAAAGAATTTTATAAAAGATAAAAAGATAGAAGAATTATTTGATTTAGTTGAAGAATATTTATCTGGTTCTTTTGGAAAATATTACAATGGCGAAAGAATTAAAAATTTAGTTAAATTAAATTATGATATGGTAGAGAAATTCATAACAGAATTTTTTGAGATTTTCGGAGAGGAAGAATGATATTGGAGATTAAATCCTTAGGGAAACTGCAAAAAATAAAGATAGTTTAAAATAAACTCTTTTTTATTCATATAGAAACGATGTTAGCAGGTCTCGTTTCGTCTCCAAAATAAAATGGAAAAAACATTAATAAAAACAAGAACATTAGGCATAGGAAAGTTTATAATTAAACATTGGTATCTCTTTTTATTCTTATTTTTTACAATACCGATAATAATTAATTCTATTCAAACAGCAATTCAAACAAATAATCCTTCTTATCCATTTATACAATTAGGGTTAAGTATTGTAGATTCCGATTTTCAATTATCAGAAAAAATATCTTATTTAGAATTAAATCCAATCGGAATAAAACCAGAAGGAATTTGGAATGGAATAAAATATTATTTTGGAATCTTTTTAATAATTTGGGAAATCCTTGGTTTGTTATTTATGATAACTATCCCTTTCTTTATATTTTATAAATTATTTAGGTGGAGAGATAGTTCAGCAGGAACATCTAATTTCTTCAAGGCAATAATTTTTGGATTTATCTTTATATTTATTATAAATCTAATTTTAGTAATTTATGGTTTAGTAAATGGAACAATAATTATTCCTGGAAATGATACAGATATTTATTCTAAAACTTGGGAAATAATAAAATTAAATATTCCTTTCAGAGGATTTTATTCTTTAATAAAGTTTCTTATAAAATTAGCGAATTAACTTCCATTCATCTTCCATTGCAAGTTCATAAATAGATTCCCATAATGTAATTGTATTAAGATAATTTAATAATTTTACTTTATTTAATTTAAAAAGTTTTGTAGGAGAACCAGATTCATTTTCTAAATAACTATCAAAAACAAAAACTCCTTCTTTTATTAATTTTTTAAACCAATCACGAAACTCTTTGCTATTTTTTGGAGCATAACAATCAGAAGCAATTTTATTTATAGATTTTAAACTTTTAGAAAAATTATTCAAAAGATGTGCTATCCATTTAATTTCAGTTTCTTCTTTCACGAAAAAAAGAGTAATTCAAAGTATATAAAGTTTATCTAATTCTCTAAACACCTTTTTAAACTTAGAAATTCTATAAAAGTTATAAAAGTTCTCATAGAGAATAGTTCGAAATGCCGAGAGGTAACAAGGGGAGGAAAAAAATAAAATGAAAACAGGACAAATTGTAGTAATCATGTTAATCGCATCTGTTTTACTTGCAGGATTGATTTTCGGAGGAATCTATTTGTATAATCAGTCTGCTGTTGAAGGAGAAGGAAATGTGGCTACAGAATGTGGAGATTCTACAGGAAAGTTAACTGTAAACGCTTATAGTGCTTTGAATCCATCAACTAATGTTACTCCAACATTGAAGGTAGGTGTTAATGGTGGTGTTGTATCACAAACAGCAACTTCAGGAACAACAACTTTCGCAATAGGAGATAAATTAGAGATTCATGGAACATTAAGTGATTATATAGACACATCAGTTAAAGCAGAAATGACTTGTGGTGGTATAATTGTTGATATGCCTATGTATTACTCTACATCAGATAATCCAGCAATCAGAATAAAGAATGATGATGGAGATTATGTATCTGATAATATTGCAGGTTTGACTACAAACCAAACTAATTTAGCAGTGGGTGAAACATTGATTATGGATATTGAATTTGCAGGAACTTCTCTTGAATCATCAGGAGATGGTGTTTATGTAATTGAATTTCCAGCATCAACAAACGCTAACATTACAAGTGTAGAATTAACTGGTGCAACTTCAACAACATTGCCAAGTGTTCACTCTTTACAGAATGCTGGAAGTAAATACGCTGCATTCAATGTTCCAGCAGTAGTTGGATCAGAAAAAGCAGTCCATACTTTAACAGTTAATCTTGGTGCTACCATGGATTTATCAGGTGGAGTTTACACAGATTGGTATTCAAAACAATCTTTCATCGATGACGATGGAACAATTAAGGTTGGAGTAGAAGACAGCGACGGAACAGCCAAATACGAGAATACGCTTGATTTCGATTTCTACATTAACGCTGCATAAGTGGTTAATTAAGAAAATAGCGTAGGAGGTGGCGAGAAAATCGCCCCAAACTTTTTTAGTTAAATTTATATAGTTATTATTCTACTACTTATTATGGCAGGAAGAGGAGTTAAAAGATTAAGATGTAAAAAATGTGGAGAAAGAATAAATGTAGATTACAAAATAAAAAACGGAAAAATAATCTTCACTTGCCCCAAATGTCTTGCACAAGGAGAATATAATGTTAGAAAAACTAAAAGAAATAAGTAAGAACAACATAAACTTATTAACTATAATAGGAGGAATAATTTTACTTATAATTTTTTCAATAATATTAATACCAAATGATAATTTTAAAATAACAAAATTAAATACCCCTTGTTATATTAATTTAGAAAATGGATATGTTCAAGTAGTTGGAATAAACTCATCTAAATTAGATTTCTATACAAGTCAAGAAGGAAAATTCTTTTTTATGATAAAAGGAACAAATTCAACTATTGAAG
>JBBACR010000056.1:0-4302 GCA_041656875.1 Candidatus Pacearchaeota archaeon
CTTGAAGCAAAAATAGACAGAGCAAGAGCTCTTGAAGAAATTGATCCGAATATTGCTCAGGCTTATTTAAGATATTCAATTACAACTGAAAGAGAACTGGCTAATGGAAGATTTCATTGTCCTGAAAAATCTCCTGAATTTTCACTCACAAATGAAAGAATTAAACAATATTTAGAAAGAGATAAAGGACTTTACAGAAGCATTCTTGAAAATATGACTGCTGTGGAGGAGCCTTTAAGAACACAGGTAGAAATAAAACCTAAGCAAGAAAGAGTAGATGACCGAGTTATCGAGGCTTATAATCCAAGTCAAAGAATAAAAGATTCTATTGTCAATGGACATTCTGACAGATTTAAAGATGGATATCAAAGCTGGCTTGGATATTTTGCAAGTGATATTGCACAAGCAGGATATAATGAAGCAGAGATAAGAAAATTTGGAGAAGCTCTTGAAGGAGTTAAGATTTCAAGAAGTTTCAGACACAGAGGAGAAGGACCGCAGATGCATGGACTTGAAACATTTTCCCAGGATGTTAAGTTAAAATATTTACTAGAAAGAAAAGTTCCAAGTGCAGAAGAACTAAAGAAACTATATGCAGCAGATGTTGGAGGAGAACAATGAAATCAAAAATATCAATAACTGTTGACAAGGAAGTTCTTGATTTAATTGAAAATACAATCAATGATAAAAAAGGCGTCTTTAGAAACAGAAGTCATGTAATTGAATATTCTGTCAAAAAATTACTTAATGAAAATAAAGGAGGAAAAGAGAAATGACTGAAACATATGAAATAGAAACATCGCTTACACTAGATTATAGGAAATCAATGTGGGGACTTGAAAGAATTGTTCTTGATGGAGTTTCAAATCATCTTCCTGATGATAGTCATGGAACAAAAGTTTCTGTAGAATTTAAACAAAATGGAAAATATGTTGATTTTAAAGAGGCTGATAGTGATATTAAGGTTGAAGAGATTGTTTTTTCAGATAATGGGGCAGGATATGATGCAGGTTTACTTTCGGTCTTGTTTTCAACTAAAACTGCTGATACTCTTAGCGTTGGACAACATGGTGAAGGGCTCAAACTTGTTGCGGCTGCAGCACTTAGAGAAGGTCTGGATATAGAATATCAATCAAGAAACTGGACAGCAACACCTTATAGGAAAAGAGAAATAATTGGAGGACATAGCCTTGAAAGATTATGTTTTAGGATAACTGAAAATGGAAGTCATTTAGAAGGTTCAAAAACAATTGTTAAAAATCCAAATGATGAGTTTGTAAAAGAAGTTTTTAACCTTCCGGATAAAGTTCTTTTGCTTAATGATAACTATACTGAGTTATATAATGAAAGAAATAGAGAATCTGACCCTATATTTAAATACATTAATTTTGGGAAAACTAAATCTTATCCTTCAAAAATAATTGAACTTGGTAATGGAAGTACTGATTTATTTGTCAAGGGAGTGAAAATTCAAAAAATTGATTCAATATTTAGTTATGATCTTGGAATGGATGAAATCACTCCTGACAGGTATTTTGCAAATAGAAATAAAATGCTTGAAAGCATAGAGGATTTACTTAAGACTTGTACAGACACAGGTATTATTGAAAGAGTTCTTAGAACTGCAGAACTTGAACCTAACAGAAATTATGAAGAATTTGCTGCATTTATGCCAAGAGTGGAGGTTGATTTATTTTCCGGAGCAAGAAGTCTTGAAAGGAAGTCAACAGAATGGAAAACTGATAAAGAAAAAGAACTTGATAAAATGTTTTCAAAAATGTTTCCTGAAAACTTGTGGTTTACAACATTTAAGAGAATGTATGGAGAAAATGCAATTCTTGCAAATCAAATGGACACAAATATCAATAAAGATGCAGAAATAATGGGTTTTAGAACTGTAACCCTTAATAACACTGTTGAAGGATATTTAGAATGCCTTGGAGTAAGAAGAGCTCGTGAAAGGGATTTTAAAAAAGATTATAGATGGGTTTCAGAGGAAGATTTAACACAAGATGAAAGAGAGGTTCTTGAATTTTCAAAAGATATTAACCAAATGTATGGACTACGAGAAATTCCAATAAGAATTTTTTCAGGAGTATTTTTTGATACAGGAAGAGAATCTGAATCAGATTTAGGTGTATGGATAATGGAACCTAATAGAGAAAAATACCTGGGAATAAGAAGAGACAGACTTCAAAATCCACTTGATTTTGCGAATACTTATATTCACGAAGCAGGACATAATGAATCAGGTAAACCTGACTATCATAGAGATTTTACAGACTATTTTATAACTCAACTTGCAAGAGAAGCTGTGAAAAAACTAGGGGCTGAAAAACATATTGGGGGAAGTGGAATATGACTGAAAAACAAAGATTATACACTGTAGAGGAAATAGAAACAGGAAGCAAAAGAAAATATGTAACTGACCTAAAAAATGGACTTTTATATTTTCCATTTAGCGGGAATTTATGGGTTCTTGGAAATAATGGAGACAAAAAATATATTGAAGAACAGATTTCTCCTGGAGAAATTATTGTTGCAAATGACTCACCGGACTTATTTCATGAGCCAAAATATCCTTATCCTGCAAGAGTTTTAAGTGTTTTTGAATCAAGAGAAAGAGAAACTCCTGATGCAACATTTACAGAGGTTTTTGATGAAAATCTTGATGTAAGACTTTATTTGCTTTCAAGAGGAAAAGGTCCTTGTCGAAGAGTTATAGCAACAAATAATCAAAATTTAATTTATAATCATCTTATCACATTTAATGGCCCTGTTCCAGAAGCCCTAGTCAGAGCAGGTGGGAAATTCAGCGATGAATTTTTTGAACCTCTAACTCCTCAAAAAGTAGAAATCAGACCTGTTTTTGCTACAAAAAGTTATGATGAAACATTTAATATTTTAGATACAAGAGTTATTTCTTATCTTGAACTAGAAGCATCTCTACAAAGACATGAAGCTGAACTTGACAGAGCTGCTCTTTGTCGAGCTGACACTAATGATGTTTATTTTGATGCAATAGAACAGGCAACAAGCAGAAGAGAAAAGTCAAAACTTGAAAAAGAAATGGAACAAGCTCATGCTAGTTCTGAAGTTGGAAGTCTTGAAGAAAGAATGGAAGAAGAATTTTTTGAAGATTAATTAAATTCAAAAGGTTTAAAACAGTAAAAATCTAAAAAAAGTTACATGATAGAAGTACATTTTAAAGGAATTGAAGATTTGCTCAATGAATTAATTGGCACTGACAGAATAAAAGAATTCAAAGATTGGACATATAGAGTTAAGGAAATGGCCCCCTTGTCTCCTTTTTATGAACAAGTAATGTTACTTAGGGGGGTTAAGCCAGAACAAGTGGATAAATACAAAGAAAATCCAGTTGAAGTAAGTGCTCAGCAAATGAGAAATCTGAGAAGTTTAAGTTCAGATGAATTACAAAATAATCCTGCACTGCATATTGATTATAAAAAAGCAAGTGAAGTTTTCAAAGCTCCAGGGATTGCAGTTGATTCTTTTTCAAGAGACGGAAGAATAGTTAGAAAAGGACATATTGCACTTGGAGAATTTTTTAGTTTAACAGAAGAATTTACAGATGCTTCATTTATTCTTCTTAGTGGAGAAGCTATAGGAATAACTCCTATGTATATGGAAGGACTTCATGAAGAATTTAGTGAGTTTTTAGCAGACTTTGATTTTAGACGAAATCCGCTGATGGTAGATGTTAAAAATTATTTCAGCCTTGTAAAAAAAAGTGCAAAAGGCAAGAATAATCCAGAACTAACTAAAATTGTCGAACCTAGTATTGAAATGAGTACTGAAAGAGCATTGAATGATTTTTTAGGATTAAAAATTGACAGAACAAAAGCACTTAGAAGAATTAATACAGATTTTTCAAGAGCTTATTTTGAATATAGTGTTGCACTTCAAGGGTCAATAGAAGAATTATGTGATAGAGAACCTACTTTTGAATGTTTTCCATTAGGATTTAGTGAAGTTGCAAAATTTATTGGAAAAGACAATGAATTATACCAACAAATGCTTGGAAGTTTTAGAGTAAAACCTGAAACTATTTATGTTCAACCTAAACCTAATCAGGTTGCCAAACCTGCTGAAAAAAAATCTGAAATTTCAGTTAAAATACCTACTCAAGAAACTAAGCTGGTTTATAAGCCAAGTCCGCAGGAAAATCTTAGAAGTGCGATTTTTGACAATAATTCTGCAGAATTCACAAGAGATACTAAACTAAGGGTTGAATATTTTGTTGAAGAAGCAGCTCAGTCATATAATGGGCAATTAGATGAA
>JBBACR010000057.1:0-4209 GCA_041656875.1 Candidatus Pacearchaeota archaeon
ATTTTTGTAGATGGTGGTTCTGTTTATTCCGAAAAAAAATCTAACGATAGCATTGTAGATTTATTTGCTTATGATTATTGGATTGGTAAAAATAAAGACGAAAAAATAGATGGTAAAGCCTATTTTATGTATAAATTATTTTGTAGAAGTTTTGAGCAATACCCTACTCCTTATTTAATCCGTCGGGGAATTTATAAAAATTGGGCTATTATTGATATATTAAAAAATAAAGAATATGAATTAGTGGATAGAATAATTCCCTATATGTTATTAGTAGCAAAGGGTTCGGAGCAATTAACTTTAAATAATATTACGTATGCCCCCGAAGATTTGCAAGGTGTTAAAGAAAAAATTCAAGATATGACTAACAAAATAAATGACATTAGATTAAACATAGATGGCAACACAAGTAAATCACCAATAAGAGTAACCAATTGGGACGAAGAAATAAAACATTTGGTTCCCGACTTAAAGTCAATGTTTCAGAAAGAAATTTTTGAACAAGCCGAAAAAAATATATTGGCTGGACTTGGCTTCCTGGATATTGCAGAAGCAGTTAGTAATTCAAGGAGCCAGTCAGTTTTAAATCCCAAACCTTTTATTAAGGAGTGCCAATCGGGTCAATCCGATTTTGCTAAAGTTGTGATGAGAGATTTATTGGCGTTGATTAAAGAAAAAAATCCATCTAACATAAAATTTCAGGCTAAGAAATGGGTTGTGGATTACAACCCCATGACGGAGTTTATGAGTGAAGCATTTTTAGATGTAATTAAAGGACTTAATGATAGGGGCTATGTATCAAATGAAACTACTGACTATGTTTGTTCGCTTGGAAATATAAATTATCAAATTGAAAAACGCAAGAGAATTCGTGAAATTATCGATGGGGATTTGGTAACCATGTATCCAAAAAAGACAGTTAATACCGAAAAGGATGTTACTTCCGAAGAAGAAGCACAAACTAAAATTACTAATCCCGATGAAATGACGGATGAAGAAAAAGAAAATAGAGATAAAAAACCAGGTTCTCCTGAAGTAGAAAAATATAAATCAAGTTTAGAAGAAGAATTGATAGATTCTATTTTAGAAAATGAACCTATAAATGATGAATTAGTAATTTCTAATTTAGATGAAATAAAATTAATAGAAACCTCAGTATGGCGTAAAAAGAGAACTACCGCAAACTATTTACGTAGGGGACAAACGAACCCTAATAAATTTCAAAAGGATAGTTTTAAAACTATTTGGATTGCTAAAACTGATGGAGTGAGAGCAATAATTGGAAAATTGATTGGGGATGAAAAGACAAGTGTGCAAAGTTATCTTTTTGAAAAATCTAAGTGGACGGATAAAGAAGTTGATAAGTGGGTTTTGGAACATTCTAATAAAGTTACTTCTAAAGTTGAATTAATTGGTTCTCCTTATTCAGATATTTCGGAATTGCCCAAGGGAGTTAAGAGGTTGCCTTTTTCTGCACAAAAAATATGGATGGCAGTATTTAATTCTGAATATGGCAAAAATGGAGAAGTTGCAGCAATACAAATGGCTTGGGGTGAAGTAAAGAAACATTATCATAAAAATATAATTGGTATATGGAAAGAAAATAAATAATGAAAAAACATAAGAAGAATTGTAAATGTTGTGTTTGTCGAGGAAAAAGAGGAGAGTATAAGGGAAGAAATAACCCCAATTTTAAAAGTGGGATAACATTAAAAAAACATTATTGTAATGTTCCTGGTTGTAAGAACAAAATTTGTATATCCAATGTTCGCAATGGAAGTGGAAAATGCGAGGAGTGTTCTAAAAAAGAAAATAAATTATCTAAAATTTTAACTAAAGATTTTTTAATACAAGAATACATTAAAAATAATAAATCTTCTCTTGAGATAGGAAATGAGATAGGATGTAATAAAGTTACGGTGCGAAGATATTTAAAAAAATATGGAATTAAGATAAAAAACGGAAATTTCAAAGACGGTAGAACTCTAAAAAAGTATTATTGTATCGAACCTAATTGTCATAATGAAATTAGTTATAGTGCTTGGTTGTATGGAACTAAGAAATGTAAATTTTGTGTAAAGAAAGGTAAACTTGCTGGGAATTATAAAGATGGTCGCACATTAAAAAAATACTATTGTATTGAAGGTTGTGGTAGAGAAATTCATTATGATACTTGGCGTAAAGGAAGTGGTAGATGTATGCATTGTTCAACAAGGAATACTTGGAAAAATAAAAAATTTAAAGAAAGAAATATCAAGGCAATTTTAAAGGGTTTGCAATTAAAACCTAACAAACCCGAAAAAAAACTTAGAAAATTATTGAACACTTTATTTCCTAATGAATATGAAATTAATACTAATGGTAATACTATTATAAATGGTAAAATCCCCGACTTTGTGAATGTTAACGGTCAGAAGAAAATTATTGAAATGTATGGCGATTATTGGCATAGTGATAAGCACATTAAAAAGAATGGTTGTTATGAAGATACTGAAAAAGGAAGAATTAAGCATTTTAAAAAATTAGGTTATTCCACTCTCATAGTTTGGGAACACGAACTCAAAGACATAGATAAACTTACCAATAGGCTAATGGAATTTAATGGAGATAAGTTATGCAAGAAATAAATAGTTTAGAGGTTAAAAATTTCCTTGATTATTTTGAGTTAAATACCGAAGTTTCTTTTGAATTAGAAGAATCGAAGAAATCTGAATTATTTGCAGTAGCGAAAGCTAAGGGAATTATTGCGGAGAATTCCAAAGATTTGGCGTTGTTTAGTGGAATTTTAGAAATTTTAGATAAGCCAAATGGTAATAAAAAGATTTTACCCAAGGAAGAAGCACTTAAAAAACTTCCTCAGCTGTGTGGAAAACCCTTGAACTTAAATCATTTGCGGACTATGGTTGTGGGTGCAATAATTGATTACCGTTATATAGAAAAAGAAAATAAAGTAATTATTTTTGGGTGTGTGTATAAGTCAATATTTCCGCAGGAGTATTTGAAAATGCAAGAAGCGTTTAAAAATAAACGCTTAGCTCTTTCATCAGAAATTTGGAGTCCTAAATCGGAAAGAAAATATTTGTCTGATGGGTCATATAATTTAACTAATATAGAATTTGCAGGTGCAGCTATAATTATAATGGATAAAAATAATCAACCTGCGGAACCCCAAGATAAAATATTGGAATTATCAATGAAAGATTATGAGGAAAAAGAAAATTTAATTTTCTCTAATTTAAATAAAGAAATATTTCCTATTTATAAATGTGATGATTGTTCTTGTGGGGGTGATTGTGGGAGTGGATGTTGTAATATGATATTTTCTTCTCTCGAACAACCTATGTCTACTCAACCTACTAAACTTAAAATAATCTGTTCTCATTGTAGCCATAATTTTGAATATTTATTTGTGCCTAACCAAACTTCATCTATTAAATGCCCAAATTGCCAATCAATTTTAAATCAGCAAGGAGAAATGCTTTATCCTCCTCAAAATTTAAATTTTTCATTAAGTTGCCCAAATGATTCTTCGAGGAATTGGCTTATTTTATCAAGCAACGATGATGGGGCAAAAGTAAGGTGTCAATCTTGTGGTAAAGAATATGATTTAGTTTTCAAAAAAATACCCGAAGATTTGAGTATATTATTAAGTAAGATTAACTTTCTTTCAATGGGGAGCAGACCATGCTGGCAATGTGGAACTTATAATTCATACGCAGTGCCATCAAGTCAAAAAAAGATAAATTTACACTGCTCTAAATGTGGCATAGATTACTTCTTTAATCAATCTACGGAAGTAAAAAAAGACATTGCGAGTATAACGGAATCGATTGCAAAAAAAGAAGATAATAAAACTAAGGAGGAACTTGAAGTGATTGAATTAGAGAAAGCAAAATTAGAAATAGTCAAGTTAAGCAAAAATTTAAGTGAAAAAGATTTGGAAATTTCTACTCTACAAGAAGGAATAACTAAATCTAAATTGGAAACTAAAAAACTTCTTCGTAGGGCAGTTTCTAAAATGAAGGATATTAAAAAAGGAAATGGTGTTCCTAAAACGGATGAAGAAAGGGCACAGAACCATTTTAAAATTTCTTCCGAAGATTGGGCAAAATTAGCAAAAGAAAAACAAGTAGAATATATTTCCAAATTACCAAAAAGAGGAAGTGGATTAGCAAAATCTATTCTTCGTAAAGCTGCTAAAAAGTTAAT
>JBBACR010000058.1:0-4186 GCA_041656875.1 Candidatus Pacearchaeota archaeon
ACTAAAAATGAAAGAAAGTTTATAGAACAATATAGAAATGACCATCCTGAATATGCTCCAAAAGAACCTACAATTAAAAAATCTTATCAGCCAAAATCAGCTGAAGAAAGAAGAATAGAAGAGGAAAAAATAAGATCTATGGAAAATTCTATAAAAAATTATAGAGAAATGCATAAATAAGATTACATATTAATTGTTCTATGTTCAGTTAACTTTTTTGGATTTGTATCTCTTAAAAACATTCTAAGTGCAATTTGCTCATCAGCAGTAACTGGTTGATAAATAACTCTTCCACCTGCAATTATCTGTGTAGGTGTTATTTCAAGTTTCTGTCCATAAGAAATCTTATTTGAATTGAGTGCATTAATTATTGGCTGAAACCTTGCATAATATTCTTGTTTTCCTGCACTCATACTTTTAAGTATAGATAATGTATCATCAAGTTCGCTTTGCCTGGATATTGAAACTCCATTCTTTTGTGCCATTGTAGTAAGCTGAGTTAGTGAACCTGTTAATTTTGTAAATCCTGCAGGATCTCCATTAAATCCTGAAGCGATTTCATTATATCGTTTATCTAAATTTTCTTGCATAGCAGTTCCAAATGTAGAAAGTTCAAGAGGCTTTTTTTGTGCTTGAGCATTTGCGAATCTTGCAATTATTCTATTAATAAGTCTTCCAATAAAAAACCTTCCTGGAAGAGGCCCCCAATTAGTATTAGGTTTATAGGTTATTTCTATTTTGGAGTTAGGATTATCAGCAATATCCCCGCTAATTCCTGCATTAATCACATTAAAATTAGTATTAAATGGTATTGAAATAGAACCAATTAAAGGTATTCCTCCCTTAACAACAGTAGCAGTTCCCCATCCTGCAAACTTTGTTACAATTTCTTTAGAATCATAAACTTTATATGCATCACCAAATTTTTGAACAGTAAATTCCTGATTTGGAAAATTTTTATTTACAATCGAACCCACTTGATAAGAATTTGCAAGTGCAGTAGTTGGAATGCTTGTTCCACTAGAAGTAAACTCGGCTAAAGGCTGACTATAATCCCCATAACTATAAACAGTTATTTTAGAACTACCAATAGGATTAACCGTAACTTTGTTTAAAGTTGACTGTATTTCCACAATAAGATTATTATTGTTTCCCTGAGCAAAGATTTCTCCACTGCTTTTATCAATTCTAAGAACAGATTCAGTCCCATAATGAGTCTCAAGGTCTGCTCTTACATTTTTCTCGAAATTTTCTCGTTCAGCCTTAACTTTTGCCTGAGCATCACTGATTAAACTATCAACAGAAGAACCAATCTTGCTTGGAAGAGTTCCAAGATCAATAGGCTTACCTCCGACTTTAATTGACTGAGTTAAGTTTTCAGTAATGTACTTAGCAACTCTTTCTCCAGTACTTGGAGAATCTTTTCCAATATTTCCATCAATTGTATCTGAAATAAGTTTTTCAAAATCAGGGCCGTCTACATATTCTTGAAATTTCTGTTTAACATCATCAGGAGTCTTTCCTGAAAATCCAATTACATTTTCAGCAAGTTCAGCGTCTAAATTTTCAAGGAGAGGATTTGACTTAACATATTTTTTTAAATAAGTCTTAAGTGCAGTTTTGTCTCCAGTAGCAAGTGCCTTTAAATTATCAGGATTTTCAACAAATTTTCTAAGTTCACTTTCAACCTCACTTGTAAGGTCACTAGCAAGTCTTTTCTTTCCAGTAAGGTCTTCTTGAGGAGTGCCAAATGTCATCAAATTTGTAATAGTCTTCTCAAAATTTTCTTTAAAAACATCTTTTGCTTCATTAAACCTATTTTGAAAGGTTGTTGAGCTGGTAGCTTTATTGAGTTCATCAAATACAGCCTCCATGATTTCAGATTCAGCATTACTCTTGTCAACTCCTTTTGCAAGAATTTTATCAACAACCCCTGCTTGTGTAAGCGCAGCTTCAATTGCAACTTTTTTATCTCCTCTAAGTATTGCATCAGCAATACTATTTTCTACTATGTCTATTTTAGTAAATTTTCCAGCGGGAGCATAAACTGTTGCAACATTAGCATCAATCATTGCATTTTGAGCTTCTTTAAGTTCACCATATTTATTATATCTTAAAATAGCCTCTTTTGTAGGGTCTGCAGAACCCCAAACCCCTGCACCAACAAGAACTCTTCCATCAAATCCGGTTGTTACAATTGATGCAGTTCCTTTTGTTTTAATTTCAGGATTTCCATCAGCATCATAAGAAATGTCTATCTGATCGACACTGCCACTATCCTGATTTCCAAATAAAACATTTAACTGATTTGAAAAAACAAGTCCGTTTGAATCAGCCCCACTAACCTGCCCTGCAGTAAAACTTCTTCCACTAATCTTCTTTAAAACTTCCTCAACATCAACACCAGAAGTATCAACTCCTTTTTTAGCTAATTGTTCTTTTAAAGTTGAAATGGCTTTTTTAAGTTCAGAATTTTCAAGAACAAGAGTCTTTTCCTTGTCTCCAACCATATATTTTACTTCAAACTTGCCATCTTTATTAAGACTAATACTCCTTATTCCATCAGACATTCTTGAACCAATAGGAACTCCATCAGGACCAATTATTTCTCCGTTTGGACCAATTGTTCCTTTTGAAAAAAGCACAGTTCTTGTGCCTCCGCTGAATCTTGTTTTGAACTGAAATTTAAAAGTAGTTACTTCTTTTCCATTAACAGTATTTGTAATAAGCTCTATTTTTTTTGTCCATCTAGGAATTTTATCAAAATCAACCCATGCTTCAAATTTACCTTGAGAGTTAGGCACTCCAAGTTTTGTTCCATCAAAAGCAAGATCTTTTATTTTATTTTTAGGGATACTAACTCCTTCAAACAAATTTGTACTTAAACCATAAGTCTTAATTTTTTGCTTTGCAATTTCCGTTAAAAATTTATTATGTTCTTCACCACTTGATTCTGAAAGGTGTTGCAAAATTTCTATCTTAATTGCATCCGGCACTTTTGCAGTTCCTTTTTCATCCTTAACTAAAAAATTCTCAATAAGCCCCTTTTTCTTATTCTCATCTTTCCAAGCATTATCAAACCCTTCAAAAAAAGCTTTTTTTTCTGCTTCATTATGAAAATAACTAAGAACTGTATATAAATCATAATCCGAGGTTCCAAGACTAGTAAACAAATTCTCTCCATATTTTTTTGCATCTGCTAAATTTTTGCTAGTTGATGAGTTATGAAGTTCTTCTCCAAAAACAAAAGTTATAAAACTACTAGAAAATAAAATATAGAATGTAAGAATAAAAATAAAACAGTAAATAGATTTACGACTATTTTTACAACTCTTTTTTATCATTTTAGATAAAAGTTTTAAAGGTTTATAAATGTTTAAGACAATTATGTAACTACTAGGCAGATACAACAAACGAAACATTTATATACTTCTTATGCTTAGGTAAATTATCAAAAATCAGGTTATAACTTAATCTGACTTGATACAAACAAAATGACAAATCAAACATTAACTCAAAAAGTATTATTTGATGCAGATGAAAATCAAGAAAAACCTAGAAGTAATTCTAAATCTAAATCACTTTCAAATTATATCAAAGTACCTATTGTAACTCTGGGAATAGCTGGAAGCCTTTGGCTTGGAGCTCTTGGAGTATGCAAATATCAAAATGTAAAGGCAAATGATGCATACACTCAAAAACAAATAAGGCAAGAAGAATCAAGACAAGAAAGAGTCTTGAAAATAGCACAAGGTAAAGAAGAAGAACCAAACACAGCAGAGCAAATTTTTACAACATTTTTTGATGGAGACTACTCTTATTCAAAACCATTAACTAAAAATGAAAGAAAGTTTATAGAACAATATAGAAATGACCATCCTGAATATGCTCCAAAAGAACCTACAATTAAAAAATCTTATCAGCCAAAATCAGCTGAAGAAAGAAGAATAGAAGAGGAAAGAATAAGGTCTATGGAAAATTCTATAAAAAATTATAGAGAAATGCATAAATAAAAATTCTGTTTAATTTATTTATTTCTTAACTTTTATAAGCCACTTGTCAAATAATCCAGTCCCAGTAAGAGTTTCTGAACCTTTCCAATCTATGCTTTTACCATTGAAAAATAAAGAATCAGGTTTATACAAAAGTCTAGACCATTTTTCATAAGAAAGCCCAAGTCTTCCAC
>JBBACR010000059.1:0-4082 GCA_041656875.1 Candidatus Pacearchaeota archaeon
ATGCTATAAAATATGCTAAAGAAGCTGCTGAATTAGCTAATAAGAATATTGATTTTGATAGTTTACTAGCTAAAGCAGAATCTGATATATGGGAATATACACAAGAAACTACTAGTAGCTTAAGATTTGCAGCAGTTCAATACAATCCTGAACGAGAAGAGAGAATGCATCCTGAGATTGAGGAGAAGATAAATACAGGTCAGTCTTTGCATCATGGTAACTCTGCCCTACCTAATGGATATGTAGAACAGAATGCTTCAAATACATTTAATAAGAATGTAGAACAAGTTAGAAATACATCGGGCACCAGTGCTGATGAAGCATATCAGAATGTTAAGACTTTAAGAAAGCAGATCCGGGCAATAGAACAACCTAGAGCTCAGCAACTGGAACAGATAGCTATAAAAATAGTTGAAGAGCAGATGGGTATTCAGCATGGGGAGGTTGATTGGGACATTAAGCTGGGTAAGCGTGAGGATATAGATCCAGATCAATTCCAAATAGAGAATAAGACTGAGCCGCCACAGATTCCTTCACAGGATCTAGGTGGATTTCAGATCAGGCAGTTTGATGAAGAAGACATTAAGAAGGAGGTAGACAAGCGAAGGATTATAAATAGTTTATCTCAAGGAGCTGCACAAAAGGCAAAGAATATGTTTTTCTTTGCTCAACAAGAATTGAGTCAGATATCTCCTCAGTTGACACAATTGTATAAACAATATATTCCTTTAACTCAGTATAGATACTGGGTTAAGGGAGATCCAGCAGAGACACCACAGATTGGTGGAGCCGCATCATTCTCTATGGATGGTGAAGAGGGAGAAGAAAAGAAGCCTTGTATTCATGCTACAGCTACAAACTTCGTAGTCTTGCTGGCCGAGATGGTTAAAGGTGCTATGGAACTCGTGGCTTCGCTTGGATTGCCTGATGAAGATATTACTCCCCATGTATTTAAAGAGACAGAAGATTTAAAGAATGAACGTTGGGATATTAGATTTGGGCAAGATTATTGGGATAAGCTATTACAGGCAATGAATATTGCAGATCCTCGTAAGAGAGCTATGATATTTGAACAGATAGTTAAGCTTCCGGCAGAGCAATTTAATTCATTAATGAAAGGTGTATTATCTGGAGATCCTGCAGCTAAGCAAAAAATCCAAGAGATGGTTGATAATCAGCCAGAGGAAAATAATACTACACTTAGTTGGGATAAGGATATTCATTTTTATGATCATCTTCGTATGATGAAGTACAAATATAGGAATGAGGACATTATACCTAATGACCATTCAGGAGATCCATTTGCTTCTGAGGGAATATCATTTGTGTGTTCTAAGTGTGGACATAGATATTATAGTAAGCCACATGGGTATTACAATGGAAATCCGGTATGTGATTTTTGTTTGTCAGATTCAAATGACGATGATAATTTTATTGAAGATAATAATGATTTATTGCTTGAGTCTAGTTTAAAGAGAAGTAGTATTCAGAATGATAAATATTATGCTGTTTATCGTGATAAAAATAACAAAATAAGATTGGTAGACAATGTGGCCTATGATCATTATGTGGATGCTTTAAGAAAGGAAGTAGATTTTAGAATTAAAAATGGTCTTGATTATGGAATGACATGGGTAAGACGTGGTGATAATATGGATTTAGATATAGAAAGATTTGATGAAAACACAACGCTATCTTGGGACATTGAAGAGAAAGATAATACAATAAGTGTTACAAGAGAAGATTTGAAAGAGTTAGAAAGACTTTATAATGATTGCCCTGATGGTGGTGTATTCAAATTTAAGGGTCAAGATGTTTTAAAATCATATGCAAAGTATCTAATAGAATATTTAAAAATGCAATTTAATAATAAAAGAAGTGAGGCACATATGGAACGTAATCAAGAGATAGTAGCTGCTTTGGTGGCAGAAGCAAAGGTAGTTAAAGAAGATGGTAACTATGATGTTAAATGTCATGGTAAAACATATAAGCATGATACAAAAGAAGAAGCTAATGCACAAGAAAGGGCTATACAAGTGAACAAACATAAAGCTTTTGATGTAGATCCTAATGCTCATAGTGATAGAGATATGATACAGGAGAATTACGGAGATAGATTCAGCAAATTCAAAATAGGTGATAAAGTAACATTGAATCCTGACACTATTGAAGAGGCTGCAAGTACTCCTAATGATCTTTTGAATAATAATGTCAGAGAATTTTTAGGTAAAACAGGCATGGTAACAAGTCTTCATGCAGGTGGTATGAATGATATTCATGTTGATTATGGTAATGGAAAAGGCTTAGGACTAGATGTTAAATACTTTATAAAGTCTGAGCATAATCAATCAGGTGAGTCTGATATCTGGACCAAAGGTAGTTTTATTAAGCAGTACATTCCTAAGTCTCGTATGGCAGCTGATATTTCTGATCAGGTACCACCGATGGGTTGGGAGAATGATGAGAGTAAGAAAGATCAACCTACAGGTGCCGGAGCTCCATTGCCTCCGAATCAGAACTTGCAAAATGAACAACCAACGCAGAATAATAAGCCTGCGGATAATGTGCTGTATGATTCAAATCAAGATTCAGGGCCACAGTTTCAAACTACGGTAAATCCTAAAGATAAATCGGTTACAGTTAAGTTTGTAGATAGTCCTGAAGAGCAGGCTTTGAATGAAGCTATTGGGGCTCCTCCGCAAGCCCAGGCAGCTCCGGCTCCAGGTGCGGGACTTGGTAATCCCCCACAGAAGCCTAATACACAAGTGAATCCAAACGGTGAGCTTGGCGAGAAAGAAGTTCCGATAAGCTTCTAATTATTATGAATGAGATAGCCGAACATACTGAAACTCAATCTTGGGATATATCCTTTATAGAGCCTGAAGTTTATCATGTAAGGGGTGGATCATTATATGGAGTTCCTGTATTAATTCTACCTTATAGTCCTTGGGGTGATGATGCGGGTAGTATATGGGCTATATGGGGACATACATTTGATGAGGCTATTGAATACTTTGATAAATCGGGGTTGGAATTTTGTGAGGATGCTGGTAATTTTGAATGGAATAAAGATGAAACTAGTAGTTTAGTGGTTGCTGTAAATGAATATTTGAATAATGATAATGTTGGCTGGAATAATGCCCTTCGAGAATATGATAAATTAAGCATTGAAAATAAACAATCTTGGGATTTGCCACCCGAAGCTATTGTAGGTACCTTAGTAGAGGATATTAATGAATTAATTAATGTTGCTCAAGTGGGCCAAGTATGGAGACAGTCTGGTGGAAGTGGATGTGTATATCTTAACATATGTCCTAATTTTGATGCTGAGAGATCAGGGTTACAGTCAGATATACGCTCGGGATGGACATTTCCAAATTGTGCTTGGACAGTGGGAATAGAGGAAAAGGTAGGTAAAGCATGGTCTGAATGTATAGTAACTGATTCTTCTTTTCCTATGGAATTAGTTAAGACTGGTAAAACATTTGATAATATAAAGCAATCATGGGATATTCCTAATATTCCCGAGAATATTATTAACTATGATTTGCTTGATATAGGAGACATATTGCAAGTAATAGATAATAGAGAGAATATAACATATTATATATTATTTACAGATACAGATTATGAACATAATAATGATGATGATAGGAATACGGTTAGAGGTTTATTTGGGAATACTTTAAATGATGTGTTGGATAAGTGGAATTCTTTTTGTGATGATGATCAAATATCCATAGTTATGGAACCCAATCAATTTAATATGGATAGAGGTAAAGATATAGTAGGAAGTATTAGTTTTAGGAGATTAAACGAGTGTGAAGTTACAATAGTTAATTATTGTCCGATTGAAGGAAGTTTAAAGCAGTCTTGGGATTTACCTGAACCGGATTTTAAAGTTGGAGATCTTATAGAATCTTTAATAGAGGATAATCTTGATGCGGGTGAGATAGATGTAGGGTCTAGAGGTACTGTCGAGTCTGTTTCTGAAAATGGGGATATGGTTGAAGTGGAGTGGTTTCATTTACCTAAATGTAGTTGGTATTGGGGTAACAAAGAATATTTAGGATGGACAACAG
>JBBACR010000060.1:0-4077 GCA_041656875.1 Candidatus Pacearchaeota archaeon
GGCAAAGCTATCTGTGGAGAAATCTTTTCAATTACTTTTTCAAATAATTCAGCTATGTCAAGATTCTTAATAAGAACTTCTGCATCAACTTTGTTTATTTTATGTTTTTTAATGATTTTATCAAGTTTTTCCATAGGAGACTCTGGAAGGGATTTTTTAATCTCTTCTATTCTTTGTTTACTAATTTTAATTCCAGGAAGATCCGGATCAGGAATAAATCTATAATCTTCTGCTTGTTCTTTAGTTCTCATAAGTTCAGTAATATTTCTTTCAGAATTCCATCTTCTGGTTTCTTGACTTTGAGGTTTTTCTTTTTGATGTCTAGTAAGTTCAGAAATAATTGCCCTTACAATTTCAGTTACAGAATTAACATTTTTTATTTCAGCTCGCTTTGAGACCCCTTTGATATTTACATTAACATCAGCTTTTATTCCTGCATCTTTATTAAGTGCCTTAATATAAGAAAGTGTAAGTATTAATTGCCTAAGCCATATCTCAACTTCTTCAGGAGTCTTAAAATCCGGTTCTGTTACAATTTCAACCAGTGGAACTCCTGCTCGATTATAATCTATCTTTCCGGTTTCAGGATTCCATGCTGCAGGATCTTCTTCCAAATGAGCTTCTCTAATTTTTATTCCAAGAAACTCTCCATTTTCAACAGGAGGAAGCGAATGAGAACCTGAAATTGTTTTTTGATAACCTGTAGGCATATCTGGCCAGCTATAGTGTTTTCTTTGGAAGATAAGAGGCTTCTTATCTTCAATTAAATTAGGTTTACAATTAAGCATTAAACCAATTTGAAGTATTTTTGTTACTGCGTCTGAATTCGGAAGCATAGGCTTACATCCAGGTTGACCTGTACAAATCGGACAGATATTTGTATTCGGAGAAATTTGTTTCATATCATGAAAATTTTTACAATTACAAAACAATTTTTCTGAGGTATCAAGATATCCATGGATTTCAAGACCGATCATTGCACTTTTTATGTTTTCCATAAAGAATGAATGAAAAGAGGGTTTAATAATTTTTTTAATGTTCCAAATTAATATTAATTATTAGAATCTGGAAAAATATTTATAGTTGAAGTGACTTACTTTATAATGAGGCCAGATATCCAAGTATTAAATCCAAAAGAGATTAATGAAAAATTAAAAGAGATTCCTGGATGGAAATACAAAGAGAATAAAATAGAAAAAGAATTTCAATTTAAAGAATTTTTAGAGGTTTTGGCTTTTCTCGTTAAAATAAGTCCTTTTTTTGAAAAAAATGATCATCATCCAGACATGCATATTTACTATTCAAAGGTTTTATTTCAGTTAACAAGATGGGATATAGGGGGAAAAGTGACTAATATGGATTTTATAACTGCTTCTGAAATTGAAAGGGTCTTTAAAGGAGTTTAAAACAATAAACTAAAGATAGTTTTTTATATCATTTGTTTCTATTATTCTTTATGAAAAAACCTTTTAAAAAACCAGAAGTAGGGGACACAATAGAAGTTGTCCTAAAGGATAAATCTGAAAAAGGAATTTTACTAGAAAGTCCTGATGCAGGAATTATTTTATTGAAACTTAGTAATGGTTATAATATAGGACTAAAGAAAGAAGACTTAAAAGAAATAAAAATTTTAGAGAAAAGGAAAATAGAAGAAAAAGACACTAAAAAATTTGAATTATCTCATCAAAAGCCAGTTATTGATTTTATTATTACAGGTGGAACTATTTCTTCAAAATTAGACCCTAAAACCGGAGGAGTTAAGGATTTAACAAACCCTAAGGAATTTTTTTCAACCTATCCTGAAATATTTGACATTGCAGATATTAGAGTTACCAGTCCATTTATGAAATGGAGTGAAAACATGGAATCTGTTGACTGGATAAGAATTGCAAAAATTGTTTCAAGATCTTTAAATGACCCTAATGTAAAAGGAGTCATAATAACTCACGGTACTGATACTTTGCATTATACAGGGGCAGTGCTCAGTTTTATGCTGGGAAAATTAAACAAACCAGTTATTTTGACCTATTCTCAAAGATCAAGTGATAGAGGAAGTTCTGATTCAAGAATGAATTTAATGTGTGCAGCAAAAGCTGCTTTATCAGACATTGCTGAAGTAATGATTGTAGGTCATGCAAATTCAGATGATAATTATTGTTATGCATTAAAAGCGACAAAGGCAAGAAAAATGCATACTTCCAGAAGAGATACATTTAGGCCAATAAATACAAGACCAATTGCAAAAATCTGGCCTGATGGAAAAATTGAAACTAGTTTAGAGTATAACAAAAGGGGCAAGCAAAGTAAAACCAATGTTGATGCAGTTTTTGACAACAGAGTTGCTTTGATTAAGTTCTATCCTGGTCAAGACCCGAAAATACTGGATTATTATCAAAAGAAAGGATATAGGGGACTAATTATTGAATTCATGGGAATAGGACAGGTTGCAAATCAAGGAAAAAATAATTGGATTCCTGAGTTAAAAAAAATAATTCAAAAAGGCATGTTTGTCTATGCTGTACCTCAAACTCTTTATGGAAGGCTAGACCCTTATGTTTATGAATCTGCAAGAAGAATACTTGAAACAGGAGTTATTTATCTAGAAGATATTTTGCCTGAAACTGCTCTTGTAAAATTAGGATGGGTTTTAGGACATAAATCCTGGAGAGGAAGTGTTGTAACAAAACAAAAAATGCTTGAAAACATTAGCGGAGAATTTAATCCCAGATTAGGAGATGAATTTTTAAATTAATTCCGAATCTTTATAAATAATCAATTTATAATTATTCTATGAAAAAGAGAAAAACTTCTAGAGTTATTGGAATTATAATTATTTTAATAATTGTAGTTATTATTATTTGTTTAAGAGTTTTAAATGGCGGAGAAGACCGCTGGATAAAAGATTCTTCAGGTAATTGGGTTCGTCATGGAAACCCTGATGGCATTCCAGATTATGTTATAGACTCAAATACAGTTAAATGTGTAATAAACCTTTATCAAAGTGCATACACAATGAAAATGAACTTTAATTCTCAATGTCTTGGAACCTGTGGAAATTATTCTGTGGATATAGTTAATGTTCCTAGAAATTCAGATGATAACCTGCCTGAAAACCAATGCTCTGATTACAAAAATAACCTAACTAATAACTTTATTGAAATTGATAAACAAGGCAATATTGTAAGAATAGCTTAAAATTATAAGGATTTAAAAACCGATTTTTGATTGAGATTTTATAAAAAGCCAACACTAATTTTATATATGCATTTTATCTAGCTAATTTATGGAAATTAAATCAGGTATTGAAATTCATCAGCAGCTTGATACAAACAAGTTATTTTGCAATTGTCCAAGTATTCTTAGGAGTGATGATCCCAAATTAAAAGTAAAAAGAAAACTTCATGCAGTTGCAGGAGAAAGTGGAGAAGTTGATGCTGCAGCAAAGTATGAAGTCTCAAGAGATAGAGAATTTGTATATCATGCTTATGATACAACTTGTTTAGTTGAACTAGATGAAGAACCCCCTCACCAAATCAATAAAGAAGCATTAAAAATTGCAATGCAAATTGCTTTGCTTTTAAACTGCGAAATTTTACCTATTGCTCAGATTATGAGAAAAACTGTTGTCAATGGTTCAAATACTTCAGGATTTCAAAGAACAGTTTTAATTGCAAAAGATGGTTATGTTGATACTAAATACGGAAGAGTTAGAATAGAAGGAATTAATTTAGAGGAAGATGCTGCAAGACCTGCAAATAATAAAGATGATGATTCTGATGAGGTTCAAGGAACAAATTTTAAATTAGATAGACTTGGAATCCCCTTAGTTGAAATTGGAACTGCTCCAGATATTAAAAGTGCCAACCAAGCAAAAGAAGTTGCTCTATTTTTAGGAGATGTTTTAAGAAGTTGCAAGGTTAAAAGGGGAATTGGAACTATCAGGCAAGATGTAAACATTTCTATTGCAGGCCATCCAAGAGTTGAAATAAAAGGTTTTCAGGATGTTAAAATGTTTATTCCAGTTATTGAAAATGAGATTAAAAGACAGACTGAAAATCTTAAACTTGACAGTTTAAG
>JBBACR010000061.1:0-4026 GCA_041656875.1 Candidatus Pacearchaeota archaeon
GTTATTTTATTCAGTGTTTCGCCGCACTTGATACAGGTGTCCCGATTAATTAGTTTAGACCCGCAGCGTGAACAAGTTTGAGTTGGCTCTGCGTCGCCGTTAAGCATTAAAAAATTCGTATTCATAACTTCCCTTTCTCATCGTGACTCCGACAAAAAGGAATTCTGGGAACAATTCAGCAGCGACTTTGACTTTAACCCTTGCATCATCTTCCCAATGACCCTTAAATTCGTGGATTTCAATATGCTCGTTTTTAACAACCATAAAATCTGGCTCGTAAAACGTCCGGTCGGCCAGGCGTAACTTAAAGGGTTCAAACACCCACCGTCTTATTTGATTAAGGTGCTTCATTGCTTCAAGTTGGCGGGCATATGCTTCTTCGCTTTTGTTCATTTTACCGGGTACGTGTCGCGGGCGCGGGCGATCATTTTTTATGGCCACTTTTCCGCGATTCCGCAAAGCCTCAAACTCCGACATGCTATTAAGTCGCAAGCTTCCTTTTTTACTCATTTTTGCCTCCGAAAAACCACGTTAAGATGGCTCGCTTGATTTTCTGCCGCCAAATCCAGAACGATAACGACAACTCTCGCTTCAACTTAATAATTTTCTTCAACATATCCCGAAACTTTCTGCCAGTTTTTAGCATGATTCCTCTTTGTTGAAATTATCGATATCGTAAATTCTTATTTTATTTTTGGTATCTATGTGACGTCCCTTTTCCAGGATTGACAAAAACTGCCAGTAAACATTATTTGTATTCTTTTCAAAAACTAAAAGGATCGTATCTATTCCCAAATCGTTCAACAATTGCAAGCGTAATTTTAGTTGTGTAATATCAAGACCCGTTCCAAAAAACGGTGGTGGTTCGTATAATTCCCTACTTTTACTTTCCAAACAATAATAGTTACCGTTTTTGTTTGATTTAAAAAGCCAGTCTATTTGCTGGAGATTATTCACACCTTTGTTTTTTAACCACAATCTTGCCGCTTTTTCAGCTAATATACCGTCTTTTTCAATCCCCAACTTCGTTTCCCCATCCAGCGAAGCCGTCTATTTTACGTCTGCCGAAAACATCAATGCGTCTTCCGGCGGTTACTCGTTTTATGGTGGCATAAAATTTATCCGGCTTTTTGCTGTGCCCCGTCCTGTCCGCGTTGAAGCAAGTAAAGAAGTCTTTGGTGTCCATGAATTTAGGCGTCCCTTTCCGCGCATAAAGGCAAAACTCACAATTAAATTGCGGTAGGCCGAACGGCTGAAAACCTCCACCCTTATCCCATACAAACGTCAATGTATATTTCAGGCCCCAAACGCCTATGATTCGCAGGGCGGCAGGCAGAAACTTTTGTGTCGTCCACATAAAAACATGGCAGTCTTCGGCCATAGGCAATTCCATTGCCGATATTTCTTCTTCGGTCATAGTGGGGTAGTCAAAGCCTGTTTGTTCCGGGGTAATTTCCCTGTCAATCTTCTGCATGTCCCACGGGGGGTCAATGACAATGACATCGTATCGCCCGTCAAAGGGTCTATCGTAGGCTCCCAGTTGTTTAAAGTATTCTTTTTGTTCTTCTTTTTTTACTTCCCGGATAACTTCTTTGATAGTTTTCTCACCGTTTGCAATCTCCTTTGCAATTTCCGGCTGTTCTTCCCTTAGCCGTTCAAATTCGTCGGCTATTTTGGCATAGTTTCTGACTGTCTTTGGTGATATCTTGTATTCTTCGGCAAGTTTGGTTTCGGTTTTTTCAAGTGGTAAATTTTGCCACTTGCTTCTATCGCCGCCATAATCCTTCTTTTCCCTGTTATACCGCCTGCCGATGGTTATTTCCCATTGATCCCTGGTGAGGTTACGACGTGCTAGTTGGTTAGCATCCATCCAGTCTTTTACGTCTTCAATGTTGTCGAATTCTTTTTCAAGCGTCTCAAAGGTTAAGCCATGTTTTTTCGCTATTTTATAACGATTATGGCCATCTACGATGTATCCTTGCCATGTAATAAGTTTATCCCTGATACCATCGGCAAGGATACTTTCTTCAAGAAGTTTATGTTCTTCAGGTTTTAGCGGCCAGATATGCTTTTCAAGTTCTTCGTGTATTTTTACCTGCATTATTTCTCCATTTTTCATATGAGCAAATCCTTTGGATCAATTTTTAAAACACCGGCAATCGTTGTTAGCGTCTTCAAAGTAGTTGTTTTGCTTTGCAAAATTTTGCCGTAGGTTGAATCCGTCATGCCGCAACTACGCGAAAAGGCCATCTTCCCCAACCCCATCGCCTTACGTTCTTTTTCTAGTTTTTTTATGTTAACTTTCATACCTGCCATTATAATTGAATTATAACGTTTAGTCAAGAAATATTTTCACGAATCCAACTTAATAACGAAAAAATTTCTTGACAAGTCGAAAAGACTATGTTACTGTACGTTTCAAAGCCCCAAGCTGCAAGCTCTAATGGGCGAGGCACTCGCACCGATTTTTATCGGAAAAACCGAGAATAACAGGCAGGCAAACACCAGCAGGAGCAAACAGCGGGAGAAAGCCACGGTAGGCAGATTGGTGCGAGGGCCGGGCGGAATAATAGAATGGGTGAAGTGGAGTTGAAAAATGAGGGTCTTGGTGGCGTGTGAATTTAGCGGAATAGTTCGCAGCGCTTTTGCGGAAAGAGGGCATGAAGCGTTCTCCTGCGATCTTTTGCCGACAGAAGGAAATCCAGATTGGCACATTCAGGGCGACGTTTTGGAAATCCTTGGTGATTGCTGGGATTTACTGATTGCTTTTCCGCCATGTACACATCTTGCCGTGTCCGGCGCACGGTGGTTTAAGGACAAACAAAAAGAACAAGCAGATGCGCTAATGTTTGTCAGACTGCTAATGTCTGCGCCCGTGCCGCGGATCGCCATTGAAAACCCGGTCAGCGTAATTTCAAGTCAGATAAGAAAACCGGATCAGATTATTCAGCCGTGGATGTTTGGTCATGGAGAAACAAAGGCGACCTGCCTGTGGCTAAAAAATCTGCCGTTATTACAGCCGACAAACATTGTTGACGGCAGAGAGCACAGAATCTGGAAATTACCGCCCTCTCCAAGGCGGTGGAAAGAGCGGTCAAGAACATTTACGGGGATAGCCGAAGCGATGGCAGCAACCTGGGGAGCTTAAAAATTAAGAAAGGAGGAACGATGAAAGAAACAAACAGCGCGGCAGAATTCAATGCACTGATTTGTGAAGCGCAGGTTATATTCCTTGAAGCCGAGGCCATGAAAATTGCGAACAGGGTGTCGGAATTGAAGAAGGAAAACCCGGCATACCGTGAGTCTGATTTCATGGAACTGGCACAATATGTCAAGGGAATAGTATTGAAATTCAGAAAATTGGGAGGCACGAAATGATTCAATCGGAAACAATCGGAAAACTGGCAGAGGCGTTGTCGAAAGCACAGGCTGTCATTGAGAACGCCAAAAAGGAATCAAACAATCCATTTTTTAAATCGAAATACGCTGATTTGGCCTCGATCTGGGAGGCGTGTCGCAAACCATTGACGGACAACGGATTGAGTATAGTTCAATCACCTGTGTTTCTTACGGAACACCCCGATATGGTCGGCCTTGATACACGTCTCTGTCATTCATCCGGTGAGTGGCTGGAGGGTAGAATTGTTATGAAACCAGTCAAATCAGACCCGCAATCTTACGGGTCGTGCTTAACCTATTTGCGACGTTATTCGTTGCAATCATTTATCTCTGTCTGTGCAGAAGAGGATGATGATGGGAATGCCGCAACGCAGCCGAACACTGCCGCCGGAAAGAAAGTGGACACAAAACCCAAGGCCACGACCAGACAACCCGATGACATCCCCGAAGCAACCGGGTGGCCACCGGACGAAGTCCCGCCACAGGGCAACGTCGCAAGTAATGAGGGCATTGAGGTAGGATATGTGAGGATAGCAAGTGTAAAAACAAAAGAAGGAGAGACAAAAGGAAAAAAATGGAAGGCCTTTTTTGTCAAAACAGTTACGGGAGGGGAATACGGGACGTTTA
>JBBACR010000062.1:0-3958 GCA_041656875.1 Candidatus Pacearchaeota archaeon
ACAATTAGAAAAACGAATTGAAGAAGAAGGATTTTTACAACCTGTTCTTCTAAGAAATATCGCACCTGAAGGAGAAATTAAATATGAAGTTATTGACGGAGAACATCGTTTTCTTGTTGCTAAAAAATTAGATTATGAAGAAATTCCTTCAATTATAGTAGATAAAAAACTTCCTGAAGCTATGTTAGCTACTATTAATATGAATAAATTACGAGGAGAATTTGATACTTTAAAATTAGCTGAAGTAATTCATACTTTACATGAAACTTATTCAATTGAAGAATTAGAAGATAAACTTGGTTATTCTCCTGAAGAAATGACTGGAATGGAAAGTTTACTTAAATTTGATTTTAATGATTTAGGTAATGAAGGAGTTAAATTAGATGATGAAGGAACAAATAATGAAGAAGAAGAATTTAAATTAATATTAACTTCTAAGCAAATGAAACTAGTTAATGATGCTTTAGAATTAACTGGAGAAGAAGATAATGTTAGTGCTTTAATAACTATTTGTTTAGAATATATTAATAATAATGGGAAGCAAATTACCAAAGAATAAAATTATTAATCAAGAACCTTCTCCTATTGATTTAACTACTGTTAATCAAATTATTGATGCTAAAGATGTTAATACAACAGCTTTAAGAAGAGGGAAAGTAAGAGAACTCTTTCGTATGGGATTTGAAGTTTCTCAAATGGTTCTTGTTTTAAAAAATGGAATTACAATTAATAATCAAAAGATTAAAATACCTGCATCTGAACAAGTAATTAGATCTGATTTAGAATATATTAAACAAGAAGATGCAGCAATACCTGTTGATTTTAGTGAAAAAAGAGCTGAAATTTTAGATAAATTAAACTATCTTTATAATCGGGCTATGACAGAATATATTAATGCTAAAGGCCCAGTTAAAAATAGTTTCTTAAATACTGCTCTTTCTATTTTAAATAAAATAGGTGATATAGAAGGAATTAATTCTGCTGAAGCAATAGATCTTAATATTAATGCAGAAATGAAAATGGCTAAATTTTCTGCAGAAATGCAAACATTAAATAAGGAGGATAAAGATGTTCTTATCGGCGCAATTCGTCAAATTCTTGGAAAACGCGAACAAGGCTCAACTGGAGACGATGGAGTTCCTAGCGAACAACCCTCAATACCAGCACAAACCAGTAACGATGAAGGAATTCCTAGAGAATCCTAATTTTACTGATCCTCAAGACGCACCAAGACCATATAATAAACAACTATTAATAGATATATTTGATAGTGGCAGTAATTTTGATGAATTTGAAAATTTAGGTAAATATGAAGAAATATTATATATAGCTGGAATTGGATCAGGAAAAAGTTTCTGTTCTTCAATGGCTATTGTTTATACTGTTTATCGTTTACTTTGTCTTCGTAATCCTCAAGAATATTTTCATATGGCTAAAGGTACTAAAATTGCCTTTATTAATATTTCAAAATCATTTAGTCAAGCTAAAGATATTGTTTTTGGAGAACTTAAAAATAGATTAGATAATAATAAATGGTTTCAAACTTTCTATCCACCTGATCCTCGTATTAAATCTAAAATGCGAATGCCTAAAAATATTTATATTCTTCCTGTAGGTTCTAATGAAGAAGCTCCTTTGGGTTATAACATCTTTGGTGCTGTTATTGATGAAGCTTCATTCCATATGTTAACTAAAGATAAAGATTATGCTGAAGAATCATATAACCAAATAAAAAAACGTATTCGTTCTCGTTTTATGTCTAAAGGAAAATTATTTATTATTACTTCTCCTCGTTATGTTTATGATTTTGCTGAAAAGAAATTTGCTGAAGCAGAAACTAATCCTAAAATTTTTAAACGTAGAGCAGCTCTTTGGGATGTTATGCCTCCTGAAATGTTTTGTGGACAAAAATTTGATTTAGGAAAATATTTAACAGCTTTAGCAGGAACAATGATTCCAGTTGAATACGAAGATGAATTTAGACAAAATCCTGAAAGAGCTATGAGAGATTATGGAGCTCAACCTTCTATGGCAATTCAAGGCTTCTTTAATAATCCTGATGATATTATAAAAGCAGCTAATTATAATCGTAAACATCCTATTGATCTTAAAACAGGTGATTTTGCTGAATGGTTTTATAATATTCAAAGTAATGAAAATTATGATTCTGATAAACGTTTTATTCACATTGATTTAGGTTTAAATAGAGAAGGAAAAGGAGATTGTGCTGGTTTTGCTATGGGTAAATTTAATGGTTGGCAAGAAGTTAAAAGTATTCAAGGTAAACTTGAAAAAAGACCAAAAATATTTATTGATTTTATGTGTCAAATTAAAGCTAAACCTAGAGATGAAATTCAATTTGAAGATGTTAGAAAACTTATTTATAAACTAAAAGATATTGGTTATAATATTGCTAAGATTACTTTTGATGGTTGGCAATCTGTTGATTCTGTTCAGACATTAAAATCAGCTGGATTTAATGCTGATTTCTTTTCTGTAGATAGAAACCCAGAATCTTACCATACTCTTAAAGGCGCTTTATTAGATGGTCGATTAGATTTTTATTACTATAAACCTTTAGTAGAAGAATTATCTCAATTAGAAGAACTTAAAGGAACTAAAATAGACCATCCTAGACGAGGTAGTAAAGACGTAGCTGATGCAGTAGCAGGAGTTTGTTATCAAGCAGCTAGAGGAACACCTGGAAAAGGTTTCTTAGGAGCATAATATGAAAATAAAATTTATAAAATCATTAGCAGATGTAACTTTTGGAGATACTTTTCCAGCAGCAGAAAAAAAATGGATTGGTAAAGCTTCAAGGATAACTTTAGGAAATGGAAAAACAGGTTTAATGATTGTATTACCTTGTGGTCATATTGGTACTGTTGATAGTCGGTGGAATATAACTAATATTGATACTCCAACTCCAAGCGCTACTCCTTCAATTTTATGTAAAGAAAACGGAGGTTGTTGGCATGGTTATTTAACTAACGGAGAATTAGTTTCAGTTTAACTGTTATTGCATATTTTAGATAAAACCTGTATTATTTCACTAGAAACTCTATTTTTTTGAAAAAAAGTTAAAAATAATATGAAATTACCAAAAATAATTGAAAAAGCTGTTTTACAAAGTGATAATGTAAAAGAAAAAGTAAAAGAAGAAAAAGTAGTATGGAAAAAAGAACAAGAAAAAGAACTTGTTGAATTTAAGAAAAATTTATCTCAAGAACTTAAAACTCAATATAATAAAGAAGTAACTAAAGAAGTTAATAAAGCTTTAAATGCTGCTAAAAAAGATTGGTCAGTTGAAACTGTAAAAGCTTTAGATAGAAAATTTGGTTCTTCTCGAAGATATGTTTCTACTACAAATACTGAAAATGAATTTAGAGCTAATGTTGTTGCCGCTGATAAAAATTATTCTACTTTAAGTACTCTTTATTCTGATTCTCCTGGTTCAATTCAAAGCGCTTTTCGTATTAGAGATGCAGTATTAGGAGGTGGATATGTTATTAAAGAAGAAGCTGGAAATAAAGGAAAGAAATCAGATTTAAAACGATTAATAGATTTTTTTGATAGACCTAATCCTGATGATACTATTGAAACTTTACTTCAAGTAGGTATTGAAAATTATCTTGCTTATGGAAATTGGTATATGGAAAAAGTACCTACTAAAGGTACTGCTACAGGAAAAACTAAAGATTTAGCAGAATTATATAATCTTGATCCAGTTAAAATGTCTATCTTAGTTGATAGTGAATTAAAGAAAAAAGGAGTTATTCAAAAAGCTGGATATAAACAAACAACCGAAGCTGGAAAAGCAATTATTTATACTACAGATGAAATCTGTCATATTAAAAGACCTCATAGAAGAGCTGATCTTTATGGTCGAGCAGTTCTTGAAGATAATATGGCAACACTTCAATTATTACTTAGAGCTTTAACTTACAATATAAATATT
>JBBACR010000063.1:0-3861 GCA_041656875.1 Candidatus Pacearchaeota archaeon
TCAAAAGCTTTTTTAATTTTATCGAAAGCTCCTCCTTCTTTAATATCAATTCCAACTCCAAAAGACATAGAATCACCTATTTGTTTCTGCATATCTTGTATTTGTTTTGTTATTTCATCGTTCATTTTTCCTAAATTTCCAGCAATATCAGGTAATTCAGTAACAGGCATATTTTTTATTGCATCTGCTTGATCTTTTATTGCATCAATTCTATCTTGAATTACTTGTTCTTCTTCGTCTAACTGATCTTTCATATTATCTTTCTCTTCTTTTAGTAAATCGAGTTTTTCTTGAGTTGATTCTTTTATTGCATCAAGATTATCTTGTCTAATTTTAAGTTCATCATCTAGTAAATCGATTTCTTTATCAACAATTGCAGTTCGTTTTTCTAAAGCAGTTTTTAAGGCATCTAAAGCTTCTTCTTGAACATCTACTTCATCTTCAACCGCAGTAACAACTGCTTCTTGAGCTTCGATTTGTTTTTGGTATGTCTGTTTTATAGCAACAACATTATTTTTAGCTAATTGAAGAACTTGTTCAGCTGCTTTTACTCTAGCCTCAGCTTCTCTATAACTAAGATCATATTCATCATTTCCTAATAATTTTTCTCTTTTTAAAGCTTCTTGTGCCGCATCTAAACTATTTTCAGCAATTTCAACTTTTCCTTCAGCAATATCAACTTCAGATTTTTCAGCATCTTCTAAAGCAGATAATTCTTTTTTAGCAGCAGTAAGAGTTTTTTTAATAGTTTTAATAACCGCTTCTTGAGCATCAATTTGTTCTTGAGCTAATCTTTTTTCATCTTCCCAAGCTTCTTTTTTAGCATCAATAATATCTTTTTGATTATCAACTAATTTTTGTTGTGCTTTTATTTCAGCATCTCTTATTTTTTCATAAGCTTCAACTTCGTTTTCTTTTGCTTTTATTACTTTATCATCAGCTTTCTTTTTATCTCTTAATTCTTTTTCTAAAGCAGTTTGTTCTTTTTGAGCAGCAGCTTTTTTATTAGCATTAGATTCTTCCAAAGCTTGTTGATCGGCATCACTTGTATCTTCGTTTGCATTTGCTGTTTTACCATAACTAGGCATATTAATTTTAGGCATTGAAGGAAGTTTAAGTTTAAACCCAATTCCAAGTGCTTTTCCTAAAAGAGCTAAAACTCCAATTACTGCAGCAATGGCACCTACTATAGTTAATAATGGACCTAAAGCAGCCCATATTGCTGTTCCTAACATTGCAAAACCAGCTGCCGCTCCATCAAGAGTAAAAGCAAGAGCAATATTTTGAACTGTAGCTGCAAGTGTAGTCGCAATAAGACTTGTTAAAGTACCTATAGCAATACCAATTTTTGAAATAAAAGTTATTAACCCAGCAATAGGATTAAGAAATAATGTATTTAATAATAAAGCTAAAGGTCCAATTATAGCTATTAATCCAGCAAAAATTACAATAGCAGCTTTTATAATAGGATTAAGATTTTGCCAAGCATTAGTTAAATTAATCATTGCTTGAGTGGCATTTTTTACAAAAACACTAATATAAGGAGCTAAATCTTTTCCAATAGCGTAAGCAACTGATTGAACAGCATTTTTAAATACAGTAAATGTTCCTGATAAGCTTTGTGAATTAGCTGCAAATTCAGCAGATAATAAAGCTCCTGTTTCCATTTCTTGATTTGATCTAGCAAGTAAATCATTAAGTAATTCATGATTTTGAATTAAAGGAAGAATAGCTTTAAGAGATACCGTACCAAAAATATCTTGTAAATGTTGCATTGTGTCTAATCTTCCTTCTACTTGACCATATCTTTGAATTAATTCATCTAAAACCCCAAACATATCAGTTTCTACTCTATTTTTATATTCAGTTACACTTGAAGAAGTATATCCTAGCGCTTGAGCTACTTTATCAGCGTTTTTACTCATATCTAAAAGAACTCGGCTAAATTCTGTTCCAGCTCTACTTGCAGGAACACCTGAAGCAACTAAAGTTCCCATTATTGCTGCAGTTTCAGAAAGAGATAATCCCATCATATTAGAAGTTCCTGCAGTTCTAACCATGGCAGATACTATTTCATTAAAAGAACCTGGAATTGCTTTTGCAACTGTAAACATTGACGAAGCTACTTTATTTACATTATCAAAACTTTCACCTGTTTCACCAAAAGCTACTGATACTTTGGCTAAGCTATTAGCCAAATCAGTTACTTCTAATCCTTTAAAAGCATCTCCTCCAACTTTTGATAATTCAGCTGCAGCTTTAGCGAAGTTGGTAATAGCGTCTGTTCCTTGAATACCAGCTTGAGCAGCTGCATAACCTGCATCTTGTAATTCTTTAACTGTTAAAGGAACTTGTTGAGAAATACTAATAAAACTATCAGTTATTTTATTTGCTTCTTCACTAGTTATTTCACCTGCTCTTTGAATACCAACTGTTCCTTGTTCCCAATCTGAAAAAGTTTTAACTGCTGCAGTTCCAGCAGCAACAATAGGTACTGTAAAAGCAGTACTCATTGCCATTCCAAACTGTTTAAGACCGGCAGTTGCTAACCAAAGAGAGCTTGAAAGTGTTTTTATTTGATTATCGAAAGTTTGTTGTGTTTTAGAAGCAACTACAGTTTCTAAAGCTAATGTATTTATTCCTTTAGCTGTAGTACTAGCTGCCTTTCCTTGATCTACTAATCCTTGTTTTACTGGAGCTAAAGATTTTGTAAAACTACTATAAGTTTTACCAATTTCATTTTTCCAACCTGCTAAAAGATTAATATTTTGCGAATTAAATTTACTGAGGTCTTGACCCGCTTGTTCTGCCTTAGTAACGAGTTGCTGTAAAGCTTTCCCTGCAGTATTAAGGGAATTATTCCACTCAGTAGAATCTCCTCGTAATGATACTAATAGATCTCCAATAGTTGCCATATTTTTTTATTTTGTCGCAACATCTGAATGGTAAACCATACCACGCATATTTGCGGGCAATTGAGAGATGCCGCTAATATCTTTAGTTTGCACATTCTCGTCTTCGGATGGAAAAGGTATAGGGAGGTCATGCCATTTATTAACATCTTTTTTAGTTGCATGTAACATAAACTGAAATTTAAATTCAGCATTTTTTTCTTCTACTGCAAAATTAGCAGCAGTAGTTACATACTCCCAAAATTCCTCCCAATACATTTTTTCAAGACAATATTTCTTTGTCCATCCATAACGAGAAGCAAGTACATCTATACACCATGTAAGAAAACTAGTTTTTGGTAATTTACTTACCCTTCCTTCTTTGTTAAGGCCCCTAGTTTTCCCATAGGGGCTACGGAGTTTTTTAAGTTTTCCATTACATTATTTAGTTCCAAACAAACACCAAAAGCATCATTAATTTCTTCAGGATAAGCTTCTTTTAATAATTCTTCTTCTAGTGTTTCTGAACATATAGCAACAAATTTTGCTACATGACTTGGAAAGTCTTCAAATAGATTTACTAATGCTCCTATATCCATATCTTTAGTGTCAGGTGTCATTTCACCATTTTCACTTTCTACGGATTTAGTAGATGAAAGCTTAGATGTTTCTTTAAATATCGTAGCAATCACTTTTTGTGCTTCATAAAATTTACCTGCCTTAAGTTTTTGGATAACTTTAATGTTACCGCCAATAACTATTTCAGCAGAAGTTTTTTTTATTTCATCAGACATATTAACTTCTCCTCAATTCTTTAACTGTTAATTTCAAACTTAAGCTTTCGCTTGTTTGACTTGGAACAGTTGTTTACCCGAAGCATGAGTTGTTTCTGCATAAGCAGTAAACGTTACCCCAAATGCTGTTGGATTTTCTCTTTCGAAGTTAGCGGTAATTCCACCTGCATGACAAC
>JBBACR010000064.1:0-3846 GCA_041656875.1 Candidatus Pacearchaeota archaeon
AGTAGTGGACAAACTAAGAACTCCATCTTTAACAATAATATTATTTGCCCAGATTTGAGCATTCGCCAAATCAAGAACTTTTGTTTTATCATACATAAGAGAAATTTCTCCATTTTCAAATCCCAATTTAAATTTATCTGAACCCAAATCTAATTTCTGGAGTCCTGCATATTTTGGCTTTCCAGTTTTACTGTCTTTGGGCAATTTATCATGAACAACCGCTTTTGCAAAAGCTTCTCGAACACTTTCCATGCCTTTTTCATTAGTAGCATTAATTAAATTGGTTATTGCAGAAGAGTCAGGAGTTTTTCCATCCTTGCCCTGCAACGATTTCCATAAATCAAGAAAAAACTTTTCTGTTTCTTTGCCAGTTTTATCTTTTTCAGAATAATACTTTTGTGCAGCTAAAAGTAAATCTTTTCTTATTGTTTTCAAACTTGCTATTGCAGCAGTATTTTCCTTAGGGTCATCACTTATCTTATCCCCAAGACTATTTTTTTCGCTATATGCAACTTGAGCAAGCTGAGTTATTTGGGCAGGAGTCATTAGCTTAAATAAATCTCCTTCCTTACCCTTGAATTTATCCATAGTTTCAGCAGCATTGCCATAAGATAATTTATCCCATAATTGAGAAAAGCTATCCTTGTCAATGCTTGAAACAGAAGTTATGTCTCCACTAGATAACATTTTTGCCCATAACTGACTTAACTCTGAACTAACCTTGCCCTTCTCAGTATTCTTTATTAATTCCTTAGCTCCTGCTAAAAATTTTGCCTTATCACTTTTTAAAAGTTCTGCAGCTTTTTTCCCATCAAGATACCAAGTTTTAGAATCAGTTAAAGTAAATACTTGAGGAGCTTGAGGAGTTGTAGCTGTAGAAGCAGAAGTACTTGATGAAGGAATATATCTAATTCCAGTATAAGTTTGAAAATCAGCTTGAACAAAACTTAAACTTAATAATAAAACTATAAATAAAAATAAACTCAATAAAAATGTTTTATTAATTCGAACAACTCCTTTATTCAACCCTTCTTTTTTCATAAGTTAATTAAAGAATTCTAATTTAAAAATCTTTGTAAAAAAAGAAAATTATGTGTAAATTAAATTAATAATTGATATTAGAAAAACAGATTAATTACCCTATAAAAGTTATAATTCAAAAAATATAAAAATAAATAGGTTTATTTTAACAAGCCCCTAATTTGATCAACAGTCTGATATCCACGAGTTACACTAGCTCTTCCCTGATTAACAATGATTATAGCAGGAATATTTCCACCGCCAAAATTCCTATAAATTTGACTACTTGGACTTACTTTTAATATATTTACAGAACTCATAGAAGGATCATTATTTAATTTTTCCATGACTCCTGCACTATGCATTTGATTACAAGGACCGCAATAAGTTTGACCGTCATTTGTTGCACTTGCATACAAGATAATAGGTTTACTGGGGTCTAAAGGTTTGTTTGAAATTGCAGCTCCACTTTTATAAAGAGATTGAATATCTTGAGCAGCCTGTTTTCCACCAGCAACTTTATCCCAATCATCCCATTTTGCAGTAGCAGGAGCAGTACTTGAATCAGTACCGGGACTCGCACTAAAACCAGACCCTAAAGCATCTAAAATAGCCTTTTGTTTTTCAGGACTAGTTTGAGAATTTTGTGAATTTGATGAACTAGAACCTTGTATTTCAGATACACCCCTTTTAGTAGCTGCAGCTGCAGCAGCATCTCTTATGATTTTACCTGCATCAACCCATCCCTCAGAATCTGAATTAATTTCAACCTTAGCAGGAGCTTTTTCAACAGGAGTAGTAGAACCTTCAGAAGAAATACCTTTCGCTCCACTTTGAACATTAACACTTTTTATTCCTCTACTTCCTTTTTCAGGAGTTGTTGTTTCAGCAGGTTTATTTGTATCAGTAGAGTCAGCTTTGCCATCGACAGGAACCTTACTAAGTTCGTCTATATCCATATTGAGAATATCTTTTGTCTGTTTAGTCATTCTAACATTTCCTTCCGAACTTGCTACAACAACTTGTGCTTCTCCTTGTATCCACTGAGAAATATCATTATTATTTGTATGAGTATACAAATTTCCAGTATTATCATAATATCTGGTTTCACCAGTTCCATAAGCATAAATCTTATGTTCAAGTTGTTTTGAAAAATCATTAATAGTAACTACATCCCTAACTGGAATATTACTTAACTTGTCTATATCTGCATTATTAATTTCTTTACTCAAATCGATATTGTTATTATTTACTACAATTCCATTTTTTCCAATAGTTATTTCATTAGAACCTTTAACAACTTTCTCAGGAGAGACTAAATTAGTGCTCCTATCCAAATTAACTATTTTTCCTTCTCCAGCAGACATGGAATAACCAAGGGGTTGATCTTCGGATTTTGAAGGATCATAATTATCCTGAGTAACTGCAAACCTTGCTCTTCCATCAGTTACTGCAATTTTTCCTTGAGAATCAATACTAAATGAAATTTCTCCATTTTTCCCAGCTTCTCCTTGAGGTTGAACAAATAAATAACCAGACTTAGAATCTCCAACTAGAACTGAAGGAATATTTGCAATATCCTTTCCCATATCTGCAAGGCTTTTATATTCCTGAGGATCAGTATCAATTATATTTATTCCAAGATTATTTTTTCCATCAGCTCCTTTTTCCAACTCCAAGGTAAACCAAGAATCCCTAGAACCTCCATAACCTGCTTTAATCTCTATATCTTTTTTGCTTCCTTCATAAGAAAACTCCATTTTTTCATTCATATTAAGACCCGGGCCTATTTCAAGAGTCTGAGTCCGAATATTTTTACTACTTGAATCATCGCGAACTACAGATAACATAAGATAATCCTTATTAACAAACTTATTAGTTTTTGAATTTAATTGAGGCATTTCCTGTGGATCTGAATAAATATCTTTTATTTTTTTATTAAGAGCTATTTCTCCATTAGATTTTCCATCCTTACCAATATATTCAAGGCTATGTTTAAGTTTACCATCGCTGCCTTTGACAATTTTCAATTGAATATCTTTAGGTAAGCCATAAACACGAATATCTTTAAATTCTTCTTTTAGTGAAAGTTCTACAGCCTTTACTCTTTCTTTAGCAAGTATTTCTTTTTCTTGAGAAGACATTTTAGAATCATCGGCTAAAACCTTGTTTACTAAATTCATTCTGTAGTTTTCATCAAGTTTAGACATAAGACTTTTTTTATCCTCACTAGTCATCCATGCACCAAGTCTAAGATTAGGAACCTCCTCCCCCGTAGTAGCAGTAAATCCTTCAGAAAGTTTAGGATATATCTTACCTATATTATCTTTAACAAGAGGAGTATTAAAAAAACTTTTAAGTTGATCATAATTAAGAACTGCAAGTTTAGCATTAAACTCTCCGACATTACCAAATCCTGCAGCAACAGCCTGAGTTTCAAGGTCACTAGGAGGTTGAGGCTGATTAGCGGTATCAGGAGTTAATTTAAGATCAGCACCAGTAACCATTACAATAAAAATACTACACATAAAAACTAAAAATAATGCTCCAACAAATAATTTTATAGTTTTCTCTCTTTGGTTACTACCATCTCTTTTATTTTTCATATTATAATTAAATAATTAGGATTTATAAAACTTTAGAATTAATAAACTTCATCTAGGTTAATTAACTAATTTAAAAAAATAAAAATTTATCTCCTTCTAAAAAGTCCAAACAATCTGCCGAAAAATGCTCGAAGTCTAGGAAATAATACTCTTCTTCTAGGGGAATAAGAACCATCACATCCCCCACTAGGACAACTACTTCCAGGAGTAATTTGATTAC
>JBBACR010000065.1:0-3838 GCA_041656875.1 Candidatus Pacearchaeota archaeon
ATTGAGAATATATTTCCATTAGCTATATTTGAGAGACTTCCTGTTGCAATAATATAGGGCCCTATTGTGCACGGAAGCAGGAAAAGTGTTACAAAGATTCCTGAGATAAATGTTCCAATCGGGCTTGTTGCTCCTTTTATTATTTGTTTTACCCGAGGTCTAAAACTAAGGGGCATTTCAGTTGCAATTCCACCTGGTTGGTATTTTATAAAATCTTTTATATTAAAAATTCCGAGTAGTATTGCAAAAATAGCTAGGACCTTTATAAGATAAGGGTAAATGTTTGAAGTAAATTCTATAAAACTTTTAAATAATTGAACCATTATGAGCCCATAGAAAAAGTATCCGATAAATACTGCTAAGGTAAATGCTAACCCTCCAATAAGAACTTTATGTTTTTTATTTGGATTTGCAAGTAGAATTGATACAAGAACCATAGTCATTACTGCAAATGCGCAGGGATTTATTGCATCTGCTGCTGCAAGAGTTATAATTTTGATTAAAGTAATATCTGCCATGTTATTGACTACAAATAGTTTCTACAGGTTTAGTGCATTCTTGAGTTATATTATTGCTGCATGTTTCTATTGATGTGTTTTTAATGACTTCAACATTTGCCTTGCATTCACAACCCGTTAGATCTGAAAGTTCTTTTATCGATCTTATTCCAGGATAAAACTTTCCATTAATTTCCCAAGTTGGAGTTCCAGTTATATCTTTTTTTATACATAAATCTGTTTCTTTATCACATTCAACTATCTTAAATAAATTTTGATAGACCCCTAGAATTTGTTTTTGTTGTTTACAATGAGAACAATCTGACCGGGAATACATCACTGCTTTTTCTGCAATACATTTTACTGTTTCTTCTTCAGGAGTTACCTGATTTGTATTTTTTATGTAAGAAATTCCGGCTATTACTATTAGTATTATTACTGCTAATGTCAAATAAATCTTTGTATCTTTCTTCATTAAAATACTATAATTTTTGGGTTTTAAAATCTTATGAATCTGAAAATTTAAGGTATAATTTCAGGACCAAAATATTTTTCGTAATTAAATTGTCTTTTTGCGATTATTTTTTGTCTTATTAGTTCTTCGATTTTTGGAAGTTGTTTTTCTAATTCTTTAATAAGATGTTTTATAGTATCACAAATAAGGTCATTTCCTTGTTCTGGCCAAAGCCCTGCCTTATTCCAGTATAAACATCTTCCTCCGCAACGATCAAGAAATTCACATTTTAGACATTTTCCACCAACATCAAATTTCTTTAGATCTTCAGGGTTAGTATTTAAGTCTCCTGCTTTGAAATCTTCTATACAATTCATTATTGGGCAAGCAACAACTTTTCCATCAGTAGATATCGCATAACCTGCATAACCTGCACCACATCTTAGAGAGGTAGCTTCACCTTTTAGAAGAGAATCTACTATTGCAACGAAAGGATACAGTTTTAACACTTTGCCTTTTTTCATTTCATTTATCCAATAATCAATTAGTTTAGAAATTGATTTGTTATACTCTTCTGTAAATTTTTTAAATTTTTCATAATCATAATCATGTTTATAGAATCCTGCATCGATTTGCCAATGAATTGATTTAAATCCTTGTTTTAATAGTGAAATAACTTGATCATAAATATCTGGATGTTCCTGAGACAATGTCATTCTTGCTATTATTTCGCCTTTATAGCCATTTTGTTTGATTAAATTAAGATTTGCAAGCACTTTATCATAGGTCCCTTCTCCCCTGTTAAAATCTGTTCTTTTACGAGTTCCATCTAAAGAAACAAGGAGTCTTTTTATCCTATTAAGATATTTTGGAGGTAACTTATCCAGAAGTTTTCCGTTTGTTTGCATTCTAAATGGAATATGAATTTCATCCATTATTCTTTCTATTTTATCTATCTCTAGAAGTGGTTCCCCTCCATAGAAAATAAGGACTGCATCTTTGTCTTTGAGTAGAAATCTTTTTAGTCTTTTTAAGTCTACATTGGAGATTTCGGGTGAAGAAAAGTCAAATTTGAACTTTTTATCAAGTCCATTATCAAATTCTTCCATTGATTTTTTATAGCAGTATCTACATTCAGAATTACATGCTTCAGATAGTATTATATGATAGTGCATAAATAATCTAGAAATGATAGTGTTTTAAATTTAACTTTTTAGGATTATTCCTGATGTTCATGGTTTAGATATTTCGAGTCCCTAATAATTTTATAAAAATACAAAAGTTACTGATAGTTGGTAATTAATAAGTTAATATCTTTTCACTAATTTCAATGCATTTAGATTTTATTCTTACATCGCCCTTTGCATGAGCTTCGAGAACATGATGGCTGTCATAATCTAGAACATTATTTTTTAAATCTATTTCATGAGCCCTTAAAACTACTCTTTTGCCTAAAACCGGTTCTAAATCTAACCACTTTAAACCATCTTTAGAAGTTCGTATGGGGATTGGTATTACTTGTGCCATTTAAATTTCTTTCACAATTTCTTCTTTTTGTAAATCCTCAATTATTTCTTCTACTTGAACCGCGGGTATCTTAAGTTCACAAGAGATTTGAAATACTTCAATTTTTCCGTGACCTTCAATTTTTTTTGATTTTAAATAATCTACAATTTTTTCTTTTGCTTGCTCATTTGTTAATGATAAGAAGTTAAATTCAAATTTTTCTTTTTCTAAAACATCAATTTTTTTTTGCAAGTTATTTATTAAATTGAATATCCTTTTATCTCTCTCATTTTCAGTATCAAATGAGATTTTAATTACGTTATGCTCCCAAATTATTTCTCTACCGGTTTGAGTTAATGGTATTATTTTAGTTTCCATAATTATTTACCTTCTAATATTTTTATAATTTTATCTAAGAATTTTGAATCAGAACAGTCTATATGTAATATTTTATCTTTAACTTCTTCTTCTGAACGGTGATTTAAGACTATTGAAGTAGGGGGTGAATTTTTACCATTTTTTTTCATTAAAATAAGTGCAACAGTGTCAACTTCTTCTCCAATACTTTTTATCACTTCTTCTTTTAATAAATCTGATATTAGGGTTCCTTTTAATTTTACACTCTCAACTTCTACGTTTCCCATAAATTGCTTAACAAGATAATCTATATAAATTTATCTATAACTTCAAACGCTTAGTATTATTCTAAGAAACAAGAATATAAATATTATGATTATATGAATTTTTAAAAACAAGGTTACAAAAAACTGAAAATTATAGTTATAACAAATGTTTTACTTTTAATTAGATTGTTAATTTTATTTAGTTAAAAATTTTTTAATCTTCAAAAGTTGTTTTCTCTTGATAATATGTAACCATAAACCCACTATCTTCTAGTTTAGCTATAAATCTCATATTCTTTTTATTACAATCTGTATCTTTTTCACAGAAGGGGCATTTTAATTTGTTTCCAATCATAATAGAACTAAAAAAACTATTAGAGTTACCAAAAGCAATTGGAGAAGAAATCCATTTTCCACAATTTATACATTTTATTTGACAATCTGTTCTTTCCATTTTTATTCTTGGGCAAGTTCTTCTTCACTAGGTCCATTTTCTTCTTTGGACACAGATTCTGATTTTGCCTCTTTTTTAGGCTTTTTTTCTTTTTTAGGTTTAGAATCCAAAATTTCAGGGTTTTCCATGAACTCTTTTGAATCTATTGAGTTAATCATTTCTCTGAATGAAAAGAAGTTTTCAGGAGATATTCTTGTTCCGGCTTTTGTAAATCCTGTATATTTTTCACTTGTTACAAACTCTCTTATAGTAAGGCCTTTTTTACCTTTATATTCATCAACTCTTATTATAATCTCAGTTGTTT
>JBBACR010000066.1:0-3762 GCA_041656875.1 Candidatus Pacearchaeota archaeon
GAAAGCGAAGTTCTTTGAATAAATTTAGAAAATCTTAAAAGAATTTTAAAAAGATGTGGAAACGGAACACCTTTAATTTTAGAAAAGAAAGATAATTTTTTGAATATCCAAATTCAAGACAGAATAATTAGGAACTTTAGTTTAAATTTAATTGAAGTTGAAAGTGCAGATAAGGAAATTCCGTTATTAGATTATAGTGCAAATATTGAAATATCTTCGACAGATTTAAATTCTGTTGTGGAAGATTGTGCGGTTGTTTCGGATTCGTGTTCTTTTATAATTGAGATGGGACAATTTATTGTTGAGTCAAAAGGATTAAATTCTGCGCGTGCAGAGTTCTCAAAAGATGAAGCGAAGATTGAAGCAGAAGATTGTAAATCAAAATATAGTTTAGAATATTTACAGAAATTTATGAAAGGCGCAAAACTTTCTGACAAAACTTTTTTACATTTTGCGAATGAAAATCCATTAAAGATAGATATTAAAACAGAACATATGGAATTGAATTTTCTTCTTGCACCGAGAGTAGAAACTGATGATTAATTATTAAAGTTTATAAATAACTATTTCTTAAAATAAATATGTTTGAAAAAAAGAGGGGGAATAAAAGAGGACAAGTTACAATTTTTATAATTGTTGGAATAATTATTGTCGTTGCTGCTGTTTTAATTTATACTTTTTATCCAAAAATAAAAACAACATTGGGAATTGAAGAATCAAATCCGCAAAATTATATTCAGAGTTGCGTCGAGGATAAATTAAAAGAAACAATAGAATTAGTTTCCCTTCAAGGAGGAAGTGTTAATCCAGAAAATTATATAATTGAAGGAGGAAGAGTTGAATATTTATGTTATGTTAATGAATATTTTATTCCTTGTTTGATTCAACAACCTTTATTAAAACAACATATTGAATCAGAAATTTTAAATGAAATCGAAGACACTGTTGATGATTGTTTTGATTCTTTGAAAGAAAGTTATTTTCAAAAAGGATATGATGTAGAAATAAAAAATGGAGATAAAGATGTAGAATTACTTCCTGGAAAAATTATAAGTACATTCAATAATGAAGTCAGATTTACAAAAGGAGAGGAAGTCCAAGAATATGAAAAATTTGTTATAATTACAAACAGTAATCTTTATGAATTAGTAGCAATTGCAAATAGTATTATTGAGTGGGAAGCAACATATGGAGATGCTGATCCGTTAACATATATGCTTTATTATCCAAACTTAAAGGTAGAAACAATCTCAAGAGAAAGTGGAAAGAGGGTTTATATTTTAACTAACAGAGTAGACGGAAATGTATTTAGATTCGCTGTAAAAAGTCAAGTATGGCCTGCAGGATATGCAACAAGCACAATAATAGTTTAAAATGAAAAAAATATTGTTAATCTTTTTTTTAGGAATTTTACTAGTTGGAATTGTAAACGCAGGATATTGTTGTGAAAAAACAATTGGACCAAATCCAGCATTATGTATGAATGTAGAATCAGATGAGATGTGTGATGTTTCTGCTAGAGACATAACAGGAAAAAATTATCTAAAAGCACAAACTTCTTGTGAATTAACTTCATTTTGTAGAATAGGAACATGTATTAATTTAGAAACAGGAGAATGTCTTCCTTCAACAGAACCAGCATGTAGTGGGGAAGGTGGAATTTGGAATGAAAAAACAAAAAATGAGATTCCCCAGTGTAAATTAGGATGTTGTTTTATTGGGAATAGTGCAACTTTTATGACTCAAGCAACATGTAGTGTAACATCAAAAAACACAGGACTAAAAACAGAGTTTGACCCAACTATCACAGATGCTATAACTTGTGCAGAAAGTGCAAATCCTACAGAAGAAGGAGCATGTACTTATGTAGAAAATTATGTAAAAACATGTAAATTTACTTCAAGAGAAAATTGTCAAGAAATGGAAAAAGATTCTTCTTATTCAGAAGTGAATTTTAATTCAAATCTATTATGTACTGCAGAAAGTTTAGAAACAAATTGTATACCTACAAGAAATACTAAATGTTATGGAGGGAAAGTTTATTTTATTGACAGCGAAGGAAATAGAGCAAATATATATGATTCTTCAAAGATAAGTGATAAAAATTACTGGACATATCCTGCAGGGATTATGGGTGTAGAAGTATGTGAAGTTGGAAGTGACGGAAATAAAGATTCTGCGAACTGTGGTAATTGTGATTACTCTCTTGGAAGTTTTTGTAGTGATAAAGGGAATACTCCATCTGGATTAATTGGAGATTATTATTGTAAAAATTTAGATTGCGTGGATTATCGAGGAATTTATAGTGGAGGTGTTGAAAAAGATTCAAATGAAAATTTAATTGCAGATGCAACACATTATCCCAGACATGGTGAAAGTTGGTGTGCGTGGGACGGAATTCCAAGTTCTCCGGGAAGTTCATCTTATGTTTTATCTTGTGTAAATGGAGAGGTTGGATTACCAAAATCTTGTGATCCTATTAGAGAAAAAGTTTGTAATGAAGTAAAAAAAGAAGATAGTGAAGGAAAAGTATATTACGAAGCAAATTGCAAGGCAAATCAGTGGAGAAGTTGCACAGCTCAAACTAACAAGACAGATTGTGAAAATATAGAATTAAGAGATTGTGAATGGATTGAATATAGAAGATATTATTTTAATGCTACAGAAATGCTTTTGAAACCAGACCGTAGAGATTGTGATAAAAATTCTGAATGTTTGAGTAATCTTTGTGTTTCTGGAAAGTGTGTTACAGGTGCTTGTGTTCCAAAATATGGTTCTGGATTTGTTAGAGAAGGTAATCCTAATTTAATAACATCAGACTCTTGTCTTCAAGCAAATAGTCAATGTGTTGTTACAACTGAAAGGAATATTTTTGGAAGTGTAACTGACGAAGAGAATGGATATTGTAAAGAAGATGAATTTGTTTTGAATATGATGAAGATATGTAATAGTTTAGGAGATTGTGGAAACGAAAATAATGTTATTGGGAAACCAGGAACAGTTAGAGATGTTATAGAGATAATTGAAGAAGAGGGGGGACAAAAGATAGCAGTTCCATGGGATTGGTAATGAGATTAAAAAATTCAAAAAATAATTTAGAAAGAAGTGTTGCATTATTTGAAATTGTATTAATGGTTTTAAGTGTTTTAACAATTTCTTATTTAATTGGAAGCAAAATTGAATTAGTTAGTGCAGAGGATGCATTGAAAATTGTTGCAGATAATGTAGTAAACCCTACATGGCAAGCCCCAGCAACCCCTCCAACTACAACACCAACACCGAATTGGGATTCAACACAAACAGTAACAAAATTAGCAGAAAGGTCTGCAGAAGTAGCATCTGAATCTATCCCTTCAATACCTTCAATGAGTGAGTCAACAGCAGCACAGCAAGCATATGAATCAGCACAAAGAGCGTCTAAGATTACTCCAACTTCTACGATAAATTGGGGAGAAAGATTTTCAAGTGCAAGTAAATCTATTGGTGGAACTGCTACAGTGGCCAGTGCTATTTGGGCGACAACTTTCCTCCTAACAGCGTATGCATTTGGCACAAGTGAAGGATTTGCAAAAGAATTAAGTTGGACATTAACATATGGATTTGCTGCAGGACAAATTGTAGCAATAGTTGCTGAATTTTTTGGAGCGGGGGGAGCTTTAACCACAAATCTTGTTACGGGAATCTGGGGAAGTTTTGTTAGTGTTACGCCAGCAGGTTTGATTGCATTAGCTGTAGCAGCAATATATGCTCTTTTTGCATATA
>JBBACR010000067.1:0-3736 GCA_041656875.1 Candidatus Pacearchaeota archaeon
CTGCACTTTTTAATAATTCAACATCTCCTTTTCCACCAATATCCAAAAGATTCCCATCCCTTGCATAAAAGTTTTCATATAATTGTTCAGTTATAAGTTGCCTTCCATCTTCTTTAAGTTTACCGCTGGTATAAAAGGCTTCATCAACTATTGAGTAAGTGACATCCCCTTCTTTTTTAACAATATGACTTACAAGTTTTTTTGTAAAATCTCCATAATTTTTAGAAAGTTTATTTAAACCAACAGTATCATCAAGCCCAATCCAACTAGTTCCATCCTCACTAAGTCCAATAAGTTTTCCAGATTCATCATATTTTTGATAGATTTTTTTCCAGTTGTATCCATAAACAGTTCCAGGAACAGCATCTTCAACGCTTGTTACTTTAACAGCTTCTTTTTTATAGTCTCCCTGAATATATAAAAAAGGAGTTGTTGTTGAACCAATCTTTTCATAATCACCATATCTCATTTCAGTCCCAGTAAGCATTATCTTATTTCCATCAAATTTAATAGTACTAATCCCAGAACTTTCATCTTTTTTTCTATTAAATGTAAATTCGCCAAATGTAGCTTGAGTTTCTCCTTTTAATTCAATCTTGTCTTCAGAAAAAACAACCTCTCCTTTTTTTACTTCCAGATTTTTAAAATCCATTTTAAAGTTAGGATTTTTTGAAAATGATTTTCCAATACCGTTCATATCTACTTTTGAAAATGCCTTAAACTCTCCATCTGAATTAACAACTCCTTTTCCAACAACAACCTTTCCACCATCTTTCATGGTCAAAATAAATTGTTTATTTGAAGAGTCATATTCCATTCTTTTTGTAGCCATAGGAATATCTCCTAGATTAAGCCATACTCCTGCCTCAGGATTTCCAATTACATTAAGAGACTTGCCATCTTTTGTTTTTTGTTTAGTCCATTTAAGATCAGAACTATCAAATCCATTCAAGCTTCCCATTGAAAGCTTGTTTAAATCCTTTGGATTTAAGTCAATACCTGCTTTTATTGCAAGTTTTTTAAATGTCTCATAATCTTTAATATCAAGCAGATTAAGTTGTTTTATTTGAGCTACTGCATCAGGAAGAAGGATATTAATGTTTTGCTTTAAATATTCATTTTTAAGTGCTTCATTATAGAGTTTAGTACTAATATCTCTTGCAATTTTTTCAACAAGAGTATTCTTCTGTTTTCCAATATTTTTAGAATTTTCAAGAACCTGATTTCTTGCTTCTCCATCAAGATTCTCAAACTCACTGAGTAGGTCTGATTGCTTATTTGAATCATCACTTATAAAATCTGAAATAGTTCGTGTTTCGAATGATTTACGGTTAGAAGAATCTTCTGCATGAACTAATCCTAAATATCCATAGAATAATAATAAAAACAACCCTATCACAAAAATTAAATTACCTTGACTAACTCTCTTTTTTATCATAAAATATTAATGACTTATTGCTTTATAAATCTTTAATGAAGTATTGTAACTCCTAGCTAATAATAACAAAACAAAAGGTTTAAATACATGAAATACTTAAGATAAATATTCAAAATAAGGATTAAAAATGACACAAAATCTTGAAACAAAAACTCAAAGAACCTTGTTTAATGAAGATGCTAATAGAAATAATAAAACAAGAAACTTAACAAAATATATAACAATACCTCTGGTTGCTGCAGCAATACTCGGCGGAAGTTCTTTAGGTTTAATTAAGTATAAAGAATATAAAGACTATAAAGAATTCGAACAAAAACAAACTCAAGTTGAAAACAATAGAAAAGAACAAATTTTAAGAATTGCTCAAGGTAAAGAAAAACAAAGTATAATCTTGGATATAATTTCAGGACTATATACCGGTACAGATAGTTCTCTTACAGATAATGAAGTTGATTTTATAATTCAATACAGAAAAGATCATCCAAAATATAAAAATCTTCAAGAACCATCTAGAACATATACAAATCTGCCTAAAAGAGAAAGTACTGAAAAAAGAAACAGTATACAAAAATAATTTTTATTTTGTTTTAACAATAGGTTTAACTATTGGATTAAACCACTTGTCAAATAATCCTTTCCCTGTATAAACAGGTTTACCAATACCTAACCCCTTATCTACACCCTTAAAAAAGATCTCATCAGGTAGATACATCATTTTTGCCCATTTTTGAGAGGTTAATCCAAATCTTCCACTACCCATCTGAGATTCAAATGAATATTTAGTTAAAAGAAAACCATATTGACTATCTCTTATTGCCCAACCCTTCGCAACACTAATTGGAGCAATTCCTAAATTTGTGTCAGGAGCTCTTAAAACTGCTTCAAGTGCAGTTTTTCCTATATCTTCATTAAAAGTCCCTGCACTAGTAGTTATAGTTGTTGTTATAGGCATGGATTTTCCACGAACATTCCCAGACACAAGTGTTAACATAGATCCAGATTTTGTATTAGTAATCTCCACAGACAATTTAGATAAATCAATTACACCCATACCCTCTCCAGATTCTCCTTGAGCAGATTTAATAAGTGCATTTGAAAGAGTTTCGACTACCTCAGGTTTTAAAGAATATAATTTCCCCTCAATATTTAAAGAAACATCAGTAGTAGTAGATTTTCCAGCAGCAAGTAAATTACCTAAGGTAATTCCCAAATTATTATCTTTAACATATTGTCCAATATTTTTTGAATCAATTTTAATCCCTTCAACATCAAGACCTAGATTAGTTTTTAAAGTAAGACTAGATTTTTGTAATGATTCCTGAATCATAGTTTCTCTTTGATCACTTGAAGCTTCCGTTGCAGACTTTACAGAATTAAAATCTTCACTATTCATAGCTATACCTACTGAAGGAGACATCTCTAATTTCAAACTAGAGCTACTCCCCTCAGGAGTAATAATTTTTTTAACTGAAAAAGCTTTTCCCCCAATATACACAGTTTTTCGGTCATCATTAAAAACTAAATTACTATTTTCATCTTTTGTCAAACTGTATTTTTTTATAACCTGATTGTTTGAAAGTTGATCAATAAAAGGAATTTCTAATTCTCCTTTTAGAATAGTTGTAGGAGAACTAACTCCTTTTTCATTAAATAAAAAAGCATTTTCTCCAACCTTAAAATCAAATCCTTTTGCATCATGAACTTTTAAGATATCTGCACTTTTTAATAATTCAACATCTCCTTTTCCACCAATATCCAAAAGATTCCCATCCCTTGCATAAAAGTTTTCATATAATTGTTCAGTTAATAATTGTCTTCCTTCAGCCTTGAGTTTTGAATTTGAATAAAATCTGCTTTCAATATCCTTATATGTCAATATTTTGCCTGAATTTAAATCATCGATAAGAGTTTGAGTAAATGTGCCATAATGATTATAGCTATTATGTCCTCCCATATCATAAAGATTTTTAAGTCCCTTTGAATCTTTTGAATCTATCCAGTTTTTTCCGTCACTACTAAGTCCAATAAGTTTTCCAAATTCATCATATTTCTGATATAATTTTCTGTATACCCCTGTAGTGGGAGCTCCACCACCATAACCTCCTCCAGGACCACTTCCTCCTCCAATTCCTAGCCCTATTCCAAAATCTTCAAGACTAGTCACTTTAACCGCTTCTTTTTTATAATCTCCCTGAATATATAAAAAAGGAGTTGTTGTTGAACCAATCTTTTCATAATCACCATATCTCATTTCAGTCCCAGTAAGCATTATCTTATTTCCATCAAATTTAATAGTAC
>JBBACR010000068.1:0-3725 GCA_041656875.1 Candidatus Pacearchaeota archaeon
AAAGCAGGTTTTGAACTAGAAACTTTTCCATAACCTTTTTTTCCACTTGAATTAAAACTGATAACTCCTATTGATCCAGTATTTACAGTAACTCTTTTTAATTCTGCATCTACATTTGTTACAAGACCATCAAGAGTTCTCTTGTCTAGTTTACCTGCAAATAATTCTTCTAGTTGTTGAGATGAGTTAGAATTTGAAATGTCTACTTGTCTGAAGGCTTGAAGAATAGAATCCAGATGTGTTTTATCTCTAAATGGGATTCTATAAACATATTCACTAACAATTTCATCTTCACTTTGATGCTTTCCTTCATAACCATTTCTTTTTAGATAATCCCTTATTTTGACTAAATCCCTGAGTCCATTTATTAAATCTTCAGGCTGATTACCTTCTCTTGGAAGAAAAACATTTACAATTAATTCGTCTTTAGGTTTTGGACAAAGATTACGCCCTTCAACCATAAGCGGTTCAGGGGTTGTTCCATTTGAGTATTCAATATTTAAGACTACTGAATTAGACTCTCCTTTGTAGTCGCCTCTAAGCATAGTTGTTCCACTTCCTGTTTCTTCATCGAGTACCCTGAGTTCCATTTTATTTTATAAAAGTAAAAGCATATTTAAGTCTTTCTATTTTTAACTACTATAAAGTAACTACTCTAAAAGCAATTCTATTCCTCCTTTCCAATTTTTTCTGCCTTCAATTAAAGTGTCTTTATAATTAACCTTAATCTGGTCTTTTACTGCTTCAAAAGCATCATCATGATGGTAAGTTGAAGTAACAATTACACAGGGTAGGTTATATTCTAAAGCTTTTTCACAAGCAATTATACCTAAGGGCAAACTTGTTCCATTTCTAATGCTTTGTTCAATTTTCAGGAATTTTTCATACTTTTGAGAATCTTTTATTCCAGCTATAGCATCTCTTGCTGCATCCAGGACCAGTTTTGGAGTATTCATTTTAGTTATATAATCATTTACATATTCTTCAGGAGTTACTCCAAAAACTTTTGCACAGGATTGTATTGCGCTTAAAACTACATTATTTCCAGTCATTTCAGGAAATCTTTTATTCTTAAATTGTTCATATAAGGGCAGAAATTTTTGAATATATTGTTCAATAGGGATATTTCCAGCAGGAAAAAATAAGTCTGTTAAAACAGCATCATATTTAGGTAGGATAGACAAACCTTCTTTAAGAGTTGTAACTGCTTTAAAATCCATTATTCCTGCCTTAGCTAATTCAGTTTGAGCATAAATTGCTTCAGAAACATTATCTTCAATAACAAGTACCTTATTTATCATTTTTTTTATCATTTATTATTTATTTGTCTTAGAATATCTTCCAAATTTTTTTCTGCATCTCCCCACATTTTACTCATTTTATAATCAGGCTTTGGAAACATGCTTAGATCTTGCCCTCTTAAAGAAGATGTACCAATTATTACAGTAGGAAGATTTCTTGCCTTAATCCCTTCTATTAAAGAATATCCAATATCAACTAAACTTTCGCAAAATGCATTAAAGTTAGTGTCTTCAAGGTTTAGAGGATCATTCATTGGAAGTCTATGGTCTAGGAAAATAAACTGATAGACATTTTCAATTATTTTATCTCTTGCATCCCTGTAGCATCTTGCAATGTCATATTGTCCTTTTTGAAAATCCGAATGATATTTGGGCATAACCTTGTTTACTGCAAATTCAACAGATTCTAAAGTTAATTTTTGGTCTTCAACAATTAGGATTGGATTTTTCATTTTATCTCCTAACTTTAAGTGCTTCTGCAAGATAAGGAGTTATCAAAATAGGGGCTGATTCTTTTCCTTTGTTTAATTGTTCAATTGCATTTCTTATTCTTGTTTCTTCTCGTGAAACAAGAGCCTCTAAAAAATTATCATCAGTCATTAATTGAACAGCACATCCCACTACCTTGGGTAGGTCTAATGAATATCCTGAAGATTCTGGTGAACTCGAAGTATATCCACTAGGTCCTCCATAAAATATACTGTACCTTGCAACTATTAGTCCTGAGCCCATTATAGAATGAACCCTTTCTTCTGAACTTTCTGTTGACCCAACAATTGCTAAGTCATTATCAATTACTTCTCTAATCCTTATATCCGGACTATTTTCCCTTGTGATTAATCTAACAGTATTTTTTCTAGGGGTACTCAGAAATTTTATTCCATGAAGATTATTTATATCATATCCATATAATAATGACTGCTTTAACAGCTCTTCAGGTGATTCAAAGTCTGCAACACTATCAGTAAGATATGATGTTCCTACAAAGACCTTGTATTGTCTTTCTTCTTGGTTTGTTTTTTGTTGATTTTGGGTCATTAGAGTTTTTTAGTGTAGCTTTTCACTACTCAAAAATTATAAAATGTAAATATTTAGTCTTTATTATTACATATAAGCATATTATGTAAATATGTATATATTTTTAGAAAACTTTAAAAACCGAGAAATCATTTGAATATGATGGAAAGAAAAATAGTACAACACGGCCCAGCTACTTTAATGATTAGTCTTCCTGCTAAATGGGTTCGGAAAAAAGGTTTGAAGAAAGGAGATGAACTAAATATTGAAGAAAAGGAAAACCAGTTGATTATGGGTTTGGATGCAAAGAAACATAAATCTGAGACCTCTATTAATATATCTTCATTTGAAGAATCATCTATTCGAACAATTCTTACTAATGTTTACAGACTAGGGTATGATAAAATAACAATTAATTACAAGGATGAGGCAGCTATAAAAATTATCAACGAGATAACTGAAAAAAATCTGCTTGGATTTGAGATAACTGAAAAAGCCAATGGCAATTGCAAGATTGAAAGTATAACTGAACCTTCAATCGAACAGTTTGATAATATTTTCTCAAAGGTATTTATGAATATAGATGATCTTTTTTTAATTGGCGAAAATCTTTTTTTGGGGAAAAAACAAGAATTTGAAGATATAGACCGAAAAATCCAGCAACTGGATAATTTTTGCAAAAGAGTCCTCATAAAAAACAGCTTGTTTGAAAATAATTTTCTTCATTGGTCTTTTCATTCAAGCCTTATCCATGCTTCAAGGGAGCTGTATCATTTATTCAAATATATTTCCAGAGTAAATTTTAAAGCATCCAAGCAAGAATTGGATTTATTTTTTGATGTAAAAGAAATATTTGAAATAATAAAAGAATCTTATGCAAAGAAAGATTTAGCCTTGCTTGAAAAAGTGCATAAACTTGAAAAAGAACTGACTTATAAAAAAGGATATAATGCTTTAAAGAAATCAGACCCCATAATAATTCATCACTTGCTTACTTCTGCAAGACATTTTTATCTTACAAATTCCCCTTTAATTGGAATTCTGATAAAAAATTAAGTTTTTTAAATTTAGGGTATAACCTTTAGATTATATTTGAATCATATGATTTTTATATAATGGTTAAATAATTATACTTTAAAAAGATGATTTTATTTTGGGTTATTTTGTTTCATCTAAAATCAGTGGTAAGACACACTTATATAGTATTTGAGGTTAGATAAAAAATAGAAATTAAAAAGAAGAATATAAAATGACGAAAAAGTCAAGTACAAAAAAGATAAATTTGGAAAGAGTTGGGAAAAGAGTTTTATATAATTTTATTTATTCTGCGATGATTATTATGCTTGTTATTTTAGTTAGTGGTTTTGTTTCTGCTGCTAGTATAACCAACTCTACTGCTGATGTTGC
>JBBACR010000069.1:0-3618 GCA_041656875.1 Candidatus Pacearchaeota archaeon
AATGATTTAAACATGACTAGAACAAAATTTGACTGGGGAATTGAATTTCCACTGGAAAAGGGGTTTGTTGTTTATGTTTGGTATGAAGCTCTTTTGAATTATATAACTGGAATAGATTGGCCAAATGAAAAATTCAAAAAATTATGGCCTGCAGATGTAGAACTACTTGGAATAGATAATGGTTGGTTTCATTGCGTTATCTGGCCTGCAATGTTAATATCTATGGGAATTAAACCTCCTAAAACAATATTAATAAATGGATTTTTAACATTTAATGGAAAAAAGATTTCAAAATCACTTGGAAATGCAATTTCTCCAAAAGTAATGGTTGAAAAATATGGAGTAGATCCCATAAGATATTATGTCTTTAGAAATTTTGTTTTTGGCCAGGATGGAGATTTTTCAGAAAAATCTTTAGTTGAAAGATACAATAATGAACTTGCAAATAAACTTGGAAATTTAGTTTCAAGAGTAACTGCCTTAGCTGAAAAAAATAAAATTGAAAAAACAGATAATAAACTTTTAAACAAATTAAAACTAAAAGAAATTGAAAAATATATTGATAATTATGAATTTGATAGAGCATTAAGCGAGATATTCTTATTTATTGATAAATGCAATGAATATGTTCAGGAAAAAAAGCCGTGGGAAACAAAAGATAAAAAAGTTTTGTATGAATTACTAGACAGTATTAAAGCAGTTGCAATAATTCTTTGGCCATTTATTCCAAAAACTAGTGAAAAAATTGCAGAACAAATAGGGTTTGAAATAAAATACTCTGAAATTGAAAAACCTCTGAAAGTAAAAGATATTAAGAAAGGTGAAATACTTTTTAAAAAAATAGAGTTATAATGTTTATTAGTATATCTAAAAGATAACTAATCTAGGATTCCTAAAATGAAAAAAGAGATGAATTCAAGACTAATTTATTATATTTCATTAATCGGATTCTTTGCAATATTTTCAACCACTATTTCAAAAAACCCAGTTCTGCCCCTATATGTAAAAGCACTTGGAGGAACTGATTTGATACTTGGATTAATTTCAGCATTTTCTCCGCTTGCAGGAATATTGCTTAGCTTTCCAATAGGATTATTATCTGATAAAATAGGAAGAAAAAAACTGTTAGTAGTTTCAGGAATAATATTTCTGGTTTCTCCTCTGCTTTATTTATTTGTTGTTTCTCCCTTATGGTTAATTCCAATAAGACTTTTTCATGGAATGGCAACAGCAATTTTAGGCCCAATAGCCTCTGCAATGATAGTTAAAGCATATTCAAAAAATAAAGGTGAAAAATTAGGATTTTACTCTTCTTCAACTTTGATTGGAAGAACACTTGCTCCAATGCTAGGAGGATTTATTATTTCCTATTTTGCAAATCCAGGAGTTGAAATACTTAGTTATAAATATGTATACATAACTGCATTTGTTTTAGCAATTCCAGTTTTTGTTTTAACCCTATTTTTAAAAGAAGATAAAAATAACAGTTCTAAAGTGTATCTAAAAGATTTCTACATTGATTTAAAATATTTTATTACAAATAAAAAATTATTTTCAACCTCATTAGTTGAAATGGCAACCTATTTTGCATATGGTGCTTTTGAAACTTATCTTCCAGTTTATCTATTGCAAAAAGGAATTCCTGCATATCAAATAGGGCTTATTTTTTCAGTCCAAATCTTGTCAATAGCACTATCAAAACCCTTATTTGGAAAAATTGCAGATAAAATTGATAAAAGAATACAAATAATAATAGGAATATTAACACTGGGAATAGCAATAGGAATAATGGGATTCTTTTCAAGTATAGCCTCTGCAATAATTATTGGAATAATATTTGGTTTAGGATTATCTTTTTCAACTATAGCCACAAGTACATATATTGCAGAAGTAACTAAAGAAGATAAACTCGGTGCTTCTCTTGGAGGTCTTTCTTCAATAATGGATATAGGACAATCAATTGGACCGCTTACTACTGGAATAATTATAACTTACTTCTCATTTAAAGCAGGATTTGTTTTATCATTAATAGTATCAATAATTGCAGCATTGATATTCTTAATAAACAACTACGAAAAGAAATAATTTAATTATTTTTACTCTTCTTTTACTCTTGTTTCAACTAGTTTTCCTGCAGATTTAAAATCAATTTCATTATTGATTAATTTTTTCAAAATTTCTTTAAGTTCCTTAATTTTAACTCTGATTTGAACAGTTGTATCCCTATCTCTAATTGTACAATTATGATCTTTTATACTATCTTCATCAATTGTAATGCAATAAGGAGTTCCAACAGAATCATTTCTAGCATATCTTCTTCCAATACTTCCTGACTTATCATAAGTAACATTCCATTCTTTTCTAAGATCTTTTACAATCTCCTCAGCCATTGAATTATATTCAGGAGATTTTACAATTGGAAAAACAGCAGCCTTTATTGGAGCGAGTTTGGCAGGAATTTTAAGAACAATATTATCTCTTTTTTTGTCAAAAGTATAGGCCTTGGTTAAGATTGCAAGAAATGCTCTTTCCATTCCAAAAGTTGGCTCAATTACTCGAGGAATAACTTTGTTTTTATATTTTTCATCAAAGATTTCTAAATTTTGCTTGCTTGCTTTTGCATGTTGAGTCAAATCATATTGTCCTCTGTTTGCAATTCCTCCAAGTTCCTTGCTTCCAAAAACATATTCATAGTCAATATCAAATGTTGCAGATGAATAATGAGAAAGTTCATCTTTTTTATGTTCTCTTATTTTTATTTCAAAAAGTCCAATTGAATTATACCAAAATATTTGTTCAGCAAGCCAATAAGCATGCCATTCATCAAGCCTTCCTTCACTAAGCATTTCTCCAATTGTTATTTGCCTTAAATCATTTTTTCCAGCAGTCTGGGTTTCGCCATCAAGTAATTTTACTTTTACTTTTTTATGAAGGTCAGTTAATAAATCGCATTTCTTTTCTTCAGGATTAATAAAAAATTCAAATTCTCCAATATGAAATTCTCTGCACCTAAAAAGAAAATCCCTTGGTGCAATTTCATTTCTAAAACATCTTCCTATCTGAAGTATTCCAAAAGGCAGTTGCATTCTTGAAGTTTGTTGAACAAGTTTAAAATCCATAAACATTCCTTGAGCAGTTTCTCCTCTTAAGTATGCTTCTTCAGCATCTATTGCTCCAACTTTTGTTTTAAACATTAAACTAAACTCTCCCTTAACATCATATTCTCCTCCGCACTCACAGTTAACTTTTCCAACTTCTGATTTGTCTATTTTAGTTGCCTTATTGCATTTCTTACAAACAACAGCAACATCACTAAAATTTGCAACATGTCCTGAAGCTATCCAAGTTTTAGGATGACTTATAATACTTGCTTCAATTCCAACCATATTATCTCTTGAAGTTACAAAAAAGTTCCAAAAGTCTTTTTTAATATTATTAAATAATTCAATTCCAAGAGGTCCAAAGTCCCAAAAACCAGAAAAACCTCCATATAATTCCGAGCTTCTAAATACAAATCCTTTTTCCTTGCAAAAATTTGTAAGTTCTTCAATTGAAAGTTTCTTTTGTTCTTCAGTGTTTTCCATTTTTTCAGTATTATCTCCTGCTTCAACAGCCCCC
>JBBACR010000070.1:0-3485 GCA_041656875.1 Candidatus Pacearchaeota archaeon
TTAAAATACTATTTTTGGAACAATTAAATACTGAAGATACTCTTTTAAATCCAGTTTTGCCCAGTTTATCCATCAGTTTTTTATTTTTTAAAAGAAGAGTAATTTTTTTTAGTAGATCCTTGCTTGAACTACTTACGCTAAATAGGATATCCCTAGAATTAAGTATATTCTTATAAAATATGGCTTCTTCTTTAGAGTAGCATTTATAAATCCTATGTACCCAATAAAATGAATAGTGTTAAAGACTTCTCTAGACAATTAACTCTCCCTTGAATGTTACTTTTTTGTCTAGGTTGTTTATTACCTTCCTCTCCGCGGTTCGAGGCTCGCGCAGGTCCATATTTTTCTAAAGATATTTAAACGGGTAATATCTTAAGATACTATGAAATGGAAAATTGAGAATCTAAAAACAGCCACTATCACTTGGGCTATAACTATAATCTTATTATTTATTGCTACAATTTATAATTATTTAACTAAAAAGGAATTGGGAATTGTTGGAATTGTATTTTTGGCATCCTTGGTTGTTTATTTCACAGCTTACATAATTTTAAGAAATAAGAGTAAATAAGTAGTTTGTTACAAAAGTTAACCTTTAGGATACATTTGTTTACACTAAGCATGCACCAGTTCGATTCTGGTTAGGGCCATTTTCTGATTATATTGATTATTCAGAATAACCCCCTATTCCCAAAAACTAACCAATTAAAAAAGATTTAAATAAACAAATGAAGTAATAAAATTATGAAAATAAAAAAAGGGTTGAAACTTAGAATAGTTCTAGGAATAATAATTGCTGTTGCTCTTATTATTGCAATTGCAGGATATTTCATTTTATTTAATTCATCAAATTCTAAAGCTAGTTATCCAATAGATTCAATTGTCCTTACAACAGTTGATAGAACAATTGTTACAGTCCCAGTACCTCCTAGTTCACCGATAATTAATCCTACTGAAATTGCAAAATACGCTGAATATGGTTATGGAAAATGGACATTTGGAAAAGGCAAACCTTATGAAAAAAGACTTGACCTTATGCCTGATAGTTATAATGATACAAATATTAAAAATAAAGCAAAACTTCTAAATTTTTTTGCTATGACTGATATACATCTTGTGGATAAAGAATCTCCTGCTCAAGGAATTTATTTTGGATATATTAAACGCTCTATTTCAGCATATTCTGGAATCATGCTTTATACTACTCATGTCCTAGACTCGGTCATACAAACAGTTAATGCACTTAATAAAAAAGAGCCATTTGATTTTGGCATTTTTTTAGGGGATAATATTAACAGTGCTCAATATAATGAAATAAGATGGTTTATTGATGTTCTTGATGGCAAAGAAATAAATCCTGACTCCGGAATAAAAGATGACCCTATTCCTGGCCCACATAATGATTATCAGGATAAATTCCAATCTGCAGGACTAGATAAATCCATTAAATGGTATCAAGTCATTGGTAATCATGACCATTTTTGGACAGGCATATATCCTCCGACAGACTATATAAAAGATACTTATGTTGGAGAAAATATTATTCAATTAGGAAATATATTTACTCCCGAAGGAATATATGAAAGAAGTCTCTATATGGGCACATTTAATGGCAGTACTATTTATGGAGATATTATCGGTATGGGTCCTGCAAACAAAACAGTGCCTATAACTATTGCAGCAGATTCAAATCGTCATTACATTTCATCAATTGAATTGGCTTCTGAATTTTTTAACACATCTTCAAATCCAATAGGTCATGGATTCAATAAAGCAGATGTAAATAAAGGATTTTTATGCTACTCATTTGAACCAAAATCAAATATCCCTTTCAAAATAATTGTCCTTGATGACACTCAGAAAGATAATGATCCTAGCACAAATATTCACGGGCATAGTTATCTTGATACTGAACGTTACGAATGGCTTGTAAATGAACTTGAACAAGGTCAAAATGAAGGAAAACTCATGATTATTGCATTACATGTACCGATAGGACTCAATAATTCTAATCCTGAAATGAGCTGGGATACTGATTCTCCGATAACCGAAGAAGAATTAATTGCCAAACTTCATTCATATCCAAATTTGATTTTATTAACTGCCGGACATCGCCATCTTAATACTGTTACGGTATTTAAGTCTCCAGATATGGATTATCCAGAATTAGGTTTCTGGCAAGTTGAGACTTCATCATTAAGGGAATTTTCACAAGAATTCCGTACTTTTAAAATCGTACGCAACAGCGATAATACTCTCTCAATTTTTATAACTAATGTAGACCCTGCAGTTAAAGAAGGCTCTTTTGCAGCAATATCTAGGTCTTATGCTATAGCAGCAAATCAAATTTTTAATATTAACTTCACAGAACCATATAATGCTGAACTTGTTGTACCCTTAAGTCCAGAAATGCAGGACAAAATACAGAACTATGGAACACTCCTAAATAATTGATTATTGTTTTCAACCATTAAATTTAGGCCATCCAAACACCTTATAAATCCCTTAATGGATATTTTTTAAGAATCATATCTTTGACTTTATCAAGTTCTTTTTTCTCTTTTCCATTTCCTTTTTAGCTTCTTCAGAAATTTCAGGCATAGAATTTTTACTAATATACTTCTTTTCATTCATTTTAGAGGTAAGACTTTTTGGTTGTTTTTCTTCTGCTATTATTCAAAGAATCACAAAAAATAAAAAAAGAACAATAATGTTATATTCATTTACACCTAGGACTTAGCAGTTAGAGGACTGCACATGTCTATATTTTATTTTAACAATCTATTTAAATATAAAGATGATTATTAATTCCCATGATGTTTAATAAACTAAAACTAAAGGATTATCTAGTCTTATCTTTATTAGTGGTTTTAGCATATATTTTTACAGCAACACAAAAATATTATATTCCGGACATAGTTATTTTAAGAAGTTTTTTAGTATTATTTGTTTGTGTTTTTTTGTTTTTGATTTTTTTCTTCATAAAAAAACCGGTAAAACCGTTAGAATTAGCTAAAACTTTAAGCATCCTTTTAGGAATAATTGCCGGAGTAATCCTAATCGTTCAACATTTGATTATGACATTTACCCCATCAATAAAGAATATTATTGTATTCTTGATTAGTATAATTGTACCATTTATTTCAGGGTTTATCTATGAACTAACAAAAAGAAATAAATAGCTCGTTCTAAAAGATTACCCTTTAGTCCTAGATGGTTTACTACATTATCTCTTTCGCAGTTCTAGGCTAGCACGAGTCTATATTTTCTTTAATATTATTAGTAAATGGTTACTAAAAAATAATATATTATTTACACTAAGCATTTTACTAGAATATCTGCTTTTAGGCATTTATTTTGATTTTAAATGGATAAAATTTGAATAATTTCCAGGATAACTGATTATCTTTTTATCTTTGATTTCAAAGATTCTAGTCGCTACTTTATCCATAAAATGCCTATCGTGAGATACAATTACAACAGTT
>JBBACR010000071.1:0-3440 GCA_041656875.1 Candidatus Pacearchaeota archaeon
CAATGGAGTATAATTCTCTAAAAAAGAATGTTTAAGTTTATAGATACTAAATCTAAGATAAGATTTAGATAATCTATGCCCTTTCTTAAAAACAAACTAAGATTATTCTTTCTTTTGTTCTTCAGGTGATTCAATTATTTTATTTTGCAGACTGATTCATACTCTGTGTAATCATTTGTTGAACGTCCATTCCAAATAAACTTAAAACCCAAAAGATAATATATTTTACAGCCATATAAACTAAAATAAATACAACCAGAATTATTATCTTCTTAACCCATGGATGTAATTTTAAGAGAAATGGAAATCTTCTGCAAAGAAAATGATCTAATTTTATGTAAATAGTTCCCTTTAAAAAAATAAGAAGAAATATAACAACTCCAAGTAAAATAATAAAAGATAAAGGCATGCCGAGTTTATAAAAAGTGTATAACATTATAACTAGAAACAAAATCCTTAGATAAAATTTCCAACCAATTGACTTCTTTTTCATAATACTATCTAATAAAATAGGTTGATAAATGTTTGGAGATAATTATTTCTATTTGTTTTTATAGTCCAAACTGAGCCTTTCTTTGGGAAAAGAAATCTTTTAAATTAATTTGTAGAACAACACCTGCATCAACTTCCCTGTTTACTAAAACACCAGTTTCATGATAGCCTCTTTTAACCGCAGTTGTAACGAGTCCTAAAACTTTGCCTCTATCATTAGTTTCTCTTATTTTATCAAATATTTTTAATTGCTCTTCTTCTATTCTTTTAGTAAGTTCATCAGTAATAGGCAAATTATATTCAAGCAGTTTAGATAATTGAAGATATCTAAAACCTTCAAGTCTCTGTTGCAAAAAATCAACTGATTCAGAATTTCCAATATAAAATTCAAGTCTTGGTTTTTCTGTTGGAATCACAGTGCAATTGCTTCCAAAACAACCAGAAGACATAGAGTCTTCAGGAACACTAATAGGCCTTTCATGAAAATAAAGAAGTCTAGTCCAGTCAGAAGTCCAAATTCCAAAACCATTATCAGCTCCAGCTGAAAAATCCCTTTCCCAAAAAGAATCAAGGTCTAAGGAATATGGTTTATCAATGCCTAAAAGAAAATTTCCAAATAACTCTTTACCTATTGGAAACCCTGTGTTTGGAGTTATAATTCCAGCATAAAGAGTTTCACCAAGTGAATAATGAGCAGGAGTAACTCCGTGCGAGCATTGTTCATAATCTCTTGTAAGTGCACAAATAAGTTCTCCAGGAAATTTAGAGATCTTGTCTTGAATAGGGGCAACTTTTTCTTCCAAGAGCTTTTCAGGAGTTATTTTTCTTTCTTCACAAATTCTCCTTAATTCTTCAAATTCACTACTAATCATAAATTAAGAACCTACTCTAACTATAAAAAGTTATTTCAGCTCTTTTCATTAGAACCTAGTAATAAAAATAAGTTTAAGATCGTTTTTAGAATCTTAACTTCAATTAGTTTTAAGACCTAATTATAATTAACATCAAATAGTCCGGCTCTGCTCATTCTTCTCATTGCATTTCTGTTAATGTTTTTTAAAAATCCAATAACATACATATCTGCAGGATCAAGCTGCTCAGAAAGCACACAAAATTCTTGAGCTTCTTTCAAGTTAAGACCATATTCTCTTAAGTTTTTTATTTGCATTTTACCTCCTAAAAAATCTAAGAAAATCAGTTATAAAGCCAGTGCGAATTTCAGCTACATAACTAAACTTCACAAAGTTTATAAAGAAAAATGAAGATAAAATACTATGGCTGCGCAGTTCTTAACTCTCGGAAATTTTTATGGAATTGATTCATTATTTGAATTCTTGGTAATTATTGTTGCTTCAATTATTTCACTTTACAGCTATAAAGTATATAGTATGTTAAAGAATAAAAATTTTAAATATTTTTCATTTGCATTTTTATTTATTGCAATCTCATTTATCTTCAAAATTTTGTCTAATCTCACTATTCTTCATAGGGTGGAGATAGCAAACTTAAATTCAGTAATTGTAATAACTTCTCAATTCCAGTATATGAGACTAATTCAATTTGCGAGCTTTATTATATATAAAGCACTATACCTCCTAGGAGCATTACTTTTATTTTTTATAGCAACAAAAACAAAAAAACAAAACAAAATTATGTTTGTTTATCTAAGTGTCCTAGTTATTATCCTAAGTATATTTATGAATTTTGTATTTTATTTAACTTTAGTCTTTATACTTACCTTTTTGACTTCCTATTATTATGAGAATTATAAAAAGAACAGACTTACAAACTCATTTTTAGTCTTCCTAGGTTTCCTACTACTTTCTATAAGTCAATTAGTACTTATTTTTTCAAGTTTCCGCCCAATTATTGACATATTTGGAGAAATTTTAATGTTAGCAGGATTCTTAGTTCTTTTGATAAACCAAATTAAAATAAAAAAGGCTGCAAAAAAATAATCATCACAAAAAATGAACAAGAAAAGAAACAAGCTAGAAATGATAAGAGATATGCTTTTAATAATACAAAAAGCAAGAAAAATACGAATAACCCCCCTTATTTACAAAGCAAATCTCTCAAGTAACAGTATTAAACCTTATATTAATGATTTATTAAAAAAGGGCTTAATTGAAGAAACCTTAATTGATCAAACAAAGTATTTTATAATAACTCTCAAAGGAAATGAATTTATCCAAGAATTCAATAAAATAAAGATTTTTGCAGAGTCTTACGGGCTAGAATAAACCAAAAACCTTATAAACATAATTTCTAAAAAGTAAGGTTAGAGTTTAGACACTACAGTTCTAATAAACCAATAATTAAGATTATTAAGGCTTAAAAACCTTAAATAGATTAAAGATATTTTAAAATGTATATAATCCACAACCTATTTAAAAGAGAGGAGCTTGGATTTTTAATAGATTTATAAGTTAAATCAAGGAAAATAAGAAAATGGAAACCAAACCTGAAATAGAAGAAAACATAATTGAAGTAATTAATAACAAATACCTTAAACAAGTCAAAAAAGCAAGATTTGAAATCAAAAACGACAGAAAGAACTTTTGGAATAAGAATAGTGTTAACTTTAGAAATAACATAAAAAACCTGATTTCTTTTTTTAAATTTCCAGAAAAATGGAACATAAGCATTGTTGCTTCAAGATTTCTCTTAGACAAACATACAATGCCCTATGATAAAGACGTTTGGAGCTTTTCAGATGTAGTCGGAGCAACAGAAAATCAGGGTTTTGATATAATCTTATTTTTTAATAAAACAGACCTTGAATTTTTATCTGCTCCAGCTTTACTTCCAATTGTGGTTCATGAAGTAAAACATGTTTTTCAAGCTGCAGAAAATCCAGTAAGATATGCAAAGGTTACTATAGATGATGAACTCAGTAAAAAATACGAAGAAGAAGCAGATGGAGAAGTAAGAAAATATTCAGAAGA
>JBBACR010000072.1:0-3144 GCA_041656875.1 Candidatus Pacearchaeota archaeon
AGTTATCATCAATTAAGTTACACACTTCAACTGCGTTTGGATGAACATTAAAATTATTATCATTACAATCTAATTGTTTTCCATCATCACCAGGGTTTCCAGGTGAGCATGTATCATAACCATCAGAATCTTGATCTATACAAGGATTATTATTACATATTCCATTAGAGCATCCAAAAGTACAAGTTTGTTTTATTAGAGCATTTACAGAACCTGAGCAACTGCTTTGTATTGTCCCTGCATTATTACAAGTATAAGTCATAAAGTTCTGGAATACATTATTACTTTGACAGAATAATCCATCTACAAATCCATTTTGTCCGCATTCTGCATTTGAATTGCAGCTTATAGGTGTGTGAGTACAAGAACTTTGTATTGTTCCAGGATTAATACAAGCATCAGCTGTTTTTGGATTATTATCATTACAATCAGAGTCTCCTAAGCATACAATACTAATGCATTGATTATTAAGACAAGCTTGACCTGCTTGACAATCACTATTTTGAGTACATTGAGGAAGACATGCTTCACCTAAACATCCATATTGGCAATTTTGTTTTACTACATCAGTATTTGAACTTGAACATGAACTAATTGAAGTTCCAGGATTATTACAAGTAAATGTTACAAATTTATCATAAATCTTATTGTTTGAACATGATAATTGGTTTAAGAAACGATTTATTCCACATTCGGAATTAGAGTTACAAGTGACTGGCATACATATTCCACTTGAACAAGTTTTTCCTGTTCCACAACCAACTATAAACTGTTGAGCAATAGAAATATCACAATAACTTAATCTTGTTCCAGGATTTCTACAATTTGATTCTTGATAATTTTTAAAAACATCTGCTCCAATACAAAATTCTTGACCATTAAATCCAGTAATTCCGCAATCATTATTTGAAAGACAATTTACAGGTGTGCTAGTACAATAACTTGAAGTTGTTCCAGGATTATTACATTCATCAATAGTATAGGCATTATTATCATCACAATCATCAGTATTAGTACATTCAACATTTTTACATTCTCCTTTGTAGCAGCTGTCAGCACAGGATTTTATCAATTTAGGTATTGTATTTGATGAACACTGGGAATTTACTTGTCCAGCACTATTGCAGCTAAATTCTTCAAAATCTTGATAAACATCTTTGCTTTTGCAATACTTATCCCCTACAAATGTATCTGTTCCACAATTTTCATCACTAAAGCATCCTACACAATCTCCATTTGAACAGAATAAACTGCAAGTTTGTTTAAGCATAGGAGTTGTTGTAGTTGTACAAGAACTTGAGCCTGAACCAGGATTATTACACTTATAAGCTAGAAAATTTTGATAAGAACTATTACCTAAACAAAAAGCGTTTCCAGAGATTCCATCGGTTCCGCATTCAGAATTTGAATTACATTTAACAAAAGTATTATTACAATAACTTTGCACAGTTCCAGGATTCATACATTTATCAGTTGTACTTGGATTAGCATCATCACACTGGCTATCATTCTTACAAGTTACATTTACACATTGTTGATTTGAACATATTTGATTTAAAAGACAATCACTGTCTATGGTACATTCAGGAAGACAAGCTCCATTTAAGCATCCATAAGTACATGTTCTGTTAAGCAATGCATTTGTAGCACTTGAACAAGTTGCATTAGCAGTTCCAGGATTATTACAAGTAAATGTTAAAAAGTTTTGGAAAACATTATTACTTTGGCAAAATAAATCTAAATAACCATCAGTCCCACAATCAGAATTAAGACTACAGTTTATTGGCATATGAACACAAGAGCTTGCCCCTGTTCCAGGATTTAAGCACTGATCAATTGTCTTTACATTATCATCATCACATTGGCTGTCATTATAACAAGTAATAGCTACACAAGCTCCATTATTGCATGCATCAGCGCAAGTCTTATTTATTTGAATAGCAGTCTCATTAGAACATGTACTTAAAACAGTTCCAGGATTATTGCATGTAAATGTTAAGAAATTCTGAACAACATCTTTGTTCTGGCAAAATAGACTTCCAGAAAGTCCATCGGCTCCACATTCAAGATTATTTAAGCAATTAATAGGCGTATTAGAGCAAGTTGAATTCACAGTTCCAGGATTATTACATTTATCTTGAGTATGTGTGTTTGAGTCATCGCATTCACTATCATTCTTACAAGTTACATTTACACATTGTTGATTTGAACATATTTGATTTAAAAGACAATCACTGTCTATGGTACATTCAGGAAGACAAGCTCCATTTAAGCATCCATATTCACAAGTTTCAATTAAACTAGAAATAACATTATTATTACATTGAGATTTTACAGTTCCAGGCATAAAACAAAAATAATCTCTTGAATCTTGATAAACAGCCGAATTATTACAATATTTAACGCTTATACTATCTTCAGGACAATCAAGGTCTTTAGAACATTTTGTTCCAACAAAATTAATACAGTCTCTAAACATCTGCTTTGCTTCATCTGTCCAATACTTGCTTGCAACTATTCCATAAAAGCAAATATTTCCTTTTGCATTTTTTCCATTAACTAAATGAGTTCCAGCTTGTGCATAGCTTATTACATCTCCAAAGTCATATTCATCTCCAGTAAATGTTCCAGCAACTTTTTCCATTGCAGGCACTTTATTTTCATCTCCAAGATAATAATAGGGGATTGAAATTCCAGTTGGATATTTTGCCTGAGTATAAACCTGAATAACCTGATCATTTTTTCTTACACTTAACGGAGAAGTAGATGCAAGATTTGAAATTCCATCATGGTCAGTTAATCCCCATTGCTCCCCAAAATAATAATTTGTTACAATCGAGTTATAATCATTAACAGGAATAGATCTTGTGAATCTTTCATCACCTACAAAAATAAACTTATAGTTTGAAAAACTTTTAGGCATATATCTTTCATCAATTAAGTCAACAGTCAAATTCATTTCCTTAAATAATGATACAATATTTTGATCTACCTTGAGTTTAGCTTTGTAAATATAAGCAACATCAGCAGTAGAGTTGGTTATACTAGCAGCAGAAACAAAACCACTAACTAAAATAACAAGCATAATAATCATCGCAGAATAAATAAAATTATATAAAACTCTTTTCCCAACTCTTTCCAAAT
>JBBACR010000073.1:0-3042 GCA_041656875.1 Candidatus Pacearchaeota archaeon
TTAATAATTACATCTTGAATACAAGTTGCTGCACTACAATATTGTCCAGAAGCACAAGTTCCACAATCAGTTGAAATTCCACAAACAGTTTGAGTTCCGCAAGAATATCCTAAATCAGAACAAGTTGCAACACAAACACATTCATTATCAATACAGTTATGGAAGTCAGGACAATCTGCAGGTGTTGAACATTCTGTAACAGAAGGAGGAACACATTCCCCATTTGATTCGCAAATCCAATCTCCTTCACAACCTGTAACAGAACAATCTGCTTCTTCTTCCTCCTCTTCCTCTTCTTCAGGAATATCTTCACAAACTGCAGAAATACATTCTTTTCCAGAAGGACAAGGTCCACAATTTTCTAATTTCCCACAAATACTTTGCATTCCGCAAGAATATCCTAAATCAGAACAAGTTGCAACACAAACACAAGTATTACTAGAAGAACATTCATAAAAGTCAGGACAATCTGAATCTAAAGTACATCCAGAAGGTAAACTTGGAGGAACACAAATTTTATTCTGACAAATCCAATCTCCTTCACAACCAGTAACAGTACAATCAAAAGTCTCTTCAGAAATTAAATTCACTTTACCAAGTTCATAAGTATCAACTATATCTTTTTCAGCACCACCACTAACAACAGGAGCAATAGAAACTTCATTAATCAAACTAATATCCTCAATTTTTTCAAGTTCAAAAGAAAAAACCTCTGTTTCAAATACATCCAAAGTAGTTTCTCTCCTCGCTGATTCAGATAATTCTTCTGTAGCAAATAAAAAAACAATTCCTTCTAAATCACCTTCGCCCGCATTTCTCTGAACCGTGACAGAAACTTCTCCACTAAGAATTTTAACATTAATTATCCTCAAATCTAAAAAAAGAGAACCAAATTGAGAAGTACTTTGTTCACCGCTAGTTTTCAATAAATCAGCAACAACTCCCCAAATTATACCAACAGCAACTAAAGATAAACCTACAAGAATTAAGACAATAATAATTGTTGATAAACCTCTTTTATTCATGTTAAAAATAAGATAAAAACATTTATAAAAATATCTAATTAAAATTTAAATCCTCTTTTACTTTTGACTTTCTTTTATTTCGTAAAATTAAATAAAACATTATTATAAAAAATACAGAAATAAATCCAATTATTGCAAAGAAAAAAACATTTCCTAAATTAACTCTAAGGTTAGAAACAATTTTTAAAAACCTCTGAAAAACATTTTCATCTTCTTCCAACTTTGTATCTAAATCATAATTTTCTATACATCGTCCATACTTACAATCAAATTCACATTTTTGAACAAGAAGTAAAACTCTGTCAGAAGTACACAAATGAAGATTACCTTCAACACAAACTAAATCACCAACATCACAAACTTCCTCGTCAAAATAAATTGCAAACGCAGAAAATCCAGGAGAAATTGCATTAAAATAATAATATTTTTCATCTTCGTCAAATAAATTTGTTTTCAAAATTTTCCATTCGTTTGAATCATCTTCTTTTCTTTGAAGAATAATTTTCTTAACATCTTTTTCTCCAACCCAAGATTTGTTAACTTTAAATTCAAAAGTAACATTACTAATATCCTCATTAACAAATCCTGTTTTATTTATTTCAAATGCTTGATAAATATTCTCAATAGATAAACCTAAATTTAATTTATTAATTTCAGAAATTGAAAATGAAGCTTGACTTATTGCATTTTTTGTATAAACAACTAATTTGTATAAATCTAAATTTTCTTCATTAACAAAAATAATTCTTTGAGAGTTTGAAGATAAAGTTCCAATTTCAATCTCTCCTTCTTCTGTTTCATCATCATCTGAAGAACTTGATGAACCTCCTCCTGAACTTCCACCGTCGACAACAGGGGATGAAATTGTAAAAGTCACTGAATCAGAATTTTCATTTCCTAAACTATCATTTGCATAAACTGTCCAAGTATGACTTCCAACTGCTGCACTCAAACCAGTTACATTTTCACAAGAAGAATCAGGCGTTGAATTTGTAACTCCGCTGTCTAAAGAATACCAACAATAATCAACTCCACTTGAATCTGAAGCAGTATAACTCAAAGAAGTTACAGAAGTGTAAGATGTTGCAGTAGGATAAATTATAGAAATTGTTGGTCCTGTTGAATCAGAATAATCTGCCAAAGGCAGATAATCATAGATGTCTCCATAAGAACTTGTATAAACTAAATACGCTTCATCACAAATTCCATCTCCTCCTACATCAGTGCAATTTTCAGAAAATCCTGTTCCATTCGGATAAGCCCAATAATTTCCTCCAATATAAGGACCTCCAACAATATTTGTTCCTTCTATTAAAGTTGTATTAAAATAATTTAAGACAGTATTACCCAATCGTATTTGAGTATTTATTGAATTATTAATGAGATTATTATAAAAATAAGTATCAGTATACCAATCATCAGTAAAAAAATCAAAACCTGCTTCAGAATTATTTTCAATTCTTGAATTAGTAATTGTATTTTCGATAGCAAACCAAAATGAAATCCCATAAAAATTTGAATTTGAAGTTATATTTGTGAAAAGGTTATACTTTGAATTTCCATCCAAATGAATTCCAGCCTCATCATTTGAACTTGCAGTTATGTTTGTTAAATTATTATTTAAACATTCATCTAAAGAAACCCCTATATAATTATAATTTGCAGTTACATTTATTATAGTATTATTGTTTGAGTAATAAATATCAACCCCATCACCTAAATTTGAACTTGAATTTATATCTGTTAAAGTATTATTATATGACGTGGTTAAATAAATTCCATCATCTTCATTATAATTTGCAGTTACATTTGTTAATGTATTATTTGAACCATAAAGTTCAATACCCAACCCATAAGAACCAGAGTTTGAACTTGCAATTATGTCTGTTAAGATTGTATTATTAACATTATCTAAATAAATCCCTTCATCATTTGAATTTGCAGTTATGTTTGTTAGATTATTATTATTTGAATTATATGCATAAATTCCATCCCAGTTATTTAAGGTTGTAATTAT
>JBBACR010000074.1:0-2905 GCA_041656875.1 Candidatus Pacearchaeota archaeon
TAAACTCCTTCAGATTCTAAAGTATCAATTACAGTTTCAGTAAGATTACTTAATGACCTCTCTTCAACAGAAACTGTTTTTATAACTTCTTCAACACTTTCTTTATCAATCCAACATCTCATATTTTTATCATCACAATAACCAACATCAACCCATCTCGCATTTTCACTATTATAATTAGTATCTGAATTTTTTCCAGGATTTGAAGTTGAACAAACTCGAATAATTCCTTTATTATAAATTGCAGGATCAATCAAAGATTCAGCAGAATCTTGAACATTTAAATTAAGAAGATTATAAGGATTAATAGTTCCAGAAATACATTCTTTTTGCGTTGTAATTTTTGTTGTTTCTGCTTGACTTGAAAGATATTCATCTGTAACATAATTAATTGCAAAATCCGTTGTAACTGATTTAAACCCACACTCTTCTTGGTCATTCACACTTATACAAAGTTGTTGATATCCAGAAGTTCCTGTAATATCTTTTGATTCTGTTGCATAACTTCCTGAATTAACATAACCAGACGCAACAATTAAAGCAGACGAAGTATCTTGATAATAAGATGTCTCTTGATTTCCCTTTAAATAAACTTTATAATACGCACCAGAATTTTCTCCTGCATAAATATGATAAAACACCTTGTAATGTGAAATTGCAGGAACCGTCGCTGTTGTCAAAGAATTTTCTTCAAACTTTCCATAAAATTGTGTAGGAGAATCTGCAGTAGTCAAACCATCAATTAAATCTGCACCAGAAGGCGCGACACCAGAAACAAAGTTTTTACAAATCTCATTCTGAATTACTTCTTTTGTTCTAAGTGTAAATGCTTCTTTTATGTTTGTTCCATAATAATTTGAAAAATATGACAAAGCATTATCTGAATTTTCTAAAGCATTTTGCACAGTAAGATATTCTCCACCACCACGAACATTTTGTCCAAGCATTACTTCAATTAATTTAGGAACAACTATGTCTGCAAGAGGAAGTGCTTGTTCCCAGAAAAAATCACAAATAAAAATACTATACATCTCATCACAAATTCCCGCCATTTGTCCGGTTTCCAAACTTTCCTGTAAACAGCTTCTGTAAGAAGTCAAAACAGATAAAAAAGAATCAACACCAGATTTTACACCAGTGAGACAAATTGGAATTAAAATTCCTTCTTGAGCATTTGGTAAACACAAAACTAAACTTCCGATAATTCCTGTCTGTGCAACATTATTAACAGGATAACTTCCACCAAAATCACATCTACTCGACGGACAAAGAACAGGATCACAAACATTAAACAATAACAAACATTCTTCAGGAGACATAAAATCTTGACAAGCAAATTCAGGAACATCAACAGCAGGTTCTCCAACGCTAACCCTAATTCTCCCACCACAATTTGTATTAATCTGAACTTGTCCTGTTGCAGGATAAGCATTCGCTGCTTGTTGAATTGCATCTAAAGCACAATCAACAAATTTCTTCGCATCAGATTCACTCAAACCAGGAACTTGACTAAACGGCTGTCCTGTTCCAGTATTAATTAAAATACATTCATCATCTCCATAGTTCGAAGAAGAAAATTCCTCTAAACCATTCGTTCCAACATTACATAAATAAAAACTATTAACTTTCCCAGAAGCATCATAAGCCCGAATATTTCCTGCAACAGGAAGTGTTTGTTTCGTCGCTGCATACCATCCATCATCCAAATCAAAAGGAACAACTGCAGGCAATCCTTTGTAAGGTTCTGTTTCATAATATCTCAACTTTTCATTCTTATAATCATTTTTATAATTTGAAGAATCATATTTCTCAAAATAAATAGAAAGTAATTCTTGAGGATAATTTTCTGTAAGTACCAAAGAGGGATAATCATAAATCGCAAGTTTACCATCTAAACTTTTAATAGGTAATTTAGAAGTTCCACTTGAAGAATCTAAAACAGCAACATATTTTTTCCCAGAACGCATTCCAGATAAAGTTTGAACAATTGCAATAGGAGAATTAGAAGATTCACCAGGAATAGACTCACCAAGATTTGCAATAGTTAATCCTTGATATTCTAATTTAGTTGTTCTCTCTCCAAAAGATAAAGAATTAATTTGCGAAGGATTAACATTATTTAACGAACTTGAAATCGTTTGTCTTTCTAAGAAATAATTTGAATTTGATTTTATATCAGAAAGTTCAGAATAAATTTCAGAGTAAGCAATTTTTTTAAGTTCACTGCTCGCAGAATTATCATTCAAAACTTCAGAATAAAGTTCAATATTTCTTAAATCCTCTACAGAGTAATAATTATTTTCCCAACCAGCATAAGTAAGAATCTGCAAAATTTCTTCTTTATTAATTGAATCACCTTTTCCAGTTGGGTCTGTAATTACATCAGGAATATTTGAATTCTGAGAAAATTTATTATAAACTTGTTCAGAATAATCTTCCATAAATAAATCATCATTTACAACTTGCTCTAACAAAAACTGAGTAGTAGAAGATTTCTCTTGTAATTCTTTTATCTTTTTATTTTGTTCTTCAACTATTTTTGTCATTGAATCAACATCTTTATTGATTTGTTCAGAATTATCAGAAAGACATTTATCTATTGAAATATATTCATCATTATCAACTAAACCAGCACATTTTTCAAACCATCCATCTGCTCCACGCATAACATATTGTCTTGCAACACCTGCACCACCAAGTCCTGCAATAAAATTCTTTGTGACTAAAATCGCGCCAGTAGCAAGACAAGTTTTGTGCAATCCATCGACGACAATTCCCAAATTATCTGAAATTTCTTCAAAACTTTCAATTGTATCATTTAAATCTTCAATAATATTTTCAATCTGATTTGTAGATAAACTGACTGCTCTTTTCTCAATTCCAATCTGAAAACTAAAATTAGCTT
>JBBACR010000075.1:0-2819 GCA_041656875.1 Candidatus Pacearchaeota archaeon
TTATGAAATAAATGGCCCCGAAGGGATTTGAACCCTCGACACCTGGATATCTTCGCTTCGCGAATTTTATTTCAGCGATGCGTAAAAGTCCAGTGCTCTAACCAGGCTGAGCTACGGAGCCATATTTTTTAATTAACTTCGTAGCGAGCAATGCATTTTAAACATTTCTACCATCGTAGTTTCTTTTTCTTTAAAGAAACCCGTGAGCTACGGAGCCATTACTAATTTGTTAGAAATCTTAATTTATAAAATTATTCTTTGTCTTAAATAAATTTTTTTAATTTGCTTTCTAATTCATCAGCTTCCATCGCACCAACAAAATTGTCAACAACTTTCCCGTCTTTTAATAAAACAAAATTTGGAATTGAATTTACATTAAATTTTCTCGCGAGTGATTCATTCTCGCCGACATTAACTTTTGCGAATTTTATTTTTCCAGAAAATTTTTCAGAAACCTCTTCGACAATCGGCCCCATCATTACACAAGGCATACACCACTCAGCAAAAAAATCTAAAAAAACTAAACCTTGTTTTGCAAAATCATCAAATTTCTTTTCACTTAATTCAACAACACTTTCCATCTTTATTTAGAACTTCAAGATTTTATAAAAGTTTTTATTTATATTTTTGAATCTCTGCTCTTATCTCGCCTTCTCTCTGTGCCCAAATATTTTTATGCATTTCCTCGTTGTAATTTGGAACAACTGCTTTAACTAAACCACAGCATTTTTTGTAATCGCTTTCAGGACAAAATCCTCCGTAATGACATTTCGGAGCAATTAATCTTTTCACGTCGTCTCCAATAATTTCACTTTCTTTAATCATTTCCATTTCCTTTCCAGTTATTGCTCTCATTTCTGGCTCGACAGTTCCAACACATTGTCTTAATGAAGCATAACCCGTCGTCAAATTATACAAATCAAAATTTTTTATAACAGGAAATTTAATCCCGCGAGGAACAATTCCGATCGCATCACTTTCTTTAATTCCTCCCTCAATTAATATTTGATAAGTTTCAATTGAATCATAAAATCTTACTCCCCATAAAGAATCATTTGCCCAATTATCTGAAACACTTTCTGGAATAGACATAAATTTTTTCATTTCTATTGGATAAAAATTACCCCCCATAATTTTTTGCATCGCCAAATAAATTGAACCAGCATTCTGCGATAAAGTTCTGTGTCTCTTCACTTCTCCCCAAACTCTCCACGGAGTATTTACCATTGTCTGAACATTTACAGAATCATTATAATCAGCGACGATATCTTCAAGTTCTCTCAAAGAATCTTTCCAATTATTCCCAACATCTTCAAATAATTTTTTTCTGTTTGATAAATATTTTCCTATTCTTGCGTCTCTTAATTCCGGAAGAGCATCGCTTTCAGAAATTATTGCAGGTTCAAGATAAAAATTTCCGCCTTCAAAAACTTCTTGCGCCCAAGTTGTTCTGTGATGAAAAATATTTGGATTAACATTACTCGCACGAGGCGCGTTTTTTCTTGATTCATAAACAACACCCATCCCATTTTGATGAACAATCTTTTCCAACTGCGCAATTATTTCTCTTCCTTCTAAAGGCATATCATCCGGATTGCTTTCTGCAAGCTTTGAAAAATAAACTAAAGTTTCAATTGGCATAAACAAAAATCCACCTCCACTGTGAGAGTATTGAACAATCTTACTTGCTTCTTGTTTTGGAACTCCATTATTTTGTAATGCTTCATAAGCTTGAATATTTTTTTTAGAAACATCTAAAAATAAATCCAATAATTTTCCGCCCTTGTCTGCAATTCCCTGCGGAACAACAATTTCTTCTTCTGAAATTGGAACTCTTCTTCCAGAAGGCATCAAAGCACTTACATAAGTTGCGCCAGTAAAAATTGAATCAACAAGTTTAGAACAACCGCCCTGCAAAATTGTCCAAAATCCCATTGATGTTGACATCGACGCATGCCCAGCACCGACAGATTTTATAATTGCTTTATCTCTTTTTTCTTGAAAATCAATACCCTCTTTTTTTAAATCAATAACATCATTAATAAAATTCATTCCCTTAAATGTAACTCCCGCAGCACCATAAACTAAATCGTCTGGAGAAATAATTGTCTCATTTTTTTCTTCATCAATTAATTTTACTGTCGGTCCATAAGAAAGAAAATCAACTTGCGGTTCAATAACTCTTACCATATTATTTTATCTTTTTTGATTTTATAAATATAAAAGTAACTCAAACATATATATTGAATTAAAATTTTCCTGTAGAACCAAAACCGCCGTCGCCACGAGTTGTTTCAGATAATTCTTCAACTTCTTCAACTTCTGCAGTTTCAATTTTTTGAATTAATAATTGCGCAATTTTCTGTCCTTTCTTAATTTCATAATTCTCCGACGATAAATTTACTAAAATAATTTTATATTCTCCTCGATAAGTGTGTTCAATAACTCCCCCCATTGTTTTAATTCCTTTTAGTGCAATTCCAGATTTATCCCAAATCAAAGAAACATAACCTTTTGGAAGTTCAATTGACAAACCGGTTTTTATAGGTGCTCGATGTTTTGGTTTTAAAATTAAATCCTCGACAGAAAATAAATCCATTCCAGCGTCGCCTTCGTTCGCGTATTTCGGAACAATCGCATCAGAATTTAGTTTTTTAATTTTTATTTTTACTTTATTATCCAAAATATTTTCTTCTGATTTAATTTTTGTATTTTGTTTTTTCATTTGTAAATCTTTTTTGAAGCAGTTTCTCTTAATACATCAAGGCATTTATCTAATTCTAATTCTAATTTTCTAACTTTAATATCTCGTGCACTAA
>JBBACR010000076.1:0-2713 GCA_041656875.1 Candidatus Pacearchaeota archaeon
GGAATTTTAATTTTATTGTTTTTAATTTTATCTGTTAATTCTTCTTGTGTTTTAAACCAGTTCAGCAATTCTTTATCTTCAGAGAATTTAACTTTTATAGATAGTCAGAACATAACAAGAAATTTAACAATTCCAAAAAATGCAATTGTTACAAGTGCTTATTTGAATTTGAGTGGATATCTTTCTCCTGTTTTTTTTTATCAAGAATCTGCAGACACGCCAAACCAAACTGGAATTGATGGAGATTATTTGTTAAATTATGGGGGGGGTTATACCATTACGGGGGGAAGTTGGTACTTCTGTTTTTCTACATCTCTTGGAGGGATGGGTAGAATTTATGATGGAGATTGGGATCTTTGTACTTATTCAAAGCCTTATTCAACGATTATGTTTAATTATAAAAAGCCAGTTGGTGCAACAGGGCTAATATGGAAATTTCGTGGAGCAGGAAGTCAAGGTTCTGTTAATCTTACTATACCCGATTCTTGTTTTGATTATGATCCTAATGATATATTTCTTAATCTAACTTCAATATATTCTGTTGGAGGTCCACCACATCTTTACTGCTTAAATGCTACTGGTTGGGTTAGGCTTTCTGGTTATCCTTTTGTTACCACAAGTAGCGTTGTTCATGAAGATGCTGTTTGGTGGGAGATACCGTTATTATCCTTAACAAATCCTTATATTTCTGTAAATAGCACAAAGATCTGGAATCACACAGGGGAGTTTAATTCAACTTATTCGCCAGATAAAACTTTAAATTTTTCTTCTGTGTTAAATAATGCCCTCAATTCAGGAGCGTGTGATTGTGAGGGATGTTTTTTATCAGGAAATAATTGTACTATCCCATTTATTTTCCATTCAGATACAACGGGAGTATTAGAATATTCAATGATAGATATAGAATACATCCCTGCACCATTTGTAACATTAGAATCTCCAGAGAATAATTCCTTTTCTCCATCAGTAAAAAATTTTACTTGTTCAGCAACAGATGAGATTCAATTATCAAATATAACTTTTAATTTTTGGAATTCAACAGGCGATTTAAACTTATCAATAACAAAAAATCTTACAGGTATTTCAAATTCAACAACCTATCAAATGACATTTAATTCCACAGATACATTTTACTGGAATTGTGAAGCAACAAATAATAATTCTCGTTCTACTTCTGCAGATAATAATTATACAATAAATGTGGATATAAATAGTCCTGTAATCTCATTAAATTATCCTTCAGATAATTCTTATTTAAATTATAAAACTAATGTAGAATTTAATTATACTCCTGAGCATTCAACACAAGAGATAGACACTTGTATTTTATATAGTAATTCTACAGGAGTATGGGCTAAAAATCAAACAGATAATAGTATTACAAAAGGCGTAATTAATACTTTTAAACTAAATCTTTCAGAAACAAGTTATTCATATACTGTTTGGTGTAACACATCTCTCACAGGAAATTCTGCATATTCTCAGTATGGAAATTATACTTTTACTACAGATACAATCTTTCCAACTATCTCAATAGATTTACCAATAAAAACAACAGCAGGATCTCAAACAATTTCTTTTAATAATACTGCAAATGACACAAATTTAGATAGTTGTAAATATTCCATATTTGATTCGGACGGAAATATAGATGGGTTGAATAATAATGTTTCTTTTTCATGTGGAACAAATGTTTCTGCAACCGTAACAGATTACGGAACTTATAATCTTACTATATTTGCTGTTGATTTAGCAGGAAATGAAAATTCAACAACAGAAAGTTTTACAGTATCACAACTTTCTTCGGGAGGGGGAGGTGGATCTGAGATAGAGGTTGAAAAAATACCAACTATTGCACTTAAACAAATTGATAGCACTGTTTTATATTCAGAATTAGAAAGGGCAGTTTTTTATGCAAGAATTAACACTTATTGTTCAATTAAAAAAACAGAGCAAACATTAGCAGTTCAAGATTTTTCTGGAGAATGTTCTCTTAAAAAATCAGATATGGAATCTATTCTTGGGAATCTAATTTCAGAGGGATTTGCTCCAACATTAAATGATATGATTTTATTTTATGGGAAATTTAACGAAGGAGAACTTGAACAGACTTATCAAACTTTAGACATAGTAAAAACTTATGATTTATTTACTTCTGTTCTTGGGATAACTAATGAGATGCTTGTTAACCCTCCAAGATTAGATAGACCCTTCATAATTTTTCAATTTGAAGAAAATCCAAAAATTGAATATACTTTTACAGTTAATAAAAAGATAAGAGAATGTTTAGTTATTTCTGGAGAAAACCTTACTTGTGAAATTTTATCTGATAATTCTTTTAAGATTATTTTTGTAATTGAAGATTCTGATTTTTTTGATAAAATATTTCAGGGGGAAATTTCTGTAGTTTCAGATGCAGACCCCCAAAACATTGAAGTTAAAAGAATATCTCTTGTACCAAGAGTTTATAACTTATCTTACTCTATTGCAGGAGTACCTATTATTGCCGTGTTAATAACTTTCGTATCTCTCATCGTTATTTTTTCATTATTTTTTGTGGCGAGATCACGTTTAAAGAAAAAATTAAAAAGGAGGAAATCTTAAATATAGATAGGTGACAAATGACAAAAAAAATATTCATCTTTTTAGTTGGTACATTTCTCTTATTTTCTTTATCTTTAAATTTTATTTCTGCTTTTGTTCCTTGTAGATT
>JBBACR010000077.1:0-2651 GCA_041656875.1 Candidatus Pacearchaeota archaeon
CATATGAATCTGAGATAGCAAAGCAAGCCGATCAGATGAGAAGTTATATTGATATGGTATATGATCAATTGACTCAATCAGAAGATCATGTTCAGGCATATGAGAATAAGATTTGGGCTGCAGTCTCGAGAGAGAAAGCTACATCTCCTACAGCATCATTAACACAAGTTTTAGCTGAGGCTGATAAGCTTGACAAAACATTATCTGAGCAGATTCGAAAGCTCAAGGCTATTATTGAGAATAAGGATATGCAGATGGTGGTTGAGAGATTCTTATATGAATTCCCGATATCTGGTACTCAGCAAAAGAAAATTCAAAGTGCTGATGAAGGTTCTGATGGAGCTAGTATTAGTTCTCTTCTTAAACAGTTTGAACAATGGATTAGAGAGATGATACCAATCAATACTGCAGTAATAGAACGGTTGCTATCAACAGGTGTATAATTGAACTCATTAGCATGGGATATATCAATTGGATCTTTTAATCCAGGCAATTTTATAGGTATGTCTGAACTAAGGGATGTTCCATTGGATGTAATATTGGTTAGATTTCCAATGAAAAGGGGGGATTATAATGTAATACATGTAGGTTCAGAGGGTTTAGTAGACAAATGTTGTTATGGTTACAATAACAAACTCAAAGATTTCATAGATATAATTAATTACAAATTTGATATTAGAAAAGTAGGATATCTTGAGGGAACAGAATTTAATATTATTGCTACTAATATAACCTCTGAAGAGTTTGAAAGCTTTATAGAGAATAATAAATCAGAGATAGAGAGTTATATTCAATCAACAGAGAAGTTATCTTGGGACATAGGTATTGCATTAGATGGACCATATACAAAAGATCAATTAAAGGAAATGAATATATCTTATGGGACAATAATATGTGCAATATGTAGGCAAGATTCAGATATAATATCTTATGGTTGTGTGAAGCAATACAAAGATAATAAGGATATATTTGGAATATACTCATGTGTAGTTCCCTTTAAGGGTAGGAAACCTGAGTCTAATGAAGTTCCACCTCCTGGAAGATTGGATGTCAGCACTGTTAGTGGTTTTTATATTGTGGGTCAGGCTAATAGTCAGGCAGAGTTTGATGATTTTATTAAACTCAATAATGATATGATAAGAAAGAGATTATTAAAATATATTAAATCTGAGAAGGATCTATTATTATCTTGGGATATACCTGATTTAGAATTAAAAGTTGGAAGTAAGGTAAGAATTAAGAATAAGACTGTTTATATACGATTTGATACATGGGTAGAATACGATTCTGAAATTCCGAAAGCTTACAAAGAGAATCCCTATCGTATTTTTTATATAGTGAATAAAGGACCTTCTTATATAAAAGATAGTTGGGTAGTTAGTTTGGACCCAAGTGATACACAAGGAGATTTTTTCGCAACCGAAGATCTAGAACTTGTAAGGGACACATTAAGTTGGGACATATGGCCTGAAGAACCTGAAGATGGAGAGTCTATACAAGATGAAGCTTATCTGGATAATATTGCTAATCTTATAGAGCAGGGATATACTTCTGGAGAGGGTTGGAGCATTAACTATGAGATATTTGATCAGAGTATTGAAATGAGTCAAGTGGATTATGATCATGTAGCATCATTGATAAGAGAAGGATATAATAATGGTGAACTTTTCCTAATAGACGAGAATGGGAAAGAGGGAAGGGGTTGGTGGCATGCCACAATTGAATTAAGAAATGGATCTTTATCATGGGATATACCAGAAATAGATGAATTTGAGTTAGGTGAGGAAGTATTAATAATTGGAGGTTCTGTTGGTTCAGGAGAGGGGTTTTGGAAAGTTTATTCTCAAACATTAGTGGAGGGTAAACCTTTTAGAGGAACCATAATTAGAATAGTACATGATGGAGAATATTATCTTTCAATCAAAAATAAGAGTGGTGAATCTTTATATGTAACATCAGATTCATATCCTCGTCATACAGGTATTGTATCTGGAAAGGATTTGGTCAGTCTTAGTAAACCTAAATGGAAGGAGAGATATCAATGGGATATACCCAGACTCTCAAATGATTTTGAAATAGGAGATAGAATCAGAATAAAGGAAGGTACTTCAAGATTAGCACGATCTTACTCTATTATTGGAGAACTTCCAATAGGTACAACAGGTACGGTTATAAGTATAAATAAAATTAAAAGTATGTCACATATACCTCATATTGGTGTAATTTGGGACTCATACCCATTACCTTACTTTGAGGAAATTGGGTATGGATTTGTTATGGACAATGCGGAGTTAATATAATGTCAAGTACCCAAGCAAAAACAATAGCTGAGTCTACTGGGATCGATGCTAGATTGGTTCAATTCTTTATCAATCTATCGAGACCATTAAGAGTGGGTATTAAATCATTCTTATCTACTCAGAAAGCTTCCTTATTGATGACTACTCGCAGTACAATATTGTTTAATATACAATCCTGTGATGTAGTTTCTAACGCATTGCAGAAGCAAAGATTAGTTGTAAACTCTCTTTTAACGCCTAATAGTGGATTAGTAAATACTATTATAAATTCAATACCGTTGAGTGGTACAGATAGTAGTGGAGCCGATTCGGGAACATTGAAACTAATATCAGACTTTCTTAATAGTTTGA
>JBBACR010000078.1:0-2608 GCA_041656875.1 Candidatus Pacearchaeota archaeon
CTCCCTCAGTAATTGAAATTATTCCTCCCTCATAAGGAGTTAAACATTCAGTATTAGCATCAGCAAGGCAAACATCATCAATATAAATATTATTATCAGGATTACTGCTATAAATCGCATCATAAGCTTGAAGTAAAACTCCATTAACAGGGTTATATGGGGAAGGAATATAAGGAGTAAGGTTTAAGCACAATCTTGTCCAATCAGCCCAGTTAGTGTTAGTATAGCTACTAACAAGTCTAGGTGAATTAGGCCTGTCATTTATAACATAAACATCAAAATAGTCAACATAAGAAGAATATGTTGTAAGACTTCCTTTAATCCATAAGCATAGATAATCTGGACTTGTGCTTGCAAAAGTTTGACTTACACTCTGCCATTTTCTATCAGGAGTAGTAAGCATGTTAAGAGAATAACCACTATCGTTGAAATACTCACTAGTTGAGAGTGTTGCATTTGTGCTTCCAGATTCAGTCCATTTTGTCCAGTTAGTAAAATCTCCTGTTTCAAATCCTCCATTTTCAACTTGAGTTGTAGTTGGCCGGTCCAATACTAAATTAAGATTTCCGCAATCACTAAGTGAGGCACAAGATACATTAACACTGATTTTATTAAACTTGTTTGGATTTGCATTTGTAAGAGGATTAATCAAAGAAAGATTAATACTTGAACCACCAATTGTAACATTCCAAGGATTAGTAGTATAAGAGATAATTGAATTATCAATAAGTATATTGTCAATTAAATTTGCAAAAGCAAAAAAAGGATTAACACCTCCAAAACTTCCTGTTGCATTAACATACCAGTCTACAACTTGTGATTGCCCAGCATCAAGAGTCAAGTTATAAGGATTTGAAATATTTGTATAAAAAGGAGTTTCTCCTTCAGTCATTGAAATTATTCCTCCGCCGTAAGGAACAAGACAAGTTTGAGATGCATCAGCAAGGCAAACATCATCAATATAAATATTATTATCAGGATTATTGCTATAAATAGCATCATAGCCATAAAACAAAACCCCATTGATTGGATTTACAGTTGGATAATAAGAAGATAAATTAAGGCATATTCTAGTCCAATCAGCCCAGTTTGTATTCTGATATCTTTCAAGCAGCAAAGGAGAATTAGGCCTATCATCTAAAACATAAACATCAAAATAATCTACATAAGAAGAATAAGTAGTAAGACTTCCTTTAACCCATAAGCATAGATAAGCTGGACTTGTGCTTGCAAAAGTTTGAGTTACACTCTGCCATTTTCTATCAGGAGTAGTAAGCATATTGAGTGAATAACCACTATTATTAAAATACTGACTCGTAGATATTGTTGCATTTGCGCTTCCGGTTGCAGACCATCTTGTCCAATTAGTAAAATCTCCCAGCTCAAATCCTCCATTTTCAACTTGAGTTGTGGTGGGGCTATTAAGAGTTAGATTTATATGTCCGCAATCTGCAAATGAGTTGCAACTGATATTAGCTTCAACATTAAAAAATTTATTAGGATTCACATTAGTATTTCCTTCAGGAGAAATTATATTTATGCTTATATTTGGAACTGCTATTGCAACATCCCAAGAAAAATTAAGTGAAACATTTAATTTTTCATACTCATTGCAAAGTCTAGAAACATTCTGACAAACTAATTTATCAACATAAGAATTAGAATCACAAGCAGGAATAAGTGTAAAGTTATTTTCACCTGCATTCCAATAAGCAATAGTATTATTATTATTACAATATTTAAAACTAGCCGAAGTATTGCTTAAAACAACTGGAAGATTTTTAAGCTCGCAGATTTTTGCAAGAGTAACTGCATCATTTCCTATTGCTCCAGAATCTTGTGCATAAATATTACTTACAATATGATAATTAAAAGTCATCTTAACTCCAAGACTATTATCCCCATATTCTCCAGGATAATCTGAAAAAGATACAAAAATATAATTTGTTCCAGCAGGAATTTCAATACCTCCCCCAATAAAAGAACTAAGAGAATATTCTGCAATCGGAGTATTAGCTACAGACATTACATTACTGCTATAAAATCCTACCTTTATTTTACTGCTAGTAGAATCATAAAGAGTACCCCCTTCACAGCTTGTTCCACAATTTCTACAACCACATGCCTTACACCAGCACCCAGAATAAGATACCCTATCGCAAACATTTCCACTAGGATCTGAAATTTTTAGTATTTTTCCAGCAGAAAAATGAGAACTATCTGAAATTTGCATAGGAAAAGCCCCATTATTATATGTCCAAGATCCTTGTCCATCTATACATTGGTAATTGGGATCACTCTGACTTGGAGGATAATAAAGAGGAGAATTAACAGAACTAAATGTAACACTTCCTGAAGTTTCAGAAGTTGAATCAAGTATATGTGCATCAGGAATAGGCGTATATAATCCAAGACTGTTTACATAGTCTCTTATTTGAGTCCCATTATCAAATGTAAATGTTTCAAGAGGAATAAATCCATCACAAATCAAAGTTGCGATTATATTATTACTTTCACAAGCAGGAACTAAATCAAAATCACCCTTAGAAGGATTCCATTTAGCAACAATACTATCTGTACATGGACTAAAATAAGTAGAAGTAACAGT